>NZ_UZWD01000055.1 GCF_900631955.1 Devosia equisanguinis | reverse complement strand
GGGTGGTTCAGTGATCCACTGATGGACCCCCACCCTCAATCCCTCCCCTCAAGGGGGAGGGAGGCGAAGGCTGCACACTGGCTCACTGGCACCGCACCACACTCGATCGGTCCCTCCCCCTTCTTCAGGGGGAGGCTAGGTGGGGGTGCCGAGGCCGGCGCAGCCAGGGGTATCCCCGCATGACCCAGCCCCTTCTCACCCTGCGCGACGTCCACAAGCATTTCCGCCTGCCCGGCCCGGTCTTCGGGCCCAAGCCGGTCCTGCGCGCCGTCGATGGCGTCGATCTCGAGCTGATGCGCGGGGAAACCCTCGGCCTTGTCGGCGAATCCGGCTGCGGCAAGTCCACCCTCGCCCGCACCGTCATCCGCCTCTACGAACCTACCTCCGGCAGCATCGTCTTCGACGGTGAGGAGGTCGGTCAGACCGGTGAAAACCGGCTCGGAACCTTCCGCCGCCGCGTGCAGATGATCTTCCAGGACCCCTATGCCAGCCTCAATCCGCGCATGAGCGTGGGCGAGCTGATCGCCGAGCCCATGGACATTGCCCGTGTCGGCACCCCGGCTTCCCGCCGCAAGAAGGTGGCCGAGCTGCTCGACCGTGTCGGCCTGCCGGCCGATGCCGGCGCCCGCTTCGCCCATGAATTCTCAGGCGGCCAGCGCCAGCGCATCGGCATTGCCCGGGCCATCGCGCTCGAGCCCGATCTGGTGATCTGCGACGAGCCGATTTCGGCCCTCGACGTCTCGGTGCAGGCGCAGGTGGTCAATATGCTCGAGGACCTGCAGGCCGATCTCGGCCTCACCTACCTCTTCATCACCCATGACCTGTCCATGGTCCGGCATATCTCGGACCGCATCGGGGTCATGTATCTGGGCAAGATCGTGGAGCTGGCCACCAGCGCCGATCTCTACCATCGCCCCTCTCACCCCTATACGCGCGCTTTGCTCTCGGCCATTCCAGTGCCCGATCCGGAAGCCGCCCGCGCCGCCGAACCCATGCAGGGGGAAATCCCCAGCCCCATCGATATTCCCTCGGGTTGCCGTTTCCGCACGCGCTGCCCGCTGGCCACCGAGCTTTGCGCCCGGGTCGAGCCGCCGCTGACCGATATCGGCAACGGACATCTCTCGGCCTGCCATTTCGCCAAGGAACTGGCGCAAGAGACGACCGGGGCTTCGGCCCCCTAACAGGAGAGAACGCAATGAAGAAATTGGTTCTGCCGCTGATTACAGCGGCACTGCTGGCAACCACTGGCGGCGTCTTCGCCGCCGGGGAATTGACCTATGTGGTCAATAATGAAAGCGCCAAATACGATCCGGGCACCACGGCCGAAACCTTCGCCGCACCGATCATCGGCAACACCTTCGAGGGTCTGGTTCGCATGAACCCCGAGGGCGAAGTCATTCCCGCCCTCGCCGAAAGCTGGGACATTTCCGAGGACGGCCTGACCTATACCTTCCATCTGCGCGATGCGAAGTGGTCCGATGGCCAGCCGGTCAAGGCCTCCGATTTCGTCTATGCCTGGAAGCGCGTGCTCGATCCGGCCACCGGCGCCATGAACTCGCAGATGCTCTACCACATCGTGGGCGCGGAAGAGGCCTTCAACGGTGGCGACGCTTCGGCCATCGCCATCTCGGCCCCCGATGACAAGACGCTGACCTTCACCCTCAAGCAGCGCGTCCCCTATATGCTGCAGCTGCTCAACTACCCCGCCTTCTACCCGGTGCGCGAAGACGTCGTCTCCGCCGATCCGGAAGGCTGGACCCGCAATCCGGCGACCTTTATCGGCACCGGCCCGTTCCGCGTCACCGCCTTCAATCAGGGCGAGTCGGTGGTGTTCGAAAAGAACCCGAACTATTACGACGCCGACGCCGTCAGCCTCGACAAGCTCACCTTCCGCCTGATCCCCGATCCGGCAACGGCCCTGGCCGCCATGGAAGCCGGCGATGTCGACGGCATCGAGTCCGTCCCTGCCCCGGAAATTCCGCGTCTGTCGGTGGAATCGGATGCCTTCCTCGTCGTTCCGGCGCTGGGCACCACCTATGCCTTCTTCAACCCGCACCAGGCGCCCTTGGACAATATCCATGTCCGCAAGGCGCTCTCGATGGCCATCGATCGTTCCGAAATCATCGAATTCGTGCTGCAGTCGGCCGACACCCCGGCTCTCGGCCTTGTGCCCCCGGGCATGAGCCTTGCCGGTGAAGACTTCACCGAAGGCCGTGACACTTTCGGTCTCGCCGACACTGCCGAAGTCGAAGCCGCCCAGGCCGAACTGGCCGAAGCCGGCTACCCGAATGGCGAAGGCTTCCCGGCGACGCTCTACGTCACCTATTCCTCCCCGCCGATCGAAAAGCTGCTCGAAGCCATCCAGCAGATGTGGAAGGAAAACCTCAATATCGACGTCAACATCCAGGCGTCCGAATGGCAGGTCTACTACCCGGAAGTCCAGAAGGTCGAATACCAGATCGCCCAGATGGGCTGGGGCGCCGACTATCCGCACCCCATGACCTTCCTCGACAACTTCGTCACCGGCAGCGCCAACAACCTCAACAACTGGTCGAACGCCGATTACGACGCCGCCATCGAGGCCGCCAAGGCCGCGACCGATGAGGCGACCTCGCGCGACGAGATGCGCAAGGCCGAGGCCATCCTGATGAACGACCACGTCATCCTGCCGCAATATCATCGCTACAACTACATGATGATGAGCCCCAAGGTGACCGGCTTCTGGCGCTCGCCCCTCAACGTCCCCTACTTCCGCGACGCTGAGATCAGCGAATAATCCCACTCCCAACCCCCGCCTCCGGGCGGGGGTTTTCGAACTGTATTTTTGGCTCCTGCCCTACCTCTCCCTTGCGGGAAGTGTTTACTTCGGACGTTTTGGCAATAGTCTTGAGCTCTTGCGCCTCCCTCCCCCTTGAGGGGAGGGATTGAGGGTGGGGGTCCATCAGTGGATCACTGAACCACCCCCCACCCCGGCC
>NZ_UZWD01000011.1 GCF_900631955.1 Devosia equisanguinis | reverse complement strand
CAAACACACGTACCATCTCTTTACCGTCTCAAAACCAATCCAAAAGCCCCGGCCTCAAAACCGGGGCTTTTCTGCATCAAAATTACCAAATCCCGGGATGAACAACGACACCTTCAACGCCCAATGCAGCGCGTGTTTTGCCCTGTGCTGCACCGCGCTCTCCTTCCAAAGGGGCACCCAGTTCGCGCATGACAAGCCGGCGGGCCAGCCCTGCCACAACCTTGCGGCCGACTTCAGCTGCCGCATCCATGCACGCCGCGAAGAGCTCGGCTATGATGGCTGCGAGGCGTTCGACTGCTTGGGTGCGGGGCAAAGGGCCAGCGCCATGTTCGCCGGCGAGAACTGGCAGCGAGATGCCAGCGTCGCAAGGCGCCTCTATGCCAGTTTCTCCATGCTGCTGCGCCTACAGGAGATGCGGCAGGCGCTCACCACTGCCGCCGATCTCGATCTCCCGCCGGACTTGCACAACGAACGGCAGGGCTTGCTCGACCGGTTGGCGGAACTGGCCGAAAGCGGCCGGGAAGATCTGGCCGGAGACAGCAGCACAGCCTTGGCCGCTGCCAAGACCTTCCTCAAGCGCCTGGCCAATGTCATCGCTGTCTAGGACCGAAAAGCTGCGTACGATCCCAATGTGGACGCAATCGACCCGCTAGTGGTGAGCTGCCTGCAGATTGTGCGCCACCCGCGGGGTTGACCTCGGCGGTTGAAACGCCATGCTGGCAATTGTTCCTACCGCTATCGTCGAGATCCATGCGCTTCCTTGTCCTGCTCTTTGCCACGCTCTTCCTGCTGCTGCCCGCTCATGCGCAAACCACATCAGCAGAACCCACCGCGACGCCGGCCGATGAGCTCATCCGGATTTTGGAAGACGATAGTGCACGCGCCGAGCTGATCGAGCGTCTGCGTCAGGCAGCGCCGGGTGAGGTGACCGCCGCGCCGGAAGCGCCTCCCGATCTCAGCATTGCCCGACAACTGGCTGAATATACCAGAAGCGTCGCCCAGGGCGCTTCGCAGACGGTGCGGGCGGTTGGGGGCGTATTCACCAATATGCGCGATGCCTTCAATGGCACGCTCAATGCCGATCTGGGAATGCTGCGCGATCTGGCGGTCAATCTCGGCATTGTGCTGGTCGGCCTGTTCGGCAGCTTCTTCCTGCTGAGCCTGCTTGCCGGTCGCCTCAGCGCCAGAATTGCCACGCCATTGGCCGGACGCTCCTTGCTGGCCCGTATCGTCGGGCTGGGTCTCGTGCTGCTGATCGACGCGGCCACCATCATCATCGCCTGGGCCCTGGGCTATGTGCTGGCGCTCAATGCCGGCACCATGCCATCCGGGCAGATGGGCATTAACCAGACGCTGTTGCTCAACGCCTTCCTCGTGGTGGAATTGAGCAAGCTGGCGGTGCGAGCGGTGCTGGCCCCGCGCTACCCATCGATCCGTATCCTGCCGGTCAGCGACGACAATTCGGCCTATTGGTCATTCTGGGCGGCGCGGATCATTTCGCTGCTCGGCTACACCTTCATGTTCGTTGCGCCCATGCTCAACGGGACGATTGGTCCGGCGGCGGGGGCGGCGGTGCAGGTGCTGGTGATGGCCACCGCGGTGACCATCGGCATCATCATCGTGCTGCAAAATCGCGACGACGTCCGCAACTGGCTGGCCGAAATAGCGGCCCGCCGTGGCCAGGACGGTGCAGGGCGCATTCTGGTGATCGTCGGCCGCCACTGGCACGAACTGGTGATCATCTATCTCCTGGCGCTGCTGGTGGTGTGGTTCGCCAATCCCGATGAAGCGCTACCCTTCATGCTGGGCGCCACGGCGCAATCGCTGATCGCCATCGCCGTCGGCGTGTTGATCACCAGCTTTGTGGGGCGCTTCGTCACTGCGGGATTGAGCCTGCCGGAGGATGTCCGCAAGCGCCTGCCGCTCCTCGAAGGCCGATTGCGCGCCTTTGTGCCTGGTGTCATGACCGTGGTGATCTGGGTGGTGGTCGCCGGGGTGATCATTGCCATCGGCCAGGCCTGGGCCCTGTTCGACTTCGCCGGCTGGGTGGCCAGCGACGAGGGACTGGCCGTGGCCGGCTCGGTGGTCTCGGCGGCGCTGATCGTGCTGGTGGCCATCGTGCTGCATGTGGTGGTGGCGTCCTGGGTCGAATATCGGCTCAACACCACGGTGGGCAAGGTGCCGACGCCGCGCGAGAAGACGCTGCTCAATCTGTTCAAGAACGCCTTTACCATTGCCCTGGCCATATTCGGGCTGATGCTCGCGCTCGCTCAGATTGGCGTCAATATTGCGCCCTTGCTCGCCGGTGCGGGTGTGGTCGGTCTCGCCATCGGTTTCGGTGCGCAGAAGCTGGTGCAGGACATCATCACCGGCATCTTCATCCAGTTCGAGAATGTGATGAACGAGGGCGACGTGGTCGAGGTCGCCGGCCGCTCGGGGGTGGTGGAAAAGCTCACCATCCGCTCGGTGACCATTCGCGATATGAGCGGCACCATTCACCTCATCCCCTTCTCCTCGGTCGATCAGGTGTCCAATATGGTGCGCGGTTTCTCCTTCTACGTCGCCGAGGTCGAGGTCGCCTATGACAGCGATATCGAGGTGGTGAAGCAGACCATGCGTGATGCCTTCACGCTGTTGATGGAGACCGAGCACAACAAGGTCATCCTCGATGATCTCGACCTGCCCGGGCTGATTGCATTGACACCGTCCTCGATGAAATTGCGGGCCCGCATCAAGACGCTCGCCGGCAAGCAATGGGGGCCTGGACGGTTCTATTCGGAGACGCTGAAGCGCCTCTTTGCCGAACGGGACATCCGCACACCGACGCCGCGCGTTTCCTATGTTCCTGGCGCCGCCGGGCATCTGACCGACGAGGGCAGCGGCTGAGGCGGCAACAACTTCGTGATCGCCAGCAGGCCAAGACCGGCTTGGCCTTAAGCTCATCTTAATTGGATGGGTTAAAATAGTCATATCTGCCGTATCGGGGGCGACGGCTCTGGGTGCGTCCGGCAAGCGCCGGGCGTGCTCGTGACTTTGTTTGCGTAGCACGAGGCCAGATATGCAAAAGCCAACCCTTTTCCGTCATTCCCTCGGCCGCCTTGTGCTTGCCGGTGGTGTTATTGCCAGCATGCTGGTCGGGCAGGTGGGCGCCGCCACCGCCAATAGTGCCGATTTCGTGCGCGGGCTCTGGCCCGCTGCCCAGGCTCAGGGCGTCAGCCGCCAGGCCTTCGATGCATCCTTTGCCGGTTACAGCCCGATCAAGCAGGTGATCGAGCTGACCAAGAAGCAGCCCGAATTTACCCAGACGGTGCAGCAATATGTCGATCGCCGGGTTACCGATGCCCAGGCCAGCAAGGGCCGCGCCATGCGCTCGGAATGGACCCAGACGCTGGGTCGAACGACGCAGCGGTTCGGGGTCCAGCCGGAGATCGTTCTGGCGATCTGGGGCATGGAAACCAATTTTGGCGGCTTCATGGGCGGCAATAACACCATCCATGCGCTCGCCACGCTCACTGAAAGTGGCTATCGCGCCGATTTCTTCCGCAATGAGCTGCTGACGGCGCTGCGTATCGTTTCGGATGGCCATGTCGCCCCCAAGCAGATGGTGGGCTCCTGGGCGGGTGCCATGGGCCATACCCAGTTCATGCCATCGAGCTTCATGCGTTATGCCGTCGATTTCAACGGTGACGGGCGCAAGGATATCTGGAATTCCATTCCGGACGCCTTGGGCTCCACTGCCAACTATCTCAATGCCTTCGGCTGGCGGCCGGGCGAAACCTGGGGCTACGAGGTCAAACTGCCTGCAGGCTTCAACTTCGCGGCGGCTCGCGATGCCGGCAAGCTGACGGTGGGACAGTGGAAGCAAATGGGGATCACACGCGTTTCCGGGCGGGATTTTCCGCGCTCCGGTGATGTCGCCCGGCTCTATATGCCGGCTGGCGCCAATGGCCCGGTCTTCCTGCTGCTGCCCAATTTCGAAGTCATCAAGCGCTATAACAATTCCGACAGCTATGCGCTCGCCGTCGGGCATCTGGCCGATCGCATCATCGGGGGCGGGCCGTTCGTGACGCCCTGGCCGGCGGGCGATTATGCGCTCTCCAAGGCGCAGCGCGCCGAGTTGCAGACGCTATTGGCGCGGGCCGGTTACGATGTGGGCACGGCCGATGGCGTCATCGGTCCCAAGACGCGCGCGGCGGTGATGGCCTTCCAGCAGCGCCAGGGCCTCGCCGCCGACGGCCATGTTTCTGGCCTTGTGCTCGAGCGTTTGAAGTGATCTCGGCGTTAACCTCTCGTTAATCATCAGCGCGCAGAATTGTCGGGCTTAAGTAGAGGGCAGGTAGCGATCGATCACGGCGCGCCTGCCCTCGCCCATTCTGCGGCCGTCATAATATCCCCAGCATTGGCGTGCATAAGCCGCCCCAATCCGGTTCAAGATCCAGTCCGCCATGACCTTATTTCGTGCTGCTATCGCGGCGATGTTCGCTGTTCTCGCTCTCCTGCCCGGCACCGCCTCGGCGCTGTCGATCATGGATCCGTTCAACCTGCCTGCCGCCATGGATGGCGGTACCTCAAAGGTGGGGGACGGCATCGCCTATGCCGACGGCACCAGGCACAAGCTCGACGTCTATGCGCCCGAGCAGCGTGGCGCGCCGGCACCGGTAGTGTTCTTCATCTATGGCGGCGGCTGGAACCGCGGCGAGCGCAGCGACTACCAATTCGTTGGCCGGGCGTTAGCGTCGCGCGGCTTCGTTACCGTCATCGCCGATTACCGTCTGGTTCCGGAGGTGGTCTATCCGGGCTTTCTCGAGGACAGCGCCAATGCGCTTCGGTGGGTGCAGGACAATATCGCCAATTATGGTGGTGACCCCAATCGCCTGTTCCTGGCCGGTCACTCCGCCGGGGCCTATAATGCGGTGATGCTGGCCCTCGATCCGTCCTTCCTCAAGGAATATGGGGTGACCATGCCGATCCTGGGCGTGGCGGCACTGTCTGGTCCCTATGACTTCTACCCCTTCGAATATGACGAGGTGCGGACCACCTTCGGATCGGCGCCCAATCCGCAGGGCACCCAGCCGATCAATCTGATCACCGCCGATTCTCCGCCCATGTATCTGGCCACCGGCACCACTGACCCCATCGTGCGCATGCAGAATACCGAGCGCTTCGCCGACCGGCTGCGGGCTCAGGGTGTGTGGGTGACCACTCAGTATTATGATGGTTTCGGTCATATGGAGCCGGTAATCGCCATGGGCGCGGCCTGGCGCTGGCGCATGCCTGTGCTTGAGGACATGGTGTCATTCTTCCAGCGCTTCGGCGCCTTCCCCAGTGGTGTGCCCTATGTGGCCGTGGCCCCCGAGGCGCCCGAAATGTTGCCCGAGGCCATTGCGCCGATGGAGCAGATCGTCAGCCAGCTCAATTCCATGTTCCAGCCGATCGAGGACTGAGGCACGTCTGCTGATACCGCCTGGCAGCAATCCTGGCGCCAGGCCGGCCAGCGCGATTTCGCCTTTGGGTGAATCGCGCTAGCCTTGGCACATGCACGACCATCTTCGTTATGCCGATGCCAGCCCCGATCGCCAGCGCGCCGCGCTGGTGGAGATCGTACGGGCACAGCCCCATCTCATGGCCATTCTCGAGGGCATGAATGCTCTTGGGCTGCCCGATCCTCTGCTGGCCTCTGGCGCTGTTTACAATACTGTCTGGAACACGCTCACCAATCGGCCGGCATTGACCGGCATCAAGGATGCCGATGTCGTCTATTTCGACGCTGCCGACCGCAGCTACGAGGCCGAGGACGCAGTGATCCGCCGGGCCGCCGCACAGTTTGCCGGCCTGCCACTACCGGTCGAACTGCGCAACCAGGCGCGGGTGCATTTGTGGTTCCCCGAAAAATTCGGGGTGGCCTATCCCGAACTCAAGAACAGCGCGGAAATGATGCTCTACTTCGCCTCGCGCACCCATGCGGTCGCGGTGCGGCTCGAACCCGATGGCGAGATATCGGTGCATGCCCCTTTCGGGCTCGACGATATTTTTGGGTTTCGGGTGACGCCCAACCTCGCGATCGACAACAGTGCGACACATGCCAAGAAGGCGGCGCGCGCCGCCAGCGTCTGGCCGGAACTCACCATCGTGCCTTGGCCAGACCGCTAGGCTTCGCGCAGGATCGCGTCAGGCTGTCGGCTCTATGGTCACCGAGGCCGCGGAGCGGGTGGAAGGGCCGTGATAGACCGCTTCGATATTGTTGCCGTCCGGATCGATGATGAAGCAGGCGAAATAGCCCGGATGGTAGTGGCGCTCCCTGGGGGCGCCATTGTCCTTGCCGCCGGCGGCCAGCGCAGCCTCGTAGAACTTGTGCACCGCCGCTCGGTCCTTGGCCTGAAAAGCCAGATGGATATGGGTGGGGATGGTGCCGGCATCGGCGGCGTCGATGAACAATTCGTCGGCCTGAAGCCACTTTTCGCTCATGGCTGTCACCGGAATGTCGAGAGAAGCGAGCACAGCCTGATAAAATCGGGATGTCACTGCAAAATCCCTGGCGCGCAAATGCACATGATCGAACAGGCGCCCATTGTGAAACTGCATTTCCATTCTCCCTGGTAAAGGCCAAAACAAAACCGCCCGGAAATTGTTCCGGGCGGTTGTCGTCTCGTGTCAGCAGTCTATTCGGCCTGGTCGGCCGAGGCCGAATTGAGCTGACCGTATTTTTCTGGCCCGATCTTGTCGAGCAGTTCGAGCTGGGTCTCGAGGAAGTCGATATGACCTTCCTCGTCGGCCAGCAATTCCTCGAACAGGTTCTTGGACACGTAATCGCCCAGCTTTTCGCAGAGTTCGCGGCTGGCCTTGTAGGAGGCGCGAGCGTCGTACTCGCCGGCAAGGTCAGCCTCGAGAACTTCCTTGATGGTCTGGCCGATGCGCAGGGGCGCAACGCGCTGCAGGTTAGGATGGCCTTCGAGGAAGATGATGCGCTCGATCAGGCGATCGGCATGGTGCATCTCTTCGATGGATTCGGCGCGTTCCTTGGTCGCCAGCTTCTTGTAACCCCAGTCGTCCAGCAGGCGATAATGCACCCAATACTGGTTGACGGCACCAAGTTCGAGGAAGAGGGCTTCGTTAAGCCGCTCGATGACCTGTGCTTCGCCTTTCACGACGTTCTCCAATCCGTTGTCTTTTGAGCTTTTCCAGCCCGGACTGAAGCGTGATCAGTTCGGCGGGCGGGTGTGCTTGCTGCGCGTGGTAGTTTTCGGTGACCCGAACGATAATGTCCACCACATTCGGTACGCAGCCGCTGCATTTGGCGCGGCGGTTGAGTTCAGCATAGACTTTGGCGGGAACGACGAGCTGCCAGGGATCGGCCTTGAGCAGATCGAGGACAATGCCCTCGATTTCGGCAGACGTGATCATATTGCACTGGCAGACGAGCATTGTTCAGGGGCCGGTCGTTCTCAACGGCTGGGAATAAACGCTCCCCATACATGAATGTCAACGTCATAAATTGACGCGTTTCTGCCCAAGTCTCTCATCACCCTCAATCAGGAGTTGCCGTTGCTCCTAGCCTTGCTAGATTGCCGCAAGCGGCTTGAAACTTGGGAGAAAGCCTTGTCCAAATCTTTGATCGTCCGCGGGCCGCTTGCCGGCCTGTCTCTGGTATTGGCAGCCGGTCTGGCCTTGCCTGTTCCCGCCGCATTGGCCGGACCTGCCTTCGATGCGTGTGCTGCTGCGGCCGCAAGCCAGTATGAGCCCGGATTTGAAACGATCGGGCGAGAAACCTGGGATATCGACACGACCAAGGCGATCGAATTGTGCAGCAAGGCGCTGCGCGAAGAGCCCGATTCCGCGCAGGTAAAGGGCTGGTTGGCCCGCGCCTATTTCGCCAATGGCGATACCGAGGATGCCGTGCCGCTGTTCGAGGAAGCCTCCGCGGGCGGGCATGTGGTGGCCCTGGCCATCTATGGGGACATGCTGACCACTGGCGATGGCGTCGACCAGGATATGGAGCGCGGCGCACAATTGCTGACCGAGGGCGCCGAGGCCGGCTTCGCCATGGCTCAGAACAGTCTCGGATTGTCCTATGATTTCGGCGAGGGCGTCGAGCAGGACTATACCGAGGCTGCCCGCTGGTATCGCGCTGCCGCCGAACAAGGCATGCCCAAGGCGCAGTCCAATCTCGGCCTGATGTATCAGGACGGGCTGGGCGTGCCGCGCGATTATGTCGCCGCTGCTGCGTGGTTTGAGCGTGCCGTCGATCAGGGCGATCCGTCCGCCCAGGTCAATCTCGGCAAGGTGCTGCAGGACGGGCTGGGGCAAAAGGCCGATCCGGAACGTGCTGTCGAGCTCTATACGCTGGCCGCCAATCAGGGCGACCGTTTCGGCCAGAACAATCTCGGCTTCATGCTGGAAAACGGCATCGGCACCGAGGTCGATCTTGAAGCGGCCGCAGAGAATTACCGCCTTGCCGCCGACCAGGGCATGGCGCTGGCCAAGCACAACCTGGCGCTGCTCTATGAAGATGGTCGCGGGGTAAAGCAGAACTACAAGGAAGCGCTCGATCTCTATACCGAGGCCGCCGAAGGCGGGGAAATGCGCGCCGCAGTCAATCTAGGCCTGCTTTATCTCGATGGGCTGGGCACCGATGTCAACTATGACGAGGCGCTGCACTGGACGCAGATCGCTGCCGATGCTGGTCAGCCGATCGGCCTCAACAATCTCGGCCACATCTATGAGAATGGGCTGGGTGTTACTGCCGATCTCGACCTGGCCAAGAGCTATTACCAGGCCGCCGCCGACCAGGGGTACCAATTGGCGGTCGACAACCTCGCCAGGCTCAATGCAGGTGGGACCACGCCCGCTGTGGGCAAGACCAAGACCAAATAGGCTGGGTCGCAACACGTTTCAGAGTAAGGGAGAGGCGCCTTGGGGCGCCTTTTTCATTGCTGTTCCTGGCGTTGCGCCCGGTGGCGCGCAGCGATGACTGCCGCCGATGCGGCGGTGCGGTGTGCTGAGGAAAAGAACTCGCGATGGGCCAGGATCAGCACGGTGATGATGCAGGCGGCGACCGCCAGCCATTCCGACACAAACCAGGCCACGGTCGATACCGAGAAGTAATAGGCACGGATGCCGCTGTTGAAGTTCTTGGCCCCCAGGGCGTTCATGCGGGCTATGGCTTCGATCTCTTCGTCGCTGGTCACCCGATCATGGTCCAGCGCCCCCAGCATGATGCAGAAATGGTTGAACTGGCGCAGCGACAGGGTGAAGGCGAAAAATGCCTGCACGAACATGGCCAGCATGACCACCAGGTGCAACTGGACGTCGAGAAGGGAATAAGTGCGCTGCAGCGACAGGGAATCGAGCGCAGCCATCAGCGTCGACAACTGCCCGAACATGGCAAACACCGCCAGCACCAGCAGCACTGAGGTGGAAGCCAGAAGGCTGACCGACCCCATGATGTTGCCGGAGAGAATGGCGTCGAACGGGCTCTCCCTGCGGCTGGCATTGGCCACCCAACGCCGGCGCTGCATGTTCATGATCACCGAGAGCGACGGCCGCTTCTGCTCCACCATGGGGACGATGATGTTGTAGGCCAGATACGCCACGAGCGGCAGCAGCGAAACGGCGAGGGAGGCAGGATTCAACGCAAGAACTCCGGCGATGTGGTGTCGCCGGGACTATAGGCCGCTGCCGCAATCATGGGAATCGCTTCTGCCCGCAATGCGCCCTTGCCGCTGGTGGGACTGTTCCACTAAGGGGCTGCGCCCTAGGGTTGGCCTCAGATCGGGCGAGGTTGCAGGCGATGAATGGTGTCAATCTCCCGGAGGAGTTCTGGCGAGAGCTTGAGTTCGAGCCCGGCCAGCACGTGCTGCAACTGGGCGGTCCGTGTGGCACCAATAATTGTCGCCGTCATGAACGGTCGGCTGCGGCAGAAGGCAATGGCCATGTGGATGGGGTCGATGCCATGCTGCTCTGCCAGAGCCAAATAATGCCGCGTCGCGCTTTCGGAGTGCTCGTTGATGCGCCAGAAGCCCTTCTGATAGTCCTTGCGACTTGCAGGAGGCGTGGCGCCGTCGAGATATTTTCCGGTGAGCATACCGCCAGCCAACGGCGAATAGGCCAAGAGGCCGACATCTTCGTGGTGGCTGAGTTCGGCCAGGTCGTGATCGAACTGGCGGCGAATGAGATTGTATTCGTTCTGGACCGAGACCAGGCGCGGCAGGCCATGTTGTTCGGCAAGGCGCAACCATTGGGCAATGCCCCAAGTGGTTTCATTTGAAACCCCGATATGGCGGATCTTGCCTTCGCGCACCAGTTCGCCCAGCACGTCGAGCATGTCGAGGAGGTTGGCAAGGACATCGGTCGTGTCCTGTTGGTGGGGCGCATAGTCCCAATAATGCTGGAAATGATAGTGCCCGCGGCTGGCCCAATGGATCTGGTAGAGATCGACATAATCGGTCTTGAGCCGGCGAAGACTCTTTTCCAAGGCCTCGCGAATACCCTCGCCATCGGCGCGTCGCCCGCCGCGCAGAAACGGGCTGCCGCCGCCGCCGATCTTGCTGGCCAGCACCCAGCGATCCCGGTCCTTGTTGGCGGCAAACCAGTTGCCGATAATCTCCTCGGTACGGCCGCTGGTCTCGGGACTGCCCGGCACCGCGTAGAGTTCGGCGGTGTCCATGAAGTTGATGCCTGCGTCGCGCCCCATGGCGATCTGCGCATGGCCTTCGGCTTCGGTGCTTTGGCTGCCCCATGTCATGGTGCCGAGGCAAATGTCGGTTACCTTGAGGTCGGTCCGACCCAATGTCTTGAAGTCCATCACGATGTCCGGTGCTGTGTCTTGCGGTGGGTCTGGGACCCTAGACCAGCTATTTCGGGCAGGGAAGTGATCCAGCGGCATTCGCCGATGGTGCAGACTGGGCAGGGGGTTATCCACAGGCTGGGCGCCGAAAAGCCTGGCCGCACACGCTCTCGGTCAAAAAAGCGTCATGCTGGGCAAGAGAGGGGTTGAGCTCCGCCCTTCCACCCCCTATATAGCCCTCACGTTGCACCGAACCGGTGCCAGCGCATGACGCGGGATGGAGCAGCCCGGTAGCTCGTCAGGCTCATAACCTGAAGGTCGCAGGTTCAAATCCTGCTCCCGCAACCAAACAAAGCCCGGTGAACTCGATGAGTTTGCTGGGCTTTTTGTTTATGGATTTGCACTGATAGCCGCCCATGTCAGGTTCTTAGAGAACTGGTTCATAGGCAGCCATCATCGTCCAGGGACCGGTGTTGGCTGCAAGGCGATGCTCGACAGCTTTAAATGTCGCCATCGCGCTGCCTGCCGAAGAAATTCCGTCCGCTTTTGATGAAAGCCTGGCAAACCGCTATTGCAGCTTGCACACGCCATTGGCGCGACCGGGCCCCGTATAGGAAACGTGAAGCGTCCCGTCGGGCAATTTGGTCACCGACACGGTGACGTCGCCGGCCTTTGCCTCGAAATAGGTCTCGCTGAACGAGGTGAACGCCGCCTCCTTGCCGTTGAGATAGACCGGTCCACCCTCGTCTGCATGGACGAAAAGTTCGCCCGGGCATTCGGCATCGAAGAAGGGGATGGTTGCGCCGCCGGTAGACGCGGTTTCAGTGCCCGGCGTGGGGTTGCAGATGCCATTGGCGCCGCCAGGTCCAGTATAGGACAGAGCCGGCGTACCATCGGTGTTGATGGCAATGGAGATCGTGGTTTCGCCAAGGCTGGCTTCGGAATAGTCGTCGTTGAAGACTTCGAGCTCGGCTTCCTCTCCGTCGATATAGACGGGGCCGCCCTCGTCGGCATGCACCTCAATGCCGTCGGCGCAGGTGAAGTTCAGCTGCGGCACCGCCGCCTGTGCTGGGGCAGTCATCAGGCAGGCGGCAGCGAGGCCCGTGGCCAGAATAAGCTTGTTCATCGCAATGTCCTTCCAGTTGCCGACGGCCTGGCTGCCGTCAGTCGCCGAGAAAAACCACGTCGGCGATCGTGTAGGTTTCCGCACTGTCGTCGAGGATGCCGGTGGTCATGTCTTCAACCTTGGTGAAAGGTCATCGTCATGCCCGGCGGGGGAACAGGCCTGCCGTTCCCACCGCCGCCTACCAGGCGTGCACGCGCTTTTCGGGCGCGAGCCACATGGGGTCACCTTCCTTGATGTCGAAGGCCTCATAGAAGGCGTCCACATGCTGGAGGGCCGCAAAGGCGCGGTAGTCGCCGGTGGCATGGACGTCATTGCCGACGAGATAGGCTGTGTATTGGTCGGTCGACTTTGTTGCCCACATCTGGCTGAAGGCGACGAAACAGAGCTGCGACGGCGTCAGCCCGTCGGTTTCGACATTCTCATCCGGATGTTCCTCCAGATAGGTCATCAGTGCTGCGTGAGCGAGGGTTATGCCGCCGAAGTCGGCCATGTTCTCCTTGACGTTCAGCGGGCCATTGGCCATCAGTCCGGGCAGAACCTCATAGGCATTGGCCTGATCCACCAGCTTCTGCGCTTCGGCCTCGAAAGCTGCCGCGTCGTCCGCCGTCCACCAGTCCCGAAGATTGCCATCGGCATCGAAGAGGCGCCCGCCGCTGTCGAAGCCATGGGTCATTTCGTGGCCGAGAACCGCGCCGAGGCGACAGAAATAGACCGGGGCGGGCTGCGAAATATCGAACATGCCGGGCTGGATAATGGCAGCAGGCACGTCAAAGCCATTCATCGACGGGCTATAGGCCGCGTTGACGCTGAGGGGCAGAGTGGCGTCGTCGCTGAAATGGGTCTCGACTACGGTCTTGCCCATCTTGGCGACCTCGACATCGATCATGTGTCGGTTGAGGCGCGTGATATTGCCGATCAGGTCATCGGATTTGATTTCGACCGAACTGTAGTCGAGCCATTCATTGGGATAGCCGGCATAATAAGTCAGCCGTTCCAGCTTCTCGATGGCGGCAGCGCGTGTCTCTTCGCTCAGCCAACTGCGGGTCTTGATGCGTTCAAGGAACGCCGCCTTGATCCGGTCCATCATGTCGAGCGCCGTCTGCCGTGTCTCCTCGGCGAAATAGGCATCGATATAGAGCCGCGACAGCGGCTGGCCGAGATTGGATTTGAGCAGGCTTTGCGCCATCTCCTCCCGCGGCTTGGTCTCCGAGGTCCCGATCAGGGATTGAATGAGGGCGATGCCCGGCGCCTCGAAAGCGGGGCCGAGATAGCTTGAATAGTTCTCGATCAGCCGGAAGCGGAGATAGGCCTTGATCTCATTGAGGGAATAATCACGCAGAATCTGCGACAAGACGCTGAGATAGCGCGGCTCGGTCTTGACTACCGTCTCTTCCGGCTCGAGGCCCAGGCCCCGCACCAGCAGGGTCAGGTCGAGTTCGGGAATTTCTGCCTGCAAGTCCTCGAACGGTACCGGGTTATAGACATTGCGGGGGTCCACCCGCTCCACGGGTGTGGCCTTGGCCGCATGCATTTTTGCTTCGAGCTCAAAGACGAGGTCGGCTGTCTCGGTGGCAATTTCGGGACTATCACCGGCCAGGATCAGGGTGTCGCGCACGAAGGTCTTGTAGGCGACAACGCGCGCCGAATCCTCGCCTTCCTCATAGATGGCACCCAATGCAATACCGAGATCGCCGCTGAGGAACCACAACGCCATCTTGGTGCTGTCGGCGCGATCGGCATTAGGGACGATTGCGGCCAGCACGAAGGATGCGGT
The DNA here is from genome assembly GCF_900631955.1 of Devosia equisanguinis. GTDB lineage: Bacteria > Pseudomonadota > Alphaproteobacteria > Rhizobiales > Devosiaceae > Devosia > Devosia equisanguinis. The sequence continues at coordinate 18,106 of NZ_UZWD01000011.1, read as the reverse complement.
GTCGCGCCCACGCTTGCCGAGATAGGTGGAAAGATCGTCAAGGCTGTCCACTGCTTCAAGCGTGTCGAGCGCTGGCTGCAGCGCCGTGACGCCTGCGGCATTGATCCGATCCAGATCCATGAAGGAATTGTAGAGGTCACCGACCTGCTGCGCCGGCGTTCCCGCTTCCGCGTCATCAGCCTTGGCCGCCGCATCCGATATGACCGTGGCCATCTGCTCGGTGACATGGTCCACCATGAAGCTGAACACATTCACATCTGGCGAGGAGGGGGGAATGACGGCCTGGTCGAGCCAGGCGCCCGACGTGTAGCGGTAAAAATCTTCCTTCGGTGAGACCGACCTGTCCATGTTCTCGACGGAGAAATTCAGCTCTGCCGCGCCAAGCGAGGGAATGGCTGGGGCGTCCTGGGCGAGCGCCGACACTCCCATCAGAGCAGTGGATGCGACAAGGGCGAAAGCACGTTTACGGCTCATGCTCGGTTTTCCTCAGGGCTGACGCGATAAGACCATCAGAATTCGCAATTTGCGAAATGGCAAATCACTTATCGGCCTTTACTTGCGCAAGTCGCGTTGGACGCCAGAACCGTCCCTAAGGTGAGAAAAATTCTGAATATTGCCTAAAATTGAAGCGATACAAAAAGTGATTTTGATTGCCACAATATCGGCACTTCTTCGCCAAACCGTGGGGTAATGAATTTATTTGCGGAGGCTGTCGTGACCATCACATCAATCCGCCGTGCCTTCTTACCCGCTACCTTGACCACTTTAGTTGCTCTGATGCTGTCGCTGCTTCCAGCGTCGGCTCAGGATGCGATGACTGTTGACGTTCGTTTTCCCCGCGGGGCCAGTGGCACCACGCTCTCGGACACCATCGAGGGCTATCAGACCATTGACTATCGCATCGGCGTATCAGCCGGTCAGACCATGTCCGTGCAGCTCGATACCAACAATTCGAGCAACTATTTCAACATCAGCGCCCCGGGCGCCTCGGATGCGCTATTCAATGGCTCCATCTCGGGCAATTCCACCAATCTGCGCCTCACATCCTCGGGCAATTACACCATCAGCGTTTACCTGATGCGCAACGCGGCCCGCCGTAATGAGACGGCCGACTTCGACCTGACCGTCTCTGTGGACGGCTCAGCCGGCCAAACGCCACGGCCAACCACGCTGCCATCCGGCCCGGTAGCGCCGGTCAGTGTCGGCAGCGGACCCGATTATTGGCAGGTTGAGGGGCTGGGCAGCGATACGCTCAATGTGCGCTCCGGCCCGTCGACCGGTAACCCGGTCATCGGCACGGTGCGCGATGGCGATACGCTCCGCAATTTCGGCTGCACCACCAGTGGCAGCACCCGCTGGTGTCAGGTCGAAACACCGCGCGGCCAGCGCGGTTGGGTCGCGGGCCGATATCTGCATGAATCTTTTGGCCAGCCAACTTCCCTGCCAACCGTCGTGAGGCCACGCCCCCAGCCGCAGCCGGTGGGGTCCAACCCAACGCCAAGTGCGGTGTCTACCGCTGACATGCCGCGCTTCTGCACCGGTGAAGCTTCGGCGCGTTTCGGAGTTCGACCGGCCGAGATCACGGTGAACAGTGTCCTCAGCCTTCCAGGCAATTATGTTGTGCAGGGCTGGTTCGACCAGGCCGATGGCAGCACGCAGTTCTTCAACTGCTATTTTGCGCTGGATGGCAGCTTTCAGTCTGTGCGCTAGTGTCCTGAGCGGCCCTGCTTTCGGTGGGGCCGCAAGATTATTGAGGGCAGGAACAGGCGAAGGTCGGAACTATCCACATTATTGTGGGTGCCGATAGGAAGCAGTCCGAGCAACCGGATACTTGTGGTCCCTTTCGCGCATTGGTCGGCCGAATGGCACCTGCCCACCATGACTGGAATGTCCGTCAATGCATCGGTAATACGCGGATCCTGCCGACCCTAGCCTATTTGCGTACGGGCGCGCTTTGGGTGTCCGCACTGGCCCATCGCCACAATGATTGGCCGCTGTTATCTGTCGGCTTGCTGTCCGGACAGGGTCCAACCGGCTAGCGAACTAGGGCGTGGGCGCCTGCTGATCCATTTGATACCCCACCAGGGCAACAAGGGCGGCAGCGACAAGCAGGACGAATACTGCAACAAGAAATATCCCCAGCGTGGCGAGCACTGCTCGCAATCTGGACATTTGCGTCCCCTTGGACAACCACACCGTCTCGACCGCCAAATACCATATCGTTCCGGCCAGGGCGACCATGAGGCCCCACATGCTCCCACCGGGCAGCGCCTGGGCGTGCGAAGAGAGTTGCATGCCAAGGCTGATCGCCATGACGAAGGGAACAGTGGCATAGCTTTGGCTGTAGAATGCCGGCTTGAGAGTGGTGCGCGTCATGCGGGCGCCGCTGTTGCGTAGCTTCATGGTTGCGAACAACAGCGGGAAAAGGCTGAAGGCCAAGGCGCGAAAGACCAGCAGGTTTCGGTCATCTTGCAATAGCGTCGGAAAGACTGAAGGTGCGCGCCCTGCCACTGCACCCTCCAGGACGTGCAACAGGACCAGCGTCAACAGCAGCAGGATGGGCGGGCTGACCGCATCGTCGAACTGTTCGTGATCCTTTTCGGTCAGTTCTTTTTGCGCATAGGCCAGCATCGATATCGGCCGCGTGACGATGCGCCAGAAGGTCAAAGGGTAAAACACGAACCATGTGATTAGCTCATAGAGCAGTTCCTCAATCGATTTGAGGAGCTTCATGAAATCCATGCGTGATACCTGCCGCGAAGTTGCGGATTTAACATGAACCACCCGGGCTTATGCGGCAACCATCGCTGTAGTCCCGGCATTCTCACCGGTCTTGTACAGTCTGCCTCTAGCAATCCGTCCGCCTTTATCGGTGGCGCGGATTTTCCGAATAGAACGTGTCGATCATCTTCGTTGTTGTTTCGAGATTGCGCGCCAGCATGTGGTGGCTTACGTCCCGATGGATGGGCTGAGTGACGTAAAAGTGCCCGAATAAGAAATTGTTGCGAAGCCGACCGTCGGGAGCGAGGCGCAATCCCGCGATTTTCGGCAACGGCGTCGGGCGCGCGCAGTCGTTCTCATGTGCCCCTCTAGCCCCTTGCCACCCAGCCAGCGAGTCCTTTGGGATCATACCGACGCGACGGAGCGTTGCTGCGGTTTGTGCTAGCTGGTGTGCTAACCCGCTCCGCGTCGGTATGCTAAGTCGCTGATCTTAAAGGAAGGTATTCGCGGTGCGCCAGGGGTGCCGTGTGCAAATCCAGCACAGTTTGGGGCCATGCGGTGCTGGCTTGAAACTCAAGCAAGCCATCAAACTTAAATGGAAGAAGGTGGTGCCCAGAGCCGGAATCGAACCAGCGACACGCGGATTTTCAATCCGCTGCTCTACCAACTGAGCTATCTGGGCATCAGGGCGCAGTGGGCGCCCGGCGACTAGCCACGCGCCTTATAGGTGAAGTGTTTTGGCGGCGCAAGCGGCAGAAGTGGAGTTGTGGAAAATCTGTCATGTGGCGGCAATGTCGCTGCCGCGCGTCACTGCTGGCGGGTTGGCATGAAGGTGCGGAATGCGTGCAACAGCAGGGCCAAAAGACGCTGTCTTGGCGGGCATGGTTTACAAGAGGTTAAACTCGGTTAGGGCATTGAAAGTACTTTTTGTTTTCGGCGCTGATTAGCGCTGTGGAGCGTCTGTGGCGCGCAGGCCGGTGGGCAGGGGCACTTTGTTCGTTGCCGGGTCCGGGATACATCTGTAGTTTCCGGACGTTGCTCGCTTGGGGACGTCATGGACCGGGCGAGGTGTGCGTTCCGGCGTGACGCGGGGTTTACTCTGCAGGTCGTTGCTGCCGGATAAGAAAAGGCTGGGTTTTGGGGCTGCTTGATCGCCATGCATTGCTGCGCTGGGTCGCCGCTGCCGCATTCGGTGGTGCGAGTGCGCTTGCGCTGGCTCCCGCGAGCGCCCAGGGCCTTTTGCCGGAGGCGTTCTTCAACGCGCCTTTCGATGCCACGGCCCCCACGGCGGTAGAAGCCGATGAGCTGATTTTCGATGCGCAGCGCAATATCATCACCGCCCGGGGCGATGTGGTGCTTGGGGCCAGCGGCTATGTCTTGCGCGGCCAGGATCTGGTCTATCGGCGCGGCAGTGGCGAATTGGTCTTCACCGGGGCTGTCAGCATCCGTGATCCGGCCGGCAATGTGGCCAGCGCCGCTGATCTCAAGGTGACCGGCGGGCTCAAGCAGGCCTTCCTCAATTCCATCGCCATCACCTCCAGTGACGGGGCCCGCATTACCGCCGACAGCGCCGAATATGACCAGGCGTTGCGCACCATTCTCGATAATGCCAGCTATGCGCCATGCGGCGATTGTATCGACGCGCAGGGACGGCGGATAGGGTGGTCGGTCAGTGCCAGCCGGGTGGTCTATAATGCCGATGATGGATCGGTGAGTCTTGAAAACCCCACCTTGGCCCTGCTTGGCGTGCCGGTGGCGTGGCTGCCCTACCTCTGGCTGCCCGATCTCAGCGATAGCGCGCTTGAAAAGGCGCCTCGCCCCTCGCTCGATTATAGCGAGAGCATCGGCCTCAAGGTCGAAGTGCCGCTCAATGTCTATTCCACCAAATTTACCGATGTCATCTTTACGCCCACCCTGCTGACGCGTCAGGGCTTTCTGCTCGGCGCCGAATGGGTGCAGCGGTTTGATCAGGGCTCGTTCCGCATCAAGGCGTCGGGGCTCTACCAGTTCGACAAGAACGCCTTCACCTTTGCCGATGCGCAACGGGATTGGCGTGGTGCCTTGCAGACTTCGGGCGAATTCGTCCCGGTGGCCGACTGGAAGGTAGGATTTGCCTATGCGGCCTTCACCGACAGCGCCTATTTCGAAGATTATCGGCTGGATCCGGGCCGCGCAGCGGTGAACGAGGTCTATGCCACTCATCTGACCGCCGATACCTATCTCGATGCGCGGGTGCAGCAGTTCAATCTTCTTGGGGCCAACACCAACCAGACGCGGGCCCAGCAGGGTATTGCCCTGCCCAATATCCGGGTGGAAAAGAGCTTTACCCTGCCGCCCGGTGCGGGACGTATCGATGTCGAGGCGCGTCTCCTGGGTATCAGCCGGCAGGCAGACAGCTCCCGCGTTGTCAACGGCGTGACCTACGATCTTGGTTATGCCGGCACCAGGCTGCACGGCATGGCCCAGCTTGCCTGGCAAAACCAGATGATTGGCGGTGGCTTTGTCGCTACGCCCTTCCTGGGGGTGCGCATCGACGGAGCGCATTACGACAATACCAGCCTCCTGGCCAGTGCGCCGCCCAGCGGCAATCTCTGGGGCGTGACGCCCATCGCGGCCTTGGATGTTCGCTACCCGATGGCTGCCCATAGTCCCGGCGTGACGCATCTGATCGAGCCGATCGGGCAGATCGTCTATCGGGGTGCGGCCAGCAGCAAGCCCGGCATTACCAATGAAGACAGTCAGAGCGTGGTGCTCGATGACACCAATGTCTTCACCTATAACCGCTTCACCGGCATCGACCGGCAGGAAACTGGCCTGCGTGCTAATATCGGTGGGCGTTATCTCGCCAGTTTTGATGGTGGCGACTATCTCGAGGTGATCGCCGGGCAGTCGTTCCTGCTCGCCGGTACCAATGCCTTTGCCCTACCCGACACGACGCAGGCGGGAGCGGGCTCAGGGCTTGAGGCCAATTCGTCTTATGCGGTGCTTGGTGCCTATGCCGGGGGTACGGGCGGCCTGAAGCTCGGCGGCAAGGCGCAGATCGACACGGCCAAGCTGGCTTTGGCGCGGGTCGGTCTGGGTGCCAGCTACAGCCAGGAGCGGTTCTCGGCCGCGCTCAATTACCGCTACACTGCTGCTGTTCCTGCCGCTGGTATGGTGCGCGACCAGAACGAGATCGGCGCGGAGCTGACGGTGCCCGTCAGCGATTACTGGTCGGTGTCCGGCAGTACCTATTGGGACCTCAACGCCAATAGTTTCCTGCAGGTGGGTGCCGGCCTGATGTATGATGACGGTTATCTGCAGATCGGTGCTGGCGCGTCGCGGACTGGTGCGACCCACATCAAGCCCAATGATACGCGGGTCACTGCCACATTCCGCCTCAAGGCGCCTGCCGGCTTCGATATCGGCTATACCGGCCCCGGCGTGGCGCCATAAGGACGCTGAGATGACCCGAATTCGACTTCTTGGCATGATGAGCGCAGTGCTGTTGGCGACGACGCTTGTGGCCTGCACCAGCTTTGCCCCGGTCTATGGCGATCGGTCCGCCGCGGCTATGGCCTCAACGCGGTTCAGCTTTGCGCCGCCCGCCAACCGGCTGAGCCAAATCGTTCTCAACCGATTGGCGATTGCCTTTCCGGCCACGGCTGGCGCCGGTGATCCGGTGCTGAGCGTCGCGGCCGTCAAGTCGGGCCCGTCGATAGGGATTTCAAACGCTATTCCAGCCGGTCGCCCGGTGGGCGTGCGCGTCGAAGCCACCGTGACCATCCGCCAGCCGGACGGGCAGACGGTGTCGTTCACGCGCTTTGCCGACACGAGCTATCAGGGCGAAAAGCTCTCGCCGACCAATTACGAATCCGAGATCGGCGCTGAGGAAGCCGCGGCGAATGCGGTTGCCGAGGCCTTGCGGGCCGCCATTCTCGCCGGTTATCGGCCGGGTGGGGTCAGCACGCCACAACGTTGACGGCCAGGCCTGCCTGGCTGGTTTCCTTGTATTTGTCGCTCATGTCGCGTCCGGTCTGGCGCATGGTCTCGACGCAGGCGTCGAGCGGCACAGCATGGGTGCCGTCCCCCTTGAGGGCCAGCGACGCCGCGGTGACCGCCTTGACCGCGCCGAAGGCATTGCGTTCGATGCACGGGATTTGCACCAGACCTCCCACTGGGTCGCAGGTCATGCCCAGATGGTGCTCGAGAGCAATTTCGGCGGCGTTTTCAACCTGCTCGGGCGTGCCGCCCATAATGGCGCAGAGCCCGGCTGCGGCCATGGACGAGGCCGAGCCCACCTCGCCCTGACATCCCACTTCGGCGCCCGAAATGGAGGCGTTGTGCTTGATGATGCCGCCAATGGCCGCGGCGGTCAGCAGGTAGTCGCGGATGGCGCCTTGGCCGGTGCCGGCATTGAACTGAATGGCATAGCGGATGACCGCGGGAATAACGCCTGCGGCGCCATTGGTTGGGGCGGTGACGACACGGCCTCCGGCGGCGTTTTCCTCGTTTACCGCCATGGCGAAGAGGCTGAGCCAGTCATTGGCCATCAGCGGGTCGATTTCGTTGCGTTGCCAGCGCTCGGCCAACTGCGTGTGGATCGCTCTTGCCCGACGCCGCACCTTGAGCCCGCCGGGCAATTGCCCGTCCTGAACCAGGCCACGGTCGATACATCCCGACATGGCCGCCCAGATGGCGTCGAGGCCCCGGTCTAGCGCCTGCCGGCTCATGCGCGCCTCTTCATTGGCGCGCTTCATCGCGGCGATGGAAAGGCCGGATTGCCGCGCCATGTCCAGCATCTGCCGGGCATTGGCAAAGGGCCAGGGCACGTCCTGCGGCTCGGCTGGCGCTGAGCGCATGGCCTCCAATTCGTCGGCGCTGACCACAAAGCCGCCGCCGATGGAATAGTAGATGCGGCGCAGCACCAACTGCCCGTCCGCATCCCAGGCGGCGAACTGCATGCCGTTGGGGTGGCCGGGCAGGGGCGTTCGCCGGTCGAGTTCGAGATCGACGGCGGGACGGAAGCGATAGCTGGGGTGGCCCTCGGGCGAGACCTGTCCAGATTGGCGCACCGTTTCGAGAATGGCGTCCATCTGGTCAGGGTCGATGCTGGACGGCTCGTGTCCGGCAAGACCGAGGATGACGGCGCGATCGCTGCCGTGACCAATGCCTGTATAGGCCAGAGAGCCATGCAGGCTCGCCGTCAGCGCCTTGGGCTGGGCGCGCGATGCGCGGGGCCAGTTGGCGCCGACAAGTTCATCGAGGAAGCGGCGCGCGGCCGACATCGGGCCCATTGTGTGCGAGCTCGATGGACCCACGCCGATCTTGAAGACGTCGAAAACGGACAGGAACATGATCCATCTTACCCCGGCGGCACCGGAGAGCAACCATGGGTCAGGCTCAATTGTTCCGGAATCGGCAATAGAGCGTGGCCATGCCGGGCGATTGCCCGTGGCGGGCTAAAAGACAATATCGGAGCAAACAGGAGAGACAGCATGGCCATGTATCAATTCCGTTCTGCCCCGGGCGCCGACGACGCCGCGCCGGTGATTTTCCTCTTCCATGGCACGGGCGGGGACGAGAACCAGTTTTTCGAGCTGGCCGGACAACTGCTGCCGGAGGCCCGCAGGGTTGCGCCGCGTGGCGATGTTAGCGAGGGCGGCGCGCTCCGTTATTTCAAGCGGACCGCCGAAGGCATCTACGACATGGCCGATCTTGCCATGAGGACCAGCGCCATGGCCGACTTCGTGCGCGAGGCGATCGGCGCGGAGCGGCCGCGCCAGGTGCTGGGGCTGGGTTACTCCAATGGCGCCAATATTCTGGCCTCGGTGATGTTTGCGGCGCCCGACCTGTTCGATGGGGCGATACTGATGCATCCGCTCATTCCCTTTGCGCCGCCCGCAGCCGATTTCAGCGATCGGCGGGTGCTGATCACAGCGGGGCGCCGCGACCCGATTGCGCCAGCCGGGGCAACGCAAGCGCTTTCGGATTATTTTTCGAGGTCCGGTGCCCAGACAGAGCTGGCCTGGCACGAGGGCGGCCATGAGGTGCGCAACGAGGAATTGCTGGCTATCCAGGCCTGGCTGCGGGCCTAAGGGCAGGCGGTTCCGGTTGGTTGGGCGTTAACAGAGTCTATAGGCGTTTTGCGCAAGGATAAGTCCGCGGGGGAGCCCCGCATCCACCAACCGGATCCCGAGCATGCCTGCGCCTCGCCGCACAATCACCAATTCCCTGACCTCCCGGGTGCTGATTTTCGTGGTGCTGGCCTTCGCGCTGGTGGCGGTCCCCAGTTATTTCGCGTTCAACTGGATCGTTGCGTCGACCGTTATCCAACTCGGCACGCTCTTTGCCGAAAAGCAGGTGCTTTATGATCGCCATCGCGGTCTGGGCACATTGATTCGAGAGGTGTCGCTAGCCGAGACCTTGGCGGGCAGCCAGGCGATCCGCGACTGGACACGCAATGAGGACGATCCCGTGCTCAAGCGCCGTGGCATTGCCGAGCTTGAGCACTATCGGCAGAATTTTACCGATCGCTCCTATTTCTTCGTCATCGACGCTTCGAAAAACTACTATTTCAACGATGCCGGCAATGGCTATGCCGGCAACCAGCTGCGCTATGCGGTGAGCGCCGACAACCCCCGCGACGCCTGGTATTTCGCCACCAAGTCGCTGGGTGACGGGTGCCATCTCAATGTCGACAACGACGCCAATCTGGGCGTGACCAAGGTGTGGATGAACTGCGTCATCCGCGAGGGACGCACGGTGCTCGGGGTTTTGGGTACGGGCATCGACCTCACCGCCTTCATCCAGGAAGTGGTCAATGTGCCCCAGGTCGGCGTGACCTCGATGTTCGTCGATCGCCGCGGGCTGGTGCAGGCGCATCGCGACCAGAACCTGGTCAATTTGGCCAGCCTCTCGGAAGATATCCGGGCCAAGCGCACCGTGTTCTCGCTGGTGGACAGCCCCAAGGATGAGGCCGTGCTGCGTGGACTGATGGAGGATGTCACCGACGGAGAGACGCTGGCGCGCTCGGCTTTCGTCGATATCGGCGGCAAGCCTACGCTGGTGGGCGTGGGCTATCTCGACCGGCTCGGCTGGTACAATGTGACCTTGATGGATGTCGACGCCATCATCGACCGGCAGCTGTTCCTGCCCATCGGGCTGCTGCTGATATCGGTGATGGGGTTAGGGACGATCATGCTGGTCCTCGTGTTCAAGCGACAGGTGCTCGACCGGCTGGTGCGGCTTGAGGGCGTGGTGCGCAGCGCCCGAGAAGGGGACTATGGTCCGGCCCTGCATATGGGCGTGGGGCAGCAGGATGAAATCGGCCGGCTTTCAGCCGCCTTTACAGAGATGGCGACGGCCGTGGACGACAATACGCGGCTGCTCGAAGCAAGGGTGCGCGAGCGAACGCGCGAGCTCGAGCAATTGGCGTTTCGCGACGGACAGACGGGAATTCTCAACCGCCGCGGTTTTGCAGAGGCCCATGAGCAGGCCGCCGCGGCAGGCGATTATGGCCTGATGCTCTTGGATATCGACCGGTTCAAGACCATCAATGACAATTATGGCCATGCCGCCGGTGATGCTGTGGTGCTGGAGGTGGCGCGGCGGATCGGCACCATTATGGGGACCGGTGACAGCTGCGCGCGCTGGGGTGGTGACGAGTTCATCGTGCTGCTGCCCGGCTGTGCGGCGGCGGCGCTGCGACCTGCGGCACTGCGGCTGATGGCGGCCATCACCGAGGCGCCCGTCATCGGGCCGGCCGGCGAGCAGATGGCGATCTCGATCAGCGTCGGCGCGTGCCTGGCCGAGCGCGGCGACAATCTCGACCTTGCTGCCGATATGGCCGATGCGGCTCTCTATATGGCCAAAGAGCGCGGGCGTAATATGGTTGTCGTCTTCGACGCCAAGATGCAGATGCAGCCGCGCACGGCCTGACCCCCGTTTGTCGGCCGTAAAAATCCCGGATATCCTGATCCAGAAACTTGCATGCCGAGGAGGCGTAAGGTGTTGAAATTTCTTCCTGTTGTGGCAATGGCGATTGCCGGCTTCACGGCGCCGACGGTGATGGTGGCGCAGGCCGCCAGTTTTGACTGCGCCAAGGCGTCAACGCCGTTCGAGCACGCAATCTGCGACAATCCCGAGCTTTCTCGGGCCGATGAGCGGCTGAGCAAGACCTATGAAACGGCGATTGGCGGGCTCTCCAAGGCGGCGCTTGACGCCGTGCGCGCCGATCAGCGCATCTGGCTGGACTATGCGCAAAAGGCCTGCACCTCCGATGCCAAGCCGATGGCCAAGGGCTCCTATAGCGAGAACGGGGTGTCGTGCCTCGTCGATATTTTCAGTAGCCGCAGCCAGGTGCTCGAAACCAGCCGAATGATGGATGGACGGCGGTTCTATCCGCAGTCACGCTATGCGGCGCTGCCCGATCCCTATGAGGCAGATGATCCCGATTCCAATTGGCCCGTGGCCCAGCACGAGCAGACGCTGGTGCAGCTGGATTCGAGCGAACCCTATGCGGTGGCGTTCAACGAATTCGTGCGCAAGCAGGGTGAGGTCGAGCTCGGCATGTTCGCTGCCCAGGGCGGCGAAGGGGACGGACAAGACGACGACACCAGCAATACCGACAACAAGATCACCGTTCAGGAACAAGCCGGAACCGGCCGTATCTCATTGGCAGTAAACACGTATTGGTATGGCCACGGCGCTGCGCACGGCAATTATTCGCTCTCCTACCTGCATTATCTCGTCGATGAGAAGCGCGGGCTCGAGGCTACGGATATGTTTACCGGCAAGGGCTGGGAGAAGAAGCTGACGGCGCTGACGCTGGCGGCACTCCAGGCCGAGCATGGCGACAATCTCATGCTCGATGACAACAGCAACGTCGTTGCCCTGGTGGCGGTCGATCCGACGCGCTGGGACTTTTCCGATGATTACGGTCTACTGATCCAGTTCGAGCCTTACGAGGTCTCCGCCTATGCCTATGGCGCGCCGACGGCGCGGGTGTCCTGGACCGATCTTGAGCCGTATCTGTCTGAGAAGGCTGATAAAATCCGCTACGGCTATTAGGAGTGCAGATCCGCCCATTCTGGGTGGCGGCGGAATTGCACGACGACATAGGGGCAGATCGGGGTGATCTTGAATCCCTCTGCCCTGGCGTCGGCGATGGCGGCCTTGACCAGTTGGGCGGCGATGCCGCGGCCTTCATATTCGGGGGGCACGCCGGTGTGGTCGATGACCATGGGGCCGCCTTCGGACCAGCGATAGGTCATTTCGGCTTCGAAACCGGGGGCAAGGTCGATGACATAGCGGCCTCTGGTGGCGCTCTGCTCGCGCCGGATCTCGTACTCGCCTTCGGCCATGACCAGCCCCTTTAGTTGTGAGTCTTGCCGGAGTCTGAACGGATTATGAACGGCTCGCAAGGGGCGGTGGTTGACAGCGACGCCGCGGCAGCGATGTTGATCACAATTCCACCCAACCTGGACCTGCCATGAGCGCGCTATTGCATCACATGATCTCCTCCGGCCCGCGTCCGGTCGCCCCGTTCAGTCATGCGGTGGAGGCCGATGGCTGGGTGTTCATCACCGGTCAGATGCCCACCGATCCGGCGGCGCCCGATGCGCCGCTGCCCGAGGGGGTGGAGGCGCAGACGCGGCGGGTGGTGGAGAACCTCAGAATTGTGCTCGGCGGCATCGGGCTGGGACTCGAGCATGTGACCATGGCCCGCATCTATCTCACGCAGTTCGAGCGCGACTATGCGGCGCTCAATGCGCTCTGGCCCAGTTTTTTCGAGCCCGGCAAGTTGCCGGCCCGGACGACGGTCGGGGTGACGGCACTGGCAGTGGGGGCGCTGGTGGAAATCGATCTGGTGGCGCGGCGGCCCTGAGGGCGGAAAACCTCCGTCGCAGTGCGGCGGCGGCTTGACCGGGGCAGCGCTTTGCGCGAGCAGTGGGCGCATGGCTGGGGCGAGGCTGTCGCGCTCCCCTGCCGGACCCTGCCTCAGCGGTCCGGACAATATCGACAGAGCCAGCGAGAGTGACTCATCCCGTGTCAAAGCCCCCCTATGTCGTCGACCAGTTGATCTCGGCCAAGGCGATTGCCGCGCGCGTCGAGGCACTGGCGGCGGAAATCACCGAGACTTTTCACGACACCGACAAGCTGGTGGTGGTGGGGCTGCTGCGCGGCTCGTTCATCTTCATCGCCGATCTGGTGCGCGAGATCGACCTGCCGGTCGAGGTCGACTTCCTCGAAGCCTCCTCCTATGGCGATGCGATGGAATCGAGCCGCGAGGTGCGGATTCTGAAGGATCTGCGCGGCGAAATCGCCGGGCGCGACGTGCTGGTGGTCGAGGATATCATCGATACCGGCCATACGCTCAAGCATGTGCTCGAAATTCTCGAAACCCGGCATCCGCGGCGCATGGAAGTGTGTGCCCTCCTCAACAAGCCCAGCCGCCGCGAAACGCAGGTGCCGGCGCGCTGGATCGGCTTCGACATTCCCGATGAATTCGTGGTCGGCTATGGCATCGACTACGCGCAGCGGAACCGGAATTTGCCGCATATCGGCAAGGTGCGGTTCGTCGAATAGGGCACCGATTTTCCCTTCTCCCTTTGTGGAGGAAGGTGGATTGCGCACAGCGCAAGACGGATGAGGGGCTTAGGCCACCGCTCGTCACCCTCGGGCCTGACCCAAGGGGTCTTCACTTTCAGCAACCGCCAAAACAAAACACCCTCGGGTCAAGCCCGAGGGTGACGCTCTGCGCGTATAGCACGATCACGGGGCAGCGCCCCTACATCACCGCGCCGACCTGCCAGGGGACGAATTCGTTGTCGCCATAGCCAAGGGCTTCGGATTTGGTCTCTTCCCCCGACGCCACCTTGAGGATGAGGTCGAAGATTTCCTGGCCCTTCTGCTCGATGGAGACGCCTTCGACGATATCGCCGCAATTGATGTCCATGTCGTCGGTCATGCGCGCATAGACATCGGAATTGGTGGCGAGCTTGATCGAGGGGACGGGCTTGCAGCCATAGGCGGAGCCACGGCCGGTGGTGAAGCACAGGATATTGGCGCCGCCGGCGACCTGGCCGGTGGCCGAGACCGGATCGAAGCCGGGCGTGTCCATGAAGACAAAGCCCTTTTCGGTGACCTTTTCGGCATATTCATAGACGGCGGTGAGCGGGGTGGTGCCACCCTTGGCGGCAGCACCCAGCGACTTTTCGAGAATGGTGGTGAGCCCGCCCAGCTTGTTGCCGGGCGAGGGATTGTTGTTCATCTCGCCATGGTTGCGCCGCGTATAATCTTCCCACCAATGAATGCGCTGGATGAGCTTTTCGCCCACGGCGCGGCTGGCGGCACGGCGGGTGAGCAGGTGTTCGGCGCCATAGATTTCGGGGGTTTCCGAGAGAATGGCGGTGCCGCCATTGCGCACCAGGATGTCGGCGGCATAGCCGAGTGCGGGATTGGCGGTGATGCCGGAATAGCCGTCGGAGCCACCGCATTGCAGCGCCAGGGTCAAATGACTGGCATCGACGGTCTCGCGGCGGGCCGCCGCGGCGGTGGGCAGCATTTCCCTGACCTTTTCGACACCCCATTCGATCATCTTTTTGGTGCCGCCACGCTCCTGAATGGTCATGGTCTGGAACGTCTGGCTTTCCTCGATGCCATAGAGTTCCTTCATGCGGCCGATCTGGAACACTTCGCAGCCGAGACCCACCAGCAGCGCCGCCCCGAGATTGGGGTTGGAGGTGTAGCCCCATTGGGTGCGCTTCAAGATGTCAAAGCCTTCGCCGCGACTTTCCATGCCGCAGCCGGTGCCGTGCACGAAGGGCACGACGCCGTCGATCTCAGGGTAATCATCGAGAATGCCGGAGCGGTTGATGGCTTCGGCGACGAATTTGGCGACGGTAGCAGAGCAATTCACCGAGGTCAGGATGCCGATATAATTGCGGGTGCCGACGCTGCCATTGGCGCGGCGATAGCCCTCGAAGGTGGCGCGCTGCGCCTGGGGCAGGAAGTCGACCGGGATAGCGCCCTCGGCAAAGGCATAGTCGTGTACCAGCGTGCCGTCGGGCCCGCCCATGCCGCAATTGTGCTCGTGCACCCAATCGCCGGGCGCGATCGGTTCCTTGGCAAAGCCGATGATCTGGCCGAACTTGACCACCGCTTCTCCCGCCGCAATCGGCCGGGTGGCGAATTTGTGCCCGCGCGGAACGCGGCGGACGATGCTGACGCCCTGAGCGGTCTCGGCGCCGACATCGAGATTGGCCAAAGCCACCGCGATATTGTCGGAGGGGTTGAGCACGAGCGTCTTGCCTTGCGGGCGGATCAGGGTGTCGGTCATGGCGGTGTCTTGAGTCCGGGGGCCTGGGGAAACACGGATCGGCGCTTTACCTGGTCGGGGTTTGCCCGCAGATTGCGGGCGGTGACGACGCTTCGGCATTGTCAAGCACTGAGACCCTAACTAACATGTTAGCATGAAAACGGAAGCCGGTCCTTATGATTTTCTGCCCGCAGCGGGGACGTTCTCGCGCGGCAGCGTTACCATCGATGTCACCAATAGCCTGCGCCACGCCATCGTGACGCTGGCGCTGCCGCCCGGCGCGGTGGTGGACAAGGCGGCGATCTGCACGCAGCTGGGCGTGTCGCGCTTTCCGGTGAGCGAGGCGCTGGCGCGCCTAGCCGATGAGGGGCTGGTGGACATCGCGCCGCAGCGCGGCACCACCGTGTCGCTGGTGCGCATCGCCGATGTGCGCGAATATATGCTGATCCGCAAAGGGCTCGAAAGCGAGGCTTTGCGGGTGCTGATCGGCAAGCACGATGCCGAAGTGATCGCGGCATTGCACGCCAATATGGCCGAACAGCGCGAGGCGGCGAGCCGGGACGATGCGGAAGCCTTCCACCAGATCGATGTGGGCTTTCACGACACCATTTTCCGCACTATGCGGCTCTCCAAGGTCAAGTCGATCATCGACCGGGCCCGCGCCAATCTCGACCGGGCGCGGCGGCTGATCATCACCCCGCGCCGGCTGGCGCTGACCATTGCCGAGCATCAGGCGATTTTCGACGGCATCCTGGCAGGTGATGCGCCACAGGCCATCGCCGCGATCCGCGCCCATATCGACGCGGTGATGGTGGAGCTGTTCGCCTTTGCACGTGAACATCCCGAGCTGTTTGACGACGGGGCGGAATTTGCCAGTGACACCGACGATTTTCCGTTCGGTTGAGACGGAGCATGGCGATCACCAAGAGCCTGCGGCTGGTTCTGGCACTCATCGGGCTGGTTGGCGGGTTTGGCTTCGGTGCTGCACCTGTGCTGGCCAATTGTCCGGAGCGTGCCGCCTGCACCGGATGCGGTTGCAAGGGCGGGCCCGGCTATCGCGGTCCGGATGGGACATGCGTGGGTTTCAAGCAACTGGAGCGGGTCTGCGGCGATCCGCCCACCACCAGTTGCACATTCGAGAATGCCCCGGGCACCGGGCTCAACCGCAGCTGTGCCCTGGGCCTGGAGAGTGAAGAGGATCAATAATGCTCAAGTCCATTCCGCCCATTCTGGGCCCTGACCTGCTCTATGCGCTGCGCGCCATGGGCCATGGCGATGAGATCGTCATCGTCGACGCCAATTTTCCGGCCGAGTATCTGGGGCCCGAGGTGATGCGGCTCGACGGGGTTTCGGCCACGCAGGTGCTTGACGCGGTGCTGACGCTGATGCCGCTCGACGATTTCGTCGATGCCGCCGCCATCGGCATGGCGGTGGTGGGCGATGCGGCGGCGCGGCCGCCCATCTATGGGGAATTCGAGACCATCATCACCCGGCACGAGCCGGGGCAGGGCTTTTCCACCATAGAGCGCTTTGCCTTTTACGAGCGGGCGCGCACGGCGGCGGCGGTGGTGCAGACCGGGGAAGCGCGCCTTTACGGCAACATCATTCTCAAGAAGGGGATCATCCGTCCCGCTGCCGCATAAAGCGAACGGATTGGTCAAAGGTCGGCCTCGACAGGCTAACATGTCAGCCTGTATGGACAGGCCACATCATAGGGAGACCCCGCCATGAAACTGCTCCGCATTGGCGCCAAGGGCGCCGAAAAGCCCGCCATTCTCGCTGCCGACGGCACCGTGCGCGATCTCTCCGGCATCGTCTCCGACATTGCCGGCGCGACGCTGCTGCCCGAGGGCCTGGCCAAGATCGCCGGTGCCGACATCAATGCACTGCCGGTGCTCGATGCCGGCCAGCGCATTGGCCCTTGTGTCGGGCAGGTGGGCAAGTTCATCTGTATCGGCCTCAATTATGCCGACCACGCCGCCGAGACCGGTTCGCCCATTCCGGCTGAGCCGATCATCTTCATGAAGGCGACCAGCGCCATCATCGGGCCGAACGACGACGTGATCATTCCCAAGAACGCCATCAAGCCGGACTGGGAAGTGGAACTGGGCATCGTCATCGGCAAGGAAGCCCGTTATGTCGAGGAAAAGGACGCGCTGGACCATGTGGCCGGCTATTGCCTGATCAACGACGTGTCCGAGCGGCATTTCCAGACCGAACGCGGCGGCACCTGGGACAAGGGCAAGGGCGCAGACACGTTTGGTCCCATCGGCCCCTGGGTGGTGACCAAGGACGAAGTGGCCGATCCGCAGAACCTCAAGATGTGGCTCGAAGTCGATGGCAAGCGCTACCAGGACGGCTCCACCAAGACCATGATCTTCGGCGTCGCCACCATTGTCTCCTATGTCAGCCAGTTCATGAGCCTGCAGCCGGGCGACATCATCTCGACGGGCACTCCGCCGGGTGTCGGTATGGGCATCAAGCCCGACCCGGTCTGGCTCAAGCCTGGCAATGTCATGCGCCTCGGCATCGAGGGGCTGGGCGAGCAGACCCAGAACGTGCGGGCCTATAGCGCCTGATCGCCAGGTTGGTTTTAGACATTGCGCCCCCGGATCGCTGGTCCGGGGGCGCTTTGCCTTGGGCCAGCCTGATCCGCATTTGTGCGGATGAAGACGTTGCCATCCCATTTAACTGTTGCCCCTAACGTCGAGGCTGAACCGGCATTTTGGGGCCGATGTCCCGCGGAGACCGGCAACAGTATCTAGGGAGTTCACAATGGCTATTCTGGGTGGCGTGCTCAATCTCGACAAGACCTTGTCCGGGCTTCTGGGCGGTGGCGGTGGTGCAGGAGGCGGCGGTGGAAGTGGTGCTCTACCGCTCGGCCCGGTGACCAATCTGGTCGGCAACCTGACCGGCGGTTCCGGTGGAACCAGCGGCACGGGAGGCCTGGCCTCGCTGCTCGATGTGTCGCTGCTCGAAGAGGGGCTGGTGACGCTCAATCTGGGCGGCGACAAGCTGGTCGTGCTGCCCGACAATGGCGGGATCATCTCCTACGGCCTGCTGGATGGGGCAGGGTTGGGCGGG
>NZ_UZWD01000019.1 GCF_900631955.1 Devosia equisanguinis | reverse complement strand
CCCGCCCGGCGTCGCCGGCAGCGCCCGCTGCGCCCAAGCGCCAGCCCCCGGGGGGAGGGAGCTGCTGGCTGAATGGTCGATAGTGGGGGGACAGAATGTCCGATAACCACGAAAAATGGGCCAGGCTCGCCCAGAATGAGCTGCGCGAGACGCCCCTATCATCGCTCAACCGCGACTATGGCGGCATACCCGTCAACCCGGTCTATCTGGGCGAGGATGGCGAAATTCCCGGCGTCGAGCCGTTCACCCGCGGCGTGCGGGCGACCATGTATGCCAACCGCCCCTGGACCATCCGCCAATATGCCGGCTTCTCGACGGCGCGCGAATCCAACGCCTTCTATCGACAGGCGCTGCAAAATGGGCAGAAGGGCCTCTCGGTCGCCTTCGATCTCGCGACCCATCGCGGCTATGACAGCGACCATCCACGCGTCGTCGGCGATGTGGGGAAGGCCGGCGTCGCCATCGACTCGGTCGAGGACATGAAGGTCTTGTTCGACGGCATTCCGCTCGACCAGATGAGCGTGTCCATGACCATGAATGGCGCCGTCATTCCGGTGCTGGCGATGTTCATCGTTGCCGCCGAGGAGCAAGGTGTTCGTCAGGAGCAGCTCGAAGGGACCATCCAGAACGACATCCTCAAGGAGTTCATGGTCCGCAACACCTATATCTACCCGCCCGAACCCTCGATGCGGATCGTCGGCGATATCATTGCCCACACCGCCCAGCACATGCCCAAATTCAATTCCATCTCGATCTCGGGCTATCACATGCACGAGGCCGGGGCGACGGCGGTGCAGGAGCTGGCCTATACGCTGGCCGACGGCATGGAATATGTCCGCGCCGCCAAGGCCAAGGGGCTCGATATCGACGCCTTTGCCGGGCGGCTGAGTTTCTTTTTCGGCATTGGCATGAACTTCTTCCTCGAAGTCGCCAAGTTGCGCGCGGCGCGAAAACTCTGGAGCCAGATCATGACCGATCTCGGCGCCAAGGACCCGCGTTCGAAAATGCTGCGCACCCATTGCCAGACCTCGGGCGTATCGCTGACCGAGCAGGACCCGCACAACAATATCGTGCGCACCACGATCGAAGCACTGGCGGCGACCTTGGGGGGGACGCAGAGCCTGCACACCAATAGTTTCGATGAAGCCATTGCGCTGCCGACGGAATTTTCGAGCCGCATTGCCCGCAATACGCAGCTGATCCTGCAGCACGAAAGCCGCATCACCGACGTGGTCGATCCGCTGGGCGGCTCCTACTATGTCGAAGCGTTGACCGACGCGCTGGTCGCGGGCGCGCGCGACCTGATCGCCGGGGCAGAAGCCCAGGGCGGCATGACCGCCTTCGTGCAGTCGGGTGGCCCGAAGCTGGCCATCGAGGAAGCCGCCGCCCTGCGCCAGGCGCGGGTCGATCGCGGCGACGACGTCATTGTCGGTGTCAATCGCTATCGGCTCGACACCGAAGACGAGATCGAGGTGCGCGAGATCGACAATGCCAAGGTGCGCAGCGAGCAGATCGCGCAATTGCAGCGCATTCGCGCCAGCCGCGACGAGGAGAAGTGCCAATCCATGCTCGCCGCCTTGCGAGAATTCGCCGCCAAGGACGAGGGCAATCTGCTTGAAGCCGCCATCGAGGCGGCGCGGGCGCGGGCCACGCTCGGCGAGATTTCGTCGGCCATGGAAGACGTGTTCGGCCGTCATCGCGCCATCACCCGGGTGATTTCGGGCGTCTATGCCGGCGGCTATGGCGACGATCCGCAGCTCAAATCGGTGCAGGACCGCATTGCCGCGTTCAAGACGGCGCGCGGCCGGGCACCCTCGATCTTCATCGCCAAGATGGGCCAGGACGGGCATGACCGTGGCGCCAAGATCATCGCCTCGGCTTTTGCGGATATGGGCTTCGTCACCCATATGGGCGACCTCTTCGAAACCGCGCCTGAGGTGGCAGCCCATGTTGACCAGCTCAAGGTCGATGCGGTGGGCGTGTCCTCGCTGGCGGCGGGCCACAAGACGCTGGTGCCCGAGTTGATCGGGGCGCTGCGCGACCGCGAACTGGGCGATGTCACCGTGGTGGTTGGGGGCGTCATTCCCGAGCAGGACTATGACTTCCTCTACGATGCCGGCGTCGCAGGCATTTTCGGACCCGGCACCAATGTGCTCGACGCCGCCTTCTCGGTGCTCAACGAAATCGAAGGAAGGTTGTCCAACCGATGATCGGCCGTCTCAACCATGTCGCCATTGCGGTGCCTGATCTGGCGGCAGCTTCGGCGAAATATCGCGAACAGCTGGGCGCCAATGTCGGGGCACCGCAGGCGCTGCCCGAGCATGGCGTCACCGTCGTCTTCATCGACACTGGCAATTCCAAGATCGAGCTGCTCGAGGCCCTGGGCGAAAACTCGCCCATTGCTGGGTTTATCGCGAAGAACCCGGCCGGCGGGGTACACCACCTTTGCTTTGAGGTGGGGGATATCGCCCAGGCGGTTGAGCAATTGCAGGCCACTGGTGCGCGGGTGCTTGGTGACGGGCGCGCGAGGATCGGTGCCCACGGCAATCCAGTGGTTTTCCTGCATCCCAAGGATTTCCATGGCGCGCTGATCGAACTCGAAGAAGTTCGTGGCTGAGCCGGCCACGGCAACACTTGTCGAAACCGAATTTGGACAAATTTTACCACGCCTACATTTCCACCGCTGAGTAAGACAATCATCAATGCGCCGGGTCTAGTCTGGGATTTCGCGCGTGGGTTGACGCAATTACGATGGACGGCATGTCGGCATATCGAGCATTGCGGCAACAGGACAGGGACAGGCGGCGTACCATTGCCGTACCCACCCTCATCGCCATGATCACGGTGATCGTGGTTGGCCTGTTCATCGACCGGCAGAGCCAGCAGATTTCAGAAGCCCGTATCCGCTCGGATGTTCTGGCCGAACTCTCGGTGATCCGGGCCAAGCTTGAAGGCAATATTTCGAGCAATATCCAGCTCGTGCGGGGCCTCGTCGCCACAATCTCGACCGAGCCTGACATGGACCAGGCGCGCTATGACGCGCTGGTCAAGAACATCTTTTCCGATGACAGCCAGCTCCGCTCGGTTGCAGCCGCGCCCGACCTCGTCATTCGCATGACCTATCCCCTGGCCGGCAATGAGGCCGCCATCGGCCTCGATTATCGCCGCTCTCCACAGCAATGGGAGGCGGTGGAGCGGGTGAGGCGAACCGGCAAGCTCAGCATGGCCGGCCCGATCGAGCTGGTACAGGGCGGCACTGGCCTCGTCGGTCGTTTCCCGGTCTATGCCGGGGATGATACAGCCCGCCGCTTCTGGGGCGTGGTCTCGGCGGTGGTCGATGTGGATCGGCTCTATGCTGCCAGCGGCCTCAGCGACCCCGACCTCAAGCTGCAGGTCGCCATTACCGGCCGCGATGGCAAAGGCGCCACGGGCGACCGCTTCTACGGGCCGGACCTCAGCGCGCTCAATCCAGTCATGGCAAGTGTGGTGCTGCCCTCCGGCACCTGGCAGTTGACCGCGGTGCCCAAGTCGGGCTGGGCGCCCGATCCGGCATCGCTTGGCCTGCAGCGGGCCGCCCTGTTCGCCGGCGGGGGGCTCATCATGCTCGCCATTTTCATGGCGTCTGCCATGGCTGCCGACAAGCATGTGCATATCGGGGAGTTGCGTGCGCGCGAGACCGAGCTGGTGCGGTTGACCCGGCGCCTCAACCTGGCGCTGCATGTATCCAAGGTCGGCGTCTGGGATCTCAATATGGCGACCGGGGAGGAGAACTGGGACGGCCGCACCAATGAGATCTATGGCCTGCCTGACGACCGCGCGGCGCGCCGCCACGAGCATTGGCTGGCGGCCATCCACCCCGATGATCGCGAGCGCGCCGAAGAGGAATTCGCACGCATGATCGGCAGTGGCCGCTATGAATCGCAGTACCGGGTGATCTGGCCAGACGGCTCGATCCATCATGTGCGGTCCATGGGGGTGCTCTACCGCGAGGACGACGATGTCAGCCGTGTCATCGGCGCCAATTGGGACGTTACCGAGGACGTGGCCCGCAACGAAGATCTGCACCACGCCAAGCAGATCACCGAAGCGCGCAATGCCGAGCTGGAAGCGGCGCGCGTGCGCATCGAGTTCAATGCCTTGCATGACAGTCTGACGGGGCTGCCGAACCGGCGCTATCTCGACGAAGTGCTGCGGCGCAACGCGGCACATGGCTATCTGGGCAGCGGAGGCATTGCCCTGCTGCATATCGACCTCGACCGCTTTAAGCAGATCAACGATACGCTGGGCCATGCGGCAGGCGATGCCATGCTGATCCATGCCAGCCAGGTGCTGAAAGCCCATTGTCGCAGCACCGATTTCGTCGCCCGCATTGGCGGGGACGAGTTCGTCATCGTCTCGACCGCCGGCATGGACGACCAGCCCCTCAGCCTTCTGGCCGGTCGCATCGTGACCGAAATGCGCAAGCCGGCAATGCACGAAGGGCATGAGTGCCGCTTCGGGGTCAGTGTCGGGGTGGCGGCGGTGCAGGGACCGGATATCGACGTCAAGCAATTGCTGATCAATGCCGATATCGCGCTCTACCGGGCCAAGGCGCGGGGGCGCAACCGCTACGAGTTTTTCTCTGAAGCCTTGCAGGCCGAAGTCATCGGCAACAAGCGCATCGCCGACGATATTCTGGTGGGGCTGGAAACCGACGCCTTCATCGCCCACTATCAACCGCAATTCGACGCCAGGACCTATGATCTGGTCGGGGTGGAGGCGCTGGCGCGCTGGCAGCACCCCACTGAGGGGCTCAAGACCCCGGACTATTTCCTCGACGTGGCCGAGGAGCTCAATGTGGTCAGCACTATCGACCGGATCGTGCTCGACCAGGCGCTGCGCGACCTGGCCCATTGGGACCGCGCGGGGATCAAGGTGCCGCGGGTGTCGGTCAATGTGTCGCTGCGGCGACTGCATGACGATCGGCTGATCGCCAGCCTGCGCGAAATGAACATCGCGCCTGGCCGCATCGCCTTCGAATTGGTCGAGTCCATCTATCTCGACGAAAATGACGGCGTGGTCAGCTGGAACATCGAGCACATCAAGGAACTTGGCATCGATGTCGAGATCGACGATTTCGGCACCGGCTATGCGTCAATCGTCTCGCTGCAGAAGCTGCATCCGGCGCGGCTGAAGATCGACAAGCAACTAGTGGCGCCGATTATCGAGCAGCCGGCACAGCGGCGGCTTGTGTCCTCGATCGTGGATATCGGGAAGTCGATGGATATCGAGATCGTCGCCGAGGGGGTCGAGACCATGGAGCACGCCGCCATATTGCGCGACCTGGGCTGCGACATCCTGCAGGGCTATGCCTTCGCCCGGCCCATGGACCGGACGCAACTGGAGGCTTTCATCGGCGTGCAGGCCTGGCGCCGCACCGCTTAGCGCAGCGCCAGAAAGTGCTTAATCTACAAGGAAATAGGTGATCGTAGAAACCACACGCACCTTCTTGTCGATCTGCTTTTCCGGCCGGTCATTGGGGATTTCGACGGCCGGCAGGATTTCGAACACACCCTGATTGGCGGTCTGTATGGCGCCGACCTTGGCGCCGGATTCGGTGGCGAACTGCTCGGCGGTTTCGCGGGCGCGCTGGGTGGCTTCGGTGAGCATTTCGCTCTTGAGGTCGTTGATGCCGGTGAAGACGAAGGAGGCGCCGGCGCTGTAGCTGTCGGCGGAGAAGACCACGCCCTGACGAAGGAGGTCGGCGACCGAGCGGCTGGCATCGGCCAGTTCGGTGACCTTGTCGGTGGTCACAAGCATGTCCTCGGTCAGCACGAAGCGATATTCATCGGGGGTGGAGCCGGCATTGTAACCGGCGGCGCGATCCTCCACCATGACGTTCTGGACCTGGATTTCGCTGTCGACAAAGCCGCGCTGGGACAGGAATCCGCGCACGGATTGTTCTGAATTTTCAAGACCTTCGCGCGCAGCTTCCAGGGTGGGACCGGTGGCGACGAAGCGGATCGGCCAGAAGCCGAGATCGGCCTGGACGGCGCGCTCGCTGAGGCCTTTTACGGTGACGACACGCAGCGGCTGGCGGCTCTCCACCAGTGACGTGCCGACGAACCAGCCCGCCAAGGCGATGCCCGCCGCAACGAAAAGCGCTGCAACAATTCCGACGAATTTCATGATCTTGCCCTCTCGCAGTGCCCCCTGCGCAAAGCATAGAAGCATGGCGATCATGGCGCAACGAAGGCAGGTGCAGGCCCTAGTCTGACCGCGATATGAACGGATTCTGAACGGAAAGGCGGCGGGTGCCGGGCACCCGCCGTTTTGTCTCAGGCCACCTTGGAAATGTCGGGCACCGCATCAAGCAGCATGCGGGTATAGTCGGCCTGCGGATTGTCGAAAATGGCGTCGGTGGGACCGTTCTCGACCAGGACGCCATTGTGCAGCACGCCGACCGCGGTCGACATCTGCCGCACCACTGCCAGATTGTGGCTGATGAGGAGATAGGTGAGGCCGAACTCGGCCTGCAATTCGCTCATCAGATCGAGCACCTGGGCCTGAACCGAGACGTCCAGTGCCGAAGTCGGTTCGTCGCAGACGATGAATTCGGGCTGGCTGGAGAGGGCGCGGGCAATGGCGATGCGCTGACGCTGGCCGCCGGAGAATTCATGCGGGAATTTCCGCATGACCGACGGGTCGAGCCGGACGCGGCGCAAAAGCTCGGCCACGCGGTCATCGACTTCGGTGCGATTGCGGGCAATGCCCAGCGTGCGCATCGGCTCGGCGATGATGTCGGCGACCCGCCAGCGCGGATTGAGGCTGGCATAGGGGTCCTGGAAGATCATCTGCACGCGCTTACGGCGTTCCTGATGGCCCTGCCCCCCTGCCCAGATGTCGTGGCCATCGACCAGGATATGGCCCGAGGTTGGGCGCACGAGGCCCACGATCATCTTGGCGCAGGTGGACTTGCCCGAACCGGATTCGCCAACCAGGCCAAAGGTCTCGCCGCGCGGAATGGAGAAGCTGACATTGTCCACGGCCCGGAACATCTGGGTCTTGCCGGGCAGCAGCGACATGAAGCCACCGCCACCGATCTCGAAATCGCGCACCAGATTGCGCACCTGCACATAGGCGCTATCGTCATTGGCGGGATGGCTGGCGGAGACCTCGCCATCCTTGCGCTGGATGGTGGGGATCGAGTCGATCAGCTTGATCGTATAGGGCTCGCGCGGGCGGCGGATAATGTCGCCCACCGTGCCGGTTTCCACCACCTTGCCCTGATGCATCACCACCATGCGGTCCGCGGTCTGGGCGATGACGCCCATATCGTGGGTGATGAGCATGACGGCCGCACCACGGCTGGCGCAGAGTTTTTTGAGCACCTTGATGATCTGGGCCTGCACCGAGACGTCGAGCGCCGATGTCGGTTCATCGGCCACGATCAGTTCCGGCTCCGCCGCCAAAGCGAGGGCGATGACGACGCGCTGGCGCATGCCGCCCGAGAACTGGTGCGGATAGCTATCGATGCGCTCGGCGGCCTTGGGAATGCCGGTTTCGGCCAGAAGGTCGATGGCCTTCTGCCGCGCTTCGGCTTCGGAGAGCGGCAGATGGGTGCGTATGGTTTCGACCAGCTGCTCGCCCACCGTATAAAGCGGGTTGAGACTGGTCAGCGGGTCCTGGAACACCATGCCGATGCGCTTGCCGCGCAATTTGGCACGCTGATCTTCGGGCAGGTTGTCGATGCGCTCGCCCTTGAGGCGGATTTCGCCACCGGCAATGTGACCGGGGCGATCGATGAGGCCGATGACGGCCGAACCGGTCATGGACTTGCCGGCGCCCGACTCCCCCACCACGCCGACGACTTCGCCGGGCATGATGTCGAAGGAGACGCCATTGACGGCGGTGAAGACGTCGTCGCGGAAGGGGAACTCGACGACGAGGTCCTTGATGGACAATACGGGCTCGGTCATCAGCGCAACTTCGGGTTGAGGGCATCGCGCAGCCAGTCACCCAGAAGGTTGACCGAGAGAGCGAGCAGGATGAGGGTGATGGCCGGAAAGAGGATGATCCACCATTCGCCCGAGAACATGAATTGCTGGCCGATACGGATCAGCGTTCCAAGCGAGGGCTGGGTCGGGGGCACACCGACGCCCAGATAGGAGAGCGTGGCTTCCTCGATCACGGCGAGCGCCAGACTGATGGTGCCGATGACCAGAACCGGGCCGGTGACATTGGGCAGGATGTGGCGCAAGAGGATGATGAAGGGATTGACGCCCAGGATGCGGGCGGCGGCCACATAATCCTTCTGCCGTTCCACCATGGTGGCGCCGCGGACCGTGCGGGCGAACTGGGCCCAGTTGGCCAGACCGATGGCGACGATCAGCACCCAGACGGCAGCGCCTTCCTGCTGGTTGGGCGGGATGATGCCGCGCGCCACGCCGAAGATCAGCAGCGCGATCAGAATGGCGGGAAAGCTCAGTTGCACGTCGGTGATGCGCATGATGATGGCATCCACCGCGCCGCCGAGATAGCCGGAGACCAGGCCCAGACCCACGCCCATGACCATGGCGAAGAGTGTCGCCATGAAGCCCACGAAGAGCGAGACGCGGCTGCCATACATGATGGTCGACAGCATGTCGCGACCCTGGCTGTCGGTGCCGAGGGCGAAATACTTGCCGGACATGGAGGTGGAATTGGGCGGAGTAAACCCGTCCATGAGGTTGAGCGTGGCCGGATTGAACGGATTGTAGGGCGCCAGGAGCGGCGCGAACACCGCCATCAGGATCAGCAGCAGCGCCACGATGGAGGCGACGATGGTGACGGGGGAATGGCGATAGGACCAGACGATGTCGGACTTGAGAAAGGTCCTCCAGCGCGAGGTCTTGGCAGGCGGTACCGGCTGTTCCGGCGAATGGGGCAGGTCGGTCATGGATCTACCTCCCGGTCTTGGCGCCGTCGCGCAGGCGCGGATCGACGATGAAATAGAGGATGTCGACGATAAGATTGATGACCACGAAGACCAGGGCAACAAAGACCAGGTAGGCGGCCATGACAGGCACGTCGACGGCGGCGACCGAATTGACGAAGAGCGAACCGACGCCCGGCCACTGGAACACCGTTTCGGTGATGATGGCGAAGGCGATGACCGAACCGAGCTGCAGGCCGGTAATGGTGATCACGGGGACCATGGTGTTCTTGAGGGCATGGCCGAAATTGATGGCCCGCTGGGAGAGGCCGCGCGCCTTGGCGAAGCGGATATAGTCGGTGCGCAGCACTTCGAGCATTTCGGCCCGCACCAGGCGCATGATCAGCGTGAGCTGGAACAGCGACAGGGTGATGGCCGGCAGGACCAGCGAACGCAGGCCCGACTGGGTCAACAGGCCCGTGCGCCACCAGCCGATCTGCACCACCTCGCCCCGCCCGAAGGACGGCAACCATTTGAGCTCGACGGCAAAGACGTAGATAAGCCCGATGCCGATGAGGAAGGTGGGCAGCGACACCCCGACCAGCGAGGCCGTCATGATCACCCCGGTGGAGACAGCGCGCGGCCGCAGCGCGGTGTAGATGCCGAGAAGGACGCCGAACACCAGCGCGATCGTGGCGGAGGCGAAGGCGAGCTCGATGGTGGCGGGCAGGCGCTCGAGGATGAGCTGGCTGACCGGCTGCTGCAGGCGATAGGAAATGCCGAAATTGCCCTGCAGGGCATTGAGCACGAAATAATAGAACTGGACGTAGAAGGGCTGATCGAGCCCCAGCCGCTCGCGGGCGGCGTCGTAGTCGGCCTGCTTGGCGTCCTGGCTGAGCAGGGCGGCAAGGGGATCACCGACATAGCGGAACACGAGAAAGGCAATGAACGCCACGACGAGCATGACGATGACGGACTGAACCAGCCGTCGAGCGATGAAAGCGAGCATTTTGCCCCCTCAAAACGGGCAGGGTTCACTTTGGACAGATCGATCGCGCTTTCGCCTCCCGCCCGCTTGAGGATGGGATTGAGGTTGGGGTCCATCAGTGCACCACTGACCTCCCCCCACCCCGGCCCTTCCCCGCGAGGGGGCAGGAAGAGCGAAGCTGCGGCCTCCGCGCATGCGGAAGCGTCCAAAGCAAACACAACCCTCAACGGGAGCCGCCGCGGGAGAATACTCCGCGCGGCGGCTCGGGATTGACGGGACTTACTGGAAGGTGACCGTGGTCATGCTCGGCTGGTTTTCCGGCTGAACCGGCAGCGTCACGCCTTCACGCATGGCATAGGCCAGCACCTGATTGTGGATCGGCAGCAGCACCCGGTCGGCCTTCACCACTTCCCAGATCTCGTTGACCAGGGCATCGCGGGCATCCATGTCGTCCATGGTGCCAAGGGCGATGATCTTTTCGTCCAGTTCCGGGTTGGAATAGAGGCCGACGTTATAGGTGCCGTGCAGCTCGGTCTTGGAGTGGATCAGGTCGTTGAACACATAGGCCGAGTCAAAGGTGGGCACACCCCAGCCGAGCAGATAGAAATCGGACTGGTTGGCCAGGATGATCGGGGAGTGTTCGGCAACCGGGCGCGAGGCCAGGGTGACGTTGATGCCGATCTGGCCGAGCATGCCGACATAGGCGGTGGAGATCGCCTCGTCATTGACATAGCGGTTGTTCGGGGTGTCGAGGGTGACCGAGAAACCGTTCGGGTAGCCGGCTTCGGCCATCAGCGCCTTGGCCTTTTCCACGTCCGGGGCCGGATAGGCGTCGAGCTCTTCGGTCCAGCCGCGCACGAAGGGCGGGTTGGGGATACCGGTCGGGATCGACTGGCCGCGCATCACCACCTGCTTGATCGCGTCGCGATCGAGCACCAGCTCCATGGCTTCGCGAACCTTCGGGTTGTTGAAGGGGTTGGAGTCGGTGATGTTGGACGACTTCAGCGGCTCATCGCCGAACTTGTAGCCGAAATAGATGAAGCGGTTTTCCGGGCCGGTTTCGACCTTGAAGCCGGCGGTGCTGCTCAGGCGCTGGATATCCTGGGGCGGCACGTCCTGGACGATGTCGATCTCGCCCGAAAGCAGGGCCGAGATACGGGTCTGGGCGTCGGCAATGGTGAGATATTCGATATCGGTGACTTCGGGCTTTTCGCCCCACCAGCCATCATTATAGGCCAGGGTGGTCTTCACATCGACTTCGCGGGAGACCAGGGTATAGGGGCCGGTGCCATTGGTGTTGAGCACGGCATAGTTGGTGGCGCCGGAGGCGAAATCCTGAACGGTTGCGAGATCGTGCTCGTCCGACCAGGTCTTGTCCATGATGAAGGTATTGGTGAGGTTGTTCGGGTAGATGAGGGCCGGGCCGGTCATCTGGAACTCGACGGTGTAGTCGTCGACGGCGCTCACCGACTGCACTTCGGCGTGCAGCTGCTTCATGTTGGAGAATTCGGACTTGGCGCGCTCGATGGAATAGACCACGTCCTCGGCGGTAAAGTCGTTGCCGTTGTGGAATTTCACGCCTTCACGCAGCTTGAACACCCAGACGGTCGGATCGCCTTCCTTGAGGGCCCATTCGGTGGCCAGGCGCGGCGTCAGCGTACCGTCATTGTCGCGGCCGATCAGCGTTTCGTAGATGTGGTGAGCGAGAGTATGGGTATTGCCCTGGTTCTGCGAGTGCGGATCCAGCGTCAGCGCGTCAGAAGAGCGCGCCCAGCGGATCGTCTCGGCATTGGCAACACCGGCGAGCATCGTGGAGGCAATGAGTACCGCCGCGATACGGGTCAGTGATGAGTGCATGAATAGTCTCCCGTTCCTTGATAAACGCCTTCTCAACGCCGTGGCGCCGGAGGCTTGGGCGACACAAAAGCGTAGAATCCCGGGGAGCGCAATGGGGGTTGTTGACCATTTGGTCAATCTTGTGACGGTCTCGGGGGCATTCCACAGAATTGGACGGTTATTCAGAGAACCGTTCGGCGGCTTGACCGCGAGGGATTGGACGTAAACGATGGGTCATTATGGCTAGACTTGCAAAAATCACTCTGCTCGTGCGCGATTATGATGACGCCATCGCGTTTTACCGCGATCGGCTGGGCTTTGTGCTGATCGAGGATACCCATCTCGGGGAAGGCAAGCGCTGGGTGGTGGTGGCGCCGGACCAGCAGGGGGGTGGGCAGCTGCTGCTGGCCAAAGCGGACGGCGCCGAGCAGGATGCGGCCGTGGGCAATCAGGCTGGCGGCCGGGTGGTGTTTTTTCTCGAAACCGAGGATTTCGAGCGGAGCTATCAGCAGATGCTGGCCAATGGCGTCCGTTTTCTCGAGGCGCCGCGACACGAGGCCTATGGCAGCGTTGTGGTGTTCGCCGATCTTTATGGAAACAAATGGGATTTGATCGCGCCAAAACGGCCGTGATGGCGCTGGGCCTGTTGGCCGCTCCGGCACAGGGGATCGAGCCGGGCTGGCACTATTCGCCGTTTCCGGGCGAGGGCGACCGGGCCAGCATGGGCTGTTCGCGCGATGCGGATGCCGAGGCGCATGCCTGCCTCGTGGTGCGCTGCGAGGATGATTTTGCCGTGGGCGTGCATGTACTCTCGAGCCGCCGGGGCGGGGATGGCGGGCGCTGGGAGATTACCGCCGACCGGGAGACGATGGTGTTAGCGGCGGTTGCGGAGCGGGGCCCCTATGGGGCGCGCTTTGCCGGGGCCGATGATGCGGACTGGCTGCTGGATCGGCTGCGGCACGGTTCCTATATCTATCTGAGGCACGAAGCCGACAGCGACGCGCCCTTTGCCTTTATCGACCTCAGCGGCTCGTTCACCGCCATTGCCGAAGCGCTCTATTGGTGCGCGCCGCGGGCTGAACGAAATGCCGAGCCGGGCATTGACCCTCAAGATGACAATGGAGACCGACAATGAACCGACGTCCGCTGGGCCGCTCTGAACTGGTGATCGAACCCTTGGTACTGGGCGGCAATGTGTTTGGCTGGACCGTGGACGAGGCGCGCGGCTTCGACATTCTCGATGCCTATGTCGAGGAGGGTTTTACCGCCATCGACACCGCCGAGGGCTATCCGAACTGGGTGCCGGGCAATCCGCCGGGGATGAGCGAGACCATCATCGGGAAATGGATGAAGGCGCGCGGCAATCGCGAGGCGATACACCTGTTCACCAAGGTCAATTCGGGCAAGACGCCGGGCGGGCTCAAGGCCGATGCGATCCGCGAAAGCGTCGAAGCGTCGCTCAAGCGCCTGCAGACCGATTATATCGATCTTTATTTCAGCCACTGGCCGGATGAAGAGACCGAGCACGAGGAAACGCTGGGCGCCTATGACACGCTGATCCGTTCCGGCAAGGTGCGCGTCATCGGGGCGTCCAATTACACGGCTGAAATGATGGCGGCGGCGCAGGAGATCGCGATCATAAAATCGCTGCCGCGCTATGAGGTCACCCAGCCGCGCTACAATCTCTATGATCGCGCCGAGTTCGAGGCGCTGCGTCCGTTCCTGCTCGAAAACGAGGTCGGCGCTATCGTCTATTACAGCCTGGCATCGGGCTTCCTCAGCGGCAAATATCGCAGCAAGGCGGATCTGGGCCAATCGCAGCGCGGCGGCGGGGTGGGCAATTATCTCACCGACAAGGGCTTCAAGATCCTCGATGCGCTGGACGAAGTGTCGGCCGAACTCGACGCCAAGCCGGCCGAGGTGGCGCTGGCCTGGCTCATCGCCCAGCCGGGCGTGTCGGCGCCCATCGCCTCGGCCACCTCGGTGGAGCAGGTCAAATCCATCGCCCGCGGGGCGCGTCTCAGCCTGCCTGAGGCGGCGGCGGAGAAGCTGACGGCTGCGGGGGCTTGATCCGTGAGGGTTATCAGTGCGCCACTGATAACCCTCCGCCCCATTTTATACAGGGCTATCGCATATGGTTTGAGCGTGCTGCTCACCCCCTCCCAGCCTCCCCCTGACGGAGGGGCCGCCTCGCGTAGCGGCCAGACGTTGCCAAAAACGTTGGAGAAGGGCCGGCACCATCGAGCGGCCTCTTTTTGTTTTGTGACAATTGCAACGTTGCAATTTTGGGGGTAGCGTTTGGGTCGTTTCCATCCCAGCGCCCGGGACCTTGCCATGCCCTATTCCAACCCGCTCGCGGCCAAGCTTGGTCTGCTCGATGATGATATCAAGCGCGAGGGCAAGCTGTTTCGGCTTTGCGCCGATCTCGAAGGCAAGATCCGCACGCCGATCGAATTGGCTTTTGCCTGGCGGGTGCAGCGCGGCGACATCGACGCGGAAACGGCGCTGGCTGCGGACTGGCGCAGCTGGGAGGCCTTTGGGCCAGAATCGGTCTGGGCCAAGAAGCAGGGCCATACCTGGTTCGCCGCCGAGATCGTGGTGCCGGAGGCGGCTCGTGGGCAGAGGCTGGTCATGGCGGTTTCGAGCCAGTGGCAGGAGCGGCCGGGCTCGACCGATCCGCAATGCCTCGCCTATCTCGATGGCGAGATCGTTCAGGCGCTGGATGGCAACCATACCGAACTGGTGATCGAAGACGCGGCGGTGCCTGGAAACCGCCATGTGGTGCTGATCAATGCCTTTACCTTTTTCGAGCGGCCGCTGGTGGGGTTTGGCGTCAGCTTTCATCTGCGGCACGCGCGGGTGGAAAAGCTCTATTATGACCTGATGACGCCGCTGGAGGTGGCGGTGCGGCTCAACCAGCACGACGGGCGGCGCCATGCCATTCTGGATCGGGTGGAGCGCTCTCTGCGGGCGCTGGATCGGCGCGGCGCCTATGGCGCGGCACTGGAGGCGAGCCTGGACGCGGCCGAGGCCATTGCGGCCGAAATCTATGCCCTCACCGATACCGAGGCCAAGGCGCAGATCACCGCCGTCGGCTCGACCCATCTCGATGTCGGCTGGCTCTGGCGGGTCATGCATACGCGCGACAAGACGGCGCGCAGTTTTGCCACGGTGCTGCGGCTGATGGAGGAGTATCCGCAGTTCATCTTCATGTATAACCAGTCGGTGCTGTTCGATTTTCTGAAGCGCGACTATCCCCAATTGTGGACGCGCCTGCTGGAGCGGGTGAAGGCCGGGCAGTTCGAGATCGAAGGCGCCATGTGGGTGGAGCCGGACGCCAATATCGTTTCGGGCGAGAGCCTGGTGCGGCAGATCATGCGCGGGCGGCGGTTTCACCAGGAGCATTTCGGGGTGACGCCGAAAACCGTGTGGCTGCCCGACACCTTCGGCTATTCCGCCAACCTGCCGCAGATCATGGCCAAGTCGGGCCTCGACTATTTCGTCACCAGCAAATTGAGCTGGAACGATACCGACAGGCATCCCTATGACAGCTTTTTCTGGCGCGGGATCGACGGCAGCACCATCAAGGCGCAACTGATTACGGCGCAGCGTTTCGAGAGCGACGCGATCTACACCACCTATAATGGCGATCTCTCGGTCAGCGAGACCATGGGCGCCTGGAAACGCTATGAACCCAAGGCGGCCCATGACGAAGTGGTCATGTCCTATGGCTATGGCGATGGCGGCGGCGGGCCGACACGGGCGATGATCGAGCGCGGCACGCGGCTGGAACGCGGCATTCCCGGAGCGCCGAAGGTCAAGCTGGAAGGCATCGTGCCGTTTCTCGAGCGGCTGGGGCAACGCATGACGGCCGATCCCGGCCGCTTCCCCACCTGGGTTGGTGAGCTTTATCTGCAATATCACCGCGGCACCCTCACCACCCAGGCCAAGACCAAGGCGGCCAATCGCAGGGCGGAGCGGATGCTGCGGGAGCTGGAATTTCTCGGCGCCATGGCAGCGGAAAGGGCGGGGCAGCCCTATCCGAAAGACAGCCTTGCCGAATTCTGGGAGCTGGTGCTGATCAACCAGTTCCACGACATTCTGCCCGGCACCTCGATCCCGGAAGTCTATGTCGACAGCAACGCCGAATACCAGCGCATCTTTTCGACCCTGGCCTCGGGCAATGGCCCCTGGCACAGCGCCGCGCGCGCCGCCATCGGCCTCAGCCCGGACGGACTGGCGCTGGTCAATTTCACCAGCCAGGCCCGGCACGAGCTGGTGCAGCTGGGCGAAAACCCGGCGCTGGCAGGTGCCAGTCTCGCCCAGGGCGATGGGAGAGAGCCGATCCAGCGCCTGCAGCGCGCCGATGGCAGCGCCATCTATGCTGCGCCGGCCGCGGTCGCGTCCCTGGGCTGGTCGGGTGCGGCCGTGGTGCCGGGCGCTTCGCCGAGCGCAACGACGCTGTCGGTATCGCCGAACCATCTCGAAAATGAGCTGTTGCGGTTCGAGCTCGACGGGCGGGGCGAGATCACCTCGGTGTTCGACAAGATCAGGCAGCGCGAGGTGCTGAAACCCGGAACCACCGCTAACCGGCTCGTGAGCTATGAGGACAAATCCAAGGACTGGGACGCCTGGGATATCGACGCCTATTTCGAGGAGCAGGGCTGGCCGCTCACCGAAATGCCCGCAGAGATCAGCGTGGTCGAGAGCGGACCGCACCGGGCGGCGCTACGCATTGTGCGGACCTATCAGGCATCGCGGGTGGTGCAGGTGGTGTCGCTGGCTGAAGGCGAGCGCCAGCTTGAATTCGACACCTTCATCGACTGGCAGGAGCGCGCCCAGGTGTTGAAGGCCGAGTTCAGTTTCGATCTCAACGTCTCCGAGGTGCGGTCGGAAATCCAGTTTGGCCATATCACCCGCGCCACGCACCGCAATACCAGCTGGGACAAGGCGCGCTTCGAGGCCTCGATGCATCGCTGGGTCGATATGAGCGAGCCCGATTTCGGCGCGGCGTTGCTCAATGACTGCAAATATGGCTATGACGCCCATGACGACACGGTGCGGCTGACGCTGGTGCGTGGCCCGTCCTATCCCGACCCCGATGCTGATAGGGGCGAGCACCGGCTGCGCTATGGCCTGTTCGTCCATGAGGGGCTGAGCGATCTGACGGCGGTGCACCGGGCCGCCGAGCGCTTCAACAATCCCATTGCCGCCATCGGCAGTCTCGCGCCGCAGGGCCAGCCGCCGGCCATGACCGAGGCCTTCAGCCTTGTCGGCAGCGACGCCGACAATGTGACCGTGGAAACGGTGAAACAGGCCGAGGCCGGCACAGGTCTGGTGTTGCGCGTGGTGGAAACCGCCAATCGTCGCGCCGAGGCGAAATTGCGTTTCGGCCTGCCGATCGCCAGCGCACGATTGGTCAATCTGATGGAGGAGAATGCCGGGCCGGAACTGCCGATTTCGGAGCAGACGATCACGCTTTGCCTGCACCCGTTTGAAATCCTGACAATTTTGGTTAAGACTTGAGTTCAAGCCGGCGCCCAAGGGCTTGGCGGGCTCGGGCAGCTTTGTCATGATGCCGATGTAATTTGTTACGAATCAGTCATTTAGCGCGCCAGCGGCGGCAGTGGAGCGACTTCTGTGACGATGGTTTTTGCCAGAGCGCGGCCGCAGAGCCCGACTGAACATAGCGGCGTGTGACCGGCGATGGATTTGTCGGACCTGCCGGGGGGCACATTTGGTGGCGCGGGGCGCGGCATGCAGCATCACGGGCTGCGCCGCGCCAATGAGCGCGCGGTTTTGCGGGCCATCGGCTTTAATCCGGGCCTGTCCAATGCCGAGATTTCGCGGCTGTGCGGGTTGGCGCCGCAGACGGTGTCGGCCATTCTGACCAATCTGGAGAAAAGCGGGTTGGTGGAGCGGGGCGAGGTGCTGCGCGGACGGCGCGGGCAACCGGCAACGCCGTTTTTCCTGCGGGCCTGCAGCGGCTTTGCCTTCGGGGTCGAGATCGGCTGGAACCATGTCGATGTGCTGCTGCTCGACCTGCATGCCACCGTGCTCAGCCGCCGGCAGGCGCGCTATGAATTCCCCCAATGCGAGACGGTGATCGACCTGGTCGCCAAATGGACGGCAGAGCTGGGCGCACACTTGCAGGAGCCTGAGCGGGCGCGCCTGCTCGATATCGGCGTCGCCATTCCCTCCAATCTGGTGGCCAAGCTGCAGCGCCTCGATGCGCCCGAGGACGCGGCGCGGCAGTGGGCCGAGATCGATCTCGGCGCCGTGCTGAAGGAGCGCACCGGGCTCGACGTTACCTGCGTCAATGACGGCAGCGCCGGCTGCTGGGGCGAGTTCATCGCCCTGCCCCAGCCGCGGCCGGCCAATGTCGTCTATCTGCTGGCTTCGAGCTTTATCGGCGCCGGCATTGTCGAGGGCGGGGCGCTGTGGGAAGGCGCGGGCGGCAATGCCGCCGATCTCGGCGCCATGCTGGTGCCCACCGAACATGACGGGCCGCAGACGGCCCATGCCATCGCCTCGGTGGGGGCGCTGCGCCAGCGGCTGGCGGCGGCCGGCAAGGCGCAGGAGACGCATCTGCCGGCGCAATGGGATTGGGACGCCATCGCGCCCGAGGTTGATCTGTGGATCGCCGACAGCGCCAAGGCCCTGGCGCAGACCGTCTTCAACACCGCCACCGTGGTCGAAACCGGCACGGTGGTGATCGGCACCATGCTGGGCGATGACATCACCGCCCGGCTGGTGGAGCGTGTCACCGAGG
The DNA here is from genome assembly GCF_900631955.1 of Devosia equisanguinis. Taxonomy (GTDB): domain Bacteria; phylum Pseudomonadota; class Alphaproteobacteria; order Rhizobiales; family Devosiaceae; genus Devosia; species Devosia equisanguinis. The sequence continues at coordinate 16,457 of NZ_UZWD01000019.1, read as the reverse complement.
ACCTGGCAGCCCTGCCGGTCACCTATGCGCGGCCGCCGCGCATCCTGCCCGGCCAACTCGGCGGGCTGGCCCCGGCCATCGGCGCCGCCGAACTGGCCCTGCTGCGCCGGCATTTTTAGGTTTTGCGCGTTTGCTCTTAGCAGGGCGCTGAATTGTTTCGCTTCCGCAGATGGCGAATTGGCACCGGGCTCTCATCCCCCCAACCCAGCCCTCCCCCTTGACGGCGTCGGCCCGAGCGCTGTCGTCGCTGTGCGAAATTTGATCGTAAGATATATCTTGAAACTGGTCTTTGCCGTGCCGATCTCCAGGCCACGGGTTTGAAAACATATCTGGAGATATAACCATGAGCTATTGGAAAGACGGCGAGCCGAACTGGCGCAAGTTCGAGCAGATGGCGCGGCGCGGCTGGGGGCGCATGCAGCGCATGGCCGATGACGAATTCGGCAATTGGGGGGGCAATATGCGCGTCGGGCGCATGCTGGCCTCGGGCGACCTGCGGCTGGTGGCACTCTATCTGATCGAGCAGCAGCCCCGGCACGGCTATGACCTGATCAAGGCGGTGGAAGAGCGCTCGAACGGGGTCTATTCGCCCAGCCCCGGCATTGTCTATCCGGCGCTGACCTTCCTCGAGGAGGCCGGTTATGTGACCTCGGCGGCCGATGGCAACAAGAAGCTTTATGCCATTACCGAAGAGGGCAAGGCGCATCTGGAGGAAAACCGCGAGGCCGTCGCCTCGACCCTGGATTTCCTGGCCAAGACCGGCGAGCAGATGAACCGCTTTCGCGAATTCGTGCGGGCCGACTGGCCGTTCCAGGGCGAGGGCCGCGCCGAGGATGGCCCGGTGCCGCCGCATTGGGGCGAGCGCCATGGCGGCGGACCCGGACGGCATGAGCATGACCGGCCGATGCATGATGCAACGCCGGAGCTGGAAGCGGCGCGCAAGGCGCTGAAGCTGGCTTTGAAGAAGGCCCGGCGGGGCAGCGAAGAGCAGCAGCGCCGGGCCGCCGAGATCCTGCGCCGCGCCGCCGCCGAGGTGGATGGGCTGGGCGATGACGAGGTCGATCTCTAACCGGCCCGCGACATCGATCGCAAAGAGAAGGGGCGGTCCCGAGGTTCGCCCCTTTGCTTATTCGGCCGCCATTTGCAGCCGGGGACCGGCCTCGGCATTGGCGTCGGGGCCGAATTTCTGGAAATTTCGGCGGAACAGCTCCACCAATTTCGTCGCCTGGGCGTCATAGGCATCGCCATCGACCCAGGTGCGGCGCGGATCGAGCAGCTTGTCGTCGACGCCAGCGACATGCAGCGGCACTTCGAAGCCGAAGAGCGGATCAAAGCGCATGTCGATCATGTCGAGCGAGCCATCCAAAGCTGCCGTCAGCAGGCGGCGGGTGGAGGCGATGTCGATGCGCTTGCCCACGCCATAGCCGCCGCCGGTCCAACCGGTGTTGAGCAACCAGGCCTGGGCGCCGCTGGCCTTGAGGCGCTGGGCCAGCATGTCGCCATAGACGGTGGGGTGCAGCGGCATGAAGGGGGCGCCGAAACAGGCCGAGAAGGTGGCCTGCGGTTCGGTGACACCGCGCTCGGTGCCGGCCACCTTGGCGGTGTAGCCGGAGAGGAAGTGATAGACCGCCTGTTCCGGGGTGAGCCGGGCCAGAGGCGGCAGGACGCCGAAGGCATCGGCGGTGAGGAACACCACGGTTTTCGGCGTGCCGCCAGTGCTGCCCGGGGCGATCGAGGGCAGGACATGGATGGGATAGGCGGCGCGGGTATTTTCGGTCAGCGAGATATCGTTGAAATCGGGCACGCTTTGGTCGTCGAGCACGACATTTTCGAGCACCGTGCCAAAGCGCCTGGTGGCGGCGAAGATTTCGGGCTCGGCGCTGGCCGAGAGCTTGACGGTCTTGGCATAGCACCCGCCTTCGAGATTGAAGACGCCGTCATCGCTCCAGCCATGCTCGTCGTCGCCGATCAGGGGCCGATCGGGATCATTGGAGAGCGTGGTCTTGCCGGTGCCGGAAAGGCCGAAGAACAGGGCTGCCTCGCCATCGGGGCCGAGATTGGCCGAGCAATGCATGGGCAGCACATTATTGCGCGGGGCGTGGAAGTTGAAGAGGCTGAAGACGCTCTTCTTGATCTCGCCGGCATAGAGCGTGCCGGCGATGATGACGAGGTTGCGGCTCATGTCGAGCACGATGACGGTATCGGTGCGGCAGCCATGACGGGCCGGATCGGCCTTGAAATGGGGGGCGTGCACGATGGTGACCGCTGTCGCGCCGGGGGATGCGTCGATGCCCTCGCCGCGGCGGATCAGGAGATTGCGGATGAACAGGGCATGCCAGGCGCTTGGGGTCAGCACGGTGACGGCATATTGGTGGCGCGGATCGGCCCCGGCGAGCAGGTCCTGGCGGAACAGGTCCTGACCGGCGAGATGAGCGGTGACGTCGGCGAGCAGCAGGTCGAACCTTTCCGGCGCCATGGCGCCGGAATTGTCCCACCAGACGCTGTTCTCGGTCAGGGCATCGCGAACGATATATTTGTCCTTGGGCGAGCGACCGGTAAAGGCACCGGTGCGCACCGAAAGGGCACCATCGGCGGTCAGCTTCGGCTCGCCGGCGGAGAGCGCCAGGGCAACCAGTTCCGGGGCGATGGCGTTGTCGCTCAACGATTGGGCGGCAGTCGCAATTTGGGTGCGCAGGGACACATGGTCGAACGCGGTCATCATTCCGTCTCCACTGACGCTGCCAGCACGGGCAGCCGATGGGCGGAAAATACGGGTGACAGGATGGGTTCAACCATCCCGAAATCGGTCGTAAGACGGAAGTCTGAGACGCTGGAAATGTCCCGGCGCCCTGGCACAAGGCTTGGCCCCGCCTTATTTAGTGCGTAATTGTCGCTTGAACGTCGCACCAACGGCTCTATTGCGCTGATGCGCGCGCCGACAAGCGTCACGAAGAGAAAGGCAGAACATGCCCAAGATCGCCCTAGTGGACGATGATCGCAATATTCTCACCTCGGTGTCCCTGACCCTGGAAGCCGAAGGCTATCAGGTCGCAACCTATACCGATGGCGCCTCGGGCCTCGAAGGCCTGACCACCGATAAGCCGGACCTGGCCATTCTCGATATCAAGATGCCGCGCATGGACGGCATGGAGCTGCTGCGGCGGCTGCGGCAGAAATCGGATGTGCCGGTGATCTTCCTCACCAGTAAGGATGAAGAGATCGACGAATTGTTCGGCCTCAAGATGGGCGCCGACGATTTCATCACCAAGCCGTTCAGCCAGCGTCTCCTGGTCGAACGCGTCAAGGCCATCCTGCGCCGCTCCGCCCCGCGCGACCCCTCCGCGGCCGCCGGCACGCCCGGCGCCGAACCGATGCCGGGCAAGGCGCTGATCGAGCGCGGCTCGCTGGTCATGGACGAGGAGCGCCATACCTGTACCTGGAAGGGTCAGCGAGTCACCCTTACCGTCACCGAATTTCTTATTCTCCAGGCCCTTGCCCTGCGTCCCGGTGTGGTGAAATCGCGCAATGCGCTGATGGATGCCGCCTATGACGACCAGGTCTATGTCGACGACCGCACCATCGACAGCCACATCAAGCGGCTGCGCAAGAAGTTCAAGTCCACCGACGACGACTTCGAGATGATCGAGACGCTGTATGGCGTCGGCTATCGCTTCAAGGAGCAATAGGCGAAAGAGGTGGCCACGCTCGATCCAGAGCTCGACGAGGGGCGCTCCCGCAGCGACGATGCGGCGGCGGGCAAGAGCACGTCGCGCCCGGCGCGCGGTGGGCTTCGTCCTCTGGCGCGCTGGTTGCGCAAGGGCGTGGCCGGCATTCGCCGCTTTCTCGACATCACCATCTTTTCCAGCCTCACCCGCCGCATCGTCGTGCTCAACATGGCCGGGCTCTTGGTGCTGGTGGTGGGCATTCTCTATCTCAACCAGTGGCGCGCCGGGCTGATCGATGCGCGCGTGCAATCTCTGCGGGTGCAGGGCGAAATCATCGCCGCCGCCATTGCCGCCTCGGCCACGGTCGACAGCGATGTAATATCGGTCAATCCCGATCGCCTGCTGGAACTGCAGGCGGGCAATGTCTCCCCGCTGTCCTACTTCGATCCGACGCTGGAATTTCCCATCAGTCCGGAACGGGTGGCGCCGCTTTTGCGTAACCTCATCACCCCCACCCGCACCCGCGCCCGCATCTATGACCAGCAGGGCCTGCTGATTCTCGACAGCGAGAACATCTATGCCCGGGGCGAAGTGCTGCGCAAAACCATCGATACCAGCCAGAACGGCTCGTTCTTCTTGGTGGACTGGTGGAATGCCTTCATGGCCTGGTCGCCGGGCGACAATTACCCAAAATACCAGGAATACGAGGCGAACGAAGGCACGCGCTATCCCGAGGTCGCCTCGGCGCTGCAGGGTGCCCCGGCCGATTTCGTGCGCGTCGACGCGCAAAACCATCTCGTAGTCTCGGTGGCCGTGCCGGTGCAGCGCCTGCGCGCCATTGTCGGGGTGATCCTGCTCTCGACCGCGCCGGGCGATATCGATTCGGTGGTGACGCAGGAGCGCTGGAGCATATTGCGCATCGCGCTGATCGCGGCTGCCGTGCAGATCGCCCTGTCGCTTTTGCTCGCCGGCACCATAGCCGGGCCGATGCGGCGCCTGTCGGCGGCAGCCGAACGGGTGCAGACCGCCGGCAATGCCCGCGCCGAAATTCCCGACCTCACCGACCGCCCCGACGAAATCGGCCACCTGTCCTATGCGCTGCGGCGGATGACCGACGCGCTGTACAATCGCATCGAGGCCATCGAACGCTTTGCCGCCGACGTTGCGCATGAACTCAAGAACCCGCTGACCTCGCTGCGCTCGGCCGTGGAAACCCTGCCCCTTGCCAAGAAGCCGGAAGATCGCGAGCGGCTCAACGCCATCATCCAGCACGATGTGAAGCGCCTCGACCGGCTGATCACCGATATTTCCAGCGCCAGCCGGCTGGATGCCGAACTGGCGCGTGAAAGCGCCGAAGCGGTGGATGTCGAAAAACTGGCCGAAGCCATGGTGGCCATCCAGCGCGACGTGGCCGCGGGACGCGACGTCAACGTCGTCATGGGCAAGCGCCTGGGCAAGGGCTCGACCACCATATCCGGGCATGAAAGCCGTCTGGCGCAGGTCTTTGCCAATCTCATCGACAATGCGGTGTCCTTCTCGCCGCCCGGCGGCACAGTCAGCGTGGCTGTGTCCACCGAGGGCGACAGCATGCAGGTGACGGTGACCGACGAAGGACCGGGGATCACCGGCGATGTCACCCGCATCTTCCAGCGCTTCTATACCGACCGGCCCGAAACCGAGAGTTTCGGCAATCATTCGGGCCTGGGCCTCTCCATCTCCAAGCAGATCGTCGATGCGCATAAGGGAACGATCCGGGCGCATAATCGCACAGACCGGTCCGGCGCGGTTTTTACAATTGTGCTGCCAAAAGCCCGCAAATAGATTGGCGGGATGAACAAGCCAAACAATGTGCATGGAACCGCATTGGTTCTTGGGGGGAAGGGCGTTCTGCTGCGCGGGCCTTCGGGCGCCGGCAAGTCGGTGCTGACGCTGGCGCTGCTGGATCGCTGGGAAGGGCGTGGGCTGGAGGCGGCACTGATCGCCGATGACCGCGTCGATATCGTGGATGAGGGAGAAAACCTCGTCATGCGGGCGCCGCCGCGCCTCGCGGGCATGATCGAACTGCGCGGACGCGGCATCATCACCTGCCCGCATCAGGACCAGGCGGAACTGCATCTCGTGGTCGATCTCGTGCCCGATCTGATGCGGCTGGTGGAGGAAGAGGAGCTGCAGACCGAGCTTTTCGGGCGTATGCTGGCGCGGGCGCCGGTGCCGCAGACCGGGGTGGTGAGTCTGGGTCACCAGATTCTGCTGGTGGTCGCGGCGCTGCGCGCAAGCGGACAACCCACACAAGCGTGACAAATTATCCCTTGCAACGATTCTCCATGGCGGCAAGACTATGGAGCACCTGCCTTTGGGGCTCCGGCGATGCCGCCGGCAAGGGGCTGAACGACCGCCGTGCGGAACAATCCGCAGTTGAGCGGCCATCTGGGGATTGTGCATGATCGGGTTGGTTCTGGTGACGCATGGCGCGCTGGCTGATGAATTCAAGCTGGCGCTGGAACATGTTGTCGGCCCGCAGGACTATTGCGAAACCATCGCCATAGGACCAGAAGACAATGCCGAAACAAGGCGCGAGGACATTCTGGCCGCCATCGACCGGGCCGAAACCGGGGACGGTGTGATCATTCTCACCGACATGTTCGGCGGCACGCCCTCGAACCTGGCCATTTCGGTGATGCAGAACCGCAAGGTCGAGGTGATCGCCGGGGTGAACCTGCCCATGCTGGTCAAGCTCGGACGTATTCGCGGCGAGATGGACATGCAGCAGGCAGTTGCCATGGCGCAGGAAGCGGGCAAGAAATACATCACCGTGGCCAATGCCGTTCTGGGTGGAGCCTGACATCATGGACGCCGGTTCCGGCCGGGCGGTTGCCCAGCAACTGACGATTCTCAATCGCAAGGGCCTGCATGCCCGCGCCTCGGCGCGCTTCGTGCGCACCGCCGAATGCTTCGACGCCGCCATCAGCGTGATCAAGGACGGCACCTCGGTGGCCGGCAATTCGATCATGGGGCTGATGATGCTGGGCGCCGGGCCCGGCTCGACCATTCTGGTACAGGCCACCGGCAAGCAGGCGCGCGAAGCGCTCGAGGCCATTGTCGAACTGGTCAATAACGGCTTTGACGAGGATGTCGACGGGGCCGAGACTTAACCCGACCCTGATATCTTGAGTTTTGCGACCATCACCAGCGGCGGCGCTGACTTTTTCTTGCCCAGAGACTGCGCAATAGTGCTGGTCCGGCAATTGGGTGGAGAACCGATGTGTTGAGGCAGTTGATTGCGGGGGTCGGTGGGATCGGGCTGGCGGTGACGCTCAGCCAGTTTCCCGAATATGCGCAGCAATATACCCAGCGCCTGGGCGGGGCGGTGGACGAATTGCGGGTCATCACCGAGGATTTCGACCGCGCCGCCACCCAGAGCGGCCTGGACCGGGAAAGCGCGCTTGACCGTTACGAAGCCTCCACCGACAGCTTTCTCGCCGAACGCGGCGACAGCATGAGCCGCACTTTCCTGCGCTATGAACAGCTCAGCTCGACGCTGGAGCGTATCCAGGGCGCCGATCCGCTGCAGCGGCTGCAATCGCTGCCCGCCTATCTCGACACCGATATCGGACGGCGGACGCTGGAGAACTACAAGCCTGCCGTGCCGGTGACCATGGAGGGCATTCTCTATGCCGGCGGCGGGTTCATCCTCGGCTATCTGGTGCTGTCTGGACTGGTGCGCTTCTTCGCCCTGCCCTTCCGCAAGCGCCGCAGCCGCGACCGCATCTATCGCAGCTGAGGGCGCGGGGGCGCGGCCGGAGCCGGCGGAAAGCAAGGGGATATAAACAAATCTTTATGTCCGTCATTGATCGGTAACCGGGGCTCCCGTATAGACAAGGCCAAGATATCAAGCATTCCGGAGCCAGACATGACCAAGAGCCCGACCGATTACGCGGTCAAGGACATCGCCCTCGCCGATTTCGGCCGCAAGGAAATCTCCATCGCCGAAATCGAGATGCCGGGCCTGATGGCGATCCGCGAGGAATATGCCGCGGCCCAGCCGCTGAAGGGCGCGCGCATTGCCGGTTCGCTGCACATGACGGTGCAGACCGCGGTGCTGATCGAGACGCTGGTGGCGCTGGGCGCCGATGTACGCTGGGTCAGCTGCAATATCTTCTCGACCCAGGACCATGCCGCCGCCGCCATCGCAGCAGCCGGCATTCCGGTGTTTGCGCATAAGGGCGAGACGCTGGACGAATATTGGGAATTTACCGACCGGATGATGCAGTGGGGCGATGGTGGCACGCCCAACATGATCCTCGACGATGGCGGCGACGCCACCATGCTGGTGCTGACCGGCGCCAAGGCCGAGAAGGATCCCTCCATTCTCGACAAGCCGGGCAATGAGGAAGAAGAAATCTTCTTTGCCACCATCAAGAAGCGCCTGGCCCAGAATCCGAACTTCTATTCGAGCATCCGCGCCGCCATCCGCGGCGTGTCCGAGGAAACCACCACGGGCGTGATGCGCCTCTACCAGCTGCATGCCAAGGGCGAGCTGCCCTTCCCGGCCATCAACGTCAATGACTCGGTGACCAAGTCCAAGTTCGACAACAAGTATGGCACCCGTGAATCGCTGGTCGATGCCATTCGTCGCGGCACCGATGTGATGCTGGCCGGCAAGGTGGCGATCGTCTGCGGCTATGGCGATGTCGGCAAGGGCTCGGCAGAATCGCTGCGCGGCGCCGGTGCCCGCGTGCTGGTGACCGAAGTCGACCCGATCTGCGCCCTGCAGGCGGCCATGGAAGGCTTTGAGGTGGTGACGCTGGAAGAGGCCGCCCCGCGCGCCGATATCGTCGTCACCGCCACCGGCAATCGCGACGTGCTGACCCTCGACGACATGCGCAAGCTCAAGGACATGGCCATCGTCTGCAATATCGGGCATTTCGACAACGAAATTCAGATCGCGGCGCTGCGCAACTTCAAGTGGACCAATGTGAAGCCGCAGGTGGACCTGGTCGAAAAGCCCGATGGCAAGCGCCTGATCGTGCTGTCCGAGGGGCGCCTGGTCAATCTGGGCAATGCCACCGGCCATCCGAGCTTCGTGATGTCGGCCAGCTTCTCCAACCAGACGCTGGCGCAGATCGAGCTGTGGACCAATGGCGCCAAGCTCGAGAAGAAGGTGCATGTGCTGCCCAAGCATCTCGACGAAAAGGTCGCCGAATTGCACCTGGCCAAGCTGGGCGCCAAGCTGACCAAGCTGACCAAGGACCAGGCCGACTATATCGGAGTCAGCCAGAACGGCCCGTTCAAATCAGGCGAATACCGCTACTAAGAGGCGTTGCCTCCGACCTAGGGGGACACGATGATCGGAGGCGTGGCGCAGCAATGCGCTGCGCCTTTTTGGTTTTTTGGGTGATTCAGCCATTCCGAGCAATCTGGACGCAGTTTTTGTCCAGGCAGTTTGGCCGGCGCGCGCTGCAGACCCCCTCCCAACCTCCCCCTGAAGAAGGGGGAGGAGCCGCATCGGGTGCTGGGCGAGAGAGGAGCGCAACGGCGCAATGTCGCCCCCGGGTCGGGCCGGAGGCGAGCCAGGGCCGCAAACTCTCTTAAAATCGATTAACCACGCGACCTGTTTTCCCCGGTGAAACCCTTCGATGAAACACTGGCGTTAATCTTTCTTAAAGGTTTCTGTTTCGTTCCCGGTCAAGGGCTTTGAGGGGCATTTGCCCGCAACGCACAGGCAGGAAGACTCTTTTGCCCCCATGTTCGGACCGCTATGGTCTGGATGATTCGGAACGCGGGGGGACACGCGGACCGTTCGGGGCGGATGGAAGCGCACTGCGCTTTTGCGTCGACCGCTTCGGTTTTCAAGTGCAGGCGTACCGGCCCTCCTGGCCGGACTGGCAGCGCAACAAGAATGAAAGAGGGCCGTCTATGGCGCCGGATCGGTTCCGGAAGCGTTGGGGATTCGTTGGCGTCGCCACAGCCCCACTTACCCTGATGATGGCCGCCCCCGCCTCGGCACAGGGTCTTTCCGTGGCAAATTTGGGCGGCATCGCCCCCATTGCGATCGCAGTTGGCGCTGGCGGCTTCGGCCTGATCGCCATGCTGGCGGTGCGCACCCTGCTCAGGGACAGCCGCGCCACCAAGCGCCTGGCGGCCGAACAGGTGTCGAGCCTGCGCGCATTGGTCGACGAATATGAGAACCTGATCGCGGGCAATCGCGAGCTGACGGTGTTGTGGACCGAGCAGGAAGATGGGCAGGCGCGGGTGCTGGGGCAGGCCGCCTCGGTGCTGCCGATCGGCCGCCCGCCCCAGAGCGTGCTCAACCTGCACAGCTGGCTGCCACCCTCCCAGGCCAATCGGCTGGCGCGCCATATCGAGGATCTGCGCCTGCATGGGCAGAGCTTTTCCACCAGTATCGAGACCAATGACGGCCGCGTGGTACGGGCCAGCGGCTGGGTCATGGGCGGCGCGACGGCGCTGCGCCTGCGCCCCGCCTTCAGCCAGCCCAATGCCGAGCGCGACAGCAGCACCGAGGACATGGACAGTGCGCGCGCCATCCTGGCGCTGCTGTCCAAACCGGCTTTCCTGCGCGACCAGGACGACCAGCTGATCTATGCCAATCCCGCTTATCTGGCTTTGGCCCGTACATTGGGTTGGGGCGGCGAAGGCGAAACGCCCGAATTGCTCGATGCCAAGCGACTGGCCGACCATCTCAAGCGCTGCGACGCCACCGACCAGCCGGTAAGCCTGCCACTCGATCTCGGCCGGCAGGGCAAGTTCGAGCTGATCGAATTTCCGGTGGGCCAGGGTCGCGCCGGCTATCTCCGCCCCAGCGGCGCCATGGCAGCAGAACCGCCACCGCCCGAGAGCGGCATCACCCATATTGCCGGCATTATCGACGCCCTGGGCACACCGATCGCCATCTTCAACGCCAAGCGCGAACTGGTGCAGTTCAACCAGGCCTATGCGCGGTTGTGGAATCTCGACCCGCGCTTTCTGGTGCTGGGGCTGGATGAACGCGCCATTCTCGACAAGCTGCGCACCGAAGGGCAATTGCCCAACCAGGTCGACTATCATACCTGGCGCACCAGGCATCTGGAGAGCTATGCGCGCAAGGAGCCTTTCGAGGCCGAACCCTGGCACCTGCCCGATGGCCGCACCATCAAGGTCATCTCGGCGCCGGCCGGGGCCCAGGGTGGCGTCATCTATGTCTTTGAAGACCTGACCGAGCGACTGAAGCTCGAAAGCACCAACAAGGCCTTTACCAATGTGCTGCGCGAGACCATCAACGCGCTGACCGAGGCAGTGGCCGTGTTCGGGACCAATGGTCGGCTGACCCTATCCAATCCGCAACTGTCCAAGCTGTGGCGGGTGCCGATGAACGAGCTGGGCGCCAATCCGCATATCGACCAGATCGCCGAAGCCTCCGGCCGCGCCATTCCCGAGGACGGCGCCTCGATCTGGCGTGATCTGAAGCGCGGTATCATCGACCTCAATCCCACCCGCACCGATCAGACCGGCCGCATCAACCGCTCCGACGGGCGGCTGGTGGATTATGCCATCACCCGCCTGCCCGATGGGCAGACGATGATGACCTTTCTCGATGTCACCGAAAGCGCCGGCTATTCCAAGGTGCTCAAGGAACGCAATGACGCCCTGGTGGCCGCCGATCGGCTCAAGGACGCCTTTGTCGAGAACGTCTCCTACGAATTGCGCTCGCCGCTAACCAATATTATCGGCTTTTCCGATTTTCTGGCCGAAGCCGAGGGCGAAAACCTCAATCCGCGCCAGCGCGAATATCTCGACTATATCCGGGCTTCCTCGGTAACGCTGGCCGTGCTGATCGACAATATTCTCGACCTGGCTTCGGTGGATGCCGGCATTGCCGAGCTCAATCCCGAGCCGCAGGATGTCACCAGCCTCGTCGAAAAGGCGCGCGCCGGCCTTACCGCCTCGCTGCATGACCTCTCGGGCGAGCCGCCGAACCTCGTCATCGACATCGAGCCGAGCCTGCCCGAATTCGTCGCCGACGGCACCCGCATCGTGCAGGTGCTCTATAATCTCTTGTCCAACGCCGCGCGCTTCTCGCCGCCGGGTGGAGAAATCCGCCTCACCGTGGGCCATCGCGCCGGCCGCATGCTGTTCGTCATCGAGGATGAGGGCCCGGGCCTGACCGACGAGATGAAATCGGCCATTCTGACCCGGCTGGATACGACCCAGGCCAGCGGCCGCCAACGCGGGGCCGGGCTGGCGCTCTCGATCGTGCGGACCTTCGTCAACCTGCATGGCGGCACCATCTCGGCGGAACGGCGCGAGCCCAAGGGCAGCCGCATCATCGTCAACCTGCCACTCGATAGCGCCGTGGCGGGAGTGGCGGAGTAGGTTGCAGCAGGAAGGCGTTGCGGGCAGGACGATCGCTCATGGGTTTGAGCGTGCTGCACACCCCCTCCCAGCCTTCCCCTGAAGGAGCGAGAGGAGTTGCATCGCCTGTGTGTCCGGCTTTGACGCGACAGGAGCAATGAGCATCATGCCGCCCTCGGGTCGAGCCCGAGGGTCGAACGGTGGATGGGGAGCACCGTGCCAACTTATCGCCAGCGAGCGCCCTGCTGATCGTTGTGGATGAGGGCTCAAGCCCTATGCGATAACCCTCTGCCCTCCCGGGGGAGGAGAAGAGGAGCCGAGCCAAGTGCTGAACGAGACCTTCCTGCCCGATGACGATGCGACCGCAGCCTTCGGCGCGACGCTGGCGGCGACACTACAGCCGGGCGATATCGTGCGACTGGAAGGGGATCTCGGCGCCGGCAAGACCGCCCTGGCTCGTGCCGTGATCAGGGCCCTTGCCGGCGACACGGCTCTTGAAGTGCCCTCGCCCACCTTTGCCATCGTCCAACCCTATGACACACCGCTGGCGCCGGTGCTGCATGCCGATCTTTATCGACTGGCCGATGCCAGCGAGGTGGACGAACTGGGCTTGCTGGATGATCCCGAAGCCATCGTCTTGGTGGAGTGGGCCGAACGCGCGCCCGAAATTGCCACGGCCGCCAGCGTGGTGGTGACGCTGGCCATTCCGCCCGGCGGCAATGGCCGCATGGCTGGCGTCACGCGGCGCTGATCAGCTGGCGGCGCGCGCCAGCAGTGCCTCGATCTTGCGGGCCAACTCTTCCTGGCGAAACGGCTTTTCGAGCCGCGGAAAATCGCAATGGGCGCCATCGGGCAATTCGGCATAGCCGGTGGCGAGCAGGATCGGCAGGCCCGGATGCAACCCACGCGCCGCCTCGGCCAATTGCACCCCGGTCATGCCCGGCATGGAAAAATCGGTGATCATCGCGCCGACATCCTGGCGCTGGCGCAAAATCTCCAGCGCTTCTGCACCGGAATAGGCTTCGAGCGCCCGATAGCCCATCTCGGTCAGGAGATCGACCGTATTGAGCGTGATCAGGGCGTCGTCGTCCACCACCAAGAGGAGGTCCCCCCGTTGCTGGGCTGGGATCGGTTGCAAATCTTATCCTTCCTGGGTGCCGCAAACTACCAAGGTAGAACAGTCTACCAAGTTTCAATTCTGTGTGTAGCCGATGAAAGTGGCAATCCTAGGTCCATTGCGGAGGCCAGGATTTGCTTTCTGTTTGCCACTGACAGACCCTGGCAAAAGTGGGTGCCTTTATCGGCGGCAAGACGGTAAAGTTCGGCCCGCAAGAATAAGGAATCGCCTCATGCATCTGCTGCTCGTCGATGGCTCGGGTTATATTTTCCGCGCCTTCCACGCTTTGCCGCCGCTCAGCCGCAAGTCGGACGGGTTGCCGGTGGGCTGTGTCCAGGGCTTTTGCAACATGCTGTTCAAGCTGACCCAGGACATGGATGGCGATGAGGCCCCCACCCATATGGCCGTCATCTTCGACGCCAAGGGCAAGACGTTTCGCGACGACATCTATCCCGATTACAAGGCCCAGCGGCCGCCGGCGCCCGAGGAACTGGTGCCGCAATTTCCGCTGACCCGCTCGGCGACGCGGGCTTTTTCCATTCCCTCCATCGAAATGGAAGGCTGGGAAGCCGACGACATCATGGCCACTTATGCGGTGATGGCACGCCAGGCCGGCATGAAGGTCACCATCGCCTCCTCGGACAAGGACCTGATGCAGCTGGTGGAGCCCGATGGCTCGATCCGCCTGCTCGACACCATTCCGCGCCCCGGACAGCCGCCTTTGCGCTGGATCGGGCCGGACGAGGTGATGACCAAGTTCGGTGTGTCGCCCGACAAGGTGATCGACGTGCAGGCGCTCTGCGGCGACAGCGTCGACAATGTGCCGGGCGTGCCGGGGATCGGGGTGAAAACCGCCGCCGAGCTGATCAATGCCTATGGCGATCTCGAGACGCTCTTGAGCCGCGCCGAGGAGATCAAGCAGCCGGCGCGGCGGCAGAAGCTGATCGACAATGCCGAATTGGCCCGGATTTCCAAGCGCCTGGTGACGCTCGAACAAAAGGTGCCGGTCGAGATCGGGCTCGATGGGCTGGTGCGCCAGCCGATGCGGCCTTCGGCGCTGTTCCCCTTCCTCAAGGCGATGGAGTTCGCCACCATTACCAAGCGGCTGGCGACCTTGCTCGAAGCCAATCCCGACGATTTCGAAGCCGATCCGGAGCTCAAGGCCGGCGGGTCCACCGATGTCGGCGCGCCGCAGAAATCCACCTCGCTGTCCGTGGCCAAGGCTAAGCTGGCCGCCAATGCCACGCCGGGCACCGGCCCGGCCCGCCACGCCGCCGAGGAACATGCGCGCGTCAAGGCCATCCCGGTCGATTACGATGCCTATGAGATCGTGACCACGCCGGAGCGGCTGGCGGCATGGGTGGACAAGATCGTCGACACGGGCCGCGTCTCCATCGACACCGAGACCACCGGGCTCGATCCGCAAATGGCCGATCTCGTCGGCATCTGCCTCTCCACCGCAATCGGGGAGGGCTGCTATATCCCGGTCGGCCATGCGCTGCCCGGCGACCTGTTGGGCGGGGGCGGTCTGGTCGAGGGGCAATTGCCCATTCGCGACGTGTTGGCCGCGCTCAAGCCCGTGCTCGAAGACGCGTCCATCCTCAAGATCGGGCAGAATGTCAAATATGACATGGAGGTGCTGGAGCGCTACGGCATCGCCCTGGCGCCGATCGACGACACCATGCTCATCTCCTATGCGCTTGATGGCCCGCGCTATAATGGCATGGACGTTCTGGCCGACCATTGGCTCGAGCACAAATGCATTTCGTTCAGCGAGCTGGCCGGCACCGGCAAGAACCAGAAGACGTTTGACCAGCTCGATATCGCCGCCGCGGCGCGCTATGCCGCCGAGGATGCCGATGTCACGCTGCGGCTCTGGCATGTGCTGAAGCCGCGGCTATCTGCCGAAAATGCCACCACGCTCTACGAAACGCTGGAGCGGCCGCTGGCCCCGGTGCTGGCACGCATGGAAGCGCGCGGCATCATGGTGGACCGGCAGATCCTCGCCCGGCTTTCGGGCGATTTCGCGCAGCGCGCTGCCGCTTTCGAGGCCGAGGCGCATGAATTGGCGGGGCAGAGTTTCAATCTCGGCTCACCCAAGCAGCTGGGCGAAATCCTGTTCGACAAGATGGGCTTGGAAGGCGGCACCAAGACCAAGACCGGGGCCTGGTCGACCGGCGCCGATGTGCTCGAGGACCTGGCGCTGAAGGGCATTCCGCTGGCGCGCACCATTGTCGACTGGCGGCAGCTGACCAAGCTCAAGGGCACCTATACCGACGCCCTGCCCACCTATATCAATCCGCGCACCGGCCGCGTGCACACCTCCTATAGCCAGGCCTCGGTGCTGACCGGGCGGCTCTCGTCCAACGATCCGAATTTGCAGAACATTCCGGTGCGTACCGAGGACGGGCGGAAAATCCGCAGCGCCTTCGTCGCGCCGCCCGGAAAGGTGCTGATCTCGGCCGACTATAGTCAGATCGAACTGCGCGTCCTCGCCCATATCGCCGATATCCAGGCGCTCAAGGATGCGTTCGAGGAGGGGCTCGACATTCACGCCATGACGGCGAGCGAAATGTTCAACGTGCCGGTTGAGGGCATGCCCTCCGATGTGCGCCGGCGCGCCAAGGCGATCAATTTCGGCATCATCTATGGCATTTCCGCCTTTGGCCTCGCCAACCAACTGGGCATCGAGCGCTCGGTGGCGGGGGAATATATCAAGACCTATTTCGAGCGTTTTCCGGGCATCAAGGACTATATGGACGCCCAGCGCATACGGGTGAAGGCCGAGGGCCATGTCACCACGCTGTTTGGCCGAAAAATCCAGTTCCCCAATGCCAATTCCGGCAATCCCAGCGAACGCGCCTTTGTCGAACGCGCCTCGATCAACGCCCCCATCCAGGGCTCCGCCGCCGACATCATCCGCCGCGCCATGATCCGCATGGAGGGCGAGTTGCAGAGGGCCGGCGTCGACGCCGACATGCTGCTGCAGGTCCACGACGAACTGATTTTCGAAGTGCCCGAGGGAGCGGAAGAGGCTGCCATCCCGGTGATCAAGCGGGTGATGGAAGGCGCAGCAGAGCCGGCGGTGCGGTTGTCAGTGCCGATTCAGGTGGACGCACATGCGGCCAAGAATTGGGATGAGGCGCACTGATCGACGTGCCAGGGCAAAATCGCGCCAGTGGCGCGATTTTAGTCCGTCAGGCCAGTAGAGCTAGAGCGTTTCGCCTTATGGTTGATGCGGCTTCATCGCCCCCTCCCCCTTGAGGGGAGGGCCGGGGTGGGGGTCGTTTAGCGATCCACTGATGGACCCCCTCCCTCAATCCCTC
>NZ_UZWD01000020.1 GCF_900631955.1 Devosia equisanguinis | reverse complement strand
CACGCCCAAGCCGGCATCCGCCCTTGCCTCTTGGCTCGGGGGCTCGGACCTGTGTAAAACCCCCCGCGTACGGGGGGCGGGGCGCCTTATTCGTCGAAGGATTGGGTTTCCACCGGGGTGACTGGGGTGGGAACCGGCGGCGGGGTGGGTTGGGCGCCGAGGGTAGAGAGCTTGTCTTGCAGGCTTTGCATGAGGGTAAGTTTTTCGGCGTCGCTGAGCGATTGCAGGCGCTGGCTGAGGCGGATGGTGAAGTCGGAAAAGGCATTGTGCCAGTCCGAGGGGAGTTGTCTGAGATCGACGCGACGTGTTTCGGGAGCGCGGGCCGCCTGGATGCCGGTAACGGTGAGTTCGAAATAGTCGTCAAGTTGGGGCAGGATAACCTGATCGCCGCCGAGTTCGCGGGTGGCAAGGATGGCATCGCGCAGGGCGTGGCGTTCCTCGTCCTCGCCATGGGTGAGGAAGAGCGCGCCATGCGCCGGCAGGCGCTTTTCGATCCAGTCCATCAATTCGGAATGGTCGGCATGGGCCGAGTAATTGCCCATGGCGCGAATGGTGGCGCGCACCGGCACCAGGGTGCCATGGATGCGCACTTCCCTGGCGCCCGATAGAATGATCTGCCCCAGCGTGCCCGGCGCCTGATAGCCCACGAACAGGACGGTGGCATTGGCGCGGATGAGATTGTTGCGCAAATGGTGTTTGATGCGGCCGGCATCGGCCATGCCGGAGGCCGACATGATGATGGCGCCGCCCTTGATGGCATTGAGGGCCTTGGATTCTTCCACATCTTCGATGATGCGGAAGCGCGGATCGTTGAACAGCTCGTCGGCGCTGAGCTCGGTATCCTCGAACATTTTTGCATATTTGCGATAGACGCCGGTGACCTTGCTGGCCAGGGGACTGTCGAGCACGACGAGACGCGGGTCGATCTCGCCATTGCGGATCAACACGCCGATATCATGCAGCAGTTCCTGGCTCCGCTCGACTGCGAATGCGGGGATGATGAGATTGCCGCCACGCGCCATGGCCAGGTTGATTTCGGTCTTCAGCGCCTCGCGGCGCTCGATCAGCGTGTAATCGGCGCGTTCGCGCCCGCCATAGGTGGATTCGCACAGGATATAATCGAAATCCGAAGGCCCTTCGGGCTGGGCATAGAACACCTTCTCGTCCGGGCCGATATCGCCCGAGAACATCAACCGCACCGGCTTGCCCCCGCCATTGCTGACCTCGACCTCGATGGAGGCCGAACCGATGATGTGGCCGGCATTCCAGAAGCGCGCGCGCACGCCCGGGCCGGGCGTGATCCATTCGCCATAGGCAGTGGTGTTGCGGTGCCGCAGAGCTTCCTCGGCATCTTCCATGGTGTAGAGGGGCTTGGCGGGCAGATCGCCGCGCCGGTTGCGTTTCTTGGTCTCGCGCTCGGCCTCGCTTTCCTGGATGCCGGCTGAGTCGGGCAGCAGATATTCGAGCAGGCCCGAGGTCGGCTCGGTCATCCACATCGGTCCGCGCCAGCCTTCGGCATAGAGTTTCGGCAAGAGGCCGGCATGGTCGATATGGGCATGGGTCAGGAGCAGATAATCGATCTGTTTCGGATCGAAGGGGGTGGGCTTGAGATTGAGGTCGCGCACGCTCTTATTGCCCTGGAACAGGCCGCAATCGACCAGGAACTGCCCCAGGGGATGCACCACGCGATAGCAGGAGCCCGTCACTGTTCCGGCCGCGCCATGGAAATGCAGGGTGACGGTCATGGCGGGTTCCTTATTTTGTCCTTGGGTGTCGAGACTAGCGCTTCCCATTCGTCGAAGTCGAGGCGGGCGCTTGCAGACGGGTGCCCGGCCGAACGTTCGATCAGCCAGATGAGGAGACCAAGATGACCTATGTCGAAGGTTTTGTAGCGGCGGTGCCGCGCGCGAACAAACAGCTCTATATCGACCATGCGCGCCCCGGCGCAGAACTGTTCCTCCAGTGGGGCGCCACCCGCGTGGTCGAAAACTGGGGGGATGACGTTCCACCGGGCGAGCAGACCGACTTTCAGCGGGCGGTGCAGGCCAAGGACGATGAGGTGATCGTCTTTTCCTGGATCGAATATCCCGACAAAGCAACCCGCGACGCGGTGAAAGCGCGCATGATGGAGGATCCGGCCATGGACACTATCCCGGACATGCCCTTTGACGGCGCGCGGATGATCTTCGGCGGCTTCGCGACGCTGTTTTCGGTGTAGCGCTGTGGGCGGTTCACACTTTTTCTGGAAGGGCCCTATTTGAACCCTTCGTCAGATTTGTGTCGTCCCAAGCAGATGTCACCCCGGCGAAGGCCGGGGTCCATTCTGAGATCTCGACATGGATCCCGGCCTTCGCCGGGATGACATGGGTTTTGGCGTTGGTTCGGTTCAGACTGCAGCACCCTAGCGATAGCCGGCGGCTTGCAGGTCGAAGAGTTCGGCATAGCGGCCGTGTTGGGCCAGCAATTGCTCATGCGTGCCGGCTTCGAGAATGGCGCCATTGTCGAGGACGAGGATGCGGTCGGCCATGCGCACGGTGGAGAAGCGGTGGGAGATGATCACCGCGCTCTTGCCCTGGGCCAGGCCCTTGAAGCGGGCGAAGACCTCGGCTTCGGCCTTGGCGTCTAGGGCAGCGGTGGGTTCGTCGAGAATGATCAGCTCGGCGTCGCGCATATAGGCGCGCGCAATGGCCACCTTTTGCCACTCGCCGCCCGAGAGGTCGCGGCCCTGCTTGAACAGGCGCCCCAATTGCTGGTCATAGCCCTTGGGCAGCTTGGCGATGACGCCATCGGCCAGGCTCTGCTCGGCGGCGCCTTCGATGCGCGCCTGATCCTCGCGCGCGGCGATGCGGCCGACCCCGATATTGTCGCGGGCCGAAAAGCTGTAGCGGATGAAATCCTGGAAGATCACCCCGATATAGGCGTGGATTTCGGCCGGCGCCATGTCGCGCAGGTCGATGCCATCGACGGTGATGCGGCCCTCGCTCGGGTCGTAGAGACGGGTCAGAAGTTTGACGATGGTGGTCTTGCCGGCGCCATTTTCGCCCACCAGCGCCAGGGTTTCCCCAGCCGGCAGGGTGAAGGAGAGATTGCGGACCACCCAGTTCTCGGTCTCGGGATAGCGGAAGCCAACGCCCTCGAAAACGATGCCCTGCCGGATCGGGGTGGGGAAGGGTTTTGGATTGGTCGGCGGCAGGACGGTGGGCTCGATCTCGAAGAAGGAGAAGAGATCGTCCAGATACATGGACTGGCCGGCGATCTGGGTGAAGCCGAGAAGGATCTTCTGGAACAGCCCGTTGAGGCGGAGGAAGGAGCCGGAGAGGAAGGCGAGATCGCCCAGGGTGAAGGCGCCGGTGACGGTGCGCCAGACGATATAGGCATAGGCCGAATAATAGGCGAGGCTGGCAATGGCCGAGAACAAAGCGCCCCAGCTGGCCCGCAGGATGGCGACGCGCCGGTTTTCGAGGAAGATGTCGTGCGCCAGCCGGCGGAAGCGGCTGATGAGGTAATCCCCGAGGCCGAAGAGCTTGACCTCCTTGGCGGTTTCGGCGCTGGCCCCGATATGGCGCAGATATTCGAGCTCGCGCCGCTCCGGCGTGCGCCAGCGGCTGAGCATATAGGCCAGGGTATTGAAGCGGGTTTCGCCCCAGATCGAGGGAATGAAGCTCAGCGGCAGCAGCAGGATGAGCCAGGGCGCATAGACGAAAAGGCCGGCGGCGAGGGTGAGGACGGTGAGAATGTCCTGCGCCTGGCCGAACATCTGGCTCAAAAGCGCATTGCGGCCGGCGGCCTGGCGGCGGGCGCGCTCCAGCCGGTCCTGATATTCGGCGCTTTCGA
The DNA here is from genome assembly GCF_900631955.1 of Devosia equisanguinis. Classification (GTDB taxonomy): domain Bacteria; phylum Pseudomonadota; class Alphaproteobacteria; order Rhizobiales; family Devosiaceae; genus Devosia; species Devosia equisanguinis. The sequence goes on along the minus strand of NZ_UZWD01000020.1, from coordinate 27,204 downwards.
AATGCATGAGATCGAGCCGGGCGGCATGGGCCATGAGCTCGACGCTGACCTGGTTGGAATGCAGTTCGGAGAGGATGGAATCGACGAGACCCGTGGCGCGGGCAATGATGTCATTGGCCAGCACCAGGCCGAATTCGAGCAATAGGAGCAGGAGGATCGGCTCGAGCAGGCCGGCATTCCACCAGTCGAGAATGCCGGGGCCGGGCGGGGTAATGGCGGTGAGGCGCACGACTTCGTCGACGATGAGCTTTGCCGCATAGAGCACCGCCACCGGCTGCAGCGCCGCGATGAGGCGGAGACCGATGCTGGCGGCGGTCAACGGGCGGCTGGTGCGCCAGATCTGCGCGACCAGGCGCCCGAGATGCGCCAGGTTCTTGAGGCGCTCGCGCAGGGATGGGGTGTCGTCGGAAAGCGGTGGGGGGCGGCGCCCGGGGAGGTCGGTCATGATCGCCAATGTAAGGGCTCGCCCCTATTGCTGGAATAGGGGCGAGAACCGATTTGATCGGATCAGTGGCCGTTGGCCAGGCGCTTCTCGCCCGCTTCAATGCGGATAGGCAGCACGTTTTCGGCCGGCGGCATCGGGCAGACGGCAAAATCGGTGAAGGCGCAGGGCGGGTTGATGGCCTTGTTGAAGTCGAGAACGATGGAGGTCTCGGTCACGTCTTCGCCGAAGACGAAGCGGCAGGCGGCATAGGTGGTGTCCTTGGCCGTCTGGTCGCGGATGACGAATTGCGGGCTTTGCGGCGTGCCATGGGTGGCGAGCAGCTCATAGGTGACGCCGTCGCGGGTGAAGACCGCTTTGTGCGAGGCCTCGACCGAAGTCTCGATGGCCTTGGACGTGGTTATGGTGAGGCCCTTGGGGATGTCGAGCTTGATCCAGTCGGCCACGATGCGCCAGCTGGGATCGAGCGGGAAGTATTCGAGGGGCGGCAGGGCGTCGGGAGCCGTGGAGGCCGTGTCGCGCACGCGCAGCGCGTTTTCACCATTGAGGGTGGTGACTTCGAGCAGCAGGTTTTCGGCGGTGAAGCGTGGGGGATTGTATTTGCTGAGCACCAGCTTGATCGGGCTGTCGCCATTGGCGGGTGCATAGGTGACATTGCCCGCGGCGTCCTGGGTCAGCGTACCGACATGAGCGGGGCCGGTGGGCAGGATGATGTCGTTATCCTCGGCACTGCCGACCGAGACCGTGCCTTCGGAGAGCCAGTCGCGGGCGATGATGTTGAGCCAGCCATCGGGCGCCTTGAGGGCGGCGAGGCGGCGAGCCTGCCATTGGGCATAGTCGGTGGCGTAGTCGGTCATGATCATCAGTCCTTGAAGGAAAGGCGGGGAACGCTGGCGAGGAGGCGCTGCGTATAGGGATGCTGGGGCGCGGCAAGCACGGCGGCGGTGTCGCCCTGCTCAACGATGCGGCCCTTTTCGAGAATGACGATGCGCTTGCAGAGGGCGGCAACGACGCCGATGTCGTGCGAGACGAAAAGGAGGCTCATCGAGGTGCTGAGCTGAGCCAGAAGGTCGACGATGCGCACCTTGGTGGTGAGATCGAGCGCACTCACCGCCTCGTCGGCAAGCAGCAGGCGCGGGCCCGGCACGATGGCGCGGGCAATGGCGATGCGCTGGCGCTGGCCGCCGGAGAACTGATGCGGATAGCGGTCCGCCGCGTCAGGAGAAAGGCCCACGGCGTCGAGGGCCTTGGCGACCATCTCTTTGTGGTCACCCTCGATGCGCAGCGAACGCAAGGGCTCGGCGATGATGGAGAAAATCTTCTGGCGCGGATCGAGCGAGGAATAGGGGTCCTGAAACACCACCTGCGCCTGACGGCGGAAGTGGCGCATGAAGGCGCGGTGGCCCGGATCGAGCAAGGCGCCGTCGAAGCGGATTTCGCCGCTATCGGGTCGGGCGAGCCCGAGCAGCAGGCGCAGGAGCGTGGTCTTGCCGGAGCCGGATTCGCCCACCAGCCCGACACTGTCGCCGGGCGCGATGGCAAGACTGACGCGATCAAGGATCGGCCGCTCGGCCGTATAGGCGAAGCTGACATGTTCGACGCTGACGAGGCTCATGGGCGCGCTCCCATGGCGTCGTCGAAACTGCGCGCTGCAGCGAGGAGGCTTTTGGTATAGTCGTGCTGCGGCTGGGCGAAGACCTCGGAGACCGGGCCGGCTTCGACCGCTACGCCCTGGCGCAGAACGACGACACGCTCGACGGTATTGGCGACCACCGGCAGGTCGTGGCTGATGAACAGAAGCGCCATATCGCGCTCGCGCGCCAGCCGGTCGATCAGCATGAGAATTTCGGCCTGGGTGGTGACATCGAGGGCAGTGGTCGGTTCATCGGCGATCAGCAGGTCGGGACGGCAGGCCAGCGCCATGGCGATGGCCACGCGCTGGCGCTGGCCGCCTGACATTTCGTGGGGATAGGCCCGCGCCAGCCGCGCCGGATCGGGCAGGGCCACGTCTTCGAGCAAGGCGATGACCGCCCTCTCGAGCGCGGCGCCGCTTAGCGGGGCGCCATCGCGCCTGGCGCGGCGGGCCAGGGGTTCGGCAACCTGCCGGCCGGCGCGCATGAGGGGATCGAGCGCTGTCAGCGGCTCCTGAAAGACGATGGCCACGGCCTTGCCGCGCAACTGATTAAGCGTGTTTTCCGGAGCGCCGATCACCTGCTGCCCGGCAAGCATGACCGAGCCGCTGGCGGAAAGGCCGAGTGCGAGGAGGCCGGTTGCGGCGAGGGCCGACAGCGACTTGCCCGAGCCCGACTCCCCGATCAGCCCCAGACGCTCGCCGCGACCGAGACTGAACGACAGCTCTGTGACCAGCGGCTTCTCGCCGGCATGGACGCTGAGGCCTTTGATGTCGAGCAGCGCGCTCATCGGCCAGACCTCGTGGGATCGATGCGTTCGCGCAGGCCATCGGCCAGCAGATTGACGCCGATGGCCAGCGACACCAGCGCCAGACCGGGCGCGATGGCGCCGAGCGGGGCGGTATAGACCGTGCCCTGCGCTTCCTGCAGCATGCGGCCCCAGGAGGCATTGGGCGGCGGCGCGCCGAGCCCGAGATAAGAGAGCGAGGCTTCGGCAATGACGGCGAGGCCGAATTGCAGGGCGAAATTGACCGAGAGCGTCGGCCAGATATTGGGCAGGACGTGGATGAAAACGATCTTCGGCCAGGACGAGCCGGAAGTGCGCGCGGCGGTAATATAGTCCATCACCAGCACGCGCTTGGCGAGGATGCGGGTCAGCCGCGCCACGATGGCCGAGAGCGCGATACCCAGCGCCAGAATGGCCGACCAGAGGCTGGCGGTGTCGCTGGCGGCGACCACCAGCATGGCAATGAGCAGGGTGGGGAAGGCGATGAGAATATCGAGCGTGGCGGCCAGCGCATCGTCGAGCCATTTGCTGGCAAAGGCGGCGAGAATGCCCAGCGTCACCCCGATAGTAGCGCCGATGGCAACAGCGCCGATGCCGACGGTCAGCGCAATGCGGCTGCCGATCATCAGCTGGGTGAAGAGATCGCGGCCCAGCCGGTCGGTGCCGACCCAATGGGCAAGGCTGGCGCCTTCGAGCCGACCGCCGGTAAAGGCGTTTGGATCATAGGGCAGCCAGACCAGACTCAACAGACCGGTGACGACATGGAGGCCCACAAGCAGCACGCCGAGCCAGAGAAGCCAGCCGGTGGCGCGCTTGCGGCGGGGGGCGGCGGTGACAGCTATCGTGCTCATGCCTCGGCCCCCGAACGGCCGCGCAGGCGCGGGTCGATGAGGCGCTGGGCGAGATCGGCGGCAAAGCCGATCAGCAGTACCAAAAGGGTGGAGACGAAGAGCACGCCCTGCACATTGGGATAGTCGCGCTGCTGGATAGCCAAAAGCAGCATTGAGCCCAGGCCCGGCAGAGAAAACACCCGCTCGATGACCACGGCGCCGAGAAAGGTGGTGGCCAGCTCGATGCCGAGAATGGAGACCACCGGCACCGCGCCATTGCGCAGGCCATGCTTGAACAGGGCCTCGGGAAAACTGGCGCCCAGCGCCCGGGCGGTGCGCAGATAGTCGCTGCCCAGCACGTCGAGCGTCGCGGCGCGCACATAGCGCAGCAGCGAGGCCCCCATGACGAGGCCAATGGTGAGGGCCGGCAGGATCATGCCGGTGGCGGCCTCGGACAAATTGCTCCAGCCGCGCAAGGGAAAGCCGCCCGAGGGCAGCCAGCGCAGATTGATGGCGAAGAGGGTGACGAGGAGAATGCCGACCCAGAACACCGGAATGGCAATGCCCAGCTGCGAGATCACCGAAATGGCAGCGCCATACCAGCGATCTCCGCGCACGGCAGCGACGATGCCCAGCGGCACGGCAAAGACGATGGCGAGGAGAAAGCCGAGAAAGGCCAGCGGCAGGGTGACCGACATGCGGTTGCCGATTTCGCCCAGCACCGAGGCGCGACTGACAAAGGACGTGCCCAGATCCAGCCGGGCGAGATTGCCGATAAAGCTGACGAACTGCACGGCAAGCGGCTGGTCCGACCCCACCTGGGCCCGCGCCGCTTCGATCTGCTGGGTGGTGGCGCCGACGCCGAGCAGGGCATTGGCGGGGTCGCCGGGCAGGAGGCGCAACAGCACGAACAGCACCACGGCTGCCATGAACAGCGAGACGATGAGGATCAGCGTGCGGCGAAGCGTATAGGCGAGAATGGTCGTGGTTCCTTGCGCAGGGACGGGCGCACAATAGCGGGGCAGCAAACGCAACGCCACCGGCTGATGGGCCGGTGACGCCTGTGGCGGCTTGCCGCTATTTGCGCTTGAACGCCTCGCTCAGCGCCGCGCCGAAAGAGCCCTGGCTCGAGCGCGGTTCTTCCTTGGACTTCGGCATGCGCACCGGCTTGTCGACGGGGCGGCGATTGGCGCCGGCTTCGGCGCGGGCGCTGCTCATGCCATCCCGACGCATGGTCAGCCCGATGCGCTTGCGCGGCACATCGACCTCGACCACGGTGACCTTGACCACATCGCCGGCCTTGACCACCTCGTGCGGGTCCTTGACGAATTTGTCGGCGAGTTGGGAGACGTGCACCAGCCCGTCCTGATGCACGCCGATATCCACGAAGGCGCCGAAGGCGGCGACATTGGTCACCGTGCCTTCGAGCTGCATGCCGGGGCGCAGGTCCTTGATGTCCTCGATGCCCTCGGCAAAGGTCGCGGTCTTGAAGGCGGGGCGCGGATCGCGGCCGGGCTTTTCCAGTTCGCTGATGATGTCGCGCACGGTGGGCAGGCCGAAGCGCTCATCGACGAAGACGCGCGGATCCAGCGCCTTGAGCGCCGAGCTATCGGCCATCAGCGTCCGCACGTCGCGCCCACAGGCCGACACGATCTTGCGCGCCACCCCATAGGCTTCCGGGTGCACCGAGGAGGCATCGAGCGGTTCGGACCCGTCGCGAATGCGCAGGAAGCCGGCGCTCTGCTCGAAGGTGCGCTGGCCCAGCCGCGCCACGTCAAGCAGTTGCTTGCGGCTCTGGAACGGGCCATTGGCATCGCGATGGGCCACGATGGCTTCGGCCAGAGAGGCGCCGAGGCCGGAGACGCGGGCGAGGAGCGGGGCGGAGGCGGTGTTGAGATCGACACCCACCGCGTTCACCGCATCTTCGACCACGGCATCGAGTGCCTTGGCCAGCCGGTACTGGTCGACATCGTGCTGATATTGGCCGACCCCGATGCTCTTGGGCTCGATCTTGACCAGTTCGGCCAGCGGGTCCTGCAGGCGCCGGGCGATGGAAACCGCGCCGCGCAGCGACACGTCGAGCCCGGGGAACTCGGCGGCTGCGGCTTCGGAGGCCGAATAGACCGAGGCGCCGGCTTCCGAGACGATGACCTTGAGCGGCTTGGGCGGGGGCATATGGCCGAGCATGTCGGCCACCAGCTTTTCGGTTTCGCGCGAGCCGGTGCCATTGCCGATGGCGATCAGCTCGACGCCATGGGCACGGATGAGCTTGGCCAGCTCCGCCTGGCTGCCGCTGACGTCATTGCGCGGCGGGAAGGGATAGACCGTGGTAGTGGCCACGAGCTTGCCGGTGCCGTCGACCACGGCGACCTTGACGCCGGTGCGGATCCCGGGATCGAGCCCCATAGTGGCGCGGGTGCCGGCGGGCGCGGCGAGCAGCAGGTCCTTGAGATTGCGCGCGAAAACGGCAATGGCCTCCTCGTCGGCGCGCTCGCGCAGGTCGCGCATCAGATCGAGCGAGAGATGCAGCGACAGCTTGATGCGCCAGGTCCAGCCGGCGACATCGAGCAGCCAGAGATCGCCCGGTAGCTTGCCGCCGACATCATAGGCCGAGGCCACCATGCGCACGGCCGGCTTGATGGCGGAGGTGTCGTCGGCGTCCACCTCGAGTTCGAGGCTCAAAATCTCTTCATTGCGGCCGCGCAGCATGGCGAGGGCGCGGTGGCTGGGGGTGGTGGCCCATTTCTCGAAATGGTCGAAATAGTCGGAGAACTTGGCGCCGGCCTCCTGCTTGCCCTCGACGACGCGGGAGCGCAGCACGGCGCGTTCCTTCATATAGGCGCGCAGCCGGCCCACCAGTTCGGCATTTTCCGAGATGCGCTCGGCGATGATGTCGCGCGCGCCTTCAAGCGCCGCCTTCACATCGGCGACCTCTTCGGTGAGATAGGCGGCGGCGAGATCTGCCGGCACGGCGGCGCGATCGGCGAGAATGGCTTCGGCCAAGGGGCCCAGGCCGCGCTCGCGGGCGATTTCGGCCTTGGTGCGGCGCTTGGGCTTATAGGGCAGGTAGATGTCTTCGAGCTCGGCCTTGGTGGGCGCGACGGCGATGCCAGCCTCGAGCTCGGGGGTCAGTTTGCCCTGTTCGCCGATGGATTTGAGAATCGCCTCGCGCCGGCTCTCGAGCTCGCGCAGATAGCCCAGCCGCTCGGCCAGGAGGCGCAATTGCGTATCGTCGAGACCGCCGGTGACTTCCTTGCGGTAGCGCGCGATGAACGGCACGGTGGCGCCCTCGTCGAGCAGCGCAATGGCGGCGACGGCCTGCTGCGGGCGGGCGCCGATGTCCTGGGCAATCAGAACCGCGATATCGGGCTTGGGGGCTTTCATGAGGTCCTCGCGGAATCGGTGGTCTCGATAGAGGCGACATAAACAGAAGGAGAACGCAAAGGGCAATTGCCACGTGGCATTTGCCCCAAGGCAATCGGTCACATCGCAGAGTATGTAGTTTTATTACGATTAACTTGACGTATCGTAGTTTTGCCACATAGCTTAACGTGCTCCAAGGGAGCCTTACGGGAGATAAGGTATGGCAAGGGTTCACTCACTCATTCTGGCTGCCGGCGCGGTGCTGGCTCTGTCCTCGGGCGTCAGCGCGCAGAGCCTGACGGTCTATTGTCCGATGTCCGAAGACGATTGCGCTTCGGTGCTCAAGGCCTTCGAGGCCGATAGCGGCATCAGCTCGAGTTTCGTGCGCATGGGCGCCGGCGAGGTTCTGGCCCGCATTCGCGCCGAGGCCGCCAATCCGCAGGCCGGTCTCTGGCTCGCCGGCACGGCGGATCTGTTCATCCAAGGCGGCAGCGAGGGGCTGCTCGAGCCTTATGCGGCCAAGGGGGTCGAGCGCGTCGCGCCCAAATATAGCAGTGCCGACAATGCCTGGACCCCGATCGCGATCTCGGCGATCGCCTTCTTCTACAATCCCGACTATCTCGCCGAACTCGGCGCTGAGCCGCCGACCAGCTGGGAAGATTTCGCCGACCCGGTGTTCAAGGATGCAGTGGTGCTGACCCATCCGGCCTCGTCCGGCACGGCATCTGTGGTGCTCGCCACCATGGTGCAGATCTATGGCGAAGACCGCGCCTTCGAAATCCTCAAGGCGACCGATCCCAATGTGCTGCAATATTCGCGCTCGGCCGGCGCGCTGACCCAGATGGTCGCCTCGGGCGAAGTGGCCATTTCCCAGTCCTTTACCCATGGGCTGGAAGTGGCGCTGGAGCAGGGCTATCCGATTGCCGTGTCGTTCCCCGAAGAAGGCACCGGCTATGAGCTGAATTCGGCGGCTGTCATCGCCAATGGCCCGGAAGAGCAGCGCGAGGCGGCCAAGGCCTTCCTCGACTGGGTGCTGACCGATGCCGGGCAGACGGCGCTGGGTGCGACCCATCGCGAGTCGGTCATCCCCGGCTTTGAAAACCCCGATCTCAAGATCAAGACCTCCGAGGTCAAGCTGATCGATTACGACGCCAAATGGGCCGGCGAAAACCGCGGACGCCTGCTGCAACGCTATGAGGCCGAAGTGCGCGACGCCTCCGCCGCGCAGTAACCCTAGCGAGGGCGAGGGGCCTTGCGACCCTCGCCTCTTTCTCCTGCTGCGAGGCCGGCATGCAATCCGTCGCGAAGCGTTCCCCGTTGACAGCGGGGCTGAAGAAAATCGTCACCGATCCCTGGCTGTTCGGGCTGTTCGTCGTCCTGACCCTTTCGGTGCTGATTTTCGCCATCCTGCCGATCGCCAGCGTCTTGCGGCTGGCTCTGTCGGGTGGGGAAGGCAATGGCTTTGCCGCCATTGTCGACCGGCTGACCTCGCCGCTGGTGGTGCGGGCCTTCCTTAACACCATTCAACTGGGCGTCGCCTCGGCGGTGCTGGCCACGCTGATCGGGTTCCTCCTGGCCTTTTCGCTGACTCGCACCAATATGTGGGGCAAGAAGGGCGTGCATCTGATCGCGCTGCTGCCGGTCATTTCGCCGCCCTTCGTCATTGCCCTGGCCATCATCCTGTTGTTCGGGCGTTCGGGCCTGGTGACGCGCGAATTGCTGGGCATCCGCAACAGCAATATCTATGGCTTCCAGAGCCTGGTATTCATCCAGGCGCTGGCCTTCACCCCCATCGCCTATCTCAATATTCGCGGCATGCTGCAGGCCATGGACAGCGCGCTCGAAGATGCCGCCGCCACCTTGCGCGCCTCGCAATGGACCACGTTCCGCCGCGTGACGCTGCCCCTCACCATGCCGGCTCTGCTGAGCTCCATGCTGCTGGTCTTTGTCAAATCCATCGAGGATTTCGGCAATCCGCTTGTCATCGGCGGCAATTACAACACGCTCGCCGTCGAAGCCTATTCCCAGCTGATCGGCTATTTCAATCTCGAAGCCGGCGCCATGCTGGCGAGCCTCCTGCTGCTGCCCTCTCTGGTCGCCTTCATGGTGCATCGCTATTGGGTGTCCAAGCGCAGCTATGTGACGGTCACGGGCAAGCCCGCCAACCAGACCATCCGCATCGTGCACCCGGCTATCGTCTGGCCGCTGGCGGCGTGCTGCTATGCGCTGGTGGCGATCATCGTGCTGCTCTATGGCACGGTCATCTGGGTGAGTTTCACCAAAATCCCCGGTATCGACTGGACGCTGACCACCGAACATTATGCGCGCGCCTTCACCACGGGGCTGCAGCCGCTGTGGAATTCCTTGCTGCTCGCCGCCATTGCGACGCCCATCATCACCATTATGGGTATTCTCATCGCCTATATCCTGGCGCGCCGCGCTTATCCGGGCAGTTTCATATTGCGCTTCGGCACGCTCCTGGCCTTTGCCGCGCCGGGCACCATTATCGGCATCGGCTATGTCAGCGTGTTCAACACGCCGCCGCTGCTGCTGACCGGCACCGCCTTCGTCATCGTTGCCGCCATGGTGGTGAAGACGCTGCAGGTGGGTATCGAGGCCGGCACCAACCAGATCCGCCAGATCGACCCGGCAATCGAAGAGGCGGCCGCCGTGCTCGGCGCATCGAACACTCGCATCTTCTCGCGAGTGACGCTGCCTTTGCTCAAGCCGGCACTGTTTGCCTCGCTGGCCTATGGCTTTACCCGCTCGCTCACCACGCTCAGCGCCATCATCTTCCTGGTTTCGGCCAATTGGACGCTGATCACCGTCACCATTCTCAACCAGGTCGAGACCATGCGCATGGGCCTTGCCGCTGCCTATAGCGTGATGCTCATCGCCATCGTGCTGGCCGTCCTGGGGCTCATGCAAGTGCTGCTTGGCCGCAGCCACCACCAGAGGTAGCGCCATGTCCCGCGTGACATTCAAAGCCATCAACAAGCTGTTTCCGGGGCGCAATGGCCGTCCCGACGCCCATGCGGTGCGCGATCTCGACCTCGTCATCGAAGACGGCGCGCTGGTGACGCTGCTGGGTCCCTCCGGCTGCGGCAAGACCACGACGCTGCGCATGCTGGCCGGGTTCGAAACGCCCAGCTCGGGCAGCATCTCGATCGACGACCGCGACATCACCACCACCCCGGTGAACAAGCGCGATATCGGCATGGTGTTCCAGTCCTATGCGCTGTTTCCGCATATGTCGGTGCGCGAGAACGTCGCCTTCGGCCTCAAGGTGCTCAAACTCTCATCCAGCGAGATCAATCGCCGGGTCGAGGATATTCTGAAGATGATGGCTTTGTCGCAACTGGCCGACCGGCAGCCTTCGCAATTGTCGGGTGGCCAGCAGCAGCGCGTGGCGCTGGCGCGCACGGTGGTCGCCGAACCGCGGGTGCTGCTGTTCGACGAGCCGCTGTCCAATCTCGACGCGCAATTGCGCGAACGCATGCGCGACGAGCTACGCCAGTTGCAGCAGCGCCTCGGCATTACCAGCCTCTACGTGACCCATGACCAGAGCGAGGCCATGGCCATTTCCGACCGTGTCGTGGTGATGCGCGATGGCGTGGTCGAGCAGAACGGGGCGCCACAGGACATTTATGCCAGGCCCGCCACCGCCTTCGTCGCCGAATTCATGGGCAAGGCTAATATTGTGCGCGTCAAGGTCGAGAGCGTGTCGGACACCAGCGTCAGGGCGAAACTGGGCGGTGCATCGGTCGACCTGCCGCGCCATGAGCTGGCGATCAAGCCGAGTGAAGCGATCGACTATGTCATCCGCCCCGAACAGATGCTGATTTCGGAAACCGGCGCTATCGCCGCGGTGGTCGAGCGCGCCGTCTATCAGGGCGGGTTCGTCGAATATCACGTCACCATCGACGGCGCCGCCTGCACGCTGGTCGATCATCTCTACCATACGCATCGCCTCTACCGGGCCGGCGAGACCATCCGCGTGGATATCGGCACCGCCGTGCCCTGGCCGCTGGCGGCTTCTATTGCGGGAGTTTCGGCATGACCATGACGTCTGCGGCCGATATTGCCCGCCTGGCCGAGCATGCCGCCCGCCAGGCAGGCATGGTGATCCGCGAGGCCTTTCTCGCCGCCGCCGCCGGAGAGGCGCTGGGGGTGGAGGAAAAGCATGGCCATGCCGATATCGTCACGGTGCTGGACCGACAGTCCGAACGGCTGATCCGCGATATCATCCATGCTCAGCTTCCCCAGTCCCGCATTCTGGGCGAGGAGAGCGGCTGGGACGGGACCGGCGATATCATCTGGTATGTTGACCCTATCGACGGCACCAGCAATTTCGCCTCGGGCCTGCCCTTCTTCTGCGTCTCGATTGCCGCTGTGCGCGCCGACAACACGCCCATTGCCGGCATCATCTACGATCCGATGGCCGACGAGATGTTCTCCACCCATGGCGGAAAACTCTGGCTCAACGGCGCCGCGATCAGGCCGGCCAGTCGCGCCCATCGCGACCAGGATGCGGAATTGCTGACCAATCTGCCGCGCGAGGGCAAGCGGCCGTCGCCCGGTGAAATGGAGCGTTTTGGCACGCTGGTGACCCATTTCCGCGCAGTCCGGCGGCTGGGTTCGGCAGCTTTGCAGCTGGCCTATGTGGCGGTGGGACGGGCGGCGGTCAATTACGACGAGAACTGCCATCCCTGGGATATTGCCGCCGGCCTGCAACTGGTGGCCGCCTCGGGTGGGCGGGTTTTGTGCTGGCGGCCGGACCGCGACCTGCCGGTTGCGGACCCCATGGCGGAACTGGCCGAACTCGATCGCATCCTCGTCACCACCCCGGGCTATGACGTGGAGAACAGCGTGGTTCTTTCCGGCTGGGCTTCTCTTTCGCAGGGGGCCGCGCTAGGCCTGAACTAGGGACGGGCGCGGGAGAACGACGATGCTGGCACGGATCAGGTCATCACTCAACGACATGGCCCCCTCCGAGCGCAAGGTGGCCGAAACCGTGCTGGCCAATCCGCAGGCCGCCATTGCCTGGTCCATGGCCGATATTGCGCGCTTTTCCGGGGTCAGCGAGCCCTCGATCATGCGCTTTTGCCGCAAGCTCGGTTTCGAGGGCTATTCGGATTTCCGCATCAAGTTCGCCCAGGCTGTGGCGCTGCTGGAAAAAGCCGAACGCCCCATCGAAGACGGCGGCGACGACCCCATCCGCTCGCGCATCATCGCCAATTGCAACAAGGCCACGGCGGCGATCAACGACCTGATCATGGACGTGGACAGCGCTGTGATCGCGCGCGCGGCCGAAAGGCTGGCCACATCGCGGCGCATCGACGTCTATGGCCATGGTGGCTCCGGCTTTCTGGCCGGCGAGGCGCAGCATCGCTTCGCCTATCTGGGGCTCGCCAGCGTCGCCTATTCCGACCCGTCGCTGCAGATGTTTTCCGCCGTGGCCCTGGGGCCGGAGGATAGCGTGCTGGCCTTTTCCTTCTCCGGCATCACCACCCATATGCTGCCCAATCTGGAGATCGCGCGCGGGGCGGGGGCGCAGATCATCACCCTGGCGCCCAGCGGCTCCCCTATCGCCAAGGCCGCCGACCTCAACATCGCCATCAACGCCTACCGGCAGAAGAAATCCCCGGTCTTCCTGCCCAATGAACGCCTGACCATGTATGTCATGCTCGACGCCCTGGTCGAACTGGTGGGCGAAAAGCTGTCGGGGGAGGTGGGAACTGATAGGGTGCGAAGCTGATCGATCGGAGCTTATTGAGGTTGCCGCTGGATCGTGGTTTTGAACTGCTAAGCTTGCCCATCAAATCGCACCGGGCAGAAACCCGTTGCCGCTGGACCGCGATTTCTGAACTGCTAAGCTCCAATTCAACAGGCGTCATGCGCCCGAATAGTTGCCGCTGGACCGCGATTTCTGAACTGCTAAGCTACCCCGAAACGATCGGTGCCGCCGCATTTGGTTGCCGCTGGACCGCGATTTCTGAACTGCTAAGCTCGGCCGCAGCGACCGCTAGGAACGTCGCCTGTTGCCGCTGGACCGCGATTTCTGAACTGCTAAGCTGTGCCGCTCGGCTGGGGTATCACCGGCCTGCGTTGCCGCTGGACCGCGATTTCTGAACTGCTAAGCTCGACCTTGCCGGCGACTTCATCGTTCCAGCTGTTGCCGCTGGACCGCGATTTCTGAACTGCTAAGCTCCGATCTGATGACAGGATACAAAGAAATCGGTTGCCGCTGGACCGCGATTTCTGAACTGCTAAGCTGTGCCGCTGGCGGGCCTGGTTCTCGTATTTGTTGCCGCTGGACCGCGATTTCTGAACTGCTAAGCTAATCGTGGTTGGTAGGGGTTGGCAAGCCGAGTTGCCGCTGGACCGCGATTTCTGAACTGCTAAGCTAGAAAACAAGGGCGAGGGTGCAAGCCGTCAGTTGCCGCTGGACCGCGATTTCTGAACTGCTAAGCTCGATCCTGTCCGATCTTCTTGTTTTTAAACAGAAAATCGGCGGGATCGGCGCAGGCAAAATGCGGGGCGGGGCTAGAAAAGGGCGAGTTGGCCCGGGTTTTTCTGCGGGGTGCGGCGGCCCTGGTCGGAGAATCGGACAATGTTTTCATATTGCCGGTCGGTGAACGGAAAAATGTAGACATTGCCCATGCTGGGCAGATGGGTTTCGATTTTCCGGACATAGGCCTCGAACTGCTCCTTGCCTTTGCAAAAACGAAGATAGTTGGAAAACTGGCTCATCTCAAAGCCTAAATCCAACAGGGCCAGTCGGAATTTGGTCGCTGCCGCGCGCTGCTGCTTGGTCTCGACCGGCAGGTCGAAGGTCACGAGCATCCACATGAGCTGATATCCGCTGAGATGGGTGGCGCCGGAATTGGCCTTTTGGGCGCGCTTGTTGCTGGGGTTCTTAGGCGTCGACATCGGCAGTCGCGGGGGCTGAAACGAGAAGCGGCGGTTGCGGCAGCTCGAGACGGGCTTTGCCGGTCTCGAAACTCTGGGCCACGGAGTGGACGAAGCGCTGCGCCTGCACCGAAAGCGGCGAGACGCCCAAGAGGGAGGGCAGGTCCAGCGTGGTGATGCGCGTCAGCACCAGTTTGGTCTCGGGGTTCACCTCGCTCATCCCCTCGTCCACCAGGGCGCGCACCATCTGATCGACCAGTGGGCGATAGGGCTCCATCAGGTCGTCGGCCAGGGCAAAGGCATTGGCGCGATTGGCGTGGAAAATGCCGAGCGTTGGATGCAGGCCCGAAGCGCAGATGGCGCGGGCGAGGATAGCGCGCAGCACGGTATAGCCGTAGTTGAGCAGGCCGTTGATATCGCCACCGTCCTGGTCGCGGGTGAAGTGCCGCCCGAACAGCAGCTTCCAATACCGCCGCGCCGCCTGGGCCTCGACATTGTCGGGATCGCCCGAACGCACCGAGCGGGCGAGGAGGTCGAAGGCGCCGGCCTCGTGACCGTTGCGCAGGAGGATTTCGCCCTGCATGCGGATTTTGGCCTGGACGATCTCCTTCCACATCTGCTTGCCCAGGGGGCGGGGCGCCGCGAGCTGGGCCCGCATGCGGGCGCCTTGCAGATGATGGCCGTGCAGCGGCCAGACGATTGATTGCGGGGCATGGTTGCTGCCGCAGATCACCACCGGCACGCCGCGATCGCCCAGCCGCGTGAACACGGTCGTGGACCAGGTGACGCCATGGGCATGCACGACGAGCGCCCCGATGTCATCGAGCGCGATGCGGCCGCGTTCCTCGCCCTGGTCGCTAACCGTAAGGAAACCGCGCTGCACGGCAAGATGCAGATTGTCCGTTGCTATGTCGACCACGCGCTCCATGCAGAAGAGCCTAGGGCAAGACTGTAAAATCCGCCAAGGTCTGCATGTTTTTAGCGTTAATCGGCGGATTTTTTCTTGCGTGCGTTTCGGGCTTCCTTGTCCCGCGGGCCGGGGTCGAAGACGCGACCGATTTCGTCGACCCGCACCTGGCGCAGCCCGATGTCCTTCATCGCGCTGCCCGATTTGTAGAAATATCGGAAGCGATCCTCGGGGTCTGCATCACGCGCCTTCAGGGCGCCGGCCTCCTTATGCGGCGCAAATGTCATCTGGCCACTCTGGCTGAATTTCACCACGCGGCCGATTGTTGGTCCGTCCTGGGGGTGGTCATAGGCCACCATGTCGTTCTGCTTGAGGCTGAGGACCCGCCGAGCTGCGGGGTGATGGATATGAACGGCCGATGTCCAGCTCCGGTCATGCGCATCGAACATGGACACAACCTCATGCATGCATTTGCCGTTCGGCAATTCCCACACATCGTAGCGATAGTTGGCGTCGCCCTTATAGGCCTTATAGGCCCGGCCAGTGCCGTCGCGAATGGAGATGACATTGAGCGGCTCGACCACGCGGACATGGCGGATGCTCTTGTAGTCATCGCGGTCGCGAAACTGTTCGAGCGCCGCCTGCAACTCCTTGCCGCTGCGGCCGGCAATGGCGCTCCCGAGCGCCTGGGCGAGCTGGCGGTCGCGGATGCTGGGAAGGTCCTTTTCAGTGAGGCTCGTGAACGGCTTGCGGCGCACGACGATGGGCGTGCCGCGGCTGTCGGTCTCCCCCGTCAGGCCATAGGCGGTGTCATTGTGCAACTGGCCGGCGGTCTGCCCGCCTTGTCCGGGCTTTGGCAGCGTGCCGTGATCGGGTTTGTGGCTGACCACGATGCGCTTGATCACCGCCTGCAACTCGTCGCGGAAACCGGGCCAGGGCGGCTCGATCTTGCCGATGGTTTCTTCGAGCGCCTGGGCCTCGCGCCCACCGGCCACAGTGGCGATGCGCTGCAGCAGGGCGCGGGTGGTGACGCCAACCACCGCTGCGTCGATGGCATGGTGGCGATGGTCGTTTCGGTTTTTCTGGTTGTGGTCGGCGAGGAGCGAATTGAGCCCCCATTGCCGGCGCAGCATTTCGGTCATTCGGCCGGTGATGACACGCACATGGTTCTTGCGCGCTAGCACGCCGTGCGCATCAGGCTCCTCGTCGGGATAGAGCGCCGCCATATAGGCATGTGCAAGGCGGGAGAGATATTGCGTATCGGTCAATTGCCGGGCGAGGAAGGTTTCCTCGTCGGCGAATTTCTTCATCGCGTCGCGGCCGAAGCGCCAGCGCTTGTTAAGCGGCAAGGTGTTGGCGCGGGCGAGAATGTCGTCATAGCGCCCCTGCCATTGCGGCACCTCAGCGGGCGCATAATTGGCCTTCTGCCGGTTGCAGGCGACGTGGCAGACGAGGCGATTGGCCTGGCTGTCATCCAGCGTTTTTGACCAGGGCAGGATGTGGTCGATATCGACCGCGCTGGAAAACAGCGTCTCGATATTGATCGGCTCGCCGCAATAGATGCAGACGCGGTTCTCCGGCGCCCTGAGATTGAGCTCTTCCCAGAGTTTGAGCAGCACGCGATTATAGCCGGTATCGGGCACGCCCAGCTCCACCAGCTTGGCCGAGCGCTGTTCGGCGGCCCGGGTGTTGCGGGCAATCTCGATGTTCTTTTCGCGCTTCTGCTCGTCGTTGAGTTTCAGCTCCCGCGCCAGTTCGATGGCGATCTGCTCCGGCTTGCCATAGCGGCGGATGAGGGCATTGAGCACTTTCTGCAGCTGGTTGAGCCCGATATGAACGGTTGGATTGGTGATCCGGCCCTTTTCCACATCATAGGGGTCATCTGGATTTCCGGTGCCCGGAGGAATGCGCCGCGCGATGACCTCCTGGTATTTCGGCAGCTCCTCAAGGCCAGCGCCACGCTGCAGCAACGCATGGTCATAGCCGGCGCGTCTGGCGGCCTCGGCCTCGGAAATGACAGCGGCCTTGAGCTCGACCAGGATTTCGGTCAGCGCCGTTTCGCCCAGCCGGCCATAGCCTTCGGGCAGGCGGGCGGCCAGGATGGCGTCGATAGGCTCGGCACCAAGCCCATAATGGCTTTCGAGCCAGGCGGTGAGTTCCAGCGGGTCTTCGACGCGGCGCAGCGTGTCCACAATGGCCCAGCGCTCTGCGAGCGGCATGGATATCCAGGCCTGGCCGAAGCGGGTCTTGGCCGAAAGTTCCGCGGCGACCTCGTCGCCCTTCATCTTGGTGCGGCTCTCGGTTTCCTTGTTGAAGCGCGTGCCCAGCGGGGCGCGCGCCGTCTTGCGCAGGGCGCTATAGGCGGCTTCGCGCTGGGTCCTGAGCTGGGCGACGAGTGCGTCGCGCTGGTCGAGACTAAGCTTATGGTGATCCTGGTTGCGATCGACCAGTTCCAGTTCGTTGACCTCCTTGTAGAGGCGGAATTCCTGGAACAGCGGATGGGCGCGTGGCAGGCGCTCTTCCCCGGGATTAAAGCTACATTTGCCCACCTGCATCGGCTTCAGCGGTCTTTGGAAGAAGATGATGGTTTCCAGATGCGTCCGGCGCTCCTCGGTCAAGACGTCGGGATAGTGCGCGGCCTGGGCGGTCCAGATGGCGTTGAACTCGTCCTGCAGCAAGGCGCGCTCGGGATAAAAGCCGTAGCCGTCTTCTTCCTTGTCATCCTTGCCGGGAACGCGGGAGGGGCGCACGCGCACCCAATTGCCGGCCTGGTGGCGGTGATTGAGATATTCACCCAGCGTGCGCATGCCCTCGGTGGCCAGCTTGTCGCGCAGCCGCGAAATGCCGCTGGCGATCTTGCCCTGGTCATTGTCGCGCTTGTCGGTCTTGCGGTTGGATTTGAAGCCGCGGCGCTGGTTGAGATGGAATAGCGCCCGACCGATATGGTGCAGCGGCAGTTTGTCGTCGAGGGCGCGGGCGCGCAGGGCATAGACATCGCTGGCGATTTTGCCGGGCGCCTTGTCATTGGTTTCAGCGACGAGGGCGCGGCGGGCCGCCGGATCATCGGGCATCAGCCCATATTCGATCAGCGTGCGGATGACCGCCTTGCGCCGGCGCTTGTAACGATCGCGGCGGCGCGACATGCCACGGGCCAGACGCCGCCCCTCTGCCAGCGAGGTCCCCGATTTCGGCTCCCGGCCATCGGAAAAGATGCGGACGCCGGCATCGAGGATGCGGTAGGGCAAATTTGCGTTGTCGAGCGCCAGAACGCACCATCCAATGGAATTGGTGCCGATATCGAAGGCAAAAGAAGTTTTCATGACGCTTTCCCCCAAAAGCATCTCGCGGAGCGCCGGCGAGGAGGCCGGGCCTGGCGATGTTGCATCCACATATAAAGGCAAAGTCTATCGTCCGGGGGTATTTGTCCGCACCGGTAATAATCCCGTCGATAGATACCTAGAGGTGCTGGATTGCTTCCTGCCGTCAAAAATGCAAAATGAGAAAACTGCCTAGCAGTTCAGAAATCGCGGTCTGGCTGTTAACAAGCTTCGACAGCACCAAATAAGGCGCAGCCTCCGGGCTGCGCTTTTTATTTGTGCTAGGTGTCGGCAAGTGTGGACGCGCCGGTGTCCTGGCCGGCCCAGGGCGTGGCCTGGTCGGGGATATCGAGGGACAGAAGGTCGATGGCCCGGGCGGCCAGGTGGTGGGTGATGTCGGCTATGGTTCTGGGGCGCTGGTAGAAGGCGGGGACCGGCGGCAGGAGGATGGCGCCCATTTCGGTTGTGGCTACCATATTGCGCAGATGGCCCAGATGCAGCGGGGTCTCCCGCGGCATGAGCACGAGGCGACGGCGCTCCTTGAGATGGACATCGGCAGCGCGGACAATGAGATTGTCTGAGAGGCCCATGGCAATGGCGGCGAGGGTGCGCATCGAGCAGGGGGCGACGATCATGCCCGCGGTGCGGAAGGAGCCGCTGGCGATGGTGGCGCCGATATCGGCGGGCTCGTGCATGTGATCGGCGGCAGCGATGACGCGGTCGAAGCCATCGGGCCCCACTTCGTGCAGCAGCGTGCGGATGCCGGAATTGGAAACCACCACATGGGTTTCGATGGCGGCGAAGGGCGCCAGCCGTTCGAGAATGGTGAGGCCCAGTGCCGCGCCCGAGGCGCCGGTAATGGCGACGACCACCCGCTGAACCGGGCTCATCGATCCAATCCCAGTTCCGACCAGATGGCATCGACGCCGGCCATGGTGGCGGCGTCCATGTCCAGCTTGCGGCCCCATTGCCGGCTGGTTTCGGCGCCGATCTTGTTGGTGGCATCGAGGCCGAGCTTGCCGCCCAGGCCCGGCTGGGCCGAGGCGAAGTCGAGATAGTCGATAGGCGTGTCGGGCACGACGACGAGGTCGCGGGGTGCGTCAAAGCGGGTGGACAGCGCCCAGATCACATCGGTCCAGTGGCGCACGTCGATATCGGGATCCACGGTGATGATCAGCTTGGTCATGCTGAACTGGGCCAGCATCGACCACAGGCCCATCATGACGCGGCGGGCCTGGCCGGGATAACGCTTGTCGATGGACACCACCATGGCGCGATAGGAGCAGGCCTCGGGCGGCAACCACAGATCGACGATCTCGGGAAACTGGCGCCTGGCCAGCGGCACGAAGAGCGGCGTCATCGCTTCTCCCAGCCGCGAGGGCTCGTCGGGCGGGCGGCCGGTATAGGTGGAGAGATAGATGGGATCGCGGCGCGACGTGATGGCCGAGACCTGCATGACCGGGAAATTCTCGACCGAGTTGTAGTAGCCGGTGTGGTCGCCATAAGGGCCTTCGGGGGCGGTTTCATGGGCCGAGACGCGGCCCTCGATGACGATCTCGGCATTGGCGGGGACGGGCAAGTCGACGCTGACCGCCAGCGCCACCTGGCCCGGCTTGCGGCGCAGGATCCCGGCAAAGGCGAGTTCGCTGAGCCCGTCGGGCAGCGGCATGACGGCGGCGAGGATGGTGGCGGGATCGGCGCCGATGGCTACGGCCACCGGCATGTCCTCGCCCCGGGCCTGCCACATACGGTGGTGCCGGGCGCCGCCGCGACCGGGCAGCCAGCGTATGATGGTGCGATCCGGGCCCAGGACCTGCATGCGGTAGATGCCGACATTGATATCGTCGGGATCGTCGGGCGCGCGGGTGATGACCAGGGGCCAGGTGATGAGCGGGGCTGGCTCGCCCGGCCAGCACCACTGGATCGGCAAGGCGCCGAGGTCGATGTCGCGGCCCCTGTGCACCACCGCCTGGCAGGGTGGGCGGGCGACGCTCTTGGTGCGGATGGCAAGCGCCGCGCTCAGCAGGTCGCGCTGTCCCCAGGCATCGCTGAGGCTGCGCGGCGGGCGCGGGGCGCGCATATCGGCCATGGCCTCGCCCAATTGCGGCAGATCGGCGGGGTCGAGGCCCATGCCCAAAGCGACGCGTTCCAGCGTGCCGAAGAGATTGACCAGCATCGGCATGCCGGCGGGACTGCCATCGGCCTGCAGCGGATTTTCGATGAGCAGCGCCGGTCCCTCGTCGCAGAGGACCCGGCGATGGATTTCGGTCAGTTGGTGACGCACCGAGACGGGTTTCGAGATGCGACGCAGCAGGTCCCGGCTCTCGAGAAGCGCGATAAACGCCCGGAGATCGGCGGCTATGGGGTGGCGGAGGCGGGGCAGGAGCGAGGCGCACATGGCCCATAGGCCTAGCGCGAAGAAAAATGCCGATCCTTGCGCTGTGTCAAAGCGCGGCCCGAATGCCTGTCCTAGCCTGGGGGCAAATAAACAGCTCCGGGTTCATGTTCATGGCCTTGCCGGGTCCGATCGCCGCCTCCATCAACCACATGCCGCTGCCTCTGGTGCGGCTGGCAGTGAGCCAGGTCTTTCGCCGCGCGTTGCAGGAGCATCCGGATCTGTTCGACCGTCTCGGTGTGCATGCCGACAAGCTCTTTGGCTTCACCCCGAACGATCTCGATTTGACATTCGTGGTTCATCCTGCCGCCCTTTCCATTTCTGTCTATCGGCTGGGCAAGGCGCCGGCGGTGGCGGCGGGGGTCACCGGCTCGATGGTGACGCTCCTGGCGCTGCTCGAAGGACGCATCGACGGCGATGCGGTGTTTTTCTCGCGCGATCTGGGTGTCACCGGAGACATGGAGGCGATGCTGGCACTGCGCAATGCGCTCGATGACTGCCAGTTCGACCTGCCGCGCGATCTGTCGGGTCTCGCCGGTCCCCTGGCCAGTCCGGTGCGGCGGGCGGCCGAGTTCGTGCGTGAACGCGCCTTGGGGCAGGGTTGAGCCATGGAACTGATCTGCCCCGCCGGAACACCAGCCGCCTATCGCGAAGCCGTCGAGGCCGGCGCTGACGCGGTCTATTGCGGCTTCCGCAACGAAACCAATGCCCGCAATTTTCCCGGGCTCAATTTCAGCCGCGCCGAGATGGCAGAGGCGGTAGCCTTCGGCAAATCGCGTGGCGTAGAGACCTATGTCGCGCTCAATACGTTCATGCGCGCCGGCAATGAGGCGCTGTGGTACGGCGCCGCCGATGACGCCGTTGCGGCGGGAGCGGATGCACTGATCCTCGCCGACATGGCGCTGATGGATTATGTGGCGACGCGCTATCCCGAACAGCGCCTGCATGTCTCGGTGCAGGCCTCGGCCTCCAATGCCGATGCCATCAATTTTCTGGTCGAGAGCTTTGGCGCCAAGCGCCTGGTGCTGCCGCGGGTACTGACCGTGGCCGAGATCGCCGCCATCGCCAGCCAGGTCGATTGCGAGCTCGAGGTCTTTGCCTTTGGCGGGCTCTGCGTCATGGCCGAGGGGCGCTGCTCGCTCTCCTCCTACATCACTGGCCAGTCACCCAATATGCAGGGTGTCTGTTCGCCGGCCAGCCATGTGCATTACCGCAAGGACGGCACCGACATGGTGTCGGAGCTGGGCGAGTTCACCATCAACCGGTTCGCCGAGCACGAACCGGCGGGCTATCCCACGCTCTGCAAGGGGCGCTTCCATATTGCCGACAGCGAGGCCTATGCCTTCGAGGACCCGGTGAGCCTGGATGTGATGGATCATCTCGATGCCCTGCAAAAGGCCGGGGTGACGGCGCTCAAGATCGAGGGGCGGCAGCGCGGCAAGGCCTATGTCGCCGAAGTCGTCTCGAGCCTGCGCAAGGCATTATCGGGGGTGCCGGAGGCGCGCGCTGCCCATCTCTCGCAATTGCGCCGGTTGAGCGAGGGCCAACGCACCACCTCGGGTGCCTATGAAAAGAAGTGGCGCTGAACATGGGCGACACAAAACAACTCAAGATCACGCTGGGGCCGGTTCCCTATCTTTGGGACGGCGAGAAGTGGCGTGATTTCTATTACCGCATCGCGGAGTCGGGGCATGTCGATGCGGTAACGCTGGGTGAAGTGGTCTGTTCCAAGCGTGACCATTTCACCCAGCCCTTCCTTCCTCAGGTGGTCGAACGCCTGGAGATGGCTGGCAAATCCGTCGCCCTCGCCAGCCTGGCGCTGGTGACGCAGGAGCGTGAGATCAAGGCGACGCGCAAGCGCGCCGAGAGCGGTGCGCTGGTCGAAGCCAATGACCTGTCGAGCCTGCGCCTCCTGTCAGGGCGGCCGCATCTCGTCGGCCCCTTCGTCAATGTCTATAATGGCGCGACGGCGCGGCTTCTGGCCCGCAAGGGGGCGACCCGCATCTGCCTCGGGCCGGAATTGCCGGCCGCCTCCATCGCCGCCATTACCGCCGATGCGCCTGATATCGACTACGAGATCATCGCCTTTGGCCGCCTGCCCCTGGCGATCTCGGCGCGCTGCGCCCATGCCCGCGCCAAGGGACACAGCAAGGACAATTGCCAGTTCGTATGCCGCGAGGAACCGGACGGGCTCGATGTCGACACGCTTGATGGCCAGGCCTTCCTCACCATCAATGGCGTGCAGACCATGTCGCGCCATTGCCAGGTGCTGCTGGGCGCGCTGCCGCGGCTTGCTGAAATCGGCATTACCCATCTGCGCCTGTCGCCGCAGGATTGCGACATGGCCGCCGTGGCAGCGCTCTATGCGCAGGTGCGCGACGGGTTGATGGACGCTGACGAGGGCGTCGCCAAATTGCGCGAGATTTATTCCGGCGCCGTGTTCGCCAATGGCTTCATGCATGGCCAGCCGGGCATGAACTGGATTGCTGCATGAATACCGCTCCGCCCAAGCGTAGGCCACTGAGCCCGCTCAAGCGCCATATGCTCACCGCCCTCGGCATGGTCATGCTGGGGCTGGGCGCGCTGGGAGCGGTGCTGCCGCTCTTGCCGACAACGCCGTTTCTGCTCGCCGCCGCCGCCTGCTTTTCCCGGTCGTTTCCACGGCTCGAGCGCTGGCTGCTCAATCACAAGCGCCTGGGCCCACCGCTGCGCGCCTGGCGCCAGTCGGGCGCCATTTCGCGGCGGGCCAAGGCCATGGCGGTTGGCGCCATGCTGGTGAGCTATGCAATCTTCCTCGTGACCACCGATGTGTCCCTTGCCTTGCAGGCCTTGGTGGCAGTGGTGATGAGCTGCTGCTCGACCTTTATCCTCAGCCGGCCCAATGCCGATGCGATCGGCCCAGAGGCGCTGCCGCAGAGCCGCTGAACCACAATAGATTGTCCCCTCTGTCGGTTCGGGCTAGAGATTTTGCGCGCCCAGCGCAGAGGAAGCTGTCCTTGGACCCCAAAGCCCCGCTATCGCCCGAAAAAATCGTGCCGGACACCGGCCTCGGGCATTTGCGCGTGGTGCTGTCGGACACGGCCTATATCGGGCCGGGGCGGGCCGACCTTCTCGATGGCATCACCCGCACCGGGTCGATCGCGGCGGCGGGCAAGGCCATGGGCATGAGCTATAAGCGCGCCTGGAGCCTCGTGCAGGCGCTCAATGACGGTTTTGGCGCGCCGCTGGTGCTGTCGAGCCGGGGTGGCGCAACGCAAGGCGGGGCGGTGCTGACCCCGCTGGGACAGGCAGTGCTCGCGCATTATCGCGCCATGCAAGCGAAAACCGAAGCAGCCATTGCCGAGGACATCGCGGCGCTGCGCGCTCTGCTCGTTCGATAGGTTTTTTCGAACATATCGCTTGCGCCACGGCGTGAATTTGGCCATCGATATGCACGTAAAAACATATCGGAGGCTGCCTTGTCGCGTCTGCTTCTTTCCCTCGCCGTGCTTGCGGCCACCACAGTGCCCAGCTGGGCCGAAACGGTGCATGTCGCCGTCGCGGCCAATTTCACCGCCGTCGCCGAGGAACTGTCGGCCAGGTTCGAGGCCGAGACCGGGCACGATGTGGAACTGAGTTTCGGCGCCACCGGCCAGCTCTATACCCAGATCACCCAGGCCGCGCCCTTCGGCGTTTTCCTTGCCGCCGATACGGCACGGCCGCAAAAGGCCATCGATGAAGGCTTTGGCGTCGAGGGCAGCTTCTTCGTCTATGCCGAAGGCCGGCTGGTGCTTTATGGTCCGGGGCGCGACATGAGCGATGGCGAGGCCGCGCTCAAGGCCGACTTCAACAAGATCGCCATTGCCGATCCGGGCGCCGCGCCCTATGGCAAGGCCGCTGTCGAAACGCTGACCGCGCTGGGGCTCTATGAGACGCTGCAGCCAAAAATCGTGCAGGGTGAGAACATTTCCCAGACGCTGCAATTCGTCGAAACCGGCAATGCCGAA
Source organism: Devosia equisanguinis (assembly GCF_900631955.1). Taxonomy (GTDB): domain Bacteria; phylum Pseudomonadota; class Alphaproteobacteria; order Rhizobiales; family Devosiaceae; genus Devosia; species Devosia equisanguinis. The sequence goes on along the minus strand of NZ_UZWD01000020.1, from coordinate 2,634 downwards.
CTCGGCTTCGTCGCCGCCAGCCAGGTGCTGGGCAAGCCCGACCAGTGGCTGGTTCCGGCCGAGATGCACACGCCAATCGCCCAGGGCGCGGTATTGCTGAAGTCCGAGGCCGAAAACCCGGCGGCGCTGGCCTTTATCGCCTATCTGCGCTCCGATGCAGCCGTGGCCGTGATCGAAGCGGCGGGCTATTCGGTGCCATGATCGATCTGACGGGCATATGGTCGCCGATCGCGCTCACCCTGTCGCTAGCCGCAGTGGTGACCTTCATGCTCGTCCTTATCGGCAGCCCCATCGCCTGGTGGCTGGCGCGCGGCGATGGGCGCGGCAAGGCGGTGGTGGGGGCGCTGGTGACCCTGCCAATGGTGCTGCCGCCCACCGTGCTCGGCTTTTACCTGTTGCTGGCGCTCGGTCCCAACGGACCGGGCGGCGCGCTGGCCGGGCTCTGGGGCGCACGCACCCTGGCCTTTTCCTTCACCGGTCTGGTGATCGGCTCGGTCATCGCCTCATTGCCCTTCATGGTGCAGCCGCTGCGCAATGCCTTTGCCGCCATTCCCGAGGAAGTGCTGGAGGCCGCCGCTTCCCTCGGCGCCAAGACGCCGCAAACCTTTGCTCGCATCGTGCTGCCGCTGGCCATGCCCGGCTATCTGGTCGGCGCCATCATGGCCTTTGCCCATACGGTGGGCGAGTTCGGCGTGGTGCTGATGATCGGCGGCAATATTCCGGGCCAGACCAAGGTGCTCTCCATCGCCATCTACGACTTTGTCGAGCGGCTGGAATGGGAGAAGGCGCATATGCTGGCCGGCGGCATGGTGCTGTTCGCTTTCCTCGTGATCTTCACCACCCTGGCGGTCAACCGCCGCGCCCTGTCGCGGGCCGGCTAAGCCACTGACATTGAAAATCTTTCTTCAATGATGTCGAGCGCGAACAATCATGCTCACGCTTTGGTAAGAGACGCAAAGGAAACCCCAGCGGCGCAGTGGAGATTCTGCGGCCATGGGGCTATCGTCACGCCAGCCCTCATTCACAAGAGATCACCCCATGACCATCAAGCATCTCACCTTCGCGGCCGCCCTGCTGGCCGGTGCCAGCCTTTCTTCGCTGGCCCTGGCGCAGAGCGTCAATCCCGACGCCACCATCCGCATCGGCTCGCTCTACGAGCCGCAGAACCTCGACAACACCGCCGGCGCCGGCCAGGGCATCAACGAAGCCTTCAACGGCAATGTCTATGAAGCCCTGTTCCAGCTGACCGATGCCGGCTCCGTCGAGCCCAAGCTGGTGGAGAGCTACGAAGCAAGCGAAGACGGGCTGACCTATACGTTCAAGCTCAAGCCCGGCGTCACCTTCCATTCCGGCGATCCGCTGACCGCAGCCGATGTGAAATATTCCATAGAGCGCGTCACTGCCGAAGCCTCCAAGAGCTCGCGCAAGAAGAGCCTCTCGACCATTACCGGCATCGAGACCCCCGACGACCAGACCGTGGTGATCACGCTGTCTACCCGCTCGATCTCGCTGCCCTATAACCTCTCCTATGTGTGGATCGTCAACGACGCGGCGGCCGATATCACCGCCACCGAAGACGGCACCGGCCCCTATACGCTGGAAGAATGGCGCCGCGGTTCGGCGCTGGCCCTGTCGCGTTTCGATGGTTATTGGGGTGACGCCGCCAGCAATGGCGAAGTGGTCTACACCTATTTCACCGACGCCACCGCGCTCAACAATGCGCTGCTGACCAATGCGGTCGATATCATCACCTCGGTGCAGAGCCCGGATTCCTTGACCCAGTTTGCCGATAATCCGGCCTACACGGTGACCGAAGGCGCCTCGACCACCAAGGAATTGCTGGCCTATAATGACCGCGTCGCCCCCTTCGACAATGTCAAGGTTCGCAAGGCCCTGGCGCGCGCCACCGACAAGGCGCGCCTGCTGAACTCCATCTGGGGTGACTATGGCACCCTGATCGGCTCCTTCGTGCCGCCGACCGATCCCTGGTATGTCGATCTCACCGGCGTCGATGCCTATGACGTCGAGAGCGCCAAGGCCCTGCTCGCCGAAGCCGGCTATCCCGATGGCTTCGAATTCACCCTCGATACGCCCGACTACGATCCGCATCCGATCGTCGCGCAGTTCCTGCAGACCGAATATGCCAAGATCGGCGTCACGGTGAATATCAACATCATCACCGCCAATGAGTGGTATACCAAGATCTACCAGGAGAAGAATTTCGAGGCGACGCTGCAGGAGCACGTCAACCACCGCGATATCGTCTTCTACGGCAATCCCGACTTCTATTGGGGCTATAACAATCCCGACGTGGTCAAACTGATCGCCGACGCGGAAGCCGCTTCGAGCGAAGCCGAGCAGACCGAAAAGCTCACCGAAGCCAACAAGATCATCGCCGAAGACGCGGCCGGCAACTGGCTCTACCTCTTCCCGCAGATCGTGGTCTCGGCCGCCAATGTCACCGGCTACCCGGTCAACGGCCTCAACGCCCAGTTCTTCGCCTACGATATCGAAAAGGCTGAGTAATCGAGAGGCGATGATGAGCCCCCTCTCTCTGTGTGAACGGATATCGGGGGCTCCATCGCCTCCCTCCCCCTTGAGGGAGGGAATGAGGGTGGGGGTCCATCAGTGGAT
>NZ_UZWD01000038.1 GCF_900631955.1 Devosia equisanguinis | reverse complement strand
GTGTGCAGCACGCTCAAGCCCATATGCGATAGCCCTGCCCTTGCGGGGAGGCCTGGGGTGGGGGACGAGACCCCCTGCGCGTGTCACCGCGCGCCCGTCACGCGCGATGCCAATATCCCTCGCATCAAGTTCGAGTGCAGAAATGGTGGTGGCCACAAGCGCCCTTCCTCCGACCTGCCTTCCTCATTTTAGAACGAACGTTCCAAAACCATTTCGTCGCACTCAAATCCAGCCCAGCTCCCCAAAACACCAACACCCGCAATCGTTTGCGCGCAGCCACCCCGCACCAAGCCTCCGTAGCACTGCCCAGCATCTGCTCCCAGCCAATCCAGTCTTGACGGCTCCCTTCAAAAATGGAATGTTTATTTCGTTAAGAAAATGCTACGGATGAAACATTCTGCATGTGAACCATGAATCTGGGAGGATTATCATGAGCTTTGTTGTCAAAGGACTGTCCGCGCTCGCCATTGCGGCGCTGGCCCTGCCGGTCGCCGTGAGCCCTGCTGTCGCCGAGGGAGAGCGCTTTGTGCTGGTGTCGCACGCGCCCGATTCCGATAGCTGGTGGAACACCATCAAGAACGCCATCGCCCTCGCCGGCGAGCAGATGGACGTGACCGTTGAATATCGCAATCCGCCCACCGGCGACCTCGCCGACATGGCCCGCATCATCGAGCAGGCCGCTGCCTCCAATCCGCAGGGCATCATCGCCACCATTGCCGATTATGACGTGCTCAAGGACCCGCTCTCCGACGCCGTGGCGCGTGGCATCCCGGTGATCACCATCAATTCGGGCACCATCGAGCAGTCCAAGGAAATCGGCGCGCTGCTGCATGTCGGCCAGCCCGAATACGATGCCGGTTTCGGTGCCGGTGAGCGTGCCAAGGCTGCCGGGGTCACCAGCTTCCTCTGCGTCAACCACTACATCACCAATCCCGCCTCGGTGGAGCGCTGCCAGGGCTTTGCCGATGCGCTGGGCGTCGACCTGGGCAATCAGATGATCGACGCCGGCCAGGACCCGGGTGAAATCCAGTCCAAGGTCGCCGCCTATCTGCAGACCAATCCCGATACCAATGGCATCCTGACCCTCGGGCCGACCTCGGCGCACCCGACCATTGCGGCGCTCGACGCCAATGGCAAGGCCGGCGCCATCTTCTTCGGCACCTTCGATCTCTCCGGCGAAATCGCCACCGCCATCAAGGCCGACACCATCACCTTCGCCATCGATCAGCAGCCCTTCCTGCAGGGCTATCTGCCGGTGGTCGTGCTGACCAATCTGTCGCGCTATGGCGTGGTCCCCGGCAATTCGATCAATTCCGGCCCTGGCTTCATCACCAAGGACAATATCGATCTGGTCGAGAAGTTTGCCGGTCAGTACCGCTAAGCCGAAAAGGGGCCGCGTCAGCGGCCCCATCCCTCTCGACGCGGCCGCAGCGTCCGGCGCGTTTTCCCCGATCGAGGAATGTTTCGATGAGTGAGCAGCCTGTGGCCGCGCCTCCGGTCGACGAGCGCGTTCAGCGCCAGTCGCCCCTGCGCCGGGCCTTCGTGCGCCCAGAATTGGGTGCCATGGCCGGCACCGTTCTCGTCTTTATCTATTTCGCCATCGTCGCCGGCGGCACCGGCATGTTTGCCGCTGACGGCATCATGAACTGGGGCGTGGTCTCGGCCCAGTTCGCCATCATCGCCGTGGGCGCATGCCTGCTGATGATCGCCGGCGAATTCGACCTCTCCGTCGGCTCGATGATCGGCTTTGCCGGCATCGTCATTGCCCTTCTGAGCGTCCATATGGGCCTGCCCATGTGGGTGTCGATCATCGCCGCCTTCATCACCGCCATGCTGATCGGCGCGGCAAATGGCTATCTGGTCATCAAGACCGGCCTGCCATCTTTCATCGTCACCCTGGCCTCGCTCTATATCCTGCGCGGCCTCACCATCTACCTGTCCATCTCCACCACCCGCCAGACCATTATTGGCGGCGTGCGCGAGGCGGCGCAGGGCGATTGGCTCGCTGCCCTGTTCGGCGGTAAGGTTTTGGGCTTCGTCTTCACCTGGATGGCCGATATGGGCCTGATCGCCACCTTCCAGGCCGGCAACAAGGCGGGGCAGCCGGTGGTCGATGGCATTCCCATGCTGATGGTCTGGGCGCTTGCCCTCATCATCTTCGCCCATATCCTGCTGACCCGTACCCGCTTCGGCAACTGGATCTATGCCGCTGGTGGCGATGCCAAGGCAGCCCGTTATGTTGGCGTGCCGGTAGACCGGGTCAAGATCGCCATGTTCGTGTTCTCGGCCTTCTGCGCCACGGTCTTCGCCACCTGCCAGGTGATGGAATTCGGCTCGGCAGCCGCCGACCGCGGCCTGCTCAAGGAATTTGAAGCCATCATCGCCGTGGTTATCGGCGGCGCGCTGCTCACCGGCGGCTACGGCTCGGTCATCGGCGCTGCGCTCGGCGCGCTCATCTTCGGCGTCGTACAGCAGGGTCTGTTCTTCGCCGGCGTCGAAAGCTCGCTGTTCCGGGTGTTCCTGGGTGTCATTCTGCTGCTGGCAGTGATCCTCAACACCTATATCCGCCGTCTCATCACCGGGGAGCGCTGATCATGGCCGATACGCCTCTCATTGAACTTGTCGATATCAAGAAGCAGTTCGGCCCCGTCATCGCTCTTAATGGCGTCTCCGTCTCGGTCATGCCGGGTGAGTGCCATTGCCTCCTGGGCGATAATGGTGCGGGAAAATCCACCTTCATCAAGACCATGGCCGGCGTCCACAAGCCGACCTCGGGCGAAATCCGCATGAACGGACGGAAGGTGGATTTCGCCAATCCGCGCGATGCCATGGAGGCGGGTGTGGCCACGGTCTATCAGGACCTGGCGATGATCCCGCTGATGTCGGTGACCCGCAATTTCTGGATGGGCCGCGAGCCGCGCAAGGGTTTTGGGCCGTTCCAGTTCCTCGACATGGACGAGGCCAATCGCGTCACCATGGCCGAGATGCGACGCATGGGCATCAATCTGCGCGAGCCCGACCAGGCGGTGGGCACCTTGTCGGGTGGCGAGCGCCAGACCGTGGCCATCGCCCGTGCCGTCTATTTCGGCGCCAAGGTGCTGATCCTCGACGAACCGACTTCGGCCCTCGGCGTGCGCCAGACCGCCAATGTGCTGGCCACCATCGACCGTGTCCGCAAGACCGGCATCGGCATCGTGTTCATCACCCACAATGTGCGTCATGCCATGGCCGTGGGAGACCGCTTCACCGTGCTCAACCGTGGCAAGACCCTGGGTACTGCTCGGAAGGGTGAGTTGAAGCCCGAGGAGTTGCAGGACATGATGGCTGGCGGCGCGGAACTGGCCGAGCTCAATACCTCACTGGGCGGCACCGTCTGACCCAGCGACCGCAGCGAAATTCCGGCCGGGCAGGGTGCCCGGCCGCTTGTTTGGAGAGACTACACATGACCGTTCGTTTCGGCCTGCTCGGCGCGGGCCGCATTGGCAAGGTTCACGCCAAGGCGGTGACATCCAATCCCCTGGCCCGGCTCGTCGCCGTCGCCGACGCCTTTCCCAAGGCCGCGTCCGATCTTGCAACCCAGTATGGCGCCGAAGTGCGCAGCATTGAAGAGATCGAGGCCGCCAGCGACATCGACGCGGTGGTCATCTGCACGCCGACCGATACGCATGCCGATCTGATCGAGCGCTTCGCTCGCGCCGGCAAGGCCATCTTCTGCGAAAAGCCGATCGATCTCGATGTCGAGCGCGTCAAGGCCTGCCTCAAGGTGGTTGATGCCGAAGGCGGTACGCTGATGGTCGGCTTTAACCGCCGCTTCGACCCGCATTTCCAGGCGGTCAAATCCGCCATTGCCGAGGGCCAGATCGGCGATGTCGAGATGATCACCATCGTCTCCCGCGATCCCGGCGCCCCGCCGGTCGACTACATCAAGCGCTCGGGCGGCATTTTCCGCGACATGACCATCCATGATCTCGACATGGCGCGGTTCCTGCTCGGCGAAGAAGTCGATACCGTCACCGCCTTTGGCTCGGTCCTGGTCGACAAGGCCATCGGCGAGGCCGGCGACTATGACAGCGCCTCGCTCATTCTCACCACCGCCTCGGGCAAGCACGCCACCATCTCCAATTCGCGCCGCGCTACCTATGGCTATGACCAGCGCATCGAGGTGCATGGCTCCAAGGGCTCGGTCGCGGCCGAAAACCAGCGTCCGGTCTCCATCGAAATCGCCAATGGCAATGGCTATACTCGCCCGCCGCTGCACGACTTCTTCATGACCCGCTATACCGAGGCTTATGCCCGCGAAATCAGCGCCTTCATCGATTGTGTTGAATCGAAGTCTCCGGCTTCGCCCAGCGGGGTCGATGGCCTCATCGCCCTCGCCCTCGCCGACGCCGCCCTGAAATCGGTCAAGGAGGGCAGGGCGATCAAGGTCAGCGAAATCACTGGCGCCATGGCCGACAAGAGCGTGTTCCAGGGGCGGTAACGGGCTCACAACGCTCGATATCTGGCGTATGGGAGAAGGCGTCCATCCGATGCCTTTTCCTTTTTCCGATAGCCTCAAGAGCCCATGAAATATCTTCCTCTCATCGCCAGCCTGCTGATCGTCTCACCCGCCTTCGGCCAGGGTGCCGAGCCACTCTCCGTCTTCACCCTGCGCGGCGACTGCGAGGAATTGCGTGTGGGCGAACAAGACCTGCTCGCCATCTGCGCCGACGAATTCATGCAGGTGTCCTATGACGGTGGCGCCATGGAGTTGTCGATCTGGACCGATGATCCGACCGGCCGCTTCTTCGTCTTCTCCGGCATGGCTGAGCGCACCGACGCCGGCTTTGCCGTGCAGCTCGACAGCATCATCGAAAGCAAGGACAGCGCCGGCGAGGATATCACCGAGCATCAGGCCAGCGGCCAATGCGCGCTGAGCGGCGACCCCGCCACCGCCCCGGCGCAATACAAGTGCACCGCCACCGACGCCAATGGCCGCGACTACGCGTTCGCCTTCCACACTGACGGCAGTCAGCCGGAAAGCATGCTCGACTGAATTACCCCAGCATCCACTCATGCTCAGGCGCATTGTGGAATTTCCACACGCGCTTCGGGCCTGCCATGACGTTGAGATAATAGAGATCATACCCCGCCGTCGTCGCCACCGGATGATAGCCGCGCGGCACCAGCGTCACGTCGCCATCCTCGATCGCCATCGCCTCATCGAGGCTCCGATCGTCGGTATAGACCCGCTGGAACGCAAAGCCCTGCGGCGGGTTGAGCCGGTGATAATAGGTCTCCTCCAGAAAACTCTCATGGGGGAGATTGTCCTGGTCATGCTTGTGCGGCGGATAGGACGAGGTATTGCCCTGCGGCGTGATCACCTCCACCACCAGCAGCGCATTCGCCGCCCCGTCATCCTCCGGCATGATATTGTGCACATGCCTGACATTGGCGCCCTTGCCGCGATGGATCTGCTTATGCGTCCCCGCCGGGATCGCCCGCGCCTTGAAATCGCCGCCCCCCGGCGCCGAGCAGATCGCCAGCTCCAATTCGGTGGTCGCATCCACCGCCCAAGTGGCACCCGCGGGCACATAGAGCGCCCAGGGCGCCCCCTCGAACGGGCTCATCCGCTCGCCGAGCTCACCGAAATGCTCGCCATCCACGGCAAAGCGCCCCTTGCCGCTCACCAGCACCAGGCACACTTCGCGCGCGCCGGTGGCCTCGCCATAGGCCTCGCCCGGCTTCAGCCGATGCAGGCCGAAGCCGACATGTGTCCATCCCGCCGAAGCGGGGGTCACATCATGGATCTTGCCGCTCGTCGCCGTCGGGCGCACGAGGAGGGGGGATTTGCTCATGGTTCGGCTCCTCCTTGGGGAAGGCGTAGAAGAAATTGTAGAGCGAGTAAGCCAGCGCTGCGCCGACCAGGATCATCCACAGCTGCTCGCCGGTATAGAACACTTCCCAGCCTAGCCAGATGCAGAGGAACACCACCACGGCAACCCGCCGCCACAGCGGCCGGAACCAGCTTACTTCGTTTTCCTTCAGCGCCATGCCATCGCCTCCCGCTTGATTCAATCCGGTAAGGCTTTAGCACAAGCGCTTCGAAAGACTCACCCTTTCGGGAAACCCTCGGTCTCGACGGTGTAGCCGGCCGCCGTCATCACCCGCATCAGCTCCTTGTGGCCCACCTGGGCCATTTTGAGCGGCGGATTGGCCACCGGGTCCTGCTCGGCCTCGACCACGAACCAGCCCTCATAGCCATAGTCCGCAAAGCGCTGCACGATAGCGCCGAAATCCAGCGATCCATCGCCCGGCACGGTAAAGGCGCCCAGTGCCACCGCATCGAGAAAGCTCTGCCTGCTGCGATCGAGCCCATCCACCACCGAGCGGCGGATATCCTTCACATGCACATGGTTGATGCGCGCATGATGCTTGTCGATTGCCCGCAGCACGTCGCCGCCGGCAAAGGCGAGGTGCCCTGCATCGAGCAGCAGCGGAATGCCTGCCCCGGACGCGGCCATGAAGGCATCGAGCTCCGCCTCGGTCTCGACCACGGCGGCCATGTGGTGATGATAGGAGAGCGGCATGCCCTGCTCGGCGCACCATTCCCCGAACGCCGTCACCTTGCGCGCATAGGTCTGCATCTCGTCGTCCGACAGGCGCGGCTTCTGCGCCAGCGGCACGTCTCGCTTGCCCTGGATCGAGCGGCCGACTTCGCCATAGACGATGCAGGGCGCGTTCACCGCCTTGAACAGCTCGATCATCGGCGCGATGCGGTCCTTGTTGGCCGCCAGTTCCTCGTCCACCAGCGTGCCCGAGAACCAGCCGCCGCACAGCGTCACATCGGCCGCGCGCAGGATCGGCAGCATGGTCGCCGGATCGTCCGGAAAGCGCCGCCCCTTCTCCATGCCGGTAAACCCGGCCGAGCGCGACTGCCGCAAACACTCTTCCAGCGACACGTCATCGCTGAGTTCCACCAGATCGTCGTTCCACCACGCGATGGGCGACATGCCAAGTTTGGCTTTCATGCTTCTCTCCTGCGCCCTACAGCGCCAAAACCCCTCACCCGTCTCGGCCTTTGGCCGATCCACCCTCTCCCGCAAGGGGAGAGGGGTGAGCCGGTGGATGTTCAAAACGCGGTGCCTCCCTTCTCCCCCACGGGAGAAGAATGGATCGACGGGCACCTTCTATTCCTCTCCCTCTCGGGGAGAGGGTGGATCGCGCGAAGCGCGAGACGGGTGAGGGGGCCTCACCCCGCCCGCTGCGCCCGCAATGCCTTCACATAGGCCTCGCGCGCCGCATTGACGCTGGGTCGTTCGCTCACCTCCGGCACTGCCACATCCCACCAATGCCCACCGGCCTCGGTGGTCACCAGTGGATCGGTATCGATGACGAAGACATGCACGCCACCGGCCCCTTCGCTTTCCGCCAGCGCCGTTTCCAGCTCTGCCACCGAAGCTAGCTTCTTCGCCTTGGCGCCCATGGATGCGGCATGCGCCGCAAAATCCACGTTCGGCATTTCGACATGGAAAGTGTCGCGGAACAAATTGTTGAAATTGGCGCCACCGGTGGCCATTTGCAGCCGGTTGATGCAGCCGAAGCCGGAATTGTCGAGCACCACGACAGTGAGCTTGAGGCCCATCATCACCGCCGAGACGATTTCCGAGTTCATCATCAGATAGGAGCCGTCGCCGACCATCACCACGACATCGTCTTCCGGCCGCGCCAGCGCCACGCCCAGCCCGCCGGCGATCTCGTAGCCCATGGTCGAAAAACCATAATCGAGGTGATAGCTGCCCGGCCCATCGGCGCGCCACAGCTTGTGCAATTCGCCCGGCAAACCGCCCGAGGCGCAAACCAGGGTGGCCTTTGTCCGGCCGCGCTGCACGGCGCCGATAACCTGCGCGTCGGAGGGCAGTTCGACATTGCTGGCAGCCCGTGCCGCATCGGCGTCAGCAAGCCAATCTTCCTTGAGTTTCAACGCTTTCTGCGTCCAGGCGGAATCAACCTGCCAACCCATCAGCGCCGCATCCAGCGCTTCGAGACCCACCCGCGCATCCGCCACCAGCGGCAGCGCGTTGTGCTTATGCGCGTCGAAGGGCTGCACATTGAGCCCGATGAGCTTGAGATTCTCGTTCTTGAACAGCGCCCAGGAGCCGGTGGTGAAATCCTGCAGCCGCGATCCCACCGCCAGCACCACATCGGCCTCTTCGGCCAGCGTGTTGGACGCCGAAGTGCCGGTCACGCCGACCGAACCCATATTGAGTTCGTGCACATGGGGCAGGGCGCTCTTGCCGGCCTGCGTCTCCATCACCGGAATGCCATGCTCCTCGGCAAAGGCGGCGAGGCTCTCGCTGGCTTCCGAATAGAGCACGCCACCGCCGGCAATGATCACCGGCTTCTTGGCCAGTTTCAGAGCAGCGGCCGCCATGGCGAATTCGTCGGCATCCGGCATGATCCGGCGCGGCACCCATACTTTTTCGGCAAAGAAGCTCTCGGGATAGTCATAGGCTTCCGCCTGCACATCCTGACACAGAGACAGCGTCACCGGGCCGCATTCGGCCGGGTCGGTCAGCACCTGCATGGCGCGGCGCAGCGCGGGAATGATCTGTTCGGGCCGCGTGATGCGGTCGAAATAGCGGCTCACCGGCCTGAAGCAGTCATTGACGCTCACCGTGCCGTCGCCGAAATTTTCGCCCTGCTGCAGCACTGGATCGGGCAGGCGATTGGCGAACACGTCGCCCGGCAGCAGCAGCACCGGAATGCGGTTCACATAGGCGAGGCCCGCCGCCGTAACCATGTTCAGCGCGCCGGGCCCGATCGAAGTGGTCGCGGCCATGAAGCGGCGCCGGAAACTGGCCTTGCCATAGGCGATGGCGGCATGCGCCATGCTCTGCTCGTTCTGGCCGCGATAGGTCGGCAGCTGATCTTTGACCGCATAAAGCGCCTCGCCGATCCCCGCGACATTCCCATGCCCGAAAATCGCCCACACCCCACCAAAGATCGGCAGCGTCTCGCCATCAATCACAGTCATCTGCGCCGTCATGAACCGCGCCACGGCCTGCGCCATCGTCAATCGAACAGTTTTTTGGCTCATTGCCGTTTCCTCAATAATCCTTCACCAGGGCTGCCCCCTCAATTCTTCTCACCCTTTGGGAGAGGGTGGATCGGCCGAAGGCCGAGACGGGTGAGGGGGATGCCGCAGCGCACTAGGGCGTTTCAAATTCTGGTTGGTGCGGTTCCATCGCTCCCTCCCCCCTTGAGGGGGAGGGCCGGGGTGGGGGGTGGTTCAGTGACACACCGATGGACCCCCACCCTCATTCCCTCCCCTCAAGGGGGAGGGAGGCGAAAGCACCACTAACCCGCACGCTCCCAAATCTCCACCAGCGCCCCGAACCGTTTCGCCATATCGGCAACGGCCTCCTCGTCGCTTATCTTCCCATCCAGCCAGGCCCGCGCCGCATCGGCAAAGATCGTGCGGCCCACGGCAAAACCCTTGACCGTGCGCGCCGACTTGGCCGCCTTGAACCCGGCCTCCAGCTGGTCCAGCGGCGCATCCAGCCCCAGCAGCACCACGCCACGACAGAGCGGATCGCGCGCTTCGATCACCGCGTCGGTCTGGGCCCAGGCCGCCACGTTGTTCTGTGGCTCGAGCTTCCACCAGTCCGGCTTGATCCCGGCATCGTAGATCTCTGTCAGCGCCCGCGCCACCGTATCATTCTCGAGTGGTCCATTCTTGCCGGCAATGATCTCGACCAGCAGTTCGCGGCCGACCTTGCGGGCGGCATCGAAAGCCGCGCGCAGCTTGGCGATCTGCTCCTGGCGCAACGCCGCCGGATCATCAGGATGAAAGAAGCACAATACCTTGATGCAATGATCCACCGGCCACTCGACCAGCCGCGAGCCCAGATCCTGGGTAAACTCGAACTGCAGTGGCCGCGACCCCGGCAGCTCGATCGGCTTGGCGACCCAGAAATTCTTGAGGGCACCTGCGGCATAAAGCGCGTCGCGCCCATATTTGTCGTCGAGCAGCGTGCCGAAGCCCTCCCGCCCATCGGCCACCTGCGCCGCCGCCTTGATCGCCAACACCTTGAAATCGGGAATGCGGGCCAGCTTCTGCGCATCACCCCCGACCATGTCCTCGAACTGGCTGCGATGGTCGATGGCCAGCGCCTTGAGCACAGGGATGGGACGACGACGCGTCGTGGCCCAGTGCACATGGTTGATCGCCTCGTCCTTGCGCAGCGCCCGCTCCTTGCTGCCATGCTCGAGGAAAAACTGCAGTTCGGTCCAGGTAGGAATTTCGGGTGCGCAGAGCAGCCGGCTCACCGCAAAAGCGCCGCAGGCATTGGCCCAGGTGGCGCTGGTGGCATGGCTTTCGCCGCGCAGCCAGCCGCGCAGGAACCCGCTCATGAAGGCGTCGCCGGCCCCCAGCACATTATAGACCTCGATCGGAAATCCCTTGCCGACAATGCCGTCTTCGAGATCGTCGGGAATGGCGCCGTCATAGACAATGCAGCCCATGGGACCGCGCTTCAGGACGATCACGGCGGAGGAGAGGGACCGGATCGTCCTGAGCGCAGCATGGAGATCGTCGGCACCGGCCGCGATCAAAACTTCTTCTTCCGTGCCCACGATCAGATCGCATTCTGGCAGCACTGTCTTGAGATGTGCCGAGACCTTGTCCGAGGCGATATAGCGGCTGTCACCGGCATCGTGCCCGGCCAGGCCCCAGAGATTGGGGCGGTAATCGATGTCGAAGACGATCTTGCCGCCATTTTCGCGGGCAATTCGCATCGCCTTGCGCTGCGCCCTGTCGCTATGCGGCTTGGAAAAATGCGTGCCGGTCACCAGCACCGCACGGGCCGAGCGAATGAAATTCTCGTCGATATCGCCCTCATCCAGAGCCGCATCGGCGCAGTTGTCGCGATAAAAGATCAGCGGGAACGACTTGTCATTCTCGACCGCCAGCAGCACCAGTGCCGTCAGGCGCTCGGGATCGGTGACCATCCCGGCCGTTTCGACACCCTCGCGCTCAAGTTGCTCGCGGATGAAGCGGCCCATCTGTTCATTGCCGACGCGGGTGACCAGCGCCGATTTGAGGCCCAATCGCGCCGTACCGACCGCAATATTGGTGGGGCAGCCGCCCACCGATTTGGCAAAGCTGGCAATATCCTCGAGCCGCGTGCCGATCTGCTGGCCGTAAAGGTCCACCGAGGCACGCCCGATGGTAATCACATCGAGCGGTCTGTTCGCCAATTCGGTAGTCACCCTTATCTCTCCCGCACTCTGTCGTCATCGCTTCGCGCTATGATGCGCTTCAGGAATAATGAAATACAGGTTCTGAAACTGCGTCAAGATAGAATATACGTTCCGAACGTGGAATGTTCAGAATTCGTTCATATCGCGGTCAGGAAACACGCATCGGAAGGTCAGCCGCGGCGGCGCTTTTCTGCGACCGACACGGTCAGCGCCATGGCAAAGGCCATGCTTCCCGACAGCGAGCGGAAGCCGGCATGGTCGGCCTCGACCAGTTCGAACCACACGGTCGAGCACTCGGCCAGCGGCGAAAATGCCGAGTCGGTCAGCGAGACCAGCGGCACATTGCGCCCAGCCAAAGCCCGCGCCTGCGCCGCGCTTTCCGAGGCATAGGGCGAAAAACTCACGGCGAAAGCGGCATCTTTTTCGCTGGCAAAGGCCAGGAGATCGTCATCGATTCCCGCCGCCGTCCCCACCAATTGGCACCGCACCTTCAGCTTCCCAAAGGCATAGGCCATGTAGTTGGAGATCGGATAGGAGCGCCTTTTGGCGATGAGGTAAATGGTCTCTGCTCGCGCTAAGATACTGACAGCACGGTCGAAATTCTCCGGGTCCACCGCATTGGCGAGGCTGTCGACGCTGCTATGCGCCGCTGAAATGAACTTGTTGAGAATGCCAGCGCTCTCCGAAAGCGCCGGCCCGCCTTCCTCGAGACTACGCAGCCGATCCTCATAGCTGGAATTGCGTTCGCGCAGGCGTAGTCGGAACAATTGCTGCAGTCCCGAAAATCCGTCGAAGCCAAAATGCTGCGCAAACCGCACCAGCGTGGAGGGCTGCACCTGCGCCGAACTGGCAATGCTCGCCGCCGTACCGAAGGCGATCTCGTCCGGATGATCGAGCGCATAGGCCGCCACCTGCGTCAGCCGCTTCGGCAATTCCGCCTTGCGCTCCAGGATCGCCATGCGCAAAGCCTCGAAATCCTGCGGCGGCAGCCCCGAACCCGTCATTTTCACTCACCCCATCACCAACACCCCCTCCTACCACAAACCCCATTTTCCTGACCAGCAGCCCCATTCCAAAAACGGAATAAATGTACTATTGAACATGCGTTTCATTGTGGCGGAGGGATGGAATGAAATCTTCGATCGGCGTTGGCCTCATCGGCACAGGCTATATGGGCAAGTGCCACGCGCTCGCCTGGACCGGCGTGAAGGCGGTTTTCGGCGACGGGCCGCGCGTGCGCCTCGAGCATCTGGCCGAGGTCAGCCAGGAGATCGCCGACCGCAAGGCCGAGGAATTTGGCTTTGCCCGCGCTAGCGGCGACTGGCGCACGCTGATCGCCGATCCCGCCGTCGATGTCGTCTCCGTCACCACCCCCAACGCCTTCCATGCCGAGATGGCCATCGCGGCTCTGGAAGCCGGCAAGCATGTCTGGTGCGAAAAGCCCATGGCGGTGGCGCTCGACGATGCAATGCGCATGGAGGCTGCGGCTCGGGCGAGCGGCCGGGTCGCCGTGCTCGGCTACAATTACATCCAGAACCCGATGATCCGTCACATCGGGCGGCTTCTGGAGGAAGGCGCCATCGGCACGGTCAACCATGTACGCCTCGAAATGGACGAAGACTTCATGGCCGATCCCGAGGCGCTGTTCTACTGGAAGAGCGAGGCCAGCTCCGGTTATGGAGCGCTTGACGATTTCGGCGTGCATCCACTCAGCATGCTCTCCGTGCTGTTCGGGCCGGTCACCAAGGTGTTCGCGCATCTGGCCAAGCCCTATCCCGACCGGCCGACCAAAGAGGGTACGCGCCGAAATGTCGAAACCTACGACATTGCCAGCGTGCTGGTCGAACTGGGCGATGGGATCAGCGGCGTGCTGGCCTTCAACCGCTCCGCCTGGGGCCGCAAGGGCCGCATCGCCGTGCAGATCTTCGGCTCCAGGGGCAGCATCACCTATGACCAGGAGCGGATGAACGAGCTTCAGCTCTACAGCACTGCCGACCGCGCCAGCGAACAGGGCTTTCGCACTATCCTCGCGGCTCCGGTGCACCCACCCTATGACCGCTTCATTCCAGCGCCCGGCCACGGCCTTGGCTTCAACGATCTCAAGATCATCGAATGCCACGAATTGCTGCGCGCCATTCGCGGCGAGCCGGCCCGGGTGATCGATTTTGCGGCAGGTCTGCAGATCGAGAAGACGGTGCACGCCATGGCCCGAAGCCATCATGAGGGGCGCTGGGTCGCGCTGTAGCCCTCTGCGCCGGAACCGCCGCAATCCCGCAAATCACCCCAATCGCCCTCGG
The DNA here is from genome assembly GCF_900631955.1 of Devosia equisanguinis. Classification (GTDB taxonomy): domain Bacteria; phylum Pseudomonadota; class Alphaproteobacteria; order Rhizobiales; family Devosiaceae; genus Devosia; species Devosia equisanguinis. Next base: position 333,217 of record NZ_UZWD01000038.1, on the reverse strand, counting down.
GTTGACCCGAGGGGACTGTGTTTTGCGAACCTGTCGGAACGTGGCGAATACTGGAGGGAGCCGATCAGGCGGCCGCCAGGCTCGCCTTGGGCCCATTGTCGCGTTCAGCCCAATAGATCAGCGCTGACGCGGCAACGATCAGCAGTGCACCGGGCCAGAACCAGGTCGAGGGCATCTGGCCGAGAGCGATCCATCCGAGCAACCCGCCCAGCAAAACCTTAACATCGGCAAAGGGCTGCAGATAGGTAGCGTCGGCATTGCGATAGGCGAAGGCGAGCAGATATTGCGCCGCCGCGGTGAGCGCCCCGAGCAGGAGCAGCAGCACGAGGCCATTGCCACCCGGCAGGGCAAAGGGGAAGCCGGGCGCCATGCCAACGGGCAGCACGCCCGCAAAGGCATTTGCCGCCAGCAGAATCGCGAGGTGATTGGGCGTCATCAGCACCAACAGCGAAATAGTCAGCGTTTCCGGGCGCTCGCCCTTGCGGGTCAGGTGCTTGGTCAACACGTCTGTTGCGGCCCAGAGCGCAGCGGCGGTAATCGGGATCAGCGCCTGCAGGCCTATGCCTTCCGTCCCCACGCCGGAGATGATGATCGCACCGGCAAAACCCAGCGTTGCGGCAACGAGGCGCGCCAGCGACACTTTCTCGCCCAGCAGCAGCACCGAGCCGATGATGATGAACAGCGGACCGGTGGCCAGTAGCGTCACCATCTGCCAGATCGGCACGCCGGACGCGTAACCATAAACGAACACATGCACGCCCAGCGCCGATACAAAAGCCCGGATTTCGTGGGCGATCGGATGCGCCGTGCGCAGATTGTGGAGACCGATGCGCAGGATCAACGGCAGCGCCAGGATAGAGGCAATGAGATATTGCCAGAAGGCCATGCCAGTCGAACTCATGCCGATCCCGCCATACTCGACCGGGGTGGGCAGGATGGATTGCAATGTGTTGGAGCCTGCAAACACCACGCTTGCGGCCAACATGAACAGCGCGCCTGTAGTGGCGGCGTTGCGGGAAGAGGAAATCTGGTTCATTCGTCGTCCTTTCCGTAACCAGTTTCCTCAGGGTTACGGGAGACGACAGGCCGGAACAGCGCAGCCAAATAGGCCACGCGCGCCCGGCAAGGCGCTTGGTCCCGTTCTCTTTCATCCGGACTATACCGTCGGCTCCGGAGTCACACCGGATCTGCTGACCCCAGGGACCAAATGGTCCGAAGGCGCTCGCGGGCTTGGCATTGCTGCCTTACCGCCGGTGGGGAATTTCGCCCCGCCCTGAGAACAATGCAGGCGAACCTGCACGAGAATAATTAGGGCAGGGCGGGGCCTGCGGCAAGTAAGCACATAGGTGTAACTGTGCGGCTTTCGCGAACGATGTAGAAAATCTGTTCGCAAAACCGCCGGTTCGTTTCGCTCATGGCATGGCCGTAACACGATCAAAAAACCGTTCCGCCTTGCGTCTGGTGCCTTGGGGTGTTTAAGAGCGGCCCAGGTTTTTCGGCGCGCGATCTTGCGTGCATATCCAGGTTTTCGCGCATGATCCGCCTTGAGAGTATCGGCAAGCAGAACGGCAAGCAGATTGTCTTCATCGAGGCGTCGGCGACGCTGATGCGGGGCGAAAAGGTCGGTCTGGTCGGTCCGAACGGCGCCGGCAAGACCACGCTCTTCCGCATGATCACCGGCGAAGAACAGCCCGACGAAGGCCAGGTCTCCATCGATCGCGGCACCTCCATCGGCTATTTCAGCCAGGATGTCGGCGACATGTCCGGCAAGCCGGTAGTGGCCGAGGTGATGAATGGCGCCGGCCCGGTCAGCGAGTTGATGGCCGAAATGGCCGAGCTTGAGGCCGCCATGGCCGATCCCGACCGTGCCGACGAGATGGACGAGATCATCACCCGCTATGGCGAGGTGCAGGGGCGCTTTCAGGAGCTCGACGGCTACTCCCTGGATGGTCGCGCCCGCGAAGTCTTGGCCGGCCTGGGCTTCAGCCAGGAGATGATGGACGGTGATGTCGGCGCGCTGTCGGGCGGCTGGAAAATGCGCGTGGCGCTGGCCCGCATCCTGCTGATGAAGCCCGATGTGCTGCTGCTCGACGAACCGAGCAACCATCTCGACCTCGAAAGTCTCATCTGGCTCGAGAGCTTTCTCAAGTCCTATTCCGGCGCGCTGCTGATGACCTCGCACGATCGCGAGTTCATGAACCGCATCGTCAACAAGATCATCGAGATCGATGCCGGCAATCTCACCAGCTATACCGGCGACTACGACTTCTATCAGGGCCAGCGCGAGATCACCGACCGCAACCAGCAGGCCCAGTTCGAGCGGCAGCAGGCTATGCTGGCCAAGGAAATCGCCTTCATCGAGCGCTTCAAGGCTCGTGCCAGCCACGCCGCCCAGGTGCAGAGCCGGGTGAAGAAGCTCGACAAGATCGACCGGGTGGAGCCGCCCAAGCGCCGGCAGACCGTCGCCTTCGAGTTCCGCCCGGCGCCCCGTTCGGGTGAAGACATCGTCCTGGTGAAGGGCGTCGACAAGGCCTATGGCAGCCGAACCATTTATGACGGGCTCGATTTCCACGTCCGGCGGCGTGAGCGCTGGTGCATTCTCGGCGTCAATGGTGCCGGCAAGTCGACTCTGCTCAAGCTGGTCGCCGGCACCGCCGATCCTGATGCCGGCACGGTGAGCCGCGGGCCGAGCGTCAAGATGGGCTATTTCGCCCAGCACGCCATGGACGTGATCGATGGCGACGACACTGTGTTTCAGGCGCTGGAATCGGCCTTCCCCCAGGCAGGGCAGGCGCCGCTGCGGGCGCTGGCCGGCTGCTTCGGCTTCTCGGGCGACGATATTGAAAAGAAATGCCGGGTGCTCTCCGGCGGTGAAAAGGCGCGTCTTGCCATGGCGCTGATTCTTTTCGATCCGCCAAATTTCCTGGTGCTGGACGAACCCACCAACCACCTCGATATCCAGACCAAGCAGATGCTGATCGAGGCGCTGTCCGCCTTCGAGGGCACCATGCTCTTCGTCAGCCACGACCGCCATTTCCTCGCCGCCCTCTCCAACCGCGTGCTGGAACTGACCCCCGATGGCGTCCACACCTATGGCGGCGGCTACACCGAATATGTGCAAAGCACCGGCCAGGAAGCCCCGGGTCTGCGGAGCTAGGCCTTTCATGTTTCGGTTGAACTCAAGGGCCTGAGGGGCGCCAGTCGGTGCTGCCTGTCGGCACGCGGTATCCCACCCACCGTTCCGCCCTCGGGCTCGCCCCGAGGGTCAATCTCCGCGATCACCAGCGCCGCAAGGCGCCCGCCGACAGGCCCTCGGATCAAGCCCGAGGGCGGAGCGTCGCTCGGTGGCCCCGTGCGCCGAAACCTAAAGATCCCAAAACATTTCAAGCGCAGCTGGCCTCCCACGACGCGAAGCAGCTCCTCCCCCTTCTCTAGGGAGAGGCAGGGAGGGGGTGTGCAGCCCACTCAAATCCATCGGCGCTAACTCCGCCAACACCGGAGTGATATCCCCCTTGCACAAATTCTATGCATCCCCCGATTGCCTTCCGCCATTCACAGGTTTAAACAAGCAAAATCTTGTTTAATTGGAATGCCGAGATGTCTGAGACAGTCGAGGGCCGGTGGGCCGAGATTTTTGGACCGCGTTATCTGCCGGTCACCACCATTCTGGCGCTGGGCGTCACGCTTTTCGCCTTCAATGCCTTCCTCTCGGCTGCCGCATTGCCGTCCGCGGTACACGAGCTGGGCGGCGTCGAGGTCATCTCCTGGGCCACGACCCTTTATCTGGTCTTTGCCATTGTCGGCGGCGCCGCTGCCGCCATGCTCAAGCGCCGGCTCGGGTCGCGGGGGGCACTTGTTGGGCTCGCCCTGGTCTTTCTCGTCGGCACGCTGATCGCCGCCATTGCCACCGACATGACGCAGGTGCTGGTCGGTCGCGCCGTACAGGGGCTGGGCGAGGGCGTTGTTGCCGCACTCTGCTTCGCGCTCATCCCCGAACTCTTCCCCAGCCGTTTGGTGCCAAAAGTGTTTGGCATGCAAGCGGTGGTCTGGGCCGTGGCGGCCTTTGGTGGCCCCGCAGGCGCCGGTGCGCTCACCGAGCTGATTTCCTGGCGCGCCGCCTTCCTGATCAATGTGCCCTTTGTGCTGATCTTCGTCACCATGGTGTTCATGGTGGTGCCGCGCGCCGAGCGGGCTCCCGACGCCCATGGTTTCCCGGGCCTGCGGCTCCTGACCATTGGTGCCGGGACAATGCTGGTGGCGCTGGCAGCCGTGGCGGCTCCGCTGCAGGCGGCACTTTCGCTTGTGGGCGCTGCGGTATTGCTGGTGGCCGCCGTCTGGCTGGACCGGCGCGCCGACCACCGCCTGATGCCGCCCGACGCCTTCTCCTTCAACACCGCCGTCGGCTCCGGGCTCTGGATGTTCCTGTTGATGCCGGTCGCGGGTGCGGCCACGGCCGTCTATCTCATCATGCTCTTGCAGCAGCTCTGGGGCTACGGTCCCACCCAGGCGGCCATCACAGGTGCCGTGATGGCGGTAGCCTGGAGCCTTTCCTCGGTGACAGTGGCCAATGTGCGCCAGCGCTCCACCCGTCGCATTCTGATCCGGACTGGCCCGCTGCTGCTGGCCGCCGGCCTCGTCTTGGTGCTGATCGGGCTCGAAACGACCCAGTTACCGGTCCTGCTGGTCGGGCAGGTGCTGATCGGCATGGGTTTTGGCACCTGCAACGGCTACACCATGCTCACCATCATGGAGGCCAGCACCGAGGCCGAGCGCGATCGGACCTCGGCCCTGTTGCCGACCACCCAGTCAGCGGGCAATGCCCTCGGGGCGGCACTGGCCGGTGTGGCCGCCAATGCGGCCGGCTACCCTTTGGCTGTGGAAAAAACCGAGGTACTGAGCTCTATCGTTCCGCTCTTCGTCATGGCCGCTTTGTTCGCAGTTCTGGCATTTTTCGCAGCCTTGCGCATGGTGGCCCTGGCCAAGAAAACACCTGTGAACACCTTCGCCGAGGGTTAAATGCGATACGTTGGTTTTGGGTGTTGTTAACCCACCGAAAATAGGGTCCCAGACATTCCTTTGTCTGAGACCGACCCATCCATGGGAAGCTCATAGTTCAGCGAGATATTCCCATGCTCAAGCTCTTCAAGACGCGGTCGCTGCGCTTCTGGGTCGCCTTGGGCATGATCCTCTCCGTGGCGCCGCTCACCTTCTCGGCCATATTTGGCTATGTGGTGCTCAACCGCGGCGTGATCGCTGCTTTCCATGACGTGTCGGAACGGCAGAGGACCGAACTCGGTCCCCTGCAGGATCTGCGTATCTTGGTCTGGGATACGCTGGTGCCGATCGATGAGCACGTCAACGAGGGTGGTTCGCAGCGCCCCTTGCTCTATCGCGAATTGCGCGGCCGCATCGAGACCGGCTTTGCACAGGTGCGCGCGCAGTTTTCCAATGATCCGCAGGCCCTTATCCATCTCGACAATGCCACGGAAAGCTGGGCGACCGCAGACACTCATGCCACAGAGCTCACCGCCGAAACGCTGGTAGCCGACGATCCGGAAGCCGAGCGCAAGGCGCGCCTGTTCCATGGCCACATCGCCGCGGTATCCGACCGCCTGGGCCAGGCCTATGCTGTGATCGCCGGCGCGGTTCAGGCCGACTACGACAATGCGGTTGGATGGAGCGAGAGTGCCACGATCATCTTCGCCGTCTCCCTGGGGCTCTCGCTCCTGGCCATGATTGGCGGCGTGGCGCTGGTGGGCCTGATCATGTCGCGCAGCGTCGACAGGCTGGTCGATGGTGCGGCGCGCTTTGCCAGTGGCGACCGACACCACCGGATCGATATCAGTGTGCCACCGGAATTGAGCCGGGTCGCGCAGGAATTCAACCGCATGATCGCGCGCATCGAGGCCTCGGAAACCGCGCTGGCCGATCTGGCGCGCGTCGATGAACTGACCCAGCTGCATAACCGCCGCGCCTTCGACGAGGCTCTGGCCCGCGCCCATGCATCATATCTGCGCGGATCGGGTTCGGCCACGCTCGTAACGCTCGATATCGACCATTTCAAGCAGATCAACGACACCCATGGTCATGCCGCTGGCGACGCAGTCTTGCGCGCCTTTGCCAATACCGTGCGCAAATCCCTGCGCACGTCCGATCAGCTCTATCGCATTGGCGGCGAGGAATTCGCCATCATCCTCTCCCAGACCGAACCGGAAATGGCGATCGATCTCGCCAACCGCATTCGCGAGGCCGTTGCCGCCCAACCCATCGCCTATCGCGACCAGGATATCGCCATCACCATCAGCCTCGGCCTTGCCAGCCTCGCCGATGGTGCAAACCCCGCCGAAATCGTCGAAGCTGCCGACGCGGCTCTCTATCGCGCCAAGTCCGGTGGCCGCAACCGCGTGGTCTACTGCGCCGGCGCCTGACCCCACCTGCGTCCAAGCTCTCCACGCGCCATCACGCAAGCAAAAACGCCGCCCCTTGGGGCGGCGCTTGTTTTTGTCAGCCCTGTTCGAGCCATTTCACCTGTTCGGGCGTGAGCTGGATATCGAAAGCCCGAAGGCTGTCTTCGAGCTCCACCAGGCGACGCGGCCCGATCAGCGGCACGCTGGGGAAGGGCTGGGCCAGCACATAGGCCAGCGCCACATGGATCGGCGACTGGCCGAGCTTCTGTGCCAGTTCGATGGCTCGGTCGCGGCGACCGAAATTCTGCTCATTGTACCAGACGCGCACCAGTTCCTCATTGTCCCGCTTGTCGCGACCGGCAAGGTCGGTAAAGAAACCGCGGGCCTGGCTCGACCAGGAGAAATTGGTCACTTGGCTATCGATCAGCCACTGCTTGAAATCAGGGGTGGAGGCGGTAACGCACCCGCCCCAGATCGGGTCCAGCATTTCGGCCAAAGCGAAGTTGTTGGACAGCGCTTGCGGCGGCGTCTTGCCATTGGCCTTGGCATAGGCAATGGCCTCGCTCATGCGCTCCTTGGTCCAGTTCGACCCGCCATAAGGCCCGCGAATGCGGCCTGCCTTGACCTCGGCATCCATGGCATCGACGAACTCGCCCACCGGCACGTCGGTATTGTCGCGGTGCATGAAATAGACGTCGACATAGTCGGTCTGCAGACGATCCAGCGACTGCGTCAACTGCTTGCCGATCACATCGGGATAGACCAGCGGCGAATGCGCGCCCTTGCCGATCACCACGGCCTCTTCGCGCACGCCACGGCTTTTCTGCCACTCGCCGAACAGCTTTTCGGTATAGCCGCCGGCATAGATATAGGCGGTGTCGAAGATATTGCCACCACGTTCCCAGAAGGCGTCGAGCAGGATGGCGCCAGATGAGAAGGTGCGGAAATCTTCAAAGCCCATCGCTACGGCCGAGGCTGGCTTGTCGAGGCCAGGGATCGAGCGCTTGGGGATGACACCCTTGTTGGGGCCGAGGCTGCGATTGTCCAGGGTTTTGGTGCGCACGCTGGACTTCTCGACGGAGAACTCGATACCGGCGTCGCTGCGCCACTTGTCGAGCACGCGCAGATTGCCCAGCGTGTCATTCCAGCTCATGCCCGGCGCGTCGAATTCCTGCTTGCCGGCGAGGATGGCCAGCGAAGCCGCTTCCGCCTCGAACGAATAGACATGGGCGCTTTCATTGACGCTGATCACCTCGGTCTTGCCGCCCTTGATCACCTCGATCTTGCCCAGGCCCTGGTCGCGATTGCCGCCAGCGAACCAGAAGTCCGGCACCTCGATCCGGCCTTCAGAGCCATGGATGCGCAGCACATTGTCAAGATTGGCCATGACGGCGCAGGACACCTGTGCGACCACGCCATTGCCGAAGCTCAACAGCGCAGCTGCGAAATCGTCGGTGCCCTCGGCATTGAGATGGGCCGTGCCGGCGACCTTGACCGGATCGGCAAAGGGCTTGCCCGTAGCTGCCCCCACCAGCAGGCGCGCCATTGAAACGGGATAGCAGCCCACATCCATGATGCCGCCCCCGGCCAGTTCCGAGGCGAACAGGCGATGCTGCGGCTGGAACTTGCCCATGTTGAAGCCAAAGCTGGACTGGATCATCCGCACTTCGCCGATCACGCCGGATTTCACCAGTTCGATAATCTTCGCGGTCTGCGGATGCAGGCGATACATGAAGGCTTCACCGGCAAAGGTGCCAGCCTTGCGATGGGCATGGAACACCGCGTCGGCCTCATGTGCCGACAGTGCCAGCGGCTTTTCCACCAGCACATGCTTTCCCGCTTCCGCAGCCTTGATCGCCCATTCTGCGTGGCCGGTATGCGGCACCGCGATATAGACCGCGTCCACGTCCTTGTCGGCCAGCAGCGCGTCATAGCCATGCACGATGCGCGCGCCGGGAAATTCCTCGGCAAGGCCCGGCTTGCCGGGATTGCGGGTGGCGATGGCGTTCAATTCGCCATGTTCGGCCTGTGCCACGCCGTCGCGGAAGGCCTTGGCGATGCTGCCCGGACCGATAATGCCCCAGCGGATTTTCGACGTCATTTTGATAGTCCTACGAAAATGAGAAATTCTAGCGGAGCCGCTGGCCCTGTTTGTCGAACAGATAGGCCCTGGCGGGATCGATGGAGACGGTGATGCGCTCGGCGCTGGTTTCGTGACGCGACTCCTCGCGCTCGATGATCAGCGGATCGCCGTCGGTGCGGGCATAGACATAAGAGGTTGTGCCCAGATGCTCGGCCACGTCGACATCCACGGTGATGTCGACGCCGCCCATGCCGGCGGCCGCGAAGTGTTCGGGGCGCACGCCCAGCGTCACCGCTTCGCCCATTTCAGCTGAGGTGATCGGCAGGGTCAGGCGCACATTGCCCTGCTGCGGCAGCGCCAGGGTGACACCATCAGGCGATTTTGCCACCACGCTTGCCGGGATGAAGTTCATCTTCGGCGAGCCGATGAAACCGGCGACGAACTGGTTGGCCGGGTCGTCATAGAGGTCCAGCGGCCGCCCGGTCTGTTCCACCAGCCCATCGCGCAGCACCACGATCTTGTCGGCCAGCGTCATGGCCTCCACCTGGTCGTGGGTCACATAGATGATGGTGGTCTGCAGTTCCTTGTGCAGGCGGGCGATTTCAATGCGCATATGCACGCGCAATTCGGCGTCGAGATTGGACAGCGGCTCGTCGAACAGGAACACTTCGGGATTGCGCACGATGGCGCGACCGATGGCAACGCGCTGACGCTGGCCACCCGAGAGCTCCTTGGGATAGCGGTCGAGCAGCGGTCCCAGCGCCAGGATGCGCGCTGCGTCGTCGACCAGCCGGGCGATCTCGTCCTTCGGAACCTTGGCGAAGCGCAGGGCAAAGCCCATATTTTCGCGCACCGTCATATGCGGGTAAAGCGCATAGGTCTGGAACACCATGGCGATGCCGCGCTGCGACGGATCGACATCGTTCATGCGCTTGCCGCCGATCTCGAGATCGCCGCCACTGATGGTTTCGAGCCCGGCGATCATGCGCAAGAGGGTGGACTTGCCGCAGCCCGAGGGCCCGACGAACACCACGAACTCCTTGTCGCCGATGTCGAGATCAACACCCTTGATGACGTTCACCGCCCCGAAGGACTTGCGGACATTGTTGAGACGAACACTGCTCATGGGATGAAGACCTTATTTAACCGCGCCCAGCATGCCTTCGACGAAGCGGCGCTGGAGCAGGAAGAAGATGATGAGAGTGGGCAGGGTGGCGAAAATCGAGCCGACCATGACGACGGCGAAGTCAGGTGTGTAGCCCTGACTGAGCGTGGCGACGACCAGGGGCAGGGTCTTCATGTCGTTGGTCTGCAGCACGATCAGCGGCCACAGGTAATTGTTCCAGTGCGTCATGAACACGATGATGGTTGCCGCCGCATAGGTGGAGCGCATCACCGGCATGTAGACGAAAAGGAAGATCTGCCATTCCTTCAGCCCGTCAATGCGGGCGGCATCGCGCAATTCGTGGGGAAAGGCCTTGGTCGCCTGACGGAAGTAGAAAATGATGAAGATCGACGCCACCGAAGGCAGGATGATCGCCTGATAGGTGTTCATCAGCTTGAGATTGGCCATCAGGATGAACAGCGGGATCATCAGAGCCGCAAACGGTACCGACAGCATCAGGAGCAGCACTGCGAACACCCGCTCCTTCATCCGCGTGCGGAAGATCTCGAAGCCGTAACCGGCCAGCGACGAGATGAGAAGGGTCAGCAGCGTGCCCACCCCGGCAATGAAGAACGAGTTGAAGAACACGCGCGGCATGTCGGCCGAGGTGAAGAACACCTCGATATTGCGCCATAGCGCATCACCGAAAGTGGATTTGCCGCGAATGAGGTCGGCATTGGTATTGGTCGAGCCAACCACCATCCAGAAGAACGGAAACACCGACACGAAGGCCGCGAGACTGAGCGCCACATAGGTGGCGCCACGTCCGATAAGGGCGAGGGGATTGCTCATGCGCGGCGATCCCTGGCAGCGAGAAACTGGAAGAAGCTCAGGATGGCCACCAGGATCACGATGACATAGGACACCGTGGCGGCATAGCCGAAGCTGGGCATGAACTTGAAGCTGAGATTGTAGATATACATCGACAGCGTCAGCGTGGAGTCCGAAGGCCCGCCCTGGGTCAGCAGGTTAGGCTCGTCGAACAGCTGCAGCGTGCCGATCGTCGAGATGACGGCGGTGAACAGGATCACCGGCTTCAGCATCGGCACGGTGATGTACCAGAAGCGCGCCCAGGCAGGCACGCCGTCGATCTTGGCCGCTTCATAGATCGAGCGGTCGATATTCTGCATGGCGGCTAGGTAGAAGATCATGTTGTAGCCAGTCCAGCGCCAGGTGATGGCCGAAATGACTACGACCTTGGCCCAGAATGGATCGGCCAGCCACGGAATGGGCGAGCCGATGATGTGCAGCCCCATCAGCATCTGGTTGATAATGCCGTCGGCGGCGAACATCGCCTTGAAGGTCACCGAATAGGCCACGAGCGAGGTGACGCAGGGCAGGAAGATGGCGGTGCGAAAGAAGCTGCGGCCCCATAGGCGCGGATCGTTGAGCGCGCTGGCAAACAAGAGTGCCAGGATCAGCATGACCGGCACCTGGATAGCCAGGAAGATCAGTGTATTGGTGAGCGCCCGGATGAAGATCGGGTCTTGGGTCAGCCGGATGATATTGGTCAGCCCGCCGAAACTGAACTGCATGCCGCGCCCGACCTGGAAGCTCATCCAGAGCGACCAGATGATCGGGTAGATCATGAAAATGCCGATGAGGATCAGCGCGGGCATGACGAAAGCCCAGCCATTGATCCGCTCGTTGCGCGCCAGATGCGATTGCGCCACGCCGTGGTCCTCCCTTGCCGACCAAATCCCTGTCACCCCCGAGTTCCGAGCCTGCGGCCGCCCGCCGCCTGATCGATGACCCCCGCCATGACGGCGAGGGCCTCGGGGAGGCCGGAAGCGGCGAACCGCTTCCGGATGCCGGTGTTACTGGGTCTGCTGGCGAACCTGGGCGTCGATCTGGCCGATGATCTCATCGACATTGCCGCCGCTGGTGATGGCCGGAATCTGCGCGACTACGGCGGAGTCGGCTTCTTCGGTGAAGATGCCGTAGTTCACCGGCGGGATCGCAGCCAGCCAGTTGGAGAAGTTCTGCCACACAGGGGCGCCGCCGAAGAATTCGTCGGTGGCCTTGTAGGCTTCGCCTTCACGTGCGGCCAGCAGCGAGCCGAGCGCGCCCTGGTTGACCAGGATCTTCTGATAGAAGTCCACGTCCTGGCCCCAGACGGTGGCGAGGAAGTCGATCGCGGTTTCCTTCTCGGGCGCCGAAGCGAGCACGTACCAGCTCGAGCCGCCGAGATTGGAGGCATTGACCGACGACTCGATGTCGCCTAGGCGCGGCACCGGCGCCACGGCCCACATGCCGGACTGATCGGCATTGGCCTTGATCGTGGCGGTCATCCACACGCCGGTGGGCGTTGCCAGCGTATCGCCGGAGGTGAAGCTGCCGGTATATTCGGTCCAGCCGGCAACCGGCTTGGTGATGCCGGCGGTCAGCAGTCGCTGATAGGTCTCGATGGTGCTCTTGAAGGCCGGGTTGTCGGCGATGGTCACATTGCCGCTGGCATCGAAATACCAGGTGCCGGCGGACTGCATCATGATGCGGAACAGGTCAGAAGCGTTCGGGTCGATCGGCAGCAGGATCTTGCCGGTCTTTTCCTTCACGGCCTTGCCGATCTCGATCAGCTGGTCCCAGGTGATGTTTTCGAGGTCGGCCGCAGTATAGCCGGCTTCGGCCAGGGCGTCGGAGCGATAGAACAGGCCCGTCACGCCGGAGTCGAAGGGCATGGAATAGGTCTGGCCGTCGACGGTCGAGACTTCCACCTTATAGGGGGCGAAGGCCGAGTAATCGATCTTGTCGGTCAGCGGTTCGAACGCGCCGGGGAAGGACAGGAGGTATTTTTGCGCGCGATAGTCTTCGACCAGCACGATGTCGGGAAGACCGTCAGTGGTCCCGGAAGCCAGCTGCGCCTGCAGCTTCTGCTCCATCGCCGCCTTGTCGAAGATCTGGATGTCGATGGTGGCGTCGGGATGGGCGGCCTTGTAGCGCGAGAACGCCTCTTCCATCGTGGCCCCATTGAAGTTGGGGTCCCAGCACCAGACAGTGAGCTGCTGGGCCGTCGCAGCGGTAACGCTGAGCAGGCTGGCGCCGGTCATGATCGTGGCAAAGGTGCGCGTCCACCGCGAAGTGATGCGGGTCATCATAGTTCCTCCCTTTTCGTTTGCTCTTCCTCTGAGCGCTACCTAAGCTAACGGTCAGGTTGGTGCCGTCACTCTCAATGGGTATTCAGATTTGGCGGAAAGTAAGATTAGTCGTACTTATTACGAGCCTTTGATCGACGGCGTCGAGGGCCTCCCCGGCGAACTGCGGCTGTTTCATGCTGCGCCATTGGTGATGCGCGCGCCGCACTGGCATGCGCAGGTCGAGGTCAACTTCATCGTCAAGGGCTGGGCCCATTACAAGATGAGTGGCCACGAGGTCACCTTTGCGGCCGGCGACCTCGCCCTGTTCTGGGGCGGACTGCCCCACTGGCTGGATGATGCTTCCGACGATCTGGTCTATGCCGGCGGACATCTGCCTCTGGTGCATTTCTTCCGCCTGCGCCTGCCCTCGGCCATGCAGGCGCGGTTGATGCAGGGTGCGACGCTTCTGACCCATGCCACCGATTCCTCGGATCCGGTCAATTTTGCCCGCTGGAACAGCTATGCGCGCTCTGGCGACGCCATGAAAGCCAGCGTGGCCGTCGACGAAATGCTGCTGCGGATCGAGCGCATCCGCTTCGAGCCCTATGCCCTGCTGCCCGAGGCCACCGAAGTGCGCGAAAATGGCGAATTCGACCAGCACGCCTCACCGGTCGTGGTGCGCATCTGCGAATATATCGCCGAGAATTTCCGCGAGGACATCGACTCCATCGACATCGCCGTGGCTGCCGACGTGCATCCGAAATACGCGATGAACGTCTTCAAGAAATCCACCGGCATGACGCTGAACGACTATGTCAACCTCATGCGCCTCAGCTATGCGCAGGCACAACTGATGCAGGACGACACCAATGTGTTGCAGGTGGCCATGGATAGCGGCTTCGGCTCGCTCAGCGCCTTCAACAAGTCGTTTCGCAAGGTGGCAGGCATGTCGCCGAGCGATTTTCGCCGTGAGGTTCGCTGCCGCCCGCGCCTGTCCAGCCAAAGCCAGTCGGCCGCCGATGCGCGCGTGAACTGATCGGGCAGGGCATGGGCAAGAGGGGCTGGGCGGCGCTGGTTTTCGGCCTCATCGTCATCATCGCGCTCACCCTGCTGCGCGCGGCCGACCCCTATCCCGTGCAGATGGCGCGCGAAACCAGCTTCGATGCCCTCCAGCAATTGCGCCCGCGCGAAGCGCCGCCAGGCCTGCCCATCCGCATCATCGACATTGACGAAAACTCCCTTGCCGCCATCGGTCAATGGCCCTGGCCCCGCAACACCATGGCCGAACTTGCCGAACGACTGACCGAGTTGGGCGCGGCAGCCATCGCCTTCGACATGCTGTTCAGCGAACCCGATCGCTTGTCCGCCATGGCGGGGCAGGGCGGTGACAACGATGCCCGTTTTGCCCAGGCGCTGGCCGGCGGTCCCACCATACTCAGCCTGTCGCAGAGCGTTCGCGCCCGGCCCTCGACGCTGGTGCCCAAGGGGGGCCTGGCGATGACCGGCGGCGATACGCTGGCGAGCCTGCCCGAACTCGGCGGTACGGCGCAGCCGCTCGCTGTTTTGGCAGATGCCGCAACGGGACTCGGCATTGCCAGCCTCGGCCAGGGCGAGGCCGGCATTGCCCGCCGTCTGCCGCTACTCTGGCGCAAGGACAGTGCAGTTTTTCCAGCCTTGGGCATCGAGGCCCTGCGGGTCGCCATGGGGGAAACGACGCTGGTGGTGCTCGGCGGCGCGGGGGACGGCGCGGCGGTGGAGTCAGTCCGCGTCGGCGATTTTTCAGTCCCCACCGGCCCCAGCGGCGACATGTGGCTCTACTATCGGCGCTTCCCGGCCGAGATGTACCTGCCGGCCGAATCCGTGCTGGGCCAGGACTATCAGACCCTGGCGCCGCTGGTTTCCGGTCACATCGTCCTGGTCGGCACCTCGGCCAGCGGCCTTCTCGACATCCGCGCCAGCACCCTTGGCGAGGCCGTGCCGGGCGTTTCCATCCACGCGCAGGCGCTCGAACAGATCCTCAGCGGCAGCTTCCTTGATCGGGCCGACTGGGTTGGCGGCCTCGAAATCGTCAGCTTTGCCCTCTCCGGCCTCGCCATCGTGCTGGCCGTGATCGTCACCGGCCCGATCATCGGGCTGATGGTGTCGCTGCTGGTCGCAGCGGGGCAGGTGGGTGTCAGCTGGTGGGCCTTCACCGGTCCGGGCCTCTTGATCGATCCCAGCTTCGCCCTGTTCGGCGCGCTGGTTCTATACGCCGCCATGGCCTTCTTTCGTTTTGCCGTCACCGACGCCGATCGCCGACGCATCCGACGGGCCTTTGCCCACTATGTCGAGCCCTCGCTGCTTTCCCGCATCGAAGCCGACGGCAATCTGCTCAAGCTGGGCGGTGATGTGCGTGAATTGACGGTGATGTTCTCCGACGTCCGCAATTTCTCCGCTTTGGCCGAGCGCAGTTCCCCGTCCGAACTCGTCGCCATTCTCAATCGCCTCTTTGCCGCCCTCGGCGCTGCCATCGTCAAGGAATTGGGGACCATCGACAAGTTCATGGGCGACGCGGTCATGGCCTTCTGGAATGCCCCGGTCGATGTCGATCGCCATGCGCTCCATGCCTGTCGAGCGGCGCTTTCCATGCGCGCGGCACTGGAGACGCTGAACGCGGAAGCCGGTCGCGAGCCCATAGCCATTGGTATCGGCATCGCCACTGGCGCGGCTTTGGTCGGCAATATGGGGTTCGAACAGCGCTTCGATTATTCCTGCATCGGCGACACGGTCAATGTGGCCAGCCGCATAGAGGGCGCATGCAAGAGTGTTGGCCACGAAATCCTGGTCACCGAAGCAACGGCCAAGCAGGCGCCGGAGCTGGCATTTCTCGATGCTGGTGCGGTGACTCTCAAGGGCATGAGTGGCCGCGAACCCATCCTGCTGCTTGTCGGAGACTCCGAGCTGCGCGACAGCCCCGCTTTCATCGCCTTGAAAACCGCGCATCAAGCCATGCTGCTCGATCTCGCCAATGGCCTCGCGGGCTCGCCAGCCCTGGACGACTGCTTGCGCCTAGCCTTGCAGGTCGACGGCCGCCTCGTCTCCTTCTACGCCGCATGTCGCCACCGCCTCGACGACTTTGCGCGGCGCACCTAGGCAAATCCCCATAGAAAAAGCCTCCGTCACCGGGGGAAGGTGCTGGAGGCTTTCTCGCGTCATGTCATGGGCATGCGCGTCATAAACGCGACAATCGGCAAATGGTTCCCGATGCCGGAACGTTTTGCTTTTTCATCACGTTCATCCCCGGTTCAGGCTCGCGATGCCATACCGGCGCCGTACTCGTGTGGCCATATTAGGCTTGTAGTTGGAGGTACTTATGGCAAAAGTCGTCGTATCGGTTGGCACAGATTTCCTGCACCAGCCAAAATGGACCGGGCAGACCTATCTGCAGAACAGCACGCAGATCGCGATTACCGCCAATGGCCGCACCGACGTCTACGAGGGCTACGGCTTCAGGTATGACGGCAACGGCAATATCTATGCCGGGACTTTGACGTCCTATACGCAGTATGCCGGTAGCATCCAGACCTTCAAGATCAGCGAGCTGCAGCTGCCGATGACCACCGTGGCCAGCTTCGCGCGCACCGGCGATGTGCCCGGTCTCATCACCAACATGCTGAGTGGCAACGACACCATCTTCGGATCTCAGTATCGTGACGTGCTTATCGGAAGCAGCGGCAACGACTATATCTATGGCGGTGGCGGCAACGACGAAATTTATGCTGGCAACGGCAACGACACCATCACGCTCGGCCGCGGCAATTCCTTCGTCGATGGCGGCAACGGCTTTGATATAGTAAATCTTCCTGGAAATGCTTCCAGCTACTACAAAGCGGCTATTCCGCAAGGCTGGCAGTTCTCAAGCAACGTGCAAGGCGTCACTGTGGATGTGACTGCAGTTGAACGCGTAAAATTCGGGGATGGTGGGGTCCTCGCCTTCGATATCGCGGGCAATGCCGGTCAGGCCTACCGCCTCTATCAGGCAGCGTTCCACCGCACGCCCGACACCGAAGGGCTGAGCTACTGGATCAAGGAAATGGACAAGGGCGTCCGGCTCAATGCCATTTCCGATAGCTTCATTCACTCACCGGAATTTGCGCGCGTCTATGGCGATCAGAGCACCGTCAGCAACGGGCGCTTCGTAGAACTGCTCTATGTCAACACTCTCGGCCGTGTTTCGGACCAGCAGGGTTTTGACTATTGGGTCAACAAGCTCAACACCAATCAGACGAACCGTGCCGACCTGCTCGCCTTCTTCTCCGAAAGCAATGAGAACAAGGCCAATGTCGATCCGCATATCCATGACGGTATCTGGTACGTCTGATCAGACGATCTGCTTTGAGATTGAGCCGGGCCCGCACAATGATGCGGGCCCGTTCATTTTGTCCAAGGTAATAGGCGCTCAGCCTTGCGCCGCCCGCCGCACCGCCAGATAGCGTTCCGCCAGATCGGCTGTGCCTTTGGCGAAGCCGGGGGCGTGGGTCTGGGCCAGTGTGGTTTCGGCATGGGAGCCGATCCAGGCGAGCAGCGCCATGCGCCGCAATAGGATCATCGTGTCAAGCGTGGCGATGTCACTGGCTGAGAGCGGCCGCACCCCTCGATACCCATCCAGCCAGGCCGCCTTCAGTGCCGGCACGGATGCATGCGTTTCGTGAAACGAAATCGCCGCCGCAAAATCGTAGGTGAACCAGCAGAAGCCGCAATCGTCGAAGTCGATCAGGCTGACATGCTCGCCATCAACCAGCACATTACCCAGCCGCATATCCGCATGGATGAGGCCATAGCGGTCCCCAGACGTGCCATAGGCGGCAAGGTCCTCGCGCAGCGCGGCATCGAGACGATCGAGAGTGGCGCGAAGGGTGGCGTCCACATCTGGCCCGTTGCGCCAGTCACCCCATAGCCCGTCCGCGTCGAGAATGCTCTCGGCTGTCCAGGCCTGACGCTGAAAGCCCTCCGGTCGCTGCCAATCCATGACATGCAGGTGCATGCGCGCCGCATAACCGCCGAGCACGCGGAAGAGGCCCACGAGGTCCTGTTCCGGCGTTGGCTCGCTCCCCGGCAGGAGATCGAACAGGACCGCAAAGCGCCCCTCTCCATACGGCGTTTCGAACCGCTGCAGCAATTGGCCATCGGCGCCCGAAAGGGGCACGGGGATCGGCAGCTCTGTGTCCCGCCGCAGCGCCGCCATCCACATCAGCTCACTGCTGATCGTGTCGCCGTTCTGATAGTCCGGCCGGTGCACGCGCAGCATGTAGGATGGCCGGCCGGGCGCATCGAAACGGAAAGTGTGATTTTCGGAATGATTGACCAGGCGCGCAGTGGCGCCCTGCAATTGCGGCCACAGGGACATGGCGGCGGCCAGATCGCTTTCGCGCAGCGTCATCGGCAGTTCCGGCAATACGATGCCGGCTGGGACAAGGCGCGCGGCGGATTTGGTGAAATGGTCGGAGCGGCCGGATTTGAACCGACGACCCTTTGTCCCCCAGACAAATGCGCTACCAGGCTGCGCTACGCCCCGACTGCGCGGAGACATAGGCAAATGGGGCTTTTGAAGCAAGCCCCTAAATGGGCTTGTGAAAACAAAACGGACATTCTTCCCGTTTTGCACATGCCAGCTGCCTGAGCTGGAAGCGCTGGCGAGCCCGCGCACCCCCTGCATCAAATCAGGCTAGATCAGCATCTCGTCGCGGGGCGCGCTGCGGCGACGGTCGTTGTGAATGGCGGTCGACAGCCCCCAGACCAGTCCGATCAGCAGATAGATGTGCCGCCAATGGTCGGAATCGATGATCGCCGATTCGCCGACCACGAGCGCATAGGTCGCGACCACCGGAATGGCCAGCAATCGGTAGGGGGACGGCCGGGTGATGATGGCCACGCCCTTCCACAGCGTGCCGAACACCAGGATGTAGAAGAAGGCCGCGCCGCCCCAGCCATAGACATGGATGACCGAGACGAAAACGTTATGCGGCTCCTCGATGATGCGCAGATTGCGGAATTCGCCGGGGCCCAAGCCCCAGGGATTGTTGAGCGCCAGCTCGAAGGCATAGCCCTGGCGGCCAAAACGGCCGGTCTCGCCGGTATCGTAGTTCTGCGAGGTCAGGCGCGCCGCGAAGAGGTCGGAAACCTCGGGGATGGACAACAGCCCCGCCATGGCCACGACGAGGAAAAATGCGCCACCCAGTGCCATCAGCATGATGCGTGCCTTGTCGCGGGCATTGGCTTCCAGCAAGAAGACCAGTCCCAGCACGACCGCTGAGGACAGCGCGAAATGCGCCCAGCCAGCGCGCGAAAAGCTGACAAAGACGCCGATGAACAGCGCGACATAGACCCCGCCGGCGATAATCACCTGCCAGCCGCGACCAAGCAGAATGCGCTGCAGCGCGAACATGGCCGGCAGGACCAGGAAGGGGGCGAAGACGTTGGGGTCCTTGAAGGCGGCCTTGGCGCGGCCATAGCGCACGAACAGATCAGCAGCCGGCATGATGCCGAGATAGGCCAGCGTACCGATGACAGCCGAAAGCACAGCAACTGCCGTATAGGCCGTCATGATCAGCCGCATCCGCTTGATGGTGCATTCGGCGATGAAATTGGCGACGAAATAGCTCGTGATCATCAGGAAGATGGTGACGATCGAAAAGATCAGCGCCTCGCTGATGGTGTTGTACCGCACCTGGAAACAGGCGATCAGCGCGAAGGGCGTAAACCCCAATATGATGGCCAGGAGTCCGAAGGTTGAGCGATAGAGCCCAACCCCACCCATGAGTGCCAGCAGCAGCACGAAGACGAAGGCCAGCTCATAGGGCGAGGGCTCGAAGAAGACGATGCCACCTGAAAAGATCCAGATCGACACCATGATGTCGAGCAGCCGCGTGGCCCGGCGTTTTGCAGCAGCATGGCCGGCCCCAGCGGAGCCGGCCATCGCCAGGCGCCCGTCAAAGGTGGCCGTTGCGCTCAATATGCGTTCTCGTTCTTCGAGATCAGCGAGACCGGCGTCATCAGCAGGATGTAGAGATCCAGCAGGATCGACCAGTGCTCGATATAATAGAGGTCGTGGTTCACCCGCTGCATGATCTTGTCGATCGTGTCGGTCTCGCCGCGCCAGCCATTGATCTGGGCCCAGCCGGTCATCCCCGGCTTGACCCGATGGCGGGCAAAATAGCCTTCGACAGCCTCGTAATAGAGCTTGTTGTCCGCCTTGGCCTGCAGCGCATGCGGACGCGGCCCCACCACTGACAGCTCGCCCTTGAGCACATTGAACAGTTGCGGCAGTTCGTCGATCGAGGTCTTGCGAATGAAGCGGCCGACGCGTGTGACGCGCGGATCGCCCTTGGTCACCAGCTTGGCCGCGGCGCCGTCGAGCATGTCGGTCCGCATCGAGCGGAACTTGTAGATGCGGATCAGCTCATTGTTGAAGCCATGGCGGTTCTGCATGAAGAACACCGGCCCCTTGCTCTCGAGCTTGATGGCGATGGCGGTAATGATCATCACCGGCGCCAGCAGGATCAACGAAACAACTGCGACCACCTTGTCGAAGACCCACTTGAACACCAGGTTCCAGTCGGAAATCGGCCGGTCGGCCATGTCGAGCACGGGCACTTCGCCGATATAGGAATAGGCCTTGTCGGTGAAGCGCAGCTTGCTCATATGCGCCGAGAGACGAATATCGACCGGCAGCACCCAGAGCTGGGTCAGCATGTCGAGTACGCGCTTTTCGGCCGACAGCGGCATGGAGACTAGCACCAGGTCCACCCGCGTCCGCCGTGCGAAATGGATGAGGTCGGAGACCCTGCCCAGCTTGTGCACCCCGGCGACCATATCCGGCGAGCGCTCGCCATCGCGGTCATCGAACAGGCCCAGTAGATTGATATCCTTGTCGGCGCCGGCATGAATCTGGTTGATCAGCTGCTCGGCATCCTGGCCGCCGCCCACGATCACGGTGCGGCGCTTGAGCTGCCCCTGTTCGGTCCAGCGCTGCACCAGCCCGCGCAACAAGAGCCGATAGGCCACCAGCACCGCCGCGCCGGACAGGAACCAGGACAAGAGCCAGACACGCGAGACCATGTCGCTGGCCTTGAAGAAGAAGATGGTGACGGTGAGCAGGATCATCACTGCTGCCCAGCCGGCAAGCACGCGCCCCAGCTGTCCGAACAGATCGCGATAGGCCGCGATGCGGTGCGAGCGCACGACGTTGAAGGCCACATTGGCCAGGAGCGCTGTAACCAGCACCACCGGAATATAGAAATAGTCCTGCGCCGGATCGACATATGCCAGATGGATGCCATAGCCCAGCGCGGCAAGCAGGAAGGCCTCGACGATCTGCGCGATTCCGGAAATCACCGCGCCGGAAAGCGTCGGCTCTGGCTGCTTGCGAATGATCTCCTCGGCAGCCCAGGACAGGGGCTGGCTGTCGGCTTCGTCGACGACATGGCGCCTTGAATGGCGCTCTATGGCCCTTTTGGGATCAATCTTGAACATGATGCGACTACCGACAAACGCACTACCGTCGGTATCTTCCACATCAGGCGTTTAAAGTCGGTGAAGTCAGCCCTGTGCATTGCCGAGACTGCGGTAATACAAGGCTTCGATGGCGTCGGTCATCACCGCGAGCGAAAAGCCGGCCCGGATATGCTCGAGGCGACGGAGCATTTCGGACGCGGCCGCATCGGGTTTGTCCAGAAAAGCCTGCATGGCGCCGGCGAGCGCTTCGGCATCGTTGGCGGGCACCAGACTTGCCGCCGTGGGGCCGAAAATCTCGGGAATGCCCCCCACTTTGGTGGATATGACTGGCAGCCGCGCCGCCGCTGCCTCCAGCACCACATAGGGCAGTGATTCCGCCAGCGATGGCACCACGGCGCAGCGACCCATCGCGAACACCTTGCGGGCCGGCTGGGAACCCACCAATTGCACTGTGTCCGCAATGCCCAGACTGGCGAGTCGGTGTTCGAGCGCGGCGCGCTCCGGGCCGTCCCCGGCCATCACCAGCCGTACTGGACGACCATCCGCACGATGCAGGCAGGCCATGGCCTCTGCCAGCGGAAAAATGCCCTTGAGCGCGCGCAACTCGCCGACAAACACGAAATCGGCGGCATCGTCCACGGGTTGAACCGGCTCGAATTCCTCCGGCGCCAGGCCGTTGTGAATCACCTCGGTGGGACAGGTGGGGGCGGCGATCAGCCCGGCATAGGTTTTTTGCGCATAGGCGCTTTCGAAGATGATCGCCGCTGTCTTGGCCATCAGCATCTTCTCGAGCTGGTGAAACAGCCGCCCCGAAGCCGAACTGGCCGGAAAATGCAGCACCCCGCCATGCGGCGTATAGAAGGCAATGGCCTTGCTCGAGCCGTAACGGATCAGCCGGGCATAAAACCCGCCTTTGGCACCATGCCCGTGCAACACATCGATCTTGAGGCGACGCGCCAGCTTGGAAATGGCGAATGGAGTCGTCACATCGCCCTTGCCGAACAGCCGGGGCATGGGAAAGCGGTGAATACCCAGTGCGGCAAGGGGTTCGAGCGCGGCCAGCCGGCCTTCGGTCTGGGTATCATTGGTCAGCGTGTCGACCACCAGACCCACCTCATGCCCGCGGGCGCTGAGCGCCCGGGTGAGGTCGGCGACATGGCGAAACAGGCCGCCGACCGGCGCGCGCATGACCTGCAGGATGCGCAGGGGTTCTCGAGCCATCTTGCCTAGAACCAGCGTTCGTTCACGACGATGGTATCGCCCGGATAGATCGGGAAATCGAGGTCGACCCCGCCCTTCACCATTTCGGTGCCCTGGCGCCGATAGACCAGCACCTTGTTGCGGTCTGCGGTGTCGGTAAAGCCGCCGGCCGTGCTGATGGCGGCGCGGGCCGTCATGCCGAACACATAGGGGAACTGGCCAGAAGTGCGCACTTCGCCCTGAATGAAGAAGGGCCGATATTGCTCGACTTCCACGGCGACGTCGGGATTGCGCATATAGCCATTGGCCAGCGCGCCGGCGAGCCGGGAGGCGGCATTGGCTGTGGTGGCGCCACGCACCTGCACCGGACCCACCAGCGGGAAGGCGATGGCACCGTTATCGTCCACGCGATAGCTCTTGCTGAGTTCGGCGTCACCATAGACCGACACGCGCACGACGTCGCCGGTGTCCAACTGGTACGGCCCCTTGGTATCGACCAGATAGGTCGATGGTCTCGTGCTGACACAGGCAGCAAGCATGGGAACAAGCAGAACGATGAGTAGGGCTGAAAGCCAGCGCATGGCGGTCTCGCGCATTCGAAGATGGGCCCAGCATCGCTGTGCATGGTTAAGATTTTCCTTATCGGGAAATGCCCTCATGCGAATTGCGAAAGCGATTAACTGAATGTTGACCACGATTGGCCGACACTTCGGCAAATTCCGAGGGTTGGCCATGGCACACGATTCTTCAGCTTATTCCGACGCACGCATCGATATCGGTGCGGTGACCGGCGCTGTCGTCAAACGCTTGCCGCGCATCCTGCTGGTCACGCTGGTGCTGTTGGCGCTGACCTTCGTGGTGCTGATGTTCCTGCCACGGCTCTACGAGTCCTCGGCCTCGATCCTGGTCGAGCCGCGTTCCAATTCTTATTCGCGCGCCTCCAACGAGGCCGCGCCGTCGGTCAGCGGCAATGAGGCTGGCGTGGTCTCCAGCCAGATCGAGCTGATCAAGTCGCGCGACACGCTGCTTCAGGTCATTGACCAACTGGACCTGCGCTCGGTTCCCGAGTTCAACGGCTCGCAGGGCGGTTTTTCCCCCATGGCCGTCATTACCCAGCTGATGGGCCGCCAGTCGGCGCCGGTCAGCGTCGATGAGACCGTGCTCAATACGCTCTATAGCCGCCTGACAGTGGTGCAGGAGCGTGATTCCCGCCTTATCTCTGTGCTCGTGCGCTCCACCAATCCGCAGCGTGCCGCCGACATCGCCAATGCTATCGCCAATGCGCATGTGAGCCGTCGTGCCCAGTTGTCCATTTCCGACACGGCCGAAGCCTCGACCTGGCTGCGTGACGAGATTGCCCGGCTTCGCCTGTCGGTGCAGGAAGCAGAAACCGCCGTGGCCCAGTTCAAGGTCGACAACGACCTGTTCACCGGCCAGAACAATACCAGCCTGCTCGACCAGCAGCTCTCCACCATTGCGACCCAGATCAATTCCGCCCAGGAGCGCAAGAACACCGCCCTGTCGCGCGCCGCCCTCATTCGCGGCCTGATCGAGCGTGGCCAGCCCATCGAGGGTGTCAGCGATGTGCGCGCATCGGTAGTGATCCAGCAGCTTAGCCAGGAAAAGGCGCAGTTGCAGGGCGAGAGGGCCCAGCGCTCCGCCACGCTTCTGGCCAGCCATCCGGCCATCCGTGCCATTGACGCGCAGATCATCGAACTGGATCGCCAGATTCGCGCCGAAGGCCAGCGCGTCGCCTCGGCTCTCGAAGCCGAAGCGCAGATCGAGGCCGATCTCGAAACCTCGTTGCAGGCCGACCTGACCCGCGCCAAGACCGAAGCCTCTGTCGCCACCAAGGACACTGTTGCCCTCGATGGCCTGCAGCGCGAGGCCAAGGCCCAGCGCGATCTGCTCGAAGCCTATCTCCTCCGATACAACGAAGCCTCTTCGCGCGTCGAAACCAACTCGGCCCTGCCGGACGTGCGCGTGGTGAGCGTCGCTGCACCCTCGGTCAATCCGGCCTTCCCGCAGACCGCTCTCATCATGCTGGCCGTCGGCCTCGTCTCCTTCATGGGCCAGATCGGCGCCATCATCTTCCGCGAGCTGATGTCCGGCCGCGCCGTCGTCGAGACCCAGCAGGTCGAGCCACAAGTCGCTGCCGCCGTGGACCACGCCGCTCCCATCAACGCCGAAGACGAGGCATTCCACGAGGCCACACCTCTTTATGAGGCGCCGGCGATGGGTGAGCCGCATGACGTCGAAGATACTCCCGACCTCTACGAGGCGCCTGATATCTATGCCATGCCCGAGCGCCCCACCTTCGCCCATGCGCGCCGTGCCGCCGATGTCGAGGAGCCTGTCCTTGCGTCCAGCGAGGACGAGCCTGAACTGCCGATGTTCAAGGACGACGAGGCCGCCGTGGTCCCCGACGCGATCGATCATCAGCATGCCGCCGCCGCCAGCAGCTTCATGGAGGCGCTGATGTCCGAGCCGGAATACCAGCCGCGCCGTCCGGCCAAGGTCCAGCCGCAGGTCGTCGAGCCGGAACCGGTTGCTGCTGCTATCGCCGCGTCGGAGCCGGCTCCGCAGCCGCGCCGCGCCCCGCGCCGTCCGCCGGTGATCGTGCAGTATGACGATCTCGCTTCCGATCTCGTGCTGGGGCGCTCGCACCTGCTGCTGCTCGCCGACCACAGCGCCAGCCTGCCCAGCCGCTACCTCGCCGAAGACCTGGTGCGCGACTCGCTGGCCAAGGGTCTCAGCGTTGCCCTGGTCGATGCCGGCACCGGCCGCCAGACCGAGGAACTCGGCCTCACCGACCTCAGCACCGGCGAGGCCAGCTTCGGCGATATCGTGCAGAAGTCGGCCGACAACAGCTTTGCCGAAATCAGCTGGGGGCAGGGTCTGGCCATCGATGCCAAGTCCAGCAAGCCGCTGACCCTGGTCGACGCCCTCTGTGACATCTACGAGGTCGTGGTGGTGCTGACCGGCCGCGTCGGCCGTCAGTCCTCCCTCTATAGCTTTGCCGAGCTCGAAGGCCGCATCATCCTTGTGGCCGGCGAGGAAACCGATATCGAGGATGCCGAATTCGTGCGCGGGCGGTTGATGGATGCCGGCCTGCCGCGCGTCGAGGTTGCTCTGCTCGCCGAGTCGGTCGCCGCGTGAGGCGGAGCCTGGCATGTCGCTGAAATACACGGCCATCCGCGCCGCCTTCGAGGTGCTATGGCTCTCCGGCATGCCGCACCTGTCGCGGCTTTTGTCGCAATCGCGCGGGGTGATCTTCACCCTGCATCGGGTGCTGCCCGAAACCCCCGCCGCGTTCTCGCCCAATGCCATCCTGCAGATCACGCCAGACTTTCTCGATTACTGCATCGAGCGCGTGCGCGACCTCGGCATCGACATTGTGTCGCTCGATGAGGCCATGACCCGCCTCAGCGCTACCGAAAAAGGGCGGCCCTTCGTCGTCCTCACCTTCGACGACGCCTATCGTGACAACCTCACCCACGCACTGCCCATACTGCAGCGCCACGAGGCACCGTTCACCCTCTACGTGCCCACCGCCTTCGTCGACGGCGTCGGCCAGATCTGGTGGCAGGCCATCGAAGATATCATTGCCCGCCAGCAGGCCGTGGTTTTCACCGAGGATGGCGAAACCGAATATGTCGACACCATCACGACACGGCAGAAGGCGGACGCCTTCGCGCGCCTCTATTGGCGCATGCGCAAGCTGCCAGAGCCCGAGCGGCTCAAACTGCTCGAAGAGTTCACCGGTAATTACGGATATGACCTCGACGTGCAATGCCGCGAGCTGATCATGGACTGGCAGCAGCTGCGCCACTTTGCAGACAATCCGCTCTGCACCATCGGCGCCCATACCGTGAACCATTACGAACTCGCCAAGCTCCCCCCTCTACAGGCGGCGCGCGAAATGACCCAGTCGGCCGACATCATCGAAGCCCAGTTCGGTACGAGGCCGCAGCATTTTTCCTATCCGCTCGGCGGTCCGCTCTCCTGTGGTCCACGCGAATACGAATTGGCGCGGGAGGCGGGGTTCAGCACCGCGGTCACCACACGGCCGGGCGGGCTCTACGCCCACCATGCCCAGACGCCGTGGTCACTGCCACGCGTCTCGCTCAACGGCTACTTTCAGCAGCACCGCTATGTCGATATTTTCGCCAGCGGCGGGCTTTTCACCCAACTTGGCAAGATCACCGGCTAGTCTGGCCAGGCACGACGTTAGGCCGCGCCATCCAGCGGATGATGACCATCGAGGGCAGCAGCCACCCCATGCCGGCAATGACGAAATAGCCGATCAGCACCAGTCCCGGCAGCCCCTCGGGCAGCATAAGGTAGATCGCGGTCGCCAGCACGCACCACAAAACGATCGACCCCACCAGCAGGAAAGCTCCGATCAACTTGCGGTTACGCTGCGTCATGTGCGGCATCTGGGCTGTTGCGACTAAACTGAGCTGGCATTACCACTCCGCCAGCCCCACCGATACCGGAAAAGTGCCGTGACCTCTTTGCAAGATGCCGCACCAGGCCAAGTCAGCTTCGCCAGCGACCGTCTTCGTCCCGTTCGCATCTGGCTCTACGGCCTCGCCGCCTTCGTGCTGCTGATCGTGGTGGTCGGCGGCATTACGCGTCTCACCGAGTCTGGTCTGTCCATCACCAGCTGGAAGCCGATCTCCGGTGTCATTCCGCCGCTCAACGACGCCGAATGGCAGGCAGAGTTCCAGGCCTATCAACAGATCCCGCAATATTCGGTGGTCAATTCCTGGATGAGCCTCGATGATTTCAAGTTCATCTTCTTCTGGGAATGGTTCCACCGCCTGCTGGCGCGGGCGCTTGGCCTGGTCTTCCTCGTGCCCTTCGTCGTTTTCCTGGTGCAGAAGCGCCTGTCGCGCGAACTGGCGCTGCCGCTGTTCGGTCTCTTCATCCTTGGCGGCTTCCAGGGCGCTTTGGGCTGGTGGATGGTCACCTCGGGCCTCACCGAACTCACCTCGGTCTCCCAATATCGCCTGGCCGCCCACCTCACCGCTGCGTGTCTGCTCTTCGTGGCCCTGATCTATGTTGCCCGCTCCATCACCCCCGGCCGCGTCATCGGTCATGTCAGCGGCTTCCACATGGGCACGGCCGCGCTTCTCCTCTTGCTCGTGATCATGCAGATCGGGGCAGGGGCCTTTGTCGCCGGTCTCGATGCCGGCATGGGCTACCAGACCTGGCCGCTGATGGATGGTGCCATCATTCCCAAGGGCCTCTTCATCATGGAGCCTGCCTGGCGCAATCTGTTCGAAAACGCCATGACCGTGCAGTTCATTCACCGCGGCATCGCCTATCTCATCACCGCCTATATAGGCTGGCTGATCTGGCGGCGCCACAAGGATGGCGGCTTTGGCGGCGTCCATGGCTGGCTACCCCGCATCGGCGTCATCCTGCTGCTCCAGGTCTGCCTGGGCATTGCCACCCTGCTCGCGGGCGTGCCGATCGGCCTCGCCGTCGGTCACCAGGCGCTGGCCTTCATGCTGGCCGGCCTCGCCATCGGCTATATCGCCGACATGCGCCGCGTGCGCTGAATCCCCAAGCGAAGTGGCGCCACTTCAGCGTCACTTCCACTATTCCAGACGGTATGGGGTGGTGCGGTATTATAATACCGCTTTTATAAGCCACTGAAAACACTGATCTTTTTCAATGCACTTGACGGGTCATGGAATCTCCCATACACCCCGCCGCGAACGAGCCATTCCCCTGCGGTCTGGCTGCATGAATCTTAGGGATTTCAACATGAGCACTTACTCGGCAAAACCGAGCGAGATCGAGAAGAAGTGGATCCTCATCGACGCCGAAGGGCTGGTCGTGGGCCGTCTTGCTTCCATCATCGCCTCGCGTCTGCGCGGCAAGCACAAGCCGACCTTCACCCCGCACATGGACATGGGTGACAACATCATCGTCATCAATGCCGACAAGGTGAAGCTGACCGGCCGCAAGCTCGACCAGCACCGCTTCTACTGGCACACCGGTTATGCCGGCGGCATCAAGGACCGTACTGCTCGTGAGCTGCTGGAAGGCCGCTTCCCGAACCGCGTCCTCGAGAACGCTGTGCGCCGCATGATGCCGGGCGGTCCGCTGACCCGCGCCCAGCTCAAGAACCTGCGCGTCTATGCCGGTGCTGAGCATCCCCATGAAGCGCAGAACCCGGCTAAGCTCGACGTCGCTGCGATGAACTCCAAGAACGTCCGGGTGAAGTAATATGGCTGAAACCATCAACTCTCTCGAAGACCTCGGCACTTCCGCTGCCGCTCCGGCCAACAATGCTCCGGTTCACACCCAGAAGCTGGACAGCCTCGGCCGCGCCTATGCCACCGGCAAGCGCAAGAACGCCGTCGCTCGCGTCTGGATCAAGCCGGGCAAGGGCACGCTGACCATCAACGGCCGCGAATTCTCCAAATATTTCGCCCGTCCGGTTCTGCAGCTGATCGTCAAGCAGCCGATCGTCGCTTCCGAGCGCCTCGACCAGTACGACGTCAACGTCACCGTTGCCGGTGGTGGTCTCAGCGGTCAGGCCGGTGCCGTTCGTCACGGCATCTCCAAGGCTCTCACCTATTTCGAGCCGGCCCTGCGCCCGGTCCTCAAGAAGGGTGGCTTCCTGACCCGCGACAGCCGCGTTGTCGAGCGTAAGAAGTACGGTAAGGCCAAGGCCCGCCGCTCCTTCCAGTTCTCCAAGCGTTAATCGCTGGATCGAACCAAGTTCGAAAAGGGTCGCGAAAGCGGCCCTTTTTCTTTGTCACCCCACCAATCTTCGCCTGCTAGGCCCACTCGTTACCCTCGCACTGCCTGCCCCCACCGGTCGTCCCCCCCCCACCCGCTCGTCACCCTCGCGCTTGACGCGAGGGCTCTTTCTGCCGACCATCCTGCGATGGCGGGCTACATCCTTGCAAACCACCCACGCGGCGAAATCTATGTTGGCGTAACCAACAACCTTGTTCGCCGTGTTTGGGAGCATCGAGAAGGTGTCGCCGACGGCTATACCAAGGAGCACAACATCAAGCAGTTGGTGCACTTTGACGTCCTCGAGACCGTGCCGCTCGCGATCCAGAGGGAGAAGAACCTCAAGCATTGGATACGCGCCTGGAAGGTGGCGCTCATTGAGGAGCACAACCCTGAATGGCGTGATCTTTGGGACGAAATCACCCGATAAACGCCCTCGCGTCATGCGCGAGGGTGACGAGCGGCGTTTAGCGGTGCATGTTTTCACAAACTGGATCGTCACCCCCGCGCTGTCCGCTCTCCACCGCTCGTTGCCTGCGCATTGCTTCCCACCCACCGCGTGTCACCCTCGCCGTTATCGGTACCCCACCTCGCGTCACCCTCGCGCTTGACGCGAGGGCTCTTGCGGTTCGGCACTGGACTCCCATATCCATCCCGCCATGCAAAACCTAGTCACCCGCTTCCATGCCCTCATTCTCACCGTGACGGTCGCCATGGCCGCGGTGGGGTTCCTGCATATTCCGGCCGACTATGCCTTCCCCGCCCACTGGCAGGGCAGTACCCCGGATTGGCTCTGGCCGCGCGATGTGGCCCTGGTCGTGGCGCCCCTCATCCAGATCGCCCTCATGGCAGGCTTTTTCCTCCTCAGTCGGGCTCTCACCAAGAACCACTTCGCCAAGGTGCAGCACATTCTCGATCCCGCCCTGACCCTGGCACTCGCCGTGGCCGCCGCCTGCCAGCTTGGCCTGCTGGTCATGGGCAATGGCTCCGATCTCGACCTCATCCGCTTTACCGGCCTTGCTTTGGCCGGCGCGCTGCTGGTGCTTGGCCTTGTGCTGTTCGAGGCCGAGCGCCACACCTATGCCGGCATGCGCATGCCCTGGCCGATCGCATCCGATCGCGCCTGGCGCATTGTGCACCGCGTCGCCGGGCTCACCAGCGGCCTTCTGGCCTTCGTCCTTGCCGCCCTGGTCTGGATAGATCCCGGGCCGGGTCCCATGGTGATCGCCCTCGCCACGAGTCTCATCACCCTGCCAGTCATCGCTGCGCTCGCTACCCTCATTACCCGCCGCCTGTGAGCGGATTTTCTCGATGATTGGCATTGGGCGATAGAATTATCTTCCGCGCGCTACGCAAAGGGAATGTCATGCGCTGAACTTCGTCGGCGTCAGGCGTATGGTCCTGGCTAATTGTGAGGCAAGCTGCACAAGCCTTGTGCGAGCGGTCTTCTCTGACGAGGTTTGTCATGCCAACTACCGTTTCGGCCGGCGCTGCGCCACGCGCGCCAAAGCCGCTCTACCGCAATTTCGGCGTTCAGGTGCTTGCCGCCATGGTCATCGGCCTGGTCCTGGGCTTCATCGCCCGCACCATGGGTCCTGATGCCGCCGGCAATGCCAATTGGCTGACGGTCACCCTTGCCACCATCGGCTCGTCTTTCGTCTCGCTGCTGCGCGCTCTGGTGCCGGTACTGGTCTTTACCGCCATCGTTGCCTCCATCGCCAATCTGCGCGAGCTCAACAATGCCGCTAAGCTGGTGTGGCAGACGCTGCTCTGGTTCGCCATCACCGCGCTGATCGCCGTGGCCATCGGCATCGCGCTGGGCCTCATCATCCAGCCCGGCGTCCATACCGCTGTCACCGAAGCCGCGGCCCGCGCGCCATCCTCCACCGGCTCCTGGCTGGACTTCCTCAAGGGCCTGATCCCGTCCAACTTCATCGGCCTGCAGGCATCGACCCGCGTCTCCGATAGCGGCGCCACCACCAGCCTAAACTTCAACGTGCTGCAGATTCTTATCGTCGCCATCGTCGTCGGCGTTGCAGCCCTGCGCGTCGGCCCGGCCGCCGATCCGTTCCTTGCCTTCAACCGCTCCTTCCTCAAGATCATCCACAAGGTCCTGTGGTGGGTCATTCGCCTGACGCCCATCGGCACGATCGGCCTGCTCGGCAATGCCGTCGCCGTCTACGGCTGGGACGCCCTGGCGCAACTCGGCTGGTATGCCGCCGCCATCTATATCGGCCTCGTCCTGGTGCTGTTCGTCGTTTATCCGGCGCTGCTGCAGGCCAATGGCCTCAACCCCATCCGCTATTTCCAGAGCGCATGGCCCGCCATCCAGCTCGCCTTCGTGTCGCGCTCGTCTATCGGCACGCTGCCTGTGACTGAACGCATCACCGAAAAGAATCTCGGCGTACCGCGTGAATATGCCTCCTTCGCCGTGCCGCTCGGCGCCACCACCAAGATGGACGGTTGCGCTGCCATCTATCCAGCGATCTCGGCCATCTTCGTCGCCCAGTTCTTCGGCATCAGCCTGGGCATCGAGCATTATCTGCTGATCGTCTTCGTCTCGGTCATCGGCTCCGCCGCCACCGCCGGCCTCACCGGCGCCACGGTCATGCTGACGCTGACCCTCTCGACCCTCGGCCTGCCGCTCGAAGGCGTCGGCCTGCTGCTGGCCATCGACCCCATCCTCGACATGGGCCGCACCGCGGTTAACGTTGCGGGCCAGGCTCTGGTGCCCACCATCGTCGCCAAGCGCGAGGGCATTCTCGATCAGGCCACCTACGACCGCGGCGAAAGCGTCGAAAACCTCGACGCCGATGCGGACGCCGTTCCCGCGCAATAAACGCCCCGCACTGAGAATGAGAGAAGGGGACCGAAAGGTCCCCTTTTGTGTCTGCTCGCAGCATTTCCACCACCCCAGATCGTCACCCTCGGGCTTGACCCGAGGGCTCTTTCTTCGCGCAGGCCAGGCAGCCAAGACCCCTCGGGTCGATCCCGAAGGTGACGACTGGGGAGCGAATGAAAGAGGGGCGTATGGCCCACCGCGACGCCAGCGGCCTACTTCCAGCTCACCATCAGCCTCTCCAGCCCATGGAAATGATACACATTCCCATAGCGCGGCGGCTCGGCAATCCTGAGCTTCGGCAGCCGTTCGAACAGCACCTTCATGGACTCTTGCAATTCTATTCGCGCCAGCGGCGCGCCGATGCAGAAGTGAATGCCGGCGCCAAAACTGACATTGGCGCCATCGGTGCGGAACGGGTCGAACCGGTCGGCATGGGCGAAGCGTGCCGGATCGCGATTGGCGGCGCCGAGCATCAGCCCCACCACATCGCCCTTGCGCAGCGGGATGCCGTTGAGTTCGGTGTCGACAAGCGCATAGCGAGTGAACAGATGCAGCGGCGCGTCGAAGCGCAGGCATTCTTCCACCGTCGCCTCCGTCTGCTCCGGGGTCACGAACAGCGTCTTGGGATCGATGCCGCTTTCGAGGATGGATTTGACGCCATTGCCAGTCGTATGCACCGTCGCCTCATGGCCGGCATTGAGCAGCAGGATAGCGGTGGACATCACCTCGTCCTCGTCCAGCACATCGCCGTCGCGGTCGGTGGTCAGCATATGGCTGAGCAGGTCCTCGCGCGGCGCCTTGCGGCGCTCGGCGATCACTTCCCGCAGATAGGCAGTGAAATCTGCCGCTGCCTGATTGGCGTCGAGCTCGGTCTCGCGGCTGACATTGTACATGTACATCGTCACCATGCGGTTGGACCAATTGAGCAACTGCGGCGCCATCTCTGCCGGCAATCCGATCATCTCGGCAATGATGATGGCCGGGATCGGCGCGGCGAAAGCCTTGATCAGGTCGACGCTGTCCTCCCCCTCGAAGCCATCGATCATCTCGTGTGCCAATTGCCGGATGCGCGGCCGCAACTGCTCGACCTGGCGCGATACAAATGCCCGGTTCACCAGTGTACGAAGCCGTGTGTGGTCGGGCGGCTCGAGATTGAGCAGGGAATGCTTCTCAGTCAGATCGAAATCCGCGACATGCGGCTTGGGCGCCGGCAGGCCGATCTCCTCGCGGCTGGCGACATGCAGAATGTCCCGGCCGAACCGCTTGTCGCGCAGCAACAGGCTCACGGTCTTGAAGTCGGCGAAGCACCAATGGCCATATTCCTCCCAGAAGAAGGCCGGGTGGGTAGCATGCTGGCGGGCATAGAAAGGGTAGGGGTTCTGGTAGAAGTCCGGGTCCTGCGGTTGGGCGCTGGCGCGCAGCATGTCGGGGACATCGGTGATCGGCTTGACTTGAATAATGGCGGCCATGGATATGCGGGGGCTCTGCGACGCTTTTATCGATTGGTCAAATCTACGGCCTTCCAGCCGCAAAGCAATCGCCATCGACGCCTCTTTCGCCCTCTGGCAAAGTCATTGGATCGCCCTATTTAATGTGATACAAAAATGCAGATTGTGTGGGACGAACTGAAGCGACAAGCCAATCTGGACAAGCACGGCCTGGATTTTGCCGAGCTCACTCCTGAATTCTTTGTGGATGCCACTACGCTTCCGGGAAAGCTTGGAAGAAAAATTGCAGTTGGTTGGCACGATGGCGTTGGGATCGTGGTGGTACACGTGCGTTATGGGACGGAAGCGATTTCTGTTATTTCCATGCGTCCGGCGAGTGCTCGTGAAAGGAGACTTCTGCTGTGAAAGAATTTGTAGAAGGACGCGGCTACACGCGCGAAGATTGGGACGCTGTAGACAGCCCAGAGTTGACGGATGAACAGATAGCACAGGCCCGCCCCTTCGCCGAGGTCTTCCCGGACCTCGCCGAAAGCATCCGCCGCGCGCGTGGCCGTCCGCCTGTCGATACCCCCAAGCAGCAGATTTCCCTGCGCCTCGACCCCGACGTCATCGAAAAGTTCAAGGCCACAGGAAAAGGTTGGCAAGGACGCATCAATGATGTTCTGAAGGCAGCCAAACTCGACTGAGGATTCTCGACCCGTGAGCGACCTGACCGTTTCCGCCGCCATCGACGCCATCTACGCCTCGATCAAGAATGACAACGAAGACCTCGACGCCCACATCGCTGCCCTCAAGGCGGCAATGGCCAGGGAAGGTGTCAAGGAAGCCACTTTCCAAACCGCCAAGCTGGCCCAGGGCAACCGCCAGGGCCGCAAGCTGATGCAGGCCTATTTCCGCAAGAAGGGTGTTGCGGTCGGGTTCACCGACTAGCCCGATGGATTTTTGGCAAGGCGCGTTTCTGGTCTTCATACTGGT
This sequence comes from Devosia equisanguinis, assembly GCF_900631955.1. Classification (GTDB taxonomy): domain Bacteria; phylum Pseudomonadota; class Alphaproteobacteria; order Rhizobiales; family Devosiaceae; genus Devosia; species Devosia equisanguinis. The sequence goes on along the minus strand of NZ_UZWD01000038.1, from coordinate 298,768 downwards.
ATCGCTGACCGGTGCGATTGCCTGGGACTCCGTGCTTGGCAACAAGTTCAAGAACATCGAGACCAGACAGCTGGCCGATCCCAGGCTGCGGCCGTACATGGACCTGTCGAAAATTCCCGGCTCGGGCAGGGCGTACCGCGCAAAAGACCAGGCATTACGCCTGGCCGAGCCTGAACGCAGCGCCGCCCTGCGGGAGTGCGCCAGGCTGCAGACCTATATACGCATTGTCTGCGGCCTTATCGGTCTGGTTTTCCTGGCCATGGTGGTCTCCCTGCTGATCCGCTAGGGGATGCGTTCACCCTGATCGGCGGTAGATCGATCTGCCTATTGAAGCGCGCCTCATTGCCGCCTATCTGTGCCTTTACCGCCCATTAAGGCGGCATAGCCTGCAATCGGCCTGTCGCGCTGATTCGATATTCCGACATGCCCTCTGACTTCGCCACATGCGCGTTCGGGGAAGGGGCATGGTCCATCCAACCAAGTGCACCATCCGGCTCGCGACGCGGACAGGTGCCAAGGGGCAATCATATGCGGGATCCGCACGATCTTTACATGAACACGCTCGTACCCATGGTGGTCGAGCAGTCGAATCGGGGCGAGCGCGCCTTCGACATCTATTCGCGCCTCCTGCGCGAGCGCATCATTTTCGTGACCGGTGTGGTCGAGGACAACATGGCCTCCCTCATCGTGGCACAGCTGCTCTTCCTCGAATCGGAGAATCCGAAAAAGGAAATCGCCATGTACATCAACTCGCCCGGCGGCGTGGTGACGGCTGGCCTTTCCATTTACGACACCATGCAATTCATCCGCCCCGCCGTTGCCACCATGGTGATGGGCCAGGCCGCGTCCATGGGGTCGCTGCTGCTCGCAGCCGGTGAAGCCGGCATGCGTACCTCGCTTCCCAACTCCCGCATCATGGTCCACCAGCCCTCCGGCGGCTTCCAGGGTCAGGTCACCGACATCCTGATTCATGCGAAGGAAGTCGAGGGTTTGAAGCGGCGTCTTAATCAGATTTATGAGAAGCACACGGGCCGCACTTACGAGGAAATCGAGAACGCCCTCGAGCGCGATCGCTTCCTCAGCCCGGAAGAGGCCAAGACCTTTGGCCTCATCGATTCCATCCACGAAAAGCGCGCCGTCCCCGAGGCTGCAAGCTGATTGCTGCGCGTTAAGCACAATGCTGGTGCGCCGTGGACTGTGATCCAAGCGCAATTGCACCCAGCCGGAACGGCCTTTAAGGTCGTTTCGGCTTAGACTTTCTTTATGTCTTGCGCGTTACGGTCTCCGTTAGCGCTTGAACAAGGGGGCCCTCAGTCCCCGGGAGTGACAGGATGTCCAAAGAGACAACGAACGGCGAAACCTCGAAGAACACGCTCTACTGCTCGTTTTGCGGCAAGAGCCAGCACGAGGTTCGCAAGCTGATTGCCGGCCCGACTGTCTTCATCTGTGATGAATGCGTCGAGCTGTGCATGGACATCATCCGCGAAGAGAACAAGACCTCCATGGTCAAATCCTCCGACGGAGTGCCCACCCCAGCTGAGATCTGCAAGGTGCTGGACGACTACGTCATTGGCCAGTTCCGCGCCAAGCGCGTGCTGTCCGTGGCCGTGCACAACCATTACAAGCGCCTGCACCACGCGACCAAGAACCAGGATGTGGAACTCTCCAAGTCCAATATTCTGCTGATCGGGCCCACCGGCTCGGGCAAGACGCTGTTGGCGCAGACGCTGGCCCGCATTCTCGATGTGCCCTTCACCATGGCCGACGCCACCACGCTGACCGAAGCCGGTTACGTGGGCGAGGACGTGGAAAACATCATTCTCAAGCTGCTCCAGGCCGCCGACTACAATGTCGAAAAGGCCCAGCGCGGCATCGTCTATATCGACGAAGTCGATAAGATTTCCCGCAAGTCTGACAATCCCTCGATCACCCGTGACGTGTCGGGCGAAGGCGTGCAGCAGGCCCTGCTCAAGATCATGGAAGGCACTGTCGCCTCCGTGCCGCCGCAGGGCGGGCGCAAGCATCCGCAGCAGGAATTCCTGCAGGTCGACACCACCAATATCCTCTTCATCTGCGGCGGCGCCTTTGCCGGCCTCGAGAAGATCATTTCAGCGCGTGGCGAAGGCTCTGGCATCGGCTTCTCGGCCACCGTCAAGGACCCGCAGGACCGCCGCGTCGGCGATCTGCTCAAGGACGTGGCACCGGAGGACCTGGTGCGTTTCGGCCTGATCCCGGAATTCATCGGCCGTCTGCCGGTTCTCGCGACCCTCGAAGACCTCGACATTCCTGCGCTGATCGAAATCCTCACCGCTCCGAAGAACGCTCTGGTGCGCCAGTACCAGCGCCTGTTCCAGATGGAAGAGGTCGAGCTCACCTTCCACGAAGATGCCCTCAAGGCCATCGCCGAGAAGGCCATCGAGCGCAAGACCGGTGCCCGCGGCCTCCGCTCCATCATGGAAGCCATCCTGCTCGACACCATGTACGACCTGCCTTCGCTTGAAGGCGTCGAGGAAGTGGTGATCAGCGAGGATGTGGTGAAGGGCAAGGACGTGCGTCCGCTCTACATCTATTCCGAGCGCAAGAAGGAAGACGAGCCGGCAACCGCCTGACGTCTGCATCCAGATCGAACCTTTGGGAACGCCGCAGGCTCCAACGAGCCGGCGGCGTTCCGCTTTTTCACCGGTTCATCTCTCGACGCCGCAGCCGCACAGGCCGCTCGGCGCTCGGTACTTCTACCTAACTAAAACCATTAATTTACGGCCTTTGGCTTAGCTTGCGCCAAGTGACGGTTGCTTGGGTCCGTCGGAGGCGCGTTTTGAGTACGGCATTGGAATTGGACATGCCGACATTGGTGGTGGCGCGTATCGTCAGCATCATCGTCTTTGCCATTGCTGTTCCGATCATGACGCTCCGCCGGGATCGTCCGGAAACCATCATGTTCTGCCTGGCGCTGTTGATGGCGGTGTTCAGTTGGGCGGCGGTCATTCCGGCGGTGCTCACCCGCAACATCTTCCTGGTGGCGATCTATGGCGGCTGCGTCACCTCTATCATTGCGCTGCAATGGGCCGCCGTCGTTGCGATGACTGGCCGGCGCGTGCATCGCGCCTGGTTCATCACCCCGCCCGTCAGCGCCGTGGCGGCCATATTGCTGCTACCGATCACCGCCGAACAATCGGCCATCGTCATCGCCGTGGTGCTCAGCGCGCAATTGGGCGCCGCAGCGGTGTTCGTGCTGATCCATGGGCGTCAGGTGGTGCGGCCCAGCACCGCCGTGCTGCTGGCCATGGGCTATAGCGTATCGTTCGTCAGTGCCATGTCCCGACCTGCCGAGGCCGTGTTTCTGGGGCGCATCGATCTCTACGCCATCAGCGGTGATCCCTCCAATACCTGGCCATTCTTTGCCAGCTATATCGGCACCACGCTCATTACGCTGTCCTGGCTCGCCGCCCTCAAGGACCGCGCCGAAGCCCGGCTCGCCGAGCTCGCCTTCCGCGACGAGCTGACTGGCCTGGTCAATCGACGGGCGCTGCATGAGGGGGGCTCGAAACTCTGGCACCAGTCGATGGGGCAGGGCACCGCCTTCACCTTCGTAGCGCTCGATCTCGACTTTTTCAAACAGGTGAACGACCGCTGGGGACATGATGAAGGCGACCGGGTCCTGGCGGCTTTTGGGGCCACCATCAGTGACGCCAAGCCCAAGCCGGCAATTGCTGCGCGCATGGGCGGCGAGGAATTCTGTCTCATCTATCAGGGCGCCGATGCCAACACCGTGCACGGCTTCGTCGAGCGGCTGCGCGATGAATTCGCCGCCGGCCTGCGCCTGCCCGATGGCGCGCCCGTCCGCTTCAGTGCCGGCATCGTTCAGTCCACCGATGCCGATGACGGCATCAACTCGCTCTATCGCCGCGCCGACCAGACACTCTACGAGGCCAAGGCCAGCGGCCGCGACTGCGCCATCATCGGCCTGCCGCAACAAGGCCGCGCCGCCTGATCATTGCTCCGAGGCGAACTCCATCGGCCCGGGCTCCTCGCCCATGATCGACCGCCCAAACAGGCTCGCCACCAGGTCCACCAGCAGCGTCGCGCTCTTGCCTCCGTGGTCGAGAAAGGGGTTGAGCTCGACCACATCGAGCGAGCCCACCACGCCGCTGTCATGCAGCATTTCCATCATCAGATGCGCCTCGCGATAGGTCAGTCCGCCCGGCACGAGCGTCCCGCCGCCCGGTGCAATGGCCGGGTCGAGACTGTCGACATCGAAACTGACATGCAGATGCGCGCCGGCAGCCTTGGCGCGGTCGATCACCTTGGCCAGCGCCGCCACCACGCCCAACTGGTCGATCTTGCGCATGTCGACCACATCGACGCCGCGCGCGTGCACCAGCCGGCGCTCGTCGCGATCCACCGACCGGGCCCCGAAAATGCAGACATTGCGCGGATCGATCCGGCCCAGCCAGTCGCCGGTAAAACTGTCATCGAAGCCGGGCTCGCCGCACAGCAGCGCCAGCGGCATGCCATGCAGATTGCCCGAGGGCGAGGTGTCCGGGGTGTTGTAGTCGGCATGCGCGTCGATCCACAGCACATGCACCGGGCGCCCCACGGGCAGGCAATGGCGCGCCACCGCGGAGACCGTGCCCATGGCAATCGAGTGGTCGCCGCCAATGAACACTGGAAAGTGACCTTCATCGAGAATACCGAGCCCCGCATCGCTGACGCGTTGCGCCAGGCTCAAGACGTCGGACTTGCGCTCGTCGGGGAGACGCCCGCTGGATGGGTTGGTGGAGATTTCCGGCTGCGGCCGGCGCAGGTCGCCGTGGTCGCCGACCATATGGTCGAGATCGATCAGCGCCTCGATCAAGCCAGCGACGCGCAGGGCTTCCGGCCCCATGCCACAGCCGCGCACCGAGGCGCCGGAGGCCGTTGCGACACCCAGAAGGTCGATGCGTTTTGGTCGTGCGGTCATAGGGGCTGTCCGTCCTCTGGTTTCGATGGGCGCCGATATCCCGGTGCGTCGCCCAACGCCTTGTTTCCTAGGCACATTGGTGTTTCCGTCATTCGGCACATATCTCCTGTGCGAAGTAACGCTAACGGTCACAAAAGCGCAAAGGTTGACTTGCGGCGCACCCGGTCCACCCTATTTATTAACCTGAATCGCCCAGCCTTTCGTGACTGGGCAGTCGCAATAGGGTGCGCCAACCAGAATTCCTCCCCGGCGCACCCCGGAAAGGAAATATGATGTCGGACGTCAATCCCACCGGCGAAATCGGCCGGGACCGGGTTTACCCGGTTCTTCCCCTGCGCGACATCGTCGTCTTCCCCGGCATGATCGTTCCGCTCTTTGTCGGGCGCGAAAAATCGGTCAAGGCTCTGGAAGAGGTTATGCGGGACGACAAGCACATTCTTGTCGTGACGCAGAAGAACGCGCAGGACGATGATCCGGCGCCGGACCAGATCTATCCCACGGGCACCATTGCCACCGTTCTGCAACTGCTGAAGCTGCCGGACGGCACCGTCAAGGTGCTGGTGGAAGGCCTGCATCGCGCTGTCATCGACCGCTATCTGCAGACGGACGAATATTTCGAGGCCGAGGCCTCCGTGCTGCCCGAGCCCGTCGAAGACGCCACCGAAGTCGAAGCTTTGGCCCGTTCGGCCCAGAGCGAGTTCGACAACTACGTCAAGCTCAACAAGAAGATCTCCGCCGAGGTCGTCGCCGCGGTCGGCCAGATCGAGAACGCTTCCAAGCTGGCCGACACCATTGCCAGCCACTTGGTCATCAAGATCCCTGAAAAGGAAGATCTGTTGTCCACTGTCTCGGTCATCGAGCGCTTCCAGAAGGTCATCGGCCTGATGGAAGGCGAGATCGGCGTGCTGCAGGTCGAAAAGCGCATCCGCTCCCGCGTCAAGCGGCAGATGGAGAAGACCCAGCGCGAATACTATCTCAACGAGCAGATGAAGGCGATCCAGCGCGAGCTGGGCGATGGCGAAGACGGCGCCAACGAGATCACCGAGCTCGAAGAGCGCGTCGCCAAGACCAAGCTCTCCAAGGAAGCCCGGACCAAGGCGGACGCGGAGATCAAGAAGCTCAAGGGCATGAGCCCGATGTCGGCCGAAGCCACGGTCGTCCGTAACTATCTCGATACGCTTCTCGGGCTCCCATGGGGCAAGAAGAGCAAGGTCAAGCGCGACCTGGCTCTGGCCGAGAAGGTGCTCGACGCGGATCACTATGGCCTCGAAAAGGTCAAGGAGCGCATCCTGGAATACTTGGCCGTGCAGGCCCGGACCGGCACGCTCAAGGGCCCGATCCTCTGCCTCGTCGGTCCTCCGGGTGTCGGCAAGACCTCGCTGGGCAAGTCCATCGCCAAGGCCACCGGTCGTGAATTCGTCCGCATGGCCCTCGGTGGCGTGCGCGACGAAGCCGAAATCCGCGGTCACCGCCGCACCTATATCGGCTCCATGCCCGGCAAGATCATCCAGTCGCTCAAGAAGGTCGGCAAGTCCAACCCGCTCTTCCTGCTCGACGAGATCGACAAGATGGGCCAGGACTTCCGCGGCGATCCGTCTTCGGCCCTGCTCGAAGTGCTCGATCCGGAACAGAACAACACGTTCTCCGACCACTATCTCGAGGTCGATTACGACCTCTCGGACGTGATGTTCGTGACCACCTCGAACACGCTGAATATTCCCGGCCCGCTGATGGACCGCATGGAGATCATTCGTCTCTCCGGTTACACCGAAGAGGAGAAGCATGCGATTGCCAAGCAGCACCTTATTCCCGAGGCGGCCAAGGAAAACGGCGTGGCACACGGCGAGTTCGTGATGTCCGACGAGATGCTGATGAAGGTCATTCGCGGCTATACCCGCGAAGCCGGCGTCCGCAATCTCAAGCGCGAAATCTCCAAGCTGATGCGCAAGGCGATCACCGACATCGTGCGCACCAAGGTCAAGTCGATCACCATCGACGATGAGCGTCTGGCCAAATATCTCGGTCCGGCCATCTTCAAGCATGGCGAGATCGAAGCCGAATCCCAGATTGGCTTGGTCACCGGCCTGGCCTGGACCTCGGTGGGTGGTGAAATCCTCACCATCGAAGGCGTGATGACGCCGGGCAAGGGCCGCATGTCGGTCACCGGCAACATCAAGGAAGTGATGAAGGAGTCGCTGACCGCGGCCACGGCCTATGTGAAGTCCCGCTGCATCGAATACGGCATCAAGCCGCCCATGTTCGATACGCGCGATATTCACGTCCACCTGCCCGAAGGCGCCACTCCCAAGGATGGTCCCTCGGCCGGTATTGGCCTGGCCACCGCCATCGTCTCGGTGATGACCGGTATTCCGGTGCGCAATGATGTCGCCATGACCGGCGAGATCACGCTGCGGGGCAGGGTGCTGCCCATCGGCGGCCTCAAGGAAAAGCTCCTGGCGGCGCTGCGCGGCGGCATCAAGACCGTGCTGATCCCCGAAGAGAATGTCCGCGATCTCCAGGAGATCCCGGATATCGTCAAGGAAGGCATGGAAATCGTGCCGGTGAGCCGGATGGAACAGGTGATCGAGCGCGCGCTGGTGCGCAAGCCCGAAGCCATCGAATGGAATTTCGATGAGCAGCCGGCGGTTGCCAGCACCACCGAGCCCACCGACGACGCAACGGCCAACATCACCCACTAAGCCCTTGCACACCAACCAGAAAATGGCGGCCTCCGGGCCGCCATTTTTGTTTGTGCATGGCGTTTCGAAATTGAATACGACGAGTTATATTTAGCGTTGACTCTAATTATCTAAAGAACTAATTAGATGGACAGCGAAAGAGAGATCCCGAATTGAGCATCAACACGGTTTTCGAAGCGCTGTCCCATCCGGTCCGACGCAAGGTTCTGGCCTTGCTCAAGCGTGGCCCAATGAGCGCGGGCGAACTGGCCGAACATTTCGACATCAGTAGACCCACGCTCTCGGTTCACTTCAACAAGCTCAAGGAGGCCGAGCTTGTGGCCGTCGAGCGCCAGGGGACGAGCCTGATCTATCACCTCAATACCAGTGTGCTCGAAGACGCACTTGCCGGTATTTTTGACCTTACGGAGCCCAAAGATGGCTGATCGTCCAATCCTCAACCTGTTCAACCGCGTGCTGTTTGCCGTGCTCGTGGCGATCACGATCGCCGGCTTCTTCCTTGTGCCGCTTGACCGGGACCTGCCTGTGCACTGGGATATCAGCGGCGTGCCTGACGCCTTTGCGCCCGCCGCCTTCACGCTTTTGATGCCATTCGCCCTAGTGGTCTTCATCGTCGCTGGCATGGCCATCCTGCGCCCCGCCGGCCTGCGCCAAGACTTTGAAGCCGGACGCCACGTCATTCATGCCACCATCAGCCTGATGCTGGTACTGGCCATGGTCATCGCCGGTTCGACCATCGCCGTCGGCCTCGGTCAGATCGTCGACATGCCGCGCCTCATTGCCTTCGTCGTCGGCGCCATGGCCCTCGTCATCGGCAATTACACGCCCAAGATGCAGCAGAACTGGGTCGCCGGCATTCGCCTGCCCTGGACGCTGCGTGATCCCCACAACTGGCGCGTGACCCATCGCTGGGGCGGTCGCCTGATGATGATTGCCGGCGGGGTGATCACCGTCGCTGCGATCATCAACCCACCCTCCGAAGTGCTGTTCATGATCATCATGATCTCGCTCATGCTCGCCAGCGCCACGGCCGTCGTCATCAGCTACGCTCTGGCCCGGCGATGAACCGATAGGGATTTTTGATCTCCGACACGCCAGGCACAACGATCACCACGCCGCCCTCGGGCTTGATCCGAGGGCCAATCTCAGCGCGAACCGGTTCCCATGGTGTTTGCCGACAGGCCCTCGGGCAAGCCCGAGGGCGGCATGGTGGGGGGCATCTACATCTCACCGCAAACACGATAATGCTCCTCCCCCTTCTTCAGGGGGAGGTTGGGTGGGGGTGTATCAACTCCGATCCCTCAATGCTCCCGATCAGGCGGGTGCAACCCAACCCTAAACCGCCTTCTTCAGCGGCAGCTTCTTGCTCTTGGCCTTCGCCTTGCCGCGCTTGACCTTGACGGCGCCAGGCACGAAATGGGCCATGACGCGCTCGATCACCTTGATCGCCTTGTCGCAGCCATCCTCGGCATGCAGTTGCTCCGCCACATCGGCGGCGCTGCGGCGATAATGTTCATTGGAACTGAGATCGGCCAGCGCCTCCGCGAGCGCTTCTGCCGTCAGTTTGCGCAGCCGGATCGGTTTGGGGCCACAGCCGAGCTCGTAGACGCGGCGGCCCCAATAGGGCTGGTCGATGGCCTGCGGCACGACGAAAGTGGGCCGCCCCAATTGCAGGCCCGCCGCCGTGGTGCCAGCGCCGCCATGGTGAACTACGGCGCTGACATAGCGGAACAGCTTGTCATGCGGCGCCTTCTCGATCGGGAAAATGGTCTCGGGCAGGTCGCTGGGATCGATGCCACCCCAGCCGCGCGCCACCACTGCGCGACCACCCCATTTGGCCACCGCTTCCTTGAGAATGCGGGTATTGCGTTCCGCGCCAAACGGCATCGAGCCGAAGCCGATATAGACCGGCGCTTCCCCGGCCGACAAAAACGCCTCGAACTCCGGCGTCGGCTCCCAGCCGGTGCGGTCGCGCAGCGTCCAGTAGCCGGTGACCAGCGCTGTCTTCGGCCAGTCACGCGGTCGCGGCGACACGATCGAGGAATAGGCATAGAGCGTGGTCAGCGGCGAGCCGTCGGTATTGGTGAAGACGCCGCCCATCTCGCGCGATTCGAGCCCCATCAGCTCGCGTCGCAGGCGATTGCGCGGCAGGTTCCAATAGGCCTGCTGCATGGCAGCGGCAGTATAGGACAGCTTGTTGAGCGTCGGGCCCAGATCGTCGGCGACATAATACATCGACAGCGGGAATTCGCTGGTCGAATTGAGCGGCTGCAGCGCCGTCATGATCGCCGGTACCTTCAGCGCCTCGGCAATATCGATGCCGAAACTGGTATTCATGTTGACGATAATGGCTTCGGCGCCCTGGCACATGCGCCAGGCCGCACGTGCCGCGGTATCGATGATCTGCTGACCCTGCTTGAGCATCCATGGGCCATTCATGAGCATGGAACTGCTCATGGCGTTCTCGAACCGGGTCTCCTTGAGGAAGGACTGAATCGAGGGACCCAGCGAGTGAAACTCGAGGCCGAGACCGGTAATCAGGCCCTCGAAATCCTCCGTCGCCCCCAATACCGGCGTGTAGCCGCGCTCCTGCAGGGCAATGGCGAGCGCGAGATAGGGCTGAACGTCGCCTTGCGTGCCGATGGTCACCAGGGCAATACGTTTCAACTTAAAACCTCACTCTGTACCGTTCATCCGCCGAACGTTGGCACGCATCGGCCCATTTACAAGCCCTCGGCGAGGATTTATGAACGGCGTATCGATAGCTGTTTTGATTACAAAAATCGCATCTGAAGGGCAAGAGACATGGCGTCTCCGTTCACTACTGCAATGGTTGGAGCAATGCTCGCCGGCATGGTGACCGCGGCCGTCGCAGCCGCCGCTGCGAACGCCCGATAGCTCTTCCCATTGGCCACAGCGTGGCCGGGAGGAGCCGAATAAGCCAGTTTCTTCACCAGCCGGGTTGCTTAACCCGTTCAGAACCATAATTCCGCGATAATCGGGCTCTTAAGGTCGAGCCCAGCGTTACCGGACGCGTCGCGGCCAGCTAGGCCCCCATCCGGGCCACCGAGGAATCACATGAGCGAAGTTTTCCATCGCATCCGCCGTCTGCCCCCCTACGTTTTCGCCCATATCGACCCGATCAAGGCCAAGCTGCGCGCCGAAGGCGTCGACATCATCGACCTGGGCATGGGCAATCCCGACATGCCGACGCCCGAGCACATCGTGGCCAAGCTGCAGGAGACGGTGAAGGATGGTCGCACCCACCGCTATTCCACCTCCCGCGGCATTCCCGGCCTGCGCAAGGCCCAGGCCAGCTATTATGGCCGCCGCTTTGGCGTGAAGCTGAACCCGGACACGCAGATCGTGGCGACCTTGGGCTCCAAGGAAGGCTTCGCCAATATGGCATCGGCCATCACCGCCCCCGGCGATGTGGTGCTGGTGCCCAACCCGACCTATCCGATCCATTCCTTCGGCTTCATCATGTCCGGCGGCGTCGTGCGCTCCATGCCGGCCGATCCGAATGAGGATTTCATGCGCTCGCTGGATCGCGCCGTGCGGCACTCGATCCCCAAGCCGATCGCGCTGGTGCTGAACTACCCGGCCAACCCCACCGCCTATACCGCCGATCTCGATTTCTACACCGAGGTCGTCAAATATTGTAAGGCCAACGACATCTTCATCCTCTCCGATCTCGCCTATTCCGAGATCTATTTCGATGAAGACGCCCCGCCGCCATCGGTGCTGCAGGTTCCGGGCGCCATCGATATCACCGTCGAATTCACCTCCATGTCCAAGACCTATTCCATGCCCGGCTGGCGCGTGGGTTTTGCGGTCGGCAATGAGCGGTTGATCGCGGCGCTGGCCCGCGTCAAATCCTATCTGGATTATGGTGCCTTCACGCCGATCCAGGTCGCCGCCGTCGCCGCCCTCAACGGCTCCGACGAGGTGATCGAGGAAGTCCGCAAGGTCTACAAGAACCGCCGCGACGTCATGGTGGAGAGCTTTGGCCGCGCCGGCTGGGATATTCCGGTCCCCAAGGCCACCATGTTCGCCTGGGCGCCCATTCCTGCTCAATATGCGCATATGGGCTCGCTCGAATTCGCCAAGCTGCTGATCCAGGAAACCGGTGTTGGCGTCGCGCCCGGCGTCGGCTTCGGCGAATATGGCGATCAATATATCCGCCTGGCCTTCGTCGAAAACGAACACCGCATTCGCCAGGCCGCGCGCAACGTCAAGAAGTTCCTCGGCGGCAAGGCCAGCCAGGGCAATGTGGTGCCGCTCACCGCCTGATCCACAGGCAGGTTTGATGTAATCCGAGGAGGCGGTGATCCCGCCTCCTTCCATTTTACGGGGTCGTCTGGTGCAGGCAGGGGCGAGCGCCACCATGCAGTGCGGCTATTACGATCAGGGCGTCTGCCGCTCCTGCACGCTCATGGGCATGGACTATGCCGCCCAGATCACCCGCAAAAGCGAGCGCCTGCACACTCTTCTCGCCGCCTGGCCCGGTGCGCATTGGCTGCCGCCGCAGCTCTCCCGTCCCGCCGGCTTCCGCAACAAGGCCAAGATGGTCGTTGGCGGCAGTGTGGATCGGCCCACACTCGGCATTCTCGATGCCACCCAACACGGCGTCGATCTCACCGCCTGCGGCATTGTCTCCCCCGGCCTGCGCGCCGCCTTTGCGCCCATCGTTGCCTTCATCACCCTGGCGCGCCTCACCCCCTATGATGTCCCCAGTCGCCGCGGCGAACTCAAGCACGTGCTGCTCACCGAGGCGCCCGATGGCGCGCTGATGCTGCGCTTCGTGCTGCGCTCCACCGAGCCGCTGGGCCGCATCCGCAAACACCTGCCGAGCCTCCTCACCGCGCTGACGCAACTGCATGTCGTCACCGTCAATCTCCTGCCCGAGCACAAGGCCGTGCTCGAAGGCGAGGAGGAAATCGTGCTTGGCGACAACGACACCCTGCCGATGCGTCTGGGCGATCTGGTGCTGCATCTGCGCCCGGCCAGCTTCTTCCAGACCAATACCGATATCGCCACCGGTCTCTATAATCAGGCCCGTCAGTGGATTGATGAAGTCGGCGCCGCCTCGGTCTGGGACCTTTATTGCGGCGTCGGCGGCTTCGCCCTCCATGTTGCCGCGCCCGGCCGGACGGTGCACGGCGTCGAAGTCAGTGCCCCGGCCGTAGAGTCGGCACGCAAAAGCGCTGCTGAGGCGGGGCTGGCCGATGTCACATTCGCCGTCGGCGACGCCACCGCCCTCACCGCCGAGCACGCCCCCGACGCCGTCATCGTCAATCCGCCGCGCCGTGGACTTGGCGGACGCCTCTGCGCCACACTCGAAGCCTCCGGGGCGCCAACCATCGTCTATTCCAGTTGCAATGCCGAGACCCTTGCCAGGGATATTGCCGCGCTGCCGTCCTACATGCTCGACCGTGTGCGGCTTTTCGACATGTTCCCGCAAACCGACCACTACGAAGTCATGGTTCTCTTGACCCGCCAGGCGGTCTGAACGCTGCCGCCAGTCAAATAATACATGACATATAATATCACCTTTTGTATGGAGAGCCATCTCCACGCAAAGGGTGACCCATGTCTCTCCGTTATCTGCTGCTCTCCACGGCCATCGGCCTTGCTTTCGCCGGCGCCGCCGCCGCCCAGCAATTTCCCGTCACCATCGAGCACGCTTTGGGCTCGGCCACCATCGAGACCAAGCCAGAGCGGGTCGTGACCTGGGGGTGGTCGGCACAGGACGTGGTGATCGATCTCGGCATCGCCCCGGTCGGCATGCCCTTCTTCGCCTATGGCGGCGGCGAGGACGGCATTCTGCCCTGGACCGAGGAGGCCATCGCGGCGCACGGCTTTGCCATGCCCACTATCCTCCCCAACACCAATGAGCCGCCGCTCGAGGCCATTGCCGCGCTCGACCCTGACGTGATCATCGCGCCCTATTCGGGCCTGACGCCCGAGGAATACGAGGTCCTGAGCGCCATCGCGCCGGTGGTCGCCTATCCCGACAAGCCCTGGTTCGCCAGCTGGCAGGACGTGGTGACGCTCACCGGCCGCGCTGTTGGTCTCGAGGCGGAAGCCGAAAAGCTCATCGCCGATACCCAGGCCCATATGCAGGCCGAAGCCGACAAATATCCCGAGACCAAGGGCATGGTCTTCGCCAATATCGTCAACCGCAATGACGGCCAGGTGGCGGTGCGGATGGAGGGCGATCCGCGCGTGCAGATGTTCGTCGATGTCGGCATGGCCGCGGCGCCGCACCTTGATGGCACCGGCACGAACGACACCGGCATCGCCTATTTCGTCAGCTACGAGAATTTCGACCGCATCCCGGCCGACATGCTCATCAGCTTCTTCAACGATCAGGCGTCCTTTGATGCGTTCTTCGCCATGGACCTGATCAAGCTGTCGCCGCTGGTCGCCAAGGGCGCTTATACCAGCCTGATCGGCGAGGAACTCACCATGGCCGTCGGTGGTGCCGTCACGCCCCTGTCGATCCGCTGGGGCTTTGACAAGGTGATGGCCGAAGTCGGCCGCGCCGCTGCCGCAGCCAAGGCTCAGTAACCCGCAATCCACCGGCCACCCGATCCGCCTCTGCACAGGCGCAGGAGGGCAGGGCGGCCGACCCCGGACGGCGAGACCGTCGCAACAGGAGTGTTCCCAAGATGATCAAGCAGGTTTTCCGCCTCGCCGTGGTTTTGGCCAGTGCGGTTATCGCTCACGCCGCCCAGGCCCAGGATTTCCCGGTCACCATCACCCACGCCTTCGGCGAAACCACCATTCCCGCCAAGCCGCAGCGCATCGTCACCTGGGGCTGGGGTGCGCAGGATGCGGTCATCGCTCTGGGCGAAGTGCCGGTTGGCGTACCCTTCTTCAGCTATGGCGCCGATGCCGAGGGCGTCCTGACGTGGACCCGCGAGGGCGTCGAAGCTCTGGGCGCCGACTATCCGACTATTCTCCCCAATGCCGCCGAGCCGCCGGTCGAAGCCATCGCCGCCCTCAAGCCCGATCTGATCGTCGCCGTCTATTCAGGCCTCACCGAAGACGAATACAATGTGCTGAGCGGCATCGCTCCGGTCGTCGCCTATCCGGAAGGGCCCTGGGCCACCACCTGGCAGGACACCATCACCATTACCGGCGAGGCCATGGGCAAAAAGGCCGAAGCCGAGGCCCTGGTCGCCGACCTCACCACCTTCATCGGCGAGGAAACCGCGAAATATCCGGAAGTCGCAGTCATCAGCTTTGCCAGTATCATGGACTATAATGGCCAGGTCGCCGTCTATGCCCCCCTCGATGCTCGCACAAAGTTCCTCGTCGATGCCGGCCTGTCCACGCCCCAGAGCGTCATCGACCGCGCCGAAGGCAGCGAGTTCTATTTCTCGGTGAGCTACGAGAATTTTGACCAGATCGGCGCCGACATCATCATTTCCTATTTCGATACGCCCGAAGCAGATGCGGCCTTCTTTGACAATCCGGTCATCGCCTTGGCGCCGCCTGTCGAAAAAGGCGCCGTCGCCCATGTCATCGGCCCGGATCTGATCTCGTCCATGTCGCCGCCCTCCGCGCTGTCGCTAAAATGGGGATATCCCCGCTATATCGAGCTGATTGCCGGGGCTGCCGAAGCCGCGCGGCGCTAATCCTGTGCGCTATTGTCCTGCGGCTTCGGCCGCAGGCAAAACTCCTATTGACGGCTAGGCACTTTCCTATGCACATGGCGGCCATTATGAGCGATATCCAGTCTTTCCGCCAATCTGTTGAAACCTTCATTTCCGCCCGGGGGTGGACACCCACCCGGTTTGGTCGAATCGTGGCGGGCGATCCGCTCTTCGTCTTCGATCTGCGGGACGGGCGGGAGCCGCGATCCGAAACCCGGGCGCGTATCCTCAAGGCCATGGCCGAATTCGGCGATGCCGATGGTCAGGCGCCGCTGCGCATTGGCGTGGCCGGGCTGGGCAATGTCGGCGCCACTTTGGTGCGCATCCTGCAGAAGGACGGCGCCGAGCTGACGCGAAAACTTGGCCGTCAATTGCAGGTCGTCGCCGTTGCCGCGCGCTCGCGTTCCCGCGACCGCGGCATTGATATTTCCGGGCTCGAATGGTTCGACGATCCGGTCGCCCTCGCCAAATGGGACGGGATCGACCTTTTCGTCGAGCTGATCGGCGGCGAAGACGGCCCCGCCTTTGCAGCCGTCAAGGCGGCGCTCGAAATTGGCCGCCCGGTGGTCACCGCCAACAAGGCGCTGCTGGCCAAGCACGGTGTCATCCTCGCCAAGATGGCCGAGGAAGCCGGCGCGCAGCTCGGTTTCGAAGCGGCCGTCGCCGGCGGCATTCCGGTCATCAAGACCCTGCGCGAAGGCCTGGGCTCAGCCCGCATCGCCAAGGTGTTCGGCATCATGAACGGCACCTGCAACTACATCCTCACCCGCATGGGCAATGAAGGCATCTCTTTTGCCGATTGCCTCAAGGACGCGCAGGCCCTCGGCTATGCCGAGGCCGACCCGACCTTCGACGTCGAGGGCTTTGATACCGCCCACAAGCTCTCCATCCTGGCCACGCTGTGCTTCGGCTACGAAATCGCGCCCGATCGCATGCGCATCGAGGGCATTTCGCGCATCACCCAGCATGACATCCAGGTGGCCGCCGATCTCGGCTACAAGATCAAGCTCCTGGGCATTGCCGAACGCACCGAAAACGGCATCGAGCAGCGTGTTCACCCCACCTTCGTGCCCAAGGGCTCGGCCATTGCCGGCGTCGATGGGGTCATGAACGCCGTGGCGCTGGAAACCGACCATGTGCATGAGCTGCTGCTGGCCGGCCCCGGCGCCGGTGGTCCGCCCACCGCCTCCTCGGTGCTCTCCGATATTCTCGATATCGCCCGCGGCACCCGCGTGCCGCCTTTGGGCGTGCCCAGCGCCGAACTGATGCCCTATCACGAGGCGCCGATGCGGGCCCATCCGGGCGGCTTCTACATCCGTCTCAGCGCCAAGGACGTCCCTGGCGCCCTGGCCGCCATCGCCACGCGCATGGGGGAAAAGTCGATCTCCATCGATTCCGTCATCCAGCGTTCCGATTTAAGCGCTAAGGCAGTGGCCGTCGATGGCTCCCCGACGCGCACTGTTGTGATGATTACTCAACAGACTTTGGAATCATCCGTGCGCGAAGCGCTTGCGGAGATTGCGGCGGACGGGTTCATTGTCGGCGAACCGCAATTGATCCGTATCGAAAAGCTCTGAGTCCGGCGCGGGCCGGGGCCCGCTGCCGGGAGGCAAAATGAAGCTCAGCAAGGTCGAAGACCGCAAGAACCCGGCCAATCTGCATCGCACGCTCACCCTGGAAATGGTGCGCGTGACCGAGCGCGCCGCCATTGCCGCCGCCGAATGGCGCGGCAAGGGCAATGAGCGCGCTGCCGACGACGCTGCCGTCGCCGCCATGAAAGCCGAGCTCGATCGCGTCGCCATCAGCGGCCGCATCGTCATCGGCGAGGGCGAGCAATATGAGTGCGACGATCTTTATGTCGGCCAGCCGGTGGGCGAGGGCGACGGGCCCGCGGTCGATATCGCCGTCGATCCCCTGGAAGGCGTCACCCTCTGCGCCAAGAACCAGCCCGATTCTCTCGTCGTGCTGGCCATGGCCGAACGCGGCGGCCTGCTGAATGTCGCCCGCAACGTCTATATGCACAAGATCGCCATCGGCGCCGGCTACGCGCCCGATACCGTCCATGTCGAATGGTCGGCGACCGAAAACGTCACCTCGCTGGCCAAGGCCAAGGGCGTGCCCGTTTCCGAAATCACCGCCGTGGTGCTCGATCGTCCGCGCCATGCTGGCCTCATTGAAGAGCTGCGCGTGGCTGGTGTTTCGGTGAAACTACTCAGCGATGGCGACATCGCCGGCGTCATTCACGCGGTGAACACAGAGGATACCGGCATCGATATCTATCTCGGCTCCGGCGGTGCCCCCGAAGGCGTGCTCGCCGCCGCTGCCCTGCGCTGTATTGGCGGCCACATGCAGGGCAAGCTCATCCTCGACACGCCCGACAAGCGCCTCCGCGCCAAGGAAATGGGTATCGAGGACCCGCACCGCATCTATCAGGTCACGGACCTTGCTTCCGGCGACGTACTCTTTTCGGCCACCGGCATCACCGATGGCTCCCTGGTCGATGGTGTAAAACTGCGCCGCAGCACTGTCGACACCAGCACGGTCGTCATGCGCTCCTGGAGCCAGACCACCCGCTGGATCAGGGCTCGCCACGCGCGATAGGCTTGTTCCCAAACGCTTCGCCTCTGCAAACTTTCCGGAGTTGAACCATGTTCTCCCACGTCATGATCGGCAGCAACGACCTCACGCGATCTAAGGCATTTTACGACGCAACCTTCATTGCCCTTGGCGGCAAAGCCGGCGAAATCGATGCTGGCGGCCGGCTGGTCTATGCCCGCGACGGCAGCCGCCTCATGATCACGACGCCGATCAACGGCCAGCCGGCTACCGCTGCCAATGGCGGCACGATCGGCATTTTCGCCGAATCCGCCGACCAAGTCCGCGCCTGGCACACTGCCGGCACCGAAAACGGCGGCACCTCCGCCGAAACCCCACCCAATCTGCGCCCCAATGGTGTTTTCGTCGCCTATCTGCGCGATCCCGATGGCAACAAACTCTGCGCCCGAACCCCGGCGCCGAAGTAAGGCCGGCCTATCAGCACCTGAATCGTCTCGCTCTTCCCCTTTCAGGAGAAGAGCCTCGATAACGCGATCCGGGGTGGCGGGCCGCACCGGACGACGGGCCCGTGCTGCCCCTGTCGTCGTGCAACCCCTTCCCACCCCGATCAAAATCGCCTAACCCATCGCCATGCCCGAAACGCCGCGCCCATTTCTCGACGTCTCACGGTCTGTCACGGGACGGGCCTGGGTGGATCGTCTGGACAGTGCGGCGGCGCGCATGGCGACGGCGATCAGCCAGCGCAGCGGCGTGTCCGATATTCTCGGCCGCATCCTGGCGGGCCGCGATGTCGGCCTCGAGGACGCGGCCTCCTATCTCGACCCCACCATCCGGGCCCTGATGCCCGATCCCTCGACCCTGGCAGATATGGACGCCCTGGCCGAACGGCTGGCCGAGGCCATCGTGGCAAAGGAAAAGGTCGCGCTGTTCGGTGATTACGACGTCGATGGCGCCTGTTCCTGCGCGCTGATGCTGCGCTTCCTGCGCCATTTCGGCCTCGATCCGCAGGTGCACATTCCCGACCGCATCTTCGAAGGCTATGGCCCCAATAGCGGCGCCATGGACAAGCTGATCGACGCTGGCGCCAGCCTGATCGTGACGCTGGACTGCGGCACCACCAGCGACCAGCCGATCGCCCATGCCCGTGGCCGCGGCGCCGATGTGCTGGTAATCGATCACCATCTGTCCGATCATGAGCTGCCCCAGGCCAATGCCCTGGTCAATCCGAACCGCCCCGACGATATTTCCGGCCTCGGCTATCTCTGCGCCGCTGGCGTCACCTTCATGGTGCTCGTTGCCGTTAATCGCGCCTTGCGCAACCGTGGTGTTACCGGTCTGCCCGACCTCCTGAAACTGCTCGACCTCGTGGCCCTGGCCACGGTCTGCGATGTGGTGCCGCTGGTGGGCCTCAATCGCGCCTTCGTGCTGCGCGGGCTGGAAGTGGCGCGGCGCGGCGAACGGCCGGGCCTTGCCGCACTCGGTCTCGCCGCGCGCATCAGCGGTCCGATCAATCCCTACCATTTGGGCTTCCTCATCGGCCCGCGCATCAATGCCGGCGGCCGCATCGGCGACGCCGCGCTCGGCACCCGGCTTCTGGCGCTGGATGACGAACTCGAAGCCATGGCGGTCGCAGAACGGCTGGACGATCTCAATACCGAGCGGCAGCGCATCGAGGTCGAGGCGGTCGAGCAGGCCTGCGCCACCGCCGAAGCCGAGATCGGTGCGGGGGAGGGGCCTCCGGTGCTGATTCTCGCCTCCGCCGACTGGCATCCCGGCGTTGTCGGCCTCATTGCCGCGCGCCTGAAGGAGCGGTTCGAGCGTCCCAGCTTCGCCATCGCGCTGCATCCCGACGGCACCGGAACCGGCTCTGGCCGCTCGGTCCCCGGTGTCGATCTCGGCAGCGCCGTCATCGCGGCCGTCGAAACCGGCCTCATACCCAAGGGCGGTGGCCATGCCATGGCGGCGGGCGTCTCGCTGCGTCCCGGTGATATCGGCCCCTTGCGCGCTTTCCTCGCCGAACGGCTGGCCGCCAGCGTCTCCGTGGCCCGCGCTGCCTCTGCCCTCAAGGTCGATGCCGCGCTCACGGCGCGCGGTGCCTCGCTTGATCTGCTGCGCGCCATCGAAAAAGCCGGTCCCTTCGGAGCCGGAAATCCCTCGCCGGTTTTCGTCTTCCCGGCCCATCGCGCCCGCTTTCCGCAGATCGTCGGCAAGGGCGGCCATGTCAGCTTCACCCTGACCTCCGACGACGGCGCCCGCCTCAAGGCCATCGCCTTCCGCGCCGCCGGCACGCCCCTCGGCGACGTGCTGATGCGCGACAGCGATCAGCCGCTGCACTTTGCCGGCAGCCTGTCCCTGGACCATTATCAGGGCCGCGAGCAGGTGCAATTCCGCCTCATCGACATCGCTCGCCCCGAACGCTGACCACACCGATGGATCCAAACGGCCGGTTCGACCGTATAGAGTGGTTGAACCGGGTCCCGCGCGGTTTGGATAGCTCGATGTGCCGCTTGCATCTGGGTGCATCACAGCTAAACTGGACCCATGGCGTCATCGGGAAGGGTGTGTCGCCCATCTCCTAACGACGCCGTCGACGCTGAACCCTTGGCGATGGATGCACTTCGTCGCCGACTGAACGCTATAGTTGGACGACGCGGCTAATGACCAAGACGGCGGTAGATCACTCTGAAACCGGCGCATCGGCCTGGACCCACTTCGTGTCCTGGCTCGTGGACTCGATTGGCTTCCGGCTGATCGGAAGTCCGAAATATGGCTCGGTGACAGTTATTTTTCCCAATGGTCACACCAGGACCATCGGCCAGGGCAATGGCGGCGAACACGCCACGCTCCGGCTCAACAATTTCAAGGTCATCACCGAGGCAATGCAGCGCGGCACGGTCGGCTTCGCATCGGCCTATATGAATGGCGACATCGACATTGATGATCTCACCGCGCTGTTCCGCTTTTTCCTGCAGAACCGCGACATGTTCGACAATGCCAATAAGGGCTTCTTCCACCGCGCCGCGTCGGACCTGCACTACCATATGTCGCGCCGCAACACGCTCGAGGGCTCCAAGAAGAACATTGCCGAGCACTATGACCTCGGCAACGACTTCTACGGCCAGTGGCTCGACCCCTCCATGACCTATTCCTCGGCCATCTTCACCTCGGGTGACCAGAGCCTCGAGGAAGCCCAGCGCATCAAATATCGCCGCGTTGCCGACATGGCCGGCATCACGCCGGGCTCCAGCGTGCTCGAGATCGGCTGCGGCTGGGGCGGCTTCGCCGAAACCGTGGCGCGTGACTACAAGGCCAATCTGCGCGGCATCACCTTGTCTGCCGAGCAGCTGAAATTCGGTCTTGAACGCCTCAAGCGTCAGGGCCTCGACCAATACGCCACCCTGGTGTTTGAAGACTACCGCCACACCACCGGCCAGTTCGACCATATCGGCTCCATTGAGATGATCGAGGCCGTGGGCGAGGACAATTGGCCGAGTTATTTCCAGACCCTGCATGACCGGCTGAAGCCGGGTGGCACCGCTGCGATCCAGGCCATCACCATCAACGAGGCGGAGTTCGACGCCTACCGCTCCGGTCCGGATTTCATCCAGCGCTACATCTTTCCCGGTGGCATGCTGCTGACCAAGCAGGTGATGAACGATTTCGGCGAGCGCTATGGCCTGGTGCTCGAAAATGTTGAGACTTTCCGCCATTCCTATGCCCGCACATTGCGTCTCTGGCGCGAGCGCTTCCTCGAGCGCTGGCCGGTCATTGCCCCCATCGGCTATGACGAGCACTTCAAGCGCAAGTGGATCTATTATCTCAGCTATTGCGAGGCGGGTTTTGCCGAGGGCTCGATTGACGTCGGCATCTATCAGTACCGCCGGCCGGCATAGCACCTGTACACCAAATGTCCCGGTCGAACTTCGGCCGGGGCATCTCCCCAATCATCCCTTTCCGCCCACCGCATTGCCATCCGCAAACCATCCAGGGCAGCCGCGCCGCGTGCGTAATTAAAACATGACTTGACCCATCAGATTATGGCGGTTAGGAAACCGTCAAAAATGGATGGCTTTTGTCATGTTCAAGCTCCTCTCCGTCACCGCACTGGCCACTCTGGTCGCTCTGGTTCCCGCCCACGCCGAATGGCGCTATGTCGGGGGTGACGGTGTCGAAGTCGTGCTCGACGCCGTGCCCGACCGCATCATTGCCAGCCAGGACGCTGCCGCCGGTCTGATCCCGCTCGGTATTCGCCCCGTCGGCATCTATGCCGATAGCGTCATTTCCGACGCCAAAGCCTTGCAGGGGCTGGACCTGACCGGCATTGAGATCATCGGCCAGGCCTGGGGCGAGGTCGATATCGAAAAGGCCGCCGTGCTGCAGCCCGATCTGATCATCGGCGAGTTCTGGCCGCTCGAAACCACCTGGAGCGGCGGCAACGATGTGGTCAATGCCCTCACTCCGCTGGCGCCGCTTACCGGCCCCAAGCAGGGCGACTCCATCCTGACGCTGATCGAGGACTATGAAGCCCTGGCGCAAAGCCTGGGCGCAGATCTCGGCCAGCCGCAGATCGCCGCTGATAAGGCCGCATTCGAAACCTCCCTTGCGGCGTTCAAATCCGCCCTCGCCGCCAAGCCCGACCTGACGGCGCTGGCCGTATGGGCGGGCTCCGACGCGCTCTATGTCGCCGTCACGGCCGGCGCCGCCGAGCTGATGGATTTCGCCAATTGGGGCCTCAAGCTCATCGATCCCGAAGTCGCCGACGGTCGCGGCTATTGGGAAACGCTGAGCTGGGAAAACGCCGACAAATACCAGCCCGACCTGGTCCTCGTCGACAATCGCTCCCCCAGCACCATGGCAACCGCTGAAGCCCAACCCACCTGGACCACCATCAAGGCGGTTGCCGCCGGCCAGGTCGCTGAATGGCCCGCCTTCTGGCTCCGCAACTACCGCGCCTATGCCGGCGCGCTCGACCAGCTGACCGCCGCCATCAATGGCGCTGACGCAGAAATCGCCCCCTGATCCATGGTCGAAGCCCAGCACCAGCACAGGCGCCTCGCCCCGCTGATGCTGGGCCTTGGCGTGCTTGCCGCCGCCCTTTTTGCCTTGGTCGTCCTCTCGCTGACGGTGGGCGCGCGCCCCATCGCCTTTGAGACCATGTGGAACGCCGTCGTGGCGTTCGACCCCAATTCCACCGAACATCGCATCATCTGGGATCTGCGCCTGCCGCGCACCCTGGCCGGGCTGCTGGTCGGCGCTGCGCTGGGCCTGGCCGGTGCCGTGCTGCAGGGCGCCACCCGTAATCCCCTGGCCGATCCCGCCATTCTCGGCATCCATTCGGGCGCCTCGCTTTTCGTCGTGGTCGGCGTCGCCCTGTTCGGCCTGTCGCAACTCAGCGCCTATGTCTGGTTCGCCTTTGCCGGCGCCGCTGCGGCCATGCTGGTGGTCTATTCCGTCGCTTCGCTCGGCCGCGAAGGCGCCACCCCCATCAAGCTGGCTCTGGCCGGCGCCGCCACCACCGCCGTCATGCAATCCTTCATCAGCGCCATTCTCCTCACCAGTACCCGCACCCTGGACGAAGTGCGTTTCTGGCAAGTGGGCTCACTGGCCGGGCGCAGCATGGATATCGTGCTGCAGGTATCGCCTTTCCTCGTTGCCGGCGCCATTCTGGCGCTCGCCTCCGCGCGCATGCTCGATGGCCTGGCCATGGGCGAAGATGTCGCGCGGGCGCTGGGACAAAAGGTCGGCCTGTCGCGGGCCGTCGCCGCGCTCGCCGCTGTGGTCCTGGCCGGAGCCAGCACCGCGGCTGCTGGTCCCATCGCATTTGTCGGCTTGACCGTGCCCCATGTCGCCCGCGCCATAACCGGTCCCACCTATCGCTGGATTTTGCCCTATTCCATGCTGCTGGCGCCGATCCTGCTGCTGGGCGCCGACATTCTCGGCCGGGTGATCGCGCCGCCCGGCGAGGTGCAGGTCGGCATCGTCACCGCCTTTATCGGCGCACCCTTCTTCATCGCGCTCGTCCGCCGGCGCAAACTAGCTTCGCTATGAGCTTCGATCTCGGCCTCTCTCGTCTTGCCGGCGTGCGCAATGCCAATCGCCAGCGCCGCCGCCGCGTCAATGGTGCGCTCGTCCTCGCCATCGTCCTGGTTTTCACGCTGGCGCTCTATCTCGGGGATTATCCCCCCCCCCCCGGCGAAATCCTCCGCTCCCTGCTGTCGCCACTCACTGGCGTCGTCGACAAGGGCATTGATTTCATCGTCTTGCAGGTGCGCCTGCCGCGCGCCGCGCTCGCCATTCTCTCCGGCGCCGCCTTCGGCCTTGCCGGAATCATTTTCCAAACTCTTTTGCGTAACCCCTTGGCCAGTCCCGACATTATCGGGATTTCCCACGGCGCCAGCGCCGCTGCGGTATTCTGCATCATCGTACTCGGCTGGTCCGGGCTGGCCGTGTCGCTGGGGGCGCTGTCCGGCGCGGTATTGACGGCCCTGGCCATCTATTTCCTCGCCTGGCGCGATGGCATCACCCCCTATCGCATCGTCCTGATCGGCATCGGCATGGCCGCCATGCTGGGCGCCGTCATTTCCTACATTTTCACCCGCGCCCGTATTTTCGATGTGCAACAGGCCATGGCCTGGCTGGTCGGCAGTCTCAATGCCGCCCGCGCCAGCGACTCGCTGGTGCTCGGGCTGGCCATGCTGGTGCTCATCGCCGCGCTTCTGTTTTTCGTGCGTGGCCTCGATGCGCTGGAACTGGGCGATGATTCCGCCCGCGGCTTGGGCGGCAATATAGAGCAGACCCGTGTCGGCCTCTTGCTGGTGGCCGTAGGGTTCGCGGCCTTTGCTACCGCCGCCGTTGGCCCCGTGGGCTTCGTCGCCTTCGTTTCCGGCCCCATTGCACGGCGATTGCTGGCCGGGGCAGGGCGCGGCCTTGCTCAGGCGGCTGGCGTTGGCGCTGTGGTCATGCTCGGCTCGGACCTGGTGGCCCAGCATGCCTTGCCGTCCGTGCAATTGCCTGTCGGCGTCGTCACCGGCGCCTTTGGCGCGATCTTCCTGCTTTGGCTGCTCATGGCGTCCGGTCGCTCCGGTCGCGTCAACTGAATGGAGTGCGGTTCATGACCCTTTCTCACCAATTGCTCGCAGCGGGGCTGGATCTGGGTTATGGCGACCGCAAGATCGTCTCTGCCCTCGACCTCACAGTGCCGCCGGGCAAGCTGACAGTGATCGTCGGTGCCAATGCCTGCGGAAAGTCGACCCTGCTGCGCGGTCTGGCGCGCCTCCTGGCCCCCAGCCGCGGCGCCGTCTATCTTGATGGCAAGCCCATCCACCAGATGCCGACCCGCGACGTTGCCACCGTGCTCGGCGTCCTGCCGCAATCCCCGGTGGCGCCCGATGCCATTGTCGTGGCCGATCTCGTCGGCCGCGGCCGCTATCCCCATCAAGGCTGGTTCCGTCGCTGGACTCCCGAGGACGACGCCGCCGTCGCCGAGGCCCTGGCCGCGACCGATACCGCCGAACTGGCCGATCGTCCCGTTGATGAACTCTCCGGCGGCCAGCGCCAGCGCGTCTGGATCGCCATGGCCCTGGCGCAGCAGACGGACCTCCTGCTGCTCGACGAGCCCACCACTTTCCTCGACATCAACCACCAGGTCGAAGTGCTCGACCTGCTGACCGACCTGGTCAGGAATCGCGGCCGCACCGTCGTCGTCGTGCTGCACGACCTCAACCTCGCCTGCCGCTACGCCGATCACATCGTGGCCATGAAATCCGGCACCATCGTCGCCGAAGGCCGCCCCGCCGACGTCATGACCGAAGCCGTCGTCGCCAACGTCTTCGGCATGGCCTCCCGCATCGTCCTCGACCCCATCTCCGACACCCCCCTAATCCTCCCCATCGGCCGCCACCACGTGGAAATGGCGGTGACAGGGGAACGGGTGGTGTGAGGGGCTGAAATGCTCTTCTGAAGTGTCGACATCGCGCCGCCTACAGATGAATCCGGCGTCACTATTTCCTGTCGGGCCCATTTCGTCTATACGCCGGTAGATTTCACTGTTTAGGGCAGCTCAGGCATGCGGCGATTTTCTCTGGCCAGTTCGTCCCGTACATCTGTCGTGATTGGGGTGTGTTTCGCAACATACTTGTTGGTGCACGGGATTAACCTGATCCCGTCCGGCTATAACATAGATGACTGGGGGCACGCCGCCGAAGGGTCTGATTGGGGGGTATTGGGGCGATGGGGGCTGGAGGTTTTTTACCGCCATGGCCTTGGATTGTCGTTCAGTGTCACACTGCAGATAGCAATCGCCTTCCTGTCCTTCCTGGCGATCAGCTTCCTTTTGGTCGAAACCTACTGTGACACCTGGTCCAAATCGAAGAAGAACCTTGCGGTCGGCGCGATATTTCTCGTTGGAACCAGCCATCCCTACTGGCTGGATAGCAACAATTTCTCGACGGCGATTGGGGCATACCCTTTTGCGGCTGCCTTGGGCGTGCTGGCGTTTTATCTCCCGGTAGCGGCGAGACGTTCCCGTATCACCCTGTCTGTCGGGGCGTGCGTGTTAGGAGGAGGCTTGTTCGGAGCAGCCCTGGCGATCTATCAGCCGGCGGGGTTGTTCGGTCTGGTTATGGCAGGCGCTGTATTGTTCAAGCCAGAAATGAGAAGCGCCGGCCACTTCTTTAAGGTGGCCTGCCTAATTCTCGTGACCATTGCGGTAGGTCTGGTGCTCTACCGCCTGCAATCCCAGTATTATTTCATCCTTCACCCGGAGAAGGTGCCGAACGAATTATTGTCTTTCGCGGGTGTTTCGTTGTTTTTGCAAAAAGCTTCGCAGCTTTTCTCGCTGTATTTTTATTCTCTTTCCGCGGGGCAGTTTGCGGCTTGGACGCCAGCCTATGATTGGGCAATGAAGTTGCTCGTTGTGGCGCTCGCTCTGGCAACTCTGTGTCTCGTGAAGGTGCTGGTCGGGAATAAGCGATATTGGGAAGCGGCGAGAGCGTGCGTGGCCGTAGGGGCCTGTGCGGTTCTGCCGATCCTTGGCGGGTGGCTGTTTATCGAGCCTGACTTCCCCATCCGGTCGCTCAGCCTCATCGCTTTTCCCGTGGTTTTCCTAATCTTCGTAGTGCTTCATGAGACCAAATCACCTGCCGCGGTTGAAGACAAAATCTTCGCAGCTGCTCTGATCGTGAGTGGCACCGTCTTTGCCGTTGGATTGATGATGTCATCTGTAGGTTGGACCAAGCAGCAGCGATCCTATGAGCGAGACTTGGCTGTCGCTTATGCCGTGTCCGGAGCCCTTGCGGCATATCCTCCAGGCCTGGAAATTAGGTTGGCCGGAAGTCGCAGCTACAATGATTTGGTGCCGATCGCTTCGGTGGGTCAATCGATCTACGAAAATTACTGGGCGAAAATTTTCATTTTTTGGGAGCTGTTTCGCCTCAGTGTACAACCGGTCGAAACCAGCCCTGTGGCTTGCCAGGCCGCTCCGAAGCCTGGTTCGATCGTGCGGGTGGACAACGTTGTTTACGTCTGCCTAGAGGCATTCCAAGACGCAAGCTAGACCTTGGCAGGTTATCTGCGTTGTGCCGACGTTTCCGCCCGTATTACGGTTCTCACCACGTAGAGTGGACGGCCCTTGACCTCGATATAGATCCTGGACACGTACTCGCCGATAACACCTAGGCCAGTAAGGATAACACCGCTGGAAAACAGGATCGCCACCATCAGTGAGGCGTAGCCCGGGACATCGATGTTATCCAGAATAAGAGCCCGGAAAATCATCACTCCCCCATAAATGAGCGCGAACGCAGCGAAGGCGAGGCCGACATAGGTCCAGATGCGGATAGGCAATGAGCTGAATGCGGTGATTCCATCGACTGCAAATGACCAGAGCCGCCTATAGGCCCATTTGGACGTTCCCAGCTCACGTTTGGGACGCTCATAATAGACCACCTCTGTCCGGAAGCCGAGCCACGCGAAGAGGCCTTTGTTGAACCGATTGCGTTCAGGTAATGAGAGCAACGCGTTCACGACGGGGCGTGACATCAACCTGAAGTCACCAGCATTGTTCGGAATGCTGACTTCGCTCATCTGGTTTATGGTTCGATAGAATGCGCTGGCGGTCCAGCGTTTGAACGCGCTGTCCGTTTCACGCTTGCTGCGTACAGCGATCACGACCTCCGCACCGCTGTCCCACTTTGCAGTCATCTCCGGAATGATCTCTGGCGGGTCCTGTAGGTCCGCATCCAACGGAATCACCGCGTTGCCCCGGGCATGCTGAATACCCGCAGTTAGCGCTGCTTCCTTGCCGAAGTTGCGACTGAGATCGACAATGACAATTTCCGGATGTGCTCGCTGCAGTCCAACCAGACCCGTAACTGTGTTGTCATGGCTACCGTCATTTACGCACACCACCTCAAACGACCTGCCAAGTGATCTCAACGTCGGCAAAAGCCGAAAGAAAAGAGACGCCAGCCCATCTTGCTCGTCCTTCATCGGGATGACGATGGAAAGTTCTGGGATGGTAGGTGCAGTCATTGAGGCGTCTCAGGATAATGGCGAGTGAAAAATAGCTTGGGGTACTGCCGCGATGGCAAAACCAACCTTGAATAGGCGGTGAACATCATTTGCTCCAATTTGGGTGCGTACAGGTCCCCGCTGGCTCGCAAAGAAGGAGATGTCGAGTCATCACTTCCAATGTCTGTCGGAAAACTATTCTAAAAGCGGCTTCATTTTGGCGATACCAGATCCGATTGGCAAAAGGTACCTGTCAAAACTACCACGTCCAAAAGGGGCCGCTATTGGCGTCCCTCCGAGCGTCATCTGGCTTAGTGTCGGATGACACTCCCCAAGAGCCACGCTGCATTAGCGCATCGCACAGGGTCAACCGTTCAGATTTCGTTCATAATGCGGTCATGTAGGGGATTTGATTTGGTACGCCCAAGGGGAATCGAACCCCTGTTTACGCCGTGAGAGGGCGTCGTCCTGACCGCTAGACGATGGGCGCACAATCTATCGCTTTTGTCTCCAACCGCCAAAAAGCGGGAGGAGTGGTACGCCCTAGGGGAATCGAACCCCTCTCTGCACCGTGAAAGGGTGCCGTCCTAACCGATAGACGAAGGGCGCATCAGCGCGATGGCTGTCGTATAGTTGGGCTCTTCACGCGACGCAACCCATTTCGTTGTTTCGCATCATTTTTTTCAACAGCCTGAGAAGGTGACCGGTCGATTATAGCCGCGCGGCCGGTCGCGAACATCGACGTGAATGAAGGTTCTGCCGGGGTAACAGCCCAATCCGCCTACGCCATTGGTGCGCATGGCGAATTCGATCAGCCGCGACTTATCCACACCCGGGATGTAGAAGTCCGCCGCCATGCACTTCATGTGGTAGGAATTGTCGGCGCCGCCAGCGGCCGAATTGTTATGCGTGTCGCGATAGCCCGACTGCATCACCACCTTTTTCCCGAAATGCCCCTCGAATTCCCAGATCAGGAATCGCAGTTTCGGCGTCAGGCAAAACGCATTCACCGATTTGGACGAGACATAGGTGCCCCAATCCGAGCGCAGCCCGGAATAGGACGGGCCGCTGCCGCTGGCGAACATGGCCATCGGCACGCAGGCCGTGAGTGTGGCTGCCGTAGCGAGAGTGGCAATGGCGGAGCGGAGCAGGGAGGGCATGGCGACTTTCCCGAGGCCGGATGTGGCGCGCGCGCAACAGGCAATGGGCCGTGGTTCTGGTCGCTAAAATTAGAACTGTTTCGCTAACCGCCCGCTAAGCGGCACGGTTAGCGTTTGCTTAATGACGCAATTTGCGCCGGCCGTGGCCTACCAGCTGCCGGTATTGGGCATGGACGCCCATGGCTCCTGCGGGTCGAGGCGGCCATCCTGGATCAGTTCGATGGAGATTCCGTCCGGAGAGCGAACAAAGGCCATGTGGCCATCGCGCGGCGGGCGGTTGATGGTGACCCCCATCCCCTGCAGATGCGCGCAGAGCGCGTAAATGTCCTTTACCCGGTAAGCGAGGTGGCCAAAATTTCGGCCTCCGCCATAGGTCTCGGGGTCCCAGTTATAAGTCAGCTCAACTTCGCCGCCCTCGTCGCCGGGGGCGCGCAGGAAGATGAGCGTGTAGCGGCCCTTCTCGTTTTCGGAGCGGCGCACTTCTTCGAGGCCGAGCCCGTCGCGGTAAAAGCGCAGGCTGTCCTCGATATTGGTGATCCGCACCATGGTGTGCAGGTATTTCATAGCTTTCTCCTCGACTAGGCTGGGTTCAGAAGGGGGTAACAAGGCTTTCCCAAGCGAGCAACGCCGCAGTGGCGATGCAGTGCCAACTATTTCGAAAGACCTTCTTAACTTTTGAGCCTGAATCGGCCAGAGTGATTCAAGAGTGTGAGGAGTACCCGCGGTCGCAGCGGGCGCGTATGAGAAGGCGTTGCAATGGGGGCCAAGATCAACGGCGAGGGCGGTGAGTCCGACAGCCTGTCCATGGAGACTGGGCCGGATCACCATGAAAGCGGCAATGCCGCCGGCAGCCAGCAATCGCTCGATACGATCGAGATTTCAGGCTCCATCAAGTGGTTCGACGCTGGCAAGGGCTTCGGCTTCATCGTGCCGGACAATGGCATGGCCGATGTACTGCTGCATGTCACCTGTCTGCGCCGCGACGGCTATCAGACGGCCTATGAAGGTGCGCGCATCGTTGTCGAGGCCTTGAACCGCCCTGGCGGGCTGCAGGCCTTCCGCATTGTCTCGATGGACGAATCCACCGCGCGCCACCCCTCCCAAATGCCCGCACCGCGGACCCATGTCGTGGTGGAAGCCAGCTCCGGCATGGTGCGGCTTGAGGTGAAGTGGTTTAACCGCATTCGCGGCTTCGGCTTCCTGTCGGCCGGCGAAGGCAGTCCGGACATCTTCGTGCATATGGAGACGCTGCGTCGCTTCGGAATTACCGAGCTCCGCCCGGGCCAGTTCGTGCTGGTCCGCTACGGCAATGGCCCCAAGGGCCTTATGGTCGCCGAAATTCGTCCTGATGGTTGGGGTGAGGCGCCATCCTCGCATTGATGGCGATGCGCTTGCGCTGCCTGTCATTTTCGGCACCGGCACTAGCTGGGAGCCACCACGACCTTGAGGATAAACCCGCCGTGAGCAGCATTTCTGTTTCCACTTCATCCCCGTTTGCCGGGATGCGCCTCCTGCGGTCCTTGGGCGCGGCTGGGGTGGCGCTCCTGGTGGCCATGCCTTTGGCGGCCTGCAGCGACGAAAGCCGTCTGGTCCTCAAAACCGCTTCCGGCGATCATACATTCACGGTCGAAGTGGTTGATACGCCGGAATCGCGGGCGCGTGGGCTCATGTATCGGCAGGAATTGGCCGATGACGCCGGCATGCTGTTCGACTTCCAGTCTGAGCACCCCGTGTCGTTCTGGATGCAGAACACCTTCATTCCGCTCGACATGATCTTCATTGGGGCCGATGGATTGGTGAAGACCATTCATGTCAATGCGCGGCCGCACGACACCACCTCGATACCCTCACAGGTGCCGGTGCAATATGTGCTGGAGATTCCGGGCGGCCGTAGTGAGGAAATTGGCCTTGAGCCCGGCGATCGCGTCGAGCATGTGCGGATCAAGCCAGCAAACTGAACCGCTTTTCGCGAGCAAATACGCTCTTGGCCCTTGCTCCACGGGCTTGGTCAGATGCGCGCTACGATCATGCAGTCGATAACCGCCCACAGGTGCAGGCTGGCGCCGGCGACGACGCAGACATGCCACAAGGCATTCTGGAAGCGCAGCTTTTCCCAGAGATGGAAGATGATGCCGGCCGAATAGGTGACGCCACCTGCCAGCAATAGCCACAGCGTCGTTGCTGGCAGCACAGTGGCCAGCGACTGAAAGACGAGAACGCCGCTCCAGCCGATGGCCAGGTAAAGCACGATGGCAAGACGCCCAAATCGTTGCGGCATGATAAGTTTGAGGGCCACGCCAACCAGGGAGGCGCCCCAAACCAGGCTCATCATGACGGTGCCGACCGGCGTACCGCCGATGACAGCCAGAAATGGCGTGTACGACCCGGCAATGAACAGGAAAATGGCAGCCTGATCGAGCCGCGCCAAATGGCGTTTGATCGGCGAAACCGGCCAGAGATTGTAAGCCAGCGACACCCCGAGCACGACGATCAAGGTGCTGACATAGACCAGCAGTGCCGGAAATGCCTCTGGCGCGGTGTGCAGCAGGGTCAGCGTCAGCAGGATGGATCCCGCGGCCACAGCCACGACCAGGCCCAGAATATGCACCGCAGCGTCGACGACGAGTTCTGCGACGGTGAACGGCCGCTGCTCGCGGCTCCACCAGGAATAGGATTGTGGTTTGCTGGTAATGGTCATGGCACTCTCCCTAGCCGCATCGTGTGGCGGAGAAATGACCAGTTCCTTGCCGGGGGCGCTCGAAAAGCGGTGACGGTAAAGCCGCGCCCAACAATCCTGGTGAACAACAGCTTGTTGTTCGCGCCAAGTGCTTGACGCGTAACGCTGCGCTTACTTTAACCGCTGGGATGAGCAGGAAATCCAAAGCCCCGATCGACGTCTTTTCCGCACTGGCCGACGCGACGCGTTGCCAGATTGTCGAGATCTTACGCGACGGGCCCGTGCCCGTTCACGAATTGGCCGAGCGTTTCCCAATCAGCCGCCCGGCCATCTCTCGCCACCTGCGCGTCCTGAAAGCGGCGGGTCTGGTCACCGAAGTGAAAAAGGGGCGAGAAAATTTCTACGCCTTCCAGCGCGGCCGCATTGCTGGTGCCGAGCGCTGGCTTGTCGCGATTTCGACCGCTCCACAAAAGCCTGGTGCCAACGCGAGCGAGGAAAAGGCGGCTCCCAACCGGAATGGGGCCAAGATCGCCGGAAAGAACGCAAGGCCGGCCCGGCCGGAGCCAGCAGCGCCGCCGCCGGCAACCAGGACGAAAAAGCCCAAGACTGAGCTAGAGCCCGCCCTGAACCAGATGGGTTTTGATTTTTAGCACTGCCCCGCAAGCCAAACGCGCGTCGTCAGAGAGTGACGTCCGGAAGTTTGCGCTTAAAGCATCGGTGCGGGCAGGGGGTCGATCATCGACATCGCGTGCTCGTCGGGTTCGAACATGGTTTCGACGGCGCGCTGAAAGTCGGACGGCGTCCACATGATATGGCTGGGATTAAGCCGCGCCTCCACGGCCCCCAGGGCTGCGCGCGCACCCAAGGCGATCGGGCGGATCTGATAGCCGGTGACCTTTGAGGCAGCAAGGGCCGCAGAAATGTCCTTGCGTTGGTCGCCGATATACCAGACCACGTCAGAGCGCCGCAGTTCCCGCCCGATATCGCCAAGTGCCGTAACGATGGAGTCGGGCCAGGGCTTGCCGCGCGGGACATCCTCGCGAAACACGCATTTGGAGAAGTACTTGCGCAGGTCGAAGGCATCGATCACGTCGTGGCCATAGCCGCGCCCAAGCCCATTGCTGACCAGGCCCAGTGTTACGCCTTCGGCCTTCAAGCGCTCGAGCGTCTCGCGCATGGCTTCGCATGGCAGCAGCATCTGCTCGACCGACTTGCGCCGCACTTTGTGAATGGCTTTGTGCACCAAAAGCTTGGGAGCCTTGGCCGGAGCAACGCTCATATTGCGGCGGCGCAGGCGGAAACGTGCGACCAGTCGGCCGCCCCGGTGCGAACAATCGTCCAGGAATTCCAGCATCTGCAGCACCCGCGGATTGACGTGGTGCACCAATGTTCCATCGAGATCAAAGAGAACGATGGTCGGTCGCTTCGCGTGTAAAGCCAGTGGATCAGCCCCCGTTTGTGGCAGCAAAGTGGCGCAAAACACCATCGAGGGCAAGCGCGCCGGGCCGCAAGAAGCCGTTACCCCAGGATTTCCGCGACTTTTCACGGGTCGGCTTACCAGCCTCGGAGACATCCAAGAACGGCGGTCGCGAATCGGTATGTGAGGAGAGGGTGGCGATCCCGACAGGATTCGAACCTGTGACCAACAGCTTAGAAGGCTGCTGCTCTATCCAGCTGAGCTACGGGACCGTTGCTGATATTTGCGGGTTTCCTTTAGCGCATTTTGGCGCAAAGAAAACCGCAAATGCCGCTGACGTGCCCGGTAGCTTGCGAATTCGCTAGGCGCTGGCAAGCTCGGCAGGGCGGCCGGTGCTTTCGCGGGCAATCAGTTCGGACTGCAACACGATCCGCAGGGGCGTGCCATTGCCCTGCCGCCCTTCGATCAGGTCTATCAGGGCCTCCGCAGCCATCTTTCCAAGAGTCTCGCGCGGCTGGCGCATGGTTGAAAGCGGCGGTGAGTAATGCGGCGCGACGCCGAGATCATCGAATCCGATCACGGAAATGTCGCGAGGGCACAAGATGCCGTGACGGCGGAGGCCGGAGAGAAAACCGATGGCGGATTCGTCATTGGCGGCAAAAACAGCGGTCGGCCTGTCGGCCAAGGTCATGTAGCGCGCCGAGGCGGCAAATCCACTATCCATCTCGAAACTGCCGCGAAACACCCATTCGGGTGCAATTGGCAGGCCCTCGCGATTCATGGCGCGGTTAAAACCGGCCAAGCGGTCACGCGCGACAACGTTCTGCTCGGGCCCGAAAATATGACCGATGCGGCGGTGCCCCAGCTCGATGAGATGCCTGGTGGCGCGCTCGGCCGCCTGGACATTGTCGGTCACCACCGTGTGAAAACCGGAATTGGGAATGTCTTCGCAGGCGACCACGAGGGGCACGGAGTAGGGGGCCGAAGTGATAACCCGCAGGTCGTCGGCGTTCAGCGAGCCATCGAGCAGCAATAGCCCGTCGGCCCTGT
Organism: Devosia equisanguinis; assembly: GCF_900631955.1. Classification (GTDB taxonomy): domain Bacteria; phylum Pseudomonadota; class Alphaproteobacteria; order Rhizobiales; family Devosiaceae; genus Devosia; species Devosia equisanguinis. The sequence goes on along the minus strand of NZ_UZWD01000038.1, from coordinate 264,076 downwards.
TGGAGAGCAGGTAGTCCTGCAGTCGTGTAGCCTGGTGGCCGAAATAGAGGTTGGCCACCAGCATGCCGTAGCCGCGCGCCGTCACCTCACGCTCGATGGCATCGAGGATCGACGAGAAGAAAGGATTGCGTATATCGGGCAGCGCCACGAGGATGGTGCGCGCCGAACGCTGGCGCAGCGACCGGGCTGTCTGGTTAAGCGTGTAACCGGTTACACGGACCGCCTCCGAAACACGGGCACGTGTGCCATCACTTACCCTCTCTGGCGAAGACAGGGCGCGACTGACCGTGGCGGTGGACACCCCTGCTGACCTCGCAACATCTTGAATCGTCGGCGTTTTTCGCTCTGGACGCACGCTGTCAGCGCCCCCTCTCGCCGCCAGTTATGCAATCTGTCTAAATCGATCTTGACATGTCCGCAAGACGTGTATGAAACTCCTGAAATCGATTGCACAACCTGTTTAGGCGGTCTATGCAATCGATTACACCGCGTTGCAGTCTTGCGCCTGAGGAAGGTTAGGGTTGCAGCGGGTGCATCGCTGGGGCGAATGCCCCTCGTGTTCGTTGGGAGGACAACCTATGAAAAAGTTTGCAGTGGTTGCCACATTGGCAACTGCTTTCCTCGGCTCAACCGCCGTTTTCGCAACCGACCTCGAAGTCACCCATTGGTGGACTTCCGGTGGTGAAGCTGCTGCCGTTGCCGAACTGGCCAAGGCATTCGACGCTTCGGGTGACAAGTGGATCGACGGCGCTATCGCCGGCGGTGGTGGCACTGCCCGCCCGATCATGATCAGCCGCATCACCGGTGGTGATCCGATGGGTGCAACCCAGTTCAACCACGGCCAGCAGGCCCTGGAACTGGTTGAAGCCGGCCTGATGCTCGACCTGACCGACGTCGCCGAAGCCAACAACTGGAAGGAAGTGATCTATCCGCCATCCCTGTTGGACGCCTGTACCGTCGATGGCCGCGTCTATTGCGCTCCTGTGAACATCCACTCGCCCGAATGGCTCTGGCTGTCGAACAAGGCATTTGAGGATGCCGGCATTCCCGTCCCGACCAACTGGAACGAGTTCGTTGCTGCAGGGCCTGCCCTCGAAGCAGCAGGCAAGATCCCGCTGGCACTGGGTAACCAGCCCTGGCAGTCGGCCACCGCTTTCGGTGCCATCGCGATTGGCGTTGCCGGTCTCGATGTCTGGAAGCAGGTCAACATTGAAAAGAACATGGACGTTGCCGCTGGTCCGGAATATGCCGCAGTCTTCCAGGCTGTCGCCGACGCCCGCGCGCTGGCTGCCAATTCCAACGTCCAGGACTGGAACCAGGCCACCAACCTCGTGATCACCGGCGAAGCCGGCGGCCAGATCATGGGTGACTGGGCTCAAGGTGAATTCCAGGTTGCCGGTCAGGTTGCTGGTGAAGACTATACCTGTCTGCCGGGTCTGGGCCTTAATGCCTACCTGTCGACCGGTGGTGATGCGTTCTACTTCCCCAAGCTCAACGATCCCGAGAAGGAAGCCGCCCAGAAGCGTCTTGCCGCCCTGCTCGTCTCGCCTGAAGTCCAGGTTGCGTTCAACCTGAAGAAGGGCTCCCTGCCGATCCGTGGTGACGTCGATCTCGGCGCCGCGAATGACTGCATGAAGAAGGGTCTGGAACTGCTCGCTTCCGGCAACATCCTGCCGTCGGGTGACATGGTCTGGTCGCCGGACGTCCAGAAGCAGAACGAAGACCTGATGGTCGAATTCTGGAATTCTGACATGGCTCCGGAAGTCGCTCACCAGCAGTGGGTCGCCAACCTGAAGTCGGGTCTCTAATTCCGAACTAGCGCCGGGGCCAATCCTCAAACGGATTGGCTCCGGCTTTGTCTATTTGGGGCTTAGGAGCGCACGGTGGCAGGTTTGCATCCCGCACGATTGTTCAAAAATATAAACGCCAAGATCGCGGCCATTCCGATGGTTTTCACCGCGCTGGTGGTTTTCTTAGGCGGGACGCTCTGGACCGTCGTCTATTCTTTCACCAACTCGAAACTGCTGCCGCGGACGACCTTTGTCGGCTTTGAGCAATATGAGCGTTTGTGGGCCACCAGCCGTTGGGTTGTGTCGATCCAGAACCTCTTGCTTTACGGCGTTTTCAGTCTTGTCTTTACCATCGGCATTGGTTTCCTGCTGGCCGTACTCATGGATCAGAAGATCCGCTTCGAGGACGCCTTCCGCACGGTCATGCTCTATCCATTCGCCCTCTCGTTCATCGTGACGGGTCTGGTCTGGCAGTGGATTCTCAATCCGCAGTTCGGCATCCAGCACATTGTGCGCGGCTTCGGGCTGGAATGGTTTACCTTCGATCCCCTGAACAACCCGCAGACGGTGATGTTCGGCCTGCTCATTGCCGGTCTCTGGCAGGGCACGGGCTTTGTCATGTGCCTGATGCTCGCCGGTTTGCGCGGCATTGATGAGGAAATCTGGAAGGCGGCGCGTGTCGATGGCATTCCGCGCTGGAAGGTTTACCTCTTCATCATCATTCCGATGATGCGTCCGGTATTCATCACCACCCTGGTGATCGTCGCGTCCGGCATCATCCGCCTCTACGATCTGGTGGTCGCGCAGACCTCCGGTGGTCCCGGCAATGCCAGCCAGGTCCCCGCCATGTATGTCTATGACTACATGTTCCAGGCCCAGAACCTCGCACAGGGCTTCGCCGCATCCTCCATGATGCTGCTCTCGGTGCTCATCGTGCTCATTCCGTGGGCCTACCTCGAATTCGGAGGCAAGAAGCGTGGCTGATCTCACTGCATCTTCAGCGCCCGCGACCGCACAAGCGTCGTCCGCCGCGTCTGCTATGAACGGCCCGCGCGGGGCCAAGCCGAAGCGTCGCCTCTCGCCGCGCAATATCATGCTCTATGGCACGCTGTTCGTGGTCTGCGTCTATTATGCGCTGCCGCTCTGGGTCATGATCATGACCTCGCTCAAGGGCATGCCGGAAATCCGGCTGGGCAATATCTTCTCCCCGCCTGTCGAAGTTACCTTCCAGCCCTGGGTCAAAGCCTGGGCCGAAGCCTGTACAGGCCTCAACTGCGATGGCCTGTCGCGCGGCTTCTGGAACTCGGTGCGCATCACCGTGCCGTCCACCATCATCTCGATCCTGATTGCTTCGGTGAATGGCTACGCGCTGGTCAACTGGAAGTTCAAGGGCTCGGACATCTTCTTCACCATCCTGATCTTCGGCTCTTTCATCCCCTACCAGGTGATGCTCTATCCGATGGTGATCCTGCTGCGTGAACTGGGTGTCTACGGCACCCTGCAGGGTCTGGTCATCGTGCACTCCATCTTTGGCATGCCCATCCTGACATTGTTGTTCCGCAATTACTTCTCGTCATTGCCGGAAGAACTCTTCAAGGCGGCGCGTGTGGACGGGGCAGGGTTCTGGGGCATCTACTTCCGCATCATGCTGCCGATGTCGATCCCGATCTTCGTCGTCGCCGTCATTCTGCAGGTTACCGGCATCTGGAACGACTTCCTGTTCGGCGTGGTGTTTACCAAGCCCGAACTCTACCCGATGACGGTGCAGCTCAATAACATCGTGAACTCGGTCCAGGGTGTGAAGGAATACAATGTGAACATGGCAGCGACGGTTCTCACCGGCCTGGTGCCGCTGTTCGTGTACTTCGTCTCTGGCAGGCTCTTCGTGCGCGGTATTGCCGCCGGTGCCGTGAAAGGCTGAATGAATGGACTACTCAATCCAGGTCAAAAACCTCAAACTCGACTTTGGCTCCGTACATGTGCTCAAGAGCCTTGATCTCGACGTGAGCGAGGGCGAGTTCATCGTTCTGCTCGGCTCGTCGGGTTGCGGCAAGTCGACCCTGCTCAACTGCATCGCCGGCCTGCTCGACATCACCGACGGGCAGATCTTCATCAAGGGCAAGAACGTCACCTGGGCCGAGCCGTCGCAGCGCGGCATCGGCATGGTGTTCCAGTCCTATGCGCTCTATCCGCAGATGACGGTGCGCGGAAACCTCTCCTTCGGCCTGCAGAATGCGCGCATGCCCAAGGACGAGATCGCCAAACGCGTCAAACGCGCCTCCGAGATCCTGCAGATCGAGGCGCTGCTCGATCGTAAGCCGGCGGCCCTCTCCGGTGGCCAGCGCCAGCGTGTGGCTATCGGCCGTGCCCTGGTGCGCGATGTGGACGTCTTCCTGTTCGATGAGCCGCTGTCCAACCTCGACGCCAAGCTGCGCAGCGACCTCCGCGTCGAGATCAAGCGTCTGCACCAGCGCCTCAAGAACACCATGGTCTATGTGACGCATGACCAGGTGGAGGCCATGACGCTGGCTGATCGCATTGCCATCATGCGTGATGGCATGATCCTGCAGCTCGATACCCCGCACGCGGTCTATAACCGGCCGGTCAATCTTTACGTGGCAGGCTTCATCGGTTCGCCGGCGATGAATTTCCTCAAGGGCTCGATTGCCGATGGGTCCTCCGTCGTCAAGCTCGACGGTGTTTCGGTGCCGATGAACAACTACGCCTTCGACAGTAAGCCGACCGACGGACAGAACGTGGTTCTTGGCATCCGGCCCGAGCATATCAGCGTCGGCGCCGATGCGGCCAAGGCGTCGTTCCAGTTCGAAGCCGAAATCGAGATTGTCGAGCCCATGGGCTCCGAGCAACTGGCCTATACCCGCCTTGCGGGTCAGCCCGTAACCATCCGCTGCTCGTCCGATATTCCGATGGAAGCGGGCCAGAAGATCAATCTTGGCTTCGACGTGGCACGTGGCTCGCTCTTCGACGCCACCAGCGAAATGCGGCTCTAGTCGTTCCTTAACCATGGCGGCGCCCCAGGCGGGCGCCGTCGCGTCGTTTGTACGGCAAACCTTACTTTTGCGGTGCTCGGCCTGACCAGAGAGCGCGACAGTTTTTTGCCTGTCGGCTAACTCCATCGGCAGGCAGATGCGGCACCGCATCCCAACCCCGAAAAGAGGCCGAAATGGACTTTTCCTACCAGCTTTACAGTGCACGCAACGAAGCGTCGCTGGATGAAACCCTCAATACCCTGGCCAGCCTGGGTTACAAGCAGGTCGAGGGCTGGGGTGGCCAGTTCGCTGATCCCGCCGCGCTGGCGCAGAGCCTCAAGAATGCAGGCCTTACCATGCCGACCGCCCATATGGGCTACGGCCAGCTCGAAGACACCGATGCCGCGCTGAAGATCGTCGATCAGGTCGGCATTCAGACGGTCTATTGTCCGGCGCCCCCGTCGGAAGCCTTCCGCACCGGCGGTGGCAATTGGCAGGAATTCGCCGAAGGCCTGGCCAAGATTGCCGCCGCCTTCAAGGCCGCCGGCAAGGGCTTCGGCTATCACAATCACCACTGGGAGTTCGCCAAGGATGCCAACGGCAAGACGCCGATGGAACTGATCCTGGACGCCTCGCCCGACACACAGTGGGAAATGGACCTGGCCTGGGTGGTCAAGGCCAGTGAAGATCCGCAGTTCTGGCTGAGCAAGCTGGGCAGCCGCATCACCGCCGTCCACGTCAAGGACATCGCCCCCGCCGGCCAGAATGCTGACGAAGACGGCTGGGCCGACGTTGGTCACGGTACGCTCGACTGGAAGACGCTGATCGCTGACGTCAAGGCCAAGACCCAAGCGAAATATTTCGTGCTTGAGCACGACAAGCCGCTCGACGCCATCCGCTTCGCGCGCCAGTCCATGGACACTCTCAAGAGCTACGGAGTCTAAGCCAATGGCCAAGACCTATGGCGTCGGCATCATGGGTGCCGGCAATATTTCTGCCGCCTATCTCGGCCTTGCGCCCCTGTTCAAGGGCCTCGAGGTGCGTGCCGTGGCCGATATCGTTCCGGAGGCGGCCAAGCGCCGCGCCGACGAATTCAAGGTTGCCGCGCAGACGCCCGACGAATTGCTCAAAAACAGCGAGATCGACGTCATCGTCAACCTCACCGTTCCGGCAGCGCACTATCGCGTCTCGATGGACATCATCTCTGCCGGCAAGCACTCATATTCGGAAAAGCCGTTTGTGCTTTCCGTCGAAGAAGGCCTGTCGCTGAAAAAAGCTGCCGACGAGCGCGGTCTCAAGGTCGGTTCGGCGCCCGATACTTTCCTGGGCGGCGCACACCAGCAAGCGCGTGACATCATCGATAGTGGCAAGCTCGGCAAGATCATGAGTGGCACCACGCACGTGATGAGCCGCGGCATGGAGCATTGGCATCCCAATCCGGACTTCTTCTTCCAGCCCGGCGGCGGCCCGATCCTCGATCTCGGCCCCTACTACATCACCGACCTCGTACACCTGCTTGGGCCAGTGAAGAAGCTTTCCGCGTTCACCAATATGGCGCGCAATGAGCGCGTCGTGACCGCCGAAGGCCCGAACAAGGGCAGCATCATCAAGGTTGGCACTCCGACCACCATCCACGGCATTCTCGAGTTCCACAATGGCGCCATCGTCACCATCGGCGCCAGCTGGGACGTGGCGGCGCATGGCCACCACAATATTGAGCTCTATGGCACGGATGGCTCGATCTTCGTACCCGATCCGAATTTCTTCGGTGGCGATCTCGTCACCGCGGCTCTCGATGGCACCCGTACGCCGGTGGCCGCATGGGATCACCCCTTCGGCAAGCCGAACCAGGGTCTCGACCAGCCCAATCCACGTGCCAATTACCGTTGTGCCGGCCTCGCCGACATGATGATTTCGCACGAAACCGGCCAGACCGCGCGTTGTGGTCTCGATGTGGCTTTGCACGTCGTGGAAGTCATGACCGGGCTGCTCAAGGCCGGCGAGACCGGCGAAGTTCTGACCCTGCAGACCACCTGCGAGCGTCCCCGCGCCCTCAATATCGAAGATGCTCGCGCTCTTCTAAAGGCTTGATGGACGTACCTCATTGACAGGCGCTCGGCGCCGGTCAACACTGCTGAATAAAATGTTGGGCGGCGAGCAATCGTCGCCCGACTAGCATGCGGCCCATACGCCGAAATCATAAGAACAAGCCCCGGCAGTGCGGTGTGCGGGGCCTCGAGAGGAGACCTCCCCATGGCCACCACTGTTAAAGGCCCCGCCATTTTCCTCGCCCAGTTCGCGGGCGATCAGGCGCCGTTCGATACGCTCGACAATATTTGCCGCTGGGCTGCCGGCCTGGGCTATAAGGGCGTGCAGATTCCGACTTGGGTTTCGAGCTTCATCGATCTCGAAAAGGCCGCCAATTCCAAGACTTACGCGGACGAAATCAAGGGCATTGTCAACAGCCACGGGCTGGAGATCACCGAGCTTTCGACTCACCTTCAGGGGCAGCTCGTCGCCGTCCACCCCGCTTATGATACGGCGTTCGATGGCTTCGCCCCGGCGTCCGTGCATGGCAACCCGAAAGCCCGCCAGGAATGGGCGGTGCAGACCATGATGAATGCGGCCAAGGCGTCAAAGAACCTTGGCCTTAATGCGCATGCAACCTTCTCCGGTTCGCTGGCATGGCCCTATATCTATCCTTGGCCACAACGCCCGGCGGGCCTGGTCGAAGAGGCATTCGATGAGCTGGCACGCCGCTGGACCCCGATCCTCAATGCCTTCGACGAGGCAGGTGTGGATGTCTGCTACGAAATCCACCCCGGGGAAGACCTTCATGACGGCGTCTCCTACGAGATGTTTCTCGACCGCGTGAAGAACCATCCGCGCGCCAATCTGCTCTACGATCCGAGCCACTTTGTGCTGCAGCAGCTCGACTATCTCGACTACATCGACATCTACAAGGATCGCATCAAGGCCTTCCACGTCAAGGATGCCGAATTCAATCCGACCGGACGCCAAGGCGTCTATGGCGGCTTCCAGTCCTGGGTAAACCGGGCAGGGCGCTTCCGCTCTATCGGCGATGGCCAGGTGGATTTCCCGGCGATCTTTGCCAAGATGGCGGCCAATGACTTCAAGGGCTGGGCCGTGCTCGAATGGGAATGCGCGCTCAAGCATCCCGAAGATGGTGCCCGCGAAGGCGCGGAACTGATCCAGAGCTATATCATCAGGGTCACCGAAAAGGCCTTTGACGACTTTGCGTCCGGCGGCACCGATCAGGCGGCGAACCGCAAGATGCTGGGCCTGAGCTAAGCACCATCAAGGGGATTCACCCCGGCGAATGCCGGGGCCCATCTTGACATGGCGAGATGCATCCCGGCCTCCGCCGGGATGACATCCGCTGCAGGATGAGGTTTGGTACCCAATACGTATCGGGAGAGAAAAATGGCAGAAAACGGCGCAAAGCGCATTCGCTTGGGCATGGTTGGCGGCGGCACTGGAGCTTTTATCGGCTATGTGCACCGCATCGCGGCCCGCCTTGATGGCGATTACGAACTGGTGGCAGGCGCACTGTCGTCGCGCCCCGAAGTGGCCAAGGAATCAGGCAAAAACCTCGGCCTCGCCGACGACCGCATCTACACCTCCTATGAGGAGATGGCCAAGGCAGAGGCGGCGCGACCCGATGGTATCCAGGCGGTCGCCATCGTCACGCCCAACCATATGCATTTCGGCCCGGCAAAGGCCTTCCTCGAAGCCGGCATCCACGTGATCTGCGACAAGCCGATCACCTCGACGCTGGAAGACGCTCGCAAGCTGGCCGAAATCAAGCCGAAGAACGGCGCCAAGTTCCTGCTGACCCACAATTACACGGGCTATCCATTGGTGCGCCAGGCCCGCGAACTGGTTGCCTCCGGTGCACTCGGCAAGATCCGCGTCGTGCAGGTTGAATATCCGCAAGACTGGCTTACCGAAGCGGCCGGCGATGACAACAAGCAGGCCGCATGGCGCACCGACCCGGCCCGTTCCGGCGCCGGCGGTTGTATCGGCGATATCGGCACCCACGCCTACAACCTCGCCCGCTTCGTCACCGGTCTCAAGACCGATTCCGTGTCGGCCGATCTCACTGCTTTTGTGCCGGGCCGTCAGCTCGACGACAATGTGCACATCATGTTGCGTTTCGAGGGTGGCGCCAAGGGCATGCTCTGGGCCAGCCAGGTTGCCGTGGGCAACGAAAACGGCCTGCTGCTGCGCGTTTATGGCGAGAAGGGTGGCCTTGAATGGCGTCAGGACAACCCGAACTACATGTGGTTCACCGAGTTCGGTAAGCCCAAGCAGCTTCTGACCCGTGGTGGTTCGATTTCGGTACCGCCGGCCGCGTCGATGAACGTGCGCATCCCCTCCGGCCACCCCGAAGGTTATCTCGAAGCCTTTGCGACACTCTATAGCCAGTTCGCCGCCGTCATCCGTGGCGAGGGTGCTGATTACGAAAGCCTCTTGCCCAGCATGGCAGATGGCATCGAAGGCATGCAGTTCATCGTTGCGTCGGTGCAGTCGAGCCAGAACGACAGCAAGTGGACCAAGCTAAGCGCCGTTTAAGCGCTTGTCCCCCGCTCCAATAATGAATGCCCTCCGGCTTTGCCGGGGGGCATTTGCTTTTGCTGCTATTGTATGCGCTCGCTGGCATAGCCGCGCTTTTGCAGCATCTTGACCACGCTGGTCGAGCCGGTCATATGCGCGGCGCCGACAATCAGGAGCGCCTCCTCGTTTCGCTCCAGCATGCCGGCAATCTGGTCTGTCCAATTGGCATTGCGCTGATCGATGAGCCGGCTGACCATGCCACTGTCATATCCGCCCATCTGTTCCATGAAGATTTCGCCCAAGGCATCCGGATCACCGTCCATCCATGCGGCAACCATGGCGTCGAGGTCGGTCATCATGACGTGGAGCGTGTCGAGCGTGGCCTCGAGCATGGCAATCTGCTCGTCCATGGTTCCGCCGCCGAGAAAGCCGATCTGCTCCTCCGGTGTTTCCAGAAAGCCCTGACGCTCTTTAGGCACTTCGCGGCCCAGCACATTTTCGACGCCGAGGGTCGGATCGTATCCCGACCCCGCCATGACGCCGACAGAAATGGTGGTAGCGGCCATCCATGGCTGCATGGTGAGAAGGAAGGGCATCGGCATGTCATAGGCCTTGGCGGCCTCGCGCAGCCGATCGGTCAGTTCCGGGCCGATATGCTGGTTGAGCAGGGTGCCGTCATTGCTGAACCCCAGCTTGATTGTCAGGGGCGTAATCGTCAGCTGCGCTTCCGGACTGATGTCGGTTTCGAAGTAGACCCGGTCGGCCGTCTGCAGAAGATCGTCCAGGGCTTCGCTGCGCCAGTCGATGTCGGGAGGCAGCAAGTGTACGGAGCCAAACAGCCAGATTGAACTGTCCTCGTCGCTGATCTTCCAAAGCGCGGGTGCCGCTGACGCTGACGTGCACATGGCCAGAACTGCGGAGAAAGTAGCGAGGAAATGTCGGGCTTTCATGGGATCACTCCGGCAAATGGAACATCTGACCAGCCGGCGAACCGAGCTGAACACGCTTACCGTAGTGCAAAAAAGCAAAGCGCCGCAATCTCTTGCGGCGCCAGACGGAATCACAATGTCAGCCGGATCAGTGCGTCCAGGGCGTCTTGCGGTCGGACCTGAAGTTGTCCGGATAGCTGACGCGCTTGGGCGTCGGCTCATGCGCAGGCTGGACGGTATAGGCAATGCCGTTACGCTGAGCATAGGCCTCGGCCAGCTCAAGCGTGTCGAACGACAGGCGTACCTGCTGCTCCATGTCGGATGAGCTAGTATAGCCCATCAGCGGATCGATGGTGCGCGGAACCGCCAATTCATGCACCAGAACCCATTGCTTCGACTTGCCCCTGCCGGACTGCATGGCGTTGCGGGCAGGGCGGTAGATACGGGCGGTCATGCAGAATCCTCAACACGATGCGGTGCGATGGTCGGAGTACAAAGATTCGAACTTTGGACCCCCGGTTCCCAAAACCGGTGCTCTACCAGGCTGAGCTACACTCCGAGATCACGTGCATCCGTTAGCCTGTTCCTCGGCAAAGGGCAAGTGCCGAGCGGCCGATGCGGGCAGATGTTCACCGCCCGCAAAAATACTCTTGGCTTACCGGGCCTTTGCGTAACGCTCCAAGCCATCGGCGAGGTCGGACTTGAGGTCTTCCAAGTCTTCGAAACCGATATGCAGGCGCAGCAAATGACCTTCACTGTTCCATGGGACAGCCGTACGGTTCTTCACCAGCTTGGCCGGTAGGCACAGGCTTTCATAGCCGCCCCAGGAATAGCCCATGCTGAAGATGCGCAGATCATCGACAAAGGCCGCAAGGGCCGAGCGTGGACCACGCGGCAGGACGAAGGAGAAAAGGCTGCCCGAACCGGTGAAGTCGCGCTTCCACAAGGCGTGGTCGGGGTGGCTCGGCAGGGCAGGGTGCAACACGCTCGCAACGCCCTCCTGTTGCTCCAGCCAACTGGCAAAATCGAGCGCACGCTGCTCATGCTCGCGCATGCGGATGGCAAGGGTCTTTAAGCCACGCGACAGCAGGAAGGCTTCGTCGCCTGAAGTGTAGAATCCAAGCAGCCGGCGGGTGCTCTCCACATCTTTCCACGCGGCCTCCGTGGTCGAGATGGTGCCGCCAAAGGTGTCGGAATGGCCGGAAAACATCTTGGTTGCCGAATGCACCACAATGTCGGCACCGAGCGCCAGCGGCTTATAAAACAGGGGGCTCGCCCAGGTGTTGTCAACGATGACCCGGATGTCGTGCTTGTGGGCGGCGGCGGCGATCGCCGGCAGGTCCTGTACTTCAAAAGTCAGCGACCCCGGACTTTCCACGAAGATGGCGCGCGTATTGGCCTGAATCAGCTCGGCTATGCCTCCGCCGATGCGCGGGTCGAAATAGCGGGCCTTGATACCGGCCTTGGCCAGGTAGCCGTCGGCAAAGGCGCGGGTTGGCTCATAGGCGCTGTCGCTGATCAGTACCTCGTCGCCTGAGCGCAGGCAGGACATCAACGCGACAGTGATCGCCGCCAGGCCTGAGGGCACCAGCTGGGTACGATGAGCGCCCTCGAGTGCCGTCACCACTGATTCGACACCTTCGGTGGTGGGATTGCCTGCTCGCCCATATAGATAGGGCTGCTGCTGGGAATCCAGATCCGCCAGAGTTTTGAACAGCACAGTCGAGCCCCGGAAGACTGGTGTGTTCACAAAGCCGAAATGGTCGTTCGGCTCACGGCCGCCATGGGTCAGGATCGTCTCGACCGCCGTGTTTGCTGGGATTTTGTTGTTCTGGTCGCTCATGTATCGACTGCTCAAAAACGGATCACATTCATCATCTGTCTAAAAAAGAGACAGAGATGCTGTCCCAATGTACCTTCTGCCCTTGACGTTACGGTCAATAGACGCTTGCATGCTTAACAGCATCACAACCGTCACACAAAGGCGGTGGTGCAATCGGAGCCTCGGCAAACTTGATAGGTTCCGAATAGACGACAGGGTCAGGAAACAAAAAGGCAAATAAATGCAAAAAGCGCTCGTATCGATCGCAGTCGCGGCCTCGCTGGGGCTCGGCGCGACCGCCGCACAGGCGGCAATCCTTGATGATGTCAAGGCAAAGGGATTTATCCAGTGCGGCGTGACCGGTGGCGTCGCCGGTTTCTCTGCTCCCGACTCCAACAATGTGTGGACTGGCCTGGAAGTCGACTTCTGCCGCGCCATGGCTGCCGCAATCTTCAACGACGCGGACGCCGTTCGCTTCACCTCGCTGACCAGCCAGGAGCGTTTCACCGCCCTTTCCGCTGGCGAAGTGGATGTTCTCTCGCGCACCACGACCTGGACCATGAGCCGCGATACCCAGCTGGGCATCAGCTTTGTGGGCACCATGTTCTATGACGGTCAGGGCTTCATGGTGCGCAAGGAAGACGCCATCGATTCCGCACTCGACCTCAGCGGCGCTGCTATTTGTATCGAGTCCGGCACCACCACCGAACTCAACGCCGCCGACTATTTCGCCGCCAACAGCATGGAATTCAACACTGTTGTGTTCGTTGATCAGGACGAAGTGGTGAAGGCCTACGAAGACGGCCGCTGCGACGTTTACACCACCGACTCCTCTGCCCTCGCGGCGGAACGTTCTAAGTTCGCCAATCCAGACGATCACATCATCCTGCCCGAGATCATTTCCAAGGAGCCGCTCGGCCCCGTGGTTCGCGCCGGTGACACGCAGTGGTTCAACATCGCTCGCTGGACCTATTTCGCGCTGCTCGAGGCCGAAGAGCTTGGTGTAAGCTCGGCCAACGTCGATGAACAGCTCGGTTCGGACAACCCGGCCATCAAGCGCCTGCTTGGCGTTGAAGGCGAGTTCGGTGCGCCGCTCGGCCTCGACAATGCCTGGGCCTACCAGATCATCAAGCTGGTCGGTAACTACGCAGAGAGCTACGATCGTAACGTGGGTCCGGATACCCCGATCGGGCTGGAACGCGGCCTGAATGCCCTGTGGCGCGACGGCGGCATCCAGTACTCCCCGCCGATCCGCTAAGCCGAACGAATTGAGCCGGCGCTCCCTTGGAGCGCCGGACTTTTTGTTCCGTCGACTGCGCGCCGTCTTGGCTGCGCGGCGGCTCTTCGCGGCCAAGGGACAGCATAAATGACAACTTACGATACGGGCCCTCAATCGGCCCCACGGCCCAGCTTTTTCAACGACCCGATGATCCGAGGGATCATTTACCAGGTGGTCGTGGCTGGCATCATCATCGCCTTCATTTCATGGATCATCGGCAACACCGCCGCCAATCTGGCAGCGCAGAACAAGACCACCGGCTTCGACTTCCTGTGGCGGACCGCCGGCTTCGACATCTCTTTCTCGCTGTTGCCCTGGTCCCGCGCCTCCTACTACTGGGAAGCGTTTCTGGTCGGGCTCTTGAACACTTTGCTGGTTGCCGTGGTGGGCATCATCTTCGCCACCATTCTTGGCTTCACCATCGGCATTGCTCGGCTGAGCACCAATTTCATCGTCTCCAGCATCGCCACCGTCTATATCGAGGTGATCCGCAACATCCCTCTGCTGCTGCAGCTGTTCTTCTGGTACTTCGCCGTCCTCAAATCAATGCCGGCGGTTCGTAACTCGCTGGAACTACCCTTTGATTCCTTCATCAACCAGCGCGGCGTGATGGTGCCGCGACCCATACCGGACGAGCAGTTCAACTTCGTCTGGCTCGGCCTGCTGTTGGCAATTATCGGCGTCATCGTGCTGAGGCGCTGGGCCAAGAAACGGCTCGAGGCTACCGGACAGCGCTTTCCGGTGTTCCTGACGTCCCTTGTGATACTCTTCGGCGTAACGGCGCTGGTCTTCTGGGTCAGCGGCGCCAGCGTGGCTTTCGAAATTCCAGTGCTGGAGCGTTTCAATTTCCGCGGTGGCCTGCAATTGCCGCCGGAATTCGTTGCCCTCGCCTTTGGTCTCACCATCTATACGGCAGCCTTCATTGCCGAGACGGTTCGCGGCGGTATCCAGTCAGTCAGCCATGGGCAGACTGAAGCCGCCGCATCGCTTGGGCTCAAGGAGGGCGACAGACTGCGTCTGGTCATCGTTCCGCAGGCCATGCGGGTGATCGTGCCACCGCTCACCAGCCAATATCTCAATCTGACAAAGAACTCATCGCTGGGCGCCGCCATTGGCTACCCCGAACTGGTGAACGTCTTTGCCGGCACCTCTCTCAACCAGACTGGCCGGGCGATCGAATGTATCGCCATCACTATGGCCGTCTATCTCACATTCTCACTGCTCACCTCGGCGATCATGAATTGGTACAACGCCCGGGTTAAGCTGGTGGAACGGTAGGAGGGCGCCATGACAGATATTGGTTTCGTCCGATCCGAAATTGTTCCTGCGCGTCCTGCGCCGATCCGCACCAGCGGCATTGTGGCCTGGGCTCGCAAGAACCTCTTCGCAACGCCGCTCGATTCAGTGCTGACTGTGCTCGGCGCGGCTTTCCTGCTCTGGGTGGTGCCGCCGCTTTACGGGTTTTTCTTCGGCAATGCCGTTGGCCCTGGTGGCACGGTGGAACAGTGCCGGCTTGAAAATGCCGGTGCGTGCTGGGCCTATATCGCTGCTGAGATGAACTTCTTCATCTACGGCTTCTATCCGGTGCAGGAGTTCTGGCGTCCGAACCTGGTATTTGCGCTGGGTGCACTGCTCCTGACGCCGATGCTGATCCCCAAAATGCCGTTCAAGCGCCTCAATGCGGTGCTATTGCTGATCGTCTATCCGATCGTCAGCTACATCCTGCTTGCTGGCGGCCTGTTCGGCCTGCGAGTTGTGCCAACCGAGCAGTGGGGTGGTCTTCTGGTCACCCTGATCATCTCGGTGGTCGGCATCACCTTATCTTTCCCCATGGGCATCGTGCTGGCGCTGGGGCGCCAGTCCAACCTGCCGATCATCAAGACCGTCTGCATCATGTTCATCGAACTGATCCGTGCGGTACCGCTGATCACCATCCTGTTCATGGCTTCGGTGATGTTGCCGCTGTTCATGCCGCAGGGCATGACCGTGGACAAATTCCTCCGTGCGCTCGTCGGTGTCACGCTCTTCACCTCGGCCTATATGGCTGAAGTGGTGCGCGGCGGCCTGCAGGCCATCCCGCGGGGGCAATATGAAGCGGCGGCGGCCTTGGGTTTGGGCTATTGGAGACGGATGTGGTTCATCATCCTGCCCCAGGCGCTCAAGCACGTGATCCCGGGGATCGTGAACAACTTCATTTCCTTGTTCAAGGATACGTCGCTCGTCTACATCGTCGGCATGAGAGACCTGCTCGAAGCGGTTAAGACCAAGAACGACTCCGCCATTGAATGGCAGTCGGCCAATACTGCGACCACCGGCTATATCTTCGCCGCCATGGTCTTCTGGGTCTTCTGTTTCGGCATGTCCCGCTACTCCATCTTCATGGAGCGCCGTCTTAACACTGGCTACAAGAGGTAGCTCTATGTCTCAGGTTTCCGAAACCACCGTCGACCGTGTCGTCAACACCAGCCACATGCAGGTCTCCCAGACCGAAGTCGCGATCGAAGTCATCGACATGCACAAATGGTATGGCGATTTCCACGTGCTGCGCGACATCAACCTCAAGGTGATGAAGGGCGAGCGCATCGTCATCGCCGGACCTTCCGGGTCCGGCAAGTCGACGCTCATCCGCTGCATCAATCGCCTGGAGGAGCATCAGGAAGGCCAGATCATCGTCAACGGCACCGAGCTGACCGCTGATCTCAAGCGCATCGACGAAGTGCGCCGCGAAGTGGGTATGGTGTTCCAGCACTTCAACCTCTTCCCGCATCTCACCATCCTGCAGAACCTCACCCTGGCACCGATCTGGGTGCGCGGCACTCCCAAGGCCGAGGCCGAGGCGACGGCAATGCACTATCTCGAGCGGGTGAAAATCCCCGAGCAGGCCAACAAATATCCCGGCCAGCTTTCTGGTGGGCAACAGCAGCGCGTTGCCATTGCCCGCTCGCTCTGCATGCAGCCTAAAATCATGCTGTTTGACGAACCCACCTCCGCGCTCGATCCCGAAATGGTCAAGGAAGTGCTCGAGGTGATGATCAGCCTGGCCGAGGAAGGCATGACCATGATTTGCGTGACCCACGAAATGGGGTTTGCCCGTCAGGTCGCCAACCGCGTGATCTTCATGGACCAGGGCCAGATCATCGAGCAGAACGAGCCGGAGGCGTTCTTCTCCAATCCGCAGCACGAACGCACCAAATTGTTCCTCAGCCAGATTCTGCACTGAGGCCAGCGGAACTCCTGCCCATTCCGGGCATGCCTTGCGGCACAATTAGTAGGGGGTCGAGCCGGTCCACGGCTTGACCCCATTTTTCTGGCTGCCAATATGCGGGCAGGGACTGAAGCGTTCCGGCCGAAGCAGCAATTGAATTGCGGCCGGCCGACGCGCCAAAACAAGGACTTAGATCGTTCGCTGATTCAGGGAAACCGGCGAAACGACCTGGAAAGCCGGCAGATTGATCCGTTTTTGCAAGCCATTGCTGCTTCTGGCCGCGCTTTCGATCGGCCTCGCTGCGCCGCCGGCCGCCGCCCAGACGCTGGCCGCTGTGCGTGAACGGGGTTTTCTGGTCTGCGGATCGGCCAATCCGTTGGCCGGCTTTGCCCAGCAGGACAGCGATGGCCGCTGGTCCGGTTTCGATGTGGACCTGTGCCGTGGCCTCGCGGCGGCGGTGTTTGGCAATCCCGATCTCATTGAGTTCCGGGCCTTTCGCGGCGAAGCGCGTTTTGCGCCGCTGCAAACCGGCGCCGTGGATGTGCTGATGCGGAACGGCGCCTGGGTTGCCGGGCGCGATATCCGCTATGGCGCCGAATATGTGACGCCCAGTTTCTTCGACGGCCAGGCTTTCCTGGTGCCGCAATCGCTGGGGGTGGTTTCGGCCTATGAACTCGACGATGTGAGCATCTGCGTGGTCGACGGTTCGGGCGAGTTGCAGGCGCTGGACGAGTTTTTCTTCGCCAATCAGACCAGTTTCAATGAAGTGGTCTATGAGGAGGTGGCCGATCTCATGGTCGCCTACCGCTCCGGCCTCTGCCAGGTCGCATCGGCCTCCGGGCGGCAGTTGCAGGCCATTCGTCGGGAACTGCCCGATCCCGCCCAGCATCGCATCCTGCCCGAGCGCATTTCCAAGGAGACGTTGGCCCCGGTTGTGAGACAAGGCGATATCGAGTGGTTCAACATCGTGCGCTGGACCATTTTTACCTTGATCACCGCCGAGGAGGTTGGGGTGACCAGTCTCAACATCGACTCCCTGGCGGCTACGCGTACCCCGGCGGTCAAACGCCTGCTTGGCCTTGAGGATGATTACGGTGCCGCGTTCGGCCTGCGCCCCACCTTCATGGCCGACATTATCCGCGCCATCGGCAATTACGCCGAGCTCTATGACCGCCACTTCGGCCCGCAAACCGGCGCGGCCATGCTGCGGGGCCAGAACGCCCTGTGGAGCAATGGCGGGCTTCTCTACGCCCCGCCGATCCGCTAGGCCGATTTACAGCAGTGGCGACAAGAGCCGCGCTGCCTGTGTCAGGAAATAATGCGGCAAGGAGCGTGTTTCTACCTCGGCCTTGCTGACCTGACGGCAGGATTTGAAGTCGGTCAGCAACATGTCCTCGATCGTGTCCAACACAGTCTTGCCGGTGAACCAGAGCGTAATCTCGAAATTGATCGCGAAGGAGCGGTTGTCGAAATTGACGCTGCCGACCGTGGCGATTTCATCGTCCATCAACACGACCTTCTGATGCAGGAAGCCGTCGACATAGCGATAGACGGAGATGTCGTGCTGCACCATGGCATCGGCATGGGCCATGCTGGCGAGCCAGACCATGGCGTGATCGGGATTGTCGGGCAGCATGATGCGCACATCGACACCGCGCAGGCGCGCGGCGAACAGTGCGGTGCGAATATCGGTATCGGGCACGAAATAGGGGCTGACGATCCAGAGACGCTTGCGGGCCCGCCCGATCAGGTCGGTATAGGCGATTGCGCACTCTTCCAGCTTGTCGGCAGGGCCCGAGCCCATCACCAGCACTGACTGGTCCCCTGGCGTATCCACAGTTTTGGGCGGCGTCGCTGGCAGCAATTCGCCCGTTGCCCACTCCCAGTCCTCGCGGAACAATAAAGCGCAGCCCAGGGCCGCCGGTCCTGACACGCGGACATGCGTGTCCCGCCAGTGACCGAATTTCGGATTCTCGCCGAGATATTCGACGCCAACATTGTGGCCGCCGACCCAGGCATGCTTGCCATCGGCCACCACGATCTTGCGATGATTGCGGTAATTGATGCGGGTCGGGCCATAAAGACGCATGAACTTATGGCGCTGATTGAAGCCTGCCACCTTGATCCCGGCATCGCGTAGCTGCGTGCGGAACCGCTTGGGCATGCCCGTGCTGCCGACATCGTCATACAGCAGGTAGACAGAAACGCCGGCCTTAGCGCGGGCTATCAGCCGCTCGGCCAGTTGCTGGCCAAGCTTGTCGTCACGGATGATGTAGAACTGGACCAGCAAATACTCCTGGGCCGCATCTATGCCTTCGAAGATCGATTGGAACGTCGCCTGCCCATCGATCAGCAGTTCGACGTCGTTTCCGTTGAGAAAAGGCAGCTCCGACACGGCCACCTGTACCGGCCATTTGTCGTCGGTCTCTCGGTCGATCAGCGCAAGATCCTTGGCGCGCAAGGGCCGGTTGGCGCGGCCGTTCTTGATGCGATCAGTGGCGTAGTCGTCGAATAGTTTCCAGCCGAAGATCAGGTAGAGAAAAGCCGTTGGGAACGGCAGCAGGATCAGTGACAGCAGCCAGGCGATGGACCCCTGGGAGGTGCGTGAATTGAGAATTTCCCGGATCGCGCAGACGATTGCCAGGGCGTAGATCGCCGCCATGACCAGGGCGACTATATGTAGATCCGCCACGATGGCCCGCAGAATATCGTCTATGCCGAACACCTTGCCCCCGGGACACTGATTTGGAGCTGCAGTGTATCAGGCAGCAGACCCGCGACAATCCCGAGTTGACAGCAACCTTCATGGGAGTAGCATCGACGAATGGCTTCGTGCAGCCAGCCGCTCGCACCCGAACGGGGGTGGTGAATGCACGATCTGAACTTGGTTTGACCCTGACCTCACGGGCAAGCCGTCAGCAATGCGAGCACTGACTACGAAATTGCCCGTCCGAAAGGATCAGACCATGCATAGTTTCATGGACGCAAAGCTCATGGCCAAATTACTTCGACAGGGGTTGGCAGAGCGAAATGTCAGCCTCAGCCATAGCGACTGTCTGGAACTGGTGGCCCGCCAGTTCGGGCTAGCCAACTGGAACATATTAAGCGCCCGTATCGACCTTGCCGAAGCTGATATGCGACCGCTGGCCATGCCGGAGGGTTGGCTCGATGCAAGCGTAAACCGCGACGGCTATTTTCGTATGGGACTTGATCCCGACAGGCCTGGCTGCGCCATGATCCAGAGCACACCGGTGGCATATCATGCTCGGGATGCTCAGTTTGGCTCCATGGCACAAATCATCAGTGCCGAACCGTATCGGGAGGCAGCGGTCCGGGTGGCTTGCGAATTGTCGTGCCGCGATCTTGATGGGGGCGTAACCATGTGGATGCGCATCGACGATGCTCAGGGCCGCAAGTTGCGCTTCGAAAATCTGTTGGATCGCCCGGGCATTGCCGCAAGAGGTTCCGAGGACTGGAAAGGTTTCGCGATCACGCTTGATGTCCCGGCGACCGCTGAAAGCATCTATTTTGGCTTTCTGTTGACGGGGCGGGGCACCGGCTGGGCTCGTAATTTCACGGTGGGGGCAGCTGAAGCCACTGAGGCGCTGAAGCGGCGTCGGCCTTATCGGTTTGACCGGCCAACCAACCTCGGATTTGGCCAGTGATGGCCAACGACCGGGCTGATCAGCCAGCCCGGGGTCGACGTAAACAGCGCCCTCGGGACGATCCGAGGGCGGTCCTGCCAAGCGGGGCGCGTTTGCCCATCAAGCCTCTGGCAGGATGACGCTCGAAATATCGATGGGCGTGCGTTCGACCATCCAGCGCGGCACCGGCAAGTTTTTCTCAACGAGGAATTCCGGATTATAGATCTTGCTGGCGTAGCGATTGCCATAGTCGCAGAGGATAGTGACGATGGTTTTACCCGGGCCCAGATCGCGGGCCATGCGTACGGCGCCAGCTATGTTGATCGCGCTCGAGCCGCCGAGGCAAAGTCCCTCATGTTCGAGCAGGTCGAAGATGTAGGGCAGGGCTTCTGCATCGGGGATCTGGTAGGGCAAGTCGACCTTGAGATCCTGAAGATTGGCGGTGATGCGGCCCTGACCTATCCCCTCGGTGATCGAGTTGCCCGAGGACTTGAGCTCGCCATGGGCGTAATATTCGTAAAGCGCCGCCCCCTCGGGGTCAGCCAGCCCGATTTTTACATCAGGATTGCGCGCCCTCAGCGCCTCGGCGACGCCGGCAAGTGTGCCCCCGGAACCGACTGCGCAGATGAAGCCGTCAATGCGCCCATTGGTCTGCTGCCAGATTTCTGGACCCGTGGTTTCGATATGGGCGCGCTTGTTCGAGACATTGTCGAACTGATTGGCCCAGACGGCGCCATTCGGCAGTTCGGCATTGAGCTTTTCGGCCAGGCGCCCGGAAATCTTGATGTAGTTATTGGGATTCTTGTAGGGCTTGGCGGGCACTTCAATGAGTTCGGCGCCGTAAAGGCGCAGGGCGTCCTTCTTTTCCTGGCTCTGCGTCTCGGGAATGACGATCACCGATTTGAAGCCGAGCGAATTGGCCACCAGCGTCAGGCCGATGCCGGTATTGCCCGCAGTGCCCTCAACAATAGTGCCACCGGGCTTGAGCGCGCCCGATTTGACCATGTCATGGATGATGAACAGCGCCGCGCGATCCTTGACCGACTGGCCAGGATTGAGAAACTCCGCCTTGCCCCAGATGTCGCTACCGGTAAGAGCCGAGACGCGATTGAGACGGATGAGGGGCGTGTTGCCGATTGCGGAGATTAGGTCTTGGTGCTTGGCCATGGTCGAATTGTCGGTGGATCAAGCACTTATGGTAGGGGCGCCACCGGGGCGGCGCAAGCGTTGCGGCGACTGAACGGCACGGCTTTTCCTCGCTCGCCCCTTCGGCGCAAGTGAGCTCGCCGGCTGATGCTCGCCGTGGAATAAGTTTTCGCCAGGTCCGGTTCAGCTTAGGGCCGCCGATGCATCAAGAGCCCGTTGCCGCGTGTCTTTGAGATCGGCGATAGGCCTTGGATAGGTCTTGCCGAGGACGATGCCTGCAGCGGTGAGGTCCGATGCCGGTGCCTCCCAAGGCTTGTGAACAAACTTGTCGGACAGTTCTGCGATCTCGGGCACCCAGCACCTGACATAGTCTCCAGACGCGTCAAAACGTTCGCCCTGGGTTACGGGATTGAAGATGCGGAAATAGGGCGCCGCATCCAACCCGGAGCCGGCGACCCACTGCCAACTGGCGGGATTGTTGGCCATATCGGCATCGACCAGGCAATCCCAGAACCACTTTTCGCCCAGGCGCCAGTCGGTCAGCAGGTTCTTGCTCAGAAACGAAGCCACGAGCATACGCACCCGATTGTGCATGTACCCGGTCTCCCAAAGCTCGCGCATCCCGGCGTCGATGATGGGGATGCCGGTCTGGCCGGCTTGCCAGGCTGCAAGATCGTTCGGCGCGTGACGCCAGCGCATACCTTCATATTTGCCCTGCATGGATATCTCGGCGATATCCTGGCGGTGGTAGAGTTGGTGATAGCTGAACTCTCGCCATGCCAACTCGGACAGGAATTTTTCCACCGACCCCGCCAATGTGGGCTCGGCATCGGCGCGCATGCGCGCGGCACGCCAGATCTGACGCGGACTGATTTCACCGAAACGTAGATGTGGGGATAGTCTGGAAGTGAGATCTTTGGCTGGGATATCGCGACCATCGGGGTAATCGGCGAGACGCTCATCAAGGAAGGCTCCAAGCGCATCTCGTGCGCCTGCCTCGCCGATTGTCCAGTATTGCGCCATTTTCGGCGCCCAGAATGGAATGTCATAACCCCCGTCGACTGATCTGGTCTTGCGGGCTGCGCGTTTCTTGGGGGCCGGAAGCGGTGCTTCAATCGGTATGTTACGGAGCGATTTCCAGAACGGCGTAAACACCGAATAGGGTTTGTGCTGGCCGGTTTCGATCATCCACGGTTCGACCAGCAAATTGCCCGGATGCGAGGTGACGGTGATCCCAGTTTCGCGCAGTTTCAATTTTGTCGCCGCGTCGAGGTCACGCTCTGCTGGCGCATAACGCCGATTCCAGTGGATTGCCGCAGCATCCTTATCGTGGACGAATTTTTCAAGCACCGCCCCCGCCCGGCCCGACAAAACCTCGAAGGCGATCCCGTGCTGGGCCAGGTCTGCTTCCAGCGCGACCAGACTATGGTGCAGCCACCACCGTGCTGCCGCACCCACGGGGCGCAGTTCCGGGTCGGTTTCATGCACGTAGATGGCGATAACAGGCCGGCCATCATGCGCGGCAGCATGAAGGGCAGGATTGTCGGTCAGGCGCAGATCGTTGCGCAGCCAGACGAGTGTAGGAGATGCGGTCACGTTCGGCTCCGGATGTCCGAGGAGATACGCCCGAAGCCCGCTTCCGGTTCACCCGCGCCGGATGGTTATTCCATCAATTCGGCCAAGGTCTCGAGCGCCGCGCTCCAGGCTTCCATGGAGAAGATGCGCGTCTGTGCATCGGCGTGCGGCAAGCCCCGCTCGGTGAGCGTGATGCTGGTGCTGTCCTGGTCGATGGCCTTGAAGGTGAGGTCGAGCACGAACAGCAGTTCTTCACCCTCTTCCTCGTCACGATGGACCCAGGAAAGCACAAGGCGCTCATCTTCGAGATAAGTCAGCACTTCGCCGCTGACCTCGTGGTCGGCTTCATCATCCTCGTCGGCAAAAGTGACAAAGCGATATTGTCCACCCTCGAACGCGTCGAACTCAGCCTCATCGGCCTGCCATTGCTCGATCAGTGCCGGATCGGTCCAGGCTGCGAATACGTCGCTGACATTGGCCTCAATGGTCCGCGTCAGGGTGATCTGGCTGTCGCTATCGCCTTCGAGTGCGGAGGTCATGCACGCTTTCCTTCAGGATAGAGTTCTGCGGTTCTCGGCAGGAAGATGGTGAGGATACCCAGCGCCGGCAAGAAGGCACAGATCTGGAACACGGCGATGATGCCGATCCAGTCTGCCAGCGCGCCCATGACCGCGGCGCCGAGCGCACCGATGCCGAAGGCGAAGCCGAAGATGAAACCGGCGATCATACCCACCTTGCCGGGCACCAGTTCCTGCGCATAAACCACCATGGCCGAGAATGCGGACGAGAGAATGAGGCCAACCATGACGCTCATCACTGCCGTCCAGAACAGGTCCAGATAGGGCAGGGCGAGGGTGAAGGGCAGGGCACCCAGGATCGACACCCAGATCACCGCGAGCCGGCCATAACGGTCGCCGATGGGCCCGCCGAAGAACGTGCCTGCGGCCACTGCGCCCAGGAAGGCGAAAAGATAGAACTGGGCCTCCTGTGCGGACAGCTGGAATTTCTCAATGAGGAAGAAAGCGTAATAGCTCTTCAGCCCCTCGATATAGATGAACTTGCTGAGCAGCAGCGCCCCGATGACCACAAAGGCGGTGATCAACCGCTGGCGGGACAGCGCCGGCTTGGCGAGGGCCACTTTGGGGCGGCTGGCCGCCTGGCGCTGATGCTCGGCGTACCAGCGACCGACATAACTGAGAAGCACCACGCCGAGCGCCGCCACGGCGAGGAAATAGAACACGCTCGACTGGCCCAGCGGCAAGAGGATGAACGCGGCGGCAAGTGGGCCCAGAGCAGTGCCGGCATTGCCACCCACCTGGAATAGCGATTGAGCAAATCCCAGCCGACCGCCCGAAGCCATGCGCGCCACGCGCGATGCCTCCGGGTGAAACAATGCCGAGCCGGTGCCGACGATAACGGCGGCGATGAACAACATCCAGAAGCCACTAGCCGCAGCGAGCGCCGCCACGCCGAGGGCCACGATCATCATGGAGATGGCAAGCCAATAGGGTTTGGGCTTGAGATCGCCAGACAGGCCGAACAGCGGCTGCAGCAAACAGGCGGTGATCTGCTGGCCCAGTGTCAGCAGACCAATTTGCAGATAACTCAGCCCGTACGTCTCCTTCAGCATCGGATAAAGCGCCGGGAGAAGGAATTGCAGCAAGTCGTTGAGCAGATGGGCCCCGCTCACTGCAAGAATAATGGTCAGGGCCGTACGCTGCGCTTCGGGCGCAGGTGGGGAAGAAACGTTGGTCATGGAAATGCTTCAGGACAGTTTGCACTGTCCTACCCCGGCGGCAGGGGAAGAGCAATCATTGTTGCACAAGAACTAGGCAGCCGCTTGTTGGCCCACGGCTTGCCGATGGGAGCGCCTCAGCTTTCCCGCATGCTTCCGGTCTTTTGGCGGCGCACATGCCAGGCGAAAGCTTCCTCGATGAGATGCGGGGTATGTCCGCCTCGCGCCACGGCCCGCTCGAAATAGTCGCGCAATTGTGGGCGGTAATCTGGATGGGCGCAGTTCTCGATGATCAGCGCGGCGCGTTCGCGTGGCGCCAGCTCGCGCAGGTCGGCGAGCCCACATTCGGTGACCAGAATATCGACATCGTGTTCGGTGTGGTCGACATGGCTGACCATCGGCACCACTGAGGAAATGGCACCATTTTTCGCCAGTGACTTGGTAACGAAGATCGAGAGATAGGCATTGCGCGCGAAATCGCCGGAGCCGCCGATGCCGTTCATCATCATGGTGCCGTCCACATGCGTCGAGTTGACATTGCCATATATGTCGAATTCCAGCGCAGTATTGATGCCAATAATGCCCAGCCGCCGGATGATCTCGGGATGGTTCGAGATTTCCTGCGGTCGCAGGATCAGCTTGTCCTTATAGGCCTCGAAACTGCCGAACACCCGTTCGGCATAGGGCGCACTCAGGGTGATCGACGACGCCGATGCAAAGCTGAGCTTGCCGGCGTCGAACAGGTCAAAGGTCGAATCCTGCAGCACCTCGCTGTAGAGACGCAAATGGTGGAAGGGGCCGTCTGCGAGACCCTGCAGCACCGAGTTAGCGATCGAGCCAATGCCGGCCTGTAGTGGCTGCAGCGTCAGGTCGAGCCGGCCGCTCGCGACTTCTCTCTCGAAAAAGGCGATGAGATGACGGGCGATAGCGCTGGTCTCAGCATCGGACGGCAGCACGGAGGATGCGCTGTCGGTTTCGTTGGTGATGACAATCGCCGCGATCTTCTCGGGTGGGATCGGTACATAGGGCGTACCCACGCGGCTGTCGCAGGCCATCAGGGGGATAGGCGCACGGGTCGGGCGCTTGGAGGGGATATAAATATCGTGCAAACCATCCAGTCCCATTGGCTGCGACAGGTTGATTTCGACGATGACCTTCTTGGCCAGGATGGCAAAGCTCGCCGAATTACCGATTGATGTGGTTGGCACCAGTCCCCCGTCTTCATTGATGGCGGCCGCTTCGACGATGGCATAGTCGATGGGCCCGAGCTGGTTGGAGCGCAGATGCTCCACTGTTTCGCTCAGGTGTTGGTCGATGAACATCACCTCGCCGCGATTGATGGCTTTGCGCAGCGTAGGGTCGGCCTGGAACGGCATGCGCCGGGCGAGCACTTTCGCCTCGGTGAGCATGCGGTCGATATCGTGACCGAGGGAGGCGCCGGTAATCAGGGTGATCTTGAACGGATCGGCCTTGGCCCGTTCTGCCATCGCGACGGGAACGGCCTTGGCATCGCCGGCCTTGGTGAAGCCGCTCATACCAACCACCATGCCATCCTTGATCAGCGCCGCCGCTTCATCGGCGGAGACAATGCGATCGAGAAGCGCTTTGTTGCGGATGCGGGCGGAGAGGTCGGCAGGGGTCATCGCAAACTCTGAATTAAAACGTCACGACTCCTCCTTGCCACGACTGTGTGGCAGCGCCTTGATCCCGGTCAAGCTCAACATTGTTGACACAGAAGTCGTGAGAACATAAAGTGAACAAAATGCATAGGCACGGTTTTTTGGGAACGGGGAAGGGCGCGCCATGTCGTGTCCGGGCCTGTTGAGAACCGCAGAATTGGACAGACTGACTTGCCTCGGAAAAGCTATGGTGCGGTCGAAGGGCAGGGCCGTGCACTGACGGCTATAGTCCTGCCCAATGGATCGAAAGCGTCCCGCGACAGGGCAGACCGGGACTGAATTGGAAGGAAGTGCGCCATGGCTGGCAGCGTGAACAAGGTCATTCTGGTGGGCAATCTGGGCAATGACCCGGAAGTCCGGAACCTGCCCAATGGCGGCAAAGTGGTTAATCTCAGTATCGCCACATCTGAAAGCTGGAAGGACCGCAATACCGGCGAGCGCCGCGAAAAGACCGAGTGGCACCGCGTGGTGATCTTCTCCGAAGGCTTGGTCCGTGTGGCCGAAAGCTACCTGCGCAAGGGCAGCAAGGTCTATATCGAGGGCCAGTTGCAGACCCGCAAATGGCAGGACCAGTCCGGCCAGGACAAGTACTCCACCGAAGTGGTGCTGCAGGGCTTCAACTCCAACCTGACGCTGCTCGATGGCCGCGGTGATGGCGCTGGAGCCGGCGAGGGCGGCGGTGGCTACCGCAGCAATGACGATGGCGGCTTCCGTGGCGTCAGCGATCGTGGCGGCAACGGTGGTGGCGGCGGCGGGCGTCGTCCGTCCTCCAACGCTCCAGCCTTCGAGCCCGGCGGCATGGATGACGACATTCCGTTCTAAGCGAACACAACAAAAAGGGCGGCCTCGGAGCCGCCCTTGTCATTCCATGGCTTTGCCCAAGGCTCGCCGATATCAGCGGCTGAACGGCACTTCGGCGCGCAGGCTGTCGCCGGATTCAACATAGACGACGTCGAAGGACACCTTGATGGCGTCGGCGCTGAGATGGATCTGCGCCGAAATATTGAGGTCCTTGCCGGCCTCGTCCTTGTTGCGTTCGCGCAGGTTGAAGGTCAGGCCGCCGCCCCGCTTCTGACCGACCGCGATACCGCTGAACGAGGCGTTCGAGGTCATTGCGGCTTCGAACCGCTTGTTGGCATCCACATAGGCCAGCGTACCGGCCACCGACAGATTGCTGCCGGCCAAAGTGCAGCGGCCATTATAGTTGACCTTGTCCTGGTTGCCCTGGCTCAGCGTCAACCGGCAGACCACGGTCTCCTGGTTGGCGCCGACCAGTACGCCACGGCCGCGCCACTCACCGATATAGGACTTGAGAAGCGCCACGTCGGCCGGCGCGGCGATAGCCGGACCAGCAGCGCCTGCCGTCGCCACCACCGCAGCCAGGGCGGCGGCTTGGGTCAGGTGTCCAAGTTTCGTCATGCTACAAAACCCTCCAGGATTCAAAAACCGGCCCCCCGGCAAAATCTCAGACCTTCTAGATAACAATAAATCGCGGATTCGGCGCGACGTTTTCGTGCGGCGCCGAACTGGTGGAAACAAGCGCCACCTCAAACGGGCCGCGGTTCCCGCGCTTCGCCATCGGTGCCGCCATCGCCGGTGATCGTGTCGCCGGTAGGATCATCGGGCGTGGCCTCGTGGTCGGCGGTCCGCACCCTGATTTTTCCAAGCGGCTGGAAGAACTTGCCACCCGCCATCAGCAAAGCGGGTAGGATGAACAGGTCCCCCAACACCGCTAGCGCCAGCGTAATCACGAACAGCGAGCCAAACAGCGCCACCTGCGGGAGCTCGGCGAATACCAGAATGGCCGTGCCGGCGCAGAGGATGATCGTCGTCGCCACGATAGCGCCGCCGATGCGCAGCAGCGTGTGCTTGACTGCATCCTCATGGCTACGCTTTTCCTCTCGTCGGCCGTGGAGATAGTGCGACAGGAAGTGGACCGTGTCGTCCACGGCAATGCCGAAGGCGATGGTCAGCGCGATCACCGTGGTCAGTTGCAGGCCAGAGCCTGACCACCACAGCCAGGCCTCGGTGCCGAGGATCGGGAACAGGTTCGGGATGGCCGACGCCGCCGCGACGCGGAACGATTGGAAAGCGAAGCCGATCAGCGCCAGATTTACCAGCACGCTGACTGTAAGGTCACCCTGCAGGCCGCGCACGATATCGTCGGTTGCGAAGGTCGTGAGGATGTTAAATCCGCCCAGTTCGGCCTCCGGGATGCCCGAGGCGTGCAGTTCCGCCTCCACCCGTGTCACCAGCGCCTTGAGATCGTTGCTGGCGATGACGGTGGGCATGAAGCCGGTGACCAGTGCCTGCGAGCCGTCTTCGGTGACAAAGCGTTTCCGCATGAATGGGCCGACAGCATTCAGCACCTCTTCGCGGGTGAAACCGGTATCGGTGTAATTGGTCATGCTCGCCGCCGAGATGACCTTGTTCTGACCGAGTTCCTTTTCCAGGATCTGGTGCACGACGCGAATGCGCTGGTAGTCGACCTCACCGATATTGGGATCGTGCTCGATCAGCGGCACACGCACATATAGCGGCGCCACGCCGCCGACGCCTTCGTCGATGCTTTCGGCAGCGGTCAGCGCCGTCGACCCCTTGGCGACGAAATCCTCGAATGAAAAGCGCGGTTGAATCAGGAAATAAGGGATGAGCAACAGGCCGGTGGCGACAATCGCCGCGATGGCGATGGGGCGCCCGAAGCGCTTGGCCAGAAACCAGCTGACCGGCAGTGGCGCGGTCAAGACAAGGCTGGTCTTGGGCGGCGCCCTGAAGCCCAGGCGCAGCGCCAGCTTGAGCAGGAGCGGCTGGAAGGTCATGGTGCATGCAAACAACAGGAACGATCCCATGGCGCCGGCCATGGAAAATTCGCGCACACCCTGGCCTGGCGTCAGCGATAGCGAGGCGAAGCTGACAATGGACACCAGCATGGTGAGGGCGGTAGCCGGCCCCACCAGCTTGATGGTGGCATCGACAGCCTTGTTCGGCTCCATGCCGTCCCGCCAATAAGCCAGCCAGTTGAAGGTGAAAAACATCGACTCCGCAAAGGAGATGACGAGCACGAGCGTGGTGACGATGATGGTGAGGAAGGAGAATGATCCGAAGAAGAGCAGGATCATGCCCATAGACCACATCACCGCCAGGAACGGTGTCGCGGCCACGATGAGCGCGCCGAAGAGCGACCGCAGCGCCACCAGCGCGATGATAGATCCCAAGGCGAAACCGTAGACCGTGAACTTGACCTGGTCGTCCACCGCCGCGTTGAGCATTTCGGTGGTCCATACCGGCGGACCGGTAATGTCGATGGTGAGATCTTCGCTTTGATAGGGTGCGATTGCGGCGCGCAAATCGGCGATCATCGCCTTGGCGCCGCGCTCGAGCACCGCCTCGCGGTTGGGAAACATGATGATCACCACGCCTGTGAGGTCTGGGGTGATCAGATTGCGCATCATCGGGTCATTGGCCTGCAGATCGGCCAAGGACATGGCCACCTCGTCTGCGGTCAGCATGCCTTCGGGAACAGCCGGGACAGAGCCGCCCTTGCCGTCGGGCTTGCGCAAGGTGAAGGGCGACATGGTGCCGACGGCAAAGTCGTTCAGTTCGAGATCGAAGGCGAGATTGCGGACCCTTTCGATCACGTCCGGATCGACCAGGTTCGGCGAGTTCACCAGCACATAGATGTCGTTCTCGAAGGTGCCGAACGTATCCGACAGTTTTTCATAGGCATCGTAATAGTGCCCCGAATGCGCATAGACCCGCAGCAGGTCGCCATCCACGTTGGCCTTCGGAATCTGCGAAAAACACAGGATCGAAAAGGCCAGCACGGCCAGCGCCATGATGCGCGGCCACTTCACCGTGGCCAGTCCTATATGCTCAAGGCCAAAACCGATGGACCGGTCATAAGTGATGCGGGCGACGATACGCTTGAACAAGGAAGGAGAAGACAACTGCACCCGACTCCGCACCACGGCGACAATTTGGCGCATTTTCTAAGTGTTTGTGGGTCAATCGTCCAGCGATCCCGGTGATCTCGCGCCAACTGCGCCTGCGGGTGACGCAAGGCTGCAACTTGCAAGGCGGCAATGTGGAGAGTAAGTATCCAAAGGTGAGTTTGTGCGCGGATTGTGCAATCTGTTCCGCCCAGCTCAGCCAGACAGCCGTGACGAGGAACAACCATGCAGCATGCCGATCCGATAGCCGCCGCCTATGTGGAGCGCTGGAACGAGGCAACGTCTTCCAGCACGCCTGGAACCTGTCCCATCCGGCATGTCCTCGACAAGATCGGCGACAAATGGAGCATGCTATTGGTGATGACCCTGGCATCGGGCCCGCGCCGCTTTAATCAGCTGCACCGCGAAATCCCCGACATTTCTCAGAAAATGCTGACGCAGACCCTGCGCGACCTGCAGCGCGATGGCCTCGTGGCCCGTCAGGTCTTCGACACCAAGCCGCCTTCCGTCGAATATCGCCTGACAACGCTTGGGCAGTCGCTGATCGTGCCCTTCGGCCGGCTGATCGAATGGGCGAATTCTTCAATGCCGGGCATTGCTGCGGCGCGGAGCCATTTCGACGCGTTCTCCTGATCGCAAACAAATGTTTGCAAAGATATGTTTGTGATGTAGTTTGCTCCACACCATTTGGAGCATGCCATGTCCGAACGCCGAACCATCAGTCGCGTGAAGCCAGACGCTATGGCGCTACGAGCGCTGGCGCATCCGCAGCGTTTGCGCATGCTGGGTATGCTGCGCATTGACGGTCCTGCCACCGCCACGCGGCTGGCAGAGCGAATGGGTCTCAACAGCGGCGCGACCAGCTACCATCTCCGCCAATTGGCACGCCACGGCTTCATCGAGGAGGACATCGAGCGCGGCAATGGGCGCGACCGCTGGTGGAAGGCGGCCCACGAGACCACGACGTTCCTGGAGGAGGGTGATGACGAGGATGCGCTCGATGCGGGCCTCGCTTTCGCCGAAGCAGCTCTAAGCGCCCAGATCAAGGAGATGCAGCGCGCTCTGGCACGACATCCCCAACTGTCGCCCGAATGGCGCAAGGCATCCACGATCAGTGACTATGTCATTCCGCTCACCGCAGAGCGGACCGAGTCTCTTCTCCACCAGATCAACGCGCTTTTGCTTGATGCCATGGCACACGCGCCAAAAGCCGGCGCAGCTTATGCGCCTGGAGTCGAGCCGGTCAGCTTCATTTTGCACGCCTTTCCACGCGCTCCGGAGGAGGAAGGGGCATGAGTGGGAAGGGGCCTCTTGTCGCGCTGGCATCAGCGACCATTGCCTCTGTCGGTGGAACCCGGCTTTCGGTCATCGCCCTTCCATGGATGGTGCTGACCACGACCGGCAGCCCGGTGCTGACCGGCCTGGTCGGCCTGGCCGAGCTTCTGCCCTATGTCATTGCCAAGGCCTTGGCGGGGCCCTTGATTGACCGGATAGGCGCACGCCAGATCGCCATCTGGAGCGACTGCCTGTCCGCTCTGGCACTTACCCTCATCCCACTGCTGTTCTGGCTCGGAGTCCTTTCGCTGTGGGTGCTACTGCCAGCGGTCGCACTGGTTGGGGTGTTGCGTGCGCCTGCCGATGCGGCAAAGCAGGCCCTGGTGCCTTTGGTGGCCTCGATCGGCAATATGCCGCTTGAGCGGGTTACTGGCATCCTGGGCGCCAGCGACCGGCTAGCCGGCACACTGGGCGCTGCCGGGGCCGGGGTGCTGATTGCACTTATGGGCAGCGCGCCGGCTCTCCTCGCCAATGTGGCCGCTTTCGTCCTATCGGCCCTCCTTGTCCGGTTCGGCGTACCCGATCAGGAAGAACCGGGTGCCCAAAACAGGGCGAAAAGTTATGGCACCGATTTCACAGAAGGCTGGCATGCCTTGCGCAGCGATCCGGTGCTGGTCGGGCTGGTGGTAATGATCGCCATCACCAATCTCTTCGATCAGGCCTACGCCATCGTCTTGCTGCCAGTCTGGGTGCAGGCCATGGGGCTGGATGTCAGCTGGGTCGGCATCTTGCTGGCGACATTCTCTGGTGGCGCCATAGCGGGAGCCGCCTTGGCAGCGGGCCTTGCCGATCGCCTGCCGCGCCTCCTGATCTATGTCATCGGCTTTATCTGCGCGGGACCCATGCCCATGCTGTCATTGGCCTTCGCTCTGCCTCTGCCCGCCATCATCGCGCTGTTCGTCATCGGCGGATTCATGGCCGGTTTCCTCAATCCAATTGTCGGCGCCATCCTGTTCGAGCGCATTCCCAAGCCCATGGTCGGGCGGGTAATTGCGCTGGTTGGTGCGCTGGCCTGGGCGCTGATGCCCTTTGGTGGCCTCTATGCGGGCGTCCTGACTGACAATCTGGGGGTTTTCACTGCCTTGTCGGTAACCGGCGTGCTTTATCTGGCCGCGGCCTTGTCGCCCATTGCCATCCCCGCCTTTCGGCAGATGAAGCGGCCTGTCCCGGTTTCGGGCTGATCTCCACAGGGTGGATAGGCGAAATTGGTGTTTTGTGCCGGAATGGCCTATATTTCCGGTCAACAAAACCAACGTAGAATCACAACGTGACAGATACGCCTGAAGATGTGAGCGGCGCCGCGCCGTCCTCCGACATCGCACCCATTTACATCACCGACGAGATGCGCAAGAGCTACCTCGATTACGCCATGAGCGTGATCGTGAGCCGTGCTCTGCCGGATGTGCGTGATGGGTTGAAGCCGGTGCACCGGCGCATCCTGTTCTCGATGAGCGAGAACGGCTACGAGTACAACAAGCCGTTCCGTAAATCGGCCCGCGTTGTCGGTGACGTTATCGGTAAATACCACCCGCATGGCGACAGCGCCGTCTATATGGCGCTGGTGCGTATGGCCCAGGAATTCTCCATGGGCGAGATGCTGGTGGAAGGGCAGGGCAATTTCGGTTCGGTGGACGGCGATATGCCGGCCGCCATGCGTTATACCGAAGTGCGCATGCAGCGCATCACCAATTCCATGCTCGATGACCTCGACAAGGACACGGTGGACTTCCGGCCCAACTATGACGGGTCCGAGCATGAGCCGACGGTTCTGCCGGCGCGCTTCCCCAATATGCTGGTCAATGGCGGTGGCGGCATTGCAGTGGGCATGGCCACCAATATCCCGACGCACAATCTCGGCGAAACCATCAACGCCGCCTTGGCCACGCTTGAAAACCCGGCCATCACCACCGAAGAACTGCTGGAGCACCTTCCGGGCCCGGATTTCCCGACCGGTGGCATCATCCTCGGTCGTGCCGGCATTCGCCAGGCATACGAGACCGGCCGGGGGTCGATCATCGTGCGCGGCCGCTCGAGCATCGAGGAAGTGCGCAAGGAACGCGAAGCCATCGTCATCACCGAGATTCCCTATCAGGTGAACAAGGCGGCGATGGTTGAAAAGATTGCCGAGCTGGTGCGCGAAAAGCGTATCGAAGGCATTGCCGACCTGCGCGACGAATCCAGTCGTGAAGGCATGCGCGTCGTTATCGAGGTAAAGCGTGATGCGCTCCCCGATGTGGTGCTGAACCAGCTCTATCGCTTCACGCCGCTGCAAAGCTCCTTCGGCTGCAATTTCGTCGCGCTCAACGGCGGCAAGCCGGAGCTGATGAACCTCAAGCAGATTCTCGATGCCTTCATCGAGTTCCGTGAGGAAGTCGTTACCCGTCGCGCCCGCTTCCTGCTCAACAAGGCCCGCGACCGCGCCCACGTCTTGGTCGGCTTGGCCGTGGCGGTTGCAAATATCGATGAAGTCATCGCACTCATTCGCACTGCACCGGACCCGGCTACCGCCCGCGAGCAGTTGATGACGCGCCGCTGGCCGGCCGCCGACGTGGCGCCGCTGATCGCGCTGATCGACGATCCGCGCCATCGCATCAACGAGGACGGCACGTTCAATCTCTCCGAAGAGCAGGCGCGCGCCATTCTCGAGCTGCGTCTGGCACGCCTCACGGCCCTTGGTCGCGATGAAATCGGCGATGAACTCAATGGACTAGGGGCAGAGATCGAGGACTATCTCGATATTCTGCGGTCGCGCGATCGCGTGCGCGACATCATCCGCACGGAACTGGAAGAAATCCGCGACCAGTTCGCCACTGCCCGTCGGACCGAAATCTCCGATCATGCGGCCGATTTCGAGGACGAAGACCTCATTGCCCGCGAAGACATGGTGGTGACCGTCAGCCATGGCGGCTACATCAAGCGCGTTCCGCTGTCTGCCTACCGGGCGCAGAACCGTGGCGGTAAGGGCCGCTCCGGCATGGCCACGCGCGAGGAAGATTTCGTTTCGCGTCTCTTCGTGGCCAATACCCACACGCCGGTGCTGTTCTTCACCAGCCGTGGCATTGCCTACAAGCTCAAGGTCTGGCGCCTGCCGCTTTCCGCCGCCAATGCGCGTGGCAAGGCGCTGATCAACATCCTGCCGCTGGAGCAGGGCGAGCGCATCACCTCGATCATGCCATTGCCCGAGGACGAGACCTCCTGGGGCAATCTCGACATCATGTTCGCGACGACCCGCGGCACCGTCCGCCGCAACTCGCTGGCCGACTTTGTCGAGGTGCGCCAGAACGGCAAGATTGCCATGAAACTCGACGAGGGCGACGAGATCGTCGGCGTCGACACCTGCACCATCAATAACGACCTGCTGCTGACGACGGCGCATGGTCAGGCCATCCGCTTCCGCGTCGATGATGTCCGCCTGTTTAAGGGACGTGACTCCATGGGCGTGCGCGGCATTCAGCTTGCAGATGGCGATAAGGTCATTTCCATGGCTGTGATCAACCACTCGGACGCCTCTGCGGAAGAACGCGCCGCTTATCTCAAAATGAGCCGTGCTATGCGCGGTGAGATCGAGGACGCTGCGGGTTCGGACGAGGGCGACGTGGTCGCTGGCGACCTGCCGCAGGAGCGCTATGCCGAAATGGGTGCGCTCGAGCAGTTCATCCTGACCATTTCCGAGAACGGCTACGGAAAGCGCACCTCCAGCCACGAATACCGGATCACCGGGCGCGGCGGTAAGGGCATCGTGGCCATGGCGGTCAACAAGCGCAACGGTAATCTCGTCGCGTCCTTCCCGGTGGAAGATGAAGACCAGATCATGCTGATCAGCGACGGCGGCCAGACCATTCGCTTGCCGGTTGGCGGCGATAAGCCGATCCGCATCGTTAGCCGCGGTTCGCAGGGCGTGATCGTGTTCGATACCGCCGAAGACGAAAAGGTCGTCTCGGTCGAGCGGATCAGCGAGCCGGAAAACGACGAGGACGAGGGCGGTGACGCTCCGCCCGCCGAACCTGTCGCAGAGTAAGATCAAGGGGCGCTTCGGCGCCCCTTTCGTTAAGCGGCCACGTATATTTGAGAGACCAAATTCCTTGTCTCATTCAGACGTCGAGATCGTTGACCTCCGGCAGGCGCCAGAGTGTCTGGCTTTGGTCGCAAACCGTATCTGGCAGACCTGGTGGGAGGCAGATGGCTACACGTTGGCCGACGTCGTGACGGCGTTGGAGGATGTGATCAAGGCGGCCGACCATCCGTTTACGCTGGTGGCAGTCCGCCAGCGCCAGTTCCTCGGCACGGTGACCAGCATCATGGATGACATTGGTGCGCGGCCTGATTGGGGGCCGTGCCTTGCTGCGCTCTGGGTTGAACCCGAGGCGCGCGGCGAGGGCTTGGGGGAAGCACTGATGCATGCCGTAAGCCAACGCCTGTCAGCGCAGGGCTTCGAGCGCGTCTACCTTTCAGCCAAGCCCAAGATGCGGGCCTACTACCTGCAGCGTGGCTGGACCATGATCGACAGTGACATCGACAAGGACCATCAAGATGTGTTCATGCGCCTGTTGACCCCATGCCATGATGGTGCCGCCGAACGGTAATCCGGCTCCATCAGCTTGCCAAATCGCGGAACCCCGTGACAGAAGTTTGTGCAGAAAAGGGGGAAGAGCATGAGCAGTCTGGTCGGGTTTTATCCGGGGTCTTTCGACCCTCTCACCAACGGCCATCTCGATGTCATCGAGCGTGCCTGCAAGTTGGTGGATACGCTTGTCGTTGCTGTCGGCGTCAGCGCCACCAAGAAAAACCCGCTCTTTACCCATCAGGACCGCGTCGCCATTCTCGAACAGGTGCTCCCGGCCATTGGCAAGCGCACCAACACCGAATTTCGTATCGTCGATTTCTCGGGACTGATGGTCAATGCGGCCCGCGATAACGGGGCCAAGCTGATCATTCGCGGCCTGCGCGACACGACCGACTACAATTATGAGATGCAGATGGTCGGAATGAACGCGCAGATGGCGCCCGACCTGCAAACCGTGTTTTTGCCCTCCAGCCCGCCGGTGCGGCATATCTCGGCCACATTGGTGCGCCAGATCGCCGAAATGGGCGGGGATATTTCCGCCTTCGTCCCGCAAATCGTCCTAAAGGCTCTGCAGTCCAAATGATCAAGCTGACCCGCCGCACCTTTGCCGCACTCGCCCTTGGCGCGACGCTCGTCGCCGCCAATCCGGTTTTCGCCCAGACCGGCACGCCCCATCTGATTCTGACGCTGGACGACGGCGTGGTCGATATCGAGCTGTTGCCTGCCATTGCTCCCAAGCATGTCGAGCGTATCGTCACCCTCACCGAGCAGGGCGCCTATGATGGCGTGGTCTTTCATCGCGTGATCGACGGCTTCATGGCCCAGACCGGCGACGTCCAGAACGGCAAGGCTGATAGCCCGAATTACAACCTCGCCATGGCCGGTACGGGTGGTTCCGATCTTCCCGACGTCGAGGCCGAGTTCAATTCCGAAAGCTTCCAGCGCGGTGTTGTCGGCGCCGCCCGCTCGCAGAATCCGAATTCGTTCAACTCGCAGTTCTTCATCACCACCGCCGATGCCAGCTTCCTCGATGGCCAGTACACGGTGTTCGGCAAGGTCGTCTCGGGCATGGAGGCCGTGGACGCTTTGGAGAAGGGCCCGCAGTCCCAGAATGGCGCCGTGGCCAATCCCGACAAGATCATCACCGCAAAGATCGAATACAAGTAATTCGAATGGCATATGGGGCGCGCCGATCGCGCTGCCCCCATCAAGCGCAAGGCTTTGCCTTGCGCTTGGCGTTTATTGCCCCTAAATCCGGGCCACCGTTCCTCTGAACCGAAAGAGACATGCCATGGCTTATGCCGATCCCGAAAACACCCTCGTTATCGAAACCACCAAGGGCAAGGTCGTCATCGCCATGCGTCCCGACGTGGCTCCCGGCCATGTCGAGCACATCAAGAAGCTCGCGCGTGAAGGCGCCTATGACGGCGTGGTGTTCCATCGCGTCATTGACGGCT
This sequence comes from Devosia equisanguinis, assembly GCF_900631955.1. GTDB lineage: Bacteria > Pseudomonadota > Alphaproteobacteria > Rhizobiales > Devosiaceae > Devosia > Devosia equisanguinis. Next base: position 226,398 of record NZ_UZWD01000038.1, on the reverse strand, counting down.
TCATGGCCCAGACCGGCGACGTGAAGTTTGGCAATACCAATCTGCCGGAGTTCAATCCCTCGCGCGCCGGCACCGGCGGTTCGCAATATCCGAACATCAAGCAGGAATTCAGCGCCGAGCCGCATCTGCGTGGCACCGCGTCCATGGCCCGTGCCCAGGACCCGAACAGCGCCAATTCTCAGTTCTTCATCTGCTTCGCCGATGCGCCCTTTCTCAACCGCCAGTACACGGTGTGGGGGCAGGTGATCGAGGGCATGGAAAATGTCGACCAGATCAAGCGCGGCGAGCCGGTGATCAACCCGGACAAGATGGTCTCCGTCAAAGTCGCAGCTGACATCGCTGAATAAACTGGTACTGGCGGCTTCGGCCGCCAGTCTGCTTTCTGGCCTGCCGATCGAAAGACGCGGCCGGAGCGCTGAGTCTTGCTGCCACTCTCTGGACGATGACCTGCCAATCGAGTGAGCATGGGGCTATGGCCACTGATTCCGTGGCCATCGTCGGAAAGAGATCGACTTTGAAAATGGATGCTATTCTTTGGGCGCTGATGGGCGTCATCGCCGGCATGTGCATTGCCGTTCAGGCGCCGATCAATGCCAGTCTCGGGCGGGCGCTCGAGGTGCCGGTTGCGGCGGCCGCAGTATCGTTCTTGGCTGGTGGCATCGTGCTTTGGGCTCTGGCCTTCATTTTCAGCCATCTGAGTGGCGTTGCCATCAATTTTGGTGCTCCCCAGCCCTGGACCTTCGTCGCCGGCGGCTTGCTGGGGGCATTTTACGTGTTCTCCAACATCACACTGACGCCGATGATCGGCGCGGCAGCTGTCATGGCTCTATCGGTCGCGGGACAGTTGGTGGGGGGCCTGTTTCTCGACAAGATCGGCTTCATGGGCATGGCCGTGCGCGAAATCAGCATGGGGCGGTTGGCGGGGGCTGTGCTTCTGGTCGTTGGCGCGGTCATGATCCGTGTGCTTTAGCCGCATTACGGCAACTTTGCTGCCCCAGACCCGTTCCCGCTGCGCAGCACAAATGCTAACGAGCCGATATGCGCGTTTCTGATTTCGACTTCGACCTGCCCGAAAACCTCATCGCCCTTCATCCCGCCGAGCCGCGCGACAGCGCCAGGCTCCTGGTGGTCGAGGAGGGCAAGCCGTTGCTCGACCGGCACATTCCCGACCTCAAGCAATTGCTGCGTCCCGGCGACGTGCTCGTGGTGAACGATACACGGGTGCTGCCCGCCGAGCTAAAGGGAACGCGAATTCGCGGCGAGAACCGGGCAGGGGTGTCGTTCAACCTGCACAAGCGGGTCGACGCCCATACCTGGCGCGCTTTCGCCCGTCCGGCCAAGAAACTGGCGCTTTTGGACGAACTCGAGCTCGGCAATGGCGGCGCTGCCGACGCCCTCCTGGCCCGTGTCAGTGGGCGTGGTGAATCAGGGGAAGTGACGCTGGAGTTTGAACTCGGCGGCGCGGCCCTCGATGAGGCCATCAAGTCGCACGGCGCCATGCCGTTGCCGCCCTATATCGGCGCCAAGCGTGGCGTCGAGGAGCGCGACAAGGTCGATTACCAGACCGTATACGCGGCCGAGGATGGCGCTGTCGCCGCTCCGACCGCGGGCCTTCATTTCACCGAAAGCCTGTTGCAACAGCTGGCCGAGATGGATGTGGCCATGGAACGGGTGACGCTGCATGTCGGTGCTGGCACCTTCTTGCCGATGAAGGTCGACGACACCGACGACCATGTCATGCATTCCGAATGGGGCGAGATCGATCAGGCCACGGTCGAGCGCATCAAGGCACGACGCGACGCCGGTGGGCGCGTGGTGGCCGTCGGCACGACCAGCCTGCGTCTTCTGGAAACAGCATCGCTGGCTACCGGCGAGCTAATGCCTTTTGTCGGGGATACCGACATCTTCATCACGCCCGGCTTCCGCTTCCGGACCGTGGATCTGCTGATGACCAATTTCCATCTGCCCAAATCCACACTGTTTATGCTGGTCAGTGCCTTTGCCGGCTTCGACACCATGAAGGCGGCCTATGGCCACGCCATCGCTGATGGTTATCGCTTCTATTCCTACGGTGACTCGTCGCTGCTGCATCGCGCGCCACACCCCAGGGACCGCGCGTGACGCCCAGGCCGCGTCCGGTTACTCGTTACACCAACCGCATCGTCGCCGTGCTGCGGCGCGAAGCTGAGGGTGATGCCTCCAAGCTGACCATTGCGCGGCTGATTGAAGCCATGGGGCCACAGGCCCACAGGGTATTGATCCTGATGTTGACCCTGCTCAACATGATCCCGGGCCCCCCAGGCTTCGGCGGCACTATTGCCTGGACAACATTTGCGGTTGCTCTGGCCATGGTGCTGGGTCGCCCCATCCGATTGCCTGGCATCATCGGTCGCCGAAAACTGCCGCTCAACGCCTTGTTGAAAGGCAGCGAGCAGGTGGCCAAGGTGACGCGTTTCGTTGCACGCTTTTCCAAACCGCGCCTACGTTCGATGACCGGTGCGGCGGCGACTGTGCCCTATGGTATCTTCACCATGGTGGTGAGTGTGGCGATGACTATTCCCATTCCCTTCATCAATGCCATTCCCAATGTCGGGCTCTGCGTTCTTGCCTTTTCCGTGCTCAATCGCGACGGTGTCGGCGCCATTGCGGGTGTTTTAATCGCCTGCATCGGCTTGGTCATCGAGGTGCTTCTCATCCTCGGCGCCATCAATCTTAGTTTCGTGGCCTTTGACGCACTGTTTTAGCGCCTCAACGATGCTCCCATGCTTCCAGCAGCGATTTGGCGATCAACGTCAGTACGGCAATGAGTGCGAGCGTCGAGGCCGCCGCGAAAGCGCCGGTAATATTGAAGTCGTTGAAGAGAAGGTTGATCTGCAGCGGTAGCGTGTTGGTTTGCCCACGAATGGCACCCGACACCACCGACACGGCGCCGAACTCGCCCATGGCGCGTGCATTAGTGAGAACGGCGCCATAGACCAGTGCCCAGCGGATATTCGGCAATGTCACGTGAAAGAACATCTGCCAGCCATTGGCACCCAGCGAAAGCGCCGCTTCCTCATCCTCGGTGCCCTGCTGGCTCATCAGCGGAATGAGCTCGCGCGCGACGAATGGGGCAGTGACGAAAAGACTGACCAGGACAATGGCGAGCGGCGTGAACATGATCTGGATGCCGACCGCCTGCAGTGTGGGGCCAAGCAGGCCCTGGCCACCATAAAGAAAGAGGTAGACCACGCCAGCGACGATTGGGCTCATGGCGGCGGGCAACTCAATGATGCTGATCAGCAATTGCCGTCCACGAAAACGGAACCGCGTCACCAGCCAGGCCAGGCAAGTTCCTATCACGATATTGGTCGGCACCACGATCAGCGCGGTCACCACGGTCAGGCCAATGGCGTGCAGCGTGTGCGGTTGGACGATATTTGCCAGGTAGACGCCGATGCCTTCGCGCAGGGCGAAGGAGAATATCAGCACCAAGGGCACCACCAAAACCAGTCCGGCCAGCAAGAAGGCGATGCCTATAAGGGTGATTTCTGCGAGCGAGCGGGCAGGGTGGTGCATCAGGCCTTCCGATCCACATAGCGGGTTTGCCAGGCAGCGAGTGCGTTGGTGGCGATCAGCGTCAGGAAGGCGACCAGCAGCAGCACAAAAGCCAATGCCGCAGCAGCTTCGTAGTTATATTCGTCTAGCCGGATGAAAATCAGCAGCGATACGATCTCCGTCAGTCCCGGCAGATTGCCGGCGATGAATACCACGGCGCCGAACTCGCCAAGCGAACGGGCAAAGGACAGCACGCAACCGCCGATAAACGCGGGAAGAATGGCGGGCCAGATCACCCGCGTGAAGACCTGGAGCGACGAGGCCCCCAGCGTTTTCGCCGCTGCTTCCAACCCTTCGTCCAGATCTTCCAGCACTGGTTGGACGGCGCGGACGACGAAAGGGATGGACGTGAAGGTCATGGCAGCAATGATGCCGAGTTGCGTGTAATTGACCTTGAGGCCATTGGGCTCGAGAAACTGCCCGTACCAGCCATTATTGGCAAACAGCGTCACCAGCACCAGCCCAGCCACCGCCGTTGGCAGAGCAAAGGGCAGATCGACCAACGCGTCCAGGATACGGCGCCCTGGAAATTGGTAGCGCGTCAGCACCCAGGCCAGCAGCAAGCCAACAATGCCGTTGAGTACCGTCGCGACGATGGCAGACGAGAAGGTAATCTGGTAGGCCGCGAGCGCGCGGCGCGAGGTGGTGATCCGCCAGAACTCAGCCCAGCCCATGCCGCCCACCTTGAGCAGCATCGCCGTGATCGGCAGCAGGATGATGAGAGTGACGTAGAACAGCGATACGCCCATGGTCAGCCCGAAGCCGGGGAGCAGATGCTTGCTGCGGGATCTGGGCATTGGCCGCCTTTTATGCGTTAGGCGGGCATTGCCCGCCTGTGTCATCCGCTGTTGATCGCAATCCACCCGCCCGCGTCGGCGACGCAGGCGGATGGCTGTCGATGTGGGATTACTGGTTCACGAAAACCGTATCGAGCAGGCCGCCATCGGCGAAATGCTCTTCGGCAACCTTGGCCCATCCGCCGAACGCTTCGTCGATATTGACCAGGCGTACGGCCGGGAAACGGTCCGCGAACTCGGTCGCAACCGCTTCATCATTGACGCGGTGGTTGCGCTCCGCCGCAATGCGCTGGCCGTCGGTCGAGTAGAGGAAGTCGAGATAGGCCTTGGCGAGATCACGGCTGCCACGCGCGTCCACCACCTTGTCGACGATGGCAACGGGGAACTCGGCGAGCAGGCTCACCGACGGCGTGACGGCCTGGTACTTGTCGGCTCCAAGAAGGTCCACTGCGCTCAGCGTTTCGGCCTCGAAGGTGATCAGCACGTCGCCGAGCTCACGCTCCGTAAAGGCCGTGGTAGCGCCGCGGCCGCCAGTCTCGAACACCGGCACGTTGAGGAACACCTTGGTCAGATATTCTTCCACCTTCGCCTGATCGCCGCCAAAGGCTTCGTTGGCCCAGGCACGCGCCGCGAGATAGGTGTAACGCGCATTGCCCGAGGTCTTGGGATTGGGGAAGATCACCTTCACATCGTCCCGGGCGAGATCGGCCCAGTCGGTGATGTTCTTGGGGTTGCCGGCGCGCACCAGGAAAGAGGGGAAGGAATAGAAGGGCGATGCATTATTGGCGAATTCGGTCTGCCAATCTGCAGAGACGAACCCGCCTTCGACCAGCTTGTCGATATCTGTGACCTGATTGAAGGTCACGACATCGGCAGGAAGACCCTCGAGAATGGCGCGGGCCTGTGTCGATGTGCCGGCATGCGACTGGTTTACCGTGACCTCGGTGCCGCTGTGCGCCGCATAGGCTGGCACGAAAGCGGCATTCTCGGCTTCGAACAGCTCGCGAGCAATGTCATAGGAGGCATTGAGGATATCAGTGGGCTGGGCCAGGACCGGGGTGGCGCTTAAAACCAGCGCCGCGGCAAGGGAGGCAACAAACTTGTTCATCGGACGCTAAATCCATCTCGTTCGGGTCGAATTAGCGTCGTTGTTGCCGTGGTCCGAAGCGGGGGTAAAGCGGCAAAAAACCGTTTGGGATGACTAATTTAACCGCCATGGCGGTTTGGGAAAAGACGTTGCGCCACATGCTTGGACCACGCCATTTCCTTCCAGTCGGGAAATGGCCGGACACCGCAATAGGCGTCCGGCCAAACCTGTTATCGCGACACAGCGCGACCTATGAAGATGATAATGCAGGCGCCGATGAATCCGGCGATGAGGTAGCCAAGCCAGCCACCGAAAGAGATCCCCAGAAGGCCGAACACCAGGCTGGCGATAATTGCGCCGACAATACCGAGCAGCACATTCTTCAGGATACCGCCACCAGCGTTCATAAACATGCTTGCCAGCCACCCGGCGACGCCGCCGATGATGATGGCCGCGATCCAACCCACTCCGTCAAAACCCATTTGCCTTCTCCTCGCATTGAGTCCTTCGACAACGCGAGCGTGGCACACTGGTTGCGAAAGGCAAGGCCCACGGCAGTCTCCCAAAATCTTGCGATGTCGATCGCATCTTTACACGCGGGAAATGAGCAGTGGCTGTGGCTAAAAAAGAGGGAGATGGTGATGCCGCAGTTGATAACCACACTGGGTCGCTTTGATCGTGAGCAATTGGGACTGATTCTTCCCCACGAGCATGTGTTTGTCGATTTGCGCACCCCTGACCAGCCGGGCTACGCCACCGGGGATGCCGAGGATGTGGTGCGGCTGATGGCGCCAGAAATCGAGGCGATCAAGGCGCAGGGCGTGACGGCCCTGGTTGAGTGCTCCACCGGCGGCGTCGGCCTGCGGGTCGATATCGATCTTGCGGTGTCAAAAGCCACCGGCCTGCCTATCGTGGTGCCGACAGGCAATTATCGCGAGCCATGGATTCCCGACTGGGTCCGTGACGCCAGCGACGCCGACCTCGAGCGCTGGATGGTCAGAGAATTGGTCGATGGCGTCGGAGACACCGGCGTTGTGGCCGCCTGGATCAAAGTGAGCGCTGGAGACGATGGTATCACGCCGATCGAAACCCGGATCCTGCGCGCTGCCGCCCGCGCCTCGGCACAGACCGGCGCCATAATCGGGTCCCACACGATCAAAGGCCGAGTCGTGCTGGACCAGCTCGACATCATCGAAGCCGAAGGCGGATCGGCGAGCCGTTTCATCTCCATCCACACCCAGGAGGAGAAGGATTTTGGCCTGCACGAAGAGCTCTTTGCCCGCGGTGCCTGGCTTGAATTCGACCATATCGGTCGCGCACCCGACGACGACATTGTCGCTCTGGTGCGTCGAGCGCTCGAGGCCGGGCAGGGTGAGAGGCTGCTGCTCAGCCATGACCGCGGCTGGTACGACCCCGCGCAGCCGGGCGGCGGAACGCCCATGCCCTACACACATCTCGTGGCCTCGTTCCTGCCCGCGCTGCGGGCCGCGGGCGTGGATGAGGCAGTAATCACGCGATTGACCCACGATAACCCTTTCAACGCTTTCGCGCGCTAGGTTCGCCCGCCCCAAATAGAAGCAATTGCAGATAGCTCGCTCTGACTTTGTTTACGCGAGTCTGAGACCACAGGCGGGATGCGTGTCGGTCGGCTGAGAGTAATGCAAGTGAAATGGCCATCCCGTTATGTTCTGCGTAAGACGGCGTTGGTGTCGGTGATCGCAGCTGCGATTTCCATTTCTTTATCCACCGGCGTTCGCGCCGTGCTTGGGATCGAAGCGGATACTGTGACGGTTCTCGTCCGCTTGATCCTGCCGTTCGCCATTGCCATTCCAATTGCCCTGGTAGGCTTTTCGAAGCTGGAAGAAACGCTGAACGCCTATCGTGACCTGATGCGCAAGAGCAGCGAACTGGCTCGCCGTGCGGCAACCGATCCGCTGACGGGGCTGCTGAACCGTCGCAGCTTCATCGAGCAGTTCGATCTCACCATGGCGCACGGTGTCGGCGGGCTTTTCGTGCTTGCGGACGCCGATCGCCTAAAGGCCATAAATGACCAATATGGCCACCTTGCCGGCGACGATGCCATCATTGCCCTGGGGAAAGCTCTAGAGACTGTGATGGGGGCTGATTGTCTCATTGCGCGCATCGGCGGCGACGAGTTCTGCGCTTTCGTGCCCAACCGCACCGCGACGCTGAATGACGCCCAACTCGCTGAAATCAATCGGCTCGCCACTGAAGGTTTCGCCACCCGCAGCGGCAATGACCGCCAGCCCGTTTCCGCGACTTGCGGGTCGGTGGTGCTGCGACCACCAACCACCTTCCGGGAGGCAATCGAGCGCACCGACCGTCGGCTCTATGGTGAGAAGCAGGCACGCTCGAGCTCCGGCGCGGTTCAGTTCGCCTGAGCCACCGAGGCGTTTATTGGGCAGCAGGTTCGGCGAAAAGGTCGTATTCGTCGTTGTCAGTGACATTTACCGAGACGATGTCGCCGATCTTGATATTGGTCGCATTGTCGATGATGACCTGACCATCAATCTCCGGCGCGTCCCACTTGGAGCGAGCGATGGCGCGGTTTTCTTCCGGGCGCACGTCGTCAACGATCACGTCGATGGTCCGACCGACCTTCTTCTGCAACTGATGGAACGACACGTTCTGCGCCACTTCCATCAGCTGCGCAAAACGCTCTTCCTTGACCTCGTCGGGCACGACACCATCGAGTTCGTTGGCTGTGGCGCCGGTGACCGGCTCATACTTGAAGCATCCGGCCCGGTCGATTTCGGCTTCCTCGATGAAATCGAGCAGCATTTCGAAATCTTCCTCGGTCTCGCCAGGGAAGCCGACGATAAAGTTGGAGCGCACGGTGAGATCTGGCACCTGGCGCTTCCAGTCGAGAATGCGGTTGAGCGTCTTTTCCTGGTGTGCCGGGCGGCGCATGGCCTTCAACACATTTGGCGAAGCGTGCTGGAAGGGAATGTCGAGATAGGGCAGGACGAGGCCCTCTGCCATCAGTTCCGTCACCGGATCGACATGCGGATAGGGATAGACATAGTGCAGGCGCACCCAGGCGCCGAGCTCGCCCAGTTCCTTGGCGAGGTCATAGAACTTGGCCTTCACCTCGCGACCGCGATACTTGGAGGTGGCATATTTGATGTCCAGGCCATAGGCACTGGTGTCCTGGCTAATCACCAGCAGTTCCTTGACGCCAGAGCGGATCAGGCCCTCGGCTTCGGACAAGATGCCGGCGGCAGGACGCGAGGCGAGGTCGCCGCGGATCTGCGGAATAATGCAGAAGGAGCAGCGATTGTTGCAGCCTTCGGAAATCTTGAGATAGGCGTAGTGGCGCGGCGTCAGCTTCAGCCCGCTCTCCGGCACCAGGTCAACGAACTTGTTCGGCACGGGCGGCAAATGGTCATGCACCGCCGAAACCACGCTTTCATATTGATGCGGGCCGGTGATGGCGAGCACCGAGGGGTGGGTCTCGCGGATGAGGTTTTCCTCGACGCCCAGGCAACCGGTAACGATCACCTTGCCGTTTTCATTCAGCGCTTCACCAATGGCCTCGAGACTTTCCTGCTTTGCCGAGTCGAGGAAGCCGCAGGTGTTCACCAGGACGATGTCTGCGCCCGCATAGTCTCGGCTGAACGAATAGCCTTGCGCCCGCAATGTCGTCATGATGCGCTCGCTATCCACAAGCGCCTTGGGGCAGCCGAGGCTGACGAGTCCGATTTTAGGCGCCTGAGTCATCTGCGCAGCATGGTCCAGTCATTTGAAAGATAGCGCGTCATATAGAATCTTTGACGGTTACGCAATGTGACTGCCCCCGCACGCGATGCTGGTCTGGTTTGCCGCCAACGCCCAACACGGCAAGTTGATAGTGTTTTCGCGAACAGTGCGTCTGACATTGGTGCAATTTTGCGATGTAATTGGATGCGCTACCAAATCCCCCCGCGCTAGTACCGGCGCAGCATGAAAGAGCATTTCCATGACCGATCGTCTCTCCGCATACGCGCCGCAGGCTCTTGCCGTGCTGCGCATCGTCGCCGCGCTCCTGTTTTTCCTCCACGGCACGCAAAAGCTGTTCGGCTTCCCCGCCACCGACTTCATGCCGCCAGTGGGTAGCATTTTCTGGTTTGCCGGCGTGATCGAGATCATCACCGGCATCGCCATTGCCCTGGGCTTCTTCACCCGCCCGGCAGCGTTCATTGCCTCGGGCACCATGGCCGTCGCTTATTGGATGGTACACGCGCCCGGCAATCTGTTCCCGGCCAATAATGGCGGCGACGCCGCGATTCTGTTCTGCTTCGTCTTCCTTTACCTGGTCTTTGCTGGCCCGGGTGCCTGGAGCATCAACAAGCGTTGATAAGCACCTGCGCCAGGATCGCACTGTGAATGAGGGCTGCTCCGCTGGAGCGGCCCTTCTTGTTGCCGAGGCAGTTGCGACGACCGCTCTGGTGGATGCGCGAGTTTTGCAGCTTGCGAGCCGCGAGCGGCGATGCTACGCAGGCACCGCTTTGGATTGCCCCTCTGGCGGAATGGTAGACGCAGAGGACTCAAAATCCTCCGCCGCGAGGCGTGCCGGTTCGAGTCCGGCGGGGGGCACCAAAGATTTCAAAGAGCGCAGTTATTTCACGTTTCTAGGTGGTTAGCGGGCGAACGTGCCCACCCCATTTCCGCGACGTGTCGTTTGTTACTTCATGGACTGGAGTAGCCTACAGGTTTTGGCTTCAGGCCGGATCTATCAATGTAACGCGCAGCGGATGGCAATCACACTATATCCGTGCCCTCGACCCGCTGGCCGACTGTAAGCGAAGCGGGCGCCCCCCCTCACCGGCCGGCGGCAACTTACTGCGATAGCTCAGCCTCTTTGCGCTTCAGGAACGAGTCGTTCAGAAACGTCCCGAACGGGAAAAACGATGCGATTGTGGTTCTGGCCCATTCCAGAACTGTGAAGCTTTTTCCCCATAGGGCAACGATCATCATCAACAGATAGGCCAGAAAAGCCCATCCATGGATGGTGCCGACTGGAGGCACCAGATCTGGGAAATCGAAGAAGTACTTTGCTGGCATGGCTACGAAAAATAGCGCCAGGGTGGTCACGCCTTCAAGAATGGCGACGTATCGGAAAGCTTTAAACATGCTGCCGATATCGTACTTCACCCTCGAGGTGTCGTCGTGACCGATTGTCGCCCTGAACTGGCTTCGTCCATAGACCACGCGTTTGAGGCGACGAGTGACGCGACGCGTATGGTCAGTTTTACGCCGGAGGAAGACCAAACGCCTCGACGCCCATCCATCGCTTGAACGGGTGCGGCGTTTGCCCCGAATGAAGTCGGCAGCGCTGACGCATAGGCAATGGCTTGTGGATCCTGAGAAAATTACACTTTGGTCTTTGATCGCCGCCATCGTTTTGCAGTCTCGATAGGTCTCGTCAGCGCATTCTTCGGATAATTGGCCCGGGCTTACATTGCGATGCTGACGGAGCTCAAGCGCTACTCTCACAAAAACGCCTATCTTACGCGCCCAGCCAGAGGCGCATGAGAAAGATTGTCAGTACGCCGCTGGCCATTGCCGCGAAGAGATTTCGCGTGACGAGGAACACGACAGTTGTTGCGGCAGCAGCGATGACTTCGGCGATTGATCCAGAGACGAGGGCCGGCGCGACAAGGGCAGCGAGCACTGCTCCCGGGATGTGACGAAGCCAAGCTGCAGCAAAGCCGGTGCGCGGCAGGCGATCAGCCAGCAAAAGGCCGCTCGCCTTGATGGCAATGGTCATAAGCGCCATGCCGAGAATTGCGAGGACCGCTTCAGGACTGGTGTGCATGTTTGCGCACCTCCATGATTGCACCCGCCAGGCTGCCGACGATACCACCCACAAGAATGTGCCAACTCCCCTGCAGCCAATGCTGGGTGACAATGGCGGCCAGGGCGGCCACAAACCATGGCAGAAGATCGCCCCGGCCTTTCCACATCCCCAGCAGCAGGGCGAGGAATGTAGCCGTGAAGGCAAAGTCGAGCCCCCAGCGCGAGGGGTCATCAATGGCCGAGCCCAGGAAATAGCCGGTGAGATTTGTCGACATCCAGGAAATCCAGGCGAGCGCGCCTCCGCCCATCAGAAACGCCACGCTACCCTGGCCGCGCGCCATTGCGGCGACGGTCATGGCCCAGTTCTCGTCCGTCACCAGATACATGCTGAGCGCCCCGCTCCCGAGTTTGTCCTGGGGAAACAGCGGTCGCAGCGTAGCTGTCAGAAGCAGGTAGCGGAGATTGACAATCAGTGCCGCCAGCACGAGCGGGCCGATGGGCAGGGTCGCCGGGGTACTGGTCCAGAGGTCGAGTGCAACGAATTGCGCCGACCCCGCAAACACAAAGCCGCTCATCATCATGACTTCAAGCGCGCTCAACCCCGCCCCGCGCGCCAACACGCCCCAGACCAGACCATAGGCAGCGACCGAAATGGCCACCGGCACGCATGCGCGTGCTCCGGCCAGAAACTGGTCTAGGACGAGGGACGGGTTTGGATTTTGCGCACTCATCAGGCTCGCATATCACGGAGCCGGCAGCAGAATGCCATGATTATTGCTGATGGGGATCATCGCTGCCACTGATGGCACTCCCGTCTCGATTGACGAGGGCTTGAGCCGGGCGTAGATAGTCCGCCGTGTCATTGCCGAGCCTCCAGCGCCCGTCCAGCCAGCATCCGTCTACTTCGGTGCAAAGCGGTCCCACCGGCGCACTAGTCCGCTAGTTGTGCCGCCCCCGGGGCCGAGCGAGTTGACCTGCGCGTTTTCGTTCCCCGGAGTGTTCACATGAACCCCCATTCGACTCGACCGCTGTGGCAGCGGTTTGCCGTCTTCCTCGTCCCGCTTATGGCCTCGAATATTCTTCAGGCGTTGTCGGGGACGATCAATTCTATCTTTATCGGCCAGATGATCGGAGTGGATGCGCTGGCGGCGCTTGCCACCTTCTTCCCGATCCTGTTCTTTCTCATCAGCTTCATCATCGGCCTCTCCGCCGGCTCGACCATCCTGATCGGGCAGGCCTGGGGCGCGCGCAATGTCGACCGCGTCAAGCAGGTGACAGGCACAACCATTACCGCCGCCGTAGTAATGGGCCTGGTCGTCGCGATCATCGGCTCGGTTTTTATCGAGCAGATCATGAGCGTGCTCGGCGCGCCGGAAAATATTCGGCAGACCGCCATCGACTACGGACGCATCATGTTCCTCGGCATGCCGGGTTTCTTCGTCTTCCTCGTGGTCACTTCGGTGCTGCGCGGGGTTGGCGACACCATCACGCCGCTGTTCTCGCTTCTGCTCTCCATGGTCGTTGGCATCATCCTGACGCCGGCGTTGATCGAGGGCTGGTGGGGCTTGCCGGCACTGGGCGTCAACTCGGCTGCCTGGGGCTTCATCGCCGGCTTCGTCATCGTCTTGGTGTTTCTGTTCTTCTACATGCGTGCCCGCAAGATGCCGCTGGCTCCAGATGCGACCATGCTTCGTGCCTTGAAGCCGGACTTCAAGCTGCTAGGTCTTATCCTAAGGCTAGGGGTTCCTGCTGGGCTGCAGATGGTTGTGGCGTCTGTGGCCGGCATCGTGGTGGTCGGGCTGGTCAATCGCTTCGGTTCCAATGCGACAGCTGCCTATGGCGCTCTCAACCAGGTGCTGAACTATGTGCAGTTCCCAGCCATGTCGATCGGCATCGCCACCTCGATCTTCGGCGCCCAGGCGATTGGGGCGCGGCGGCAGGAACAGCTGGGCGCCATCACCCGCACGGCCTTGATGATGAACCTGATCATCACCGGCGCGCTGATTGCCTTGGCCTATCTGTTCAGCGAACGCCTGGTTGCACTGTTCATCACCGACCCTGAGGTGATCGATCTTACTCAGCATTTGCTGCACATCGTGCTCTGGGCCATTCTCCCCTTTGGCTGGGGTGTGGTGTTTTCGGGCATGATGCGCGCCAGCGGCATGGTCTACGCACCCATGGCCATTGCGCTGGCGGCGATCCTCATCATCGAGCTGCCCGGCGCCATCTGGCTGAGCCAGACCGACTTGGGCCTCTCCGGCATCTGGGTTGCCTATGCAGCCAGCTTTACCGGCATGATGCTGATGCAGGCGGCTTGGTATTATTTCGTCTGGCGTCGCAAGGACATCGTGGCGCTGGTCTAGGCGCCGCAAACGAAAAGACCGGCGACATGTTGGTGTCGCCGGTCGCTCAAAGGCCAATCTGTCGGTTCTGTCAGTTATCGCCCAGCGTCAGCCGAACGGCGCGTTTGCCACCGGGGGCGAAGACATCGACTTCGACATGGACCGGATCCTGTGCCATGCGGCGGGTCCGGGCAGACAGCGCCATCACCACCGCCAGCAGGTCGCCGACCGAACGGCGCTGACGGGGCATTATGCTGTCGCTAAGACCGGCCAGCACCCGATTGCGTACGCGCATATCGGGCGAGGCCAGGGGAGAGCGGCCGATGAAACCGGCCAGTTCGATGAGGGCGTTCCGTTCACTCATGGGGCTACTCCAAACACAAGCACCAAGCTGTTTCCCCGTTCACCGGCCGGCGCTTGTTCGCGCTGTACCTATTCTTTTTGCGGCTGTTTCCAGCCGTTAGCCCTGCATGGCGAGACACGCCAGGCTCTGATCCTTGAGACGGTTGCACATGGTCGTGGCGTCGTCGCGATTGCCGAAACCGATGAAGCGGGCACGATAGAACGTCTGACCGTTCTTCTCGAAGCGTTCGACATAGGAGCGGAAGTCACCAAGGCCATTCACCTTGCGGGCCGCATCCGAAAGCATGGCGCGAGCGCTGTCCTCGGAGGGGCCGGCGCCGATCTGCACGATCCAGCCACCGACATCAGGCGTCGCCTGAGCCACCGATCCCGAAGTCATCAGGTCGATCGGCTGGTTGTCATTGGCCTGAACGCTGCCCGGGGGCAACAGCGGCGCGGATGCCGGAGTCTGGCCGAGGGCGGCCGGTGGAGCGCCTAGATTATAGGTTTCGCTGAGCCATGCACCGATCACGTCCTGGCTGGGATAGGCAGGCTGCGGCGCCTGGGTGGGAGCAGCAAGGACGGCGGCAGCCTGCACGGCGGGCTGCAATGTCTGTGCGGTCGGGGGCGGCAGCGGCATGGGTGCAGTGCTGGCCACGGCAACGGGCTGTGCCTGCATCGGCTGGCTCTGCGGCTGCGCACCATTGGCAGCCACAAGCGCGGCGAAGCGGAAGGCCGGCATCGGCATGGGGGTGACGAACACCGGCTGCGTCGGCTGAGCGACGGCAACCTGCACATTATTGTTGCCCTGGCGGCCCGGCAGCGGCACCAGCGCGGTGCGCTGATAATCGCCGCGGCGACCCTTGGGCAGGTAGTTGGCCACAAGCTGACGCACCTTTTCATCACGCGCGCCGGCCGAATTGAAGCCAAAGGCGACGATGACGATGTGGCGGTTATCTTTGCGTGCGGCGGTCAACAGGTTGGAACCGGCAGCATTGATGTAGCCGGTCTTGATGCCGTCGACGGCACCCATATAGCCGAGCACGCGGTTATGGTTGCCATAGGTTTTCCCGCCGAAGCGGAAGGCAGTGGTCTGGAAATACTCGTAATATTGCGGGAAATGCTGGTAGACGGCGATGCCCAGGATAGCCTGGTCGCGCACCGTGGTCAGCTGACCGCCATCGGGCAGGCCAGAAGCGTTGCGATAGGTGGTGTTGCGCATGCCCATGGCGCGGGCCGTAGCGGTCATGCGCTCGGCGAACTTTGTTTCCGAGCCAGAAATATTTTCTGCAATGACCCTGGCAATGTCGTTGGCCGAGAGGGTCACCAGAGCCTTGATAGCGTCCTCAACCGAGATGGTGGCACCGGCCCGCAGGCCCAGCTTGGTCGGAACCGCCGAGGCGGCGTGACGGGACACGGTCATCTTGGTGTTGAGCGAGAGATTTCCGGCGTTCAACTCCTGGAACAGGATGTAGAGCGTCATCACCTTGGCCACGGAGGCGGGGTAACGCTTGGAGTCGGCGGCTTCCTCGTAGAGAACCTGTCCGGACTTGGCGTCCACGACGATGCCGGCATATTTGCGGAGGTTTTCAATCGCGTGCGCCGGTGCTGCAGCGTGCAGGCTGACGGCAAGCGACAGAAAAAGTGCTGCAAGGGCGCGGAAAAACACGACGCGCCAGGGGGTCTTCGCCAGGAAAATCACCCGGTACTCCAATTACTCAATCGGGCGGCCTCATGCCCGTACGCAACACAACAATCGATGTTCCGAGTGGTCCCCAAACCCCGCAACATCATCCTTTTCGACAATATGGCCTGCGCCGTTACCATTCCGTAAAATGCAATCGATTTTTGGTGCTGAGTCTCCAAATGGCCACGAGGCAATGCGATGCCTCTTCAATCCCGGCCTGACCGAACCTCCGCGGCGCGGTCAAATAATCGGGATGGCATGGCCCTTAACACCGCGCCATTTTTGCTTACATAATGCACCTAACCAGCTGCTTCGTTTCCTCTGGCGACAGTCGACCCCAATGACCATGATTTCTCTTGAGCCCATCCCGTCCAAATCCGCCGCATTCCAGCAGCGCCAGGGCTTTGCCTTGGTCAGCGGACCTGCGGACAAGGACGATGGGAAAGGCGGCGGCAACGATGCAGGTTTTGAAACCGGGACGGCGACCAAGACGCGTCCCAAAACCAAGCGGCCGAACCTGTACCGGGTTCTGCTGCTCAACGACGACTACACGCCGATGGAATTCGTCGTTCTGGTGCTGCAGGACGTCTTCAACAAGTCGCGCGAAGACGCCATGCGCATCATGCTGCACGTTCACCAGAAGGGGGTGGGTGAGTGCGGCGTATATCCTTACGAAGTCGCCGAAACCAAGGTGACCCGCGTCATGGATACGGCACGCAAGAACCAGCATCCGCTGCAATGCGTGATGGAAAAACAGTAGGAACATCATATGCCCTCATTTTCGCGCGGACTCGAAAAGGCCCTGCATCAGGCAATGAACCTGGCTCGGGAGCGTAACCATGAGTTCGCCACGCTCGAGCACCTCCTGCTGGCGCTGACCGACGACCGCGAGACGATCGCCGTGCTCACCGGCTGCGACGTCGATATCGACGCGCTCAAAAGCGACCTCGAAGATTTCATCAACGAAGAACTGGACAGCCTCGTCGTGCAGAACGGCCAGGATGCGCGTCCCACGGCGGCGTTCCAGCGCGTCATTCAGCGCGCCGTTATCCATGTTCAATCCTCCGGCCGCGAAGAGGTGACTGGGGCCAACGTGCTCGTCGCTATTTTCGCCGAACGCGAGAGCCACGCCGCCTATTTCCTCGAACAGCAGGACATGAGCCGGCTGGACGCGGTCAATTTTATCTCCCACGGCATCAC
Source organism: Devosia equisanguinis (assembly GCF_900631955.1). Taxonomy (GTDB): domain Bacteria; phylum Pseudomonadota; class Alphaproteobacteria; order Rhizobiales; family Devosiaceae; genus Devosia; species Devosia equisanguinis. Next base: position 209,547 of record NZ_UZWD01000038.1, on the reverse strand, counting down.
CAAGTCCGGCCATAGCGAAGAGCGCAAGGTGCGCGGCGCCGAGGACGGGGAGGGCGCGGCCGAAGGCGCTGCGGAAAGTAAGAAGAGTTCGGCACTCGCCGATTTCTGCGTCAACCTCAATGACAAAGCCAAGGCCGGCAAGGTTGATCCGTTGATCGGTCGTGATGCCGAACTGCGCCGCACCATCCAGGTGCTCTGCCGCCGCTCGAAAAACAATCCGCTCTATGTCGGTGATGCCGGCGTGGGCAAGACCGCGATTGCCGAGGGTCTGGCCCGCAAGATCGTCGAGGGCGATGTTCCAGAGGTGCTCAAGGAAGCGGTGATCTACTCGCTCGATATGGGCTCGCTGCTTGCTGGCACCCGCTATCGCGGTGACTTCGAGGAGCGTCTCAAGCAGGTGATGAAGGAGCTCGAGAAGATGCCGCATGCGGTGCTCTTCATCGACGAAATTCACACCATGATCGGCGCCGGCGCAACCTCCGGCGGCGCGCTCGATGCGTCGAACCTGCTCAAGCCAGCCTTGGCCAGCGGGGCGATCCGCTGCATCGGCTCGACCACCTACAAGGAGTACCGTCAGTTCTTCGAGAAAGATCGGGCTCTGGTTCGTCGCTTCCAGAAGATCGACGTCAATGAGCCGTCTGTCCCGGACGCCATCGAGATCGTGAAGGGCTTGCGGCCCTATTTCGAAGAGTTCCACAAGATCAAGTACACGGACGAGGCTCTCAAGGCCGCCGTGGAACTCAGCGCGCGCTATATCACCGATCGCAAGCTGCCCGACAAGGCCATCGACGTGATCGACGAGACCGGCGCCAGCCAGATGCTGCTTCCCGAGGACCAGCGCAAGAAGCTGATTGATGTGGAGGATATCGAAACCACCATCGCCTCGATTGCTCGCATTCCGCCTAAGTCGGTGTCCAAGTCCGATGCCGAACTCCTGTCGGGACTGGAACAGAGCCTGCGCACGGTTGTGTTTGGACAGGACGATGCGATCACGGCACTGTCCTCGGCGATCAAGCTGGCCCGTGCCGGCCTGCGCGAGCCGGAGAAGCCGATCGGTTCGTACCTGTTTACCGGTCCGACCGGTGTCGGCAAGACGGAAGTCGCCAAGCAGCTGGCCGATACGCTCGGCGTCGAGCTCCTGCGCTTCGATATGTCCGAATATATGGAACGCCATACGATCAGCCGCCTGATCGGTGCGCCCCCGGGCTATGTCGGCTTCGACCAGGGCGGATTGCTCACCGATGGCGTCGACCAGCATCCGCATTGCGTGGTGCTGCTGGACGAAATTGAGAAGGCTCATCCGGACCTCTACAATGTGTTGCTCCAGGTGATGGACCACGGCAAGCTGACCGATCACAATGGCAAGGCGGTCGACTTCCGCAATGTCATCCTGATCATGACGTCGAACGTTGGTGCATCCGAACTGGCCCGCTCGCCCATCGGCTTTGGCCGCAAGCGCGAGAAGGGCGACGACGAAGAGGCGATCAACCGCACCTTCTCGCCGGAGTTCCGCAACCGCCTCGACGCGATCATCTCCTTCGCGCCGCTGCCGCGTGAAGTGGTGCGCCGCGTCGTTGAGAAATTCGTGCTGCAGCTTGAAGGCCAATTGGCCGAACGCGGGGTCACGATCAACCTTACGCCCGAAGCCGCCGACTGGCTGGCCGAGCACGGTTATGACGAACGTATGGGTGCACGCCCGCTAGGTCGCGTGATCCAGGAATACGTCAAGAAACCGCTGGCCGATCAGGTGCTTTTCGGGGAACTCGTCAATGGCGGCAATGTCACCGTGGCCGTCGTCGGTGAAGGCTCCGAGGCCAAGCTGGAACTGGTAGCCACCCCACCGCGTCCAGCAAAGCCCAAGGCGTTGCCTAAGCCGAAGAAGCCAAAGGCAACGGCAGACAAGAGTTGACGCTGCCAGCAGCGTTAACCATGAAGAGGCCGGGAGCGATCCCGGCCTTTTTGTATTCGATGTCCGCACGCCTGAACCCCCGGCATGTCACTCCGTCGGCATCTTGCCAAACAAAACTAACACTGTTAGGAAAAAGGCTAATACATATCGTTTTGGGTGCATGCGGTGGTCAGGGTAGGCCTAACACGAGACAAAATCATCGCAGCGGCGGCCAGGCTTGCCGATGAAGACGGGTTTGACAGCCTGACGCTGGCGGCAATTGCAAGACTGTTCGACGTGCGGTTGCCCAGTCTCTATGGCCATGTGGAAAGTGTGCACGAGCTCAAGAAGGGCGTCGCTCTTCTCGCTCTGCAGCGTCTGGCTGACCGGACGGAAGAAGCGGTCGCAGGGCGGGCAGGCAGAGACGCTTTGTTCGGACTGGCCAATGCCCATCGCGACTTCGCGCGCCAGCATCCGGGCCTGTTCCAGGCGTCTCGTTATCCACTTGATGGTGCAAGCGCCGCAGCCAGTGGCGGCGCGCGCCTGGCGCGGGTCAACCACGCGATGCTGCGGGGCTATAACCTCGAAGACGAAGACCGTGTCCACGCCACGCGGTTGATCGGCTCATTCGTCTTGGGCTTTTCTCTGCTGGAGCTGGCCGGGAGCTTCAGCCACAGCGCCCCGGATGTCGAGCTGTCCTGGAACCGCGACATCGACGCCCTTGATGCTCTGTTGCAGAGCTGGGCGAGCCAAACAAACAAGAGCTGAAAGCGCCTGCAAGATGAAAGCCCCCCGCTTAACGATCACCACAGCAATCGCACCATCTCTGATGCGCGGCTTTGCCGAGCTTGGGCGGACTGATTTTGGCGTGCTGCCCCACCGCCTGCCGGCGAAGGCGCGCGCACAATGTTCAGATCCACAGTTGGCTATGGTTGAAACCGAGCCCTCTGCCGTTCGGCTGGTGTTTCAGACCGTCGCCACCGCTATCGAGCTCGACGTCATGACCACGCGGCGTCAGATTGTCGGCGTTCCTCCTCGGCCGGTCGGCGTCTTTGACTTGTGCGTCGATGGCCGACTTGAACGCCAGTTATCGGCAAAGGACGCAACCATCCTGCGTTTCGACATGGCCTCTGGAGCCATGGCTCGCGAAGCGGCGGCAGTACAAACGCTTCGCTTTGACGGCCTGGCAGGTAATGAGAAACGCGTAGAGATCTGGCTACCGCACAACGAGGTCACCGAGCTCGGCGTCTTGAGGTCGGATGCGCCGCTCAACACGGTTTCGGAAGAGGGCAGGCCGCTTTGGGTGCACCACGGAAGTTCGATCAGCCACGGCTCCAATGCTACCTCGCCGACAGGAATCTGGCCCGTCATTGCGGCGGCATCCGCTGGCCTCGATCTGATGAATATGGGATTTGGCGGCAATGCTCTGCTCGACCCGTTCACCGCTCGCGCCATCCGCGACAGGCCGGCCGATGTCATCAGCGTCAAGATCGGCATCAACGTGGTCAATGCCGACCTGATGCGGCTGCGCGCTTTCGGACCTGCTGTGCATGGATTTCTCGACACCATTCGCGATGGCCATCCCGACACGCCGCTGCTCGTCATTTCGCCGATCTACTGTCCGATCCACGAAACCACGCCCGGTCCAGGTATGTTCGACCTTGATGCTCTAGCGAGGGGCGAGACAAAATTTGTCGCCCTTGGCAAGGCCGAGGAGGTCCGCTCGGGCAAGCTAACCCTCAGCGTTATTCGCGAGCAGCTTGCGGCCATTGTCGAGCAACGGAGCGGTGAGGACGCCAACATTCATTATTTGGACGGGCGGCATCTTTACGGCGAAGCCGACCATGAGCGCCTGCCGCTGCCAGATCGTTTGCATCCCGACGCTGAAACGCATCGCCTCATTGGCGAGCGGTTCGGACCGGTCTTGCAAAAATTGATGCCAATGTCGAATTCCGCCGCTCTCGCTCGTCGTGGTTCAGAACGCCCATGATACCGGGGCACACAGGAGACTGACGATGCGCTACTTCATGTCCATTATTCCGCCGGCCGACCTCAAGCCCGAGGATGTTAGTCAGGAGCTCATGGATGCCATGGGGCCCTGGATGGAGAAGAACCTGGCCTCAGGCGCGCTGGTGTCCACTGGCGGCCTTAAGCCGGTGAGCGAGGGACGGCGGCTGGGTGGGCAGACTGGCGCGGTAGTCATAACCGATGGCCCTTTTGCAGAAGCCAAGGAAGTCATTGGCGGCTACGCGGTTTTTGAGGCGCCTGATGTGGAAGCGGCGTCGCGGATCGCCCAGGAGTTTCTGCAGCTGCATATCGATTCAGGTCTGATCGATGTGGTGCTGGAACTGCGCGAGATCGCTGGCGGGGTCAATATCTGAACGAGCGGTTTAGCGGGCAGGCGCCTATGGGCTCGTCGCCCGTTTCGTTTAGCGGCCATGTGCAGTGGGCACCGGTCAGTAAAGTGTGCGCTTGTAGTCTTCTTCCAAGCCGGCATCGATCCTGGCCATTTCCTCCGGACCCGGCGCGACCGAGGTCTCATCCAGGATAATCTTGATCAGCGACGGCATGGCTTTGCGGTCCTGGTGATGCGCAGGGTCCCAGAGATGCGAACGCCGGAATGCCTTGGCGCAATGCATGAAGACTTCGCGAACCTCCACGACGATGGCGAGCGTCGGCCTGCGATTGTTCACCACCATTGTCTCGAGCAAGGTCGGGTCGGTGGTCAGTTTGGCAGTGCCGTTGACGCGAAGCGTATCGTCGAAACCGGGAATGACGAACAGCAGTCCCACATTGGGGTTGGCAACGATATTGGACAGGCTGTCGAGCCGATTATTGCCTGGGCGGTCGGGGATTGCGAGCGTCTTGTCATCGAGGATGCGCACAAAGCCAGGCGGATCGCCGCGCGGACTGACATCGGCGCGGCCCGCAAGGTCCTGTGTCCCGATGCAGACAAAGGGCGAGCGAGCAATGAATTCGCGTGAGTGTACGCCCAAGCTACTCTGAAATTTCTGCACCGCCAGGTCGTGCGTGGCGGGATAAAGTGCACGCAGCGTCTCCTCGTCCTCGATCAGGTGAGTTGCGTCCATATCGTCCTCCTCGAAACGGATGTGGTGGCCTTACCACGTTCATCTCAGAATGAGGTACGTACATCATTTTTGTCAAGCGCAAGAACCTTGCCTCACCCGGCCTCTCGGCTGCCGGCCAGAAGATGGCCCATAGTGAAGGCACCGTATACGGCGATAGGGATGTAAAGCGCGTGAATGCCAGCCCAGCGGTAGGCGAGGGCGCCGGCGGTAGCGCCGCCGAGAAGCCCGAACCAGATACCCAGATGCTGCAGCCAGCGCAGCGGAGGTACCTTGCCTTGCAGGGCGAGGGCCAGCTCCTGGCCTGCAGTATAGAGCGTGCCGGTAACGAAAGTAGCGCCGAGTCGCACTGTGCTTCGCATCGGCAGGATGGCATTTTGCGCGCCGGCCGAGGCCGCGAGGACCAGCATGGCGATGGCGGACGGCACGCCGGCCAACACCAAGGCTGTCGTAAGGCAGACCCCAACAAACACGGCGCCGCTCACCGCCGCAGGGCCCCACCGAACATTTGAAAAAGCCAGCGCCGCACCGATCACTGAGCCGATGAAGAATAGAGCCACCAGGGCCATGGTCATGCCGAAGACTGGGTAGGCGCCTGCCACGAGCGCGGCGCCGCCTTGGGTGGTATTGCCGCTCATGAATGAGACGAAATAGCCGCCCAATTCGATAAAGCCGACTGCATCTATGAATCCCGCCGCGCCGGTCAGCAGCATGCCGAGGACGAGATGCCGTGCTGGAGCCATCGGCAATACCCCTTTGGTCTCGCGGCTACACGCCGCATCGTTCGGCGATGAGGACTAGATGTGGGCGCCGATGTCTTTGGCCAGAGCTGCCAGTTCAGCGTCATTAGCGCGGCCGCCGGCATGGGCCCCAAGAGCCACGCCCTCATAGACTGGAATGAGGTGGAAATGCAGGTGGAACACGGTCTGTCCAGCCGGTGCCTCGTTGAACTGGGCCAACCGCACGCCGTCGGCATTAGTGGCCGCCTTTACTGCCTGCGCCACCCGCTGCACCAGTGGCATCAGGGCACTGAGCGCCGCCGGATCGGCATCGAGCAGGTTGCGCGATGCAGCCTTGGGGATGACCAGGGTATGGCCCTTCGACTGCGGAAAGATGTCCATCATTACCAGAGCGGTCTCGTCCTCATAGACCTTGTGGCAGGGCATGTCGCCCTTGAGGATCGTCGCGAAAATATTGTTGGGATCGTAGCTCATCGCACCCTCATGGATTTTATTCGCCTGCCGTAGCCGGGGCTTCCTCGCCCTGGTTTTTGGCGTAACGGAAACGGAAGAAGTTGAGAACGGCCAGGCCGGTCAGCGTCACCGGTACATATTTAAAGCCGCGCGTAATGAAGAACAGCGCGATACTGACCGCGGTTTCGGCACTCATCGCGCCCTTGCCCATTGCCGAGGTAAATGACGATGGCACGATGTGGCGGTAGATGAGATCGTTCGAGCGATAATAGCTGCGCGCACGGGCGGCAAAGGCACGCTTTGAGGAAGAGTAATCCTTCAGCTCGTCTAGTCCCATATCGCCGTGAAACTCTACCTCAGAGCCGACAGCCCAGACTTCGGGAGCGGTCAGGCGTGCCTTGCCGTGTTCCACAAAGAGATCGATGAGATCGCGAAACGTCACATAATTGGCATTCCAGCAGTCATCGCTCTTGGCGCCATGCGCCAACACTAGAACATCGGCGCGCTCGAGTTTGTCACGGATCGCATCATACTGCCCGGGTGAAAAGTCCACGCCCGATTTGGCAGTGTCGACAATGGCCCCGCGTTTTTGCAGCGCCTTGACCATGGCCGCGCCGAAAGCGCCGCTTGCGCCGGTGACGAGAAACCGCCGGCCCTCGATCTGGCAGGTGGTGCCCATGATCAGGTCAAAGGCATTGGTGAATGACGAAAAGAAATTGTGCGGATAGACGTGATGCATGGCATGGTAGTTGTTGTTCACCCACAACAATCCCTGTTTGCCGCCGACACGGTCCATCGACATGTGATTGTAGTCCAGTCCCTCTTCACGCAGCGTTTGCACCAGCATGACCGTGCGGATGACCGCCACAGCGGCAATGGGTGGCCAAGGAAACACCAGCAAGAACAGTGCGGTTCCGACCATGCCGGTCAAGTACTCCGGCAGAATGTGAAACCAGATATTTGCCCGGGCATAGGCCGGGTTGACCTGCATATCCAGTCCTAGAAATTTGTGGTGCACCCAGTGCCACGACGAGAATTTGCGCAGCAGCGGATTGGTGGAGCGCTCCCAGCGATGCAACAACCAATGGAGCGCGTCGAATAAAGCCGTCGATACGACGAAAACGAGTCCTGCCTGCAGCAGGAAGATCAGAATGTCCCAAACCATGATGCCTGTTTAGGCCCTGCCGTCGCCCACGCAAAGAACTTTTGCCCCTCGCATCACCGTTGTTGCCGGTCACCGCGCCGGAATGGCGTAAATTCTTCGAGAATTTCTTGCTCGCGCGCCACGGCGGCCTGTTCTTCACGAAGATAGTCGGCCACCGCGTGGCGCAGTCCCGGATGGGCGATCCAGTGCGCGGAATGAGTCGTCACCGGAGCATAGCCGCGTGCCAGCTTGTGCTCGCCTTGGGCGCCAGCTTCGACGACAGCCAGTTTGTGCGCGATGGCATAATCGATGGCCTGGTAGTAGCACACCTCGAAGTGCAGGAATGGCACGTCGCGCGTCGCGCCCCAGTTTCGGCCGAACAGACGATCGCGGCCCCGGAAATTGATGGCGCCGGCGATAGGCTCGTTGCCATCATAAGCCAGCATCAGCACCACCCGATCGGCCATGTACTGCCCGAGCAACGAGAAGAAAGCGCGGTTGAGATAGGGGCGCCCCCATTTCCGCGCGCCAGTATCCTCATAAAAAGCGAAGAAGGCGTCCCAGTGCTCCTCGCGCAAGTCAGTGCCTGAAAGCCACTTGACCGTTATTCCGTCGGCCAGGGCGTCGCGACGCTCGCGCCGGATGACCTTGCGCTTGCGCGATGACAGGGTGTCGAGGAACTGCTCGAAATCGGCAAAGCCCTCATTGCGCCAATGGAATTGCGTGTCTTTGCGCGTCAGCCAGTCCAGTGAGCCGGCCAGTTCCACCTCTGCATCGGGCAGGAAAGTGAGATGCACCGAGGACGCATTCCGCTGTCCGGCCAACTGCTGGGCCGTGGAGAGCAGGGCCGCCTGAATGTCGATTTGTCCCGATGGCACCAGCAGTTTCGAAGCCGTCGCTGGGGTAAAGGGCACCGAGCCCTGCAGTTTGGGATAGTACTGCCCACCCGCACGCTCCAGCGCATTGGCCCAACCATGGTCGAACACATATTCGCCCATGGAGTGGGATTTGAGGAATAGGGGCAGTAGGCCGACAGACACGCCTTCGGCATTGTTCAGCAGGATGTGCTGCGGCTGCCAGCCGGTGCGTGCAGTGGCGCAACCGGATTCTTCGAGCGCCAGAAAGAACGCGTGGTCGAGGAATGGATTGTCGACCACGCCATCTGTGGAAGGGACAAGGCTGTTCCACACCGCGGCGGGGATGGACGCCGTGGTGGGGTGGATATTTGCCGTTAAGCCGTCAGTCGACACGGTCGGGATTGAAGCCTTCAAAGACGATCTGATCGATATGGGGACGCGCGGCCTCCGCTTCAACGGCGGAGCGGATGGTCCAGGCGGTGATCGGTTTACCAAGCGCGCGCCAGAACACGATCGCCGGCAGTGTCAACGCGGCCTTGTCGCAGGAAATGAAATCGAACTGCGTTTCATGCCAGTGGAGAAGGTGGCGCATGCTGTAGCGCTGCTCCTCTGTGATCCCTGGCGGATAGTCTTCACCCTCATAATCGTAGGTGATGATCCCGCGCGGACCGGCAAAGCCGAAGTCACGGATCAGGCTGATCAAGCGCGGATCGAATGACTCAACGGTCACTGCGCCGTTGTAGCGGGCCAGCGAGCCGGCCGCCGCCTCTGCCAGGCGCCGGGTGGCCTCGGCATCGGGCTGGTGCTTGAGTTCGATCTGCAGCAGGGCGCGGCCATCGATCTGCTCGAGGAAAGCATCCAGCGTCTGCGGCCGGTCACCGGCCTTGCTGTCCTTGAGGCCGATATGGGTCAGCTCAGCAACCGGCCGATCACTCACCAGTCCTGTTTCGCCCGTCAGCCGATCGAGCACCTCGTCGTGAAAAACCACTGGCACCCCGTCCCGGCTCAGCTGCAAGTCGCACTCGATGGCGAAATGGCCCGCAATGGCCGCTTCGAATGCGGCGGCACTGTTCTCGACGATGCCGGCGGCGCGATCATGCAGGCCGCGATGCGCGATGGGACGGGGAAAGAGCTGGCTGGTCATGGCTTCCTGCCGAAATGGTGAAGGCGCGTCGGATGCCACAGCTTCATGACAAACCGATCACGCCTCACCGGTAGATCGATTAAACCTCGATCACCGCATCAATTTCGACCGCAGCGCCGAGGGGCAGGGCGGCTACGCCGAAAGCGGCGCGAGCATGCTTGCCCTTGTCGCCCAGGACGCCGACCAACAGGTTCGATGCCCCATTGGCCACCAGGTGCTGCTCGAAGAACTCTGGTGTCGAGGCGACCAGCACGGTGAGCTTGAGGATCTGCTTGATCTCATGCAGCGGCACGCCGGCCATATTGACGACCTGAGAGAGAATGTTGACGGCGGCCAGTTCAGCCGCGTTGCCACCTTGGACCACATTCATGTTATCGCCGAGCCGCCCTTGTACGACGCCCTGCTCATTGCTCGAAATCTGGCCGGAAACATAGATGAGGTTGCCGCTGCGGGTCACCGGAACATAGCTGGCCACCGGTGCCTTTGCGGGCGGGAGCTCGTAGCCATACTCGCGCAGCTTCTGGATCGGATCGGTCATCGTGTCTTGCCTTCGATATCGTCTGTTTCTTCCGCGGACTGCGGCTGGGAATCGGGCCGCGCCGTATAGAGTTTACCTCGTACCACGGCCTCGCGCCCAAAGCGCGTACGAACACGGTCCATGGCCCGTTCGGCGGCAGCCTTTCGCGCCACCTGAGGCTCCAGCAGATCGGCCGGGTCAGACCCATCTGCCGCATCGAGACCGGAGACCCCGATGCCGATCAGCCGGAATGGCGTACCGTCCGCCTCGTGCTGCAACAGACCCAGCCCGGTTTCATAGAGCATGCTGGCCAGTTGCGTTGGCATCATCAAATGCCGCGCCCGCGTGCGCAACCGAAATCCGGCAGTTTTTAGCTTCAGCGTCACCGTGTCGCCGACCACGCCCTTGGCCTTGAGCCGCTCGGACAGGCGCTCGCAGCATTTGAGCAACTGGGTGGAGAGCTCTTCGATGCTCGTGATGTCGGTGTTGAATGTGGTTTCCGAGGAGATGGTCTTCATCTCGCCGTCTATGCTGACCCGGCGACTGTCCTGGCCCCGTGACAATCGCGCCAGGCGCGCGCCGGATTCGCCATAGAGCCGCAGCAAGCGCACCGGGTCTTCCTGCTGCAACTGGCCGATGGTCACATAGCCGTCCTTGCGGAGCGTTTCGCTGAACACCTTGCCGACGCCGAAGATCAGGCCGATAGGCCTCGGCGCGAGAAAATCGAGGGTTTCGGCGGCACCGATCACCGCAAAGCCGCGCGGCTTGTCGAGATCGGAGGCAACTTTGGCCAGAAATTTGTTGTGGCTCAGCCCCACCGAAATGGTCACGCCGACATCTTGCTCAACCGTGCGGGCAAAGCGCGCCAGGGACAGGGCAGGGGGCGCCTTGTGCAGGCGCTCTGTACCAGTGAGGTCGAGAAAGGCCTCGTCGATCGAGAGCGGCTCGACCAGCGGCGTCAGCGTTTCCATATGGCGCCTGATCTGCCGGCTCACCTCCACATATTTGCTCATATTGGGCTTGATGATCACGGCCTGGGGACAAAGCTCGCGTGCCTTGAACATCGGCATGGCCGAGCGCACGCCAGATTGCCTGGCAATATAGCAGCAGGTGGACACCACGCCGCGTACCCCGCCGCCAATGATCAGCGGCTTGTTCGCGAGGGAGGGATCATCGCGCTTCTCGACAGATGCGTAAAAGGCGTCGCAGTCCACATGGGCAATGGACAGAGCGAAAAGTTCGGCATGCCAGCGGACACGTGGCGATCCGCAGGATGGACAGCGCGTGGGCGCCGCCGCCGCCGGCGCCGATGAAAGGCAATCGCGGCAGAGCCAGGCCGCCTGCATGTCAGCCGGCCGGATTGAGCTTGTGCCAGACGCGCATGAAGGTCTCTGGCGTTAGGCCGCTATTGGCACAAAGAGCGAGTAGAATCCCCTCATTGGCGGCAAAGTGGTCGATGAGGCCCTGCTGCAGCCGACGCGAGCCCAGCGAGGCCCGCAAGGTGTGCGGGTCGAAGCCGGCCTGCTCCATGAAGGCCAGCAATTCTTCAGGATGCTCTGCCAGGTAAGCCAGGCAGAGATCCGCAAGTTCGGTAATGTCTGGTGCGGCACGGCTGGACAACGGCAAGACCCGCCCCCATTTGGTGTTTTGTAACGGTTTGAATGCTAAAGCATCGGCAGGAGAATGCGAACTGGTTTCCGGTTCGTTCCGGTGCGAAAAACGCGGAACAGGGTGTTTGACGGCAGGCGTTCGAATCGAACGTCTCGCCGATCTTTCCCGGCGCCGAAGTGAGGAATGATGCCCAAGTCGGTCATGATCGTGGAAGACAACGAGCTGAACATGAAGCTCTTCAACGATCTGCTGGAATCGCGTGGCTATCGCGTCATCCAGACGCGCAATGGCATGGAGGCACTGGATTTGGCCCGCGCGCACATGCCCGACCTGATCCTGATGGATATCCAACTGCCTGAAGTTTCCGGCCTTGTGGTCACCAAGTGGCTCAAGGACGATGACCAGCTTGCCCATATTCCCGTCATCGCTGTCACCGCCTTCGCGATGAAAGGCGATGAGGAGCGCATTTTGCAGGGCGGTTGCGAAGGGTACATCTCCAAGCCGATTTCCGTGTCTCACTTTCTGGAAACCATTGCCCACTATATTGGGCCCGCCTGACCTATCCGGCGCGCCCCGTGGCGCCACAGGCATGCTCGACGCCGGCGATGAGACGCCCGGCGGGCCCACACGTGTCGAGGTATTGGCGTGACCGCCCGCGTACTGATCGTAGACGACATCCCCACCAATATCCGCCTGCTTGAGGTTCGCCTGACCGCGGAATATTTCGAGGTGGTCACGGCCACCTCCGGGCAACAGGCGCTTGAAATATGCCAGACGCAGGACATCGACATCGTCCTGCTCGATGTGATGATGCCGGGAATGGACGGCTTCGAGGTCTGCCGCCGCCTCAAGGCCGATTCGCGCACCCATCACGTGCCGGTGTTGATGGTGACGGCGCTCGATCAGCCCTCCGACCGGGTCAAGGGCCTGGAGGTTGGTGCCGACGACTTCCTGACCAAGCCCGTCGACGACATGCAGCTGATGGCGCGTGTCAAAAGCCTCATCCGCCTCAAGTCGCTCACCGACGAGCTGCGCGCCCGCGCGCTCACCGGCCAGCAGATCGCCATCGAGGACGCATTGCGCGCCATGGACCAAATTTCCGCCAGTGGCGGCTCGGTCCTGATTATTGATACGGATGCGCGCCATGCCGACCGCATCAAAGGCCACCTTGCACCGGAACATCAGGTCGATGTGTTGACCCAGCCCGCCGATGCGGTTTTTCAGGTTTCTGGCGCCTCCTACGAGCTGGCCCTGGTCAGCATGAGTCTGACGGATTTCGATCCCCTGCGCGTCTGCTCGCAGATCCGCACACTCGAGCATGCGCGCAACCTGCCCATCATTCTGATGGCCGACGAGGCCGACAAGCCGCGTGTGGTGCGGGCGCTTGACTTGGGCGTCAACGACTTCATCAGCCGTCCGGTCGAGCGCAATGAGCTTGCCGCGCGGGTACGCACGCAGATCCGCCGCTATCGCTATGCCATGGAATTGCGCGAAAGCGTCAACCACACCATGGCGCTGGCCGTTACCGACGAGCTGACGGGCCTCTACAACCGTCGCTATTTTGATCGTCATCTCAACGTCATGCTCGGCAAGGCGCAAGCCCAGGAACGGGACATGGCGCTGATGATTCTCGATATCGATCACTTCAAGTCGGTGAACGACAATTACGGCCACGACATCGGCGACGCCGTACTGCGCGAGTTCTCGGCCCGGCTGAAGCGCAATATTCGCGGCGTCGATCTTGCCTGCCGCTTCGGCGGCGAAGAATTCGTGGTGCTGATGCCCGACACTGATTGGAGCAATGCTGAAGTGGTCGCTGAGCGGGTGCGGCAGGCCATTGCCGAACGGCCGTTCGACGTCGGTCTGCCGCGTCCGCTGTCGATTACGGTGTCCGTCGGTGTGTCGCTCAATGAATCGCTGACGGACACGCCTGAAATGCTGATCAAACGGGCCGATGTGGCGCTGTATCGGGCCAAGCGCGAAGGACGCAACCGCGTGATCTTCGACGCCGCCTAGCCGCCACCGCCGTTAGGGTTATCTGTTATAGTTAACAAAGAGTTGCTTGGCGTTAACCAAGGGAATTGCTTGGTTATGGGCAGGCCCGGACTTAGTGTCTGTTCAGAAGGGGGCAGTTGCTCACCCTTTACAGTTCCCTACGGTCCACCTCAGGTCCGCCGCAACTCCTGAGTTCCGTAGGGCGGTTGGTCCGGATGCGGTTAGAGTGGCCTCTTCGACATGCCGCTCCGGACCAGCCACTCTTTCTTCGAAACTATTGATTGATGACGTTTGGGGTCAAGGCGCAAGCTGGACATCACAACATTCCATCGACAGTTCCGACAAAAACAAAACCCCGCAATCGCTTGCGGGGTTTTGGGCATTCAAAGCTGGAAGACCAAATTACTTGATCTTGGCTTCCTTGAACTCGACGTGCTTGCGGACGACCGGGTCGTACTTCTTGAACGCCAGCTTTTCAGTCTGGGTACGGGCGTTCTTCTTGGTCACGTAGAAAAAGCCGGTATCGGCCGTCGACACGAGTTTGATCTTGATAGTGGCGGCCTTGGCCATTTGGGTCGTCCTTCACAAAACGAAAGGCGCTGCATCTGGGGCAGCGCCGGAATTTGAGCGCAAACTACGGATTTGCGCTGGATTGTCAAGCGCGGATCAGTCGGCCTGGCCGGTTCCGAAGCCATACATGCGGTTTGCCCATTGCAGACCGACAATCGCCCCCTTGATCGAGGGCAGGATAGCCAGCGGCAGGACAATGGCCAGCGGGATCATGGTCCAGACATAGGTCATCGGCTCGACCCTGTAGGCCATGTCCATGTGCAGCATCAGGAAGATGATGACGTGCCCGACAATGGTGATGGCGATGTAGGGCGGAAAATCATCGGCGCGATGATGATTGAGTTCCTCGCCGCACACATTGCACTGGTCCGCAACCTTGAGATAGGCGCGAAACATCTTGCCCTGGCCACAATGGGGACAACTGCACAGTGCGCCGCGCCCCATAGCCTGGCCGACGCTGCGATGCTCGAGAACTTGGGTTTGCTCTTCCATAGCTTACCTCTTTCTCCGACCCTTTGGGCCGAAGCTCCTAGATGGGCCCTTCGAGGCCCGGCGGCCAGATGGCGGATTGCCGCGCCTACCTTCGGTCAGGAGCTCGAAGCGGAGTGCCCCGGCTACCGGGGCGGCCTCGAGCAGACGCACCTCGACGCGGTCGCCGAGCGCAAATGTTTCGCCGGAGCGCTCGCCGATCATCGCCTGGCGTTCCTCGACATAGCGATAATAGTCCTGGCCCAGCGTCGAGGCCGGCACAAAGCCATCGGCCCCGGTCTCGATGAGGCGGATGAAGAGGCCCGACCGGGTAACGCCCGAGATCCGGCCGTCGAATCGAGCGCCGATCTTGGTCGCCAGGAACTGCGCCAGCAGACGATCCGAGGTCTCGCGTTCCGCCATCATGGCGCGGCGTTCGGTGGCCGAAATATGCTGGGCAATGCCTGGGAGCTTCGTGGCTTCCTGCTCGCTCAGGCCATCGTCGCCCAATCCGAGTGCCTGGATCAGCGCTCGGTGCACGATGAGGTCGGCATATCGACGAATGGGCGATGTGAAATGGGCATAGCGGTCGAGATTGAGGCCGAAATGACCATAGTTCTCCGCCGCATACTCGGCCTGCGCCTGGCTTCGCAGGACCATTTCGCTGACCTGCTCGATACTGCCGGCCTTGCGCGCCTGATGAAGAATGCCGTTGAAGTCCGAAGCGCGCACCGCATCAGTTTTCTTGACCGAAATGTCGAGGCTCCCCAGGAAATCGCGTAGGGCCTGCAGCTTTTCCGAGGATGGCTCGTCATGCACGCGATAGAGCAGGTCACTGCGCTTTTGCTCCAGCGTCTCGGCCGCGGCCACATTGGCCAGGATCATCATCTCTTCGATCAGCCTGTGCGCGTCCAGCCGCTCGGGAATGCGGATGTCTGCCACCATGCCCTTGTCGTCGAGCACGATCTTGCGTTCCGGCAGGTCGAGATCGAGCGGCCCACGATGGTCGCGCGCCTTTGCCATCGCCGCATAGGCCGCCCAGAGCGGCCGCAGGATAGGCTCCAGCAGTGGTCCTGTCTGATCATCGGGATTGCCGTCGATGGCCGCTTGCGCCTGCTGGTAGCTGAGTTTAGCGGCCGAGCGCATGAGAATGCGGTGGAAAGTGTGGCTGCGTTTGCGGCCATCGGCCCCCAGAACCATGCGCACGGCGAGCGCGGCGCGTGCTTCTCCTTGCTTCAGCGAGCACAGATCGTTGGAAATGCGCTCCGGCAGCATCGGCACCACGCGGTCGGGGAAGTAGACCGAATTACCGCGCAGATAGGCCTCCCGGTCCAGCGCTGTGCCGGGGCGTACATAGGCGGCAACGTCCGCAATGGCGACAGTGACAACGTAACCACCGGGATTGGCTGCATCCTCATCCTTGGCGGCGTGCACGGCGTCATCGTGATCCTTGGCGTCAGGCGGGTCGATCGTCACCAGCGGCAGATCGCGCCAGTCTTCGCGCCCTTTAAGCGTGGCCTCCTTGGCCTCTTCTGCCTCGCGGATGACGCTATTGGGGAACTTGTACGGAATTTCGAGGCTGTGGATGGCAATCAGGGAAACCGCGCCCTCCGAGGCCGGGTTGCCGATCACATTGGTCACCCGAGCGCGCGGGATCATCAGCCGGCCGGACAGCTTCACCTCGACCTCGACCAGATCGCCATCGGCGGCATTTCCAAGATCGCCCAGCGGAATGCGCATTTCCTTCTGCTTGCGATCCACCGGAATGAGGCGTGCGCCCTCATTGTCCATGCGCACGATGCCGATCTGCGCCCGACGTGGCTTGTCGAGCACCTTCATCGGCTTGGCTGAATAGTCCGGAACGGGACCGTCGCCCGCATCGATCCGGGCGAGGATGCGGTCGCCGGGGGCAGGGGCCACCCTGGAATGGGCATCGACCAGGACCCGAACGCGCGGCATCTCGCCTTCTTCAGGATTCCACTGCGCCGGAAAGGCATGCAGATTGTCCGGATCGGCATCGCTGGGAATATCGAGCACAGTCACATGGGGCAGGGCCGCGGTGCGGCGCAGCGCCTTGCGGGTCCGGGTGATCACCCCTTCGCCTTCCAGCTCGGCTAGCATGGCCTTGAATGGCCGGCGCATGTCCCCCCGAATGCCGAACACTTTTGCCAGGTCACGCTTGCCCTTGATGTCGTCCTGTTCAGCCAGGGCAGCGAGGAGCTGCTCGCGGCTCGGGAGTTCCGAGGCGCGCGTCTGCACAGCACGCTTGGGGCCGGAAGTGTTTTTGGATTTTGGTGTTTTGGCCATTATTCGGTTTCTGCGGGATGAGCCCCTTAGATAAGGCACTCACCCCGCTTTGCCAAATCGAGGTCAGTAACTTTCGGCGACACCGCAGCGCCACTGGCTGTATTCGTCCACGAAGCAATAGAGCTCCCAGTCGTGATCGACGATCCGGGCGGTGGATTGCGATTCCTCCTCACATACTGAAAGCTTAACGCGCATCGGATAAATGACCGCGTTTTCAGGCGCGCCATTGGTCACCAGGGTCGCGCCCTGACCCTCGAGCATCGAGCGCGTATTGTAGAAGGGGTCGCCGTGAACGAGTGAATGGATGGTGACGCTTACGTCATAGCCGTCCGTGGCTACCCCGGTGAAGTAGTCGCGGATCAACTGGCGCATCAAGTCATCGGACGCGGTAACGCTGCCATCGACGATCCCGGCATATTGCGTCATTTCGCAGCTTTGCGCCAAGTCATTGCCCGGTGTGATGGGGCCTGGCTGTGGGGCAGGGCGAGCCCAGGCGTCCCGCTGCTTGGCGAGATCTTCGTTCCAGCCCTCTATTTCCGGGCCCATCGTGCCGTCCGGATGCTCATAGCGGAAGCTGCATTTGGGGTAGGGCGTGGTCCAGCATGACAGGATGCGGGCCATAGTGCCCTTGTCGTCGATCTGAAAGTGATCGCCTGCCTGAACCTCGGCGGCGGAAGCGTGGCTGCCGGTCAGGGCGAGCACTACAAACGTAACGGCAGTGGTAATGAAGCGCATGGCGAATTCCCAATTGGAACTCGAATATAGCTTTAATAGCTCACTGAGCCAATATTTAAGTTGGGGTTGTGATCGGCATCGGCAGCGGGTTGGATGGAACGCTCAAAGAGAGCGATTCCATGAACATTCCATTTTTCGACGGCCACAATGACACCCTGCTGCGTCTGGTGGATCATGCGCGCCAGGACAAGGCGGCACTGTTCATCGAGGGCACGGCAGACGGCCATATCGATCTGCCGCGCGCCCGCTCCGCCGGCATGGCTGGGGGCTTTTTCGCAATGTTCCCGCCGCCTCTCGCGACCAGCCTTGCCGGGGTGGCTGCAAACCCCATGGGCGACGGACAATTGCCGCCCGACCTCGATCTCGCTCCAGCGCAGCGCTCGACCTTCGCCATGGCGGCACTGCTCTATCGCCTTGAGCGCTTGGGCGCACTGTCGGTTTGCCGCTCGGCCGCCGATATTCGAAGCGCTATAGCCGCCGAGCGAATGGCGGCCATTTTTCATATCGAAGGTGCTGAAGCCATCGATCCGGCCTTCGACAGTTTCGAATTGCTTTATGCGGCGGGCCTGCGGTCCATCGGGATAACCTGGAGCCGCGCCAATGCCTTTGGCACCGGCGTGCCTTTCCGGCACAATGCCGATCCTGAAATCGGCCCGGGTTTGAGCGATGCCGGCAAAGCTCTGGTCCGGCTGTGCAATGCGCGAAACGTGCTCGTTGATCTCAGCCATCTCAACGCTGCCGGGTTCCGCGACGTTGCCGCCATTTCGACGGCCCCGCTCGTTGCGACCCATTCCAATGTCCACGCCATCTGCCCCTCGACTCGCAATCTCATGGATTGGCAGCTTGCCGCCATTCGCGAGAGCAGCGGCATCGTCGGCCTGAACTATGCCACGGGCTTTCTGCGCCCCGATGGACGGTTTGTCGCCGACACGCCCATCGAGCTGATGGTGCGCCATGTCGATGCACTCATCGAGGCCGTAGGCGAAGATGGTGTCGCCCTCGGCGGCGATTTCGACGGCGCCATGGTTCCGGCCGATATCGGCGATGTCACCGGCGTGCCAAGACTACTGCAGGCGCTCATGGACAAAGGCTATGGCGAAACGCTGGTGCGCAAGATCGCACTGGACAACTGGCTGAGCCTGATTGAACGGACCATCGGCTGAGGTGGGCCCGCCGTCCGTGAGGTGTCGCGCAAGGGCTTAAAGGTCGCCCAGCCGAACGAACTGGTAACCACTCCGTTTCAGTTCCATCAGACCCCGAGCAATGCCCTCGCCAGCGGCGCGTTTGGGCTGGTTGATATGGGCGATGATGACATCGCCATCCTTGGCTTTGCGGATTTGCGCCTCGGCCGCTGCCGCCGAGGCGGTCGCGCCGTAGTCGGCATTGAGCGAAAAACCGGCAACGCGAAAGCCGAGACGGCCGATTTCATCCAGCGCGTCCTGGGTATAGAGCGCCGTAGCACCGCGGAACCAACCGGGCTTGGTACCAAAGCTGGCAATGATCGCCTGGGCGCCGCCCAGCACTTCGTCGTCAACCGCGGCCAGGGTGCCGGCGGGGGTGATGCCATAAGGCTTTTCCGTTCCCGTGACCGCCGGAACATGATTGCGACCGTGATTTTCGATGTTGAACAGGTCCGGCCGCCTCGCCAGCACCGCCACAGTCTCGGCATTGACCAGCAGCCAGCGCTCGGTGACGAACAGGGTCACCGGAATGTTCTCAGAGATAATGACGTCAAGGATGCGATGGTCGATATCGCCGGAGCAGGCATCCAGGGTCACCGCCACGCGCGGCACGCTCGACTGCGCCTTTGGAAGGTGCAGGGCCGGTTCGAGCAATGTGCCCGCAATTGCGGGCGCCAGGCTCAACATTGCCGCCACACAGACAGTCACGATCAGCCGCATCGCCATCTCCGCCGGATTTGACCTCAGAGTGGTCAGTCAGGCGACCGAGTCGCAAGCAGATTTGCGCGTTGAGGTCACTGACTGACGGCAGAGACCTCAATGACCAAGCCACACTCGGGCGTACCCGAGTGCGCGTCACACCATTAAAATGGAACGTCTTCGTCGGCCACCTTCTTGGCTGCCGTCTTCTTAGGCGCTGCCTTCTTGGCCGGCGCTTTCTTTGCGGCGGTATCGGTCTTGGCTGCAGCCGCCTTCTTAGCTGGTGCCTTTTTGGCCGGCGCCTTCTTCACTTTGGTGCCGGTCACTTCGGCGCGGGCAGCAATCCACTGCACGGCCTGCTCCAGCGTCACGTCTTCCGGCTTCACATCCTTGGGGATGGTGGCGTTGACCTTGCCCTGGTTGACATAGGGGCCATAGCGGCCGGCGCGCACGGTGATGGCACCGTTGTCGTGCTCAAAAGTCTGAATGGCAGCCACGGCAGCACCGCCACCACGCTTGAACCCACCGGCAGCCTTCTGCGCAATGAGGTCTACGGCGCGGTTCAGCCCGACCGTGAACACCTCTTCGACATCCGGCAGATTGGCATATTTGCCGTCATGCAGGACAAATGGCCCGTACCGTCCGATACCGGCTGATATCGGCAGGCCAGTCTCGGGATGCAGACCCACTTCACGCGGCAGCGACAGCAATTGCAGCGCCTTGTCCAGCGTCAATGCCCCAGTCTCCCAGCCCTTGGGCAGCGAGGAGCGCTTGGGCTCCTTGCCGTCACCGAGCTGCACATAAGGGCCGAAGCGGCCGGTCTTGAGGAAAACCTCCTCGCCGCTTTCCGGATCTGTACCCAGCACGCCATCGCCCGCTGCGGCTTCCGATGACTGGCCCGAGGCCGCATCGGACAGCTGCATGGTATGCTTGCATTCGGGATAATTCGAGCAGCCGATGAAAGCGCCGAACTTGCCCAGTTTCAGAGACAGTGTGCCGGTGCCGCAGGTCGGGCAGCGGCGTGGATCGGAACCATCTTCCTTGGGCGGGAAGATGTGGTCGGCCAGCAGGTCATTGAGCGCGTCGAGCACTTCGGACACGCGAAGGTCCTTGATCTCCTCGACATTGCCCATGAAGTCGCGCCAGAAGTCACGCAGCACCTGCTTGTAGTCGAGGTCGCCTGCCGAGATTTCGTCCAGCTGTTCTTCGAGCCCTGCAGTGAATCCGTACTCTACATAGCGGGTGAAAAAGCTCTCGAGGAAGGCCGTGACGATGCGGCCGCGATCTTCCGGATGCAGCGCCTTGCCTTCCAGGCGCACATAATCGCGGTCTTTGAGCGTCGTCACCGTAGCCGCATAGGTCGAGGGACGGCCGATCCCCAGCTCTTCCATCTTCTTGATCAGGCTCGCCTCGGTATAGCGGGCGGGCGGCTGGGTGAAATGCTGCTCGATCTCGACCTTCTTGAGCTCGGGCTTGTCACCGATTTTCAGCGGGGGCAGCTCGCGGCCATCCTCGTCGTCCTCGCCATCGGTCTTGGCCTCGACGCCATAAAGAGTGAGGAAGCCGGGGAAGGTGACGACGGAGCCGGTGGCGCGCAACATCAGGGCGCGGGCCGGAACATTGACCGCGATATCAACCGTGGTGCGGTCAATTTCGGCGGAAGCCATCTGACTGGCAAGGGTACGCTTCCAGATCAACCCATAGAGCTTGGACTGGTCGGCATCCAGATTGAGCTGCTCGGGCCGCTTGAACATGTCGGTGGGACGGATGGCCTCGTGCGCTTCCTGGGCGTTCTTGGCCTTGGTCTGGTAGATGCGGGCCTTCTCCGGCAGGTATTCCTCGCCGAAGTATTTCCCGATTACCGAACGCGCCATGGCAATGCCTTCAGGCGCCATCTGCACGGCGTCGGTACGCATATAGGTGATGAGACCGTCTTCGTAGAGCCGCTGCGCGATTTGCATGGTGCGGTTCGGCGACAGCCCGAGGCGCGAGGAGGCATCCTGCTGCAGCGAGGAGGTGGTAAACGGGGCGTAGGGATTGCGCTTGGTCGGTTTCTTCTCGACATTGGCGACGTTGAACTGCCCGGCTTCGATCAGCGTCTTCAGCGCCGTCGCGTCCTCGCCGGTCTTGATGTCGAGCTTGTCCGTCTTCTTGCCGTCGACCGAGAAAAGGCGCGCGACAAAATTCTTGCCAGACTGCGCCAGTTGGGCCTCGACCGACCAATATTCATCGGCCTTGAACTTCTCGATCTCGGCTTCGCGGTCAGAGACCAGGCGAAGCGTCACCGATTGCACACGGCCAGCAGAGCGCGAGCCCGGCAGCTTGCGCCAGAGAATGGGGGAGAGCGTGAAGCCGACCAGGTAGTCGAGCGCGCGCCGCGCCAGATAGGCATCGACCAGCGGCATGTCGATGTCGCGGGGCTTGGCCATGGCCGCGGTGACCGCGTCCTTGGTGATGGCGTTGAACACCACGCGCTGCACCGGCGTGTCTTTCTTCAGCGCCTTTTTCTGCCGCAGCACATCCAGAATATGCCAGGAGATCGCCTCGCCCTCGCGATCAGGGTCGGTTGCGAGGATCAGTCCGTCGGCGCCCTTGAGCGCACCGGCAATGTCGGAAATGCGCTTCTTGGAGGCGGTGTCCACTTCCCAGGACATGGCGAAATCCTCGTCGGGACGCACCGAGCCATCCTTGGCCGGCAGGTCACGGACGTGGCCGAAGCTGGCAAGAACCTCATAGTCCTTGCCCAGATATTTGTTGATTGTCTTGGCTTTAGCCGGACTTTCAACGACGACGACCTTCATTCCGCTATCCGTTCCGCAACGCACTCTCAAAGAGCGCGCAACATGGTGAACGCAAATGCCGGTGTCAACGGGGCGTATTTTCGGCGCGCTGTCCGCTCAGCGCCGAGGCTCAGCTAAACCTCAACGCCACCAACTGACCGCTCGACCACTCGACGCGTCCCCCAAGGTCAAGCTCGAGCAGCAGGATCTGCATGGCGGCCGGGGCAATCCCGGTTTGCGCCACCAGTTCATCCACCTCGATCGGTGTCGTCGATAAAGCGGCCAGCAGCCGCTCGCGATCACTTTCTGCCGGCATGGCCTCGTCGGCACCGAATTCGCCATCCGGCAGCCATTCCGGATCGAAGAGGGCGCTGCGGGCAGGGTCGGCACTGCCCAGCACCTCCACGATGTCCCTCGCACTGGTGATCAGCCGCGCCCCTTGCTGAATCAAGGCGTTTCCACCCTCGGCGCGCGGATCGAGCGGCGACCCGGGAACCGCGAAGACGTCGCGGTTCTGTTCCAATGCCAGCCGGGCAGTGATCAACGAGCCAGATCGCTTTGCGGCCTCGACCACGACAATGCCCAACGACAAGCCGGAAACCAGCCGGTTGCGCCTGGGGAAATCGCGCGCCCGTGGCTCCCAGCCCAGCGGCATTTCGGTCAACAATGTCCCGCCATTATCGAGAATGTCGTGGGCCAGCGGGATGTTTTCGTCGGGATAGATGCGATCGAAGCCGCCCGCCAGTACAGCGACCGTTCCGGTATTGAGGCTGGCACGGTGGGCCGCCGCATCTATGCCGCGTGCCAGGCCCGAAACCACCGTGTAACCCAGCGCGCCCAGTTCTTCAGCCAGCAGCCGTGTCATCTTGACGCCGGCCGAGGACGCGTTGCGCGCTCCGACCACGCCAACCGTTCGCAACCAATCCACCCGATCGCCGCCTGCCATGGTCAAGAGCGGCGGCGATGCAGCGATATGCAGCAGGTGGGGCGGGTAATCACTTTCGCCCTGCGCCACCAGTCGGGCGCCATAGCGGCTCAGCCCGGCCATTTCGTCTTCCGCCTGGGACTGGGAAATGACGCTGAGTGTACGACTCGACTTGCCGGAGAGCGTGGGCAAGGCGGCAATGGCTGCCTCTGCCGAGCCGAAGCGATTGAGCAATTGGCGGAAGGTGACCGGGCCGACATTGTCAGTCCGCAACAGGCGAAGCCAGGCGATGCGTTGGGCCGGCGTGAGCTCTGTGGTCACCCGGCCCCGAACCATGATCAGGCCGCTTTCCTGCCGCCGCCGATACTGGGCTCCGTGCCTTTGATCAGCCGCGCGATATTTTCCCGATGCTGGAAGAACAGCAATAGAGCGAGGCCCGTCACCACCAGCGCCAGGCGTTCGCTGCCCAGCACATAGGCGAAGATCGGCGCGGTTGCGGCAGCTGTGAGCGCGGCCAGCGAGGAAATCTTGCGGGTGAAGGCGATGAGCAGCCAGACGGCGCAGAAAATCAGGCCGACAATCCAGTTGAGCGCCAATAGCGAGCCGATCATGACTGCGACGCCCTTGCCACCCTTGAAGCCGAGCCAGACCGGAAAACAATGTCCCAGAAAGGCACCCAGGGCCGCGACTCGAGCGGCGTCTTCGCCCCAGAAGTGACGGGCCAGAAGCACCGGGATGACCGCTTTGAGGGCGTCGAGCACCAGCGTGCCGGCGGCCAGACCCTTATTGCCGGTGCGCAGTACATTGGTGGCCCCGATATTGCCGGAGCCAATGGCGCGGATGTCCCCGAGTCCGGCGGCACGAGTCAGGATCAACCCGAAAGGGATGGACCCGCACAGATAGCCGAGGACCAGCGCGTAAAGCAGCGGCAGGATTTCGGTGGGCATGTTCTGTCTCCCTCGTTAACCAAGACAACTACCCTCAGCCACCCCGCCTTCACAAGAGGGCCGGCGTGAGGAATGTTGAGAACTGCGGTGCCCCACCTTACTCTGCTAACTGGTAGACGGTCTTGCCACCGACAATGGTGCGCATCACCTTGCCGGCAAGGCGCGCGCCCTCGAAGCTGGTATTACGAGACTTGGAGCGAAGCGAAGCCTCGGTCACCTGCCAGGGATAGTCGAGATCGATCAGGATCAGGTCGGCAGGCGCGCCTCTGGCAATGCGGCCACTCGCGAGTCCGAGAATCTGTGCCGGGCGAATGGTCATGGCCCGCAGCAGTGTGAGCAGGTCGATTTCCTCCGCATGCACCATCCGCAGCGCCGCACTCAGCAGCGTTTCAAGGCCAATGGCGCCGTTGGAAGCCTCGGCAAAGGGCTGGCGCTTTACCTCGGTGTCCTGCGGGTCGTGGTCGGAGTGGATGGTATCGATGACCCCGGCACGCAAGCCATCGACCAAGGCGCGTCGATCGTCCTCGCCTCGTAGCGGCGGGTTGAGCTTGAAATAGGTGCGGTAGCGGCCGATGTCGTTTTCGTTGAGGCAGAGATTGTTGATCGACGCCCCAGCGGTGATCCGGCCATTCCTGGCCTTGGCTGCCTGCACCAGCTCCACCGAAACCGCTGTTGAAATCTGGGCTGCGTGGTAACGCACCTTGGCAAGCGCAGCCAGTTGCAGGTCGCGCGCCAGGGGAATGGTCTCAGCTTCGCGGGGAATGCCCTTGAGCCCGAGAATGGTGGCAAAGAAACCCTCATTCATCACGCCGTCGCCAACCAGTGCCGCGTCGGCAGCCTGATGCACGAAGGCCATGTCGAAATTGGCGGCATAGCTCATCGCCGTCCGCAGCAGCGCGCTGGACTGGATCGATTGCGCACCATCGGTGAGACAAACCGCGCCGGCTTCCTTCAGCAAGCCAAACTCCGTCATCTCCTTGCCGGCCAGCCCCTTGGTGATCGCAGCCGCAGGCAGGATGCGGGCAGGGGATTGCGCCTCAGCCCGGCGAATAAGGAAGTCCACCAGCGCGCCATCGTCCACCACCGGGGTCGTATCCGGCATCATCACGAAAGACGTGACGCCACCCGCGACCGCAGCGGCGCCCGCCGAGGCGAGTGTCTCGCGGTACTCCTTGCCTGGCTCGCCGACGAAGACGCGCATGTCGACCAGCCCTGGCGCCAGCACCAGGCCATTGGCATTGACCACTTCGGCATCGTCGGGGACACCGACAGGGCCACCCAGCGCCAGGTCGCTGATGCGGCCATCTTCAACCAGCACGGCGCCCATCTGGTCGGTGCCGGAAGCGGGATCGACGACGCGCGCGTTCTCGATAAGCAGGGGCCGGGTCATGCGTCATTCCTCGCAGGAAGCAGGGCATCAAGCACGGCCATGCGCACGGCCACCCCCATTTCGACCTGGTCGGTGATCACCGAGCGGGAACCATCGGCAATGGCGGGATCGATCTCCACGCCGCGGTTCATAGGACCGGGATGCATGACGATGGCATCGGATTTGGCATAGGCCAGCTTGGCCTCGTCGAGCCCATAAAAGCGGTAGTATTCGCGAACCGAGGGGATCATCTTGCCGTTGGCGCGCTCGTGCTGCAGGCGCAGCATCATTACCACGTCGGCCCCCTTGAGCCCCGCTTCCATGTCGGTGAACACCTCGGTGGCCAGGTTTTCAATGCCCGCTGGAAGCAGGTTGCGTGGAGCAATGACGCGGGTGCGCACATGCAGCGCGCCCAGCAGCAGCAGGTTTGATCGTGCGACGCGCGAATTGGCGATATCGCCGCAAATGGCGACGGTCAGTCCAGCAAGCGTGCCCTTGTGGTTACGGATCGTCAGGGCATCGAGCAGCGCCTGGGTCGGGTGCTCATGCGCGCCGTCGCCGGCATTGACCACCGAGCAGCCGACCTTCTGGCTCAGCAGTTCGACCGCCCCGGCCGCAGAATGACGCACCACCAGCACGTCCGGCCGCATCGCGTTGAGGGTCGCCGCAGTGTCGATCAGCGTTTCGCCCTTCGAAACCGACGAGGTCTTGACCGACATGTTGACCACCAGCGCGCCCAAGCGCTTTCCGGCGATCTCGAACGAGGACTGGGTGCGCGTCGATGGCTCGAAGAACAGATTGATCTGCGTCTTGCCAGACAGCGTCGGAAGCGACTTCCGCTCCTGCCGAGAAATGGCGATCATTTGCTCGGCGCGATCCAGCAGGTCGATGATTTCGTGCTGCTTCAGATCGGCAATGGAAATGAGGTGTCGCTGGGCGAACGGGGGGAAGTCACCGGATTGCCCGGCGGGAGAATTCTGCTGCGGCATGTCGCATCCCTTGCGATTTGCTGCGGTCTAGCGGAGGGGCGGGCAGGGGGCAAGTCCCGCGCCAAATTATTGCGTTAAACTTTAAGGCCTACCTATTTGACACAACTGAAATAATAGAACATTATGTGAACATAAAGTGATCCAAAAGATAATTTGTGGCACCTTAAGTATGAACGCGTATTGAAGCTTTGGTGCGCACTTGCTGCTCTATGTCTGGCAATTTTGTTCAGATAAGGCGCAGTCGCATGAAAAAGTGGATGGCGTGCAGGGTTGTTAGGCTTGGTACTTCTGCTGGGTGGAATGTCGCGAGCAAAGTGCGGAAATTGATGTGTGAATGTTTGCGAAGTCGCTGCGCTGGCGAGCTTAGCGTGCATTTTGGTTTGCGTTGGCGGTGCAGATTTAAACATCGAAAAAGGTAACGACGAGGTCTGGATGAGCCAGGTTCTGCTTCTTCAGGGGGAAAAAAATCGCCTAAAGCGCGTGCATCCACTTACAGGTTATTTTGTTCGGGTTACCTGGTCGGATGATGTCACTGAAATTAAGGACTTGGGCCCTCTTTTGCTTAATCATCGAGCGTTCAGCAAAGTGCGCTCTGATAGCGACCTGTTTGACACCGTTCAAGTCGGTGACCAAGGCCGCAGACTCGTCTGGGATGATGGTGCCTCACTGAACATTAGTGCCATTGAGAAGCTGCCGCGAACCAGCATGGATGCTTCTGAGTTCAAGAGCATTATGGCCGATTTGCACCTTAACAGCGATGCGCTGGGACGATTGCTGGGGTTGTCACGGCGAGCCATTACTGGCTATCGAGGTGGCGTTCCCATTCCAAATGCAGTGGTGTTGGCAATGCGCTATGTTGCGCAGCGCTGGGATGCTTAATCAAGCCTTCCGAAGTCGATCCAAAGCGCCTTGCAGAATGTAGCTGGCCGCAAGCTTGTCGACCACTTCGGCGCGGCGGTCGCGGCGAAGGTCGGCTTCAATCATCATGCGGGTCACAGCCGAGGTCGAGAGGCGTTCATCCCAGAAGGCGATAGGCAGGTTGATCCTGGGCGCGAGATTGCGGGCAAAGGCCCTTGTCGATTGGACGCGCGGTCCCTCCGTCCCATCCATGTTGAGCGGGAGTCCCAAGATCAGAGCGACCACCTGATTCTGCGTGATCAGCTCAACGATCCGCTCCGCATCCTGCGTGAATTTGGTGCGCTTGATCGTCTCGAGCGGCGTGGCCGAATAGCGCATGCCGTCTGAGATCGCGACCCCAATGGTCTTAGTCCCGAGATCGAGCCCCATGATTTTGCCGGTCTGCGGAATTTCGGCGAGGGGATTGTCGAGGGTCACGTGGGGCTCGCTGAATGGGAAGTAATTGTCCTATAGGCTGTGGCATGTCGGTTGGCGAAGGAAAAGGGCTGATGAAACTTACCTGGTTCGGAAACACCGCCTTTCGCCTGCATATTGGTGGTCAGATCATTGTACTTGATGCTGCTGCAGCCCCGAATGGGGTGGATGCTGCTGAGGTGCTGAGTGGTGCTGATCGGGTAATTGAACGCAACGTGAATGAGCCGCTTCTCGATGCGCGGACATGGAGACCCCGCCCGCGGGAGCGCCTGCTCGATGCCGGTGATCTGCCTCGGCCCGTCGACATCTGGTCGCTCGGGCCCGATTGCATTTTGCTGGATGCCGACGAAGATGCGCCGTTGCTGTTAATCGCCGGTCCCTTGCCGACACTGGGTCGTTGGGCCGAAAAGGCGATCGTCATTCTTGCCGGGCAGCAGTTGATGCGGCGAGGCGAACAGCTGGTTGATGCGGTGATTCCACGCCTCATCGCATTAGCGGGTAGCGACGCCGAGGTCGAGGCAGCCTTTATTCAATTGCCTGCCAAACTCGACGGAGCAGGGCTGTTGGCTCTCTCCCCTGGCCTTGCCGTGGAAGTCTGATCCGACGCATAAGCCATTTTCATTGTCATTATGCCCGGCGCGTTGCTAATAACGCGACGAAGACGCCGTTATCCCAGTTGGAGTTTGCCATGTCCGTCGACGCCGCCACCGTCAAGCGCATCGGGCGCCTCGCGCGCATCCGCATCGAGGAGGAGGAAGTCGCCGGCTACCAGCAGGAGCTCAACGCCATTCTCGGCTTTGTCGAGCAACTGAGCGAAGTCAATGTCGAGGGCGTAGAGCCCATGACCTCGGTGACACCGATGAGCCTGCGCCGCCGTGACGACGTCATCAGCGACGGTGGCTATGCTGAGAAGATCGTCGCTAACGCGCCGCTCTCGGAAGATAATTTCTTCATGGTGCCGAAGGTGGTCGAATAAAAATGGCGGTGTCGATTGCCATCGAGACCCCGCTGCAGGATGACGTTCGCGCGCTCGTTGCCGCGCTGAATGATCACCTGTTGCCGCTGTCCCCGGAAGAGTTCCAGTTCAAGATGACTGTGGAGCAGATGGCCGGCAGCGATACCACGCTGTTTGTCGCTCGCGACGAGGCGGGGCAGGCGGTGGGCATGGGGGCGCTCAAGGTACACAGCCCCCAATTGGGCGAAGTCAAACGCATGTTTACCTTGCCCGAAGTGCGCGGGCAGCGCGTTGGCCGGCATTTGTTGGAACGCATCATCGAACTGGCCCGCGAGCGCAAGCTGGATGTCGTGATGCTTGAGACCGGCACCGGTGATGGCATGGCCGAGGCGCATCGTCTCTACACCCGCTACGGCTTCGTCCCACGTGGCCCGTTCCTCGACTATCCCGACAGCGAATGGTCCGCCTTTTTCGAATTGCCATTGATGGCGGAGGCGAAAGCATGAAATCGACGGCTCTTCCGCTTCTTCTGCTGCTGGGGGTGGGCATCGCTCACGCGCAGGAGGACCTCGTCATCGACCAAAGCAAGCTCTACGTCACCGAGCCGAAGGCGTGCCAAGCCATCGAGACGCAGAGCATCGACGCGTTTGTGGAGATGGATTTCCTCAGCCTGACCTTCGAAGGCGGTATCCAGTCTCTCGAATTCCACTGCAATTTCTATGACATCAAGAGCCGGCCCAACACGCCGCTCCTGTTTGTCGATGCTGTATGCTCGCTACCTGGCGAACTCTATCCGGACAGCTTTGCCATCGCGCCCAATGGTGAGGATTCCATCCTCGTTGTCTCCGGCACGGAAACGACTCTGGGTCTGGCAGGAAGCGAAGCACCACCATCCGACTTTCCTGTCGGTACCACGATTTATCACCGCTGCGACAATCTGAGCGAGATACCCATTGACTGACCTGACCAAACTCAGCCTCGCCGATGCCCGCAAGGGCCTCAAGGACAAGAGCTTCACCGCGCTGGAGCTGACCGACGCCTATATCGGCGCCATCGAGGCCGCCAATCCGAGCCTGAACGCCTATGTAGCCACCACGCCGGAACAGGCGCGCGACATGGCCAAGGTCAGCGACGAAAAGCTGGGCAAAGGGCAGGGCGGGTCGCTGGAAGGCATTCCGCTCGGGATCAAGGATCTCTTCGCCACCAAGGGTGTCCACACCCAGGCGGCCAGCCACATTCTCGATGGCTTCAAGCCGGAATACGAATCCACCGTTACGGCAAATCTCTGGCGCGATGGCGCAGTCATGTTGGGCAAGCTCAACATGGACGAATTCGCCATGGGCTCGTCTAACGAGACCTCCTACTACGGTCCCGTGATCAGCCCGTTCAGGGCCGATGGCAGCAATGCCAATCTCGTGCCTGGCGGCTCCTCGGGTGGTTCAGCTGCTGCAGTCGCCGCATGGCTTTGCGCTGGCGCGACCGCGACCGATACGGGAGGCTCCATCCGCCAGCCTGCCGCTTTTACGGGCACAGTCGGCATCAAGCCCACTTATGGACGCGCCTCGCGATGGGGCACCGTAGCCTTCGCCTCCTCACTCGACCAGGCCGGCCCCATTGCCCGCACCGTCGAGGATGCGGCAATTCTGATGACATCGATGTCCGGCTTCGATCCCAAGGATTCGACCAGTGTCGATATTCCGGTTCCCGATTTTGCTGCCGCCGTTGAGCGTGGTGTGAAGGGGCTGACCATCGGTGTTCCCAAGGAATATCGTATGGACGGCATGCCCGCGGAGATCGAAAAGCTCTGGACCCAGGGTCTCGAATGGCTCAGGGCCGAGGGCGCGACGGTCAAGGACATTTCCCTGCCGCACACCAAATACGCGCTGCCTGCTTACTACATCGTCGCTCCTGCCGAAGCCTCGTCCAATCTCGCCCGCTATGACGGCGTGAAATATGGCCTGCGCGTTTCGGGCAAGGACATTACGGACCTCTACGAGCTGACCCGTGCGGCCGGCTTCGGTCGCGAGGTCAAGCGCCGCATCATGATCGGCACCTATGTGCTCTCCGCAGGCTATTTCGACGCATATTACGTCAAGGCGCAGCAGGTCCGCACACTAATCAAGAAGGATTTTGAGGACGCCTTTAATGCCGGCGTCGACGCCATCCTGACTCCTGCCACACCGTCTGCCGCGTTCGGCATTGGCGATGAAGCGCTGGCCGCCGATCCGGTCGCCATGTACCTCAACGACGTCTTCACCGTCACCGTGAACATGGCTGGCCTGCCGGGCATCGCCGTTCCGGCTGGCAAGGACGGGCAGGGGCTTCCCTTGGGCCTGCAGCTTATCGGCAAGCCCTTCGACGAAGAGACCCTGTTTGCAGCCGCGCGCGTCATCGAAAAGAGCGCCGGCGGCGACTTCGCACCCAAGCGCTGGTGGTAAGGCAAATACCGGGCGGCGCTTGATTGCGCCGCCGTTCCGGCCTATTTGCGGCCAATGCACAAGTTTAAACTGGTAGTGACGCGCCCCCTGGCAGCGTCCGGGCCGACAGGGGTTACGCCGATGGCCGTTGATATCTTTACGACGCTGGATTGGTCCGAGCCGCCCAAGGACATGAGCAAGCCGCTGCAGGCGCTGTGGTGGCTGAAGAAGGGCGAACTGCGCGTCGGTCCCGAATGGGAAAAGGCGCATAATATCGTCCAGTCCATGGAAGGCGTTCAGGCCTTCGACTGGGTCCATGCATTGATGCACTGGATCGAAGCCGATATGGGCAATGCCGATTACTGGTACCGCCGCGCCGGCAAGCGCCGCGCCACCGCCAGCGTTTCATCCGAGTGGGAGCACATCGCGGCCGCACTGAGCGAAGTCACGCGACACTGATCCGACATTATCGGGTGGCGCGCGCCTCTATTGTGGCGAGTGCCGCGATCCAGATCAGATAGCTGCCGATGGTCAACCGCTGATATAATCCCATCAGCGGCAGGCTTTGTGCCGACGCCATTGCCGCCAGCGCGCCCGATACCAGCATGACCGCCAATAGCGCCAAGGTTGTTCTGGTGAAGGTGGGATACTGCCGGCGCGCCCGCCAGCCCCAGGCCATGGCGCCAAGGGCGGCTATGCAGGTCAGCACCAGCAATCCTGCCAACACCATGTGGACAATGCCGGGCACCGTAGCCGGCGTGCCCTGCGCATCCATAGGTGCCAGTTCGATCAGCACGCCGAAGAGACCGTTGAAAAGGATCATGACTGCGCCGACTTGCAATATGCGATGATCCATGCGGCCGCTCACCAAAAGGCCCACTCCAAACACCAGCAGCAGCATATTGTAGGCCACAAATGCCGCCGATATTGGAGTGGCATACACCGCCCCGGTTTCGAAGAGCGCGCTGACCGGCTGGGACAGATGGTCGTATCCGGGCGTTATGTCGCCACCAACCAGGACGGTGGCGACATAGACAATCGGTGCCGCAATTCCGGCGAAAAGCATATATCTGCGCATGGCACCACCAACTGACCGAGTAGTCCCACCATGCGCAGATTTGACGCGTGTGTGTTGATCGACGTCAAGCCGCCATGGCTTACCGGTTGTCCACCTGACTGCGGACTAATTCCAGACCACGCCGCGTGATGCTATAGGGGCCTCCGCCTTGCGATCGGATCGCTTTCTTCGCCCTGAGTTTGTTGAAGATCAGCGGCGTCAAGCCGCTCATCAGCCAGCCGTCTCGATTGAAAAACTCGAATTCGGCGATTTTGCCGCGTTGGTCTCGAATGACGGCGATACGGCCACCCTGCGCGAGGGCGTGCAGCACCCGCTGTTCGTTCCGGGAAATATCCATGGAAAAGTCTGAAAGCCTGAATGGCGGCCAAGTGGCCGCAACAAACGGAGCCCTGCCGGCATCACGCGCGGCAGCGGCTTGGTTCACTCATGCCCGCCGCTTTTGGACGGGCTATCAGGCAATCTCAGACTGGCTAGACATGCTGTAGAATTAGGCCTGCACGGCGTTAATGACCAGAGCCTGCGACGCTAGTGGGTTGAATTCAGTACGGTCACGGTGCAAACCAGCAACAGCTTTTTCTGAGCCGAGGATAGTGCCGTGACCGCTGCCAAAATGCCCGCCCAATGCGAAACCAAGGATGACGTTCGCGCCGAGATCGATCGGATCGACCAGGCTTTGATCGCCCTGTTCGCGGAACGGCACGGTTACGTGACCCGTATGGCAGAGATCAAGACCGACCCGCACGAAGCCTATGACCCGGCGCGCATCGAGGCCATCGTTGCAAAAGTGCGCGCTCGCAGTTTGGACCTTGATCTCGACGAAGATCAGGCCGAACTTATCTGGCGGACCCTGATCGATTGGAACATCAATTACGAGAAGGGCATCATCGCGGCACGTCGCCGCGCAAAATAAGCGGGCCACCCGCCACGCGTGGGTCGTCCCGAAACGGGGGTGATCATGCCGGCTATCTCCATACGCAAGGCCATACAGGCAGACAGACCTGCAATGGCCAGCATTGCCTATCGTGCCTGGGAGAGCGGCATCTTGCCGATCTTGCCGGATAAGCCGGGGCAGGAGGAGGCGGAACGCCATCGCCTGGCCCGCGCGGTGGAGTTTGGCTGGCAACACGCCATCAGCGCCGAAATCGATGGCGTCGTGGTCGGCTGGTGTTCGCGCGCCCCCAGCCGGTCCTATGTCCCGTTTCTTTTCGTCATGCCCGAATTGCAAGGCCACGGCATCGGCGCCCAGCTCCTGTCCCGCATGGAGACCATTCTGGAACTGGAGGGAGCCGAGCGCATCCTGCTCGAAACGCCTGCCGATCATGTTCGGGCCGTCCGTTTTTATGAGCGGCAGGGCTACCATATTCTGGCGCTGAAGGCCGATGCGCGAGCCGGGCACGATCCGTTCGCCAGCGTCCACCTGGAAAAGCGCCTGCGTCCCTATAGCGGCATTATCGAGGGTTAGGTCGGCACAGACGCCTCGCGTCGGCTTTAGGTCAGCGCCAACTGCCGAGCCCTGTTGCAACCCTTGCCCAACATCGCTAAGCACGAACTGAAAAATTCCGACTTTCAGGACTGCCAAGTGACCCTCGTCGATACCCGCACCCCCGACAAGAAGCGCCTGATTTCCGGCTCGACCGGCGATTGGGAAGTGATCATTGGCATGGAAGTGCATGCGCAGGTAACAAGCGAAAGCAAGCTGTTCTCCGGCTCATCGACCGAGTTCGGCAACCCGCCGAATGCCAATGTCAGTTTCGTCGACGCAGCCATGCCCGGCATGCTTCCGGTGATCAACGAGGAATGCATCCGACAGGCCGTGCGCACCGGCCTTGGTCTCAAGGCGCAGATCAACAAGCGCTCGGTGTTCGATCGCAAGAATTACTTCTACCCCGACCAGCCGCCCGGCTACCAGATTTCCCAGTACAAGGACCCGATTGTCGGGGAGGGCAAGGTGCTGCTCGACATCGACGGCGAGCGCGTCGAGATCGGCATCGAGCGCCTGCATCTGGAAACTGATGCCGGCAAGCTTATTCATGACCAGCACCCGAATATGAGCTTCGTCGACCTGAACCGAGCCGGCGTTGCATTGATGGAAATCGTCTCCAAACCCGATATGCGATCGTCGGAGGAGGCCAAGGCCTATCTCTCCAAGCTGCGCACCATCCTGCGTTATCTTGGCACCTGCGACGGCAATATGGAGCAGGGCTCCATGCGCGCCGACGTCAACGTCTCCGTGCGTCGTCCCGGTGGCGAGTTCGGCACCCGTTGCGAAATCAAGAACGTGAACTCGATCCGCTTTGCTGGCCAGGCAATCGAATACGAAGCCCGTCGACAGATCGATATTCTTGAAGATGGCGGCGAGATCGACCAGGAAACCCGCCTGTTCGACCCCAAGAATGGCGAAACCCGCTCCATGCGCTCCAAGGAAGACGCGCAGGACTATCGCTACTTCCCCGATCCGGACCTGCTGCCGCTCGAGTTCGACGATGCCTTTATTGCTGGACTCGCTGAAAACCTGCCAGAACTGCCCGATGAGAAACAGGCGCGCTTCATCCGCGATTATGGCGTCACTGCCTATGACGCCATGGTGCTGACCCTCGATCGCGAAACCGCCGATTACTACGAGGCCTGCGTCGCCTTTGGTGGCGGCAAGCGTGACGGCAAGGCCGTGGCCAATATTCTCAACGCCGACGTGGCAGCCTTCGCCAATAGCCAAGGTCTCGCCGTCTGGGAAACCCACCTCAAGCCGAGCCAGATTGCCGGCCTGGTCGACCTCATTGCCGGCGGTACCATCTCGTCCAAGGGCGGCAAGGATGTCTTGCAGATTCTCATCGCCGAAGAACCGGAAGGCGAACCCGCCGACATCGTCGAGCGTCGCGGCCTGAAGCAGGTGACCGATCTCGGCGCCATCGAGAAAATCGTCGACGAAATCATCGCCGCCAATCCGGATCAGGTGGAAAAGGTCAAGGCCAAGCCGACCATGATCGGCTGGTTCGTCGGCCAGGCCATGAAGGCCTCGGGTGGAAAGGCCAATCCACAGGCACTGAACGAGCTGATGAAACAAAAGCTCGGCATCGAATAGGAACAGGCGGCCCTAGGGCCGCCTTTTTCATGTCATGGATTGATGTCGTGGCCCGGCTCTGGCGGCAGGTTGGGGTCGAGCGGTTCGGTATCCTGGTCGTTCCGCAGCGGCGAGGTATGGGGGTTCTCCGCATCGCCAGTGGGCAGACCCACGGGCATCGGCGGCACCGGCTCTTGCCGACGATGCGGAGCCTCCGGCTCACGTTTGCGCGGATTTGTCATGGCATCCTCCTGTTGGCTTGGCCGCGACCGCCATTTAGGGCTGGCACGCAGCGTCTGTTAGCCAACGAAAGCGACCGGTCTTATGTTCCGCTTCTAGCCTGGCTGCCCCACCCGCCACATGCGCCGAATGCGGCCATCGATGAACAACAGGCCGAAAAAGATCACCAGCATGCCCAGTACCTGGATGGGCAATACGGTTTCGCCAAGCGCCGTCACGCCGATCAGCAGCGCGGAAATCGGCGCGATGAAGGTGGTGGTGGCGAAATTGGTCGGACCGACGCGCGGCAGGATGCGGTACATGATCTGGAAGGTGAAAGCGGTCGAGAGCAGGCCAATGGCCAGCGCAGCGCCCCAGGTTTCCGGCCGCGTCATCACCGGTACGCCCTCGGCGAAAAATGCTACCGGGATTGCCACCAGCGCAGCGCCGGTCAGCGCGATCGATGCAAAGGCTGTAGGCTCTACATGCTTGTAGCTGCGGGTAATGTTGAGCGACAGAGCGTAGCACAGCGTTGCCCCCAGGCATGCCGCAATGGCCCAGATCTGCGAGCTGCCGCCTGACGACAGGGCCGGGGACACCAGGATCGCCGCCCCGACAAAGCCGATGAACACGCCGGTGAATTTGGTCCGCGTTGCCTTCTCGCCGCCAATCCAGAAGTGCGAAACGATCGCTGTAACCATCGGCGTCAGCGCATTGATGATGGCCGCGATGCCGCTGGCGAGATGCGCCTGGGCTAATGGGAAGAGTGCAAAGGGGATCGCATAGGCGATGACGCCGAGGGCACCCAGCTGCAGCCAGAGTTTGGGGTCGCGCGGCACCGGTTTGCGCAGCGCCATGAGGAAAACCCAACAGCCGATCGCGCCGATTCCGACACGCAAAGACGTCACCCAGAGCGGGCCGATCTCGCGAATGAGGATGGCGTTGAAGACGAAGGAACAGCCCCAGATAGCGCCGAGGAGAACAATCAGAAACCAGTCACGCAGACTCATGCGGCACCTCTTGGAAGAGGCGCGACGCTACGCCGACCCGGAACGAAGGTCGAACCGATTTTCACGATGGGCCTGATCAATTGCGGTGATGAGGCCTATCGGCTTGGCAGCAGGTGAGCGGCCGAAATCGAGGCCTTTTACGCTAAGCCCGAACCTCGCCTGAGGCCAGCATCCGCAGGGCCTCGGGGTAAATCCGATGCTCCTCGACCAGGATCCGGTCGGCAAGACTTTCCGGCGTATCGCCCGGGAGGACCGGCACCCGCGCCTGGAGGATGGACGGGCCTTCATCGAGCCCCGGGGTCACGAAGTGCACGGTGCAGCCATGTTCGCTAACGCCATCGGCGAGCGCCCGCTCGTGGGTGTGCAGCCCCTTATAGGCGGGAAGGAGGGATGGATGGATGTTGATCATCCGGCCCTGCCAGCGATCGACAAAATCCTCGCCCAGGATGCGCATGAAGCCTGCAAGGCAGACATAGTCCACCTCCCAGCTTTCCAGCACCTGAGTCATGGTGTCTTCAAACATGTCGCGGGTTGGAAACTTGCTCTGCGCTAGTGACGCCGTAGCGATCCCATGGCCGGCCGCAATAGCAAGGCCCGGTGCGGCCGCCCGGTTCGACAAGACCCCCACGATTTCAGCGGGATAGTCCGGCGCTTGCGCAGCAGCAATCAGCGCCGACATGTTTGATCCGCGTCCGGAGATCAGGATGGCAACGCGCTTCCTGCTCACAGGGACAGGGCCCCGCGGAAGGTCACTGGTTCGCCCTGGCGTGCGGTCAACTGGCCGACAATGGCAGCGGTCTCGCCATTGGCGACGAGGCTTTCCACCAGCTTCTCGGCATCTGCCGGCGATACGGCGACCAGCATGCCCACGCCACAATTGAAAGTGCGGAGCATTTCGCGCTCGCTCATTCCGCCCACCTTGCTCAGCCAGCCGAACACGGCCGGCACCGAAATAGCGCCAAGGTCGATATCGGCCGCCAGCTGCTCGGGCAGCACACGTGGAATATTGTCGATGAAGCCACCGCCGGTGATATGCGCCAGCGCCTTGATCCCAAGCCCGGCCTTGAGCGCCGCCAGCAGCGGCTTCACATAGATACGGGTGGGCTCGAGCAGTGCCTCGGCCAGCGTCTTGCCGGTCGCAAATGGTGCAGTGGCATCCCAGCCGAGGCCCGAGAGCTCGACGATCTTGCGGACCAGCGAATAACCGTTGGAATGCACGCCCGAGGAGGCAATGGCCACCAGCACATCGCCTGCGGCAATATCAGGCCGCGGCAACAGCGCACCGCGCTCGGCGGCGCCCACTGCAAAACCGGCGAGATCGTAGTCATTTCCGTGGTACATGCCCGGCATTTCGGCGGTTTCCCCGCCGATAAGCGCACAACCTGCCAGCCGGCAACCATGGGCTATGCCTTCGACGATAGCCGTGCCCTGCGCGACGTCGAGCTTGCCTGTGGCAAAATAGTCGAGGAAGAACAGCGGCTCGGCGCCTTGCACCACAAGATCGTTGACGCACATGGCCACCAGGTCCTGCCCGATCGTATCGTGCTTGCCGGTGTCGATGGCGATCTTGAGCTTGGTGCCGACCCCATCATTGGCGGCCACCAGCACGGGATCGACAAAGCCAGCGGCCTTCAGATCGAACAATCCGCCAAAGCCGCCGATCTCGCCATCGGCGCCGGAACGCCGAGTGGAGCGGACGGCGGGCTTGATGGCTTCGACAAGCGCATTGCCAGCGTCGATGTCGACACCGGCCTGCTTGTAAGACAGACCGTTTGGTGGCAGGTTTTGGGCGTCGGACATGAGCGTGGTGCCAATGCTGGGGATATCGGGCACATACTAATGCCCAAGACCCGGGTTGGTTGAACTTTTCGGTGCTGGCCGTTAGAGGGCCTGATAGCTTCTTGGATACACAGACGCAAGGGCCGCCCGGCACCATGAACCTTAGAAATCAAGTGCTGGTCTGGATCGGCTTCTTCCTGGTGCTGATCCTGCTGTTGTGGGTTTTCCGCGGCATCCTGCTGCCCTTCGTGGTCGGTTCGGCGCTCGCCTACCTGCTCAATCCAATCGTAAACCAGCTGCAACGCTGGAAAATCGGTCGCGCCTGGGGCACCGCCCTCGTGCTGCTTGGTGTTGTCGCCATCGTTGTCAGCATTTTCGTCATGCTGCTGCCACTGGTGATACAGCAGGTGATCGGTCTTATTCAGCGTCTCCCTGGTTACGCCGCCGATCTGCAGGCACTCGCCCGCCGTTGGGCGCCGGAGCTCAACCAGTGGCTTGGCCCGGAGCGCGCCGCCCAGGTCGAACGCAGCGTGTCCGATCTTTTGGGGCAGATGGTGGGTCTGGTCGGCGTGGTCACCACCGAGATCGTCAATTCCAGTATCACCGTGATCAGCGTCATCGGTTTTGTCATCGTCACCCCGGTGGTCGCCTTCTATCTGCTGCTCGATTGGGACGGCATGGTACGTGGGCTGCATGGCCTGCTGCCACGTCGCCACAAGGCCGAAATCCTGGGTATTTTCCGCGATATCGACAGCTCCATGGCCGGTGTGATCCGCGGGCAGGGCGGTGTATTGTTGATCGACGCCGCCTACTATGCCACCGCGCTATCGCTGATCGGGCTCAATTTCGGCCTCGCGGTCGGTTTGATCGCCGGGCTTTTGAGCTTTATTCCCTTCGTGGGCTTCGGCTTCGGTTTTACGCTCTCGGTGGGCATCGCCATCGTGCAGTTCTGGCCGAACTGGTGGATGGTTGCCG
The DNA here is from genome assembly GCF_900631955.1 of Devosia equisanguinis. Taxonomy (GTDB): domain Bacteria; phylum Pseudomonadota; class Alphaproteobacteria; order Rhizobiales; family Devosiaceae; genus Devosia; species Devosia equisanguinis. Next base: position 170,319 of record NZ_UZWD01000038.1, on the reverse strand, counting down.
CCGTGGCCGGCATTTTCCTGGTCTGGCAGTTCATCGAGGGCAACATCCTTTATCCCAAGCTGGTTGGGTCTTCGATCAACATCAATCCCGTCTGGCTGATGTTCGCCCTGCTGGCCTTTGGCACCTTGTTCGGCTTCCTTGGCTTGTTGCTGGCGGTGCCGCTGGCGGCCATTGGCGGGGTGCTGGTGCGCTATGGCGTGCGCAAGTACAAGGCCAGTTCGCTCTATCTGGGGCCGGGACGCGGGACGGGAACTAGCGATGTCACCCTTGACTAGCAGCGCCCGGCAACTGCCGCTCGACCTTGGTCATGAGCCATCGCATGGCGAGGATGATTTCCTGGTTGGCGAAGGTAATGCGCTGGCCTATGGCCGCATCACCGCATGGCCAGATTGGTCCGATGCGACCACCGTCCTTCTCGGTCCCGCAGCCTCGGGAAAGTCGCACCTGGCGCGCATCTTTGCCGATCGCAGTCAGGCCATCGTCACCGGTCCGGAAACGCTGGCTCGTTTCGCAGGCGGCACCGGTGGCGAAAACCTGATCATCGAAGATGTCGACCGAGCCGGTTTTGATGAGCACGACCTGTTCCATGTGCTCAACCAGGCCATGCGAGGGCAGCGCGCTTTGTTGCTCACGGCACGGACCGAGCCACAGGATTGGCCATTCAAGACCGCAGATGTGCTTTCACGGGTTCGCCGTGGGCCGATTTTTCGGCTGGAGAGCAGCGATGACATTGAGTTGTCACACATTTTCGTAAAACTGTTCGGTGATCGACAAATCAAGGTCGATCCGAAGGTTATCGGCTATCTTGTCGCGCGCATGGAGCGCAGCCAGCAAGAAGCCGCAATCCTGGTCGATCTGATGGACAGGCTGGCCCTTGCCAAAGGGTCGGCCATTACCCGCATAATAGCTGCGGAGGCACTGGCGCTCCGGCAGGAGGCCGAAACGCCCGGGCAGCTTCAGAATTTGGACCCGACAAGCTGATGAACGATATGAGCGAGATTGCCGAAGCCGAGGGTGCCGTTCCCGATGTCGAGGCGCTGCGCACCAGCCCGGCCCGCTTCGTCAATCGCGAGGTCAGCTGGCTCCAGTTCAACATGCGTGTTCTGGAAGAGGCCGGTAACGAAAATCACCCGCTCTTGGAGCGGCTGCGGTTTGTGTCGATTTCGGCCAACAATCTCGACGAGTTCTACATGGTGCGCGTCGCCGGCCTTAAGGGCCAGATTCGCGCCGGCTTGACCAAACAAAGTGCCGATGGCCTGTCGCCGGCCGAGCAACTCGATGAGATCGCTACCCTGGCCCAGCACCTGCAGCTCGAGCAGCAGGATCACTGGCAGAATCTACGCGAGGAGCTGTTCGCGCAGAATGTGGTTATCCACGAGACCAATGACCTCAGCACCGAGCAGGTAGCCTATCTGCAAAAGCTGTTCCGTGAGGAAATCTTTCCGGTCCTGACGCCGATTGCGGTCGATCCCGCGCATCCGTTTCCGTTCATTCCCAATCTCGGATTGGCGCTCGCGTTCGAGCTCAAGCGACCGAACAGCGACCAGCCATTGACGGCCCTGGTGCGTATTCCGGGCAATCTCGACCGCTTCATCAATCTCCCCAGCGCATTGGCCTCGGAAGGACGCACGGAAGTCGTCACCATCGATACGCTGGTGAAACTCTTCTTCCACAAGATGTTCCCCAGCCACGAAGTGGTCGGGTCAGGCGCTTTCCGTATCATTCGCGACAGCGAGATCGAAATCGACGACGAGGCTGCCGACCTGGTGGTGGAGTTCGAAAGCGCCTTGCGTCAGCGTCGCCGCGGCCAGGTGATCCGCCTCGAAATCGAGCGGTCCATGCCGCGCGCGCTGAAACGCCAGATCGGCGAACAGCTGGGCGTCAAGGAAGCCGAAGTCTTCGAGGTCCAGGGTTTTCTCGGCCTCGCTGACGCGCGCAAGATTTGCGACGTCGACCGTGCAGATCTCAAGTTCCAGCCCTATCACGCGCGCTTCCCCGAGCGTATCCGCGATTACAATGGCGACAGTTTTGCCGCTATTCGCGCCAAGGACATCCTGGTGCACCATCCGTTCGAGAGCTTCGACGTGGTTGCCCAGTTCCTCATGCAGGCGGCGCGCGATCCCGATGTCGTGGCCATCAAGCAAACGCTCTATCGCACCTCTTCGGACAGCCCCATCGTCAAAGCGCTGATCATGGCCGCGGAGGCCGGCAAGTCTGTGACTTGCCTTGTGGAGCTCAAGGCGCGCTTCGATGAGGAAGCCAATATCCGATGGGCCCGCGATCTGGAACGGGCAGGGGCGCAGGTTGTATTCGGCTTTATCGAGCTCAAGACCCACGCCAAACTGAGCCAGGTGGTCCGGCGCGAAAAGGGCAAGCTGGTCAGCTACTGCCACATCGGTACTGGCAATTATCACCCGATTACTGCCAAGATTTACACCGACCTCAGCTACTTCACCATCGATCCCTCGATCACCCGCGACGTGGCCCGCGTGTTCAATTTCATCACCGGCTATGCCCGCCCAACCGAGCTTGAGACCATTGCGGTGTCGCCGGTCAATTTGCGCGAAACGCTGTTGCAAAACATCGCGCGCGAGATCGAATTTGCGCGCACCGGTCAGCCGGCCTCGATTCTTTTGAAAATGAATTCCCTGGTCGATCCGCAGGTTATCGACGCGCTCTACGACGCCAGCCAGGCGGGAGTTAGGGTCGACCTGATCGTCCGCGGCATCTGCTGCCTGCGCCCTGGAATTCCCGGTTTCTCCGACAATATCCGCGTGAAATCCATCGTCGGCCGCTTCCTGGAACATAGCCGCATCTATTGTTTCGGCAATGGTGAGGCCATGCCGTCCACACGCGCCATGGTCTATATCTCGTCGGCCGATATCATGGGGCGCAACCTTGATGGACGCGTCGAGGTGATGGTGCCCATCCTCAACAAGACGGTGCACAAGCAGATTTTGGATCAAATCCTGGTTGCCTATCTCCGGGACAATCAGCAGAGTTGGGAAGTGCTGCCGGATGGTAGCTCCCACCGTGTGCGGCTGAGCGAGGGCGAGGAGCCTTTCAACGCCCACAACTACTTCATGACCAATCCCTCGCTCTCGGGACGCGGCAGCGCTGGGGCTCGTGAGGGAGAAGAGGCCTGAATTTGACTCAGTTCTGGGGCGTTGACGCCGATCCAACTGCGCAGGGACGTCTCAAGGGCGCGCGCCCTGTTGCGGTACTCGACATCGGATCCAACTCCGTCCGTCTGGTTGTCTACGAGCGTCATGCGCGCTCTCTGACGCCGCTTTACAATGAGAAGTCCGCTTGTGCGCTCGGGCGAGGCATCGCCCAGAGCGGGCGGCTGGCCGAAGCCAATATGGAAAAGGCCCTCGAGGCTATGAAGCGCTTTGCGCTCGTCGCGCGCATGATGCGCGTCGGCAAGATACACGTTCTCGCCACCTCTGCCGTGCGTGACGCCGCCAACCGCGCCCAGTTCGTCTCCGCGGTCGAGGCCGTTATGGAAACCCGGGTGAGGGTGCTCACCGGCGAGGAAGAGGCGCATTTCGCCGCTCTCGGCGTCGTCGCCGGTATCCCCGGTTTTGAAGGTATTGTCGGCGACCTGGGCGGCGGCAGCCTCGAATTGTCCTCGGTGTCTCATGGTGCCGATACCAATGGCCAGTCCTACGAGCTGGGTGTCATTCGCCTCCAGGACGATGGCGATGGTTCGCCGGTCAAGGCCGCCAACATCGTCCGCAAGCGTCTCGCCGATTCCTTGGTCAGCGCGGCCGAACCCGGGGGCCAGTTTGTGGCCATCGGGGGCACCTGGCGCTCCCTTGCCAAGCTGCACCAGGCCAAACGGCAGTACCCGCTTCACATGGTTCAGGACTATGTGGTCGATGCCGCCGATATGATCGCATTCTGCGACGAGATCGTCGCCGCCGACTCGCTCAAATCCTATCCCGGCGCGTCCAGTGTCAGCAGTTCGCGCCGCGACCTCGTGCCATTCGGTGCGGCGGCAATGGCCGAGTTGCTCCGCATCGGGCGTTTCGCCAGTGTTGTATTCTCGGCACTGGGTGTGCGCGAGGGCTATCTCTACGGCCTGCTCAGCCCCCAGGAAAAAGCGGTCGATCCGTTGATCCAGGGTGCGGAGGAATTATCCATTCTGCGCTCGCGCTCCCCGGCGCACGCCAATGATCTGATAGAGTTTACCAGCCAATATATGGCTATAGCAGGCATAACCGAGACACAGGATGAGCAGCGCCTGCGGGTTGTTTCCAGCCTTCTCGCCGACATTGGCTGGCGCTCGCACCCCGACTATCGCGGCCCGCAGAGTGTTGACTCGGTCGCTTATGGATCGCTGACCGGCGTCGATCATCCCGGTCGCTCCTTCCTCGCCCAGACCCTGGCCATTCGTTATGACGGGCTCAAGAGCAAGGCGGCGCAAACACTTGTCGGATTGGGCAGTGAGCATCTCACGGCCCGGGCGCGCCTGCTTGGCACCCTGTTCCGCGTGGCCTATCCGATGACCGCCGCTATGCCCGGCATTCTGGCTCGGACCCGTTTCGGCATCGATGGCAACACCCTGGTGCTGCATCTGCCCACCGATCTTGCCTTCCTCAATGGCGACCATTTGCGGAACCGGCTACGCCAGTTCGCCGACTGTGCCGGCCACGCCGACGCCAAGGTTCAGGTCGGATAGAGGCCTCTACTCGGCTGGTTCTTCGCGCTGCACCGCAATTTCGATAACGCCCTTGCGCGTGGCGACGAGCCCGATACGGCCATGCTTGATGGCCAGGGCCTTGTCCCCGAACAGCTTGCGCCGCCAGCCCTTGAGCGCCGGCACATCGGCGTCGTCGTCGAGCACCAGCGCGTCGATTTCGTCTGAAGTCGCGATGATTCGCGCCGCCACGCCCTGCTGCTCGGCCACAGCCTTGAGCAATACCCGCACCAGGTCTCCGACCGCGCCCTTGGGCGACGGGCCACGATAGCGTTCCGGCATCGCCGGGAGCTCTGATTTCGGCAGCGCCTCGACATCCTTGAGCAAAGAGATGATATCGGCGGCGGCGCTTGAGCGTCCGAAACCGCGCGGCACGGCACGTAGTTTTTCGAAAGCCTCGGCGCTCAAAGGCCGCTGCATCGCAAGCTCATACAGCACGTCATCCTTGAGAATGCGGCTGCGCGGCTGGTCGGTTTCCTGCGCCTTGCGCTCGCGCCACTCGGCCAGCACCTTGAGGGCCGCCAGTTCGCGGGCGCGGTTGAATTTCATCTTCAACCGTTCCCAGGCCTGTTCGGGCTGCACCACATAGGTGTCGATGCTGCGCAATGTGGTCAGTTCGTCTTCGACCCAGTCCCAACGGCGGGTGCGATCCACCTGTTGGCGCAGTTCGCGGTAGATGTCGCGCAGATAGGTGACGTCAGCGAGCGCATAAAGACGCTGCTTCTCGCTCAGCGGCCGGGCCGACCAGTCGGTGAAGCGCGAGGACTTGTCGAGATCGACCTTGCAGATCGCCCGCACGAGGCTGTCATAAGAGGCGCTGTCGCCAAAACCGCAGACGCTGGCCGCGATCTGGGTGTCGAAGATGTTGTGCGGCACCGAACCCGTCAGCTTGACGAAAATTTCGATATCCTGCCTGGCGGCATGAAAAACCTTGGTAACCGACGGATTGGCCAGCAAGGCGAAAAACGGCGCCAGCTTGATATCGGGCGCCAGCGGATCGATCAGCACCGCCTCGTCATTGGTCGCCACCTGAATGAGGCAGAGGCGGGGCCAATAGGTAGTCTCGCGCAAAAACTCGGTATCGACCGTTACAAAGTCATATTGGGCAGCGCGCTCACAAAAAGCGGCGAGCGCGTCTGTGGAAACAATCAGGTCCATCCGGGCTACCGTCTTAAAATAGTCAACATTCTCCCTAGCAGGTCATTGGCCTTAGCTCCACCATCGATTTCCGTGTTTGGGGGGCTAAGTGCCTTCGGAACCGCGCAATTCGGCCGCCGCTTGACAAGTGGGGGCGGCCATGCGCTTTTCCCGCGCAAGATTCAGGTCTTTTTCCCAAGCATTCCGAGCAGAAATCATGAGCACACATCGTTACCGCACGCATACCTGTGGCGCACTCACGGCGACCGATGCTGGCAATAATGTGCGCCTCTCCGGCTGGGTCCATCGTGTCCGTGACCACGGCGGGCTTCTGTTCATCGACCTGCGCGACAATTACGGCCTGACCCAGTGCGTCGTCGACCCCGATTCCCCGGCTTTCTCGGCCGTTGAAAAGGTGCGCTCCGAATGGGTCGTGCGCATCGATGGCGAGGTCAAGCTGCGCGATGCCTCGGCCGTGAACCCGAACCTGCCCACCGGCGAAATCGAAATCTTCATCCGCGAGATCGAAACGCTCTCGGTGGCCAAGGAGCTGCCGCTGCCCGTATTCGGCGATCAGGAGTATCCTGAGGACGTGCGCCTGCGCTATCGCTTCCTCGACCTGCGCCGCGAAAAGCTGCACGCTAACATCCTCAAGCGCACCAAGATCATTTCGGCCATGCGTGCCGGCATGGGCGATGCTGGCTTCACCGAATTCTCCACCCCGATCCTGACGGCCTCGTCGCCGGAAGGCGCGCGCGATTTCCTGGTGCCCAGCCGTATCCATCCCGGCAAGTTCTTCGCGCTGCCCCAGGCGCCCCAGCAGTATAAGCAACTGCTGATGGTGGCTGGGTTTGACCGCTACTTCCAGGTCGCACCCTGTTTCCGCGATGAAGACCCGCGTGCCGATCGCCTGCCGGGCGAATTCTACCAGCTCGACCTTGAAATGAGCTTTGTGACTCAGGAAGACGTCTGGAACACAGTCCAGCCGGTGATCACCTCGGTGTTCGAGAAGTTCGCCGATGGCAAGCGCGTCACCAAGGACTGGCCACGCATTCCTTACGACACCGCGATCCGCAAATACGGCTCGGACAAGCCGGACCTGCGCAATCCCATCGAGATCCAGGGTGTTACCGAACACTTCGCTGGTTCCGGCTTCAAGGTCTTCGCCAACCAGATCGAGGCCGATCCCAAGGTCGAAGTCTGGGCGATCCCGGCCAAGAACAAGGCTGGTGCCGAGCCGATCGGCCGCGCTTTCTGTGATCGCATGAATGGCTGGGCTCAGGGCGAAGGCCAGCCCGGTCTTGGCTATATCTTCTTCAAGGACGGCGCCGGCTCCGGTCCGATCGCGAAGAATATCGGCGAAGAGCGCACTGCGGCTCTCAAGGCCCAGCTTGGCCTCGATGATGGTGACGCCGTGTTCTTCGTCGCCGGTCGTCCGGACAAGTTCTACAAGTTCGCCGGCGAAGCCCGCACCAAGGTTGGTACCGACCTCGGCGTCATCGATACCGAACAGTATGCACTGTGCTGGATCGTAGATTTCCCATTCTACGAATGGAGCGAAGAGGAAAAGCGCATCGACTTCGCGCACAATCCCTTCTCGATGCCGCAGGGTGGTTTTGAGGCTCTCAACTCCGCCGATCCTCTGTCGCTTAAGGCATATCAGTACGACGCGGTCTGCAATGGCTATGAGATCGCCTCCGGCTCGATCCGTAACCAGGAGCCCGAGACCATGGTCAAGGCTTTCGAGTTGACGGGCAAGTCGCGCCAGGAAGTCGAAGAGCAGTTCGGCGGCCTTTACCGTGCCTTCCAGTATGGCGCTCCGCCCCATGGTGGCGCTGCCTTCGGTATCGACCGCATCGTCATGCTGCTCTGTGGTGTCGCCAATTTGCGCGAAATCACCGCTTTCCCGATGAACCAGCAGGCCGAAGACCTGCTGATGGGTGCTCCCAGCCCCGCCGACAACAAGCAACTGCGCGAGTTGAGCATTCGCCTGAACGTGCAGAGCTGATCTCTGGGCGAGGGTGGCTGTGGCCACTCTCGCCCTTATCTCCGCCGTCTTGGTTAACCGCCCGTTAGGGCGCCGTTAAACGCTTCATTGCTATTGCTGAATTCGTCATTCCGACGAGGCGGATTCGCAGCGTGAAGTCCAACATTATCCATGTGCTGATGCTGGTGGGCGCAATTCTTGCGTTCGTGCCCATCCTGGCCGTGGACTATTTCCTGGACGGCTATGCGCTTTATCGCGAACGCGCCGTAGTCCAGCGTCATGTCGACGAAATCGCCGCCACCATAGATGCTAATGCCCTCGAGGGGGCCGATGTGTTGCGCAAGGTGGTGTCGGCTGTGCCGTCTCTATGCACCCCGACCTTTGTCGCTGCCGCGCAGGATGCAATCGAATCCAGCCTCAATGTCAGGCAGATTTTGGTCGAAAACCTCGACGGCGTACAATATTGCGATGCCTTTGGCCGTAACGTCCGCAATTCGCCGCTCACCCAGGCCTTGCCGGTGCCTGGCCTGGCGGACACTATCTCCATTGTCCAGTTGGGCGATCTCTCGACGCCAGCGATCAAGGTCACCCAGAATTTCGGTGAAATGCGGCGCATCTCGGCCTTCGTTCCGCTGCTTGTGCAGCCCGAGGCGGCCCTGCTCAGCACCATGCAAGATGGCGCCATGGTCCGTATTTCGCTCACCAATGGTCTGTCCATGGTGGCGTTGGGGGACACGGATGGCTTTGATGCGCGCACCAGCAGCTCCGCCTATGTCAGCGCCCAAGGCTATGCCGGGCAGTTTCCGATCAAGGTCGAATATGCCGTCCCCTTTCCCTTGGTCAGGGCGAACTATGCCGATCTGGACATTATCTTCACGATCCTTGCCGGCATCGGCAGCTCGATGTTCCTGCTTTATAGCCTGGCCTATGTCCGTCGCTCCCGCGTGCCAGCCTTCGGTCTCGAGCGCGCCATAGGCCGCAACGAAATCAAGCCTTACTACCAGCCGGTAATCAACCTCCGCACCGGCGAACTGGTCGGGTGCGAAGTGCTGTGCCGCTGGGAAAAGCGCAATGGGCAAACCGTGCCGCCCGGCGCCTTCATCGACTATGCCGAGGCGACCGGTCTTGCTATTCCGATGACCCTGTCGCTGATGCAGCAGGTTAAGAACGACCTCAGCGAATTGTGCAAGACGCTGCCCGACATGAAGATCGCCATCAACTTGTTCGAGGGCCACTTCCGCGACTCGGGGATTGTCGAGGATGTGCAGGCGATTTTCACCAATTCGCCCATTGGCTTCCATCAATTGGTGTTTGAAATCACCGAGCGCCGCCCGCTCGGCAATTCTGCTGCCACCACCAGCGTCATTTCTGGCCTGCATGCCCTCGGCTCGCGCCTCGCCATGGACGATGTGGGAACCGGCCATTCCAATCTGGCCTATCTGGCAACTCTGGGTGTCGACATCATCAAGATCGACCGCATCTTCGTCGATATGATCAAGCCGGGAACGACCCAGGTGCCCGTGCTCGACGGCCTCATCGCCATGGGCAAGGATCTGGATTGCGAAATCGTCGCCGAAGGCGTCGAAACCGAAGAGCAAGCGCTTTATCTGCGCGCCCACGGCGTCCTGCACGCCCAGGGATATATCTTTGCCCCCGCATTGAAGGTCGGCCCATTCAAGGAGCTGGCTCTTGCCCTCAACTCGGCAAGCTTTGGTGATGAAACGCCGGTCGAATTGGTCAGCAACGCTGCCTGATTTGTGCCGCAACTGACTGCCAGAGGCCTTCCGGGGCACCGGCATAGCCTTCGCCCCTTTTCATTCGGCGCGTTTGGTGGCACCAACGCGGCCAGAAAGCCAGCGGAGGGAAAGCGTGTCTACCGACATCACTGAACAACGAAAAGCACTGCGCGAGGCCGCCCTGCATTTCCACGAGTTTCCCAAGCCGGGCAAACTCGAAATCCAGCCGCTGAAGCCCCTCGGTAACCAGCGCGATCTGGCGCTGGCCTATTCCCCCGGTGTTGCTGCACCCTGCGAAGAAATTGCCGAGAACCCGGATGCGGTCGCGCGCTACACTTCGCGCCAGAATCTGGTTGCGGTGATATCGAACGGCACCGCCGTGCTCGGCCTGGGCAATATCGGGGCGCTGGCCAGTAAGCCGGTGATGGAAGGCAAGGCCGTTCTGTTCAAGAAATTCGCCGGTATCGACGTCTTCGACCTGGAAGTCGATGAAATCGACCCGCAGAAATTCATCAATGCGGTGACGCCCCTTTGGCCCACATTCGGCGGCATCAACCTTGAGGACATTCGCGCGCCGGATTGCTTTGAGATTGAAGAAGCGCTGCGCGAGCGCATGCCGATTCCTGTCTTTCATGACGATCAGCACGGCACCGCCATTATCGTCGGCGCCGCAGTGCTGAATGGGTTAGAACTCTCTGGCAAGAAGATGGACGAGGTCAAGATTTGCGCCTCGGGGGCAGGGGCCGCCGCCATTGCCTGCCTTAACATCCTGGTGGCGCTCGGCGCCAAATACGAAAATATCTGGGTTGCCGACAAGGATGGCCTGGTCACCCACAAGCGGAACGACGTCAATGACAAGTGGCGCGGCCAGTTCCGCCGCACCAGTGAGGCCACGACCTTGGCCGAGGTCATCGATGGTGCCGACGTTTTCCTCGGGCTTTCAGCCGCTGGCGCACTGAAGCCAGAAATGCTGGCCAAAATGGCGCCGAAGCCGCTGATCCTGGCGCTTGCCAACCCCAATCCGGAAATCATGCCGGAACTGGCCAAGGAAACCCGTGCCGATGCGATCGTCTGCACCGGACGCTCGGATTATCCCAACCAGGTCAACAACGTCCTCTGCTTCCCCTTCATTTTCCGCGGCGCGCTCGACGTCCACGCGACCACCATCAATGAAGAGATGAAGCTGGCAGCCGTGCGCGCCATCGCCAAGCTGGCGCATGAGCCTGGCCTGGAAGTCTCGCCTTCCGGCGCACCCGCCGTGTTCGGTCCCGAGCACGTCATTCCCAATCCGTTCGACCAGCGCCTGATGCTGCGCATCGCCCCCGCCGTGGCCCGTGCTGCCATGGAAAGTGGCGTCGCCAAGAGGCCGATCGAGAATTGGGAGGCCTATTACGACAGCCTCAACCGCTTCGTGTTCCGTTCCGGCCTGGTCATGAAGCCGATGATCGACCGGGCTCAGGGGCAGGGCAAGCGCATCGCCTTTGCCGATGGCGAAGACGAACGCGTGCTGCGCGCTGCTCAGGTGCTGCTGGAAGAGCGCATTGCCCGTCCGATCCTCATCGGCCGTCCGGCCGTCATCGAGGCGCGCATCGAGCGCTTCGGCCTCAGCATCAAGCCGGGCGTCGACTTCGAGGTGATCAACCCCGAAGACGATCCGCGCTATCGCGACTATGTCAGCCTCTTCCACGCGCTGGTGGGCCGCAATGGCGTGACCCCCGACACCGCCCGCACCATCGTGCGCACCAATACCACCGTGATCGCCGCCCTGGCGGTAAAGCGTGGTGAAGCCGATGGCATGATCTGCGGCCTGCAGGGGCGCTACATCAAGCACGTTCGCGATGTACGTTCAATTATCGGCCTGCAGGATGGCATCAAGGACGTTTCGGCGCTTTCCATGCTGATCCTGCCGCGCGGCGCCTTCTTCCTCACCGACACCTATGTCAACCAGAACCCCAGTGCCGACGAGCTGGTTTCTATCGCCCTGCAGGCGCGCGACCATCTCAAGCTGTTCAACATCGAGGCGCGCGCCGCCTTGCTGAGCTATTCCAACTTCGGTTCGCGTGACGGCGACAGCGCCTTCAAGATGCGTGAGGTCTATGCCAAGCTCCAGGCCGTGGCCCCCGACTTGATCGTCGAAGGCGAAATGCAGGGCGATCTGGCCCTCAACCCGGCGCTGCGCGAGCGCTACGTGCCGGAAACCGTTCTCAAGGGCGAAGCCAACCTGCTGATTTTCCCCGATCTCGATGCGGCGAACCTCTCCATGACACTGCTCAAGGAAATGAACAACGCGCTCGCCGTCGGCCCCATCCTGATGGGCACCAAGGCGCCGGCGCACATTCTGGCGCCCTCGGTCACCAGCCGCGGCATCGTCAATATGGCGGCGATCGCCGCCAATGAGGCCGTAGCTACCCAGTCCTGAGCGGGAACTGGCTGATCACGATACACGCGAAGGCGGGCCGTGGCGCCCGCCTTCAACTCCATATTAATCCCCTGTCAGCCATATTGGGTCGTCTCCTTTTGGACTGCCCATGCCCACCCGTCTCAAACGCCCACCGTTCTGGCGCCCTCTTGGCCTGACCGTGGCCCTTTTGGCCTTTCAGGGCTATCTGGGCTACTCGGCCATTTCGGGCCAATTCGGTATTGAGAGTCGCGAGCAGATCCTGGCCGATATTCGCGTGCTTAAGGATCGCTCCTCGGCTCTGCAGGCAGAGATCGACGCGTTCGAGCACCGGGTTTCGCTGATGAATCCGCGCCACCTCGATCCTGACCTCGTGGTCGAGCGCGCCCGGGCCCTGCTCAACATGGCCAATGCCGACGACATTCTCGTCATGGTCGAGCCAGGAACAGGTAAACCAATTTCCGGTAAATTCGTAGAATTAATCGATAACGAGTTAATCTCGATTATCGAAGCGGATTCAACGCTTTAGATTAATATCTGCACCCTGTGGTCGGCAATGTTATTGCGCGGTCGCTTGCAGTATAGTGCGCGCCATGGCCTGATGGCCACGCGGTAAATTCCCAATTCGACCCGGAGCGAAGCATGGCGCGCAAGGCAACGGCCCCCAAGGCTACGACGCAGTCCAATGTCCCCCAGTTCACCCAAGAGCAGGATCTGGAAGCGTTCCGGGAAATGTTGCTCATTCGCCGTTTCGAGGAAAAGGCCGGCCAGCTTTATGGCATGGGCCTGATCGGCGGCTTCTGCCACCTCTATATCGGCCAGGAAGCAGTGGTCACCGGCATCACCATGGCCTCCGAGAAGGGCAGCGACGCTCAGATAACCGGCTATCGCGATCACGGCCACATGCTGGTCATGGGTCTTGATCCCAAGGGCGTCATGGCCGAGCTCACCGGTCGTCAAGGCGGCCTGTCCAAAGGCAAGGGCGGCTCGATGCACATGTTCTCCAACGAGCACCGCTTCTATGGCGGTAACGGCATTGTTGGTGCCCAGGCCTCGCTCGGTACCGGCCTGGCCTTCGCCAGCAAGTACAAGGGGGATGGCTCGGTCTCCATCACCTATTTCGGTGACGGCGCCGCCAATCAGGGCCAGGTCTATGAGAGCTTCAACATGGCCAAGCTCTGGAACCTGCCGGTCGTCTACATCATCGAGAACAACAAATACGCCATGGGCACGTCGATCGAGCGTGCTGCCGCCACCACCGACTTCTCCAAGCGCGGCGCGTCGTTTGACATTCCCGGCGAGCAGGTCGATGGCATGGATGTGCGCATGGTCTATGACGCTGCCCAGCGCGCCATCGAGCATGCTCGCTCCGGCAAGGGTCCCTATATTCTCGAAATGCTGACCTATCGCTATCGCGGCCATTCCATGTCCGACCCGGCGAAGTATCGCAGCAAGGAAGAGGTCACCAAGTACCGCCAGGAACGTGACCCGATCGAGCAGGTCCGGGCGCGGCTCCTCGAAGCTGGTGTCGTCACCGAGGACGATCTCAAGGCCATCGAAACCGACATTCGCGCCATCGTCACCGAAGCGGCCGATTTTGCCACCAATGATCCCGAGCCGGATGCATCCGAGCTCTGGACCGACATCATTATCGAGGCCTGATCGAGGCCGGCCCCAAGGGGTCGGGTCTCACGCCGCTTTTGTTGAGTTTCGCCGTGTGGCCGCAGAGCCCGGCGTCGAATTGCTGGAGAGCAGATATGCCCCAAATCCTCATGCCCGCTTTGTCTCCCACCATGGAAGAAGGCAAGCTGGCCAAGTGGCTGGTCAAGGTCGGCGACGTGGTCAAGTCCGGTGACGTTCTCGCCGAGATAGAAACCGACAAGGCGACAATGGAAGTCGAGTCGGTCGATGAAGGCACGGTCGCAGAAATCCTGGTTGCCGAAGGCACTGAGGGCGTGAAGGTGAATGCGCCTATCGCGCTTATTCTGGCCGAAGGCGAAAGTGCCGGTGAGGCGCCTGCCGCTGCCCCGGCTGCGGCCGAAGCGCCGGCGCCGAGCATGGTCGAGGCCGAGGCTCCTGCGCCTGCTGCTGCAGCACCCGTCGCCGCCGCTCCCAAATTCGAGCCTCAGAACGATCCCGACCTGCCCGAGGGCGTCGAGATGGTCGAAATGACGGTCCGCCAGGCCCTCAACGAGGCCATGGCTGAAGAGCTGCGCCGCGACAAGGACGTCTTCATCATCGGTGAAGAGGTCGCCGAATATCAGGGCGCCTATAAGATCACCCAGGGCCTGCTGCAGGAATTCGGCCCCGAGCGCGTCATCGACACGCCAATCACCGAGCATGGCTTTGCCGGCCTCGCCGTCGGTGCTGCCTTTGCTGGCCTCAAGCCAATTGTAGAGTTCATGACCTGGAACTTTGCCATGCAGGCAATCGACCAGATCATCAATTCCGCCGCCAAGCAGCTCTATATGTCTGGTGGCCAGGTGCAGGCGCCGATGGTGTTCCGTGGCCCGAACGGACCTGCCGCCCGCGTGGGTGCGCAGCACAGCCAGGACTATTCGGCCTGGTATAGTCACGTCCCCGGTCTCACCGTTGTCGCGCCCTATAGCGCCGCCGACGCCAAGGGGCTCCTCAAGGCGGCGATCCGGTCGCCCAATCCGGTGGTGTTCCTCGAGAACGAAATCCTCTACGGCTCCACCGGCCTCGTACCCAAGGTGGACGATTTCGTGCTGCCGATCGGCAAGGCGCGCATCGCCCGCAAGGGTGCCGATGTCACCATCGTCTCCTTCTCAATGGGCATGCGCTACGCCACCCAGGCTACCGAAAAGCTGGTTGCTGCCGGCGTCGATGTCGAGCTGATCGATCTGCGCACCCTGCGCCCGCTCGATAGCGACACCGTCATCGAGTCGGTCAAGAAGACAGGCCGTCTCGTCACCGTCGAGGAAGGCTGGCCGCAGGGCGGCATTGGCGCCGAGCTCTCGGCGCGCGTCATGGAGCAGGCCTTTGACTACCTCGATGCGCCTGTTATCCGCGTCACCGGCAAGGATGTCCCCATGCCCTATGCCGCCAACCTCGAAAAGCTGGCGCTGCCGAACGTCGATGAAGTGATCGCGGCCGTCAATGCCGTGACCTACCGCTCGTAAGGAGACCCGGGATGCCAATCGATATCACCATGCCGGCGCTCTCTCCGACGATGGAAGAGGGCAAGCTCGCCAAGTGGCACGTCAAGGAGGGCGACAGCGTCTCCTCCGGTGACGTGATCGCCGAAATCGAAACCGACAAGGCCACGATGGAAGTCGAGGCCGTAGACGAGGGCAAGATCGGCAAGATCCTCGTTGCCGAAGGCACCGACAACGTGAAGGTCAATGCGGTCATTGCCGTGCTGCTGCAGGACGGTGAAGAGGCAAGCGCTATTGGCTCGGCTCCGGCCCCGAAAGCCGAGGCGCCAAAGAGCGACGCCAAGGCGGACGCCGGCACCGTAGAGCGCGCCGATGCTGCCACCCAGACCGCGCCGACCGCCAAGGCCGACCCGGCACCAGCCAAGTCCGCGCCTGTTGCGAACAGCAATACCGGATCGAGCGCTCCGGCAAAATCCGCACCCGCCAAATCTGAGGGCGGCCGCGTTTTTGCCTCGCCGCTTGCCAAGCGTCTTGCCAAGGAAGCCGGTATCGACCTGGCGGCTATTTCCGGCACTGGGCCGAAGGGCCGGGTAATCAAGTCGGACGTCGAGGCCGCCAAGTCAGGCAAGGCCCCGCTCAAGGCAGCTCCGTCCGCATCTGCCCCGACGGCAAGTACCGCTCCGGCGACCGGCATGAGCAAGAACCAGGTCATGGCGCTCTATGAGGAAGGCACCTACGAGGTCGTCCCCAATGACGGCATGCGCAAGGTCGTGGCCGCCCGCCTCACCGAGAGCAAGCAGACCGTTCCGCACTTCTATCTGACACTCGATTGCAAGATTGATGCGCTGATGGCCGCTCGTGAGCAGATCAATGCTTCTGCGCCCAAGGGTAAAGACGGCAAGCCGGCCTTCAAGCTCTCGGTCAACGACTTCATCATGAAGGCCTGGGCCATCGCCCTGCAGCGCGTCCCCACTGCAAACGCAACCTGGGCCGGCGACTCAATCCTCTATCACAAGCGTTCTGACGTGGCGGTTGCTGTCTCGGTGCCCGGCGGTCTCTTCACACCGGTCGTCAAATCCTGCGACACCAAGACCCTGCGTGAAATTTCCGAAGAGGTGAAGGACCTGGCAACCCGCGCCAAGTCCAAGAAGCTCGCTCCGCATGAGTATCAGGGCGGCTCGTCGTCGGTTTCCAACCTGGGCATGTTCGGCATCAAGCACTTCGCCGCCGTGATCAATCCGCCGCATGGCACGATCCTGGCTGTGGGCGCCGGTGAAGAACGCGTCTATCCTGAAAATGGCCAGATCAAGATCGGCCAATTCATGACCGCCACGCTCTCCTGCGACCACCGTGCCGTCGACGGCGCCCTGGGCGCCGAAGTGCTCGGCGTGTTCAAAGGGCTCATTGAAAACCCGGTGATGATGCTGGCTTAGGGGGCAGGGTGATGAAAACCATCCTCGCCTATGGCGATAGCCTGACCTATGGCGCCAATCCCAGGCAGGGCGGCCCTCGCCATGCCTATGAGGATCGCTGGCCGACCGCGCTCGAAAAGGCGCTCGGCGGCAAGGCGCGCGTGATTGCCGAAGGTTTGGGTGGGCGTACCACAGCGGCTGACGACTGGCACGCTGCTGCCGACCGCAACGGCGCCCGCATTCTGCCGACGCTGCTCGAAAGCCATAGCCCGCTCGACATGGTGATCATCATGCTGGGTACCAACGATCTCAAGCCGTCGGTATGCGGCTCTGCGCTTGAGGCCTCTTTTGGCATCCGGCGCCTCGTGCATCTTGTTCGCGGTGTTTCCGCAGGCAAGGGTGAGACCCCGCCGCAGATCATCATCGTGTCGCCGCCGCTGCTATGCGATGGCAAAAACGCCGACATGATGGGCCACTTTGGCGGCGCTGCTCACGGTATCGCCCAGTCGCGCGAATTTGCCGGACACTATGCCCGTCGCGCCGAGGAACTGGGCACCGGCTTTTTCGACGCGTCCACCGTTTCCGTGGCTTCGCCGCTCGACGGCGTCCATCTCGACGCGACCAATACCCGCGCTATCGGCGACGGTCTTGCGCCGCTTGTCAGCAAAATTCTGGGTCTCTGACCCAAACCAATCTGGAGGCCCTTATGGCTGACCAATACGATCTTCTCGTCATCGGCGCCGGTCCCGGCGGTTACGTTGCAGCCATCCGCGGCGCGCAGCTGGGCATGAAGGTGGCCATTGTCGAGCGCGAACACATGGCCGGTATCTGCTCGAACTGGGGTTGCATCCCCACCAAGGCGCTGCTGCGTTCGGCCGAAATCTACGGCCATATGGGCCATGCCAAGGACTACGGCCTAACCGCCGAAAAGTTCGGCTTCGACCTCGAAGGCATCGTCAAGCGCTCCCGCGCCATTGCCGCGCAGATGAACAATGGCGTCCAGTTCCTCATGAAGAAGAACAAGATCGACATCATCTGGGGCGAAGCGACCATCACCAAGCCGGGTGAGATCAAGGTCGCGCCCACCAAAAAGAAGATCGTCGAGCCGCAGGGCCCCATTCCCAAGAACGCTCTGGGCGAGGGCACTTACAAGGCCAAGAACATCATCATCGCCACCGGTGCCCGTCCTCGTGTGCTGCCGGGGATCGAGCCTGATGGCGACAAGATCTGGACCTATTTCGAGGCACTCAAGCCTGCCGAAATGCCCAAGTCGCTGGTCGTCATGGGCTCGGGCGCCATCGGCATCGAATTCGCGTCCTTCTATCGCTCGCTGGGCGCAGAGGTGACGGTAATCGAACTCTTGCCGCAAATCCTGCCGGTCGAAGACGCCGAGATTTCCGGCCTTGCCCGCAAGCGTTTGGAAAAGCGCGGCATCAAGTTCCTCACCGAAGCCAAGGTCGCCAAGGTCGAAAAGACCGGTAACGGCATTGTTGCCCATGTTGAAACCAAGGACGGCAAGACCCAGCAGATCGCTGGCGACAAGCTGATCTCGGCGGTCGGCGTCATGTGCAATATCGAAGGCCTCGGCCTCGAAACCGTCGGCGTCAAGACCGAGCGCGGCGCCATCGTCATCGATAACTACGGCAAGACCAATATCGATGGCATCTGGGCCATCGGCGACGTCGCCGGCCCGCCGATGCTGGCGCACAAGGCCGAGCATGAAGCCGTCATCACCGTCGAAAAGATCGCCGGCCTCAAGGTCCATGGCCTCGACAAGACCAAGGTGCCCGGCTGCACCTATTGCGAGCCCCAGGTTGCCAGCGTCGGCCTCACCGAAGCCAGGGCCAAGGAAGCCGGTCGCGAGATCAAGGTCGGCCGCTTCCCCTTTGTCGGCAATGGCAAGGCGATTGCGCTGGGCGAGCCCGACGGTCTGGTGAAGACCATTTTTGACGCCAAGACCGGCGAACTGCTCGGCGCCCACATGGTCGGCGCCGAAGTCACCGAGCTGATCCAGGGTTTTGTGGTCGCCATGAACCTCGAAACCACCGAGGAAGAGCTGATCCACACCATCTTCCCGCATCCCACGCTTTCCGAGTCCATGAAGGAAAGCGTGCTTGATGCATATGGTCGCGCCCTGAACATCTAGCCGATCTCAATCGTTGGTCCGGGTGAAAGCCCGGGCCATTCCCTTTCGCCCGCGCTCAGGAACGTACAACCAAAGGAGTTTTCCACATGGTCAAGGCAATCCAGATCGGTCTGGGACATTGGGGTTTCAGCTGGACCCGAGACGTTATCCCCAAAGTTCCCACTGTCGAGATGGTGGGTTACGTGGATACCAATCCCGAGGCGACCGCCCGCGTGCAGAACGAATTGGGCATTGACCCGAAACTCTGCTTCACCAGCCTCGAAGACGCAGCTCATCACACCGATGCCACTCTGGCTATCTGCACCTTGCGCACTGAAGCCCACTATCCCGTGGTCAAGCGCTGCCTTGAGCTCGGCTATAATGTGTTGGTCGAAAAGCCTTTCACCAGCACCATTGCCCAGGGCAAGGAACTGGTTGCCCTTGCCAAGGCACAGGGTAGGGTGCTCATGGTCAGCCAGAACTACCGTCACCAGCCGGCGCCTATCGCCGCGGCCCGGCTGATCGCCGAAGGCAAGTTCGGTGCGCTCAACATGGTCTCGATAGACTTCCGCCGCCACGGCCCCAGCCAGGGCTATCGTTATTGGGACATGCCCGATCCGCTGCTGGCCGACATGTCCATCCACCATTTCGACCTCATGCGCTTTGTGCTCGGCGACGAGCCGGTACGGCTATCCTGCCGTACCTGGAATCCGCCCGGGAGCCCCTTCCGCTATGATCCGAGTGGTGTCGCAACGATCGAATTTGCCAGGGGCACGATCGTTTCCTACCGCGCCAGCTGGATGAATTCCGGGCCGGTGACGCCTTGGGCCGGCGAATGGGCCATGGATGGCGCCGAAGGGCAGATCGCCTGGAGCTCACGCGATCACTTCCGCGACCGTACCGGCCCCGACCAGGTCAGCCTGCTTGCGCTCGATGGCAAGCCGGAACCGCTCAAGCTCGATCCCGTCGCTTTTCCGGACCGGACCGGCACGCTCAACGCCATGGCCACGGCGCTCGAAACCGGCATCATTCCGCCCGGCTTCAGCTCGGGTGAAGACAATCTCGGCTCACTGGCGCTGGTCCGCGCAACCATCCTTTCTGCGAGCCACGGTGGCGACTGGGTGGATATTGCCGACGTCATGCACTGAACGCATACAAGACCAGGCACGGGTTGAACCGGCCGCCTTTGGGAGCGATATAGGGGCTAGCCCCAGACAGGACTGATATGGTCACGCTTATCGATAATGCGGCCCGCCCGCGTCACCCGGAAAAAGCCAACCGGCCCGAAAGCATCGTGCTGCGCAAGCCCGACTGGATTCGCGTCAAGGCGCCGGGCTCCCCGGTCTACAAGGAAACCCAGCAGATTGTGCGCGAGAACAATCTCGTCACCGTCTGCGAGGAAGCCGGCTGCCCCAATATCGGCGAGTGCTGGTCCAAGAAGCACGCCACCATGATGATCATGGGCGAGATCTGTACCCGCGCCTGCGCCTTCTGCAATGTGCGCACCGGCTTGCCGACTGCCCTCGATCCCAACGAGCCCGAAAATGTGGCCAATGCTGTGGCCAAGCTCGGTCTCGAGCATGTCGTCATCACGTCGGTGGATCGCGACGATCTGGCTGATGGCGGTGCCCAGCACTTCGCCGACGTCATTCTGGCGATCCGTGCTCGCAACCCCAGGACTACCATCGAAATCCTGACGCCCGATTTCCTCCGTAAGGACGGCGCTCTCGAAATCGTGGTGGCGGCCAAGCCGGATGTGTTCAACCACAATCTGGAAACCGTGCCCTCCAAGTACCTGAAGGTGCGTCCTGGCGCCCGCTATTTCCATTCGATCCGGCTGCTGCAGCGGGTCAAGGAACTCGATCCTACCATCTTCACAAAGTCCGGCATCATGGTCGGGCTCGGTGAAGAGCGGAACGAAGTGCTCCAGCTCATGGACGACCTGCGCTCCGCCGATGTCGATTTTCTCACTATCGGGCAATACCTGCAGCCGACCAAGAAGCACTACCCGCTCCAGCGTTTCGTCACGCCGGAGGAGTTCAAGTCTTTTGCCACCGTGGCAACGGCCAAGGGGTTCCTGCTGGTGTCGTCGAGCCCGTTGACGCGGTCGTCCCATCATGCCGGCGAAGACTTCGCCCGCCTTAGGGCCAACCGGCTGGCAAGGCTCGGCCACTGAATGAAGCGTTTCTATGAACGGCATGTGCCGCATCTGCCGCAGCGCATGTTCGATGTCGTCTCGGACCTCTCCAACTATCCGCGCTTCATTCCCAACTGCCAGGCCATGCAGGTTCGATCCGACCCTGCCGCGCCCGCCGGCGGCAATGTGCTGCTGGCCCGCATGACCATCGCCTTTGGTCCGATTACTCAGGCCTATACCAGCCGGGTAACCCTGGATGCGGAGCGGATGACCGTTCGCGCCAAGGCCGTCGATGGGCCCTTTTCCTACCTCGACAGCATTTGGAGTTTTGAGCCCGAAGGGCAGGGCACGAGGGTCCGCTTTGAGATCGACTTCAAGATTTCCAATCCGCTGATCTCAGCGGTAGCGGAGCCCGCCTTCGCCGCCAAGCAGGAAGAAATCATGCGCGCTTTCTGCGACGAGGCCGATCGTCGCTTCGGAGTTTGATCCTGTGACGGCCAAGCTCCGCCTGACCGGTCGCCTTGTCTGCGCCTCGCAGGCGGAGGTGGATGCCGTCCACCGCTATCTGCCGGAACACGTTCGCCTCACCCGCGCCGAATCCGGTTGTCTCTCATTCGAGGTGACAAAGACCCACGACCCCATGGTCTGGCGGGTCGAAGAGCTGTTCGTCGACCAGGCAGCCTTCGATGCCCATCAGATGCGGACCAAAGCCTCAGCCTGGGCGCACAAGACCGCAGGCATTCGACGCGACTATGAGGTCAGCATCATTGTGGACGGACCGGGCAAGGCATAGGCTGAAGATCGACTTATTGCGGCGGATCGCTCGTCAGCACCTGCAGCACCAGATCAAGCGCTGCCTCCACGGTCGCCTTGCGGATCGCATCACGGCCTATGTCGCCGAAGCGATGCTCGATCACCACCGTCGCAAGGTCTGAGGATACGGCCACATAGACGAGCCCCACCGGCTTTTTGTCACTGCCGCCATCCGGACCGGCAATGCCGGTTGCCGCCACGGCAAAATCGGCGCGGGCCGTGTTGCGAGCGCCGTCGGCCATGGCGCGGGCTACCTGGTTGCTGACCGCGCCATAGTCGCGAATCAGTCGCGATTGCACGTGGATCATCTTGGATTTGGCGGCATTGGCGTAGGTCACATAGCCGCCATAGAGCGCCGCGGATGCACCGGGAATATCCGTCAGCGCCGCCGCAATCATGCCGCCTGTGCAACTTTCGGCGGTGACGATGGTCTTGTTGGTCTGGGAGAGGAGGTCGATGATCTGTTTGCCCACGCTGGGCGGAGTCTGTTTGGCCATTCAGTCGATCCTCGGCACTTCCACGCTTGCACTTGCCATTGCCACGATGCCTTCCTCCCGCCCGATAAACCCGAGCTTCTCATTGGTCGTCGCCTTCACCGCCACACGGCTCGCCGAAATCCCCAATGTTTCGGCAATGACCGCGCGCATGGCAGAGGCGTGAGGGCCGATCTTCGGCGCTTCGGCAACGATTGTCACGTCGCAATTGACGATCCGTCCACCGAGCCGCGCGACTAATTCGCTGGCGTGGCGCAGAAAGATGGTCGAGGCTGCGCCTTTCCATTGCATGTCGCTGGGCGGGAAGTGCACCCCGATATCGCCTTCACCAATGGCCCCCAGAATGGCGTCGGTAAGCGCATGCAGCGAGACATCCGCGTCGGAATGGCCGTTGAGCTTGGCCTTGTAGGGAATGCGAACGCCACAAAGCCAGACGGCATCGCCCGGCTCGAAGGAATGCACGTCATAGCCAGTGCCAATGCGGGTTTCCATCTGCTTTGCTCCTGTCAGGATGTGCTCGGCGCGCACAAAGTCTTCCGGATAGGTGAGCTTGAAATTTTCAACATCACCCATGACCATTCCGACCCGCAAACCCGCCCATTCGGCAATTTCGGCATCGTCGGTGAATTCGCGCCGAACATTCACGGCGCGCATATGGGCAGAGAGAATTTGCCCGAAACGGAAGCCCTGTGGTGTCTGCGCGGCTGAAAGCTGCCGACGATCTTCCGTTGCCGCGACCTGCCTGCCGTCGATTGAGCGCTTGATTGTGTCGGTAAGCGGCAAGGCGGGTAGGGCGCCGTCAAGATTCTGCAACAGCGCGATGACATCACCGATCACCTCCAGCGAGACCATTGGTCGCGCGGCATCGTGAATGAGCACTAGATCGGGCCGTAAGGGGCCGAGCGCCATGAGACCGGCAAGAACGGACGCCTGCCGGTTGGCGCCACCGCCAATTGCCGGCAACAGCCGCGGGTCGCCAAGTCCCAGATTATCGAAGCGCTCCCGATGCTGCTCGTTGATCACGGGCAAGACATGAGTGACCTGCGGATGGTCGAGAAAAGCCTTGATCGAGCGGGAGAGAACCGGGGTGCCGGCAACAAGGCGATACTGCTTGGGCACCTCATTGCCATCAACGCCGACGCGTTCGCCTTTTCCTGCAGCGACGATGATGACGGCTATGGATTTTGAACGTTCAGACATATACGCACTTCGCGAAAACCGCCGACACGCCCCGTCTAGCCTTCACCCTGCCATGCGGCAAGAGCAGGGCTGATTTCCGACCAATGTCCTATGCGAAGCTGTTGCGCGCTCAGGTAAAATGATTATTGTGCGGGCACCTTATCGTATTTGAACATTTCTGGGGCAATTCGTGACGGCTAGTGCCTGCGCTTTGAGCATTGGAGGCCATGCGGTACGCAATCGCGCGTTTCTCGCCCCCATGGCCGGCATTACCGATCGACCCTTCCGCGAGATCGCCGAACGCTATGGCGCAGGTCTCGTCGTTTCCGAGATGATCGCCAGCGCCGCGCTGACCACCGGCCATGATGACATGGTGCGCAAGCTCGGCCGGGCAGGGACCTTGCCGCATATGGTGCAGCTCGCTGGCTGCGAGCCACGCTGGATGGCTGAAGGCGCCCGTATCGCCGAAGATGCCGGCGCCGATATCATCGACATCAATTTTGGCTGCCCCGCCAAACGCGTTACCACCGGCTATGCCGGGTCAGCGCTGATGCGTGTGCCGGACCAGGCCCTGGCCATTGTCGAGGCGGTCGTGGCCGCCACATCACGCCCGGTCACGGTCAAGATGCGGCTCGGCTGGGATGACGACAGTCTCAACGCGCCGCAGATTGCGCGCTTGGCCGTGTCCGCTGGAGCCCAGATGATCACCGTCCACGGTCGCACCCGACAGCAGTTCTACAAGGGCCAGGCACGCTGGAGTCTCGTGCGCGAAGTTGCCGAAACAGTGGATGTGCCGGTTGTGGTCAATGGCGATATTGTCGATGCCGTCGCAGCCGTCGAGGCGCTCAAGGCGTCTGGCGCTGCCGCTGTCATGCTCGGCCGAGGTGCCCAGGGGCGCCCATGGCGCGTGGGTGAAATCGGTGCCGCACTGGCCGGTGAAGTGCCAGCCTCTGCCCCTGCAGGTGCAGAGCTCGTCTCGCTGATCCAGAACCACTACGAAGACATGCTCATCGAATATGGCACCGAGGTCGGCCTGCGCGCTGCCCGCAAGCATCTCGACTGGTATGCCGAGGCTGCAGGTCTGGCGCTCGACAAGCCCACCCGCAAGTCGCTTCTCGACAATGATCAGCCCGCCGACGTGCTCAAGCTGATCGCTATCCTGTTTTCCGACGATTGGAGGGCAGCCGCATGAACGCCGCTCTGTCTGCCGACTTGGCCGCCGTTCCATCGACCGCCGTGCTCCAGGCACTGCCGCAGCCGATCATCGTCCTCGACGAAACCCGGCAGATTCTGTTCGTCAACTACGCGGCAGAAGCATTTTTCGGCGCCTCGCTGGGCGTTTTGACCCGCCAGCGGCTAGATGATCTCATCGCCTTCGGCTCGCCGATCATTTCCCTCGTGGAAACCGTGGTTCAGCGCCGGGCGCCGATGACCGAGTATCGCGTTCGCATCGGTTCCTCTCGCTTCGGCGATGAGCGTATTGCCGACGTATTCGCCACCCCGCTGACCGATGCCGACCACCGTGTTGCCGTGCTCATTCAGGAGCGCACCATGGCCGACAAGATCGACCGCCAGATGGTGTCCCGCGGCGCGGCCCGCTCCGTCACCGGGCTGGCCTCTATGCTGGCTCACGAGATCAAGAACCCGCTCTCTGGCATTCGCGGTGCCGCGCAATTGCTCGAGCAATCCGTGCCGGCCGACGAAATCCCGCTGGCTCGCCTTATTCGCGAGGAGACCGATCGTATCGTCGGGCTGATCGATCGGGTCGAGGTGTTCGGCGATGAGCGCCCGATGGAGCGCGAGCCGATCAACATTCATATTGTGTTGGATCGCGTTAAGCTTCTGGCAAGGAATGGGGTCGCACGCGGCATTGTCTTCTACGAAGAATACGACCCGTCGCTGCCACCGGTCTTTGGCAATCGCGATCAGCTCATCCAGGTCTTCCTGAACTTGATTAAGAACGCTTCCGAAGCGCTTGAAAGAACTCAGAAACCTGAAATTCGGATAACCACAGCTTTTCGCCCTGGCATTCGCATCAGCGTCGCCGGCGTCGCCGAGCGCATTTCCCTGCCGCTTGAAATTGTCATCGAAGACAACGGCCCCGGCGTCCCCCCCGACATCCTCCCCTTCCTGTTTGATCCCTTCGTGACCACTAAAACCAACGGTTCCGGCCTCGGTCTGGCTCTGGTCGCCAAGATCGTGGGAGACCATGGCGGCGTCATCGATTGTGATAGCCGCCCGGGCCGCACGCGCTTCCGTATCCTGCTGCCGGTTGCCAGCGGCGCCTTTCTGACACCTGTCGATGCCGAAGAGGGTTCCCCCAAATGAGCCATGTCGTTCTGCTTGCCGATGACGATGCCGCCATCCGCATGGTTCTCAACCAGGCCCTGACCCGCGCCGGCTACGAAGTGCGGCCCACCGGCAATATCTCGACCATGTGGAACTGGGTGAGCCGCGGCGAGGGCGATATTCTGATCACAGACGTGGCCATGCCCGACGGCAATGCCTTCGAGGTCATGCCCAAGATCAAAAAGCTGCGCCCCGACCTGCCGATGATCGTCATGAGCGCCCAGAACACCTTCATGACCGCTATCCGCGCGTCCGAGGTCGGCGCTTACGAGTATCTGCCAAAACCCTTCGACATCACCGAAGTGCTTTCGGTGGTTTCGCGCGCCCTTTCCGATGCAAAAAAGCCGTCCAAGACAGAGCGCACCGATGACGAGCCCGGCGAGGCCATGCCCCTGGTTGGCCGCTCCACTGCGATGCAGGACATCTACCGTGCTCTGGCGCGGCTGATGCAGACGGATTTGACGGTCATGATCACCGGCGAAAGCGGCACCGGCAAGGAGTTGGTGGCTCGGGCCCTGCACGACTTCGGTAAGCGCCGCAATGGTCCTTTCGTGGCCATCAACATGGCCGCCATTCCCCGCGACCTGATCGAGGCTGAGCTTTTTGGCCATGAGAAGGGGGCTTTCACCGGCGCCAATACCCGTTCATCGGGCCGCTTCGAGCAGGCAGAGGGTGGCACGCTCTTCCTCGACGAAATCGGCGACATGCCAATGGATGCGCAGACGCGTTTGCTGCGCGTGCTGCAGGAGGGCGAATACACCATGGTCGGCGGCCGAAGTGCCATCAAGACCAATGTCCGTATTGTCGCGGCTACCCACCGCGATCTCAGCCAGATGATCCGCCAGGGTTTGTTCCGCGAAGATCTTTACTATCGCCTCAATGTCGTGCCCATCCGTTTGCCGCCGCTGCGCGAGCGCATCGATGACATTTCCGACCTGACCCAGCATTTCCTGCGCGCCGCTCAGCGCGACGGCGAGCCGATCAAGACGGTGTCGCCCGAAGCCATCCGTTTGATGCAGAACTATTCCTGGCCCGGCAATATCCGCGAGTTGGAGAACCTGGTCCGCCGTCTCTCAGCGCTCTATGCGGACGAACAGATCTCGGCTGAGATCGTCCAGAACGAGCTCAACATTGCCGATCGACCGCAGGTTTCGGCCGCTTCGGGCCCCATCGACCTGTCGACGGCGGTGGAAACCCATGTGAGCCAGCTGCTGCGCGAATATGAGCCCAATCTGCCCCCGCCGGGTCTCTACGAGCGAGTCATTGATCGCGTCGAGGCGCCCTTGATCGCCATGGCGCTCAACGCCTGTGGTGGCAACCAGATCAAGGCCGCTGACCTTCTCGGCCTCAATCGCAACACCTTGCGCAAGAAGATCCGCACTCACAGCATCGAGATCATCAAGCACAGTCGTCGCGGCAGTTAAGGCCGCTCGGTTCTCCCAGGGCGCCTGATTTCTACGCCTTCGCCCGTATGGCGACCCGGTCCGCTCCGTTCAAGGTCAAGTGGTGTCACATTTTGGCAACATTTATCTTGAAGGGTCGACCGAATTGGGTCAGGTTTCGCCTTCCCTTTGACCCCCGTCCGTTTGAGCGGTGGCTTAGTTAGGGAAATTATGGGCTTTTGCCCTGCGGTGAAGCCAGAAGACGGGCGGTGCATGACCGAATTGGTCGCAGCCACAGAACCGGATGATAGACAGGGAGCGGTGCCGCCGCAGCCCGTGCGTCGTTCTGTGCTTGGCATTCAGCAGAACCGGCCCCTTCGCCTCCTCGGGTTTATTGTGGTGTCGGCATCCGTGCTGATGTCGTCGATTTCATTCCTGATTCTTTCGGGTGCGACCAATATCCAGCCCTCCGCTACCGTCTGGACGATTATCTGGATCGTCACCGGAATTTTGGTGCTGTTGGTTATTGCCCTAGTTGTCACCGAGTCCGTGCTGCTTTTCCAGGCGCGGATGCGTCGTCTGCCGGGCGCGGGACTGCAGCTGCGCATCGTAGCGATGTTCGCCTTCGTGGCAGCCGTACCAGCGGCCCTGGTGGCTGTGGTGGCGACCATTGCCCTCAACCAGGGTCTCGATCAGTGGTTTTCCGAGCGGACGCGCGCCATGGTGGAAAGCTCGCGCCTCGTCGCGCGCTCCTACATGCTCGAACATGCGCAGGTGCTGCGCGACGACATCATCTGGGTCGCCACCGAACTCGAGCAGGCGCACAGCACTTTCGTCGACGACCCGACGCGCTTCGAGCGCATCCTGACTGCCCTCGCAATCACGCGCTCGCTTCCGTTCACCTCGCTTATTGATCGCGGCGGCACTGAAATCATGCGAGCGCAGATCAATGTCGCGGGGTCCTATCCGCGCCTTCCGGCTGGCGTCACCGATGGGGTGGTCGAGGGTGTTCCCACGCAAATTGCTCCTGGCTCAACCCAATTCGTGGGGTCAATCGTCAAGCTGCGTGGCTATGACGATACCTATCTCTTCGTTGCCCGTCCCGTCGATGCCGAAGTGCTAGAATATATGCGTCTAACCGACGAGAATATAACGGAATATCGCCAGTACGCCTCTAATCGCCTCGTCTTCCAGATCACCTTCACCATCATGTATGTGGGGCTGGCGGTGGTTCTACTTCTCGCCGCCCTCTGGGTGGGTATTGCCTTGGCCAATCGCTTTGTCGACCCGATCCGCAACCTCATGGTTGCCTCGCGCCGCGTCAGCGCCGGCGATCTGGACGTACAGGTGCCGGTGCAGGAGGGGCGGGGCGATCTGCGCGACCTTTCCAACGGCTTCAACCGCATGACGCAGCAGTTGAAGAACCAGCGCGAGGCCCTTCTCATGGCCAACGAGGTCAACGAAAAGCGGCGCCAGTTCACCGAGGCGGTGGTGGAGGGCGTGTCGGCCGGCATCATAGGTCTTGATCCATTTGGCGCCGTGACACTGGTCAATGCACGCGCATGCGAAATGCTGGGCAAGACGGAAATCGAACTCATGGGTGAGCGGATGGAAGGCATCATGCCCGAAATCGCCCCCACCATGGAAAAGGCCCGCTCGGCCCGCCGCGGTCAGGTGCGCGACCAGATTCACCTCGGCAACGAAACCGACCGCCGGATTTACCAGGTTCAACTGACGCGTGAAGGCTCCATCACGGAATCCAAGGGCTACGTGCTGACCTTCGACGACATCACCGATCTTGAATCGGCGCAGCGCACCAGCGCCTGGGCGGACGTGGCGCGGCGCATTGCCCACGAAATCAAGAATCCTCTCACCCCGATCCAGCTCTCGGCGGAGCGCCTGCGCCGCCGCTATGGCAACAAGCTCGACGACGACCGCGAAGTCTTCGACAAGTGCATTAATACCATCGTCCGCCAAGTGGGCGATATCGGTCGCATGGTCGATGAATTCTCTGCCTTTGCACGGATGCCTGAATCGGCCCCGGAAATGGCCGATCTCAGCGATACCATCCGCCAAGCCGTGTTCCTCGAAAGCGTCCGCCTGCCTGAGGTCAATATCGTCACGCAATTGCCCGACGACGCAATCATTGCCTGGTTTGACCACCGCCTTGTGTCTCAGACCCTTACCAATCTGATCAAGAATGCGGTCGAGGCGTTCGAAGACATTCCCATGTCCGCCGATTGGCAGCCGACCATAACCGTTCAGGGTCAGATCGAGGGCAATCACGCCCGCGTGGCGGTTTCAGACAACGGCAAGGGCTGGCCGAAAGACAACCGGCAGCGCCTGCTCGAGCCTTATATGACAACGCGCGAAAAGGGCACAGGCCTCGGCCTTGCCATCGTCGCCCGCATTATCGAGCAACATGGCGGCATCATCGAACTGATCGATGCCGAACCTGATCTCCAGGGAAGGGTAGGTGCCTGCGTCACCTTCACCTTGCCAATGCATTCCCCTACGCACACCACCAATAAGAGCGAAAGCGACGAAGACAGTGTCGCAGCGCTCCAACAGGAGGAGCCGCAATTGCATGCGGTTGTTCAAAAGTAGATGGCACTCGACATCCTTATTATCGACGACGAGGACGATATCCGTGACCTGATCGCGGGCATTCTCGAAGATGAGGGCTTTGAAACCCGCCAGGCACACGACGCCGACAGTGGTCTCAACGAGATTGCGCGGCGGCGGCCCAATCTGGTTTTCCTCGATATCTGGATGCAGGGCTCGCGCCTTGATGGGCTGCAACTACTCGACGTGTTCCAGAGCCAGCACCCCGAAATGCCTGTGGTGATGATCTCGGGCCACGGCAATGTCGAGACGGCGGTGTCGGCGATCCGGCGAGGCGCTTATGACTACATCGAAAAACCGTTCAAGATCGACCGGTTGCTGCATGTGACCCAACGGGCGATGGAAGCCACAAGGCTCCGCAGTGAAGTGGCTGAACTCAAGGAGCGCTCCGCCGGCAAGAATGCCGATATGGTGGGCTCATCGCCGGCACTGCAGCAGGTTCGGGGCACGATCGAAAAGTCTGCGCCGACCAATTCGCGCATTTTCATTTCCGGTCCATCGGGCGCCGGCAAGGGCTTGGTGGCTCGGCTCATCCACCAACGCAGCCCGCGCGCAGAATCTTCCTTCATCGAAATCAACGCCTCCCTCTATGCTCCCGAGGAAGTTCCCGTTGTGCTGTTCGGGCGTGAGGCACGAGAGAAAAACGGCCTGCTCAAGGTCGAGGTCGGCGCTCTGGAGCGCGCCCATGGTGGTACGCTTTACCTGTCGGAAGTGACGACACTGCCGCCGGCCGTACAGGCGACCTTGTTACGCACGCTGGTCGAGAACCGTTTCCACCGCGTCGGCGGCTCTCAAGCAGTTCCGATCGATGTCCGGATCATTTCGTCCAGTTCGCAGAATGTCGCGGCGCAGATTGAGGCCGGCGACTTCCGCTCCGACCTGTTCCACCGCCTTTCCATTGTGCCGCTACCGATTACCCCGTTGCGCGAACGTCGCGAAGATGTGCCCCCACTGGTTTCGGTGTTCATCGAGCAGGTCTGCCGCATGCACAATCTGCAGCGCGTCAATATTGGCGATGATGCCATGGCCGTGCTGCAGGCACAGGAATGGCCGGGGAATGCCCGCCAGCTGCGCAATTCCATCGAACGGCTGCTCATCCTAATGAAGGACCAGCAGCCCGAGGGCGGTTTGATCACTGCCACGATGTTGCCCTCCGACATCGGCGAGGTCCTCCCCACCGTCGGCGACACCGACTCATCGGCGCACCTGATGAGCCTGCCGCTCCGGGATGCTCGTGAAGTGTTCGAGCGGCAATATTTGCTGGCCCAGATCGAGCGTTTTGGTGGTAACATCTCCAAGACGGCCGAATTCGTCGGCATGGAACGCAGTGCCCTGCATCGCAAAATCAAATCGCTGGGCCTTTGAGCGGCAACAGAAAAATAGCGGGGTGCCATGCACCTCGCGCGGGTAGGCAGGTGTTTGGAACTGTGCCATACTCTTTTTATTGTATGATAAATCCGGAGTTTTTGGCTGGGCGGCAGCCAACAATAACCGGGTACTAGAATTAACCATGACAACAGCGACAATAAATGCCGCGACCAAGAGGCCTGAATGCCCAGCGAAAAGCAGCAAAACCTGCAAGATGCCTTCCTTAATCACGTCCGCAAGCAGAAAGTGCCGGTGACGATTTTCCTCGTTAACGGTGTCAAGCTGCAGGGTGTGATCACTTGGTTCGACAATTTCTGTCTGCTGCTGCGCCGCGATGCGCAGTCGCAGCTCGTCTACAAGCATGCTATTTCGACCATCATGCCGGGCGCGCCGATCCAGCTGTTCGATCCTGAGCAGAACGTCGATCGCGACTGACGGGCCATATGGACGACTTTGACGACGAGGACGGCGGCTCCGGCGGTGGGCGCGAAAAGTTCATCGACCGCCAGGAAAAGCCGACGCGAGCGGGGCTGATTTGCCCCGACGTGCGCGGCCATATGTCTTTGCATAGCATTGAGGCGCGCAAGGCCGAGTTCGAGGGCCTTGCAGGCGCTATTCGGCTCGACATCGTTTTCTCCGAAGTCGTCAAGGTCCGAGAGATCCGGCCCGCTACCTTTATCGGTGGCGGCAATGTGGAATCCTTGGCCAAGCGTGTCAAAGAGGACGAGATTGATCTGCTCCTCGTCGATGCCGCGCTGACGCCCATCCAGCAGCGCAATCTCGAGCGCGAGGCCGGCACCAAGGTGTTGGACCGCACGGCGCTGATCCTCGAAATTTTCGGCGAGCGTGCTGCCACCCGTGAAGGCGTGTTGCAGGTCGAGCTTGCCCATCTCAACTATCAAAAGAGCCGGCTCGTGCGCTCCTGGACCCACCTTGAGCGGCAGCGCGGCAGCGGTGGCATGGGCTTTATGGGCGGTCCGGGCGAAACCCAGATCGAAAGCGACCGTCGCCAGATCACCGAGCGCATCGTGTTGCTTGAAGACCGCCTGGAAAAGGTCAAGAAGACCCGCGCCCAACAGCGGCAGAAGCGCAACAAGGCGCCTTATCCGATCGTGGCATTGGTCGGCTACACCAATGCCGGGAAATCCAGCCTTTTCAATATATTGACCGGCGCTGGCGTCTTTGCCGAGGACCTGCTGTTCGCGACCCTCGACACCACGATCCGCAAGCTCGAATTGCCGCATGGACGTGAGGTCATGCTCAGCGATACGGTAGGCTTCGTCGCAGACCTGCCGCACGACTTGGTCGCTGCCTTTCGGGCCACGCTGGAGGAGGTCGTCGATGCCGACGTCATCCTGCATGCACGTGACATCGCCAATCCTGACCACTCCGCCCAGGCCCAGGACGTTCTGACTGTGCTGGCCGAGCTCGGCGTTAACCCCGAGACGACGCCTGTTATCGAGGTCTGGAACAAAATCGATCGCCTCCCGGATCCCGAAACTGCGCTCGCATCGGTGTCGCCAGCCGGCAAGGTGGCAGCCACCGTGCCGGTTTCGGCCAAGACGGGGCAGGGGCTCGACGCGCTCAAGCTGGCCATCGAGTCCGCATTTGGCGACAAGAGCCGGACCTACCACGTTCATGTCCCGCACAGCGCCGGCAGTGACATTGGTTGGCTGCACAGCCATGCAGAGATCATCGGCCGCAACGAGCCTACCGAGCTCGGGTCCGACTACGTGGTGCGTGTGGACACAAGGCACCGCGCTGCATTCCTTGAGCGCTTCAACGGCCGCATCGCCATTTCAGATCTCTAGGACAGACCGGTGGGCGGGCCGCCAAAGCTCGCCCCCCCCCAGCGATCTCAGCTGGCGCTAAGCCTTGTCCGCCTTTCGGATCTCGTTCCAGTAGCCGTCCATCCGCTCAAGTCCCGCTTCGGTCGGCGCAATCCCGTCCTCGCGGCAACGGGCTTCTACGTAGTGGAAGCGACGCGTGAACTTGCTGTTGGCATCGCGCAGTGCGGCTTCGGCATCGACCCCGGCATGTCGCGCCAGGTTGGCGACCGCAAATAGCAGATCGCCGATTTCTTCATGCGTCGCGGCGCTGTCTCCCGATACCTGCGCCTCCGCCACTTCCTGGAGCTCTTCCTCGACCTTGGCTTTTACCGCGGTAAAATCGGGCCAGTCAAAACCAACCTTGGCCGCACGCTTGGTCAGTTTTTCGGCTCTGGCCAGCGCCGGCAGCACCTGCGGAACATCATCGAGCAGTGATGGTTCAGTCTCGCCCCGGCGATCCGCCTTGGCCGCACGTTCCCGGGCCTTGATCGCTTCCCAACGATTCTGCGCATCGGTAGCGCCATCGGCAGTCACGTCGCCAAAAACGTGTGGGTGCCGGCGGATCAGCTTCTCGGTGATGGCATAGACGACATCACCGATGTCGAAATGGCCAGCTTCTTGCGCCATCTGGGCGTGATAGATCGGTTGTAGCAGCAGGTCTCCAAGCTCCTCGCGCAGATCAGAAAAGTCCTCACGCTCGATCGCATCGGCGACCTCATAGGCTTCTTCGATCGTGTAGTGGCGGATGCTGCGGAAATCTTGCTCAAGATCCCAGGGGCAACCCGATTGGGGGTCTCGCAGCGCCGCCATGATTTCGATGAGTCGGGAGATGTCGCGGGAGGGCTGCATGGGAGAAATCCTGGGAATCGATCACGTGCGGACGATGCTGTCTTAGCTATAGTCAAACCGATCCTTGATGCCCAATCCCTATTCACGCAGCAATGCCTTCAGCCTGCGAGCGGCTCTGTTCAGCGCATTTTCCTTGTCCTTCCCTGGCTCATTCGCAGTGCTGAGACGGCATTGCAAAGCTGTGCAATTGTGTATTGACAGTCCGGCAAGGCTGCGGAATGATCGGTATCGAAGAGTGGCGTACGAACAAGCAGAAACTGCAAGACGCGCCACGATTTTCCGCAGTGCCATGCTGGCGCTCGGGAGGAGATAACCATTGCACGGCTTTGCGTTGCGGTTGCCCGCCGCTCCATTGCGCCGTTTTGGGGGAGTTCATGACGCAAATTGACGTGGCCGCGGCCCCGGCTGCACCGGGAAGTCGTTGGCGCTACCGGCTCAAACTGGCGATGCGCGAGCCCGCGACGCTGATCGGCCTGGTGATGGCCGCACTGTTTCTCTATCTCATTGCCGTGCCGATCATCTCGATCCTCTCGGACGCGGTGACGGTCCAGTTTGGCGACGAACGGCGCAGTCAGTCGCCCGTCGGCACCCACACGCTCTACTATCTGCAGCGCGCCTTCACCTCCCCGGTGGCGCATGATCTGTTCTGGACGCCGCTGCTCAACACTCTCAAAGTGGGCTTTGGCGCCATCATCCTCTCGGTGACCGTCGGCGGAGTCCTGGCCTGGCTGATCGCGCGCACCGATATGTTCGGCCGCCGCTGGTTCGCCACGGCGCTGATCGTGCCCTATATGCTGCCAGCCTGGACCTTCGCCCTTGCCTGGACTACCCTTTTCAAGAACCGCACCGTCGGTGGCCAGCCGGGCTGGCTCGAAGCTGTCGGCCTGACGCCGCCGGATTGGCTCGCCTATGGGCAGGTGCCGATCACCATCATCCTGGCGCTGCACTACACACCCTTCGTCATCCTGTTGTTCGGCTCGGCCCTGCGCCGCTTCGATAGCCAGCTCGAGGACTCTGCGCGCATCCTTGGGGCATCCGGTCGTACGGTGGCCTGGCAGGTGATCATGCCGCTGATGCGTCCGGCGCTGATGTCGGCCGTGGTGCTGATCTTTGCAAAATGCCTGGGCGAATTCGGCGTGCCCTATGTGCTGGGCCTGCCGGTGAAGTTCGACGTGCTCGCAACCTCGCTCTATCGCTCGATCAGTTCGCGTCAGACCGGCGTTGCCGGTGTGCTGGCCGGCGCCATCATGCTCATCGGTATCCTGGCGATCCTGGTGGATGGCTATCTGGCACGCGAAGCCCGTCGCTTCGTTACCGTCGGTTCCAAGGGCTCGATGAACCGCACCTCGCAGTTGAAGAAGTGGCGCCTTCCCGCGTCCGGCTTTGCCGCGGTGATGTTCATGATCTCTGTTGGCCTGCCGCTCCTCACCCTGGCGCTGTCCACCATCATGCGTCGTCCAGGCAATTTCGACTGGTCCAATTTCACGCTCGACTACTGGATCGGTCAGGACCTGCCGACCGTCGCCATGCGCACCGGAATCCTGCTCAGCCCCGATCTCTGGC
The DNA here is from genome assembly GCF_900631955.1 of Devosia equisanguinis. Taxonomy (GTDB): domain Bacteria; phylum Pseudomonadota; class Alphaproteobacteria; order Rhizobiales; family Devosiaceae; genus Devosia; species Devosia equisanguinis. The sequence goes on along the minus strand of NZ_UZWD01000038.1, from coordinate 135,115 downwards.
AGGCCGCTATGAACACCATAACCATCGTCGGCACCGCATCGGTCTGCTCGGGTATTTTGGGCATCCTCACCGGCTATGTGGTGGTGCGTTCCAATGTCCGGCCGCTCTCCTTCTTCATGCGGCAAGTCACCTTCATGCCGTACCTCGTGCCCGGCATTGCTTTCGCCGCCGCCTATCTCTCGCTCTTCGCCGTGCCGCGTGGTCCCATTCCCGCGCTCTATGGCACGTCATTGATCCTGATCCTGGCGCTAATGGCCGACCAGATGCCCTATGCTTCCCGCGCCGGTATTTCGGCCATGATGCAACTGGGCAAGGATCCTGAAGAGGCGGCGCAGATCGTTGGTGCCGGCTGGTTCCGCCGCATGATCTCGGTGGTCATTCCGATCCAGAAGGGTTCGCTGGTCACCGGTATCCTGTTGCCGTTCATCTCCGGCATCAAAGGACTGTCACTTTTCGTGGTTCTGGCCGTGCCCGCCACCGATGTGCTGACCACCTTCTCCCTGCGCCTCGTCGACTACAACTATACCCAGGCCGCCAATGCGGTTGTCCTCATCATCGCCGGCTTGGCTTATGGCGGCACCGTGCTGGCCCAGAAGCTGACCCGTACCAACCTGGCCGAAGGACTAGGCAACTGATGCCCGATATCATCCTGCGCAACGTGCAAAAATCCTACAGCGCCAATTCCCCAAAGGCGGTGAGCGATCTGGACCTTCATATCGGCAATGGCGAGTTCATGTGCCTGCTCGGCCCGTCGGGTTGCGGCAAGACCACCACGCTTCGCATGATTGCCGGTCTCGAAAATCTCAGTGACGGGGAAATCGTCGTTGGCGACAAGGTGGTGGACAGTCCCGCGCGGGCCCAGTTCATCGGGCCGGAAAAGCGCGGCATGGGATTGGTGTTCCAGTCCTATGCGCTTTGGCCCCACCTCACCATCGAACGCAATACCGATTTCGGACTGCGTTTGCGCAAGGTGCCCAAGGCCGAGCGGGAAGAGCGCGTGACCAAGGTCATGAAGGCGCTCGACATCGAAAAATACCGCACCCGCTATCCGTCCCAGCTGTCCGGCGGACAGCAGCAGCGTGTTGCCCTGGCCCGCATGCTGGCCGTCAATCCCGGCGTCCTGCTGCTCGACGAGCCACTCTCCAATCTCGATGCGCGGCTGCGTCTCGAGATGCGTGCCGAACTCAAGCGTATCCACGCCGAATTCCGCACCACCATCGTTTTCGTCACCCACGATCAGTGGGAAGCCATGACCCTGGCGACGTCGATTGCGGTCATGAATGAGGGGACGCTGCAGCAACTTGGCACCCCCAACGACATCTATGATCGTCCGGCCAACCGTTTTGTCGCCGAATTCGTTGGCAGCCCACCGATCAATATTCTTGAGATCGGTGCCGGTCATGCGCTCGATCTCGCGGTCAATGAATGGCTGCGTCCGCGGCTGGGCACGCGTGGCGAAGTCGGCTCTGTTGGCATCCGCCCCGAAGCACTGTCCTTCACCACCAGCGAGGCAGCGGTGCCCTCGGGCAGCTTCCGTCATCGCGCTGAAATCGGCGGCATCCTGCCCACTGGTGGCAGTTGGATCATCGAGCTCAAGGTCGATGGGCGCATAGTTTTCGCAACGACGACCGAAGCACCGACGCTACGGGGCGGCGAGACTGTCTGGCTGCATGCTCGGCCCACAGCGCTGCATGTCTTCGACAAGGCCCGCAATCGGCTCGAAGAAGCCGACGCCGCGCTGCAACGCGCGGCCAGCGGCGTGGCGGCCGTCAAAGGCGCCTGACCACACAGCAAGATTTCAATTCCGGGAGGGAATTCATGACTAGACTATCCGCATTCGGACTGGCGCTGACGGTCTCCATGCTCTCGCTTGCCGCTCAGGCCAGCGAACTCGATGACCTGATCGCCGCCGCCAAGGGCGAACCGCCGACCACTGTCTATGCCGTCACCGGCAAGATCGTGGAAACGGCCGAAGCATTCAGTGCCAAATACGGCCTGGAGGTCACAGGCAAGAAGGTCAATGAATCCGGCCAGATCGACCTGCTTATCCGCGAACACCAGTCCGGCAACGTCACCGGTTCGGTGTCGCTGGCGTCGGATGCCTCGGTGATCATTGCCGATCTCATCGGGCAGGGCCTGGTGGAAAGCTGGGCGCCCGAAGATATCGCGCCGCATCTGCCCGAATCTGCGCGCAATCCGCTCGTGGTGGTCAACGATCCTCATGTCTGGGCCTATAACAGCGAGGCCTATGAGAGCTGCCCGATCACCAATATCTGGCAGCTGACCGACGCCGACTGGTCGCGCCGGGTCACCGTCATGGATCCGCTCGACAAGCCTGCTTATGCCGATTGGTTCAACCAGCTGGCCGACCATCATGACGGTGCTATGGCCGCCGCCTATGAGGCCCATTACGGCAAGGCGTTCGAGGGTGTCGAAGGCACCGCGACCGAAGCCTGGGTAAAGGCCTTTGCCAGCAATAGTCCGCTCGTGGGTGACAGCAGCGTCGTTGCCGAGGCGATCGGCGCCCCCGGCCAGGCCGAACCATTCTTCGGCATGCTATCGACGGCGAAATTCCGTGACAATGAAAGCAAGGGTTTCAAGCTCGCTATCTGCAACGACATGCAGCCCTTTTCCGGCTGGCTCTATCCCGGCCTGGGCGTCATCGCCAGCGAGACGCCGTCGCCGAACACAGCAAAGCTTTTTATCCATTACCTGCTCACGGAAGAGGGTATCGCCCCGCAACGCGTCGACGGCAAGGTTCCGTCCGATCCGCGTATTGGCCTACCAGCGGACGAAGCCTCAGGCGTGGCCGCGGTCATGGATCAGTTGATGGTTTGGGACACCGGGTCAGCGGTTTCCGATATCGACGCCCGCCAGGATTGGCAGGACATCTGGCGCACCAGCCTGACCCGCTAACCAATGTGTATCCGCGCCACCCGAGGAGGAGTTGGGTGGCGCGGCGATTTCCTGGAGGAGAAATCATGAAACGACGCAGCTTTGCTACTGCCACTGGACTGGCGCTGCTTTTGACATCAGGCGCGATCGCGCAGGATTTTGACCTCGATGCACTGATCGAGGCCGCCCGTGCGGAGCCGCCGCTGACCGTGTTCGACAGCACCGGCAAGATTGTCGACATCGCCGAGGGGTTCAGCGCCAAGTATGGCATCGAGGCGATTGGCACCAAGTCCAAGGCCACCGCGCAGATGGAGACCATCATTCGCGAAGTTCAGTCCGGCAATGTGCAGACCGACGTGTCGCTCATTGCCGATCCTGCGGCCGTGATCGGCCAGTTGCTGCCCGCCGGGTTTGTCGAGAGCTGGGTGCCCCCCGACCTCGAGGCCGATATCAAACCCGAGGCGCGCAATCCCTTGCTGGTGGTCTCGAGCCCGAACATCTTTACCTACAATACCGCGCTGTTCGATACTTGCCCGGTGACAAATATCTGGCAACTGACCGAGCCCGAATGGAAGGGCAGGGTGTCGATGCAGGACCCGCTCGGTAAGCCCAGCTATACTGACTGGTTCAACCAGATGCGCAGCTATGCCGACGACCGTATCGCTGCCGCCTATCAGGCGCAGTACGGCAAGCCGATTGAGAGTGAATTCGACAGTGCCGCCGAGGCTTTTGTCGCCGCGCTTGCCGCTAACGGGCCATTGCTCACCGATTCCGACTCTTCAGCAGCCGAAGCTGTGGCGGCACCTGGACAGACCGAGCCGTTTGTAGGTCTGGTGTCGGCGGCCAAATTCCGTGACAATGAGGGCGCTGGCTTCACCCTTGGCCTCTGCTCGGGAATGAACCCTATCATCGGCTTCGCCAACGCCACAGTGGGCGTCATCGTCAAGGGCACCGATAGCCCAAATGCCGCAAAGCTGTTCATTCACTACGTGATGACCGCTGAAGGCATCGCCCCACAGGCCGAGGATGGCAAGGTATCGTCGAACACCACAGTTGGCCTGCCTGGCGATGAACCTTCCGGGATCGGTGAGCATCTAGATGAACTACTGACCTACAACGCCGCCAGCGGTCTTGATGATTGGGACACCCGTCAGGACTGGCAGGATTTCTGGCGCATTCACTACAAGCGCTAATGCACCGGGTTGGGCCGGGCATTTTGCCCGGCCCGCTTACGCCCCGCCGCATTGGACCTCTCAGCGAACGGCATAACCATCACGACACTGTCTCGAAACGGTTGCAAATTTAGGTTGCACAGCTGTGCAATAATCAGCAAGGTGCGGCCAATGAAGGAATCTCCCAAATGACACTTGATGCGCTCGCCATCGATCGGCGTGAAACGTTTCTCGCGCAGCTGACCAGGGAGGCGGCGTCTATCGCCTTGGCCGGTTTCCAGCGCCAAGCCGGTGCCGCGGTCAGTCTCAAGGGGCCGCAGGATTACCTGACGGAAACGGATGGGCAGGTTGAAGAGTTCGTGCGGCGTCGCATCGCCGATGCCTTTCCCGAAGACGGTTTTCTCGGTGAAGAGGGCGGTGGTATACCAGGCCAGCAGGCCTGGGTGGTCGATCCCATCGATGGCACCGCCAACTTCGCCCGCTCGATTCCGCATTTTTGCGTTGCCATCGCCTTTGTTGCCAATGGCGCTGTGCAGCTCGGCAGCATCGTCAATCCGGTGCTTGAAGAGACCTATGCGGCGCGCTTGGGGCGCGGCGCCACGCTCAACGGTCGCCCGATCCATGTTTCCGGCGTCGACGATATCGCTGCCTCATCCGTCGAGATGGGCTGGTCGGGTCGTCGTCCCCTGGCCAATTACCTCTCCGCCATCGAGACGCTCTATGTCGCTGGTACCAATGTGCGGCGTGGCTCCTGTGGTGCCCTCGGCCTCGCTTATGTTGCCGATGGCCGCAGCGATGGCTATGCCGAACTGCACATGAATTCCTGGGACTGCCTGGCGGGTCTGCTCATGGTGCGCGAGGCAGGCGGCGTCACCGGGCCTTTCCTGGCCGTGCACGGCCTCACCGAGGGCGCGCCGGTCCTGGCTGCAGCACCTGGCGTGGCCACAGTCATGTCGCGCGCCACCGGTATTCCGCTGCACGAAGAGATCGATTTACTGCCCGACGCGGCCTATCAGCAAAGGAAGACAGCATGAGCGACAAGCCCAGCCCCCGCTACGATCGGCCCCATATCAGCAAGGTCTATGAAGACTTGCCTGGTTTCGGTGTCGATCTCTATGTCGGCGGCCGCGAAGGCGCCTCCGATGTACCTCTGTTGCTCGAGAATGGCATTTCCACGGTTCTGAATTGCGCCGTGAATCTCGACTTCAACTACGTCGCCGAGCCCGACGAGGTCTCTCACGACAGCCGCGTTGGCTACGGTGCAGCCCCCATCCGCTATTACAAGCTCGGCATTGTCGATGGACCGGGCAATCCCGACACGATGATGCTGGCCGGCTACTATCAGCTGCGCGGTGCCCTCGACCAGATCCTGCCGGATCGGCCGAGCTATCCCACCCGCACCAGGGGCAATCTCCTGGTCAATTGTCGGGCCGGCCGGTCGCGCTCGGTGATCCTCGCAGCGCTGTTTTTGCACCTGCATATTCCCGAGCAGTTTCCCCGCCTGGTCGACGCCATTGACCACGTCCGCATCAAACGCGAACTGCGTCGTGACGAGTGGCACGAAACGCCCAAGCCAATGCTGATCGCTGCCGCCGAGCGCACCGCCCATTGGGTGCATCTCGTCGAATCCGACCGGACGGCCGCTCAGGCGAAAAAGGTCGCTGGAGCGTCGGCGTGATCCGTTTTGCAGTCATCGCCGACCCGCATGTGCACGATTGCGATTGGGTCCCCACAGGGTCAGGCCTGCCGGGTGCCATCCGCAGTTTCGGCGAGACCGGGCAATCGACCCGCATCTTCAACGAGAGTGTGCCCGCGTTTCGTGCCGCGCTGACAGCGGCGGTCGAGGCAGGCGCCAAGATTGTTGTTCTGGTTGGCGACCTCACCGATGATGGCCAGCGACCGAACATCGACAAGGCGCTTTCTATCATTGCTGAGTTTCGGAAGCGCCATGGCCTGAGGGTTTTGATGACCCCCGGCAATCACGACTTCTTTGCTATCGATGGCCGACCGCAGCGCAAGACGTTCCTTGCCGCCGACGGTATGCGTGTGGCCGTGGACAGCGCGGCCTCCGCTGAAGCTGCCACCCTGGGCAGTGGCGAGGCCTTGCAAATCCTCTCCGGCTTGGGCTTTACCCCGGACGCGGCCGATCGCCACTGGGAGACGCCGTTCGGCCACGATCCGGACTGGCAGGCGCGCAGCTACAGGACAACGAGCCCGAACGGACACACTGCCTGTGATATGATTGATGCGTCCTATCTGGTCGAACCGCTGGACGGCCTTTGGGTGCTTTCCATCGACGCCAATGTCTGCATTCCCCGCGACGATGCCACCGATTTCACTGATCCCATGCATTTTCTCGATCCCAGCAAGCTTGGCTGGGATGTCGTGGCAAAGCATCGCCCGCACCTTTTGGGCTGGATCACCGATGTGGCGTCACGCGCGCGTCGACTGGGCAAGCACCTGGTCGCTTTTTCGCACTATCCTCCGCTTGATGTCTTGGGCAATAGCGCCGCGACAGAAATTCCGGTGTTCGGCGCAAACGGCCTCGCGCAGCGCATTCCAGACCTGAGTGTTGCTGAAGCTCTGGCGGCCACTGGCATCAAACTACATTTTTCCGGCCATTTGCACGTTAACGACACCGCGCGCTATCGCTCGACCGCCGGTGGTTTCGTCAACATCGCCGTGCCGTCTCCGGTTGGCTATGGAGCCGGGCTAAAAATCATCGATATGACGCCGACTGCGACCCATGTCCGCACGCTTCCATTGCGTCGCGTCGAGGGGCATGACATCGCCTTCGCCGCCTATCGCGCCGAAGCTGCGCATATGCATCGGGCGGCGCCCGCTGCGAGCAAGGCGGTTGACCATGGTCAGTTCCTCAACCGTCATCTCTGCCACCTTGTCCGCCGTCGCTATCTGCCGCGCGAATGGCCGTCCGACCTCGAGGCATTCGTGCAGAGCGCCAAGGTATCCGACCTGCTGAAATTGCTCGGCGTGACCCTGCCAGTCGTCAACGACTTCTCCATGTTGTGCATGGTGGAAGACTGGTATCGGTTCCGCAAGGCAGGCGCTTTGGCCTTGCCCGACATTGCAGCAGAGCGCGTGGCGCTCTATCAGCGCCTGGTGTCTGGTCCGCGTGCCGAGCCCGAGACTGAGCTTGCCGCTCGCATGGCGGTGATCGTGGACCTTTTGGGTCTCTATATGAACCGGCAGCCGAGTATCGACTTCGCCATCATGCCGAACCTTGACATCATCGAGGGTGGTGCAGAACAGGGCAGGGCGGTCGCGTAGTCGCGTTCAGGGCCGCACAGTCTTGCGCCACACCACCTGCGTCGGCAGCACGACCGGCTGTCCGGGCTCGGCATCTTCCTTCTCCACGATGGCGACGATGTGGTCGGCGATCTCGGACAGCGGCTGGCGGAACGTGGTGAGCTCGTAACCGAGCCATCCGGCTTCGGGGATGTCGTCGAAGCCTATAACGCAGAGATCCTCTGGGATGTTCATGCGGAATTCGAGCCGCGCCGTATCCATGAACCCCAGCGCCAAGAGGTCGGTGACGCAAAACACGCCATCCGGGCGGCGCGAGGTGGCCAGCACCTGCCGCGCGCTGTCCACGCCGGTCTGATAGCCGGTCGGCCCGGCACGTGAGACGCTGACCTCCAGGCCATGCTCGGCGGCCGCCTCGACAAAAGTCTTTTCGCGCATTTCCAGGCCGGGCGTGCCTGCTGTGGAATTGATCACGGCGACGCGGCGGCAACCGGCGCGCTTCAGCATCAGGCAGGCCTCAAGGGCCGGGGTTCTATTCTCGACCGAAATGAATTCCGGCCCTTTGATCGGGTCGGCGCGGTTGATGAGAATGACGCGTTGGCCGTTTTCGAGACAGGTCTTGACCAGCGATGCCGGCGGCGTCCCGGAAATGACTACGGTGGCATCGGCGCGATAGTTGAGCGTCTGCCGCAATGCCGCTTCAACGCCTTCCGCTTCGCCCGAGGTGTTGAGCACCATCACCACCTTACCGATGGCCTGCAGCCGTCGCGTGATGATTTCGACGATGGAAGCCTGGAAGGGGGCCTGCATGCCGGCCACGATAAGGCAGACAATTCCGGTGCGATGCCAGAGCAGGCCGCGCGCAAGGTGATTTACGTGATATCCCAACTGGTCGGCCGCCGCGAGCACCTTGGCCCTCGTCTCTGGCGATACGCTCGCGCCATCTGTGAAGGCTCTTGAGACCGCAGAGCGCGACACGCCGGCAAGCTCGGCGACCTTGTCGGCGCTGACAGAGGCCTTGCGCGGCTTCGTCTTGACCTTGGACATCTGTGCTCCTCCTCAGGGCGCTGTGCTTGTTGCACAGTTTTGCTGCAAACCTGTTACCGTTTCCTGCCGACGCACCGCACCGCCGCCTCAAAAGCCTCGGAAATCCGCAGCTTCGATGCAATTTATGCCGGCTGATCGCCACCGCTGTCATAACCCAGGGCGAGCTTGTTGCAAAGCTGTGCAATGCGTGTAATGCTCTCCTTTGGCTGAAGCCGTCTGCTTGGAGAGGGGTAGGGTTTTGGAATCCACCATAGGTTTGGTTGATCTGCTGGGCGCGGCCGCGTTGCTGCTCTGGGGTCTGCGCATGATCAAGACCGGCGTGCTGAGGGCCTATGGGACAGTGCTCCGCCAGCGTCTGGGACGAAGCACAGCCAACCGATTCATGGCGGCGTTCTGGGGGTTCCTGGTGACCCTGGGCCTGCAATCAAGCACGGCGACAGCGGTAATCATTGCCTCGTTCACTGCCCGTGACATTATTCGCCCCCGCATGGCCCAGGCCATGATGCTGGGCGCCAATTTCGGCACCGCCGTGGTCGCGCTCGTCCTATCGGCCGATATTCATTGGGTCGGCAGTGCGCTGCTCTTCTGCGGCGTCATGCTGTTTAATCTCTCGCAGGGAAGCCGCAACCGCAATCTCGGGCGCGCGATTATCGGGCTTGGACTGATGCTGCTCGCGCTGCAACTCTTGGGGGGCGTAACCGCGCCGTTGCGCGAATCCGAGACTCTCATCACTGTCCTTGCTGCCTTGGGCGAGGCGCCGGTCTTTGCCGTTATTCTTTCGGCCGGGCTGGCGGTCATGGCGTCGTCTTCGCTCGCCGTCGTGGTTCTGGTCATGATGCTGGCAGCCGCTGGCGTCGTCGGACCGGAACTGGCGCTATGGCTGGTCGCTGGCGCCAATTTGGGCGGGGCCATACCCCCTTACCTGGCAGTGCGTTCCGAGGGGCTGCCGGCCCGCCGCCTGACCCTTGCAAATCTGCTGGTGCGCAGCAGTGGTGCCATGGTGGTGCTGATTTTTGCTGCGCCATTGGCCGAACTGTTGTCGCGCTGGTTTACTGATCCTGCGGCCTTCGTCGCCGCCGCGCATCTGGGATTCAGCGCGGTTCTGCTCCTCGTGTTTCTGCCTCTCCTTGGGCCGGTCACGAAGCTGGCGGAACTCCTGCTGCCGGCGCGTGCCGACGCCGACGGCGAAGCACAAACCTATCTCGACGAGGGACTCATGTCGTCACCCGACATGGCCATTGCCGTGGCTGCGCGGGAAACCCTGCGTATGGGCGACCTCATCGGTTCTATGCTCGATCAGACGCAGCGCTCTCTGCGTGATGGCGACGAGGCGACCTATGCTCTGGTATCGCGCCAGGAAGAAGAGGTGGACCGGCTGCACGAGGCCATCAAGCTCTATGTCGCGCGCATCAGCCGCCTCGATCTCGAAGAAGACGATGCCCGCCGCGCTAGCGAGGTGATTTCCTACGCCATTAATCTTGAGCATGTTGGGGACATCATCAAGCGAGGCCTCGCCGAGATCGCCGCCAAAAAGGCACGTAAGAAACTTTCTTTGTCCCCAGAGGGACTGGCAGAAATCTCCGAATTTTTCCAGTACACGCGGGACAATCTGCAGCTGGCGCAGGCCATTTTTATGTCACGTGATCCTGATATTGCCAAGCGACTGCTCGCCCAGAAAATCGAAATCCGCAGGCTTGAGGCACGGTCTGCCGGCTTGCACATGGCACGCATGCGTGCCGGACGGACGGAGAGCGTCGAGACCAGTTCGATTCATCTGGACCTGCTGCGCGACCTCAAGCGCGTCAATGCACATCTCGCGTCAGTAGCCTATCCTATCCTCGAGGAAATTGGCCTGCTTGACGAAAGTCGGCTGCGTAGCGCCAAGGGTGATTAGTCGCCTCTACCCCTACCACTCCACCCCTCTCCGGCACGGCCGAACTACGCGCCTCATATGCCAAGACAAAAGTTCGCTGCATCGTAGCGGAATTTTTATTCCACCACCCATCAGTTTTGGAATTTGTCTGTTGCAATGCAGTGCAAGTTGAGCTCAACTTTTGATCGTGAACAGCCGTGCAAGGCGCGGCCGAAAACAATATGGGGCGCACCCACGGACCGCAGGGCGTTTCGCCGCGAGCGGTGATTTTCGGAGGAGGGAAGCTGTGAACACAAATCTCAAACGAGCCCTGCTGCTGTCTGCCGCGGCCGGCTTGATGGCCGGTCCGGCAATGGCCCAAACGGTGGACGAATTGCTCGCTGCCGCCAAGAACGAGCCGCCGATCACCGTCTATGACAGCACCGGCAAGATCGTCGACATGGCCGCCAATTTCGAGGCCAAGTACGGGCTCAAGGCCGTGGGCCAGAAAGTTTCGGCCAATAGTCAGCTGGAGATGATCATCCGGGAGAGCCAGGCCAACAATGTCCAGGGTGACGTGGCGCTGATCACCGATGCACCGGCGGTCATGGCGCAACTGCTGCCGAATGGCTTTGTCGAAAGCTGGCTGCCGGCCGATTTGGCTGACAAGATCGCGCCGGGCTTCCAGAACCCGCTGGCCATTTCCACCAATGCCAATGTGTGGGCCTACAACACAGAGGTCTATGAGAGCTGCCCCGTCACCAACATTTGGCAGCTGACCTTGCCGGAGTGGCGCGCCAAGGTGGCCTTCGTCGATCCTTTGACCAAGGGCACCTATACCGACTGGTTCAACCAGATGGAGATGCATGGCGATGCCGCCGTGGCCACCGCCTATAAGGAACAGTTCGGTAGCGATCTCGATACCAGTTCTGAAAGTGCTACAAAACAGTGGTTGAAGGCCTTCGCCGCCAATGCGCCGCTGGTGGTGGATGGCGACGATCCGGTGTCAGAAGCGGTCGGCGCTCCGGGGCAGGCGGCTCCTTTCTTCGGGATGCTGAGTTCGGCCAAGTTCCGCGACAATGCCGACAAGGACTATAAGCTCGGCCTCTGCGCCGAGATGACGCCATGGGCTGGCTGGACCTATACCAAGCTGGGCTTGATTGCGACGGGCACGGACAGCCCTAACGCTGCCCGCCTTTTCGTCCACTATATCCTCACCGAGGAAGGCATCGCGCCTCAGGTTGCCGACGGCAAGATATCGACCAATTCCGACGTCAAGATCCCCGACGAAGAGCCATCGGGGCTCGCCGATCATCTCGACGCACTCTTCCCCTACGATGCCACGACCGGTCTAGACGACTGGGAGACCCGCCAGGACTGGCAGGATTTCTGGACCATCAACTACCGCAAATAGCCAAGTATTGGCGGCCCTGAAACATGGGCCGCTACCGCCGCCGACCATCCTGGCGATGATTAACCTGGACCCAATATGACCCTGCCTATCAATCTCTCGCCGCACCAGCGCGCAGAATTGTCCACGCGCCTGATGCAGGTTGCCAAGGACGCGGCGTTTCTTGTCGGCCCTTCGCTTCGCGCCGCGTTCCGTTCGACCATGGCGGTGGACTACAAGGTCGATCTCCACGACATCGTCACCATCCACGACAAGCAGAGCGAGATCGCGATTCGCGACTACATCCTGGCCGCCGAACCTGACTCCACCCTCCTGGGCGAAGAGGGGGGCAGTGTCGGGACGGGGCGGGTGCATTGGTATGTCGATCCGATCGACGGCACCTCGAATTTCGCGCGCGGCCTGGCCTTCTGGTGCGTTTCCATCGGCGCCATGGTCGATGACGAAATCGTCGCCGGCGTTGTCTATGATCCAATCGCGGAGCAGCTGTTCTCTGCTGATCTGGAGGGCGCCTGGCTCAATGACCGGCCGCTAAGGTCGCAGGCCGCCCTCGACGAAAGCCACGCAACCCTGATCACCGGCTATCCAGTGGCGCGTGATTTCCGCCTCGATGGCAAGGATGCTGCCCTCGAGCGTTTCGGAACCCTGGTGGAAACCTTCTCGACCCTGCGTCGTCCAGGCAGTGCCGCGCTGACACTGGCTCATGTCGCTGCCGGATGGTCCGACGCCGCAGTCGGCTTTGGCGTCAATCCGTGGGATGTCACTGCGGCTATGCTGATCCTCAGGAATGCCGGCGGCACCTACAGGCCGCTCACCCTCGGCAAAGTTGGCGTCGATGCTCCTGCAAACCAATGCCCCGGGTATGTGGCTACCGGCGCGGGCGCTCACTATCCGACCCTGGACCGCGTGGCCGACAGCATCGACATGAGCCGCAAAGCCGCTCGCCGTTAGTTCGGTCGCTACCCGTCTTCCAAGGCGCGCAGCTCGTCAGCGTCTGGACAAATTTGCTAAGCTGAGCGATTTTGGGAGCGCTGCACAGAACGACCCGCATCCTTGGGGGTAGCAAAACCGATCCAATGTCTCTGGTGACCCCGACTGGATTCGAACCAGTGGCCTCAGGATTAGGAATCCTGCGCTCTATCCTGCTGAGCTACGGGGCCGACCGCGTTCGACCTAGCAGCGGCAGGGGTGATTTTCAAGCTGTACCGGCGCTCAGGGCTGTTTTAACCAGGTGCCATGACACACCTTCCAGATATCGTGCTCTATCCCCACCCGGCTCTTTCCAAGGCGGCCATGCCTCGTCCAGTGGACGACGAAATGCGCAGCGTCGGGGCGGCACTCCTGGACGTTGCCCGGTCAGTTAACGCCCATGGCCTAGCCGCCGCCCATATTGGCCGCAATGAGCCGCTGGTGGTTGTGAGCTTCGGCCCGCTCGAAACGCGCGACTATCGACTGTTATTCAATCCCGAAATCGTGGCCATAGATGGGGAAAATTCTCCGGGAGCAGAGGGTTCGGTATCCTTGCCGGGGATCGAGGTGGACATTGCGCGGCCCACAGGGGTGAGGTTGCGCTATGACAATGGCGATGGCGAAAGCACAGAACTAGCGCTGACCGGCTTCGCGTCACGGGTGGCACAGCACGAAATCGATCAAATGAAAGGCATTTTCTTTCTGGACAAGCTCTCCCGCCTGAAGCGCGATGCTGCGCTGCGCCGCTATGGAAAACGCGCACGACTGGGGAATTTGAGCGGGCAGGGCGGTTGATCCAGTGCTCTCGGTCCGGTAAACGGAGCCGGAACGAAAAGGAATTGCAATGCGCGCGGAAATTGAAAAAGCCGTTGCCGAAATCGAGCAGGTTCTGACCCTGCTGAGGAGGCATCTTTGACTGGGATACAGCTGAACTCCGTCTCGATGCGCTAACGGCGCAAACTGAATCTCCCGACTTCTGGAACGACCCGCAGAAGGCCCGCGTCACCATGCGCGAGCGCGATGACCTCGACGTGGCGGTGAAAACCGTGCGCGAGCTCGAAAACGGTATTCGTGACAATATCGAGTTGATTGAACTGGGCGAAGCCGAGGGCGACGCCGAGGTGATCACCGAAGCCGAAAACGCTCTGCTTGAACTCAAGCAGGTGGCCAGGCGCACCCAGATCGAAACGCTGCTTTCCGGCGAAGTCGATACCAATGATTGCTACGTGGAAATCCACTCTGGTGCCGGCGGCACGGAGAGCCAGGACTGGGCCAACATGCTGCTGCGCATGTACACCCGTTGGGCTGAACGCCGGAAAATGAAAGTCGAAGTGCTTGAAATGCACGACGGCGAAGAAGCCGGCATCAAGTCCGCGACCATCCTGGTCAAGGGCCACAATGCATATGGCTGGCTCAAGACCGAAAGTGGTGTGCATCGGCTGGTGCGCATCAGCCCGTACGATTCTGCCGCCCGCCGCCATACGAGCTTTTCAAGCTGCTGGGTTTATCCGGTGGTCGATGACAGCATCGACATCGAAATCCGCGATGCGGATCTGAAGGTCGATACTTACCGCTCCTCGGGGGCGGGCGGCCAGCACGTCAACACCACGGACTCGGCCATCCGCATTACCCACATTCCGTCAGGCATTATCGTTGCCTGTCAGCAGGAGCGCAGCCAGCACAAGAACCGGGCTACGGCCATGGCCATGCTGAAATCGCGCCTCTACGAAATGGAATTGCAAAAGCGCGAAGAGGCCGCCAATGCCCAGTCGGCCAGCAAGACCGATATCGGGTGGGGCCATCAGATCCGCTCCTATGTCCTGCAGCCCTACCAGATGGTCAAGGACTTGCGCACAGGCGTGGAAAGCAGCCAGCCTGCCGCTATTCTGGATGGCGACATCGACGAGTTCATGGAGGCTGCCTTGGCGCAACGCGTCGGCGTCGCGACCGACGTCGTCTCCGACGAAGCCTGATAAAGCAAACACCCGGCCATCGTGCCGGGCGTTTCACTTTCGGCGCTGCTGCACGCGGCGCGCGCCTAGTCCACCATTGCCATCAGCCGCTTGCCGGCATCCATGAACGGCGAGGGGTCGATGGCCTGATCATCGCGGCGCACTTCCAGATGCAGGTGGGGCCCGGTAGAGCGGCCCGTGGAGCCGACTTTGGCGATGGGCGTGCCGGCCTGAACTGCCTGACCCTCCTTGGTCAGAAAGGCGCTGAGATGGGCGTAGCGGGTCATCAAGCCGTTGGCATGGCTGACCTCGATGACATTGCCATAGCCCGATTTGGTGCCAACAAAACTCACCACGCCCGCTGCCGCACTCAACACCGTGGTGCCGGAAGGCGCCGCCCAGTCCAGCCCGGCATGGAAGGCGCGCCCGCCGGTAAACGGATCGGTCCGATTGCCGAAGCCAGAGCTTCTCCGAAAATTGCCGGCAATCGGCATATGGACTGGCACGGAATCAAGGCTATCGCGCGCCACCTTGTAGCGTAGCAGCGCATCCATGACCGCATTGGCGTCTTCGATCATCGGCGATGCATCCGCACCGTCGACGGCATCGAGCAGCGGGCCGCCAACGCCGTTGAGGCCGGCTTCCGGCAACTGCAGGCGAATGCCCAGCTTGCCCAATTCTGATGAAATGCCTTCAGTGCGCTGGTTGGCCGCGGTGGCAATGCCGGTCATCGCCATCTGCGTCTCTTCCATCATCTGAGCGACGGCTTGTGCCGTCGCCGGCACGTCGGGATTGCCAGCGGCGCCAATGGTCATCTGCGGTTTCGGCACGGATGCATCGGGCTTGACCGCGGCAATGCCGAGCTGATCGGCTTTCTCCACCAGGACGCGGACCAGTTGATGCTGTTCCAGCAATACGTCCTGCTGCTGCGCCAACTCCTGCAATTGCAGGTTGATGTCGCCCGCCTGGGCATAGCTGCGGGAATGCAGCCGGTCGATTTCGACCCGCATCTGCGCCAACCGGTCCTCATAGGCCGAGACCACGAGATTGTTCTGCCCGCTCATCAGCCGGGCGATGTCGGGCGCCATGAGGAGGCCAGTTGCGGTTAGGGCATTGGTGCCAAGCAGCGCCGCAAACAGTCCATAGAACAGGGCAGGATGGATCCCCTTGCGCGCAAGTGCCGCGCCTTTAGTCTCGCTTCTGCGATAGCCGGACGCTTGCAACACGCCGCACCCCCAAAACCAGCCCCTTATGGTTAGGGAAATATAACCGGCGATGGTTAAGAAAGCCGAAAACCGTCAGCGGGACCCGCCCTTACGGGCTTTTCCCGCCCCGCCCGACAGGACGCCATCGAGCGCTTCCAGCATCTTGGCAGCGTGGCCCTTGATGCGCGTGGCCCGTACGATGGCGGCAACCCGGCCATCGGCACCGATAATGAAACTGGTGCGAACAAGCCCCATGAATTCCCGGCCATAGAGCTTTTTGAGCTGCCACAGCCCGAAACCTGCAATGGCCTTGTGCTCGGGATCGGCCACCAGCGGAACGGTCAAGCCATATTTGGCGCGGAACTTTCGATGTTTGTCGAGATCATCAGGCGAAATGCCGATCAGCGCCGCATCGCGGTTGGCAAAGTCTGCCGCCAGTTCGGAGAATTCGCGGTTCTCGTCGGTGCATCCGCCCGAGTCGTCCTCGGGATAAAAGAAGATCACGACCGGCTGGCCGCGCAAGGCGCTGAGGGTCACCGTGCTACCGTCGTCGCGCGGCAGTGTGAAGTCTGGTGCGATATCGCCGATCTTGAGCTGGGTCATGAGGCTTTCCTAGGCAGCACTCTAATGCAATAGAGGGTGTTGGCGCCACATTCCAGCCGGTATCATCTCGCAATGGACCGCAATGGGCGGTTGATTCTGAAGGGCGATGGGGGAAACGGCTGACCCTCGATCTGGCGGCAAGTGAACGAAGCGACCATTTCAACAGATCAGCCCAATCCCAAGCCAAAGGCCGGCAATCGTCGCCCCTTGCGCCGCGTTTCAAAAATTGCGGTCTGGGTGCTCGGCGTGCCTGCCGCGCTGCTGATCCTGCTCTATGTCGTGCTGCTGATTACCCCGGTGCGCCTGCCGTTTACCGGCCAGGCGGTTCGCGGATTTGTCCAAGGGTTTATTCCGCCCACCTCCAGCATCGAGATGGGCGACATGGCACTGGCGCTGGAAAGCGGCATTTGGCCAGTCATTCAGTTCTCACCGGTCGTCCTCACTGACAGCAAATCCGGCGCCCGTGTCGCAATGGCGGCGCTCGAAGTCGGCTTTTCGCCGGCCCGCGCCCTGCTTGGGCAGCCCGGGGCAACCGTGACAGTGGTCGAGCCGCACATCCAGATGGTTCAGGATCTCTACGGCCCACGCCTCTCAACGTTCGAAATGGTCGATAGTCCTGATGGTGGCACGCCCACGCTCCGCGTGTTGGAGGGCGAAGACGCCTTTCCCACCATAGCCATCTCTCCGGAGGGTATCGGATCGGCGCCTGGCAAACCCGTGCCCATGCGATCGGATAATGACTGGCTGATCTACAATCTTGAAGCCAGCGAAGTGGCGATCAACGACCTCGTCGCGCAGATCGAACAGGGCAAGTTCTCGCGTCTCATGGTCCGAGGCGGCATCATCGACATGTCGGACACGGTCTATAGTCTGCATCGACGCTTCGAAAATGTCTCGCTCGAGATTGGCCCGGCTACGGGGGCCAAAGCTATTCACGGCGAGTTTGGCGCGCTGATCGGCGGGCGCACCGTCTACGGCACTATAGATCGCGGTGTCGCCGATGACGGTTCATCACGTCTCCAGGTCGATATTACCAATCTCGATTTCGCGGCCTTCCTGCCTTTCATAGACGATGCCGAAAGCATGGCGGCGATGCGGGGTGCGGGGGCTGTTTCGCTGGACGTGGCCTTCAGTCCAGCCGGTGGCAAGCTGGTGGATGGGACCATGAAGGTTGATCTGACAGGGTTGGACCTGCGGATCGGTCAAGATTATTTCCCGGTCGCCAGTTCCATCCTCGAAATCAACTGGCTGCCCGCTGAAGGCCAGTTCAAGCTCGCCGAAGGCGCCTTGCAGATCGGGCAGAGCTCGGCCCGAATTTCCGGCACATTTGCCTTGGGGCTGGATCGCACTTATGGACCGACCATTGGCATTGCTCTTAACGCGCGAGACGTTATCATCCATCCAAACGACATGAACGCGCCAGCCCAACCATTTGACTTCATGGATTTTTCTGGTTGGTCAGCCCCCTTATATGGCGCCCTCGGCATCGACAGATTCGTGGCTCGAAAAGGCGATGCGGTTGTCGAAACCACTGGCCGCATCGACATGTTGCTGGCGGGGCTGGGCGTCAAGATGGAGGTAGCCGGGCAGGGGGTAAGTGCTGACGATCTCAAACGGCTCTGGCCTTATGTGATGGGCAAGGAAAGCCGCGACTGGTTCGTTGCCAACGTTACCGAGGGCGTGGTCAAGACGTCGCGCATGCAGTTCCGATTCCCAGTTGGCTCCATGGCCCTTGAAGGTGAGGACAAGCCCATCCCCAAGGGCGGTATGCATGTGGAGATCGTCGGCGAAAACGTCGCCATCAAAGCCACCGAAACCATGGCACCGATTGTCATCGACGGCGAAACGCGCCTCGTGGTCGACGACGCCAATGTGACCATTGCAGGTGGCGGCGGCGTGATTGACACGGCCGACGGCGCCATCACCGTCCGCAATCCTGCTTTGGTGATGGACAATGCCAATCCCGACGAACGCATCGTCGAAATCTCGGGCGATCTATCCGCACCCATTCCTGCGCTCTTGGACTTGATCAAAGAGCAACAGCCGGATGCCTTGGCAAATGCCGAACTGCCGGTTGATCTTGCAGCACTCGAAGGCTCGGTCGATCTCGGTCTCGTCGCCACCATCGTATTGGCCGACGAGAAAACCGGCCGCGCCATGGACCTCGACTATGTCATCAATGGCAGCGTCAATGATTTCGCCAGTACCCAGCCCATTGAGGGCCGCAAGATCGGCAATGGCCAGTTGGCATTCTCCGCCTCGCAGGATGGTTACCAGTTGGGTGGAAATGCCGAGATAGACGGCATGAAGGCAGAGCTCTCCATTGAAGGCACACCGACCACTGAACCGGTCTTCCGGCTGGGCTCGACCGTGGCCGTTGCCGACCTTGCGGCATTGGGCTTCGATGTTTCCCAGTTCGTCAGCGGCCGGGTGCGCTTCGTCGCGCAACCCATGGCCAATGGCGCCCTCAGCATGCTGGTCGATCTGCGCGATGCCGGTCTCGCCATCAAGGATTTGGGCATCAACAAAGCCGTGGGCACGCCCGGCAGCCTCACGGCGACCATCAAGCCCGAAGGCGATACCACAAAGCTCGAAGACATCGCTTTGTCCTTTGGCACCGTGTCGCTGGCCGGCGGGCTTGAATACCACGCGACCAAGGGGCTGGTCTCAGCCGATTTCTCGACCTTTGCCCTCAGTACTGGAGATCGTGCCCAGGTCGCAGTCGCACCCATCGAGGGCGGCTATCAGGTGCGCATTCGTGGCCAACAGCTCGATCTCAAGCCGATGTTGAGCCAATTCTTCAGTCTCGGGCAGGGTAGCGGCGGCGTGCAGTCGACGCAGTTCACCCAGACCATTGCCCTCGATGTCAAACTGGACCGGGCCGTTGGCTACTACGCAACCACCGCCTTCAATGTCGACCTCAACCTGCTTCTTGCTGGGTCGGACCTGCGCCGCGCTGCACTAACGGCCCAGTTCGGCGAGGGCAATGCCGTCTCCGTCACCACGAACCCGGCGCCAAATGGCCGCACCATGAGCGTCGCCTTCAACGACGCCGGAACCATCCTGCGCCTGCTCGGGGTTTATTCGCAGCTGGCCGGCGGCTCGGGCAGCCTCGTGCTCACCACAGATCGCACCCAGGATGTCGAAGCAGGCCAACTGGTCATGCGTGATTTTGCCATCGTCGATGAAAAGAACGTGGTTCAGGTCCTCGGAAATCACTCCGATTCTCGCGCGGCCATCTCGGCCAGCAATCGCCTCGACTTCGATGCCGCGCAGGTCGATTTCCTGCGCCGCAAGGACCGGGTTGAGGTGACCAATGCGCTGCTGTCGGGTGATACCGTGGGCGGCACTATGCGTGGGTTCATCTACACCGATCGCCGCCAATATGATCTGGCGGGCACCTATGTGCCGCTCTACGGCCTCAACAACGCCTTCCAGCAAATTCCGCTGCTCGGGCCGCTGCTCGGTGGTCGTGCCGGCGAGGGCCTGCTTGGAGTGACGTTTGCCGTGCAAGGGCCCCTCGACAACCCGCAGTTCCGCATCAATCCGCTGTCGGCTCTCGTGCCAGGAGCGTTCCGCGAGCTCTTCGAATTCCGCTCGCGTGAATTGCCGCGATAAAAAAGGCGCCGCACCCAATGGTGCGACGCCCTTTCAAACGTCAATGTGTTCGGACGATCAGATCGGCTTGATCAGCGCGTGGCGCTTCTTGCCGACGGACAGCTTGATAACGCCTTCCGTCAGCAGGGCGTTTTCGCCAAGGCTGAGCTTGTCATCCTCGACGCTCTCATCGTTGACCTTCACCGCGCCAGAGGCCACATGGCGGCGCGCCTCGCCATTCGAAGCGGCAAGGCCGACCTTGACCAAGGCATTGAGGATACCGATGCCGGAATTCAGTTCGGCATGGGTCACCTCGGCGGTCGGCAGTGACAGATCGATGGCCCCGGCCTCGAACGTCGCCAATGCCGTCGCGGCGGCCTGAATGGCGGCATCACGGCCATGCACGATAGCCGTCACTTCGGTCGCCAGGATTTTCTTGGCTTCGTTGATTTCGCTACCACCCAAGGCGCCGATGCGCTCGATCTCGGAGATCGGCAGTCGGGTGAAGATCTTAAGGAACTTCACCACGTCGGCGTCTTCAGTGTTCCGGAAATACTGCCAGAAGTCATAGGGGCTGAAGAGGTCGCCATTGAGCCAGACGGCGCCAGAGGCGGACTTGCCCATCTTCTCGCCACTCGACTTGGTCAGCAGCGGCGTGGTCAGCGCATAAAGCTGCGGCCCGCCCATGCGATGGGAGAGATCGACACCGTTGATGATGTTGCCCCACTGATCAGAACCGCCCATCTGCAGCACTGTGCCATAGCGCCGGTTGAGCTCGACGAAGTCGTAGCCCTGCATGATCATGTAGTTGAATTCGAGGAAGCTCAGTGACTGCTCGCGATCAAGGCGCAGCTTCACCGAGTCGAAGCTCAGCATGCGGTTGACCGAGAAATGGCGGCCGACATCGCGCAGAAATTCGACATAGTTGAGCTTCAACAACCAGTCGGCATTATTCACCATCATGGCAGGGTTGGAACCGCCATAATTGAGAATGTTGCCGTAGACCCGCTTGATGCTCTCGATATTGGTGGCGATCTGCTCGACCGTCAGCAGTTTTCGCTGATCGTCGCGGAAGGACGGGTCACCCACCATGGAAGTGCCGCCGCCCATCAGGCTGATGGCCTGGTGCCCGGTTTCCTGCAGCCAATAGAGCATGGTAACGGTAATCAGGTTACCGATATGGATCGACGTCGCTGTCGCGTCATAACCGACATAGCCGGTGATCTTGCTCGTTGCCGCGAGCTGATCCAGCCCTTCTGGATCGGAAATCTGGTGAATGAAGCCGCGCTCGTCGAGCACGCGCAGGAAGTCGGATTTGAACTTGGTCATTTTGAACCACTGAAGCCTGGTGAGACCTCATGGCGAGCCTGTCGAACCATGAGATCGTTTTGTTTGGAACCTCGCCCCTGGACAGGCTCAGGGCGGGGTTCCTCCAATCGGTCGCTTCAATGCGCCACTAACTCAGCGCCCGCCGCCGTCCGCGATTTCCTGACGACGACGGTCGAGATACTCGGCACAGTTGGCCGTCAATTCGTCGATCTTGCCTTCGAAGAAGTGGTTTGCCCCTTCCACGACCTGCTGTTCGATGGTGATACCCTTCTGTGTCTTGAGCTTGTCGACCAGCTTCTGCACCGAACTCGGCGGCGCGACGCGGTCCTTGTCACCATGGATGATCAGGCCGGAAGACGGGCAGGGGGCAAGGAAGGAGAAATCGTAGAGGTTTTCCGGCGGCGCGATGGAGATGAACCCTTCCACTTCCGGACGGCGCATGAGCAGCTGCATGCCGATCCAGGCGCCGAAGGAGAAGCCCGCAATCCAGCACCCTCGCGATTCGCGGTTGATGATTTGGAGCCAGTCCAGCGCCGCCGCTGCGTCGGAAAGCTCGCCGATGCCGTGGTCGAACACGCCCTGGCTGCGGCCGACACCGCGCGAATTGAAGCGCAGCACCGAAAAGCCGCGTTCCGCGAACATGTAGAACAGATTGTAGACGATCTGATTGTTCATCGTCCCACCGAACTGCGGATGCGGATGCAGCACGATCGCGATCGGTGCATTCGGCTCCTTGCCCGGCTGATAGCGGCCTTCCAGGCGCCCTTCCGGGCCGTTGAAAATCACTTCTGGCATAGGTTTGTTTCCGGCCTTCTCGGCTGTGTCACAACGGTCGTTCCGGGCCCTGGAAAGCTGACCGCGCGGCTTGACTAAGCGCGGGGGGCTCCCTAAAACATGGGTCCGAAAAACCAGTTTAGAATTGTTCAAAACGCGGTTTTGGCCACGGATCGGCCATTTGGAGCGCCCCTTGTAATGAAGTTGGGCCTCGAATTTCAAGAAGTGTTTGGTTTTGATGGGGTTCGAACCCCGCAAGCCGCACATGAGAGGTATGAAGGGTGCGCATGCGCCCGGATAACGCGATGAGCAAAGCTGCGGTCTATCTCGATCACAATGCTTCATCCCCGCTTCGGCCAGAAGCGCGGGAGGCGTTGCTTGCTGCGCTCGAGCTCAATGGCAATCCGTCGTCCGTCCATGGGCATGGTCGGGCGTTGCGGGACCGGATCGAGACCGGCCGACAGCAGGTGGCGCGCCTTTGTGGCGCCGAGACGCGCCAACTCGTCTTCACCGGTTCAGCCACCGAGGCGATCACCCAGGCAATCGTCGGTGGCGCCAAAGCATTTGCACCCGATGCCATTGTGGTCAGCGGCGGCGAGCACGCAGCCGTACTGAAGGCTGCAGAGGCAACCGGCCTTGACATATGGACTATCGGGCTTCAGGCCGATGGCCGCCTTGATTTGGATCAACTGGTTGCCGCGCTTGCTCGTGCTGACGCCGAAGGCATTACACTCTTGGTCGCGCTGCATTGGGTCAATAATGAAACTGGTGTCGTCCAGCCGATGGCGCGGGTAAATGCCCTTGTCGGCCCTACGCGCCATAGCCTCTTCGTCGACGCGGTACAGGCGCTCGCCAAGCTGCCGTTGGACTTTGCCGCTTCTGCACCAGACATGATGGCGATCAGCGCCCACAAGATCGGTGGCCCTGCAGGCATAGGCGGCCTTTTGGTCAAGGGCCATGCCGACACTGTCAGGTTGATTCCGGGCGGCGGGCAGGAGCAAGGCCGCCGCGGCGGCACCGAGTCTGCTGCGCTCATTGCTGCCTTTGGCGCCGCTGCCGCTGCCGCGAGCTATAATGCTGACGCCATGCGCGCCCTCGCCGACACCGTCGAGACCGGCTTGCGGACCATGGCGCCGGATGTGGTGATCTTTGGCCAATCAGCCGAACGGATCGGCAATGTCGTCAACTTCGCCGTGCCCGGCCTCGGCAATGCCACCGCCATGATGGCACTGGACCTGATGGGGCTCTCGGTGTCCTCAGGCTCGGCCTGCTCGTCGGGCAAGGTCGGCGCCAGCCACGTCCTGGCGGCCATGGGCGTCGACAAGGCGCTTGCCGGATGTGCCCTGCGGGTCAGCTTCGGCTGGAATTCACGCGTCGAGGATGCCGAGGCATTTCTCGATGGTTTCGAAACGCTCCTTTCCCGCCGGAAGCGGGGAGGGCAGGCGGCCTAGCCGCCCAAAAGTCTATCGTTCGCGGCGGCCTTGACCCGCCGAGGGACAAAAAGGAGAAGCCGAATGGCGGACTACGATATTCCGACCCTCAAGGAAGAGATCGACCGGGAAACGGTCGAACAGGTGCTGGCGCTCGACGTCGACAAATACAAGTACGGCTTCGAGACCGACATCGAATCCGATGTGCTGCCGCCCGGCCTGACCGAGGATACCGTCCGTTTCATTTCCGCCAAGAAGCAGGAACCGGAATGGATGCTGGAATGGCGCCTGGACGCGTTCCGCCGCTGGCAGACGCTCGAAGAACCGAACTGGGCAAAAGTCCACTATCCCAAGATCGACTACCAGGCGATCAGCTACTACGCGGCGCCCAAGTCGGTGACTGGTCCGAAGAGCCTGGATGAAGTCGATCCGGAACTGCTCAAGACCTATGCCAAGCTCGGCATTCCGCTAAAGGAACAGGCGATCCTCGCCGGTGTGCAGGGCGCGGGCGAGCCGACCGGTACGCCGTTCGGCGCCGGCGTGGCCGTCGACGCCGTGTTCGACTCGGTATCTGTCGTCACCACCTTCCGCGAAGAACTGGCCAAGGTCGGCATCATTTTCTGCTCGATTTCCGAGGCGGTGCGTGAGCACCCGGAACTGGTGCAGAAATATCTCGGCACCGTTGTCCCGGTCTCCGACAATTATTACGCCACGCTCAATTCCGCCGTCTTCACCGATGGGTCTTTTGTCTACATCCCCAAGGGCGTCCGTTGCCCCATGGAATTGTCGACCTATTTCCGCATCAACGAAAAGAACACCGGCCAGTTCGAGCGCACGCTGATCATCGCCGACGATGACAGCTATGTCTCCTACCTGGAAGGCTGCACGGCTCCGAGCCGTGACGAAAACCAGCTTCATGCTGCCGTCGTCGAACTGGTGGCGCTCGATAATGCCGAAATCAAATATTCCACCGTCCAGAACTGGTATCCGGGCGATAAGGACGGCAAGGGCGGCATCTACAATTTCGTCACCAAGCGCGGGGATTGCCGCGGCGTCAATTCGCACATTTCCTGGACGCAGGTGGAAACCGGCTCGGCCATCACCTGGAAATATCCGAGCTGCATCCTGCGCGGCGATGGTTCGCGCGGCGAGTTCTATTCGATCGCCATCTCGAACGGCTATCAGCAGGTCGATAGCGGCACCAAGATGATCCATCTGGGCAAGAACACGTCCAGCCGTATCATCTCCAAGGGCATCGCCGCCGGTTTCTCGGACAATACCTATCGCGGTCAGGTCTCGGCGCATGCCAAGGCGAAGAATGCCCGCAATTTCACCCAGTGTGACTCGCTGCTGATCGGCGACAAATGCGGTGCCCACACGGTGCCCTATATCGAGAGCCGCAACGGCACGGCCGTGTTTGAGCACGAGGCCACGACCTCGAAAATCTCCGATGACCAGATGTTCTACTGCATGCAGCGCGGTCTCTCGGAAGAGGATGCCGTCGCCCTGATCGTCAATGGCTTCGTCCGCGACGTGCTTCAGCACCTGCCGATGGAATTCATGGTCGAAACTCAGAAGCTGATTGCCATCAGCCTCGAAGGCAGCGTCGGCTAAACCTGTAACAGATCAATTTCCGGGTGGCGCGACACGCGACCCCGGCCTTGGAGAAAAAAGATGACCACTCCCGTTCTTGAAATCCGCAATCTGCATGCCCGTATCGAGGACCGCGAAATCCTCAAGGGTGTAAACCTCATCATTCCGCCCGGCGAAGTCCATGCCATCATGGGCCGCAACGGCTCGGGCAAGTCGACGCTATCCTATGTCCTCGCAGGCAAAGAAGATTATGAAGTCACCGAGGGCGAAATCCTGCTCAACGGCGAAAACATCCTCGAAATGGAGCCCGACGAACGCGCCGCAGCGGGCCTCTTCCTCGCCTTCCAGTACCCGATCGAAATTCCGGGCGTCGCGACCATGACCTTCCTCAAGGCCGCTATCAACGCCCAGCGCAAGGCGCGCGGCGAAGATGAGCTCAAGACCCCGGACTTCATGCGTCTGGTCAAGGAAGCCGGTGCCCAGCTCAACGTCGACAGCGACATGCTGAAGCGTCCGCTCAATGTCGGTTTCTCCGGCGGTGAGAAAAAGCGTGCCGAAATCATGCAAATGGCGCTGCTCAAGCCCTCGCTCGCCGTCCTCGACGAAACCGATTCCGGCCTCGACATCGACGCCCTGCAGGTCGTCTCCAAGGGCGTCAACGCCCTGCGTGATGGTAAGCGCTCCATGCTGGTCATCACCCATTACCAACGTCTGCTGAACCACATCGTGCCTGACGTGGTGCATGT
The DNA here is from genome assembly GCF_900631955.1 of Devosia equisanguinis. Classification (GTDB taxonomy): domain Bacteria; phylum Pseudomonadota; class Alphaproteobacteria; order Rhizobiales; family Devosiaceae; genus Devosia; species Devosia equisanguinis. Next base: position 109,279 of record NZ_UZWD01000038.1, on the reverse strand, counting down.
CTTCTCGGATGGCCGGATCGTCGAGAGCGGTGACAAGGACCTGGCGCTCAAGCTCGAAGCCGAGGGCTATGCCAATTACGGTGGTGAGGCAGCATAATGCGTCCAAACTTTCCCGTAAGGCTCGGCTCCGCCGAAGAGACCCTCATTGCTCAGCTCAAGGCTGTCGGCGCTGATCAGGTCGCCGAACGCATCACCGTGGCCGGCCTGCCGACCCGTCGTGTCGAGGCCTATCACTACACCGATTTGAAGACCCTGCTGCGCGCCGTTCCAGCGCTTGGCCAACCGGCCAACGAAGCCAGCGCTCCGGCGCTACGGGTGCCGGGCGCCTTCAATCTGATGATCGCCAATGGCGTGATCCAGAACGCCTCCACGGCTCCCGCAGGCGTTATCGTCGGCCAGGCCCATGGTGGCGTTTTGACCACGCGCGACGACGTCATCGTCAATATCGGCAATGCTTTGGCCAAGACCGCGCTCACCCTCACGCTTGAGGGTAGCGTCGATCCGGTCATTCAGATCGAGCGCCGCATCGAAGGCGAAGCTGCCCACGTGGCCGATGCGCTCAAGGTGTTCGTCGCCGATGGTGCATCCGCCACTATTCTCGAGACCTTTTCCGGCTCCGATGCTGCCCATGTCGGCAACCATGCCAGCTATATCGCCCTAGGCAAGAATGCTGTGCTGACCCATATCACGCTGGATCTCAGCGCCTCTGGCGTCAGCCACTTTGCCACCAACGAGTATCATCTCGCCGATGGTGCCAAGCTGCGCACGCTGATCATCCATGCCGGCGCCAACCTCGCCCGCACCCAGCTGTTCCCGACGCTGGGCGATGCCGATGCTCACGCTGATATCACCGGGCTCAACCTCGTCTCGGATGGGCAGCACGCCGATATCACCATGGAAACGACGCACGCCGTTCCGCATACCTCCTCGCAGCCGCTGTTTAAGTCCATCACCCGTGGCCGCTCCAAGTCCGTCATTCAGGGCAAGCTGATCGTCGCTCGCGACGCTCAGAAGACTGATGCAAAGTTCATGCATCAGGGTCTGATGCTGTCGGATGACGCGGAGATCCTCTCCAAGCCGGAACTGGAAATCTATGCCGACGACGTCGTCTGCGGCCATGGCTCCACCTGCGGCAAGCTGGACGAAGACAGCCTGTTCTACCTCTTGAGCCGCGGCATTCCCAAGGCTGAGGCCGAGACCATGCTGGTCCGTGGCTTCATCGCCGAACTGCTCGACCCGGTGGAAGACGAAGCCCTCAACGAAGCCCTGCAAGGCGTCGTCGACGGGTGGTTGCTGGGACAGTAAGCGGCCGGAGCTTCGGCTCCATTGCATCCCTCCCCTCAAGGGGGAGGGGAGACCAGAGGGCCACTCCGGTGGATGATTGATGACCTTCGACCTCGAAAAAATCCGCGCCGATTTTCCCATCCTGTCTGAGCAGATTCATGGCCATCGCCTGGTCTATCTCGATAGCGGCGCGTCGGCGCAGAAGCCGGTGCAGGTCCTCGACCGGATGGACCATGCCTTCCGGCATGAATATGCCAATGTCCATCGTGGCTTGCACACGCTGGCCAACCGCGCCACCGAGGGCTACGAGGCCGGTCGCGAGAGCGCTCGCCGCTTTCTCAATGCCGCTCGGATCGAGGAGATCATTTTCACCAAGTCGGCGACCGAGGCAATTAATCTGGTCGCGTCCTCCTTCGGCGGGCCCCGCATTGCCGAGGGTGACGAGATCGTGCTCACCATCATGGAGCACCACTCCAATATCGTGCCCTGGCATTTCCACCGCGAACGCAAGGGCGCGGTGATCAAGTGGGTGGATGTGCGCGACGATGGTAGTCTCGATCTCGATGCTTTCGAGGCGTCTCTGAGCGACAGGACGCGTATCGTGGCGGTTACACATATGTCCAACGTGCTGGGAACCATCAATCCGATCAAGGACATGATCGCGATGGCGCATGCACGCGGCATTCCGGTTTTGGTCGATGGCTCACAGGGGGCAGTCCACACCAAGGTGGATGTGCAGGATCTCGATGCAGATTTCTACATCATGACCGGCCACAAGCTCTATGGCCCCACCGGCATCGGAGTGCTCTATGGCAAGTACGATCTTCTCGCCGACATGCAGCCCTATCAGGGCGGCGGGGAGATGATCGAAGCCGTTACGCTTGAGGGCGTCACCTATAACGAGCCGCCGCATCGCTTCGAGGCCGGCACGCCCCCCATTGTGCAGGCCATGGGCCTCGGAGCCGCGCTCGACTACATGGAAGGCCTTGGCCGCGACGCCATTGCCGCCCATGAACATGACGTGGCCGAATATGCGCATGAGCGGCTCAGTCGCATCAATTCACTGCGCATGATCGGTACAGCGCCCGGAAAGGGCGGCATTTTCTCCTTCGAGATCGCCGGGGCCCACGCCCACGACGTCGCCACCATTCTCGATCGCTACGGTATCGCTGTTCGGGCTGGTACCCATTGCGCCCAGCCGCTGCTTAAGCGCTTCGGCGTGACCTCTACCTGCCGCGCGTCCTTGGCCCTATATAGTGGCAAGGACGATGTGGACGCGCTGGTCGACGGCATCGAGCGCGCCCAGAAATTTTTCGCCTGAGGAAGGCACAATGACCGAAGAAGCCATCGATACTCGCATCCAGCCGACCATGCCCTCGACCATTCCCGAGGGCGAAGTCGAGCGCATCACGTCCGATCTGATCGGGGCGCTCAAGACGGTCTATGACCCTGAAATCCCAGTCGATATTTACGAACTCGGCCTGATCTATAAGGTCGATCTCGACGATAATCGCAACCTCACCATCGACATGACGCTGACTGCGCCGGGCTGCCCGGTTGCTGGCGAAATGCCGGGCTGGGTCGAGAATGCGGCTCGCGGCGTGGAAGGCATTCAGGACGTTACCGTCAACATGGTCTTCGATCCCCCCTGGGACGCCTCGCGCATGAGCGAAGAGGCTCAGGTCGCGTTGAACTGGTGGTAATCGCGCGCATTTGCGCCTATATATCGTGAACCGCCGATAAAAGGTCACACGCCTATGCCGTTCAAGATCATGTCGCTGACCGATGCCGCCGCGGAGCGCATCACCGAGATCATCGAAGACAGCGAAAAGCCCGTTGTCGGCTTGCGCGTCGGTATCAAGAATGCCGGCTGCGCCGGTGTGTCCTACACCATGGATTATGTCGAGGCGCCTATCGCCGGCGATGACCACGTGGAAGATCACGGTGTCCATGTCTGGGTCGATCCGAAGGCCACGATGTACCTGCTTGGCACAGTGATGGATTTTGAGCAGTCCAAGATGGGTTCGAGCTTCACCTTCAAGAACCCCAACCAGACCGGCGCCTGCGGCTGCGGCGAAAGCGTGACGCTGGCTGCGGCGGATCTGAAAGCGCTGGCCGAGGCCAGGGCAGGGGCTTAGTCCCCACCCTTCGGCCACCCGCCTCCCCACCATTTGGGGGGAGGTTAGGAGGGGGTCGTTCGCCTTGCCGGTGGAACGAAGTTGCACAGCGCTTCGCCATGGTGCATTGATCCCCCATCATGCCGAACGCTCTTCCCCCTGCCTACACCATTATCCCGCCAAACCGTCCATTGACCGGCCGCGTTTCCCCGCCTGGAAGCAAGTCGATCACTAATCGCGCCTTGCTGCTGGCTGCCTTGGCCGAGGGCACCAGTACGCTCACTGGCGCTCTCAAAAGCAAGGACACGGTGCTGATGGCTCGCGCCCTGCGCGAAATGGGCGTGACAGTGGACGAGCCGGACGCGACCAGTTTCCGCGTCACCAGTACCGGCAGGCTGGTCGCGCCTGCGGGGCCGCTGTTCCTGGGCAATGCGGGCACCGCCACGCGCTTTCTGACCGCCGCTGTTGCCACTATCGAAGGCTCAGTGGTCGTCGATGGCGACGAAGACATGCGGCTGCGCCCGATCAAGCCGCTGGTCGATGCCTTGCGCTCGCTCGGCATCGCTGCCGAAAGCCCCACCGGCTGCCCGCCTGTTACCGTTCGCGGCAATGGCCGTTTCGGAAAGGGCAGGGTGGAGATCGATGGTTCGCTTTCTAGCCAATACGTCTCAGCACTCCTGATGGCCGCGCCCTTCGGCGATGGCCCTATCGAAGTCGCACTGACCGGCAAGGATATCGGCGCGCGTGGTTATGTCGACCTGACGCTCGCGGCCATGCGCGCCTTTGGCGCTGCTGTGGAGGCCCGCGACGACGGGTCCTGGTCAGTTCAGCCCACCGGCTACAGGGCCACAGACTTCCACATCGAACCAGATGCCTCAGCGGCCACCTATCTCTGGGGGATCGAGGCGCTGACCGGTGGCAGGATCGATCTCGGCGTGGAGGCTTACGCCTTCACCCAGCCCGACGCCGCCGCGCAAGCCATCATCGCGTCGTATCCCAATATGCCCGCCGTCATCGACGGCTCACAAATGCAGGACGCAGTGCCGACAATGGCCGTGGTCGCGGCCTTCAACAACACGCCTGTCCGCTTCGTCGGCATCGCCAATCTGCGTGTCAAGGAAACCGACCGCATCCGCGCCGTCGCCAACGAGCTCAATCGCATTTTTCCGGGCCTGGCTATCGAAGAGGGGGACGACTTGCTCGTCGCTTCGGACCCTGCGCTCGCATCGAGCCTTGCTGGCCGCAACTCCCGCATCAAGATCGAAACCTACCACGATCACCGCATCGCCATGAGCTTTGCGCTGGCCGGACTACTGATACCCAACATCGTCATCCTGGACCCGGCCTGCACCGGCAAGACCTATCCCGAATATTGGGACATGTTGAGATCGCTGGGTGTGGAACTGGCGGCGACCGAATAGGTCGTCGTCACCCGCAAGGGTGCAACGGCAAAGAAGCAGAGAAATACCGGATCAGGCGGCGGAGACGCCGGTACTGGCGGTGACATCGATCTCGACCAGATCGATTTCAGCCACCACACGATTGCGGCCGGCGCGCTTGGCCGCGTAGAGGCACCGATCGGCGCGCTCAATCAGCGAGGACGCATTGTCGTCGGCGCGGAACATCGCGACGCCGAACGAAGCAGTGACGCGCCCGAGCTTTTCATTGGTCGAGCGCTTCAGCAATTCCTTGGCCTGGATGGCCTTGCGCACATTTTCTGCGGCAATCACGGCGCCATCGAGATCGGTGGAGGGCAGCACGGCGACAAATTCTTCGCCACCATAACGGGCCGCCAGATCGCGGCCTTTGATGTTGGACTTCAGCGTCATAGCCACAAGCCGCAACACCTGGTCACCCGTCTGATGGCCATAGGTGTCGTTGAATTTCTTGAAATAGTCGATATCGACCAGAACTAGGCTCAGCGGCGCGCGCGTGCGCTTGGCATCATCGATGGCGCCGGCGAGGCCCTCGTCAAAGCTCTTGCGATTGGCGATCTTGGTCAGCGGATCGAGCATCGACTCCCGCCGCACATCGTCGAGATCGCGCTGCAGAGCGGCAATATCGTCGCGCGAGGCTTCGAGCTTCTTTTCGAGCTGGCGATTGGTGTCCTGCATACGACGCGTTTCCGACAATAGCCGCTGAGCCAGTTGGCGCATCGCGTCTTCACTGAGGTCGCGCTCGAGGTCGCCTGTCGCCGACTGTAGCGAGCCGGAATAGGCATTGGCTGTGGTCATCGCCGAATCGATAGCGTCATGCACCGCCTCGATACGCGCATGCATGCGCTGCGACACGCTCGACATCCGCTCATTGGCGTCGGATTTCATGAACTCGTAGTAGAGCGTCTCGGCCAGTTCGGCCGATGGCATCGTGCCGCCCCGGAAGATGGCGTTGATCCGGTTGTTAAGAGAGGGATTTACGCCGGTCGCGTAAGTATAAAGCAACTCGTAAAATTGCGGATAGGGGGGTATCCCGCTCCGCTTCAGCAGGTCGAATGCAGCGGTGGCATAGCCCAATGCGCGCTTGAATTCTTGATCCGACACTGCCTACCCGCGCCCCTTTGCGCCGCGCCAAAGGTCCAGGACCTTCGGTGAGTCGTTTTATCCTAAATACCGTCCCAACTGCCTTGCACACAACATGCCGCTAACAAGTTTCCTATGTTAGCAGCCACAATATTGCTTTTGGATTACTGTGCGAGCCGTGTTGGCCGCAACAAGAACGCCGGAATTGGGCCATCGTCGCCAAAAGGCGAGTTGCTCTCGACAACATCGTCATTCCGCTTTGCAGGCCGAGTCGGGGCAGGGCGCGACGCAGCGGCGGGCTTCTGAACCGGCTTTTCTTCGGCCTTTGTTTCCACCGGTCGGGTATTGGCTCGGCCGCGCCGACCGCGCTTCGGCTTTTCCTCGGCTGCGGGAGCCTCCTCATTTGCCGCCTGGGGCGCAGAAGACTTGCCGGTCTCCAGCCATTCGATCGGCTTCTGGATCAAGTTCAGAATGGCATCGAGATGCTTGCCATCGGCGGGAGCCACCATGGTGTAGGCCACGCCCGAACGTCCGGCACGACCCGTACGGCCGATGCGGTGCACGTAATCTTCCGCATGCACTGGCACGTCGAAATTGAACACATGGCTCACTGCCGGAATGTCCAGGCCACGCGCTGCCACGTCGCTGGCCACCAGAAGGGTCAGTTTGTTGGTCTTGAACGCATCAAGCGTTTCCATGCGGCTCTTCTGGTCCATGTCGCCATGCAGGGCGCCGGCAGAATATTTGTGACGCTCCAGCGACCGGGCGAGTGTGGCCACGTCGCGCTTGCGATTGCAAAAAATGATGGCGTTGGTCAGGCCTTCGGAAGCGTCGATGAGCGAGCGTAGGGCGGCGCGCTTCTCGTCCGGCTTGGACGAGACCTTGACCAGCTTCTGGTCAATGGTGTCGGCGGTCGATGCGGCGCGGGACACCTGCACATGCACCGGATCCTTGAGGAACTTTTTGGTCAGCTTCTCGATCTGGCCATCCATGGTCGCCGAGAACAACATGGTCTGGCGGCGCGGCGGCAGGCGATTGACGATCTTTTCGATGTCATCGATGAAGCCCATGTCGAGCATGCGGTCGGCCTCATCGATCACCAGGATTTCGACGCCGTTGAGCATGATCTTGCCGCGTTCGATCTGGTCGAGCAGGCGGCCGGGGGTGGCGATGAGCACATCTACGCCGCGGTCGAGCTTCTTGTTCTGGTCTTCGAACGACACGCCGCCAATGATCAGAGCCATGGTGAGGCGACTGTTCTTGCCGTATTTTTCGAAATTCTCGGACACCTGGGCTGCCAGTTCGCGCGTTGGCTCAAGAATGAGCGTGCGCGGCATGCGGGCCCGGGCGCGGCCGCTTTCGAGCAGCGTCAACATCGGCAGCACAAAGGAGGCGGTCTTGCCGGTGCCGGTCTGGGCAATGCCGATCAAGTCCTTCTTCTGCAGAAGGTGAGGGATAGCTTGTGCCTGAATTTCGGTGGGCTTGGTATAGCCGGCCTCTGCCACCGCATCGGTGACTTTGCTGGAAAGTCCAAGTCCGGAGAATGTATCGGTCAAGTCTGTGGTTCCACTCATGGATTCTGGCCTGGGAACGGCTGGTCCGAACATGTCGGGCCGGGCTCCCGGTCTTTGAAGATGGGGTTCCGCGTCAACGCGCGGGGCCCGTGCAGCTCTGCGGACAGATGGATGAAGACGCATCCGCACTCGGGCGCTGGAACTGATGCAGGCAGCATCTGCGCACCAATGCCCCACCGGGCTCGCCGATCAGGGGAAAACAGTAGTTTGTCCCTGGTCTTCAAGTCATACCGGCGGCGCGGACCATAGCGCAAAGCCCTTGCCTGTCAACGGTCTCGGGCGATTTGACTGCTATTGCGGTTAAGCGCAGCGTCGAAATCGCTAGATATCGAGGTCAGTAACGAAGGCCGCGTTCTCCTGGATGAACTCGAAGCGGGCTTCTGGCTTAGTGCCCATCAGCCGGTCGACTGTTGTCTTGGTGGCGTCGCGATCATCCAGAATCTTGACTTGCAGCAGGGTGCGCGTGACCGGCGACATGGTGGTTTCGCGCAAATGTGCGAACGGCATTTCGCCCAGACCTTTGAAGCGTGTGATGTCGACCTTGCCCTTGCCGGTGAATTCGGTCGCCATCAACTCGTCTTTGTGTGAGTCATCACGCGCATAAAGCGTCTTGCCGCCCTGGCTGATGCGGTAGAGCGGCGGCATGGCCAGGTAGAGGTGGCCATTTTCGATCAGGCGCGGCATTTCCTGGAAGAAGAAAGTGATCAGCAGCGACGCAATATGGGCACCGTCGACGTCGGCGTCCGTCATGATGATGATCTTGTCATACCGCAGATCGTCTTCGGCATAGCGGTCGCGCGTCCCGCAGCCGAGCGCCTGGATCAGGTCGGAGATCAGCTGGTTCGCAGCCAGCTTGTCGCGACTGGCGCCTGCTACGTTGAGGATTTTGCCGCGCAACGGCAGCACCGCCTGATTGGAGCGATTGCGCGCCTGCTTGGCCGATCCACCTGCCGAGTCGCCCTCGACGATGAAGATCTCCGCGCCCTGGGCGGCATTTTGCGTACAGTCGGCCAGCTTGCCCGGCAGCCGCAGCTTTCGCGTGGCGCTGGCGCGATCGATTTCCTTTTCCTTGCGGCGGCGCAGGCGCTCCTCGGCCCGCTCGACAGCCCAGTCCAGCAGCTTGCCCGCCTGTTGCGGCGAGGCCGCCAGCCAATGGTCGAATGCATCACGCAGCGCCGTGTCCACAATGCGCGTCGCTTCGCCCGAAGCCAGCTTGTCTTTGGTCTGGCCGACGAATTCGGGCTCGCGCACGAAAACAGACAGCATGGCCGAGCACGATGTCAGCACGTCCTCGGCAGTGAGGTTCGCTGCCCCCTTGTTCTTGGTCAGCTCCGCATAATTCTTGAGCCCGCGCAGCAGCGCCATGCGCAGGCCAGCCTCATGGGTGCCACCATCGGGCGTCGGCACGGTGTTGCAATAGGATTGCACGCCACCATCGCCAATGGTCCAGGCAATGGCCCATTCCACCGAGCCATGGCTGCCCGGCCGGCCGCTCTTGCCCGAAAATATCTCGTCGGTGATCCGCGTCTCGCCTTCGATGCGGGCGGTCATGAAATCCTTGAGCCCATCGGGATAGTGGAACACCGCCTTGGCCGGCACGTCTTCACTGGCCAGGCTTTCGTCGCAGCTCCAGCGCAGCTCGACGCCGCCGAATAGATAGGCCTTGGCCCGGGTCATGCGGAAAATGCGGCCGGGCGAGAAATGAGCGCTGACGCCGAAAATCTGCGGATCGGGATGGAAGCGCGTCGTGGTGCCTCGACGGTTCTGCACCCTTCCGACCGGCTCGACATCATGAACGACGATGCCGCGGCTGAACTGGATGCGATAGAGCTGCTGCTCGCGCGCCACCTCGACCACCATATCGTCGGAAAGCGCATTCACCACCGAAACGCCGACGCCATGCAGGCCGCCTGAGGTTTCATAAGCCTTGGAGTCGAACTTGCCACCGGCATGCAACACGGTATGCACGATCTCAAGTGTCGACCGGTTGGGAAATTTCGGGTGCTTTTCAACCGGGATGCCACGGCCATTATCGGTAACCGTAATGTATCCGTCGGCACCCAGATGCACTTCGATGCGCGAGGCATGCCCGGCAATGGCCTCGTCCATGGAATTGTCGATCACCTCGGCGAAGAGGTGGTGATAGGCATTGGAATCTGTGCCGCCGATATACATGCCGGGCCGGCGCCGAACCGGCTCCAACCCTTCCAGAATCTCGATATCGGCGGCGCCATAAGCCTCTTGCGTCTGCGCAGGCGCGCTCGCCTTTGCCGGTGTCGGCTTTTTGGGCTGTTCCGGTTGAGGCGCGGCGCTACCGAAGAGATCTGACATGCACGTTCCATTGCTTGAGCCCGAATCGGGCAACACCGATTCCTAGCATAACCCAGCCATTTCCGGGCACTCGACGCTTGTCCGCAATTCCCACAGCCGCGCAAGCCTCCGCGCCGTCAAGCAGAACGGTAGACGAACGTTTGACCTGAAGGGGAGGGACCTTCAGTTGCAGCTGCGTAGCGCATGAGGCGGCGAGAGCACAAACCGAGTCGCTGAATTCATGCGGGTGCGTGGTCCGGTCCCCGGATCGATACACTTTGAGTCCCAAAACAAGGCGTTCGGTTTACGCCTCGTTTGCTTCTTGAAAGCACTTTCTTAAGTGCACCCTGATAGAAAGATGGACATACGGTTTTTGTCTGGAGTTGCCGTATGCGAGCCGATCCGACGAGTATTGCGTATCCACCGAAAGGTATCGGTTCATCACCCCTCGGTCATTGGCCGGAAGCCGGAATTTTCAGTATTGCGTACCGGCTGGCCAATCTCCGCGTGTCCCGTTTGGGCACGCTTTTCGGGGTAAGCCTTGTCTTCTTTCTCGCATGAACTGGCTTGCGTTGCTTCGGCAGCGCAGCTAGTCATGTGCGTGTCCACAACGCGAACGGGGGAGGGCTGCATGACTGTATTTCACACGCATCGTCAGCGCGGACCCGTTTATGCCCTGCGGCAGATGCTGCAGGGCTGACCGGGACTGGTTCGGCACGATAGACGTTCCAACACCTTCTGGTTTGCCCTTCATGGCGGCTTGTCAATCAAGCCGCTGAGAGTTTGGCAATGGCGCCTGTCTGCGTGACGCGCCGATCCAGAAAGACTAAGCAATGGCAACCATCAGCCTTCGCAACGCTGGCCACCGTGCTGGCGAAACCCTGTTTTCCAATCTCAACCTGGTGATCGGCGATGCCGACCGCATCGGTCTCGTCGCCGCCAATGGTCGAGGCAAATCCACACTGCTGCGCGCCATGGCTGGCCTTGTCGAGCTTTCCGATGGCGAGATGACGCGCTCGCGCGGCCTGGCCATCGGCTATGTCCCCCAGGAAGTGCCGGCCGCGAGCCTCGCACTTTCCGCGCGCGACTTCATCACCCAGGGCCTCGGTGCAGCCACCGAACAGGACGAATTCTGGCGCGTCGACATGGTGCTGGAAGAATTTGCCATACCCGAACATCTACGATCTCTGCCGCTTGGACAATTGAGCGGCGGCTGGCAGCGCATGGCTTTGCTCGCGCGCGGCTGGGTGGGGCAGCCCGACATACTCCTCCTCGATGAGCCCACCAATCATCTTGATGTCGGCCGCATCCTGGCGCTCGAGACCTGGATGGACTACGCCACTCGCACTATGCCAGTGGTCATTGCTAGCCACGACCGCGCCTTTCTCGACGCCACCACCAACCGCACTTTGTTTCTGCGCCCCAGCGAGCAGGTCTATCTGCCGCTGGCCTATTCGGCCGCCCGCCAGGAGCTCGATCGCGTCGATGCTGCTGCCGAAGCGCAACGAGAGCGCGACCTCAAGCAGGTGTCGCAACTGCGCAAGCAAGCGGCCAAGCTCACCAATATCGGCATCAATTCGGGTAGCGATCTGCTGACGGTCAAATCCAAACAATTGCGGGAACGGGCAGAGAAGATCGAAGGTCAGGTCCAGTCGGAGCACAAGGAGCGCACCGGTCTCGTCAAACTCGGCAATAGTGGCGCCGATGCGCGTGTGATGATGGCGTTCGAGGCCGTTCCAGTCAGTACGCCCGATGCGCGGGCGCTCTTTACCATCGCCAAACTGCATGTCTTCCAAGGCGACCGCATCGCGCTGCTCGGTCGCAACGGCACCGGCAAGTCACAATTCATGCGGCTGGTATCCAGGGCCCTGGGCGGCGATGTGCCGCCAGGCATGCGGCTCAGCCCCCAGATTGCACCCGGCTATCTCGACCAGGACCTGAGCTGGCTACCGCTCGATCCGTCACCGCTCGATTACCTCTTACATCGCTTCGACGAAGGTGATCGGCGCACCGTCGCCCTGTTGGCCGGCGCCGGCTTCGCTCCGGATCGCCAGACCAGGCCGATCCGGACGTTGTCACTGGGCCAGCGGGCGCGTGTGGCGCTCCTGGCCCTGCGCCTGGCAGAGCCGAATTTCTATCTTCTGGACGAGCCGACCAATCACCTCGATATCGCCGGACAGGAGCAACTCGAAGCCGATATCTGCGGGCAGGGGGCCACCTGCCTTCTCGTCTCCCACGATCGGGCCTTCCTGCGTGCGGTGGCGACCCGCTACCTCATGATCGATGGCAAAAAACTGGTCGAAGTGGATAGCCCGGAGCCGTTCCTGGCACAGATGGCGGCTGACGCGTAGCTCGAGGTCAGGCCCGCGCTTGAGGCCGGATGGAATGCAACTGGATCGCGCTGTTTTCAACGCGATCCTTGCCGGCGCGCTTGGCGCGATACAGCGCCTGATCGGCGCGGTGTAGCATCTGCGCCAGCCCTTCGCCGGTATCGCGCCAATGCAGGCCAATGCTGAGCGTCACCATTTTCTCCACTGGCGGGCCCGAGCCATCAGATTGCGCCAGGGCCAAGCGAATATCATCGGCGATTGCGCGCAGCGGCGGCCGCTCCATGTCGCTATAATAAAGGGCAAACTCCTCGCCACCGATGCGTGCCGCATACAGCGCCTGGCCATGGTGCGCCAAAATCTCGGCCACGTGCCGGATGACGGCGTCGCCGGTCTGGTGCCCATAGGTGTCGTTGACCTTCTTGAAGTCGTCGATATCGGCGATCAGCAGTGCCGGCTTCTTTGCCGTTGTGAGATCGCTTTCCACCAAGGTTTCGAACCCGCGCCGATTCAGCAATCCGGTTAGATAATCGTGGTTGGCCTCAGTCTTGACCTGCTCGTAGATATCGAGCGCAATGGCCGCAAGAAACACGAAGCCGACGCCAACCGAAAGAATGGGCGTGAAGGCAACGACGGTGGCCCAATAGGTCGATTGCAGAAACGTGCCCTCGGCGCCGATATCGAGGACGTGCAGATGCGCCAGGATCGGCCGGACGATCGAGAGCAGCATTCCGAAGCACACCGCCGCCGCGATCATGTAGTCGGCCAGCGCCCAGTTCGGCTTGCGCCGCAAATGCACCAAGGTAACGAGGGAAATGGCATTGAAGCCGATCGCCATCACGTAGATGCGCCCGAGCGTTGAGGGCATCACCACCTCGAACCAGGCAAATCCCGCAACCGTGAGTGCCACCAATACTATATACATCGGCACCGGCACTCTGAGCCCGGCGCGCATGATGGTGCACACGCAAGCCAGCGTTACCGCGCTGAAAAATCCGACATTGGCAACGTAACGCGAAAAGTCGGCATTGGGGCCGATACCATAGGCCGTTGCCCAAAAGGCAATGGATGTCAGCGCGAACGCCACCGAAATCAGCCCCAGATGACGTTGTGACGTCCAGCGCAATGCCAGGGTGGCGAAAGCTCCTGCCAATAGCAACGAGAGCAAGGGGTTCATGACGGCAAAGAACTGCTGAACCATGGCGCGAATTTTCCTGCCGACATGCGCCTTTATGCGCGCCCGGATGATAAAGATGCACAGATAACCGCGACGTTAATCGCATCGCGCCATTCCGCGCGTTTTCTACCGTGCGCAGCCATTTATGGCGGAACCAGACGCCGAACAGCCATCAAAACCCACATTTCGCATCAATAAAAGTTCCATAATATATATTATGCGAATTACGCTTGAGCGCTACCCCCCACACACAGCCGCCGCGCCATTGTTGCCTCCCATTTTGCCACGCGCCTCTCTGTGTTGGACAATTGTCGTCCCCGAAACCCTCACGGCCACTCCTGGTTTGCCCCATCAAGGTATGCGCAGTCGCCACATCGCTGGCTCCGGTCGCTTCGCACGCAAGTCCGCCCCACTGATGTGCCCGAAATCGTCGGGTTCTAGCGCAATGAGCGCGCCCGACTTTGAGCGTCGCTTTTTTGAACAATTTTCACCCGACCCATATTGATAGCCTTCCCGCCCCGGCCTAACATAACAGTTGGAGGATTTCTCAAATAACGAGTGTTTGGAGCTGGTTACGGCTCCTTGCAAGCACCGGAAGTTTAACCCCGCCAGGCGGCTGCCCCAAGCACGCCTGTCCAACAGTCTTGGAGCAAATAATTGAAATTCCATAAGATTCTGATTGCCGCGTCGCTGGTTTTGGCGTCCACACTGTCTATTTCCGCCGCCGAATATGAAGTTCACATGCTCAACAAGGGCGCCGATGGGAAAACCATGGTGTTCGAGCCGCACTTCCTGCAGATCGCTGTGGGTGACACGGTCAAGTTCATCCCCACAGACAAGGGCCACAACGCCGAGACCATCAAGGACATGTTCCCCGAGGGCGGCAACCAGTTCAAGGGCAAGATCAACGAGGAATTCAGCGTCACCTTCGACGTGCCGGGTGCCTATGGCTACAAATGCGCCCCGCACTTCGCCATGGCCATGGTCGGGCTGATCGTCGTGGGCGAAGATCCCGCCAATCTCGATGCCATCGTCAATGCGCGCGGTCCTGCCAAGGTCAAGGACGCCTTTGCTGAACTCGCAGCCATGGTTGGCCAGTAAGACCATCGCCAGCGGAGCCTGTTCTTTTGCAAGGTCGCATCGAGACGATCACATGGAGCAGGCTTCGCGAGCGGAGCATGGGGGATGTCTGGGCAAAGCGCATCTGACGCAGGTCAGATCTCCAGGGTTCTGACTGCGGTCGGGCATCGCGCCAGCGTGGCGCGTCTGCTGCCAGTGTCGATCACCGCTTTGGCGATTGGCGTGGCAGCTCTGGGAGGAGCAATTTTCGTCATGGGGCCGAATTGGCCCCAGGCTGGCTGGCTGATTGCCGGCGGCCTGTCGTTGAGCCTTTTGGCCATCGGCATGGTTGCGCTTGCCCGGACCACACGCCCCGACATCGTCGCGCGGCGCATAGACCATCGGCTTGGCCTCGCTGAACAATTGTCTTCGGCCACTGCTGCCGCTGGGTCTGCCGTTGACAGTCCTATTGTGCGCTCGTTGCTGGTCAATGCCGGTCGTGTAGCGCAGAACATCGATGTCAAACGCGCCGTGCCACTGGTGACGCGGCCGCTGGGCCTCAGCCTGGCAGCCCTGCTGCTGGCGATCTGCGGTACCGTCCTCGCCTTCGGTCTCATCGCCGGTAACGTCCAGGTATCGCTCGAAACGCCGCAAGCGATCGACGCTCCCGATACAGGCGCTGAGATCACGGCCGACGCGCTCGACGTCTTGGCCGAGCTGGTCGCCGAAGACGCTGAACGGCGCAACAGCGACTACCTGGCCGCCTTGGCCAACTCCGTCAAATCGCTGGCGGAAAAGGCGCGGAACGGCGCGACCCAGGCTGAACTCGAAACCGAATTGCAGGCGCTCCTCGATCACGCTGCCGCGGGCTATCAGGGAAAAATGCCGGAGTGGATGAACGGGCCGGGCGAACAGCCGGCAGGCGTGGTCCAGAATGCGCTCGCCTTCAGCACAGCGCGCCAGAAGGCGGCCGAGGAGCGCGCCAGATTGGCGGAAATGCGCGGCGATGGCCCTAAGGTGACGTCCTCCGACATGTACACCTTGCCCGAGGATCGCCTTTCTGCCAGCGCAGCGCCCCAACCGGCAGGCAATAGTGCTCCGAATGAAAACGCAGTCGCTGACCGCGAGGGCCAGTTGCAAAGCGAAAGCCTGGGCGGCGGCGACACTTTGGCACGGCCCATGGAAGACGAGGCCTTTGCCAGTGCAGGCTCCCTGCCCGTCGGCGCTGCCGCACAATCGGGCAAGGGGGAAAGCAATATCGCCGGCGGCGGCTCGCAGGCCCTCGCCGATAATAGCCAGTTTCTCGAAACCATGGCCGATCCGACGCAGTCGATGTCGATCGCCGCCGACCAGGTGGGCGAAGGCAGTCGTATTCGCATGCATATGCCCACGAGCGCCGACCCCAGCCAAACGGCGACGTTCGACGGTTTGCAGGGCGCCGATTGGAGCCGGCAGATGGCGCAGATCGTCACCCGCCAGGCGATCACGCCCGAAGCTAGCGTGGTGGTATCGCGCTATTTCAACCGTCCAGTGAAGAGCGGGGAGCAGTAGATGCAGTTCCTCGCCCCCCTCGCTTTGTTGTCCGGTTTGCTGGCACTGGTGATCCTGGCATTCCATATCAGGCGGCGGCGCACGCTGAATGTGCCGAGCCTGGTGATCTGGCGGCAATTGCAGGCCGGCCAGGTGCGACGCAACCGCACTTGGCAATGGCCGAACCCCAGTTGGTCCCTGGCGCTGCAACTACTTGCACTGCTGGCGATGGTGATGGCGCTGTCGCAGCCCCTCTGGAACCGCGGCCCACCGGTCGATCACTGGATTTTCGTCGTCGACCGTTCCGGCGCCATGCAGGCACAGGCAGGCGCGGGCAGCCTGCTCGATGAGGTCAAGGCCGATTTGCGCGATCACATCACCGGGGCAGCTGGCGCAGGCCGGCAATCGCTTGTCGCGGTTGGCGCCGATGTCACACCCGTGGCTATCGACCAGGCCCTGACTGGGTCGGCAATGGCGGATGCCGTGGGCAGCCTCGCCGCCGAGCATGGTCATGCCGATTGGTCGCGCCTGAAGGCCGCCTTGGCCCCAATCATCCGTCCAAACGAAAAGACCCGGATCGTCATCTACTCCGATCACGCGGTGACGCCGGATTTCGGCCGGGCCGAGATCTCAGTCGAGCCGGTCATCGTCGCCTCGCAATTTCCCAATGCTGCTATTTCAGCCACGCTGGAAGCCTCCACCAAGGTCGCCAATCGCTGGACCCTGTCTGGTACCGTGCGGCTCGATCCGGGCCAGGCCGCGGCCGAAATGATCGTCGGCTTTGCGACACGCGGCGACGAGCAACCGTTGGAATGGACGCGGCGGACCATCGCCACGCCCAATGAGCCAGACGACGCCGTCCGCTACCGCACCTTTTCGGTGACGCTGGAATTGCCGGGCGCGGGGATCGTCAGTGCCACCCTGGCTGACGACGGCAACGCCTATGACAATGCCGCGCGCTTCGTCATCGGGGCACAGCCCAAACCACTCGACGTGCTCTATGTCGGCGCCGGCAACCAGCCCCTGCTCTCGGCTTTCCGCGCCATCGAGGGTACGCAGATCTTTCAGGCCCCTCGCCTGCCGAACGATGTCAGCGCCTATGGGCTTGTGGTCGTCGATGGCAGCTTTGTCGATCGTCAGCCGGAGACCAATACGCTCTGGATCGGCAATGCCGGCATCGACGGTGAAACGCTGGCGACGGGTTCTTCCCTGCCGCCGACCAGCGCCATCGACGCCCATCCGCTGATGCGCGGCGTGACGTGGACCGGCATCGACACCGGTGGCAGCGTCGTCCTGCCGGTCACTGAGACGGCGGAAATTCTTTTGCGGACTGGCGATGCGCCGCTCATCACCACGGATCGAACCCCGTTCGGGCGCAGCATCGCCTTGGCCTTTGATCCGCGCCAATCCAACTGGCCGCAACAGCCGTCTTTGCCGATTTTCACCGCCAATCTGGTCGATTGGCTTGGCATCGCGCCCCAACCCGTCTTGCAGCCGAGCTGCGTTGCGGGTGCCCGCTGTGCGCTCGACCGACGGCTCGAGGGCGGCACTCTGACGCTTTTGGGTGGCGATGCCCAGGCCTCCGCCAAAATGCTTCCGGCCGGCTGGGTTCCGACGGTCGCCGGTCTGTACCAGGTCGAACGCAACGGCCTCGCCAAGCTGATCGCCGTCAACCCCGACATTGTGCCTCCTGGCGTGGACAGCATCGCTACATTCGATGAACCCGCCAGCTTCCCGCTGCCGCTCTGGTCCTTCTTTATTGGCCTCGCCATAGCCGCCCTGATTGCCGAGGCCATCGTGTCAGGGCGCGGCGCCGAACGGTTCCTGCAGCGCGAGGGCCTGCGGTCGAGCAATCCCTTGAGCCAGCGCCGACGCATAGCCCTTGGCCTCCATGTCGCAACTTTGGCGCTGGCCATGGCTGCGTTGGTCAACGCTCCCCTGCCCTGGCGCCAGGCCGGTGAATACCTGGTGCAATTGGCCTCGGCCGGCAGCGCACCCGACGCTGATATGGTGGATCGGCTCATCGCCGCCGGGCCGGTGATCGCCATGGATGCCACAGAAATGCCAGAGCGCATCGGCCCCTTGGCCAATGCTATTGCCTTGGCCGCCGCAAGCGTTCCATGGGGCGAGCCGGGCCATATCGTGGTCACCGGCCAAACAGCTACAGACGATGACGCGTTCCAGGCTATCAGCGATACCTTGCGGGACAACGACATCGTCCTCGACGTCATAGCCCCGCCCTTCGTCGAAGACGCTGTACTCGTATCGGCCCTCGAAGCGCCTGAGCCGGTTTTCGTGGGGGATACTGTGCAACTCGTCGGCATTGTCCACGCCCGCGACGCTGCGCCAGCGCATCTGCGCTTCGAGCGCGACGGCGCGGTGCTCGTCGATCAACAGGTGGCGTTGCAGCCCGGTGACAACCGCGTCGAGACCATCTTGACCGACCTCGCCGCCGGCCCGGCCACCTACACGCTGAGCGTGACCAGTGCAGCCGACGACACACCTGCGAATAACAGCCTAACCCGCGTCATCGATGTCGGCGATGCTGGCGACGTCGCAGTTATCGCCACGGACCCAGCCCGCGCGTCCCAGTTCATTGCCTGGCTCGGTGGCCAAGGCATTACCGGCACGGCCATCGAACCCAAGCGCGTACCCTATAAGCAAGAGGACTGGGCGCGATATGACGGCGCCGTGCTGATCGATCTCCCCGCCATTGCCTTGACCACCTTGCAGCAGGAGCAACTGACCCAAGCTGTCGCCGAGCAGGGCATGGGCCTGTTGATGCTGGGCGGCCCCAACAGTTTTGGCCCTGGCGGCTATCTGCAAACGCCTCTCGACGATGCATCGCCTCTCTCAAGCCGCGTGCCGCGCGATGCGCCAGAGGCGACACTGGTCTTCGTCCTCGACCGCTCCGGCAGCATGCAGCAGCCGGTGGGCAATGGCACGCGTCTCGACGTGGCCAAGCAGGCGACGCTTGCCGCCGTTCGGCTGCTCAACCGCAACAGCCAGGTGGGCATTATCGTCTTCGATTCCGAACCGATCACCGTCCTGCCGCTATCGCGCATTTCTGACCCCAACGTCGTCTCCACCGCCCTGAGCGGCGTGGACCCAGGTGGCGGCACCTCAGTCTATCCCGGGCTCGAGGCCGCCTATGACATGCTAGGCAATGTCGATACACCCGCCCGCCACATCATCGTCATGACCGACGGCTTGAGCCAACCCGCTGATTTCGCCGGCCTGCTCAACCAGATCCGCGGCTCAGGCATCACCGTGTCCACGGTCTCGATCGGCGAAGGCGCCGAACGCGGGCTGATCGAACAGATCGCCCGGCTGGGTGGCGGCACCTTCCATGCCACCAATGATTTCGCCGCCCTGCCCTCCATTCTCTCGCAAGAGGCGATGCTGCTCTCCGGTTCGCCCATCGAGACCGGTACCACGCAGCCACTCTGGGCCAGCCGCACCGAACCGTTCCTGCGCGGCCTGCCGCCGACCATGCCCACCATCGATGGCTTTGTGCTGACGACGGCCAAGCCCGAAGCACAATTGTCCGTGGTCGTGCCCGACAACAAGGGCGAACCCATGCCCTTGCTGGCGTCCTGGCGCTTTGGCGCCGGCCAGGTGTTGGCGCTGACCACCGAGGCCGTCGGGCCCTGGTCCTCTCGCTGGCAATCGCTCGAAAGCTATGCCCCGTTCTGGGCCCAGGTCGTGCGGCAGTTCCTGCCCGGCGTTGAGCGCGGCGATCTCGTGCTCGATCTCGTTCGCCGTGGCGACGGCATCGTCGTCAATCTGACGCTGCGCGATGCGGAATTAGGCGCACCGAGCCTTGCCGTGTTCGAGGGCGATACCTTGCTCGCCAACCTGCCGCTTGACGCCATCGGCGCGGAAAAATACCGCGCCGTCTTCTATCCACAAACAGCCGGCACCTATCGCTTCGAGGCCAAGGCGGGCGACGTCATGGCGACATCTGGCCTCGCGATGAACTATCCCGCCGCCCTGGGTATGCTGCCACCAGACCGCGCCATCCAGCATCTGACGCAACTGTCCGGTGGAAGAACCGACCTGGCCACGCCAATGCGCCGTGACGTTCCGGATCGCTGGGTCATGCGGCCTGCCAGCCCGCTCTGGCTGGGGCTGGCCATCCTGCTCTTCATGGCGGCACTCTGTGTCCGCTACACCCGCCTTTTCGCCCCGCGTCAAAAATCAACATCAATCTCGCCGCCGGCGGCTTCGGAGCAATCTCGCTCCAATGTCGAGGAAGCCGCGCATGCCTAGTTCAGGGAACAGCACCATGTCCGCAAATGCCGCCACCGCCGAGCAGATGGCCGATGCCGAAATGAACCGCCTGCTCACCGCGCTGCGCGCCGCCCAGGCGGAAATCGGCCGGACGGTTCTGGGCCAGGAGCGCATCGTCGAAGACCTTCTTATTGGGCTCATCGCCGGCGGCCACGTCCTGCTCGAGGGCCCGCCGGGCGTCGGCAAAACGCTGCTTGTGCGCACCCTCGCCACGGCGACAGGCCTGTCCTTTGCCCGCGTGCAGTTCACCCCCGACCTGATGCCCGCCGATATCACCGGCTCCATGGTACTGGTCCCCGACACCAATGGCCGCAACACCCTGGAATTCCAGCGTGGCGCCATCTTCACCCAGTTGCTGCTGGCTGACGAAATCAATCGCGCTACCCCGCGCACCCAATCTGCCCTGCTCGAAGCCATGCAGGAGCGTACCGTCAGCGCCGCGGGCCAGACCATGCCGCTACCAGAGCCCTTCTTCGTCCTGGCCACGCAAAACCCGCTCGAAATGGACGGCACCTACATTCTGCCCGAAGCCCAGATCGACCGCTTTCTGCTCCAGCTCGACGTGCCCCTGCCGACGGCCGAAACGCTCGCCGCCATTCTCGACAGCACGACGGGCAGCGTCTCCACCACCGTTCAGCAATTCCTGACGCCGGCTGATATTTTGGCCATTCAGGCCTTGGTGCGCAGCGTGCCCATGGCAGACCATGTGCGCCGGGCCATCGCCAATTTTGCCATCTCAACCCATCCGGTCGGTGCCAATGCCAGCGCCGATGTGAAGCGTTATCTGCGTTTTGGTCTGAGCCCGCGCGGCGCGCAGGCGCTGGTGCTGGCCGCCAAGGGCCACGCCCTGCTCAATGGTCGCTTCAATGTCAGCTTCGACGACATCAGGGCCATGTTGCTCGCCACCACGCGCCACCGCGTTCATCTCAATTTCGAAGGTCGCGCCGATGGCGTGTCGCTCGAAACGCTGCTCGGTAGACTGCTCGATGCCAGCATCAAGGGGGTGTTGTGAGCCCCTCGCCCGCCTTGCTCGAACAGCTGTCCACGGCCCGCTTCGTCATGACCCGCGCGGCCCCATCGGTCGGTATCGGCGAACGCCGCTCCGCCACCAAGGGCGTGGGCCTCGAATTTGCCGAGCATCGCCCCTATCGCCCCGGCGACGACGTGCGCCATCTCGATCCCCGCGTCATGGCGCGGCTGGGCGAATCCTATATCCGCCAATATTTCGTCGATCGGCAATTGCCGGTTTTCATCCTGCTCGACGGCACAAGGTCCATGCTGGCGGGCAGTCCACAGAAATTCGCCATCGCCGCTGAGATCGCGCAGCTCGCCGCCTTTGTCGGGTTGGCGGCGGGCGACCGCGTCCGTGTCGGTGTATCCGGCGATGGCGGGTTCCGCTGGTCGCAGCCGCTGCAGGGCGGCGCACGTGCGCAAATCCTCTTTGACTGGTTTGCAAAGCTCACGCCCGGTGGACGCAGCGATTTCGGACAGGACATCGAGACAGCACTGCGCGATATGGGACAGGCGGCTTATGTCGTCGTGGTCAGCGACTGGTGGGACGAGCGCATGCAACGGGCGCTAGATATGCTGGACGGCCAGGGCCACGAGGTCGTGGGCATTCAGGTCGCGGCGCCGGAGGAGATTGATCCCACCGCGCTGGGCAATGGCAGCGTGCTGCTGGTAGACGAGGAGACCGGCGATGAGGTGGAAACCGTGATCGATGAAGCCGTGATCGCGGACTATCGCGCGACCCTCGAAACCTTCAAGGCCAATCTGCGCCAACGCCTTGTCAGCCGCGGCGGGCGGTTCTTTTCACTCTCCTCGTCCGCCGATATCACCCGTTTCTTTCTGCGCGATCTGCGCGCTGCGGGAGTGCTGCTATGACCCAAACCAACCCCGCCATAGCCGTCAACGGACTCACCAAGCACTATGGTCGCATGACTGCGCTCGACGCGGTCGATCTCACCGTACCCAGCAACACCATGTTCGCCCTGCTCGGCCCCAACGGCGCCGGCAAAACCACGCTGATCCACATTCTCTGCACCATTCTGGCCGCCGACTCCGGCACGGCGTTCATCGCCGGCACCGATCTGCGACGCCACCCGCTGCAGGCTCGCAAGAATATCGGCGTGGTGTTTCAGGAACCCAGCCTGGACGATCGGCTCACCGCTTACGAAAACCTCGATTTCCATGGCCGCGTCTACGCCATGAAGGCGGCGGACCGGAAGGCAGGGATCGACGAGCTGCTCTCCCTGGTAGAACTCGAAGACTGGCGACACGCGGCTACCCGCACCTTCTCTTCCGGAATGAAGCGCCGGCTCGAAATCGCCCGGGCACTGCTGCATAAACCGAAAATCCTGTTCCTGGACGAACCCACTGTCGGCCTCGACGCGCAATCGCGCGCCGGCATCTGGTCCTATCTCGACAAACTGCGCACCCAGCGCGATCTCACCATCGTGGTAACCACCCACTACATCGAGGAGGTCGAGGCCTGCGACAAGGTCTCGATCATCGACCACGGCAAGATCATCGCCGAGGGCTCGCCGCTCGATCTCAAGCAGCAATACGGCAAGGAGACGGCTCGCGTTGTCCCCCGTGATGCGGCAATCGGCGATGAATTGCGCACCCGTTACAATGCCCTACAGACCGGCAAGGATGGCAGCATCGTCATCGACGCCGGCACGCCCGGCTTCGCCGACCAGTTTCTGGCCGAATATGGCACCCGCATCCGCCAAGTGTCATTCGACATGCCCAGTCTCGAAAGCGTGTTCTTAACCCTCACGGGGCGCGAACTGCGCGACCGCGGCGCCAGCGACGGCGAAAAGCGCGCCGGGCGGAAGGGTCGGCGCTCATGAGGATTGCCCTCTATCGGCTCATCTTCCTGGCCGGACTGATCGCGCTCTGGTGGCTCGCCTCCACGCAGGTCGAGCGCAATCTCGTCCCATCGCCTTGGGCCACTGCCCTGGCAGCGCGGCAATTGATTGCCGAAGGCCGGCTGGGCAGCGCTCTGGTGGATAGCATCAGCATCTATCTCGGTGGCTATGGCGCCGCCATCATCGTGGGCATTCCCATCGGCATTCTCATGGGCACGCTACGCCCTTTGGGCAAGACGCTGGAAGTCTTCGTCTACGCGCTCTCGGCCACGCCGCGTGTCGCCTTCATTCCACTCATCATCGTCTTCCTCGGCCTCGGGCCCCAGGCAAAAATCCTCATCATCTTTCTGGGCGCAGTAATGCCCATTCTCATCAACACCTATGCCGGTGCGCTCAACTCCGACCAGGAGCTGATCGAGATGGCCCGCTCGGTGGGCGCCCCACGCCGGCGCATTTTCGCCAGCATCGTCCTCCCCGGCGCCGTCCCCTTCATTCTCGTGGGCCTGCGGGTTGGCGCAACCATCGGCTTGATCAACACGGTCGTGGCCGAACTCTACACGGCCGTCAAAGGCCTCGGCGGTCTGCTCGCCATCTATGGCAATACCTTCCGCATGGCCGAGTATTTCGTCATCGTACTGACGCTGGCGCTGATCGGCGTCATCATTACCGAAGCCCTGAGATTTCTGGAACTTCGCCTCGGCCGCTGGCGCCGCAGCGATGCAGTTCTGTAACGTTTTTTCTAGGAGGTGCCTCATGAAGGCCAAACTGCTTACGACCCTCGCAGCCGCGCTGCTGCTCACCGTTCTTCCCGCCCAGGCCGATCCATTTCGGCTGATCGTCACCGATCTCGAAACGCCTTTGGTGCCCAACTCAGTCATGGATCTGGCCCTGCAGCAGGGCTATTTCGAACGCGAAGGCGTCGAGGTAGAGCTGGTGCGTGTGCAGCAGACCCCATCGGCCCTCGCGGCTCTGCAGGCCGGCGAAGGCGAAATGGCCAATATTGGCGTCGATGCCCTGCTCCTGCTGGTCGCCGGCGGCGCCAATGACCTGCGCGCCGTAGTCTCGCCGAACAAGTCCCTGCCCTTCCTGATCGCCTCCAAGGACGCCATCGCAACGCCCGCCGATCTCGCCGGCAAGAGCTTCGGCATCGGCCGTCCCGGCAGCCTCGATCAGTCGCTGAGCACCCGCGTCATGGCCGCCAATGGCGTCGATACCGACGCGGTGGAGTTCGTGGCGCTGGGCCAGCCCAATGTCCGCGCCCAGGCTCTCGTCGCCGGGCAGGTTGATGCCACCACCATTTCCATCGGTGTCTGGAGCTCCATTCCCGACAAGACCGGGCTGCATGTCCTGATTGACCAGGACGCCTACTATGCAGCCGCACCCCAGGTCAGCAAGGTCAACATCGTCACCCAGAAAGTGCTCGATGAGCGCCGTGACGACGTCAAGAAGGTCATCACCGCCCTGATCAAGGCCTCGCGCGACTATGCCGCCGATCCCGCAGTTTGGGTTGCAGCGATGGAACAGGCCCTGCCCTCGGCCGACAAGGCGACCCTCGAACAGCTTGGCCAGAGCTTTGCCAAGAGCTGGAGCGTCAATGGCGGCCTGTCCAAGGTCGACCTCGATGCTACCGTGACTGCACTCTATACGGGCGAAGATTTCGCCTCGGCGCGTCCGGTCGAGCTCAGTGAGTGGGTCGATTTCTCGCCGGTGGACGAAGTGCTGGCTGAACTCGGCACTGACGACGCCATGGATCCGGCGACAAGATGAACTATCCCGTCGCCCCCACCAGCCATGCCATGACCAGCGCTCCGGCGACGGCGCCTGCACGCATCGTGCTGGAGGGCGTCAACAAGACCTTCGGTGCCGGCGAGAAAAACGCCGGCACCGTGGCCCTCAAGGACGTCAACCTGGCCGTGCCGGACCGGGCCTTCGTTTCGCTGCTCGGCCCCTCAGGCTGCGGCAAGACGACGGTATTGCGGATCGTCAATGGCCTGCTCGCTCCCGATAGCGGCAGGGTATTGATCTCGGGCGCGCCGCCGCGCCCCGGCCCCAATATGGGCTTCGTTTTTCAGTCCTTCCGGCTCATCCCTTGGTCGACCATTCGCGGCAATGTGGAATTCGCCCTCGTCGACGCCATCCCCGACCGTGCCGAGCGGCGCGCTCGTGCCGATCGCTATATCGAGCTCGTCGGCCTCAGCCGCTTCGCCGATGCCTATCCCAGCGAACTCTCGGGCGGCATGCGGCAGCGCGTGGCCCTGGCCCGGGCTTTGGCTGTCGAACCCGACATCCTGCTCATGGACGAGCCCTTTGCCAGCATCGACGCGCAGACGCGCGAACTCATGCAGATGGAACTGATGCGGCTGTGGTCGGCGCGCCAGTCGGTGGCGCTCTTCGTCACCCACAGCGTCGATGAGGCCATTCTTCTCGCCGACCAGGTCGTGCTGATGGGTCCACGCCCCGGTCGCATTCTCGAAGTGATCGATGTCGGCCTTGAGCGGCCGCGCTGGACCTATGACGTGCGTGCCGAAAAACGCTTCATCGAATTGCGTGCCTATCTCTGGGATCGCATCCGCACCTTGGTGCTGAACGATCCCGGTTCCGATTTTTATGGCCGGGACCTCGGGACCGGACGCTAGACGACTTGGGAGGATACCCTTTGGGCTTGCTTGGGGGAATTTACGCGATCTGGCTGCGCGAAGTGAAGCGCGCCCTGCGCGACCGCGGCCAGCTGATCGGCGGCATCAGCCGGCCACTGATGTGGGTGCTGATCATGGGCATCGGCCTCAATCCCTATTTTCGGGGCGAGGTCTTCGGCGAAGTGCGTTTTGCGGTGCCCTATACCTATATTCAGTTCATTTTCCCGGCCATTGTCGTCCTCAATATCATGTACACGTCCGTCCAGTCGGCAGTGTCGGTGATCTGGGACCGCGAATTCGGCTTCCTGCGCGAGGTCCTGGTGTCCCCACTACCCCGCTGGGCCGCGCTCCTCGGCAAGATCCTCGGTGGCACTACCATCGCCGTGTTCCACGGCTGCCTGGTGCTCGTCCTTGCGGCCTTCGCCGATGTGGTGATCACTTGGGATCGCCTGCTGATCGGGCTGGGCCTGATGTTCCTTCTCGCCTTCGGCCTGACCTCGTTTGGCGTCGTGCTCGCCTCCCGCATTCGCAGCTTCGAAGGTTTCGGCGTCTTCTCCAACGCCATCATCCTGCCGCTCTATTTTCTCTCCAGCTCGGTTTTTCCCCTCGATCCGGCGCTGACACGGGCACAAACGCTGGTGGTCTACCCGGAATGGCTGGTCACGCTGGTGGAATGGAACCCCGTCACCTATGCGGTCGACGCCATGCGCGGCACCTTCATCCAGTTCCACCAGTTCGACCCCGCCATCGGCCCGATTCTGCTTGCCGCCATGGCCGTTGGGTTCTTCATCTGGGCCCTGCTCGATTTCCGGAAAGCCTGATCCATGGCCTCTCCTCAGGGTAGAAAGCCACCGCCATCACGTCCCCGCTGGTTGGGCGACCTCGGCACTCTGGCCATCATCGGCGCGCTGTTCGGCGCGGTTTATCTGCTGCCGCCGGATAATTCCTTTGAGGCTGTCGAAAAAGCCGGACGCATCACTGCCTGCATGCCGACGCTTTATCCGCCCTTGGTCACTGCCGACCCGGCTGAACCGGGCTTCGACGTCGAGCTCATGGGGCTCATCGCCGAACAGCTGGGCCTGCGCCTCACCGTGCTGCCCAATGCGGCAATGGCCAAGGATTTCAATCCACGCAGCTGGCGCGTCACCCGTGCACAGTGCCAGGTGCTTGCGGGCGGCATAGCCCTGACCACGCCGGTGCTTTCTTATCTCGACGCCACCGCGCCTTACCTCTCGACCGGCTGGGCTGTCGTGTCAAAGGAACCGCTGGCCAATCTCGAAGACAAGTCCATTGGCTTTTACGCCGGTTTGAGCGGCCTCGACCGCGTTGCCCTCAGCCGGCAGTTGCGCGCCATGGGCCTGCGTCCGCGCATCGTCAATTCCGCGGAAGCGCTGGAACAGGGCCTCTCGGACGGCACCTTCGATGTCGGGATCAGCGAAGCATTGGTGGCGCGCCAGATCGCCGGCGCTAATGACTGGTCGGTCGCCTGGGCGCCCGGCGTCGAGGAGCGCTACCCGATCGGCATTGGTCTTTGGAAAGGGGACCTGACGCTCAAGCGCAAGCTGGTGTCCGCCCTCGGTCAATTGGAGGCCGACGGAAGTCTCGACGCGCTCAAGCAAAAATACGACATTGCCGATATCGGCGGGGTGATGGGCGGCGGTGCGGTTCCCGATCTCGAGTAGGTGCCCTACCCCCCGGTGAAGCCGCGCAGCGTGGGCTCCACCATTCGGAATGCCGCACCGCGATCGATAATGGCCAGCCCCACGAGCACGATGGCGATGATAGTGGCGCGTGGCTGCACCGCTTCATAGAGCCTGGGCGCGGCGGCCTGCAGCAGATAGCCCCCGGCAAAGGGCGGCAGCGGGATAAGATTGACCACGGCGAACACGACGCTCATCTGCGCAAAGGTGCGCAGCGCCAGGTTGATGCTGTTGGAATAGGACGGCGGCAGCGTCGTGACGACAATGCCGCGCAGTTGCAACAGCACTAGGAACACCACCACAGGCACTGCAAGGCTTGTCAGCACCGCCACAACGAGTCCCGCTCTGCCGTGGCGCAACTCGCTCGGCTCAAGGTCGAGTTGGCGGATCCAGCCAGCCATGCTGAACACAGCGGCGACCACGCCGAGCGGTGCCGCATGTGCCAGCGGATTGGCGGTGAGCCGTCCATCGTGGCGTGGCCCCCTGTCACCCAATGCCGTGACCATGCCGACCAGCGTCAAGCCGTGCACCATGCCCACCAGCAAAATGCCGATGATGCGGATGATGATGATTTGCAGCGGCAGTTCGAAACTCATTGCGGCACGCTCGTCGGCCCGAGATGAAACTGGTCGACCAGGTCGGCCAGTGTGCCGTCATTGATCAATTCGCCAATGGCGTCGCCGAGAATGGAATTGAGATAGGTGTTGTTGGATCGCGTCGCCATCCCGATATCGGTCCGCCGGTCGACGAAAGGCAGCGGCAGGATGTGATAGCCAGCAGCCTCTGGATCGCCATCGGTGGCGAAATACAAGGCTGGCTCCCAGATCACCGCCGCGCCGATCTCCCCACTCTCCAGCTGCTCCAGGATGCGCTGGTTATGATAGAGCGTGGCGCGCTTCCATCGCTGGTCCTTCGGTCTTGTGTTGAGAAAGCTTTGCAGCCGGTTGTCCGACACCGAAAGACTGCGGGTGCCGATACGCTGGTCCAGTGGCAGGTCGTCGATCGTTGCGATCCCTTCCTGTTTCGTGACCAGCAAGTTGCCGGTTGAAAGATAAGGGCGCGTCAGCAGGATCCAGTCGGGCACCGAAGTCGCCAGCACGTAACCCATGATCACGTCGCATTTTTCGGCCAGCAGGATGAACAGCGCATCCTCGAGCCAGGGCAGACGATAATCCAGAGGATTGGTGGGAATGCGCGGATTGGTCATGGCGACCAGCTTGGGTTCCACCAGCAGTACCGAGCCGATGGCCTGTGCCAGTTCCTGCTCGAAACCGGCCATCATTCCATCGGGGTTGTAGCAGAAGCTGATGCTGTTCCCATCCTGCCGCAAGGTGTCGGTATAGAGGTCGCGCGGCACGACATCGAGTGCCGGCTGCGCGTGCACTGGCGCAGTAGAAACAGCCAGCACCAGACCAAGAATTGCAAAAACCCGGTTCATATGAACCTCCGACACCCGAACCTTCCAAAAGAGAGGCCCGGCAAAGACTGGCTTTGCCGGGCCCCGATCATGCAAGCCTCAGCCGATTACTTGGCAGCGGCCTCAGGCAGGGCGAACACATAGACTGCGTTGCTGCCCGAAACGGTGTCGGCAGTGGTGCCCGAAGCTTCGATGAACAGCGTGGCATAGCCAGGGCCACCGGCCGGGATCGCGATATACTGGCGACCATCGACTTCATAGGAAATCGGGTGCCCGGTAGCGCGAGACGGCAGGGTCGTCGACCACAGCACTTCGCCCGTTTCCTGGTCGATTGCCTTGAACTTGCGATCGGTACCACCAACAAAGATCAGGCCGCCACCGGTCGAAACGATCGGCGCATAGAGCGGGGTCTGGTCAGTCCAGCTCCAGACGGTCTTGCCGGTTTCCACATTGATTGCGTCGATACGACCGGTATTGGTCACGCCTTCAGGCATTACCAGTTCCAGCTCGGTGTTGTAGACGTCGAGGCCGGTCGGCTCCTGGTCGAGAACGGTGTAGTTCGCGCACATATTGTTGAGCGGAACGAACATCACCTTGGTTTCGGGATTGAAGGCCGTGGGCGGCCAGTCACGACCACCCAGATAGGTCGGGCACATGAAGGTCGGTGTATCGACTTCAGTGGCGATGGCGGCTTCGTTGATGGTGACAAGACCAGTCTCGTCGACCTTCTCGATCAAGTTTTCCTGCACCGTGTCACGGGCGAAGATGAATTCGCCGGTCTGGGCGTCGAACTGCCACATCACGCCGGTCTTGCACGGCACGCCGGTCAGAACGCGCTTCTCGCCCGGGGTTGCGGTGCCAAGGGCCAGCAGGCCTTCCATGTCCGCAGACGGGTTGGAGTTGATGTCGACCGGGATCATTTCATAGGTACATTCCTGGTCCCAGTTGTCGCGCGGCAGAACCTGGTGGCGCCATACGATCTCGCCGGTCTTCGGCTTCACTGCGAAGCGAGTGTTCGAACCATAGAGCGTGCCGCCAACGGTATTGCGCTGGAATTCGGCAGCCGGGCCGGCACCGGTGGAACCGTAGAAGACGAGGCCAGTTACCGGGTCATAGGTCATCTGGCCCCAGGCGCCGGTCATCCAACGCTGGTCTTCGGTGGAGTCGCCCCAAGTGTCGTCACCCTCTTCGCCGGCCTTCGGAATGAAGGTATTGCGCCAGAGTTCTTCACCGGTAGCAGCGTCGTGACCGGTCACATAGCAGCCGAACTCCGAGAACTGGCAGGTCGAGCCGGCAACGACAACGCCATCGGCCACGATCGGACCGGTGGTGTTGGAGATCATGTCGGCGCCACCGCCACGATCGCTTTCCCAGGCCACCTGGCCGGTCTTGGCGTCGAGGGCAACGATGAAGTTGTCCCAGGAGACCATGTAGATCTTGTCTTCATAGAGCGCGATGCCGCGCTTGTTCTCACCCAGCGAGTTCAGTGTCTCGCGGTCGGGCAGCGTGCGACGATATTCCCACACCAGCTGGCCGGTGGCTGCATCGATAGCCTGCACCACGTCGCCAGGAGCGGCGATGAACATTACGCCGCCGAACTCCAGCGGAGCGGACTGCAGATTGCCCGGCTCCAGGGCGCGGCCCCAGACCATGGTCAGGTTGCCGACATTGTCCTTGTTGATCTGGTCGAGCGGGCTATAGCGATAGTTCATCACATCGCGGCCATAGGACGGCCAATCGCCGGCATCCGGATTGGCCAGGATCTCGTCCGTCACCATCGGCAACGCACTGATATCGACCTGCGCATAGGCGACAGTGCTCACGCTGAGCATCGCAGCCGATGCCAGCAACACGGAGATTTTGGATTTCATTCTCTTCCCTCAGTGGCAGAGGCGCGCGGATAACCCGCACGTCATTTTTGGTTGGTAGGCACGTAAAAATCAGTCTTTCGGCTTGCGCACGATGTAGATGTTACCCAACTGTTCCTCGTTCCAGACCAGCTGCTTGTCGCCCGGTTCGGCACCATGCAATTCCATGATGTAGGCCACGATATTCACGTAGTCCTGTTCCGAGCCGATCTTGCCGGCATTGCCGGGCGGCATGTTGGTGCGGGCAAAGGTGTAGAAGTCCAGAAGAGAGGTCTCTTCCCACTTCTTGTTGAGGTTGGCACCTGTCACGCCCGGACCGCCCGGAGTGCCGCGACCGGTCTTGCCATGGCAACCCTGGCAATACTGGGTATAGAGCGGCGCACCAGCGGCAGCCTGTTCGGCAGTAAACACACCGTCCCAGATCGTCCGCTCGGACGTGTCGATGCTATCCGAGGAAACTTGCTCGGTTGGCGCGACTTCTGGCAGGTCACCGATGACGGGGGGCTTTGCATCGCCCCCGGCATGCTGGGCATAGACAGGAATAACGACTGCGGCGACGGCAAGCGCAGCTGCCGCGCGGAAAAATAATCTTCTCAAAATAAAACCTCCGACGGCAATTTCGTCCGTGAGCACTTGGGCAAGCACCACGGTCTGTTTGCCTGTTCCACCTGACCCTAAATCCGTGCGGCCGGTTGTCGCAAGACAAATTTGCGCAGGGCGATAAATTTGCTGATTTAACCGAGCAGTTTAGGGCCCGCTATGGGCATTTCGCCGTCTCGCAGACCCCGCTGGCACCGCAAAATCGGGTCGACCCGGCCATGAAAATGGCCATCGCGCGTGTTTGGGCGAGTCGCACGCCTATGCGGATAGTGTCACAGCTGTGCAGATCGCATGGTCCCGGCCTCGACAATGACCTCCGCGGCCGCTGGGTGGCTGAGAAAGCCAGACGGGCTCGCCGTCGCGCCATAGGCACCCGACTGCAGTACCGCAATCAGATCGCCTGCCTTGAGTTCGGGAAGCAGTGCTTCGCGCGCCAGCGTATCGAGCGGCGTGCACAGCGGACCAACGACCGTGGCCGGGTAAAGAGCACCCTCGTCCATGCGACTGGCCGCAACAACCGGAAAATCCCGCTTGATGATCTGCCCGAGATTGCCGGAGGCAGCCAAATGGTGATGCATGCCGCCATCAGTGATGACGAAGCGCGTCCCGCGAGAATGCTTTACCGCGTTGATCTCGGCCACATAAGCCCCACCAGGCCCGGCCAGAAACCGGCCCGGCTCGACGATTACCTTGGCGGCCTGCAGCAGCGGATGCGATCGAAGCTGGCTGGACAACTGCGGCAGTCCGGCAGCGACCGCATTCAGGTCCAGCGGCGCTTCCCCGGCGTAGTAAGGAATGCCCAGGCCCCCGCCCAAATCAATCGTTTCCAGCGGCCCGCCCCACTTTTCGGCGATGTCACCAGCGATGCGAATGCCATGCTGCCACTGGTTCAGCAGTGCGGCTGCCTCCAGGATCTGCGTGCCGCCATAGACATGAATGCCGACCAGTGCGATCCCTGGAGCATGTCGCACAAGGTCGAGCACGCCGTCGATATCCTCCTCGCAAAAGCCGAAGGCCGTGGGCTTGCCGCCCATGCGCATTGCCCCGGCCTGTGCCGCCGCAATGGGATTGATCCGTAACGAAACCCGCACCAATCGTCCAAGCCGCGTGGCGATCTCGGACACCCGCTCGATTTCCTCCACGGTCTCGAGGTGAATTTCGCCTATGCCCTCGCCAATAACCGCATCGAGCTCGCCACGACGTTTTCCCGGGCCGGCAAAGAGGATTTGCTCTGCGCGCGCGCCTGCCAGCCGGGCCGCCCGATATTCGCCCAGCGACGCGATCTCCACCCCCGCGCCTTCGGCGAGAAACAGTGAAATCACTCCTTTCGCCGGATTGGCCTTTACCGAGTAGTGGATCGCGGCAAACCCATCGAGCGCTGCGGCAAGCGCGCGATAACTCTGCCGCATGGCATCGGCGTCATAGATGAACACCGGCGAGCCGACGGTCTCGACAATCTCGGCAACGCGTAACCCGCCGATGACCAGATCCGGGCCGGAAACGGCAAATTGCGTCCTGGCCAAATCCGGGCCGTGCGGTGGCTTGGGGGCTTCAGGACTGGACATGGATGCTCCGATCGCGCACCAGCGTCGGATAGTCCACCTTGCCATTGGGTGTCGTCGGCAAGGCATCGACCAGTTCCAGGGCGCGCGGCACCATATAGCCGGCAATGGTCTCGCCGAGTTGACGCAGCACCGCCATTGCATCGATGCTCTCATCCAGCGGCACGGCGACGGCATGCACCTTTTGACCCGCCAGGGCGTCGGGCAGTCCGATTGCCGCGACGTGGCGGAACAGGCCGGTGGCCATCAATGCCTCTTCGACCTCGGTGGGACTGATGCGATAGCCGGAGGATTTGATCATTCCGTCACC
The DNA here is from genome assembly GCF_900631955.1 of Devosia equisanguinis. Taxonomy (GTDB): domain Bacteria; phylum Pseudomonadota; class Alphaproteobacteria; order Rhizobiales; family Devosiaceae; genus Devosia; species Devosia equisanguinis. The sequence continues at coordinate 76,123 of NZ_UZWD01000038.1, read as the reverse complement.
GCGGCCGACGAAATTGAAAAACCCGTCCGCGTCTTCGACCACGAGATCGCCGGAATAGCAGACAGTTTCCCCGCCCTCCAACGCATCGCGAAACGGATGTGGCCGCAGCACCCGCGCCGTTTCCTCCGGACGCCGCCAATATCCCAGCGACACGGTCGGTCCGCGATGCACCAATATGCCCGGCTCGCCCGGCGCTGCTCTGCGCCCATCCTCGGTCACGGCAAACACCTCGCATTCCGGTATCGCCTTGCCGATAGATGTCGGCCGGCGCTCGATTTCCTCCGGCGGCAAAAAGGTCGAGCGGAACGCTTCGGTCAGACCGTACATGAGGAAAATCTGCGTCTCGCCCAAAAGCGCCCGCAGCGCCTTGACCGTCGCCTCGGGCACCCGCCCACCCGAATTGGTGATATAGCGCAAATGCGGCAGCGCAGTTTTACGCAAGAGCGGTGCGCCCTGGGTGAGAATGGCCCAGATGGTGGGCACCCCGGCCAGGCCGGTGATTTCATTGTCCCGCAAGGCCCGCACGATCTCGTCGCCGAAGCGGAATGTGCAGATCACGAGGCTTGCGCCCTGCTCCACCACGGTCAGCAGCTGATTGAGCCCATAGTCAAAACTGAACGGCAGGATGGAAAGAATGCGATCCTGGCCACTGATCCCGAGATAGGTGCGCACGATGCGCGTGCCGGCCAGCAGGTTGCGATGGGACAGCATCACGCCCTTCGGCATGCCAGTCGAGCCGGACGTGTAGAGAATGGCCGCCAGATCCTCGCCAATCCCTGCCTCTGTTGCACCGCTGGTCGGAGCCGTCGCTTCAGCCATATCTTCGACATAGAGCACAGTGCAGCCGGAAATGCCCTCAAGCGCCGGCTCCACCAGCGCGGCAAGGCTGCGGCTTGAAACCAACACCCTTGCTTCGCAGTCGCTGACGATGTGGCGCAACTGTGGTGCCTTGAGCAGCACATTCACCGGCACGAACACTCCGCCCGCCGCGCTGGCACCAAAAATGGCCCAGCATTCTTCGAGCCCACGGGGCAGATAGATCGCAACGCGATCGCCACGTGACAGCCCATGCGACACCAGCTGCGCCGCACACTCGCGCACCGCCTCCCCGAACTCACCATAGCTCAAATGGCTGTCGCCAAAGCTCAGCGCCCGCCGTTCGGGGTCGGCGGCATCAAGCAGATGGTGCAGTAGAAACGGCGTTCGCGTCACCGGCGCGCCTGTCGAACAAAGGCAATCAGCTGGCCCGGCGTGCCCAGCACCGAAGGATCGAAATCGGCATCCGACAATTCGATGCCGAAATGCTCACTCAGAAACATCATCAATTCGAGAAAGCCCAGCGAATCCAAGGCACCGCCCTCGATCAGGGGCGTATCTTCGCTGCAGCCTTCGAGCGCGGGAAAGCGCGATTGAAGATAGGAATAGACGCTGGCATCGACATCGTCCTGCCTGGTTACGCTCACAGCAATGCTCACATTCATTCTCCGTAGGCCGGTGTCCGGTCAAAGGTGTAAAAAAACGAGTTCCGAATATGCTTTGTCGATACGCCCCTGCGCCCACTCCCCTTTGACCTGCACAGGCGCGGGAATACTGCGCATCCGGGCGGTGGGCGGGTGATCACCTTCGGTCGCGGGCATAGTGAGCGCCAGTATACCAGATCTCAGCAGGAACCGGGCTATTGTGGCCCCGCTCTCGACCATCACTTTGCCGTCCTCGGCGTAAATGAGCCGCACCACCATGCGACCATACCGTCGGCTTGGGCTGAAGATGAGCGGAGTATAGCGCTCCCCCGTCCTGTGCACCGCACAGATGCATCCGGCCGCGTGGTGCAGCGCCAACATCGCCTCGTCGGCCGGCGTCAACACGCCTGCAGGCATGTCGGCCGGACGCAGGACCTCGCCCTCGGATCGACCGCGCAGCGCTGTTAGCGGCAATGGCAGCAGCACCACGCAGTCGGACACCGTCGAAAAACCGAGCGCCTTATTCAGCCGCGCCGTTTCCGGCGATGGCGAGATGTCGGTGTAAATGGCGGACTTGTCGGCAGTGACCTGCATCAGCATGCGCGCGGCCTGCCAGCGATGTTCGGCGCGAACATACCAACTGGAGAGATTGACGATCCTCTTGCCGTCTCGACGCCAGCTGGCAATGGTCAGGATGACGCCGACAGCCTCATCGTCCACCTGCATGAGATAGCCAATTGGCCCCGCATCGGACTTGCCAGCATAGTCGCCAAGCGCGTCTAATGCCTGCTTCCAGAACGCTGGCGAGCGTTCGGGAAACCCTTCCACAAGCAGCGACAATGCCTGGTCCAGGCAGCGCTCATCGATAGGGCTGGCAAGAACAGACACGTTTCCCCCAACGGTCTTTCGGTCAACATTGGCGGCAGATATGCCACTACGAGCCCCTAACAATGCATAAAGCTGCGAAGATTTGCAGTGTTTCCCACGCGAACGGTTAAATCTCCAACCTCACGTTCATCTGCTCTCCATGCGTAAAATTTTAAGCATTAACATTAGCTTAACCTTTTGCTTAGGAATTCCGGCGCTCTGACGTAATGCTCAACTCAGACCATTTTTGGCCGAGCCATGAGCGTTTCAGACCTTTCGAGATCGACACAAAATCACGACCTGCACACCTCACGGCAGGTGCGCGATCCCATGTGGATCTGCGCCAGTGTCGCTGCGGTTGAAGGCCTTGTCGTCGCCTCCGTCTTTATGGCTTCCGCCATGCTCTACCACTTCATCCTCCTGCAGACCGCATTCCAGTATTTTGCCGCCCCGCTCTACATTGCCTTTTCCTTGTTGATCGGCCTCATCTATGCCGGTTTCTCGGCGGTCGCAGCGTCGCGGTTTCTCGATGGGCAGCGCCGTCGCGACACCACCCTGCCCTTCTCCTTCTTCAGCTGGACCATTGCTTTCGCGGCCATGCTGATGATCGCGTTTCTCGCCGGCGTGGTCGGTGATCTCTCTCGGGTCTCCTTGACCTCGGCCTTTCTCGTCGGCGTGCCGGTTGTGGTGGTCATGCGCAGCCTGGTGCAAAGCGTGCTTAGCCAGCAGATTTCCCAGGGCGAACTCCGCTTCCAGAAGATCGCCCTGATCGGCGAGCGTGAACTCGTGCTCGATTTCCTGCTGCAAAGCGACCTCTGGCGCCACGGGCACGAGCTGACCAATACGCTCTATCTCGAGGATGCAATGCGCGACGGCGCTGTCGCCGCCGAAAACGTGGCCGCGTTCGCCCGCGCCGCCCTGCAGCAAGGGGTGCGCTACATCGTCATCACCGGCGACATCGCCCATATCAACGACCTCGACGGCTTGATTTCGGACCTCAAGCGCTTCTCGCTCAATGTCGTCTATGCACCCGCCATCCAGAAGAACCGCATCGAATTCCTCGATGTCGTTCCCATCGGCCCCAATCGCACCCTGCGCGTCTTGCGCAAGCCGCTCAGCGATGGCGCAGTGCTGCTCAAGCGCGCACTCGACATTATCGGCGCTGGTCTGGGGCTTCTGGCGCTGGCGCCCCTGCTGATGATCACTGCGGCGCTCATCCGCCTGGATAGCCCTGGTCCGGTGATTTTTCGCCAGATGCGCCGTGGCTTTAACGGCCAGCCGTTTTCAATCATGAAATTTCGCACCATGACGGTGACCGAAAGCGGCTTTGCCATGACCCAGGCCACCCGCGACGACGCCCGTATAACCCGGATTGGCCGCTTCCTGCGGGCCACCAGCGTCGACGAACTGCCCCAGCTGTTCAACGTTCTCAGGGGCGATATGAGCCTGGTCGGCCCTCGCCCGCACGCCATCAGCCACGACGACGAACTCAGCGCGCAACTGGCCCAATATGCCCATCGCCAGCGTATTAAGCCCGGCATTACCGGCTGGGCGCAGGTCAACGGCTATCGCGGCGAAACCGCCACCATGGCGCAGATGCAGGGTCGCACAGACTACGACCTCTACTATATAGACAATTACTCGCCGTTCCTCGACCTCTGGATCATCCTGCTGACCATCGTGTCGCCGAAAACGCGCCGCAACGCCTTCTGAGCATCAGGCCGGTGTGCCCGTGATCTCCGCATAGGCCTCCGCAACGGTGCGGATGGCAAAGCCCATTTTCTGCGTGCGTTCGACCAGCCGCTCCAGGGCCTCGGGGGTAATGGAGAAAGGCACAGTCGCATCCGCGACATGATGAGTGAAAAAGATCAGCCAGCCCCGCTCCTCCGCCTGCCGTTCCAGCCAATACTCGGCCGCCTCGAGAAAGCCCGGCAGTTCCCGCAATTCCACCGATTTGAGATTGGTGAAATCGGTCCCCGTGCCATTGATCCCGGCGCGCCCACCGCGAATGGTCGTATAGCGCGATCGCATTGCCAGCGTCGCCGGCGGCCAGGCCATGGTATAGGGAATGGCAAAGCTGCGTTTGCCACCACCTCCATCGAGGCCAGCCAGGATCTGCTCGTTGTCGGCGAGATCGTCACGCAGCGCAGCGCCGGAATAGTCACGCAGCCGGCGATGCGCAAAGGTGTGGCAGGCCAGTTCGTGACCGCGCGACGCCAGGTCCTGTGCAGTCTTCCGATCCATGAACGGTGGTTCGGCCTCTACATCGTCGAAAAACCGGCCTGCCAGATAGTACGTGCCCCGTGCCCCATGACGCTCAAGGATCGGCGCGCCGAGAGTGGCCGCCGACAGCGGCGCATCGTCGAACGAGAACGAGACGATGGGTTGATCCAGCCTTATGTCAAACCGTGCCCCCAAAGGCAGACGCGCCACGCGATTGGCGATCCTGTCGACGATGCCACCAATATTTCTAGACAATCGTGCCCCCCCAGCTTCAGGATGAATGGCGTGCGGTCAGATAGGAGATGCGCGAGAGCCTCAGTCCGTACGTCGCCATCAGAAGCGAGAACCAGACCGGCCCATTGATAGCGAGAAAAATGCTTTCCATGCTGGCAAGGAGAATGCCGAACATCCAGATGCGTCGGAACAGCAGATTGAGCTCCCAACCCGGCCCTGGCGCGCGACTGGCATTGATATCGCGCAGCGGCAACACCACCAGCCAGATCAGGATCAGGATCAGCGCCGGAAAGCCACCGTCGAGGATGACCGAAAGATAGCTGTTATGCGTGTCCGACGCCGTGGTGGCCCAGGTTTCGACATCGGGCATCACCATATCCGCCTGCCCGGTGGTCCAGAACAGGGTGAACCCGTACCCCGTGATGGGCCTATGCGCGATGGCGTCATAGGCCAAGCGCCAGATATCGACACGGCCGGTAAAGGTCGGGTCGATGCCAAGGCTCTCGATCAAGGCGCTGACCTGCGGGCTGAACGTCGCGCCCAGGGCGCCGAGATTGACGGCCAGCAGCGCCGAGATCACCGCGATGCCGGTCCATTTGGGATGGCGATCTGTGATCCAGACCAGCGCCAGCGTGGCCGGCAACATGCCCAGTGCCGTCTTGCCGCCGGAAAAATAGAGAAACACGAAAGCCGCAAGCGCGATGGCAGTGCCGCCGAAACGCGACCATTTGTGCCGGAGATAAAGCCCCATCATCACGATGATGGCCATGGCCGGAGCCGCAAGGTTTTTGTGGCCGAAAATGCCCCGCCAGTCGCCGGCCAGAGATGGTTCGTCCGGATGCGTACCCTGGTGGATCGAGTAGTGCGGCAGCATTGCGACGCCGAAATAGCTCATCACCAGGACAATGATCGACCCAATGGCAATCAGCCGGGCAAAGGTGGCTTCGTTCCTGGGCAGGAGCAGAGCAGCACTGGCCGCGACACACGCAATTAGCGCGAGGAGCAGCCGGCGTACCGCGTCCAGACCATGTGGCGAGAAGGCGGAGACCGCCATAAGCCAGATGAACAGTATGAGGATCAATAGCTTGGGCGATAGCAAGAGCGACGAATTGCTCTGGAACAGCGCGGAGAAAATGATCGCGCCCAACATCAAGACCGCCACGAGCTGGCTGGTCTGCCCCAGGAAGCTGTTTGGGGGCAATGAGATGTCCATGTAGATGTAGAAGGACACCCAGTAGAAGAGGTAAATCACCACAAACAGGGCCGTGGCGAACGCGCCCCTGCTTCTCGCCACCACGATATCGTCAGCGGGCGTCAAGGCTTTCGCGAAGCGGGCTTGGTGGCTTTTCCGAGCATCAGCAGCAACCCCAACCCGGCGGCACAGGCCAGGCCGAACATGAGGCCGGCAAAGCCACCGCCTGCTGCAAGAACTGATGTCCGCGGCGGATAGGAGCGGCTCTCCGGCGGCACCGCGGCCGAAATCACCTGCGTGCCCGACGTGTTGACATTGCTCATCTCCTGCACGCGGGTCAGTTGCGACAGGAATGCCTGGTAAACACCGCGGCGCACCTCTGCCTCGCGCTCCATCTCACGCAGGGTTACCAGAGCGGTATTGCTCTGCGAAATGCTGGACCGGCTCTGCGCCACCTGGGCGGTAAGGCCGTCGACCAGTGCCTGAGCCTGTTGCACATCGGCGCGCGCCGCCGAAACCTGCCGCTCGATTTCGCGACGGATCTGCGCCCGGATAGCCTCGACCTGCGGCTGCAATGCCTGAATCTCCGGATGGCGCGGTCCCAGCCGGGCCGACAGCGAGTCGAGCTGTCGCACCACTTCGGACTCTTGCGCCCGCAGGGCAGCAATGGCCTCCGAAGCCAATTCCGGTGACGCCGCATTGCCATTGGCAAAGGCGGTCTCGAGGCTCACCTGCCGCGCCTGCGCATCAGCAAGACGTGAGCGGGCGGTGTTGAGTTCGGTATTCACTTGGGCGATCGACTGATTGTCGAGCGACTCCCCATTGGTGGCTTCCAGTCGGTTTTCCGAACGATAGGCCTCGACCGCTTCTTCGGCGACCAGAACGTCGCGGCGCAGATCGGCGAGACGAGTGGAAATATCGCGCGTCAGCCCATCGACCGAGTTCGCGTCCATGGCCGCCAATTCTGCCTGGAACGCCGCGACGACGCCGTTGGATACGGCAACGGCCTTTTCAGGGCTTTCCGCCCACACTGAAAGTGTGGTCATCAGCGAGTTGAGCCCGCGCGTCGTGGTTACCCGTTCGGTCAGCGTGCGTCGGGCCGCCAACTGGCGGTCCTCGTCGCTGCCGCTCGTGCCGGCAAATTCCGGATCGTTGGCGAGATCGAGATCAGCCACCGCGCGCGCCATGACATTGCCCGACGAGAGCACATGGTTGCGGCTTTCGGCAGTCAGCAATTGCGCATCACGCGCCTGGCCCTGCCCGAACATCGGATCGTCGGCGCTCGAGGCGACCGACGTGTAGAGCAGAATATCGGCATAGGTGGTGTATCGCGCCGGCACCAGCGTTCCGAAGGAGTAGCCGGCAAACACCCCGGCAAAGGCACAACCCGCCGCTATCCACCAAAACCGCTTGACCCAACCCAGCGCCGTCCACGCATCGATGCCAGCCAAACGGTCAGCCAGCGTTTCAGGCTTTGGCGGCTCTACGGCCTTGGGGCGCGACATGAGGATAGACTGATGCACCGAGGTCATCGGGCGGTCTCGAAGCGGTACGGAACCAGGCGCATGGCCGCCGGACGTGCCAACAGAACGCGCGGCAACGCGACGAGGCTTGGGCCTTAGGTCATGAGTTTCGTACATATGACGACAGACGTTCCGTTCGCACTGATGCTAAGCTGCACCATAGCGCAGCATCGCTTTGTGTGGTGCTAAAACCCTGCGTTTGGTTAAGCGTTTTGGTTTCAGCCGGCAGCTCACTGCCCTGTAAAGCCGCAATATTATTAAGTTGAGGCAACCGTTCCTACACCCTCGACTGCAGACGCGACGAGCTGCATAGAATTAGGGCGCAGGAAAAGAAGGATTAACTCTAGAGTTAACCCCGTCGCCGGTTTCCTGCACTTCAACCATCCAGCTGTGGCATAACCACGGTTCAAAGAGCCCGGACCAGACCCGCCTTGGATGCCCGCAAAAACACCGTCTTGAACAGCAGCTTCATGCAGCAGGGCCTTCGCCTGCTCCTGTCCTATGCCGGCTCTGGCTCCAGCATGCTCGCTGCCAGTGCTTCGCAGCTGATCACCTTTGCGCTTTTGGCCCGTTATCTCGGCAGCGAACAATTCGGCCTCTATGCCATCATCACCGCCTTGACCAATGTGGCGGTGCAATTATGCGGCATCGGTTCATCCGAGGCCCTTATTCGCCGCAGCGCCCAGAACCCCGACGACTACCCCCCGCTGCTCGGCCACACCATCATTCTCAGCGTCGTCAGCTCGGTGGTTCTCGTTATTGCCGGCCTTATCATCATGCCGATGACGGTCACCATCGCGCCCGATCCGTGGGTTGCCACGCGCACGAGCCTGCTGATCCTCATTTCAAACATTGTGCTGCTCAAGGTGGTCTCGATTGCCACCAGCGCCTACATCGCTCATTCGCGTTTTGCTGTTGCCAACGCCATCGAGTTCGGCTTCGCCATCCTGCGCACCCTGACTGCCTTCATGGCTTGCCTCGTCTTCAGCACCTCAACAGTCGCGGACTGGGCCTTTTGGCATTTCGGTCTGCACGTGGTGATCGCCGTGGTGGCCATGTGGTCGCTGACCTATCTCGGCAAGCCCAAATTTGTCTTTGTCCGCGAGGAGTTCATGAACGGGGTGTTCTTCAGCACCCAGTTCCTGTTCAAGGCCCTGCGGCAGAACGCCGACCTGCTCGTCCTAAATGCCCTGGCCGGCGCCGAGATCGTCGGCAGCTATTCGGTGGCCAGACGCATTCTGGAAAGCTCCTATCTTGCCATCGAGGCGCTGAACCGGCTGGTTTACCCGGGGTCGGCCAAAGCCGCCAAGGTCGGAATGGTGGCCCTGCTCCATCGCACCCGCAAGGTGTTGCTGGCCTCGCTGGCTGTCTCGACCGCCAGCGCCTTGGCCATTTTCGTGCTGGCTCCGCTGCTGCCCTGGCTCTTCGGCGACGATTATCCGTCGCTGATCACCTTCACCCGCGTTCTCTGCTTCGTGCTGATACCGATGGCGATCTATGCCTCGGCCATGGAGGCGCTCGGCGCGGCAGGACGACAGGGCACCCGCGCCGCCATTTTCAACACTGCCAATTTCTTTGGGGCCGGTCTCGTCGCACTCATGACCTGGCAGGGGGGCATCAACGGCACCTTTGCGTCCTACTATATTGTCGAAATCGCCATCGCCATCGCCAATTGGGCGGCGCTGGTGCATTACGCACGTCAATCGGTGGCGAGTCGCGATGTGGATGCGGCCGGGGCCGTGGATGCAGATACGGTGCGTAAGGCGAAAAAGGAAAACGCCTGACACACACGAATTCGGCCAGAGGGAGTGGCGGAAAGATCGGCATGATCGAGAGGGAACTGCGCAAGACCGGCATTGAGCACCGCCAGCGGCGGCGCTTCAGTGTATCCAGCCGCGTCTTTCTCGCTCTTGTGCTTGCCGCTGCCGAAACAGCGATCGCCAGCGGCTTGGCCTTGGCTGGGATAACAGTTTCACCCATTCTCCCCGAGACAGCCAGACATGGGGCACAGTTCATTCTGCTGCTCGTTTTTGCTCTTAGCTATGGCTGGTTCACCACCAATGCCGCCCTGCGCTTCCTGCGCGCGCCCACGGCCTTCTATCCAGTGCCGCTGGAAGCGGCACTGACCTACATCGCCTGCTTCGGCGCACTGGTGCTCGTTGGCTTCGCTCTCGGTGGTACGGTGGCACCCCTCGAACTGACCGCATGGATTGTCGGTTCGGCGGCAGTGCAGGCGCTGGTGCGATCGAGCATTTTCCGCGCCATCCAGACCATGCTCGAAAACGGCCAGTTCCAGATCGAGCGCGTCGGGCTTATCGGCAGGGCTGCCGATATCGAGCGTCTGGGCCGACAGGCCCCGGTATGGAAACAGGGCGCGCAGGTGGTGACGACACTAGCTCTTGACCAAAACCTCGCCGAAAGCGCTCCAGAAAGCGCCGCGCTGCACGCCTTCATCGAAGACTGCGTCGAACGTGGCTGTTCACAAATCCTGTTGGTCGGCCACGCCGGCGATCTCGAGGCCATCGGCGTCATCATCACGCCGGCACGCGAATTTGCACTGGACGTCGTCTATCTCGCCTCTCCGGTCGAAAACGGCGCCTCGCGGCAGATCGCCGATGTGGCAGCGCTCGGCCCTTCCGGCACGCTCATCCTCCAGGCCCGGCCACTCGGTTTCATCGGGCTCCTGACCAAGCGCGCGCTGGATATGTTTGGCGCCGGATTCGGCCTCTTGCTGCTCTCGCCGCTACTGCTCATCGTGGCGCTGCTGATCCGGCTCGACAGTCCCGGCCCGGTGCTGTTCCGCCAGCGCCGGCGCGGTTTCAACGGGCAGGAATTCTCCATCTACAAGTTCCGCAGCATGACGGTGACCGAAGATGGCGGCGATGTGCGTCAGGCGCAAAAGAACGATGCTCGAGTAACCCGTCTTGGCGCCTTCCTGCGCCGCAGCTCCATCGATGAACTGCCGCAATTGCTCAACGTGCTGCGGGGCGAAATGAGCCTGGTCGGCCCCCGCCCCCATGCATTGGTGCATGACGAGGAACTGACCCAGAAGGCAGCCGATTACGCCTTTCGTCGTCGCATCAAGCCGGGGATCACCGGCTGGGCCCAGGTCAACGGCTATCGCGGCGACACCTCCACCCCACACGCCATTGAAGGCCGTGTGCTGTGCGATCTCTACTATATCGACAACTGGTCGCTGGCCCTGGACCTCTGGATCATCCTGCTCACCGTCTTGTCGCGCCGTGCCAGCAAGAACGCCTACTGACCGAGCAGCCGCGCCCGATTGGCTGCGATCAGCTGCCGCAGCGCCTTCTTGAGCCGCGCCGGGCGGCTTTTGGCGGCGAGCGCGTCCGACCAGTCGATCATGCTGGCATTGACATCGAAATCGCCTAACTGCCCGTCAGGCAGGTCGCTGCTCTCGGTTCGGCGGATAAGCTCCGGCAACTGCCGATAAAAGGCAGGATTGCGATAGGGCGGATGCAGCGAGAACATGCCGGGCGCGCCGCCCAACAGGTCGACGCGCTCCAATCCCAATCGCTCCATGCTGGCGCTCAGCACTTCTTCGGCCGGCATGGTCAGCGGTGACTGATCCAACAGATGCGCCCGTAGCCGACGCTTGAAATCAGGCCGCACCAATGGCAACGAACCGATCCGCTCGACAAACCGCCGCATATCCAGAACGAAAATACGGGTACTGACGGCGTTGAAGCCATAGGCCGGCACATCGAGCCCAAGCCACTGCGGCGGCACGAAGGCCCGACGGCCAGGAAAACCCACATGCAGGCTCTCGTCGATCGTTCCGTCCGCTCGCGGCGGCCCAGAGAACGGGCAGACGAACAATGCGTCCGGCCGCGCGTCAAAGACGGCATCGGCTTCCGCCATCCAGCGCTGGCTCATGCCGCCGAACAGCATGTCGCTGTCCATATGCAGCACACGCTCGGCATTGGCACGATAGAGGCCATAGAAGTAGGCGTAGAACGGCCCGCCATCGAATGCCTTGAGCGGCAGTGAGGGCTCGGCGGAAAAGAACGCCTTGCGTACCCCTTCAATAGCTTCGGAAGAATAGTTGACCAGATCGACATGGATCGCTGTATCCGAACCCGACAGCCTCTCGAGCAAACCCGTCAGCTGGGCCAGCTTCTCATCATAGTCGGCAGCGTGATAGCGCCCTGTCGTACTCACCTTGTGGTCGAGCGTGATAACGACGCGATCCACCTGGCCGCGCCAGGCCCGCAATTGGTGGGGCAGCGTCTCGACCACGTGGTCCACATCGAGCGGATGCATGTTGATCTGCAGGGCATGGCCCACCAGCGGGCCAAGAGAGGCGTTCATCACAAAGTCCCGTTCCGGAAATCGTCGATGACATCCATGAACAGCTTTGGCTTAAAATTCTCATCCAAAGGCAAGGGCCGGTTGGGTGTGCCATCGGGGCGCGGATAGGCCCAGCGGATCCAGCTATAGGGATCGCTGATCCCCCAGGTGGTGATCGAACTCGCCCCGCCGCCATCCGCAATGGCCTTGAGAAAATCGCGCACCTGCGCCGCGATCACCCGATCACGTTCATCGGCATCCCTAGGCAGGTTGACGTCGATGACATCCAGTTCCGTCACCAGCACGTCGAGCCCCCAGGATTTGAGCTCGGCAACGAATGCAGCCAGTTCGTCCTTGGCGATCGCCCTGCCCCCGCGCAGATGTCCCTGAAAGCCGATAGCGGTCACTGGCGCCCCTTTGTCGAGCAGGCTCTGGATCAGATCGCGGAACGCCGCCCGCTTGGCCGGACCATATTCATCGGCAAATTCGACATCATATTCGTTGAGCACCAGCGTACTGTGCGGAGACAGTTCATGCGCCTTGCGAAAAGCCATGGCGATATGGTCCTCGCCCAACCGTTCCTGCCAAAACCCATCTCGCCGTGACTTAACGCCATTCGGCACATCGGGAATTGCCTCGTTGACCACGTCCCAGCTGGTTATGTCGGGATAGCGCTGAATCAGCGTCTCGATATGCTCAGTCATCAGCGCCTCGGCCGCTGCCGCTGAAGTAATCTTCGAAACCCATTCGGGCAGCGCTGCATACCAGACCAGCGTATGGCCATGCACGGCAAGGCCGTTCACCCGCGCATAGTCCACCAGCGCGTCGGCCTGCGAAAAGTCCCAAGCGCCCTCGGATGGCCGCAGCAGTTCGAACTTCATTTCCTGCACTGGCGTGATGCGTTGGCACCAGCGCGCGATCTCCGCCCCCAGCCGCGGCTCGATCGCCATGTCGGGCCAATAAAGCGCCGCCCCGAACGGCATGTTCTGCTGTGCAAAGGCAGGACTCGTCAGCCACGGCGCAAGCGCTGCTGCCATGAACGGGGTAGTGCCCTGTTTAAGAAAATGTCGTCGCGTAATGGTCATCGGAACCCCGCACTCAGCTTGTCAGACAAGATAATCGAGCCCCCCAAGACAAAGAAGCCTTTGGCCCTCGAAGGGTTAATTGTTGCAATGCCCATCAGAGGTTAACCAAAGCAAGAGGGCCGGGATGATTTATCGCGGGATGGGCACTATAGAAAAACGGTCAAGGAGGCTGGCAGTGATCAGCGTCATTATTCCCGTCCGCAATGGTGAACCCTATATTGTCGAGGCCATCGAGAGTGCCTTGGCCCAGGGTGATTGCGTGCGCGAAGTAATCGTGGTCGACGATGGCTCAACCGACGCCACCATCGCCAGCATCCAGGCCATCGCTGATCCCCGCATCCGCCTTTTCACCAGCCGCGGCGCCAGGCCCTCCGGCGTCTCCGGTGGGCGCAATTTCGGTTTCGAGCAGGCAACCCAGCCCTGGGTCATGTTTCTCGACGCAGATGATCGCCTGCGCCCCGGCGCCTGTAGTGCCCTGCTTGCTGCAGCCGGCCCGTCCGATGCCGTCGCCGTCTATGGCGACTATGAGCGCATCGACGCTGCTGGCACCACCATTGGCCGCCGACGCCTCTTGGGCCGCCGCGCCAAGCCTGAGGGCGATGTCACCGAAAAACTGCTCGCCGGCAATTTCCTCGTGAATGGCGGTGTCGCCCTGATGCGCGCCGAGGCCTTTCGCAAAACTGCCGGTTTCCGCGAGGATCTGCGGTATTGCGAGGACTGGCACGCCTGGTGCCTCTTGGCCGCCCAGGGCGAATTCCTTTACGTCCCCGGCCTCTGCGTCATGGACTATCGCGTCCATGCCGGCAGCACCATGATGGCCAAGCGCCTGAGCTTTGACGACTACCGTCCGGCGCTCGACGCAATCTATGCCGAACCGCGCCTCACCAAAAATCGCGCCCCGGAGCGGCTGCGTACCCTGCGCCAGGCCGCCGAGGCCCATCTGAGGGCCTATCTCGCCGCCCAGGCCGTTCGCGATCGCCGCTATCTGAGCGCGCTCCAGGGCCTTGTACAGGCCATCATCACTTCGCCGTCCAAGGCGCTTCGCAACACCGCGCTGGTCGGCTCGGCCGCGTTCGGGATTTGACAACATGTTGCGGTCAATCCTCCGGCAGAATGTTCGACAGGAGGCAAGGCCATGAGCGCTGACACAAATATCCGTGCTGTCGTCTGCATCCCGACCTTCCGCCGTCCGGAATGGCTGGCCCGCACTCTCACCTCGGTCCTCTCCCAGAAGACCGATTTCGCCTTCGCAATCGTCGTGGTCGACAATGACGGCGCCGGTCAGGCCGGCGCGGCCGTGGCTCGCACCTTGCTGGCCGATATCGAGGCCGGACTGGTGCTGGTGGAGCACAAGCAGGGCAACTGCCATGCCATCAACACTGCTTTTGGCGCGGCCCGTAAGCACTTCTCGACCGCCGATTATCTACTCATGATCGACGATGACGAAGAAGCCATGCCCGGTTGGCTGCAGGCCATAGTCGACGCCGCCGACGGCTCCGGCGCCGATATCGTCGGCGGCCCGGTGAACCGCGAAATGGTCACACCACCCGGTCCCGGCATTGCCGAACACCCGCTCTTCTTCTCCATTGCCCAGCCGACCGGTGCCATCGACATGATCCATGGCTCCGGCAATTGCCTCATCTCCCGCCGTGTCTTCGAAACACTGCCAAGCCCCGAACTCGACCTGCGCTTCAATTTCCTCGGCGGCGGCGACATGGATTTCTTCACCCGCTGCCGCAAGGCGGGAAAGCACTTCTTCTGGTCGTCTGAGGCCGTGGTGCTGGAATATGTGCCGGCCGACCGGCTCACCGCACAATTCCTCATGCGCCGCTCGCTGCGCACCGGCATGATCAACTATGCAATCGACCGCAAATATCGCCCCGGCGCCGCCGGCCTCGCCACGCTGGCGCTCAAGAACCTCGTGAGCCTTGGCCTGTCGCTGCCGCGCGCCATCGGCCTCCTTGTCCAGCGCCGTCACTGGCTGCCTGCCAGCCATCCGCCGCTCATGTCCATCGGCCGCATGGCGGCCATGTTCGGCAGCACGGCCGAGCCCTACAAGGCCGCCAATGCGCCGCTCGCCGCCGCCCCCGACACCAAACCCTAGCCGCGTCTTGCCCGAGATCTCGATGAACGACCGCCTCCAAGCAGGACCTCTCCCCCGTGAGTGACCAGGCCACCCGCATCCGCCCGATCGAGGCCAGAGATATCGACGCTGTCGCCGACCTGTTCGCCTCGATCATGCTTGCCTGGAGCAAGCCGGCAACCAACGATCTCCGCCAGTTCCTGCGCCAACATTTCATCGACGGTCCCTTTGCCGATCCGGCACTACCGTCCCTGGTCTTCGAACAGGACAATGCCGTCGAAGGCTTTATCGGCGTCACTGCCCAAGACTTGGCGACCTCCGACCGCAGCTATAAAGCCGCCATCGCCTGCGCCCTGATGGTGCGCGACCATGCCGCCAATCCGCTGGCCGGGGCACGCCTGCTGCGCGCCATGCTGGCCGGAACACAGGACCTCACGCTGACGGAAACCGCCGGCGACGAAACCCTCGGCATGTTGCGCAGCCAGGGCGGCGTACCACTGCCGCAGCACAGCATGACTTGGTTGCGGGTGCTGCATCCGGCGCGCTTCGCCGTGGATTTCGCCGCCAAGCGCTTGCCGCCGCTCGGGATCACCAAGCCACTAGCCCGCTTTGTCGATAGTCGTAAGCGCCAACCTGCCCCAGGTGCTCCTCTCAAATGGAGCCGCTGGGTCCCAACCGCGCCACAAAAGGGCATCTCGGTCCAACCCATTTCGCCCACTGATTTCTTCGATCTCACCGCGGACCTGACCCAACCCTACGACATCCGCCCGCACTGGTCCGACGCCGGACGCGCCGCCATGCTGGCCGAAATGCAGAGCAAGCGCCTTCACGGAGACCTGCAACTGGCCAAGGTTGCCACGGCATCCGGCCGTCCCCTTGCAGTCGCCGCTTACTACCTGACGCGCGAAAAATCAGCCCATCTGCTGCAACTGCTTGCCCGTCCCGGCCAGGAAGGCATCGCATTGGACGCTCTGTTTGCCGAAGCGCACGAGCGGGACGCCATTGCCTTGCAGGGCCGCACCGACCCGCGCCTCATGAATGCGCTGCTGGGCCGCCGTGTCTTCATGGTCAACGAGAGCAGCAGCGTCGTGCATAGCCGCAATGCCGAGCTTGTCGATACGTTCGTTTCCGGCCGCGCGCTTATGAATGGACTGGTCGGCGAACGCTGGAGCCGGCTGGTCGGAGACCGATTTGACTGACCCCGCGCCCTTAAGGGCCGGGCAACTTGTGCTGATATAGTTTGTCGCACCGCTGCTAACCCGGCGGCATGGGGGATTGAGTGCATGTGCGGACTGGCCGGCTATTACGGGCATTTGGGGGAGGCTAGCCATGGCTCTGCCCTGCTCACGGCCATGACCGATGCCATCGCCTATCGCGGTCCCGACGATAGCGGCCACTGGCAGGGCCACGGCATCGGCCTCGGGCATCGCCGCCTCTCCATTGTCGGCCTCGCTGATGGCCAACAGCCGATGCACAGCGCCGATGAGAGGCTGGTCATTTCTTATAATGGCGAGGTCTTCAACCACGTCGAACTGCGGCGCGATCTCGAACAGCGTGGACACGTCTTCCGCAGCCATTCGGACACCGAGGTCATCCTTGCCCTCTACGCCCAATACGGCACCAATTGCGTCGATCACATCAATGGCGATTTCGCCTTTGCGCTCTGGGACAAGCCGGCCCAACGTCTGCTGCTGGCCCGCGATCGCATCGGCGTACGGCCGCTTTTCTACACCGAGGCCAAGAGCATCCTGTTCTTCGCCTCGGAGATCAAGGCGCTGCTGGCCACTGGTCAGGTCCGCGCCGAACTCGATCCCTTCGCCCTCGACGACACCTTCACCCACTGGGCGCCCCTGCCGCCCCGGACGATGTTCCGCAACATTGTCGAACTGCCGCCCGGCCACCGATTGGTCATTGACGCCGGCCACCAGCGCCTCGAACGCTATTGGCAGCTCGACTTCCCCGATATCGACCACTCCCGCGCCGAGCCAGATATCGGCCACACCACCGACGAAATTCTCGACCTGCTCGACGACGCCGTGCGCATTCGCCTGCGCGCTGACGTGCCGGTCGGCTCCTACCTCTCCGGCGGCCTCGATTCCTCGCTGACCACGGCCTTGGCCTGCCGCCATGTCACCCAGCAATTGCATACATTCTCGGTGGCCTTCACTACGCCCGAATTCAGCGAAGCCAAATGGCAGGAGCAGGTGGCGACGGCCCTGGGCACCCGTCATTCTGTTGTCGATTGCAGCCCCGGCGATATCGGCGCCATGTTCCCCGAGGTTATCGCCCACACCGAAACGCCGATCCTGCGCACCGCGCCCGCGCCGCTCTTCGCCCTGTCCCGCCTTGTCTCGGACAACGGGCTCAAGGTCGTGCTGACCGGCGAAGGTGCCGACGAGGTGTTTGGCGGCTACGACATCTTCAAGGAAGCCAAGGTCCGCCGCTTCGCCGCGCGCCAGCCCGGTTCCCGCTTTCGGCCGCTGCTGTTCAAGCGCCTCTACCCCTATATGGCGGCGCTGCAATCACAGTCGCCCGAATATCTGGCCGCCTTCTTCGGCGCCGACCCTGAGAGCCTGGCGGACCCGCTGCATTCGCATCGCCCCCGCATAAAGGGCACCTCGGCGGCCAAGCTCGTCTATTCCGCCGAACTCAAGACCGCGCTCGCCGGCTACGATTCCGTCGACGCGATGATCGCCCAGCTGCCGCAGCGCTTTGGCCGTTGGCACCCGCTGCATCAGGCGCAATATCTCGAAACCACCTTCCTCTTGCCGCGCTACATCCTTTCCTCGCAGGGCGATCGCGTGGCCATGGCCCATGGCGTCGAAGCCCGCTTTCCCTTCCTCGATCACCGCGTGGTCGAGCGCGCCGCCGCCTTGCCGCCCGAGTTCAAGCTGCGCGGCATGACCGAAAAGTTCATCCTCCGCCAGGTCGCCGCACGCCTGTTGCCGCCATCGGTGGCCGCGCGTCCCAAGCAGCCCTATCGCGCCCCCGACAGCGCCTCCTTCGTCGGCCCGCACCAGCCGGCCTATCTCGATACCGTGCTTTCCACCAACGCCGTGGAACATGCAGGCCTGTTCAATCCCAAGGTGGTCACCGGCCTCCTCGGCAAGGCGCAGCGCTCCGGCCTCGACAGTTTTCGCGACAACACCGCTTTTGTCGGCGTCGTCTCCTCCCAAATCTGGCATCGCCAGTTCATCGAAAATGCCCAATACCGTGCCTTGGGCGCGGCTTGAACAAAGAGCTTCAAATGACTGAAAACATAGAGCAAAACATCAAGAACTTTATCGTCGAACAATTCCTGTTCGGCGACGCTAGCGTGGCACCGGCCAATGACGCCTCGCTGCTCGACGACGGCATTATGGATTCCACCAGCGTTCTCGAACTGGTCGCCTATATCGAGGAAAGCTACGGGCTCGAAATTCCCGACGCCGACATCGTCCCGGCCAATCTCGACTCCATCGCGGCCATTACCCGCTACATCACCGCCCGCAAGGCCGCCTGACCCCATGCGCATCGAGTCGTTCCTCACCGACGCCACCAGGAGGTATGCGGGCAAGACCGCCCTCGTGTCGCAGGGCGAACGGCTGGATTATGCCACGCTCAACCGATACTCGGATCGTCTCGCCGCGCATTGGCAGTCAAAAGGCCTCAAGCGCGGTGATCGCGTAGTGCTGCTGCTCGACAACAGCTGGCAGGCGGCCGTGGCGCTGTTCGCCTGCTTCAAGGCCGGCGCAATAGCGGTGCCGATCACTCCGCTCACCAAGGGGGAGCGTCTGGCTACCATTCTGGGCGACTGCACCCCAACCATCCTCGTCACCCAGGCCCGGCTGGCCGGCCTGGTCGAGACTGTCGGGCCCGTGCCGCTCGGGACGCTCGTCGTGGACAAGCCCTCGGCCAAACTCCCTGCCGCCGATCTGCTCGAGTCAGTCGTCCAGCAGGACGCATCCCCGCTGCCGAACACTGGCATCGATTCCGATCTCGCCATGCTGCTCTATACCTCAGGCTCCAGCGGCGAACCCAAGGCGGTGATGATCAGCCACGGCAATGCCGATGCCGCCTCCGCCTCGGTGCTGGCCTATCTCGACGCCCGCGACGACGATGTCATTCTCAACACCTTGCCCATGTCGCACGGCTATGGGCTCTACCAGCTGATCATGTCGGTCCGCAGCGGCGCCACTCTGGTGCTCGAGCGCAGCTTTGCCTTCCCGCAGTCCATTTTCGCCACCATCGCCGCCGAGGGAGTCACCGCCCTGCCTTTGGTGCCAAGCACGGTGGCCACCATTCTGGCGCAGGATAATCTCGCCCCCGGCGCCTTCCCCACTCTGCGCTACATCACCAGCGCCGCCGCCAACCTGCCGGTGCCCCATATTGAGCGGCTCAAGGCCTTGATGCCCGATATCCGCATCTATGTGATGTATGGCCAGACCGAGTGCAAAAGGGCCACCTATCTGCCGCCCGAGCGTCTGCTCGACAAGATCGGCTCCGTCGGAATCGCCATCCCCAACACCGAGGTCTTCCTCGTCGACCCGGATGGCCAGCGGCTGCCGCTCGGTGCCGAAGGGGAGCTGGTGGTGCGCGGCCCCCATGTCATGCAGGGCTATTGGCAAGCCCCCGACAAAACCGCCAAGGCGCTGCGCAGTGGCGACCACCCCTGGGACAAGTTGCTGTTTACCGGTGATATCTTCCGCACCGATAGTGATGGCTTTCTCTATTTCATCGGCCGCAAGGACGAGATCATCAAGTCCCGCGGCGAGAAAGTCGCCCCCGCCGCAGTCGAGGCCGTATTGCTCGCCTTTCCGGGCATCAGTGAAGCGCTTGTCTTCGGAGTCCCCGACGAAGTGCATGGCGAGGCGATCCTCGCCATGGTCGTCTGCGCGCAAGAGCTCGATGAGCGCGAAATTGTAAAATACTGCGCCAGCCGCCTCGAAGACTATATGATTCCGAAAACGATACTGTTTCGCAACGACCTTCCCCGTACACCGTCAGGCAAGGCAAGTCGCCGGCTGGCGGCAGCAATGCTAGAGTAAACCCAAATGGCACAGACGCCTCCCTTATCCACCGAAACCCTGGTCCTCGACGCCGAGGTGGAGGTTCAGCGCATTTCCGCCTTCCTGCGCACCAATCTGCGCACTCAACTGCACCGTCAGGGTCTGGTGCTCGGCATATCCGGCGGCATCGACTCCAGCGTCAGCGCCGCCCTCGCCGCCAAGGCGCTAGGCGCCGAGCGCGTTTTCGGCATCTTCATGCCGGAAAATGACAATGATCCGCTGAGCCTGGAACTCGGCCAGAAACTGGCCTCCCATTTCGGTATCAAGGCCGAAATCGAGAACCTCGGACCCAGCCTTGAGGCCATGGGCTGCTATGCCCGCCGCGACGACGCCATTCGCAAACTGGTGCCCGAATACGGTCCTGGCTGGCGCAATAAGGTGGTGATTAACCAATCCACTGAACAGCAGGCGATCGGCTTCTCGACCCTGGTGGTGCAGTCGCCAAGCGGTGAAATCCAGCGGGTGCGTATGCCCGCCGATGTCTATCGCACCGTGGTTGCCGCCACCAATATGAAGCAGCGCCTGCGCAAGCAGGTCGAATACTTCCACGCCGACCGGCTCAATTTCGCCGTGATTGGCACCCCCAACCGGCTCGAATACGATCAGGGCTTCTTCGTCAAGAACGGCGACGGCGCTGCCGATATCAAGCCGATTGCCCATCTCTACAAGAGCCAGGTCTATCAGCTGGCCCGCCATCTCGGCGTCCCCGCCGAGATCTGCCAACGCTTGCCGACCACCGACACCTATTCGCTGGCCCAGACGCAGGAAGAGTTCTACTTCGCCCTGCCGTACCAGAAGATGGATCTGTGCCTCTATGGCCTCAATCATGGCCTTTCCGCCGAGGCTGTAGCAATTGCGGCCGAACTGACCCCGGCCCAGGTCGAACTGGCCTGGCAGGGCATTCAGGCCAAGCGCCGGACCACGCGCTACCTGCATCTGGCGCCACTGCTCGTGGAGCCGGTCGCCGAAATCCACTGATCTCGGAACGGGAGGCTTTATCCTCCCGTTAACCGGTCACTAGGCTCGGCATGCTAGAGGGCGGGCGGGGCTCGGATGGATTGAAAAGGATAAAGATGCTTTCCTCCCGCAAAATTCTGGCCGTGTCCGCAATGGCGCTGGCATCCGTCGTGGCTCTCGCCGGCTGTTCCTCATTCGGTGGTGGCGCCTCGTCCGCCGGTGCGCTGACACCGGCCCTCAGCGCCCGCATGGACCAGCCCAATGCGGTGCTCGACAGCCAACAGGCCATCAACCTCGTCAACGCCTATCGGGCCACTCGCAATATGCCGCCGCTGGTTGCAGATGCCGGCCTTAATGGCACCGCCCAGGCCCTGGCCAGCCAATATGCCCAGACCAATCAGGCGCCCGCCAAGCCACAGGCCCTCGTCGAAATGAAGCTCAGCGCCGGCTACGCAACCTTCGCCGAAACCTTCTCGGGCTGGCGCAACAGCCCCGCCGATGCCAACGCCCTTGTCGCCCCGGCGACCAAGGCCGGCGTCGCCGTGGCCTTCAATCCGACTTCAAGCTATGGCGTCCACTGGGTTCTCGTCCTTGGCAATTGATGCCCGAACGCTCGACGCCAGGGGGCTAAAATGCCCCCTGCCCGTCCTCAAGATGGAAAAGCAGCTGCCCAATCTTCCCAGCGGCGCAACGCTGATCGTGCTGGCTACCGATCCCATGGCCAAGATCGATATCCCGCTTTTTTGCCGTCAGAACGGCTATGCCTGCGCCATCGACATCGATGCCGAAGGCGTCATGGCCTTCAGCATCCGGAAGTCGAACTGATCGCCTACGGCCGGAAACTCGGCCGCGGCATCGGGTACGGGATCATCACCCCGGCAGAAACCGGAATACCGGGACGCAGCGTCGCATCCGGCGCAGGTGTTACATTGTCCGCCACGGTCGGCATGGAGAATTGCGGCACGTGTGGCGGCCGCGGACGCGGCAAGGCAATGCCGGTGCGTATCCGGCCCAGGTCGACTGCGGTATACGCGCGCTCGGCGACCTGGTCGGTCAGGAAGCTCGGCTGGTCCTTGAGACCCATCGGAAATGCCGCTTCCTGCGCCTTCACATAAGTCGCCGCATCCTTGCCGCAGATCAACGACCGCATATCGGTCGGCGCCGCCCCGACAGCATTGCCGAGCGTCAGCAAGGTCTGCCCATTGGGTCGCAACTGACCCGAAAGCCCCTTGAGAAACAGATCGGCGGCACGCTCATTGCGCTCGCGTCCAGATGACCCGCCCAGCACCACGGCGAGAAGTCGGCGGCCGTTGCGGTCCACCGTAGCCACGATATTGAGCCCAGAGGCACAGACATAGCCGGTCTTCATGCCATTGGCGCCGGCAAAGCTCTTGAGCAGGCCATTGTTGGATTCCAGCTTCGCCTTGCCCAGATTGACCACGCTGGTCGAAAACATCGGCATATATTGCGGAAAGCTCTGCTCGATATAGAGCGCCAGGATCGCCAGGTCGCGCGCTGTGGTCACCTGCGCCGGATCGTGCAGGCCATGCGGATTGGTGTAATGCGTGCCGGTCAGCCCCATGCGCCGCGCCACGTCATTCATCTTCGCGACGAAATTGGCCTCATTGCCGCCCACCGTCTCGGCAATCGCCATGGCAACGTCATTGGCCGACTTGACGATGAGGATATAGAGCGCGTCCTTGAGGGTAATGGCGCTGTCCACCGGCAGACCCGACTTGCTCGGCGCCAGGTTGAACGCCTTGCGCGAAATGGTCACCGGCGTGTCGAGCGTCACATTGCCGGCAGCAATTTCCTCGAAAGCCACATAGGCAGTCATCAGTTTGGTCAGCGATGCCGGGTGCCAGGGTAGACCCGCATCCTCTGCATAGAGCACGTCCAGCGTTGCCCGGTCCGCCAGAAGCAGCGGCGTTGCCCAGGCTGGCACCAGGCCGGCGAGAACGAGCATCAGGGCAACTAGCAAGCGACGAACAAAAGCCAAGGCGGAAAGACTCCGGCAAATTGTGGAGGAATGGCGCTCTCTTACCAGCGCAATCGGGCGATCTCAAGAAAGGCAGGCCTGCACTGACGCCTCTGTGAAGGTGCTGACACCTCCTGTCGCAGCGCGGTGACACCTTGGCGGCAACAAAGGAGGTCAGCATGACCACGATCATTACCATCCTCACCCCGGGCTATGCCGATTGGGAGACCGCCCTGCTCAACGCCGGTGCCCGCGACTACTACAAGATAGAGACCCGCTTCGCCACCATCGACGGCGAAATGGTCACCTCGGCCGGCGGAATGCAGGTTACTCCGCATATGGCCGTTGCCGATATTGATCCGGACAGGATCGACGCCGTGATCGTCAATGGCGGCAGCATCTGGTCGACGCCCGCTGCGCCCGATATTGCTGAGGTGCTGCGCGCCACCCATGCCGCCGGCAAGACCGTGGCCGGCATCTGCGATGGCGTCATGGCGCTTGCACGCTCCGGCCTGCTCGATACGGTCAGCCACACCGCCAATGGCCCCGAAAGCCTTCCGGATACCGGCTATGCCGGCGGCGCGCATTTCACCGGCAGTCCCAAGGCCGTGCTCGACGGTCGCATCGTCACCGCACCGGGCACCGCACCCGTCAGTTTCATGGGCGCCGTGTTCGAATCCCTCGGCCTGCGCAATGGCGATCTCGACTTCTATCTCGGCCTCTACGCTGCCGAGCACACCGCGGCTTAATCCACCCCTAGTCACAACTAGTAACTGTGTCTATATTTGTGCCTGAGTTTCAGACCAAGGAGACACAGCCATGTCACTGACAGACACCTCGCAACATGCCAATTGCTCGGCCATGTCCGATGTGCTCAATCGCATCGGTGACAAGTGGAGCGTCATGGTCGTCGGCATGCTCGGGCGCAACGGCACGCTGCGGTTTAACGAGCTCAAGCGCATGATCAACGGCGTGTCGCAACGCATGCTGACCCTCACCCTGCGCAATCTCGAGCGCGACGGGCTGGTCAACCGGGTGATCTATCCGGAAGTCCCGCCGCGCGTCGAATATAGCCTCACGGAACTGGGCAAGACCCTGCAGCAGCCGATCAGCGCCTTGTGGGACTGGTCGGCCGAAAATCATACGGCGATCATCGATGCCCGCACCATCTACGACGCCCGCGAAAACGCCATTGCCGCCCAGGAAACCCGCAAGATCGCATACGCCCGGGGTTAGGCCACAATCACTGCACCACCCTCGGGCCTGAAACGAGGGCCACTGCCCGCTCGTACAGCAATTGCCTTACCGGCTCGCCGCCTCGGCCTCTAGCGTGCGCCGCGCCTCGGTATGGCCCCCGGCCGGCAGGTTAAGCGCCGCCACAAGCGTCCGATATTCCTGCCGCGCGCCAAGATGCGAAGCCGATGGCACGCCGCCCAACAGCTCGTCATCCAGCGGATCGAACACCGTCATTCCCGACGCGAACAACGAACGGAAGATCACCCGCTCGGCAATGCCGTCGGCAACCCGGCACCCCAGCCGCATGGCGATCCGGTCGAGCATGGTCTGCACCTGCCGCATATTGCGCGAAGACAGCATGGAGATGCGGTTACGCACCAGCACCCAGTCGATGGTCTTGCCATCGATCGCCAGCCGCTCCGATCGTGCCCGCTGCACCAGCCGGGCATAATGGCTCAACTGCCTGGGCTCGCCGGTAACCGGGTCGACCTGCGCCATGACGCTGAGATCGATCAGGCTGTCATTGACCGGGGTCACCAGCGTATCGGCCAGCGAATGGGCCAGCCGCGTCAGATTGGTGTCGAACCCCGGCGTATCCACCACGATGAAATCGGCGCTGCCCTCCACCTCGCTGATCGCCTGCCGAAACAGGTCGAACTCCACCCTGTGATTCTCGCGTACGGAATCGCCGCGCGCCAGCGGTAGTTGAAAATGGGTGGTGTGCGGCACGCCCAGCCCCTTGGCTCGCGACCAGTCGCGCCGGTTGCGCACATAGTGGGTAAAGGTCTGCTGCCGGCTGTCCACGTCGATGCTGGCCACCCTATGCCCTTGATAGAGCAGGTAGATAGCCAGGTGAAAAGCGGTGGTCGACTTGCCCGACCCACCCTTCTCATTGCCGACGACGATGACATGCGCGCTTTGCCGCACCACTGAGTTCCTCAAATCATCCGCGCGCAGTCTTAGGGCATCCCCCCCGCGGCACAAGAGGGGTTATGATGAACAAAAGTTAAACCAAGCGTGGCGCGAGGCTAGAGCAGCCCGAGTCGAGCCAGGTCCGCGGCGATCTCCATCGAATTGTCGCTGTCATTGGCGGCAATATCGGGCGGCGCGTCCTTCGGCTCGAGATAGCGCCAGCCTTGGAAGGGGCGCTTGGGATAGGGCACGGTCTTGATGAGCTCCGGCGCCATGATGATGTCGCAATAGTCCTTGCCTTCGGCATCGGTATATTTGGCCAGGCGCAGGATCGGCTGGCGGCAGACGATTGACCCCGCGATCACCCAGTAGATCGAGGACTGTCCCTCCATCTCCCCGGCGCGCTTGGGCATCATGCGGGTGCGATGCACATGCACGTCTTCGCCGTAATCGGCGCCCCACCAATGCGCCCGCTCATTGCGGTAGCTTTCCAGCTCCTCATAGCTCGAAACGCCCACGCAGAGCTTGACCATATGGATCATGCCAAAGTCCCCGGCGCCACGCGCCCCTGAATCACATCGATTTCGTCGTCGTCCACCACCCATGGCTCCTGCAGCGCCTTGGCCAGCCAGTCCTGAAAGGCCGGCAGGGCATAGATCGCCTCGACATACCCCGCCACGCGGTCTGATACCGGCAGCTCATATGTCCGCAGCCGCGTCGCCACCGGTGCAAACATGGCGTCCGCCGCGCTGAAGGCGCCAAACAGATAGGGCCCGCCGGACTTTTCCAGCAGGCTTCCCCAGAGCGTCTCCACCCGATGCAGATCGCCGGCCACGGCGTCGAGATCGACCTTACCCGGATGGCTGGCGCGCAGATTCATCGGCGCTCGCGACCGCAGGGTCGAAAACCCCGCATGCATCTCCGCCGCCGCCGACCGTGCCAGGGCCCGGTCACCTTGGTCTCGCGGCCAGATCGCCCTGTCGGGAAATTTCTCGGCCAGATATTCGATAATGGCGATGGTTTCGGCCACTGCCAGCTCGCCATCGATGAGCACCGGTACCTTGCCGGTCGGCGAACGCCGCTGCAACGCCTCGCGCCAACCCGAGCCCGATAGCATCAGCACCTCGTCCTCGAACGGGATCTCGAAATGCCGCAGCACCAGCCATGGCCGCAGTGACCAGGACGAATAATTCCGATTACCAATCAATATTTTCATCGACTGTCCTCACATCGCCAGTCAGGCGCACTCACCAGTGGATGCCCGGGTTCCCAAAAATAGAACCCCTGCAACGCCTTTTCCAGATGGCGCATCAGCACATCCTGGCGAGACCGGAAAAATGGCGAGGGGCGCCCAGTGGCCAGGGCGCCCCTCTCCAAATCGAACGTCGATAAGTGCGGGGGTCTAGACCCCGGCAACGACGGAGAAAACCAGCCCCATCGAAACGAGGCAAACCAATGTCCATGACGCGGCGCGCCAGAAATTGGTCTTCGGTTGACTGCGCATAGCTCGCTCCTTGTCAGCCGTTCATGCCAGTGCCGCGCCAGAGTCGAGGCACCGGTAAGTGAATCGTTAACTGGCGGGCAAATGGGAAGCAAGCGACCGAAATGCAACACTTCGCGCGGTCAAATTGTGGAAAACCTGTGGTCAGAACAACCCGAACCAAAGTCCGGCAATGCCCAAAAAGGCAAAGAATCCAACGATGTCGGTAATGGTGGTGACAAACACGGCCGAGGCGATAGCCGGATCGGCTTTCAAACGGTCGAGCGTGATCGGAATGAGAATTCCGAAGGTGCCAGCCACGATCATGTTGATCACCATGGCCATGCCGATGACCACGCCGAGCCCGACATTACCATAGCGCAGCGCCGTCACGATGCCGATCAGAATGGCGAAAATCACGCCATTGACCATGCCCACCACCATTTCGCGGCGAATGAGGCGTTTGAGACGCCCGCCATCCAGCTCCCGCATGGCAAGGGCGCGCACCGTCACCGTCATGGTTTGCGCCCCGGCATTGCCGCCCATGGAGGCGACAATGGGCATCAGCACCGCTAGCGCCACCATCTGCTCGATCGTCCCGTTGAAGAAGCCGATGACGAAGGAGACTAGCACCGCCGCCACCAGATTGATCACCAGCCAGGGCACGCGGCTGCGCACGGTGTCGAGTGTCGTGTCGGACACGTCCTCGTCACCCACGCCGGCCAGCAGCTTGATATCCTCGTCCGCCTCTTCCTGGATCACGTCGACGATGTCGTCGATGGTCAGCACACCGACCAGCCGCCCGCTTTCATCCACCACGCCCACTTCCACCAGGTCGTAGCGTTCGAAGGTGCGGGCGGCTTCCTCCTGATCCTCATTGGCATCGACCAGCACGAGGCTGGTATTCATGATCTCGTCGACCTTGGCGCTGCGCTGCACCCTGAGGATGCGGTCGAGCGGCACGGTGCCCTGCACCTTGTAGGCCGCATCCACCACATAGATCTGATAGAACTCGTCCGGCAGATCCGCTTCCTGGCGCAGATAGTCGATGGTCTGCCCAACCGTCCAGAACGGCGGAATGGCGATGAAATCGGTCTGCATCCGCCTGCCGGCGGAGTCTTCGGGAAAATCGAGGCTGCGCTTCAGCGACAGTCGCTCGAAGGTCGGCAGCGCCGACAGAATTTCGTCGCGATCCTGCTGCTCGAGATCCTCGAGCAGATACACCGCGTCGTCATTGTCCATCTCCGCCACGCCGCGAGCGATGGCGGCATTGGGCAGGGCATCCATGATTTCGAGGCGGATGCTCTCGTCGACCTCTGTCAGGGCCGAAAAGTCGAATCGATCCCCCAGCAGCCGCACGAAGCGGAGCCGCTCCTCCGGATCGAGCTGCTCCAGCACGTCGCCGATATCGGCGGTATGCAGCGGCTCCACCACGGAAACCACGTCATCGACACGGTTGGCCTCGAGAAAAGCGCGCAGGCGCTCGAGCCAGAGGGCGCTGATGCGGCCCTCCGGATCACGAAACACATTGGTCTCCATCCCGGCATCGTGGCCGAGGTCCAGGTCGGATTCTTCGCTCATCAGGGAGCCCTTTTCGTATCCTGGGTGTTTCAGGGGCGGAACAAGCTCTATCCAAACCATTGACGATGCGCCAGTACGGTCGCATGCAAATCGATGATGCATTTGAACGGGATCACGGAGACGGCCATGTCTGAGAGCGATCAGCTTCAACACGCCATTGCGCGCCTGCAACGCCTCGCAGAGGAGCGTCACCTGGATTGCGTAAGTCTGCGCGATGAGCGGCAGGCGCCCACCCTCGCCACCGGCGATGCCCACTTCATCCATCTCATCGACGCCGACACGGCTGCCCTGCACTGCCCCGTGCAGCAGAAAATCCTGCTGATGGACGTGTCACCGGCCATTTATTTCGAAACCGATGCCTATATCGGCGAGCCCATCGTGCTGATCCATCTCGACCAGATCGACGATGAGGAACTGGCGCTGCGCCTCGAAGACGCCTGTCGCTTCCGCTCGCCGGCCCCCTGAACGGCGCCCCCGGCTATTTACTCATTAACCGCAAGCCAAGCCAAACCTCGACGCTTGCGCCATCAGCGCCTAGATCATTTCAAACCGAGGTGGACTATCGCCTCTTCGCCTCCCTCCCCTCAAGGGGAAGGGGCGACAGGTCAGCATCGACCAGAACGTGAAACGCTCCAGATCGAGCGGGCGAAGAACCAGGTGGCGCCCATGGCCTATGCGGATTTCAGACAGGTTCCCACGACCACGGTTGGCGGCATGACGCTGAGCGTGCTGACCATGGATGATGCCGCCGCCGTCATGCTCGATGCCGCCCGCAGGCACCAGCGCGGCAATCGCCCCCTCTATTTCACCTCGGCCAATGGCGAGGTGCTGGCCCGCGTCGCCAGCGACAAACAGGTCGCCGCCCTCTTCGCCGAAGCCGATCAGGTGCTCGCCGATGGGCAGCCGCTGGTGGTTGGCTCGCGCTTCCTCTGCAGCCTGCCCCTGCCCCAGCGTGTCGCCACCACTGACCTCTTCCACTATGTGGCGCGCCTTGCCGAGCAAAATGGTTCGACATTCTATCTTTTCGGCGCCACCGAGGCGGAAAATCGCAAGGCCGCCGAAATCATCGCCCGTGACTATCCTGCACTCAAAGTGGTTGGTCGCTCGCATGGCTATCTTCAGGGTGCCGAGCTCGACGCCAAACTGGCCGAAATCAACGCCCTCGCCCCCGATATCTTCTGGCTGGCCATGGGCGTGCCGCGCGAACAGTTTTTCATCGCCGAACATAGCCACAAACTCAGCAATGTCGGTCTGATCAAGACCTCCGGCGGGCTGTTCGACCACATTGCCGGCAAGACCCGCCGTGCGCCGGCTCTGCTACAAAAGCTCGGCCTCGAATGGCTGTGGCGCATCGGTCAGGAGCCGCGCCGCCTGTTCTGGCGCTATTTCACCACCAATCCCTATGCGGCCTTGCTGATTCTCACCCGCTCGCATTGACGACCGCTCGGCCCCCTTGTGCGAGAAAACGCAACTGTGATCTGCTGATCCCGCGCCCGACGGCCCCCACCGTCCGGCTCGATCAGGAGATAAATCATGCGCATGCTTTTCGCGGGAGCCCTCTTGGCCCTTGCAAGTTTCGGCCCGGCCATGGCCGCCGATGAAGATGTGGTCATCAACGGCACGGGACGGAACATTCCGGCCACCATCACCCTGCCAGAGGGCGATGGCCCCTTCCCCTTCGTGGTCATGTTCCACGGCACCGGCTCAAATCGCCATGAGGCTGGCAATGGCTACGACCTGCTGGCCCCGAAACTGGCCGAAGCCGGCATTGCCAGCGCCCGCTTTGATTTCGCCGGCAGCGGCGACAGCACTGTCGACTATGTCCAGTACACTCCCTCGAGCGGCATGCAGGACGGCCTCGACGTCATCGCCTATATGCGCGGGCTCGAGCAGATCGACGACGCGCGCCTGGGCCTATTGGGCTGGAGCCAGGGCGGCATGATCGCCATGCTCACCGCTGCGCGCACGCCAGACGTGAAAAGCCTCGTCACCTGGGCCGGCGTGCTCGACATGTCCTTCTACCTCGCCGACCAATACGACGACGCCAAGGCCAATGGCTTTACCGTCATGAAGTTCGACTGGCGCGAGCCGCTGAACCTGTCGCTGAACTGGTTCGAGGAAGTGCGGGCCCTCAAGTTGGCCGATGAGCTTGCCAACTACAAGGGCGCGCTCCTGGCCATCAATGGTTCCGCCGATACTGTCGTCGACCCAGCCATTGCGGACGCGATCGTGGCCGCCGCCGGTAGCGACAACAAGCAGGTCGAGATCATCGACGGCGCCGACCACACCTACAATATTTTCTCGGGCGACATGACCGCCTTCGACAAGCTGATGCAGGTGACCGTCGACTGGTTCGCCAAGACTCTCTGAGCGATCAGGGCGCAACGCGCCTGCCCTCGTCTGCCCGGCCACGCCGGGTAGACCCCCAAAAACAAAAAAGCCGCCTTGCGGCAGCTTCTTGTTTGTCACTCACTAAGTGACTGGTGCGGTCGAGAAGACTCGAACTTCCACGCCTCGCGGCACAGCGACCTCAACGCTGCGCGTCTACCAATTCCGCCACGACCGCACTGTGTGGTAGAAGCCCGACGCCATTGGCGCCGAAGCGATTGGGGATGTAGCAAAGGTCTTGGACAACCTCAAGCGCTTAAATCGAGAATTCTTGTAAGCCTGTGGACATCCTGCAGGCGGATCGCCATATGCATCGCGGATGGGCTTCACGCGTGGCGCAAAACCTTCTCGGTCACGAAGACGCGCAACTGTCCCTCTTCGACATTCACCTCGCCCCGGGCGATCAGTGTATTGTTGGCGTAAATCTTCAGCGGGTCATGCTCGCCCGCGTCCAGTTCGATCACCGCGCCGCGGCCCATGCGCAGCAAATGGTGGATCGGCATGGTGGTCGCGCCGAGTTCCACGGTGATATCGACTTCAATATTGTCCAAAGTGTTCATAGATAGAGACAACAAGCATGGTGGGCCTGCGGGATGCAGGACGGATTCGCCGTGCAGCAGAGTCCTTCAGGGCTGGTTATGGAAGCGTTAACAGGCGCCGCAGAGGCGTGCCAAATTCGGTCGAAACTCCATCGCGCCGATTACCGTCCCGTTGAATGGTGCATCTTCGATGCTCCGCTCGATTATGAAACCGCACTGGCCATGATGGATGAGCGCGTGGCTGCCATCGCTGCCGGCACTGCCAGTGAGGCAGTCTGGCTGCTGGAACACCCCGCGCTCTACACCGCAGGCACCTCGGCGCGCCCGGAAGACCTGCTCAATCCGCGCTTTCCGGTCTATCCGGCCGGGCGCGGCGGGCAATATACCTATCACGGTCCCGGCCAGCGCGTTGTCTATGTCATGCTCGACCTGACCCAGCGCGGCCGCGATATCCGCTGTCTGGTGCAGAGGCTGGAGCAATGGGTGATCGACACCCTGGCCGCCCACAACATTCCCGGCGAGCGCCGCGACGGACGCGTCGGCGTATGGGTGCAGCGCCCCGAAAAGGGTCTCGGACGCGAGGACAAGATCGCGGCGATTGGCGTGCGGGTGCGCAAATGGGTCACCTTTCACGGCCTGTCGCTCAACGTCTCGCCCGATCTCAGCCATTACAATGGCATCGTCCCTTGCGGCATCACCGATCAGGGCGTGACCAGTTTCGAGGACATGGGCATTCTCCTCTCCATGCCGGAGGTCGATTCTGTGCTCCGCGCGCAATTCGAAGCGCTGTTCGGCCCCACACTCGTGCTATGAGCCCTTGTCAGGCCCTGCCTGGCCGGCTCAATCTGATCCAACCAACCGGAGCGAGGATCCCGCTATGACCCTGGATGACCTCAAACGCCTGCTCTCGCGCCAGACCCTGTTCCGGCTCGATGCGATTCTCTCCCCCAAGCTGGTGCCGATTCTCTACGCGCTGGGGCTGGCTTCCATTCTGCTCTGGGCCATCAACCACTTCTTCTTCCGCTTCGGCACCGGTTTCGGCAATGGCCTTTGGGGCATTCTCGAAATCATCGTCTTCGGCCTCCTGGCCTTCGTGGCGCTGCGCATCGGCAGCGAAGCGCTGTTGGTCTGGTTCCGCTCCCACGAGGCGACCGGTGAGAGCGTGCAGCGTTCGCGCTATTCGGCTTCTCTTCTCGATGAAGTGCGCGACGCCATCCGCGATCTGGCCGAACAGGGCGACGAAACCGATTTCGCCGAGGCCGACGAATATATCACCCCGGCCACCGAGCCGCTCCCCCACGTCGCCCAGCACCCAGCCGGCGATAGCGAGATCAAGCGCGAACCCGCCACCAAGCCCGGCGAATCCTTCAAGCCCCGCCGCACCGCCAAACGCACCCCGCCCAATTCGCTCACCTGAAACCCGAGCGCGCCACGTCGCCTTCGGGCGTGACCCAAGGGCCACTCAAACAGCCACCGAGGCGCAACAATTGCGCCCCCGGGCCGCCTCCCACTTTGTGGCACGGCCATCGGGTTTGGCCAATAAGACGCGGGCTCTCATCCCTCCCCGCATAGGAGGAGATAGACCGGCCGGTGCTTCAGACACCAAGTTTCCCAGGACGCGATGCAGCCCCTCCCCCTCCTATAGGGGGAGGCCGGGTGGGGGTGTGCAACAGGCTCAAACCCATATGCGGTAGCCCTCAGCCTGAGGCGTGAACTAGGGCGGGATGTCCATCGGTAACGAGCAAGGACACCGTCGCTTGAGCGCTTAGTCGCCCACCCCGCCATCGCAACCCAACCCAGACCTAAACTGCCCCTAAAACAGCCCGCCACGTCCCAGGCTCGGGTCCATGAACCCGCCATTGCCGCTCGGTTGGGTCGAAATCCCGCCGCCATATTGCTGCTGCATGTTCTGCTGGCGCTGGATGGCGTCCATGGCGTTGACGTCGATGCCGATGATGGAGGTCATCTGGTTGGGGCCGCTCCCGGGCTTGAACGCCTCCTGGATGGCCGCCTCGCCTTCGAACGCCTTGGCGCCGGTATTGGGATTGATCCAGGCGGTGGTCATGCCTGTGGGCACGTTGAACGGGGTCGGAGGCTTGCCCTGCAGGGCCTTGGCCATGAAATTGGTGAAAATCGGCACCGCCATGCCGCCGCCGGTCGAGGACGAACCCATCGAGCGCGGCTTGTCGTAGCCGATATAGATGCCCACCGCCAATTCCGGGGTAAAGCCGACGAACCAGGCGTCCTTGTAGTCATTGGTGGTGCCCGTCTTGCCTGCCACCGGGCGATTCAGCGCCCGTGCCGCCGTGCCGGTGCCGCGCTGTACCACACCTTCCATCATCGAGGTGATCTGGTACGCGGTCATCGGGTCGAGCACCTGCTCGCGATTGTCGAGAATGCGCGGTTCGCCCTGCCCGTGCCAATCCTCGGCGGCGCAGCCCTCGCAGATACGATGGTCGTGGCGATAGACCGTGGTGCCATAACGATCCTGGATGCGGTCGATCAGCGTCGGCACGATCTTGCGCCCACCATTGGCAATGGTGGCATAGGCAGCCGTCATGCGCATATCGGTGGTTTCACCGGCACCCAGCGCCATGGCCAGAACCGGCTGCATATCGTCGTAAATGCCGAACATGCGGGCATAGTCGGCGATCAGCGGCATGCCGATATCGCGGGCCAACCGCACAGTCATCACGTTGCGGCTGCGCTCGATGCCGCGGCGCAGCGTCTGCGGTCCATAGAATTGCTGCGAGTAATTTTCCGGCCGCCATACCGACCCATCGGCCATGCGCACTTCCACGGGCGCATCCAGCACCACCGAGGCCGGCGTATAGCCATTGTCCAGCGCCGCCGCATAGACGATGGGCTTGAATGACGAGCCGGGTTGCCGGAGCGCCTGGGTGGCGCGGTTGAACTCGGATTCCGCGAAGGAGAAGCCGCCGACCATAGCCAATACACGGCCTGTACGCGGGTCCATCGCCACCAGCGCACCCTCGATCTCGGGCACCTGCTCGAGCGTGTAGATTCCATCCTTGCCCGCCACCGGCGAAACATAGACCACGTCTCCGACCTTCAGAATATCCTGCAAGGGCTTTGAAACCCAACGGATTTCCGGCCCGGACAGCGTGCCCACCGTGCGCTCGGGCGACAGTGCACCATCGACGTCATTGTCCGGTCGCAGGCCAATCGTCGCCTGGTTGCTGCCCATCTCCAGCACCACGGCCAGCTGCCATTCCGGCACATCGCTCAGCGGCTTGATGGCGGCGACATCGACGCCCCAGTCGTCGCCCAGCTCGATGCTGGCCACTGGCGTCCGGAAACCGCGGCCGTGATCGAAGGCGATCAAGCCGTCCATCAATGCCCGCCTGGCATATTCCTGCAGCCGCGGCTCCAGCGTCGTGCGCACCGACAGGCCGCCGCCATAAAGCTGGTCCTCGCCGTAGAGCTTTGCCAGTTCACGCCGCACTTCCTCGGTAAAATATTCGGCCGAATAGAGCTGGCTGCCCGCCGCGCGCGGGATGACGTTGAGCGGCTCGGCCTTGGCAACCGCGGCGTCGGCGGCGGTCACATAGCCATTCTCCACCATGCGGTCGATCACCCAGTTGCGGCGCTCGATGGCTGCCTGCGGGCGACGGAACGGATGATAATTGTTCGGCCCCTTGGGCAGCGCCGCGATATAGGCAGCCTCAGAAAGGGTCAGTTGATACAGCGCCTTGTCGAAATAGTTGAGCGCCGCCGCCGCCACGCCATAAGAATTGAGCCCGAGGAAAATCTCGTTGAGATAGAGCTCGAGGATCTTCTCCTTGGTGAAGGTCGACTCGATGCGAATGGCGAGAATCGCCTCCTGGATCTTGCGGTCCCAGGTTTGCTCGGAGGTCAGCAGGAAGTTCTTGGCCACCTGCTGGGTAATGCTGGAGCCACCGCCCTGGATGGAATTATTGCCGTCCATGCGCGCCACGAGATTGTCGCGCACCGCGCGCACCAGCCCTTCGAAAGCGATGCCGCCATGGCTGAAAAACTCCTTGTCCTCAGCCGAAAGGAAAGCCTGCACCAGCAGCGGCGGCACCGTCTCGATCGGCTGGAACAGCCGGCGCTCACGCGCATATTCGGCCAGCAGCGTCCCGTCTGCGGCATGCACGCGCGTCGTCACCGGCGGCTGATAGTCCTTGAGCACGGTATAGTCGGGCAGTTGCGCCGTCACCGTCGCCAGATAGACGGCGCCGACTGCCACGCCGGCCAGCGCCAGGAACATGCCGAAACCAAAAAGCCAGCCGAGCAATCGAAACATTCAGTCAGCAATCCTGCGCTGCGAGCGCCAGCACCGCTTCCGGCGTCGAGGCAGTCTTAAAATCATAGCAAATGCTCATGGCTGGGTCTCCAGGCTGTCGAAATAGCTGGAAATACCCCGAGCGATGGCATTGGCGGTCCGGTCCCGCCAGTCCGATTGCATCAGATTGGCGATATCATTGGCATTGGACAAGAAGCCCAGCTCGATCAGTACCGAGGGCACGTCAGGCGCCTGAAGCACGAAAAAATCCGCCTGCCGCACCGGGAACCGGCGCAGCGCCACGCTGGGCTCGAGCTGGTGCACGATAGCCTGTGCCGCCATGAAGGACTGCACCCGCATTTCGCGGCGCATCAGGTCCAGCAGAATATCCACCACCTCGGGCGCCATCTGCTGCGGCACGGTGAAACCGGCAATCACATCGGTCTTGTTTTCCGAGTCGGCCAGCACCTTGTCGAGCACGTCGGTGGCGTTTTCGTCGCGCGTATAGACGCTGGCGCCGCGAATCTCGGGCTGCTGGAAGCTGTCGGCGTGGATGGACAAAAACAGGTCTGCCTTGTTGCCGCGCGCCAGCGCCACGCGCTCTTCGAGCCGCAGATAGGTGTCGTCCTCGCGTGTCAGCGCCACGTCGAACCGCCCCGACTCCACCAGCAATTCCTGCAGGCGCAGGGCGAAGGCGAGGACGATGTCCTTCTCCTTGATGCCACCGGCCGCTTCCGCGCCGCTGTCGATGCCGCCATGACCTGGATCGATCACCACCAGCGGTTTGCTGTCGAACGGCAATTCCGATCCGCCGGCTGGGGTCGACTGGGCCGGAGCAGTGGCGATGCTTTCCGATGCCTGTCGGTCGCGCTCGACATTGGCGGCGAATTCCTCGGGCGTTGCGGCGATGATATCGACCACGAGCCGCGCCGGCTGGTCCTCGAACGGGTCGAGCACATAGGCCTGCTGCACCTGGGCCGGGCCCGACAATTCCAGTGTGGTGCGCACTCGATCGGGCGCCGCCTGCTCGATCGTGTAGGCGGAGACGAGGCCCGGCTCGCTCGGCACGCCCTCCGCTTCAGGCACCGAAAACGTCCCCGCCCGCACATCGACCGCAAGCCGGTTTGGCTCGCTCAACGATACGAAGGAGAACTCGGTCTTGCCGGCAAGGTCGATCACCAGGCGCACGCGCTCGGGCGTGGCCGTCAGGCGCGCATCCATGACATTGGGCAGGCCCGGGGGCTCCTGCGCCAGGCTGGGCACAGCCAGCGCCATGGCGGCAAACAGCACGAGCAGCGTCAGGCGGAAAAATTCTCGGGTCAAACTTGGGCCGGCCCCTGGGTGGTGAACGGGTCGCATCGCATGGCGCTCGGGCGATTCTGCGGCATGGATGGCCTTATGCGATGATTTGCGCCCCCGGCCAAGAAAGCAGCGTTGAAATTGGCGCCACTCGAGACAATTTGACTTTCCTGTTGCCAATCTGGCGCATTTTTCCTACATGCTGAAGCTGCAGGCGCGTGTGTTTCGCGGCCATTTTCGAGGGACTGACACCCCTTCCATGGCTCGAAACAGGGCTGGACGGTCATACGCAGAAGGCGTTCCGGTCCAGAACGGAAGTTGCGGTTTCAGCGCCCGTTTGAAGAATTTCGGCTTTCAACAGCCGGACGGTGGCAGGCCCAGGGCCAGCCACCCAATAGGAAGAGGTCATATGGCCCGCAGGCGGACAGAGCGCGACGCGATCGAACAGACCGATTGCCGTTTTGCTTCGCCCTTTCTCCCGGCCAAGACCACCACAAACCCTGCGCTGAACGTGAGAGGTTCGCGCCCAATTCTATCCAACCCATACGCCCCGCAACGCGCCACACCCAGGATGCCGGTTTTCCGGCGGCCTCTTGTCGGCGCGCGGGTGCGCGGAGTTCATTATGGCGACCAAGAGAATGCTGGTGGATGCCATCCACCCGGAAGAAACACGGATTGTCGTTACCGCCGGTAACCGGCTGGAGGAGTTCGATTTCGAATCGGCGACCCGCCGCCAATTGCGGGGCAATATTTACCTCGCCAAGGTCACGCGGGTGGAGCCCAGCCTCCAGGCGGCCTTCGTTGAATATGGCGGCAATCGCCACGGCTTCCTCGCCTTCAGCGAAATCCACCCCGATTACTACCAGATCCCCGTTGCCGACCGCGAAGCCCTGCTGCGCGACGAAGAGCACGAGGACGAAAGCCATGACGACGCCGAAGACACCGTCTCGGTGCCCGAAGGCGTTGCTGAAACCGATGCCGAAGCCGATCCGCAGGAACCCGGCGAGGCCAGCCATATCGAGCAGGCCCCGGCCAATAGCGAACCGGTCGAATCCATCGGTGGCGCCGACGCGCTCGAGGAAGTGCCGGAGCGTCGCCGCTCCAGCCAGCAGCGTCGTCACCAGTACAAGATCCAGGAAGTCATCAAGCGCCGCCAGGTGATGCTGGTGCAGGTGGTCAAGGAAGAGCGCGGCAACAAGGGCGCCGCTCTCACGACCTATCTGTCGCTCGCCGGCCGCTATTCCGTGCTGATGCCGAACACGGCTCGTGGCGGCGGCATCTCGCGCAAGATCACCAATGCGGCCGATCGCAAGCGCCTCAAGGAAATCACCTCGGACCTGGAAGTGCCGCAGGGCATGGGCGTCATCCTGCGCACCGCAGGTGCCTTGCGCACCAAGGCCGAGGTCAAGCGCGACTTCGAATATCTGATGCGCCTCTGGGAAAGCGTGCGCACGCTGACCCTGCAGAGCCAGGCGCCCTGCCTGGTCTATGAAGAAGGCAGCCTGATCAAGCGGACCATCCGCGATCTCTACAACAAGGACATCGACGAAGTTCTGGTCGCGGGCGACAACGCCTATCGCGAGGCCAAGGACTTCATGAAGATGATCATGCCGTCCCACGCCAAGAACGTGAAGCCTTATGGCGAAGAGCAGCCGCTCTTTTCCAAGTTCGGCGTCGAGAACCAGCTCGACCAGATGTTCTCGCCCGTGGTCACCCTGCCCTCCGGCGGTTACATCGTCATCAACCCGACCGAAGCACTCGTTTCGATCGACGTGAACTCGGGCCGCTCCACCAAGGAGCATAATATCGAGGACACCGCGCTCCAGACCAATCTGGAAGCCGCCGATGAAGTGGCTCGCCAACTGCGCCTGCGCGATCTTGCCGGTCTCATCGTCATCGACTTCATCGACATGATGGAGAACCGCTCCAACCGGGCCGTCGAGCGCAAGCTCAAGGATTGCCTCAAGGACGACCGCGCCCGCATCCAGGTGGGTCGCATCAGCCATTTCGGCCTCATGGAAATGAGCCGCCAGCGCATCCGTTTCGGCGTGGTCGAAAGCTCCACCCACAAGTGCCCGGTCTGCGAAGGCACCGGCCTCGTGCGCTCCACCGAATCTCTGGCGCTGATGATCATGCGTCACATCGAGGATCACGTGCTGCGCAAGCAGGGCCAGTCCATCAATGTGCGCGTGCCCACCGACGTGGCGCTCTACATCCTCAACTACAAGCGCGACACCCTGACCGCGCTTGAGGCCCGCAACGCGCTCTCGATCACCATCACCGCCGATAGCAAGCTCACCGGCCAGCAGTTCGGCATCGAAAAGGGCGAAACCCGCGTCTCGTCCTATGTCGATCAGCGCGTGGCCGCCCATGTCCGCGTCGACAGTGCCGTCATTGAAGACGATGTCGAGGAAGAGATCGTCGAGGACGCCGACGAGAGCGAAGAAACCGAAGCCCGCGCCGACACCGGCGAAGGTGAGGGCAATGGTCGTCGTCGTCGCCGCCGCCGCCGCCGTGGCGGCAATGGCGAGCGTTCGGAAGAGCGCGCACCGCAGCAGCAGCAGGCTCAGGACTATGATGCCGAAGCCGCTGGCGACACCGAAGAGGGTGATGAGGACGACGACAGCGCCGAGAACGGCGCGGCCCGCAATGCCGCCGAAGGTGATGGCGAAAACCGCCGTCGCCGCCGTCGCGGCCGCCGTGGCGGTCGTCGCAACCGTCGCGACCAGGATGGCGAGGCCAATGGCAACGAGGCCACCGAGAACGGTGATGCCGTGACCGAAGAAGCCGCAACGGCGGCCGCTCCGGCCGAGGCAGAGGCTGCTCCGGCTGTTGCCGAAACCACCCCTGCAGAAGCCGCTCCCGCTTCGGAAGAGGTCGCTGCCGAGCCTGTCGCCGAAGAAAAGCCCAAGCGTAAGCCCCGCGCCCGCAAGCCCAAGGCCGAAACCGCTGAAGCCGTACCGGCTGAAGCTGCGCCCGCCACGGAAGAAGCTGCGAGCGAGCCCGCCGCCGAGGAAAAGCCCAAGCGCAAGCCTCGTGCCCGCAAGCCCAAGGCTGAAGCTGCCGAGGCGACGACCGAAGCTGCCGTCAGCGCCCCCGCTGCCATCGAGGCAGCACCGGCCGCCGAGCCAACCAGCGCAACTGCAGAGCCTGCGCCCGAGGCCAAGCCTGCCCGGATCCGTCGCGTGAAGAAGGAACTGCCGCCCGAGGGCGTCGTGGTCACCTCAAGTGCCGCGCCGGCCGAAGAAACCCCGGACAGCCCCGCCGAAAGCGAGGGCAACACCGATGGCGAGCCGGACAAGAAGAAAAAGGTCGGCTGGTGGCAGCGCCGCCTCGGCCTCGGCTAAAAAATAAGGGGCGGCCTCCGGGCCGCCCTTTTTCCATCCGTTTGCGCATACTGGCGCATCTCGTTGAAGTCTGGGCCTCTCACCGCCTGCGCTTCCCTCGCCTTGACCGGCAGCGCGGTCGCATACGGGTTCGAGCGTGTTGCACACCCCTCCCAACCGCCCCCTTGAGGGGAAGTGTTCACTTTGGGCTCATCGGGAGGCACCGAGGCTTAGGCTCCTGCTCTCCCTCCCCCTTCTACAGGGGGAGGTTAGGTGGGGGTGCTGCAGGTTCAGCAAACTCCAATCAACGAACGGATTCCCGGATGGTTCAGCACCCCCACCCTCATTCCCAGTCCGTTCGAGCGTAGCTCGAATGGCCTTCTCAACTAAAATCGCTCCACTGGAGCGATTTTGCCTCCGGCACGGGTCGAAGCCCCTCAAGGGGAGGAGAGTCCGTGGCCATATGCGATAGCCCTCTTACCCCCGCCCCAGACGCCGCAGAAAGTGAAGGGTCTCGACCTCATCTAGGTCGAGCATCTCGACCGGCTTGAGCCGCCCGGAGCGGCGCAATTGACCCTCCTGCCAATGCTCCTGCACCGCCGGATGCACATAGCATTGCCGGCAGACGGTGCGGGTATTGCCCAGCCGCGCCGCCACCTGGTCGATAATGGCATTGACGGTGCGGGCCTGGCCCGACTTGGTCTCGGGGCGTTCCGTGGCTTCGAACAGGCCAAAAGCGCGCACTGTGGCCGCCCAGGTACGGAAATGCTTGGAGGTAAAACCGGGCCCGGCAAAGTTCGAAATATAGGCGTTCACATCGCGCGAGGAGATGGCGTGATTCCCCTCCTCGCCCTCATATTTGAACAGATGCTGCCCCGGCAGGTCCTGCAGGGAGCGCACCAGTCGGGCGATGCGTCGGTCGGCCAGTTGCAGCCGCCAGTGTTTGCCCGATTTGCCCTTGAAGCGGAAATGCAGAGTGCTGCCTGAAATCTCGACATGGCGATTGCGCAATGTCGTCAGTCCGAAACTCTTGTTGTCGCGCGCATAGCTGGGATTGCCGACGCGGATCAGGCTGTTATCGAGCAACCAGACCACCGAGGCCACCACGCGCTCATAGCCCAGTGAGCGGCGGCGCAAATCCACCTCCACCTGTTCCCGCAGGGTCGGCAGCGCCGCGGCGAAGGCGGCCAGCGTCTCGAACTTGGTGGCGCTGCGGTGCTGCGTCCAATCGGCATGATAGCGATATTGCTTGCGGCCGCGCTCGTCGCGACCGGTGGCCTGGATATGGCCGCTCGCGTCTTTGCAGATCCACACATCCTGCCAGGCTGGCGGAATGACCAGCGCCTTGATGCGCTGGAGGTCCCGCGCGTCGGGCCGCGCTCCATCGGCGTCTAAAT
Source organism: Devosia equisanguinis (assembly GCF_900631955.1). Classification (GTDB taxonomy): domain Bacteria; phylum Pseudomonadota; class Alphaproteobacteria; order Rhizobiales; family Devosiaceae; genus Devosia; species Devosia equisanguinis. The sequence continues at coordinate 34,737 of NZ_UZWD01000038.1, read as the reverse complement.
AGGAAAAACCGGTGCCGCGGCGCAGGCGGCGCCAGCCCGGGCCGTCATCGGAGCAGTAGGACAGGCTGGGAGCGGGCGCGATCTCGTCGGCGCGCATCCGGTCATAAAGCGGTCGCAGTGGAAACATGGCACAGCCTCGCGGAGCTACCGCCGAGCAATGACCGACCTGCCACCGCAGTTCCTGGCTGGCTGATCACTTCTGCGGAACATGAGGCGCGTGGTGACGTTGGTGCCCCGCAGCGCTTTCCCTGTGAAGAGGCAACTGATCGCCATCGCCTTTCGTTAACAAATCGTTACCATCTGGCACGGCGATTGCCCCTGAAGGGTCATGATGCCGTGGTGCCTGGTCCATTCCGGACCAGGGCGGCCCAAAATGGAACAGTCGATGCACGGACTGACCGAGAACGACACAGACCGGGACAATAGCCTTGTGGGCCTGCCCACCCTGATCGAGGCCAATGGCGCGCGTCCCTCTTCGGCCCGCACTGCCCCCACCGCCGCCTTTGTCAGCCAGCTGATCGCCGCGCGCGACCGCCTGCCCCCGCAACGCGCCCGTCGCCAGGGCACAGTCGACGGCGCCATCGGCGCCTATGGCAAAGGCGCCCGCATCGCCGAGCGCCGCATGCCCCAGGGCTACCGCAAGTCGGTGGTAGCCTGAGCTTTTAGCGTTTCAAGTTTGGCTACCCGCCTCCACTGGAGCGGCATGCTCCATGTCGTCGGGGGCCTTGGGCATGATGCGGCGCATGAAGACACTGAAGCGGTCGATATAGGTCAGGAGCACCGGCACCACCAGCAAGGTCAGTGCCGTCGAGCTGATCAGCCCGCCGATCACCGCATGGGCCATAGGCGCGTTCTGGCCGCTGCCTTCGTGCAGATTGAGGGCGAGCGGCAGCATGCCGAAGATCATGGCCAGCGTGGTCATGATGATTGGGCGGAAGCGGGTGACCCCGGCCTCCACCAGTGCGTCATAGAGATTCCAGCCCTCGCGCACATGCTGGTTGGCATTGTCGACCAGCAGGATGGCGTTCTTGACCACGAGGCCCATCAACATGATGAAGCCGATGGCCGAGAACATGTTGAGCGTCGAACCACCGATCAGCAGCCCCACCATCACCCCGATAATGGCAAGGGGGAGCGAGCCCATGATGGCCAGCGGCTGGAGGAAACTGCCGAACTGGCTCGCCAGCACCAGGTAGATGAAGATGACGGCGAGCAGCAAGGCCGACCCGACCGTGCCCATGGTGTCGGCGATCTGTTCAACTTCCCCACCAAAGGAGCTGCGATAGCCGGCAGGGAAGTCGATCCGCGCCAGCGCCGCCTGCAATTGCGGGGCGACCGCCCCCAGTTCCACCCCTTCGACATTGGCGGTAATGGTGACGCCGCGCTGCAGGTCCTGCCGGTTGATGGTCGAGGGACCGGTGCTTTCCACCACCTCGGCCACCTGCCCCAGCGTGATCATGCCCGCAGAACCGGTGGCCCCGGACTGAGCGATCGGCAGATTGCCGATGGCATCGACATCGTTGCGCAGATCCTGCGGCAGCCGCACCACCACCGAATAGACCTGCCCGTTCTGGGCCGTCCAGTCGGCGACATTCTCGCCGCTGATCAGCGGCCCCAGAGTGGCGGCGATCTGGCCCATGGAGACGCCAAGACTATCGGCGAGCTCGCGATTGACCCGGATACCCACCACCGGCTCGGCGTCGTCAAGGCTCGACGACACGTCGATCAACCCGTCGATGCGGCGCATATCGGCCATCAGCTGTTCGGAGAGCCGCTCGAGCACCACGATGCTGTCGCCATAAAGCGTCACCGAGACCGGTGCCGTGCCCGCCCCCAGATTGGAGGCCACCGAGACCTCGAATTCGGCGCCCGGCACCGCTTCGAGCGCCCGGCGAACCCGCGGCATCAGCTCACTGGGCGTGGAACTGCGCTCGGTCTTGTCGACCATGGTGACGGTGAGCGTGCCGCTATTGGAGCCGGAGGCGGCAAGACTGCCGGAAATGGTCGAATAGGTGGTTTCGATATCTGGGAAGCTGCGCACCACCGCCTCGGCCTGGCGCAGCTTGCTGGCGGTATATTCCTTGGCCGAGCCGGCCGGGGTTTCCACCTTGATGGTGAAGATACCCGTATCGGTGGCCGGCATGAATTCGACGCCGACGCGCGGGAACAGCATGACCGAGCCGACCAGCGACAACAGTGCGATCAAGAGCACGGTCTTTCTAAATTTCAGCCCCCAGCGGATGAGATGGCGATAGCCCTCGGTGATCCATTCGAACAGCCGGTCGAACTGCTGCACCGCCTTGCCCACCGGGCCGCGCTTGGCATGGGGATTGGCCGCCGGATCGTACCAGACGCTCGACATCATCGGATCGAGGGTGAAGGCGACGAAGAGCGAGATTAGCACCGCCACCGAGACGGTCACGCCGAACTGCAGGAAGAACCGGCCCATGATCCCGTCCATGAAAGCCACGGGCAGGAACACCGCGACGATGGAGAGCGTCGTCGCCATCACCGCAAGGCCGATTTCATTGGTGCCATCCAGCGCCGCCTGGCGGTGGCTCTTACGCATATGCAGGTGTCGCGTGATGTTTTCGCGCACCACGATGGCATCGTCGATGAGAATGCCGACGGCCAGCGACAAAGCGAGCAGGGTCATGGTGTTGAGCGAAAAGCCCATCACATGCAGCGCCACCATGGTGCCGATGATCGAGATCGGCAGCGTGAGGCCGGTGATGATGGTGGAGCGCCAGGAATTGAGGAACAGGAAGACGATGACCACCGCCAGCGCCGCACCCTCCACCAGCATGTTCTGCACGGCGTGGAAGGAATCCTCCACCGGCTTGGCATTGTCCACCACCACCTGGATCTTGACCGCATCCTTAGGCAGTTCGGTGGCCTCGAGCCGATCGATGGTGCGGCGAATTTCGGCGGCGACCCCGACCGTATTGGCGCCCTGGGTCTTGAGAATGTCGATGGCCAGCGCCCGCTCGCCATTGAGAATGGCGAGGCTCGTGGCCTCCCCGGTGCCGTCCTCGATGGTGGCCACGTCGCGCAGTGTGACGGGCTGCCCGCCCTGGTTGCCGACGGTGATATCGTAAAAATCCTGCTCGTCCTCGAGCCGCCCCAGCACCTGGATCGAGCGGACGATGCTGTCCTGGGTGATGGCGCCGGCGGCCAGATCCTTGTTGGCGGCCTGCAGCGCCGAAATCACCGCGCCGGGGCTGATATTGAAGGCCGAGAGGCGATCGGGATCGATATTGATATTGAGCTGCCGCGGCACCCCGCCGACGACGCTGGCGCTGCCCACTCCATCGATATTGGACAGGCGCTTGGCGATGACATCCTTGGTCAGCGCGGTGAGGTCGCGATCCGAGAGCGTCGTGGAGCTGACCGCCAGCGACAGCAGCGGCAAGGCCGCCGGATCGAAGCGCAGCACCTGTGGATCATTGGCGCCGGCCGGCAGCCGCGCCTTGACCGGGTCGATCTTGTCGCGGACGTCCTGGGCCTTCTGCTGGGAATTGGCCTCGAGGTCGAAGATCATGATGATCATGGCCTGGCCGGCCTGGGCCACCGACTGGATGGTATCGAGCCCGGCAATGGTATTGACCGCATCCTCTATGGGCTCGATGACGTCGGCCTCCACCGCCTCGGGCGAGGCGCCGGGATAGGAAACGACCACCGCCACGACCGGCAGGTCGATATCGGGCAGCTGCTCCACCGGCAGGCGCTGATAGGAATAAATGCCGAAGACCATGATCGCCACCATGACCATGGTGGCAAAGACGGGATGATTGACGCTGATGCGGGTCAGGAACATGGCTCAGTTCCCCAGCACTTCATAGGCGTCTCCGGCCGCAAGGGTGGTGAGCGCCGCCGCGACCACCACATCGCCTGCGGCCAGTCCCTCGACCTCGCGCACACGGCCGCGATCCCATTCGGCGCTGGGGGTGACCGGCTTGCGCACCAGCGTGCCATTGTCGAGCACCAGCACGAAGCTGCCATCGGCATCCTCGAAGAGGGCGGTGGCCGGCAGGGCGATGGCATCGCGCTTTTCCGCCACGGTAATATAGCCGGTCGCGAACATGCCCCCGCGCAACAGGCCCTCGGTGTTTTCGATCGACACATAGATCGGCACCGCGCGAGTGCCTGAAATCGCCACCGGATTGACCCGCGTGACGCTGCCGGTGAAGGTCCTGCCCTCGATCCCGGTGACGGTAATGCCAACACTCTGGCCCGGCTTGACCAGCGCACTGGAATTGACCGAGGCAGAGGCGTCGAATTCCATGGCGTCGAGATTGACCACGGTAAAGAGCGGCGTGCCGGCACTGATCGTCTGGCCCGGCTCCACCGAACGGACTGAGACCACACCATCGAGCGGCGAGCGCACCGTGGCATTGTCGAGCGCGATTTCGGCGCTTTCGACGGCGCTTTCGAGCCCTGTGAGATTTGCAGCGAAGGTCGCAACCGAGGTGCGCGCCTGTTCCAGTGTCGAGGGACTGGCCAGGCCCTGGCGTGCCAGTTCCTCGGTGCGTTCAAGCTGCTGGCGCGCCGATGCCAGTTGCAGGCGCGTGGCCTCGGCGGTGGCGCGCTGCTGATTGACCTGCAGCGCCAGGGTGGCCCGATCGATCTCGGCCAGCACCGCGCCTTGGGCAACGGTGTCGCCCGGCCGCACGGTGACGCTCAGCACCCGGCCCGACGCCATGGACGCCACAGCCGACTGCTGGCCCGGCACCAGCGTGCCGGTGACCTTGACAGTCTGGCTCAGCGTCGTCGGGGCAATCTCGACGATTTCGCTGGCCAGCAATTGCTTGACCACCGGCGCCGTGTCTTCGCTGGAAACCCCCGGCTCAGGGGCAGGCGGGCGCAGCAGCACGAAGCCGACGGCCCCCACGACGATCACGCCCAGCACCACCCAGCGCAGGATACGGCGCTTGGGCTTTTCGCCATTGGCGATGCGGCGGGCATTTTCCTTTTCGAAACGGCTTTGGGCCCATCCGGGCTTGGCATGGACTTGGGTCATTCACTGTCCCCCTGGGGTGGACGCTGACGCAGCGTCTCGGCCCACTGATCGAGAATTTCTGCCGACTGGCTGTAAAAGCCGGTGAGATGATCGATGCGCTTTGCCGCATCCTGATCCTCGGCCCGCAGCGCGGCGGCACAGGCTTGCATGGTGGCGGCATAGCGCCGGAACCGGGTAGCGACGTCGCCGATCATATCGGTATAGGGCGACTGCACCATCTGGTAGTAATCCTGCCGATCCCCGGCGCGGGTGGTGAGCTTGAGCACCCCGCCCTTGGCCAGCAGACGCGTATTGGTGCTGACGCTGGCTCGACTGACGCCGAGCCGCTCACTGATCTGGGAGAGGCTCATTTCGCGGCCCTCGGCCAGGAGCAGCCCGAAAATCCGCCCGGCAATGCGCGGCGCTCCACTATCCTGGAGCACCAGTCCCATCTCTTCGATAAACCGGTCGACGGCGGCCATGGCGAACCTTGCTTCATTTCGTTCAGTGCATACTGAACATACGAGACGATGTAAACACCATCAGCCCCAATCCGCGCAAAGTCATCACGATCCCGTGACTGCCCGATCCCTGCCCCGGTAAGGGCGTTGGTTTGGATCATCGCGATAAAGGGAGAAAAGATAATGCCGAGACGCCGCACCGTTCTCACCGGCCTTGCCGGACTGCCCCTGCTCATGCTTGCTGGCGCCCAGTTCAGCCCGCTTCTTGCCCAGGACACCGACTTGGCCGATACCATCGCCACCGATCAGGGCGACCTCACCATTCATCCGGTCGACCATGCCAGCATGGTGCTGCATTGGGGCGATCATGTCATTTATGTCGACCCAGTGGGCGGCGCCGAACGCTATGCCAGCCTGCCCGCGCCCACCGCTATCCTCATCACCCATGGCCATGGCGACCATTTCGACCTGCCCACGCTTGAAGCCATCGCCACCGGCGTGCCGATCACGGCCAATGCCGAAGTCTTCGACAAGCTGCCCGAGGACCTGAAGGCCAATGCCACCAGCCTGGCCAATGGCGAGGCGGGCGACATTGCCGGCATCCCGCTGCGCGCCGTCGCTGCCTACAATACCAGCGAGGACCGCCTACGCTATCATCCCCAGGGCGTCGGCAATGGCTACATTCTGAGCTTTGGCGACAAGACCGTTTATGTGGCCGGGGATACCGAGCCCACGCCCGAAATGCTGGCCCTCAGCGATATCGATGTCGCCTTTCTGCCGATGAACCTGCCCTATACCATGACGCCCGAACAGGCGGCGAAAGCGGTCAACGCGTTCAAGCCGGCCATCGTCTATCCCTACCATTATGGCGATAGCGATCTCGGCCTCTTCGAAAATGCCGTCGACAAAGGCATCGAGGTCAGGCTCCGCAACTGGTATCCCAGCGCCGGCTGAATGGCCCTCAGCGCCCGCCAGGCTCTTGACTCCGGGGCCCTTTGCCCTGATAAGCCCAGCAACCTGCGCATTGGCCCTGCCTTTGCGCTGGTTGTGTTTGAAAACGCTGCTCGAGGCTGCCGGCCGGTATGACATCGGCCCTCTGACCCGAAAAGCCCGCGGAACGGCACGAAATCCGCGGCGCCACAGAGCGCGACAGATAGGGACCGGTTGCACATCCAGCCGGCATGAATATGACTTTCGCCGTTATCAAGACGGGCGGGAAGCAGTACAAAGTTGCTGCCAACGACGTCATCAAGATCGAAAAGCTCGACGCCGAAGCCGGCGACATCGTCACCTTTGACGAAGTCCTCATGGTTGGCGACACCATCGGCGCTCCGCTGGTGGAAGGCGCCCTGGTCGCTGCTGAACTGGTGGAAACCAAGAAGCAGAAGACCGTCATCATCTTCAAGAAGCGTCGCCGCCACAATTCGCGTCGCCGCAATGGCCACCGTCAGCTGCTGACCACCGTCCGGATCACCGAGATCCTGACCGGCGGCGCCAAGCCGACGATCAAGGCTGCTGCCAAGGCAGAGACCACCGAAGCCGTCGCCGAAAAGGCCCCGGCCAAGAAGGCTGCGCCCAAGGCTGAAGCCGCCGCTGACGCACCGGCCAAGAAGCCGGCTGCCAAGAAGGCTGCTGCCAGCGAAGACACCGCCGCTGAAAAGCCGGCGAAGAAGGCCCCGGCCAAGAAGGCCGATAAGGCCGACAAGGAATAAGGAGCTTAGACCATGGCACATAAGAAAGCAGGCGGTTCATCCCGCAACGGTCGTGATACCGCTGGCCGTCGTCTTGGCGTGAAGAAGTTCGGTGGCGAAGCTGTGCTCGCCGGCAACATCATCATCCGCCAGCGCGGCACCAAGTGGGCTCCGGGCACCGGCGTCGGCCTGGGCAAGGATCACACCATTTTCGCACTCGTGGACGGCCATGTGTCGTTCCGCACCCGTGCGAACTCCAAAGTACACGTTTCTGTCGTCCCGGCAGAGGCCGCCGAATAACCCGGCAGGCCTGACCAACCCGCCGGTGACCAGTTCCCCGGCGCAGTGTTTGGCAAACAACAGATGCGAAAGGGGAATCGGTCCGCCGGTTCCCCTTTTTCCGTCTGGAGTTTTGCATCGTGACCACCATCAAGAGCCGTCTGCCCCAAACGCTCACCACCCAGCGCCTGGTCCTGACCGCGCCGACCCTTGACCATGTCCCGGCCATCGCAAAACTCTGCAACAACAAGAACATCCACCAATGGATGAGCCGCCTGCCCTTCCCCTATGCGGAAGCGGATGCGCGCTTCTTCGTCGAGACCGTCGTCCCCAGCGCCGAAGAGGCCTGCTATGGCATCACGCGCGAGGACGAATTCATGGGCGTTGTGGGCCTCCATTTCGCACAAGGCGAATTGCCCGAGCTCGGCTATTGGCTGGGCGAGCCCTATTGGGGCCATGGCTATGTCACCGAGGCGGCGCGCGCCGTGGTCGCGGCGGCCAGGGCGGCAGGGGCCAGCGCCCTGCGCTCGCGCGCACTCAGCACCAATGCCCGCTCGCTCAACGTTCTCGGCAAGCTCGGCTTCCTCGAAACCGGCAAGGGCGCCGAGCCCATCGGACCCAATGCCGGCATGCCCGCGACCTTCCTCAGGCTGGACTGGGACAGATGATCACGCTCAAGACCGATCGCCTCATCCTGCGCTCCGCCCGGCCGGACGATGCGCCCAGCTATACTTTGGGCATTGGCGAATTCGCCGTTGCCCGCTGGCTCACCCCGGTGCCCTGGCCCTGCTCGCTGGCCATGGCCATGGACTGGCTGCGCCAGACGCCGCGCAATACGCCCGAGCATGCGCTGTTCATCATCGAACGTCCCGGCAAGGGATTGATCGGTTCGATATCGCTGATGGACGAACTCGGCTTCTGGATCGCCCGCCCCTTCTGGGGACGGGGTTATGGCACCGAAGCGGCCGCGGCGGTGATCTCCTGGCATTTCAGCGAGACCGAGCGCGAGGCCATTCCCTCCAGCGCCCATCACGACAATGCCGCCTCGCTCAGGCTGCAGCACAAGCTCGGCTTTGTCGATGAGGGCCATGAAATGCGCTATTCCCAGGCCCTGCAAAACCATGTCGATCATGTGATAACCAGACTGACGCGCACCGCCTGGCAGGCGCGGGGAGACCAACAATGCGCCTGACAGACACCCTCCCCCAGACCATCGCCACCGAGCGTCTGCTGCTGCGCGCCCCGCGCATGAGCGATGCCGAAGCGCTGGTGACAGAGGCCAATAATTGGAAAGTGCTGGAGCCCACCGCGAGCCTGCCTTTTCCCTATCTACCCGAACATGCCGAGGGGTTTATCACCCGCGCCGCGCATAAACCGGGCCAGCGGTCCTATGTCATTGCGGGCAGCGGGGATGACAGGCTCAAGGGCGTCATCGGCTTCTACTTTTTCGAAGACCGCCCGGTCGAGCTCGGTTATTGGCTGGGCGAAAGCCATTGGGGTCAGGGCCTTGCACCCGAGGCGGTCACCGGTTTGGTCGAGGCCGCCGAAGCTTTGGGGATCACCCCCATCCGCGCCCGTGTTCTCGCCGGCAATGCCGCCTCGGTGCGCGTGCTGCAAAAGACCGGCTTTGTCGTGATCGAGGAAACGCTGAGCGTGGTCGAACGCCATCGCGGCCGGCCGCTGCTCCTCATGGAGCGCCGCCGATGAACCCAACGCTCAATACCGCCCGCCTGCTGCTGCGCCCCCCGCAGAGCCTCGACGCCCCAGCAATCGCCCGCTACCTCAACGATATCGACGTGGCTGGCAATCTGGCGCGCGTGCCCTTTCCCTACCATCTCGCCGATGCGCAGGGCTGGCTGCGCACCCGCAAGCCGGACCTGGCTCCCGACGAGGTCAATTTCGCCATCGAGATTCATGGCGCCTATGCCGGCCAGGTGGGATTTCATCCCGGCGCCGAGGGCCCCGTGATCGGCTATTGGCTGGGCAAGCCCTTCTGGGGCCGGGGCATCATGACCGAAGCGGTCACCGCCAGCCTCGCCTGGTTCTTTGCGGCAACGGCAGCGCCCATGATCTATTCCGGTGTTTTCCATTTCAATGCCGCCTCGCTCGCCATCCAGAAGCGGTTGGGCTTTGTCGAGACCGGACGATCAAGCCTGCTCTGCCTTGCGCGCGGCGCCGAGGTGGAGCATATCGAGACCCAATTGTCGCGCGAGAGTTTCCAGGACCACCAGCACCGGTCGGCGCCGGGCGGAAACCATACGCAAGCGAACACCTAGCCTGGAAGGCACGACAGCAATGAAATTTCTCGATCAGGCCAAGGTCTATATCAAATCCGGTTCCGGCGGCGCCGGCGCCGTCAGTTTCCTGCGCGAAAAATTCGTCGAATTCGGTGGCCCCGATGGCGGCAATGGCGGGCGCGGCGGCGACATCATCGCCGAATGCGTCGAAGGCCTCAACACCCTGATCGACTATCGCTACCAGCAGCACTTTCGCGCCGATACCGGCGTGCATGGCATGGGCCGCAACCGCACCGGCGCCGATGGCGCCGACGTCATCCTGCGCGTCCCCAAGGGTACCCAGATTTTTGAGGAAGACCAGGAAACCCTGATCGCCGATTTCACCGAGGTCGGCCAACGGGTCGTGCTGCTCAAGGGCGGCAATGGCGGCTTCGGCAATGCCTATTTCAAGACCAGCTCCAACCAGGCGCCGCGCCGCGCCAATCCCGGTCAGGAAGGCACGGAAAAAGGCATCTGGCTGCGGTTGAAGCTCATCGCTGATGCCGGCCTCGTCGGGCAGCCCAATGCCGGCAAGTCGACCTTCCTCGCCGCCGTCTCCGCCGCCAAGCCAAAGATCGCCGATTACCCCTTCACCACGCTCCACCCCAATCTGGGCGTGGTGCGCGTCGGCGAGCGCGAATTCGTGCTGGCCGATATTCCGGGTCTCATCGAAGGGGCGAGCGAGGGCATCGGCATTGGTGACCGGTTCCTCGGCCATATCGAGCGCTGCAATATTCTCATTCACCTGATCGACGGCACCAGCGAAGACGTGGCCCATGTCTATAAAGCGGTGCGCTACGAGCTGGCCGCCTATGCCGACGTGCTGGCCGACAAGGACGAGATCGTCGTCCTTAACAAGGTCGATGCGCTGAGCGAGGACGAGATCAAGGCCAAGGTCAAGGCCCTCAAAAAGGCCTCCAAGGCCGAAGTGCGCCTGGTCTCGGGCGTCACCGGCCAGGGCGTCGAACAGGTGCTCTGGGACGTCATCAACTTCCTCGACGCCGAAAAGGCCGAGGCTGTCGAGATGGAAAAGAAGGCCACGGAAACAAAATGGACGCCGTGATGGGCAGTCTCCTCGGCACAATTGTAGCACCCCCTCCCAACCTCCCCCTGAAACAGGGGGAGGGGTGGGCTGGTTGCGGCCCTCGATCGCGTCACGCGCACAAGGCCGCCCCTCCCCCTTCTTCAGGGGGAGGCTGGGTGGGGGTTTCTGGATTGCCTTTGGAAACCATCCGATGAACCCCCTCGCCCCCTATCGCCGTATCACCATCAAGATCGGCTCGGCTCTGCTCGTCGACAAGGCCGGCAAGCTGCGCGCAGCCTGGTTGGCCGATCTGGCCGAGGACATTGCCGCGCTCAAGTCCGAGGGCCGGGAGATCGTCATCGTCTCCTCCGGCGCCATTGCCCTGGGCCGGGGCCTGCTCGGCCTCTCCGCCGTCACCCTCACGCTCGAGCAGAGCCAGGCCGCTGCCAGCGCCGGACAGATCGCTCTATCCCAAGCCTGGGCCGAGGCATTGGGCCGGCACCAGATCGTCACCGGGCAGATCCTCATCACCCCCAATATCACCGAGGAACGTCGCTACTTCCTCAATGCGCGCACCACCATCCAGACGCTGCTGGGTCTGGGCGCCATTCCCATCATCAACGAGAATGACAGCGTCGCCACCGCCGAAATCCGCTATGGCGACAATGACCGCCTCTCGGCCCGCGTCGCCACCATGATCGAGGCCGATCTTCTGGTGCTTCTCTCCGATATCGACGGGCTCTATACAGCCCCGCCGGCCAAGGACCCCGCCGCCGCCCACATTCCGGTGGTCGAGCGCATCACCCCGGCCATCGAGGCCATGGCCGGCGGCGCCGCCAGCCATCTCTCGCGCGGTGGCATGACCACCAAGGTCGAGGCCGGCAAGATCGCCACCCTGGCCGGCACCGCCATGATCATCGCCAAGGGCACTGAAACCCATCCGCTCAAGCGCCTGGGCGAAGGTGGCTTACACACGCTCTTCCAGGCCGCCACCTCCCGCGCCCAGTCGCGAAAACGCTGGATCATGGGCACGCTGGCCGTCTCGGGCACCGTCCAGGTCGATGCCGGCGCGGCCGGTGCGCTTAAGAATGGCCGCTCGCTGCTGCCCGTCGGCGTCACCCGGATCACCGGGGAGTTCGAACGCGGCGACACCATTGCCGTGATCGGCCCGGATGGTATCGAAATCGCCCGCGGCCTCTCCGGGCTCGACAGCGACGATGCGCGCCTGGTCATGGGCAAGAAGAGCCACGCCATTGTCGAATTGCTGGGCGCTGGCAACCGCGCCGAAATGGTGCATCGCGACAATATGGTCCTGACAGGCAGTAAAGAGGAGCTAGCGTCATGAGCGCCGTCCAAGCCACCCCGAGCCTTGCCGAGATCATGGGCGAGATCGGCCGAAATGCCCGCATCGGCGCCAGCGCCCTCAAGATCGCAACCTCAGAGCAGAAGCGCACTGCCCTGCTCACCGCCGCTGGCGCCATCAACGCCCATCGCAAAAAAATCCTTGCCGCCAACGAGCTCGACATGGCCGCCGCGCGCGAAAAGGGCATTTCCGGCGCCTTTCTCGATCGCCTGCTGCTCACCGACGCGCGTATCGACGGCATTATCGAGGCCGTAAAGACCATTGCCGAGCTGCCCGATCCGGTGGGCACGGTCATCGCCGAATGGGATCGGCCCAATGGCCTCCATATCGAGCGTGTCCGCACCCCCCTCGGCGTCATCGGCGTCATCTTCGAAAGCCGCCCCAATGTTACGGCAGATGCCGGGGCGCTCTGCATCAAGTCGGGCAATGCCGTCATCCTGCGCGGCGGCTCGGATTCTTTTCATTCCTCCCGCGCTTTGGTCGATTGCCTGCTCGACGGGCTGCATCTGGCCGGCCTGCCGGTCGAATGCGTCCAGCTCGTGCCCACCACCGACCGCGAAGCGGTGGGGGAAATGCTCAAGGGCCTGGGCGGCAATATCGACGTGATCGTGCCGCGTGGCGGCAAGTCCTTGGTGGCGCGTGTCCAATCCGAAGCGCGCGTGCCGGTCTTTGCCCATCTCGAGGGCCTGGTGCATGTCTATATCGACCGCTCGGCCGATCTCGACAAGGCCGTCGCCGTCACCCTCAACGCCAAGATGCGCCGCACCGGCATTTGCGGCGCCGCCGAAACCCTGCTGGTCCACAAGGACGTGGTCAAAACCCATTTGAAGCCGATCATCACTGCGCTCGTGGCAAAGGGCTGCGAAATCCGCGGCGATGCGCAGGTCATGTCATTGATCCCCGAAGCGCTGGAAGCCACCGAGGAGGATTGGAAAACCGAATATGAGGACGCCATCATCTCGGTGAAGGTGGTCGACAGCATCGAGCAAGCCATCGCCCATATCGAGCATTATTCCAGCCATCACACCGAAGCGATCATCGCGGAGGACCTGGAAGCCGTCGAAAAATTCTTCAACGAAGTCGACAGCGCCATTCTCGTCCACAACGCCTCCACCCAGTTCGCCGATGGCGGCGAATTCGGTTTTGGCGGCGAAATCGGCATCGCCACCGGCAAGATGCATGCGCGCGGCCCGGTTGGCGTCGAACAGCTCACCAGCTTCAAATACCGCCTGCGCGGCAATGGGCAGTTGAGGCCTTGAACTTGGTTTCTGTTCTGCTGGGCCCCCACCCAACCTCCCCCGGAAGACGGGGGAGGGGCCCATCCAGTACGCCACTCTCTCAGCGCCCCTCCTCTTCTCCTCCCCCTCCTTCAGGGGGAGGCCGGGTGGGGGTGTTCATGGCTAGCTCTTCGAAGCAGCGCCACCCATGACCCTGCGCCCGCCCCTCCGCATTCCCGGCATCACCACGCTGCCCCCCTCGGCATCGGGCATGCGCATCGGCCTTTTCGGCGGCTCGTTCAATCCCATCCATGACGGCCATATCCTGGTCATGGAGGAAACCATGCGCCGGCTGGAGCTCGATGCGCTCTGGGTGCTGGTCACCCCCGGCAATCCGCTCAAGAACAATGCGAAACTGCCATCGCTCACCGAGCGGGTGACGGCGGCCCGCGCCCGCATTGGCCATCCGCGCATCCGCGTCACCGGCTTCGAGGCCGAGAAGGGCTTCGTCTATACCTGGCAGACCATTGCCTTCCTGACCCGGACGATGCCCGACCGGCGCTTTGTCTGGATCATGGGCGCCGACAGTCTCGCCGATTTCCATCGCTGGGAACGCTGGCGCGATATCGCGGCCATGGTGCCCATTGCCGTCTATGCGCGACCGGGATCGGGCCGGCGGGCCCTGGCCTCCCGCGCTGCCAGCGTGCTCGACCATGCCCAGCTCGACGAGAGCGCCGGTCCCCTCCTGCCCTATGCGCAGCCGCCCGCCTGGATCTATCTGCAGGGGCGTCAATCCGCGCTGTCCTCGACCGCCATTCGGGCCCAAAAGGGGCTGACTACGGCGTGATCGCGCCATGACCTTGCAAAAATCCCCATAAACGCGCATATTTGGCCGGAGTGATCACTGTCACCGGAACAGGAACTGACGGCTTGCCGTTTTTCACGACGCCGCAACATTCCGATCAACAACCAAGGATGCTTATCTCTCGCATGACCCATGCACGCGCATGGGCGGAAGGCCGTTTCTGATGGCCGCGCTGCCCGAAAACACACTTTCCGCTTCGCCGACCCCGGCTGCCACCGCTTCGAAGTCCATGATCGACGTCATTCTCGATACGCTCGAGGATGCCAAGGCCGAGGAAACCGTTGCCGTCGATATCACTGGCAAGTCCTCGCTGGCCGACCATATGGTGGTGACCTCGGGTCGCTCGCACCGGCACGTCGCCGCTGTCGCCGACCAGCTGATCTCGGCCCTGCGCGACCATGGTCACGGCAAGCCGCGGGTCGAAGGCTTGCCCCATGCCGACTGGGTCCTGGTTGATGCCGGCGATGTCATCGTCCACATCTTCCGCCCGGAAGTGCGCGAGTTCTATAGCCTCGAAAAGATGTGGCAGGCCGATTTCGCCGCCGACCAGCACTGAGCCGGACCGCACTGGATGCGCATTGCCATTGCGGCCGTGGGCCGGATGAAGAACGGGCCGGAGCGCGAGCTCGTGGCCCGTTATCTTGAGCGGGCCAGCGGCACCGGCAAGCCCCTGGCGCTGACCGGCTTTGACGTCTTCGAGATGAGCGAAAGCCGCGCCGGTTCCGCCGCGTCCCGAAAAGCCGAGGAAGCCAAGGCCATTCGCGCCGCCCTGCCGGACGGTCTCCTCGTCACTCTCGACGAACGCGGCAAATCCATCACCTCGGACGCCTTTGCCACCCAGCTCGGTCGCTGGCGCGATGATGGCCGCGCCGCTATCGGCTTTGTGATCGGGGGCGCCGACGGCATCGACCCCGACCTGGTGCGTCAGGCCGATCTCAGCATCAGCTTTTCCCCCATGGTCTGGCCGCACCAATTGGTGCGCATCATGCTGGCCGAGCAGCTTTATCGTGCCACCACCATTCTGTCGGGCCACCCCTATCACCGGGGCGACTGAGCCCCACATGGTTAAGCAATGTTAACCAGCGGTTTGCCAGCCGCTTGCTATGGTGCGCGGGACTGATTCGGGCGATTGCCCAGGCAAGGAGATGCCATGCGGCCAGGGCCGGGCAGCACAGTGAAAGCGGTTCTGACCGGGCTGGCCCTTGCCGGACTGGTGGCGCTGCCGCTTTCCGCGCAAACCCAGACCGTCGCGCCCGATCCCGCCGTCTCCACTCCAGCCGAAACGCCAGCGCCCGACGCCGCTGCGCCAATAGACACCGAGGCCACCCCGGCAGCGTCTGAGCCTGGCGCCGCGCCGGAGGTCACAATTCCGGCCACCGATACCGCCACCACCAGCGCCGCCGACCTCGAAACCGTGGAATCCTCGCTGAGCCTCAGCCGCGAGCGCATCGACGCGCTCAAGGCCGAAATCGCCGAGATGGAGGGCGACCGCACCCAGCAGAACGCCGCCCTGATTGCCGCGGCGCAACGCGTCAAACTGGCCGAAATCGAAGTGGCCGATGTCGAGGAGCGCCTCTCCGACCTCATCGTGCGCGAACTCGAAGTGCGCGGCCGACTCGATGGCGCCGATGCCGAAATCGCCAATGTGCTCGCTGCCCTGCAGCGCATTTCACTCAATCCTCCGCCGGCGCTGATCGTCGATCCCAGCGATGCCCTGGGTTCGGCACGCGGCGCCATGCTGATCGCTGCCATCGTCCCGCAATTGCGAAGCCGCGCCGATAGCGTGGCCGCCGATCTCAAGACCCTGACGGGAATCAAGGAAGAGGCGCTGGCCGAAGAAGCCACGCTCAAGGCCAACCACGCCGTGCTCGAGGAAGAGCAATTGCGCATCGCCACCCTGATCGCGGCGCGCAAGCAGGGCATTACCCAGCGCAGCACCGAGCTCGAAGCCGAGGAGGCCGAAGCCCTGGCGCTGGCCGAGCGCGCCAGTTCCTTGCGTGAACTGGTTGGGGCCCTGAGCGAGCGCGCCGCCAACAGCGCCGCCGGCACCCCGCAGAACCAGCAGCCCGACGCCCCAATGCTGTCGCCCGAGGCGATCCAGCTGGCTTTTGCCAATGCGGCGCGCACCGAGCCGGCCGTGCCCTTCCCCATGGCCCGCGGCTATCTCGCCCGCCCCGCCAATGGTGAAGTGGCCGTCGCCTTTGGCAGCAATGACAGTCGCGGCGGCATCGCCCAGGGGCAATCCATCCTGACGCGCAACGACGCCCAGGTCCTGGCCCCGGCCGATGGCTGGGTGCTCTATACCGGCCCTTACCTCAATTATGGCCAGATCATCATTCTCAATACCGGCAGCGGCTACACCGCACTTTTGGCCGGGCTTGATTCGATCAGCGTCTCGATCGGGCAATTCGTGCAGATGGGCGAACCCGTGGGTGCCATGGGATCACGCACAATTGGACGGACGGTCACCACCAATGCTGGAAACGCCCAGCCGACCCTTTATATTGAACTGCGACAGAACAACGAGCCTTTCGACCCCGAGGGGTGGTGGGCCAGACAAGAACAGACGGGATAGATAATTCATGCGCTTCCCCCTTATCGGCGCCGGCGCCCTTGCCGTTGCCCTGCTGGTGCCCGCCACCATGCTCATCGCGCAGGACCAGGCCCCGGCTCCCGCAGCCCCGGCTGCCCCGGCCGAGGAAGCCCCGCAGGTCCCGCTCGATCCCAATGCCGAGCAGCCTGAGCCGACCCCCGAGGAAAAGGCCGCCGCCGAGCCGCGCGATCCCTTGCAGGTCTATGCCGACCTCAATCTCTTCGGCGAAATCTTCGACCGCATCCGCAATGAATATGTCGATCCCCCCGATGAGGAGGAGCTGATCCGCGCCGCCATCAGCGGCATGCTGCGCTCGCTCGATCCGCATTCGGACTATTTGCCGCCCGTCGACTATGACGAGACCCGCCAGGACATGTCCGGGCAGTTCGGGGGCCTTGGCATCGAAGTCACCCAGGAAAACGGCATCGTCAAGGTGGTGTCGCCCATCGACGAGACTCCGGCCGCCCGCGCCGGCATTCTCGCCAATGACCTGATCGTGGCACTGGATGGCGTCTCCATCGAAAATCTCTCGCTCGACGAGGCCGTCGACAAGATGCGTGGGCCGATCGGCACCACCATCAAGGTCACGGTGATCCGCGAGGGCGTCAACGAACCGCTCGATTTCGAATTGACCCGCGCGACCATCTCGATGCGCGTCACCCGCTGGTCGATGGAAGGCGACGTCGCCGTCATCCGCCTGGCCCGCTTCACCGAGCAGGCCTTTGTCGGGCTCGAGCGCTCCATCGAGGACATCTACAAGGAGCGCAATGGTACCCCGCCCAAGGGCATCATTCTCGATCTGCGCAACAATCCCGGTGGCCTGGTCGATCAGTCGGTCTATGTCGCCGACGCCTTCCTCAACAAGGGCTCGGTGGTGCTGACTCGCGGCCGCTCCGAGAACGAAAGCGCCCGCTACGACGCCCAGCCCGATCCGCTCGATGCCAAGCTGGCCGATGTGCCGCTGGTGGTGCTGATCAATGGCGGCTCCGCCTCGGCCTCCGAGATCGTCGCCGGTGCTCTGCAGGACCACAAGCGCGCCACCGTGGTGGGCACGCGCTCCTTCGGCAAGGGATCGGTGCAGTCGATCATCTCGCTGGGTCCCGATGGCGCCATGCGCCTGACCACGGCCCGCTACTACACCCCGAGCAACCGCTCCATCCAGGCCTTGGGCATCACGCCCGATATCGAGATCAAGCAGACCGTGCCCGAAGAGTTCAAGGGCCGTGACGAGATCATCGGCGAAGCCGGGCTGGCCGGCCACATCACCGTGGATGGCCAGGAAGAGACCACGGTCGGCTCTTCGGTCTATGTGCCGGTGGACAAGGCCGAGGACAACCAGCTGCAATATGCCATTCGCCTGATCGATGGCGAAGAGACCAACCCGGCCTATCCGCCCAAGGCGGACTGACATCCGAACCGGTCTGCCGGTGCCAACACGATCACTTCACCGATTCAGCGAAACGGTGAAGTGATCTAGACTAGGGGAAGCGCGGGACCCTGATTCTCCCGCGCTTCCGGCCTTTCCCTCTCAGAAGAGCGAACCCGACCCCGCCATGGCCAACGATCTCAGCACACCATTGACCGGCCGCAAGCGCCGTGGCGACGGTGGCCGGGGCCGTTTGCACCTGCCGCTGGGGCGCATTCTCTTCGGCATCATCGCCGTGATCGTGCTGGGCCTGGTGCTGCGCGTGGTCATGGTCGAAGATCCCAATGGCGGCCGCCCCTCCCAGGAAGTGGCCATCACCTCCACCCGCGATGGCAATGCCATCGCCAATGCCGTGGCCAGCGGGCCGGTGACCATTACCGCCGATCCCGAGCAATTCCCCGCCGGCGCCGCGATCACCGAGATGACGGCCGGCCACGATGCGCCCGCCGACATGGGGCCGCTGCCGGTGCGCGACACCACTGGCGCTCTGCCCGATCTCAGCGAAGAAACTGCCAATGGCGCCATCCCACGCATTTCCGGCACTGGCACGCGCCCCTTCGAGGCCTATCGCAATGCCGCGCCTGTGGTCAGCGGCCCCAAGGTGGCGATCATCGTCACCGGCCTTGGCATCAACGAACAGGGCTCGCTCGACGCTATCGGTCAGTTGCCGCCCGATGTGACACTGGCCTTTGCCCCCTATGGACGGCAATTGCAGAACACGGTTTCGGCCGCGCGCTCCTCCGGCCACGAGGTAATGCTGGAGATCCCGCTCGAGCCCTTCGACTACCCACAGAACGATCCCGGCCCCCATACCATCCTCACCGGCGAAGCCCCGCGCGCCAATCTCGAAAAGCTGTTCTGGCTGATGGCGCGATTTGGCGGTTATTTCGGCGTCATCAACAATATGGGCGCACGCTTCACCGCCTCGGGCACCGACTTCTCGCCGATCATGGAAGAGTTGGGCGCCCGTGGCATCGGCTATATCGATGACGGCTCCTCAAACCGCTCGGTGGCCCAGCAATTGTCCAGCACCAACAAGGTGCCCTTTGCCAAGGCCAGCCTGATCATCGACGCCAACCCCTCGCGCCAGGCCATTCTCGCAGCGCTTGCCAGCCTTGAAAACCAGGCCATGGAAAGCGGCGGAGCCATCGGTATTGTGAGCGCCCTGCCCATATCGGTGCAGGCAGTGACCGAGTGGTCGCAAGACCTTCAAGCGCGCGGGATAACCTTGGTGCCCGCCAGCGCCCTGATGAAATGAAAAGACCTGCTATGACGACCCGCCCTGACCGTGACGCCCTGCCCTATCGTGACTGCGTGGGGGTGGCCGTCTTCAATGCCGAGGGCAACGTGCTGATCGGGCGGCGCAAGGCCGATCCCAATTCCGAGGACCGCAGTGAAGTCGCCGCGCCATGGCAGATGCCGCAGGGCGGCATCGACAAGGGCGAAGACCCGCTGCGCGCCGCTTTGCGCGAGCTGCACGAGGAAACCAATATCGTCTCGGTCAGCCTCCTGGCCGAGGCACCGGAATGGATCCATTACGACCTGCCCGACGAGGCCCTGGGCATTGCCCTCAAGGGACGCTATCGCGGCCAGCGCCAGCGCTGGTTTGCCTTCGCCTTTACCGGCAAGCCCAGCGAGATCGATGTCGAGACCCCAGGTGGCGGCAAGTTTCCGGCCGAGTTCGACGCCTGGCGCTGGGAAAAGCTGAGCCGCACCCCCAGCCTGATCGTGCCGTTCAAGAAGCCCGCCTATGAAAAGGTGGTCGAGGCCTTTGCCGATATCCCGCAGCGCTTCACCCATGTCTGAGGCCAGCATGAAGACCATCGGCCTGATCGGCGGCATGAGCTGGGAATCCACCGCCCATTACTACCGGGTGCTGAACCAGGAGACGGCGCGTCGTCTCGGCGGTCTGCATTCGGCGCCGCTCATCGTCCATTCGGTCGACTTCGCCGGGATCGCCGCCATGCAATCGGCCGGCGCCTGGGACGAAGCGGGAGCCGCGCTCAATGGCGTGGCGCGCGGTCTGGTCGCCGCCGGTGCCGACATCATCGGCCTTGCCACCAACACCATGCATGTGGTGGCCGACGCCATTCAGGACGGCATTGCCCGCCCCTTCGTCCACATCGCCGATCCCACGGCAGAGGCCTTGCTCGCCGACGGTTTCGATACGGTGGGCCTGCTGGGCACGCGCTTCACCATGGAAATGGACTTTTACAAGGACCGGCTGCTGGCGCGTGGCCTCACCCCGTTGATCCCCGAGGTGGAACGCACCAATCTCAACGGCATCATCTATGACGAGCTGTGCAAGGGCATCGTGCGCGAGGAGTCGCGCCGCATCTATCAGACCGCCATCGACCGGCTCGCCGCGCGCGGCGCCCAGGCCGTTATCCTGGGCTGCACCGAGATCGGCATGTTGATCGACGACAGCACCTCGTCACTGCCCACCTACGACACCACCGATCTGCACGCCAAGGCCCTGGTTGACGCGGCCCTCGCCGGCTGAGCGACCGCTCAAGCCGCCGCGCGCTGCTTCGGCATCTGTTTGTCCTCATCGAGCCGGAACACGTCGACAATCCGGTCCAGGGCCTGGGTCTGGCCCTCGGTCTGCGCAATGACCGAATTGGTCTCTTCCACCAATGAAGCATTGTGCTGCGTCATCTGATCGAGCGTGCGCACGGCCATGTTGACCTCTTCGATCGCAGAAGCCTGCTCACGGCTGGCCTGGGTGATGGCCCGCACCAATGCGCTATTCTCTTGCGCCGCCTCCAGAACCGCACGAAGTCTGTCACCGGCCTCGACCACAAGCTGTGCCCCGCCCGTCACTTCCGTGCCGCTCTGTTCAACAAGCGCCTTGACCTCATTGGACGCCTGCGCGGCGCTCTGCGCCAGCCGCCTCACCTCCACCGCGACGACGGCAAAACCCTTCCCGGCGTCACCCGCCCGTGCCGCCTCGACCGAAGCGTTGAGCGCCAACAGATTGGTCTGGAAAGCGATGTCGTCGATCAACCCGATGACGTTGGAGATCTTCTGCGAAGAGGCGGTGATACGCGCCATGGCCCCGGTCGCCTCCTCCATCACCGCGCGGCTCTCCTGGGCGACGGCAGAGACGGTCTCGGCCTTGCGCGCTGCCTCTTCGGCCATGCCGGCATTGCTGGCCACCGTCGCCGCCAGCTCTTCCATGGCTGCCGATGTCTGCTCGATGGTGGCCGCCTGCCGCGTCGTGCGTTCCGACAGATCATTGGCGCCGCTCAGCAGCTCGCCGCTGGCTGTCCGCAGCGAGCGCGTCGTCATGCGCAGCTGCCCCACCACATCGGCAAAGCGCTCCACTGTGCCATTCAGCGCCATGCGCAGGTCTTCGAACTCGGCAGGAAAAGGCGTGTCGATCGTATGGGTCAGGTCGCCCGAGGCCAGCGTCTTCAGCCCTTGGCCAATGGCGGCGACGGACTGCTTGCGCGCTGTCACGTCCGTGGCGAACTGAACGACCTTATAGGCCCGTCCTTCGGCATCCGCGATCGGGGTAAAAGTGCTCTGGATCCACACTTCGCGGCCATCGCGCGTCCGTCGGCGGTACTCGCCACTCTTGAACGTGCCCTCTGCTAACTCGGTCCAGAACTGAATATAGCTGACACTTTTAGGATCGGCGTTGAACAGGAACAGCGCATTGGGCTGGCCGACAACGTCTGCAGCTCCATAGCCCAGCAACCGCAGGAAATTTTCATTGGCACTGATGACGGTGCCATCGAGGTGAAACTCGGCCACGATCTGGCTCCGACCAATGGCCTGCAATTGCCCCGTATGATCGGCTGCCTCGGCAAGATGATGCCGCGCCCGCTCGTCGAGCGCGGCTTTTTCCAGCGCATTGGTACGAAAAATCTCGACGGATCGCGCCATGGCGCCGACTTCGTTGCGCACATGGAGATAGGGCACTTCACAATCGAGTTCGCCGCCGGCTATGGCGTCCATCGCCTTAGCCAATTGGGGAATGGGTCGGATCAGCCCGCGGGCCACCATGAGCGCGACGAGTGCAATCAAAACCAGGGCCAGCAGGGCCGTTGCTCCCAGCACCAGCATGGATTGTCCGAGCACCGCCTCCAGCGGCGTGCGGTCAACCGCGATAAGCAGGGCCCCAATCACTTTGCCATCGGCCGTGGCAATAGGCTGGTACCGCATCAGGTAGCGCTTGGCCTCGATCTGGTCGGCCACCTGCACCGCGCTGCCGGCCATAAGGGTGTCGAACAAAGCACTGCCGGCAGGGATGGCGCGATCCACTGCCCGCTCTCCGCTCGACAGGACCAGGCTGGTGCTGCCGACGAGAAAGTCCGGACTGACCTCAGGGTCGAACACATAGATGGCAGCGCCCTGGCCCGCGACACGCGAGACCGTGTCGATAACGTCGTGCGTGCGGAACCGCGGCATGCGTTGCGCAGAAAGACCTGTGACCTCGCCCGGCTCGTCGAGCACAACGTCCAGGCTGGGCAGATTGACCTGGAGGATTTGCGCTGCAACGCGCGTGGATGTCATGACCGCGGCGTCAGTATCCCGCTGCACGGTGCCACTGAGGCTGAGATACAGCCCTGCGATAACCGCCAGCATGGCGGCCGCCAAGGCCGCGATAGTCATGGCCGGAATGGCGAAGGTCAGACGCAGATTGCTCAGAAACGTGCCCATCGTAATGTCCCCATTTGCCGGCCCTCCAGCCGGACACCACCCGCTCCCTGAGCTCAGAGACTGGGGCCTAAATGTTAACTCGACGTTGCATCACGGAAAATTTCTAATTATATCAATGACTTGCCTAAACGCTGGGCAAGGCGCTCAAATTAAAAGCAAAAAGGCCGCCTCCAGAGGAAGCGGCCTTACAGTATGGTCGGCAGATCAAATGCCTTAATGGACGTGGGCGCCGTTGATCTGCTGGGCCTCGATGGCGAGGTTCAACAGGCCAGATACCACTTCCTGGGCATAGGACTTGTCCTCGGGCGAAGCGGCGCGGGCCAGTTCTTCCTCGGCGGCCTTGATCTGCGTCTGCAGATCGCCATGGTCGAAATGCGCGAAGGGAATGGAACGCTCGGCCAGGATGGTCAGCCCGGACGGCGACACATCGGCAAAGCCACCCTTGACGAAATAGATGTCGGCATGGCCGGCATCCTTGGTCACGGTGATGAAGCCGGGACGCAGCGTGGTCATGAACGGCGCATGGTCGTTCATCACCGTGAAATAGCCTTCCGTGCCCGGGACGGTGACCGACACGACGGTCTCCGACAGCACCAGGCGCTCGGGCGAAACGATCTCGATCTTGAGGCCTTCAGCCATATTTTTGGTCCCTTAGCGGAGAGAGCCCGAAAGCTCGAGCTTAGGCGCAGGGCCCGCCGCTGGCGGCGAGCCCGGATTGGATAGCTTAGGCAGCCTGGGCGGCCAGCTTCTGGGCCTTGGCAACGGCGTCTTCGATGGTGCCGACCATGTAGAAGGCGGCTTCCGGCAGGTGATCGTAGTCACCATTCACCAGGCCCTTGAAGCCCTTGATGGTGTCTTCGAGCTGCACGAACACGCCCGGCGAACCGGTGAACACTTCGGCCACGTCGAAGGGCTGGCTCATGAAGCGCTCGATCTTGCGGGCGCGGGCCACGGTCAGCTTGTCTTCTTCGGAGAGCTCGTCCATGCCCAGGATGGCGATGATGTCCTGCAGAGCCTTGTACTTCTGCAGGATCGCCTGAACTTGACGGGCGGTCTCGTAGTGCTCGACGCCCACAACGTTCGCGTCGAGAATACGCGAGTTGGAAGCCAGCGGATCCACGGCCGGGTAGATACCCTTTTCCGAGATGGCGCGGTTGAGCACGGTCGTCGCGTCAAGGTGAGCGAAGGTCGTGGCCGGGGCCGGGTCGGTCAAGTCGTCGGCGGGCACGTAAACGGCCTGCACCGAGGTGATCGAGCCCTTGGTGGTGGTGGTGATGCGTTCCTGCATCGCGCCCATGTCGGTCGACAGCGTCGGCTGGTAACCCACGGCGGAGGGGATGCGGCCCAGCAGAGCCGACATTTCGGCGCCGGCCTGGGTGAAGCGGAAGATGTTGTCCACGAAGAACAGCACGTCCTGGCCCTTGTCGCGGAAATTCTCGGCGACGGTGAGGCCCGTCAGCGCCACGCGGGCACGGGCACCGGGGGGCTCGTTCATCTGGCCGAACACCAGGGCGCACTTGGAGCCGGCGGCGGAGCCACCATGTTCCTTGGGGTCCTTGTTCACGCCCGATTCGATCATTTCGTGATAGAGATCGTTGCCTTCGCGGGTGCGTTCACCCACGCCGGCGAACACCGAGTAACCACCATGGGCCTTGGCGACGTTGTTGATCAGTTCCTGGATCAGCACGGTCTTGCCCACGCCGGCGCCGCCGAACAGGCCGATCTTGCCGCCACGAGCGTAGGGAGCGATCAGGTCCACGACCTTGATGCCGGTGACCAGCACCTGGCTTTCCGGGGACTGCTCGACGAATTCGGGCGCATCCTGGTGGATTTCGCGACGGGCAGCGGCCGGGATCGGGCCTGCTTCGTCGATGGGCTCGCCGATCACGTTCATGATGCGGCCCAGGGTTTCGTCACCGACGGGCACCGAGATCGAAGCGCCGGTATCGGACACTTCGGTGCCGCGAACCAGACCTTCGGTCGTGTCCATGGCGATGGTGCGCACAGCGTTTTCGCCCAGGTGCTGCGCCACTTCCAGGACCAGACGCTGGCCATTATTGGTGGTTTCAAGCGCGTTCAGGATGGCGGGCAGGTGATCGTCGAACACCACGTCAACGACGGCGCCAATGACCTGCGAAACGCGACCGGCCTTCTTCTCTGCCATTTGTTCGTCCTCGCTGATGGGTTAGAGCGCTTCCGCGCCCGAGATGATTTCGATGAGTTCTTTGGTGATCTGGGCCTGACGCTGGCGGTTATAGCTCAGCTGCAGCTTACCGATCATTTCGCCGGCATTGCGGGTCGCATTGTCCATGGCGGACATCTGCGCACCGTAGAACGAGGCAGAGTTTTCGAGCAGGGCGCGAAGGATCTGCACGCTGATATTGCGCGGCAACAGGTCTTCGACGATCGCTTCTTCGTTCGGCTCGTATTCATAGGGCACGGCGGGAGCGGCGGCATTGCCTTCGCCCTCGATGCGCTCGAGCTTGGCCGGAATGATCTGCTGGGCCGTCGGCACCTGGCTGATCACGCTGCCGAACTTGGCGAAGAACAGGGTGGCCACGTCGAATTCGCCGGCGGCGAACATGGCGAGCACCTTGTTGGCGACCAGCTCGGCCTGGGTGAACCCGACCTGCTTGATCTCGCGGAAGTTGAAGGTGTCGACGATCAGTTCCGGATATTGCCGGCGCAGAATGTCATGACCCTTGCGGCCAACGGTCAGAATCTTGACCGTCTTGCCTTCGCGGATCAGCTTGGCAGCGTGATCGCGCGCCAGGCGGGCGATGGAGGAGTTGAAACCGCCGGCCAGGCCGCGCTCGCCGGTGGCAACCACCAGCAGATGCACCTGATCCTTGCCCGTGCCGCCAAGCAGCACCGGGGCGTTTTCCTGCCCATCATAGACGGCGCCAAGCGCTGCCAGCACCTTGCCCATGCGCTCGGCATAGGGACGCGCGGCCTCGGCAGCTTCCTGGGCGCGACGGAGCTTGGCCGCCGCGACCATCTGCATGGCCTTGGTGATCTTTTGGGTCGATTTGACCGAGTCGATCCGGTTTTTGAGGTCCTTTAGCGACGGCATTGCCTGTCGTCTCCTTCAGGGCTTAAGCCGCGTAGGTCTTCTTGATCTCATCCAGAGCCGACTTCAGCTTGGCGCGGGTGTCGTCGCTCAGAGCCTTTTCGGCGGCGATGGTCTTGAGGATGTCGGCATATTTCGAGCGCATGTTCGACAGAACGTGCTTTTCGAAGTCCTGCACCTTGGTGACCGGAATGCTGTCGAGATAGCCCTGGCCGCCGGCAAAGATCACCGCAACCTGTTCTTCCGTCTTGAGCGGGGAGAACTGCGGCTGCTTGAGCAGCTCGGTGAGACGGGCACCACGGTTCAGCAGACGCTGGGTGGCGGCGTCGAGGTCCGAACCGAACTGGGCGAAGGCGGCCATTTCGCGATACTGCGACAACTCACCCTTGAGCGAGCCGGCAACCTGCTTCATCGCCTTGATCTGGGCCGAACTACCCACGCGGGACACCGAGAGACCGACGTTCACGGCCGGGCGGATACCCTGGAAGAACAGGTTGGTCTCGAGGAAGATCTGGCCGTCGGTGATCGAGATCACGTTGGTCGGAATATAGGCCGACACGTCGTTGGCCTGCGTCTCGATGACGGGCAGCGCAGTCAGCGAACCCAGACCGTGGTCTTCGTTCATCTTGGCGGCGCGTTCGAGCAGACGGGAGTGCAGGTAGAACACGTCGCCCGGATAGGCTTCGCGGCCCGGCGGACGGCGCAGCAACAGCGACATCTGGCGGTAGGCAACGGCCTGCTTGGTCAGATCGTCATAGGCGATCACGGCATGCTTGCCATTGTCGCGGAACCACTCGCCGATGGCGCAGCCGGTGAACGGCGCGATATACTGCAGCGGTGCCGGATCGGAGGCGGTTGCTGCGATCACGATCGAGTAGGGCAGAGCGCCCGATTCTTCGAGCTGACGCACGAACTGGGCGACGGTGGAGCGCTTCTGACCCACGGCGACGTAGATGCAGTAGAGCTTGTCGGTGTCCGAGGCGTTGGCATCGTGTGCCGGGCGCTGGTTGAGGAAGGTGTCAAGAATGATGGCGGTCTTGCCGGTCTGGCGGTCACCAATAACCAGCTCGCGCTGGCCGCGGCCGATCGGGATCAGCGCATCGATGGCCTTGAGGCCGGTGGACATGGGCTCGTGCACGGACTTGCGCGGCAGGATGCCGGGAGCCTTGACGTCGACGCGGCGGCGTTCGGTATGCTCGATCGGGCCCTTGCCGTCGATCGGATTGCCGAGACCGTCGACCACGCGGCCGAGGAGGCCCGGCCCCACGGGGGTGTCCACGATGGCGCCAGTACGCTTGACGACGTCGCCTTCCTTGATCGAACGGTCATTGCCGAAAATCACGACGCCGACATTGTCGGTTTCGAGGTTCAGCGCCATGCCCTTGATGCCACCCGGGAACTCGACGAGCTCACCGGCCTGCACCTTGTCGAGGCCGTAGACGCGGGCGATACCGTCGCCAACGCTCAAAACCTGGCCGACTTCGGAAACCTGGGCTTCCTGGCCGAAATTCTTGATCTGGTCCTTGAGGATCGCAGAGATTTCCGCGGCTTTGATGTCCATTTATCCGACCTCTTTCATGGCGATTTTCATCGCAGCGAGTTTTGTCTTGAGCGAAGAATCGATCATCTGCGATCCGACCTTCACCTGAAGGCCACCGATCAGCGAGGGATCGACGAATTGGTTGAGTGTGATGGTCTTGCCCAGCTTGGCCTTGAGCGTCTCGGCGAGGGCCGAAGCTTGTTCCGAGGTCAGGGGGGCAGCCGACGTCACCTCGGCAGTCATTTCGCCACGGGCGGCAGCGGCCAGCTCGCGGAAACCGACAATGATCTGGTCGAGCGCGAACAGGCGCCCGTTCCGCGCCACGAGGCGCAGGAAGTTGGCGACCAGCGGATTGACCTTGGCCTTGCCGATAATGGCATCGAGGGCCGCAGCCTTGACGTCGCTGGTGATCACCGGCGAGCGGAGATAACGCGCGAAATCATCGCTTTCGCCGATCAGGCGGGAAATATCGGAAAGCCCGGTTTCCACCTGGGCCAGCTGGTTCTCGCTCTCTGCGAGATCAAACAGCGCCGACGCATATGGCCGCGCGATCTGGGTAAGCACTGAATTCTGCGCTGCCAATGCCGCTTCACCCTCTTTCTGGCCTGCCCTGTTGTCAGCTTCGCTATTGGAAGCCCCGGGCGGGTTATGAACGCTTGGACGTGCTCGGAAACGGGGTTCGAGCCGGACCCCTCTAAAGTCGCGCTCGCTCTAACATAAGCCCGGCGCGCCACGCAAGGCTTGGCAACGCGATTCAATTGTGGCGAAAGTGTCGCAGGCTTCGAGGCGTCCCGCAGGGAGAAAGGCTCCAGTGGAGCCTTTCTAGCAGAGAAGGCCATGAGAGCTATGCTCGAATGGCAAGGCGCCCCACAGGGCAAATCGGTCTAGTGGACCGATTTGAGCCGAGAAGGCCATGACGGCTATGCCGGAGTGGCGGGGTCGACCGGCAGATATCGCAACTTGCTCTGCCAAAATACCAAATTTTGGTATCATCCCCTATCAGGAGGCAACGTCATGGCTCGCAATACATCCGTTTCTCTAAGCGATCACTTCGCCGAATTCGTCGACGATCAGGTCGAAACCGGACGCTACGGCTCCGCCAGCGACGTGATCCGCGCTGGGTTGCGCCTACTAGAGGAGCACGAAGCCAAGGTCAAAGCGCTGCATGACGCCATCAGGGCCGGAGAAGAATCGGGGCCGGCAACGCCATTTGACCGCGATGCGTTTCTCGCTGAACTACAAAGCCGTCATGCCCATGAGGGCAATTGACCTCAAGCCTTTGGCCAGAGAGGACTGGCGCGGCATCTGGGACCATGGAATAGAGAATTGGTCGGCAACGACGGCGAAAAGCTATTACAACCGGATTGCAAATCGTCTGGAGGACCTTGCAGTCGGCAAGCTCATTGGTCTTCCCGCCTATAACTATCCGGGCGTCCTGAAGAGTCTGATCGGGTCTCATGCCATCTACTTCCGCATCGAGCCAAAGACCTTGACCGTCTTGCGAATTCTTCACCAAGGCATGGATGTCGGCAAAAACCTCTAACCACTCACATAAAACTCATCGGATCGATGTCGATCTGCACCTTGATGTCGCCCTTGGGCCGTTCACCGCTTGCCAGCCAGAAGCGGACGTAACCGGAAAGATCAAAGTCCTTGCCCGACTGGGCCAGAAGCCGCACCCGATGGCGGCCGCGAATCATTGAAACAGGCGCATCGGCCGGCCCGAACAGCCGCACCCCCTCTGCCATCGGCGCCGCCGACAGCAGCGTGCGCGCATAGGCCATGGCGCCCGCCTGCTCATTGGCCGAGATGATCAGCGCCGCCAGCCGTCCAAAGGGCGGCATCCCACCCGCCTCGCGCGCCAGCAATTCCTGCGCATAAAAAGCCTCGCGATCGCCCGACACCATGGCCTTCATCACCGGATGGTCGGGATGATAGGTCTGCAAAAACGCCTTGCCGTGCCGGCTCGCCCGTCCGGCCCGCCCCGCCACCTGCGTCAGGATCTGAAAGGTCTTTTCGGCAGCGCGCGGATCGCCATGGGCGAGGCCGAGATCGGCGTCGAGCACCCCCACCACCGAAAGCTTTTCGAAATGGTGCCCCTTGCTGACCAGCTGCGTGCCGATGATCAGATCATATTCGCCCCGCTCCACCTCGGCGAAGCGCTCGCGCAATTGCCCATGGCTGCCCATATCGGTCGACAGCAGCACCCGCCGCGCATCGGGAAAGCGCGCCGCCGCCTCCTCGGCAATACGCTCGATGCCCGGGCCCACGGCCACCAGGCTATCGGCCTCGCCACAGGCGCTGCAGCTCTTGGGCGTGCGCATTTCGTGGCCGCAATGATGGCACATGAGCACGCCGCGAAACCGGTGTTCCACCATCCAGGCCGAGCAATTCGGGCATTGATATTGATGGCCACACGAGCGGCACAGGGTCAGCGGCGCATAGCCGCGCCGGTTGAGGAATAACAGCGCCTGCTCGCCCCGATCGAGCGCCGCAAACACTTCCCGCGCCAGGATCGGGGCGATCCATTCGCCCTTTTCCGGTCCGTCGGTCCGCATGTCGATGGCGGTGACATCGGGCATGGCAGCAGCCGCAAAACGGCTTTCGAGCCGCACATGGGCATAGCGCGCCTGATTGGCATTGTTGCGTGATTCCACCGAGGGCGTGGCCGAGGACAGCACCACCCGGGCCCGCGCGAGATTGGCGCGGACGATGGCCATGTCGCGCGCGTGATAGGTAAAGCCGTCCGATTGCTTATAGGCGCCGTCATGCTCCTCATCGAGCACCATAAGGCCCAGTTCACGGAAGGGCAGGAACAGCGCCGAGCGCGCCCCCACCACCGCCCTCACCGTGCCGTCCAGCACGCCGCGCCACACCTTGGCGCGCTGCGCCGGGGTCATGTCTGAATGCCATTCGGCGGGCCTGGTGTCGAAGCGGCGGGTAAAGCGGTCGATGAAAGTATT
Source organism: Devosia equisanguinis (assembly GCF_900631955.1). Taxonomy (GTDB): domain Bacteria; phylum Pseudomonadota; class Alphaproteobacteria; order Rhizobiales; family Devosiaceae; genus Devosia; species Devosia equisanguinis. The sequence continues at coordinate 4,302 of NZ_UZWD01000038.1, read as the reverse complement.
GGTAAGCGCGATCTCAGGCAGCAGAATCAGCGCCTGACGGCCGGCACGCAATGTGTCGGCCACCGCCTCGAAAAACACCTCGGTCTTGCCGCCCCCGGTCACTCCGTCGAGCAGCGCCACCCCGAACTGCTGGGGGTCGAGCGCCCTGATCTGGTCCAGCGCCGCCTGCTGTTCGGCGTTGAGCACCGATGGATTGCCATCGGGATCAGGCGGCAAAACCACGGGCGGCGGCGCCATTTCGAGCTTTTCCAGCGCCCCGACCCGTTCCAGCCCCTCGATTACCGAAGGCGACACTCCGCTGGCCCCGATCAGCGCCGGCTTGGGCCAGGCCATGTCGTCCATCAGGCAATCGAGCACCCGCAGCCGCGCCGGCGTCAGCTTTTCCGGCTCATGCCCGGTGCGGCGATAGGCGATGACAGGCTTGGGTGCATCCAGCGCTTCGGGCGAGCGCAACACGCCGCGCAGCACCTGACCCGGCGCCGCCAAAGTGTAGCGCGCTACCCACTCGACCAAAGCCAGCAACTCCCCTGACAGGGGCGGAACGTCATAGGCATGGGCGATTTCGCGCAGGCGGTTATGAGCGATATTATCCTTGGGCGGACCCCAGACCACGCCCAGCACCAGGCGCGGCCCCAGCGGCACGGCAACGATGGCGCCACGCTCCACCACCATGCCGGCAGGCACGCGATAGCTATAGGGGCCTTCGACGGCCACGCCGACCATGACGGCGACGATGTCGGGATGATCCAGCATTTGTGCCCGTTCTGTTCGCGTCAGAACATAGGAGCATCAGCTGATTCTGCAAGAACAAGCCGGCCGAAATCGGCCGCGCTGTCCCACATGCTTCAGAAATTACCGCGCAGGCTCGCGGTGAGTTCGACACTGCGGAAATCGCCCCCCGCGCCGCCCCCGGTGGCGCTCACCAGCGTGCTGGTGGAGCCGATGAACATCTGGCTGTCGCCGCGTTGGCGGAAAATCTGGCTATAGCGTGCGCCCAGCACCACTTCGGCCATAGGGCCGATGGCATAGCCCACATCCGCGCCCGCCGTCAGTGTCGGGGAGACATAGAGCTGGTCGACGAATTTGAGGTCACGCAGCCAGTGATTGTCGGTTCCCAGCGCATTGACCGTCAGGCCGCCACGCAACAGGCCACCGATGCGGATATTGCCATAATGCTGCTCGCCTTCAACGCCGGCGAACACTTCGGGAAGCTGCTGGCGATAGGTAATGCCGCGGCCAGGGGGCATATCCCCGATCAGGTCGCGAAAGCCGCCTGGGGAGGAATAGGCATAGGAGCCGCCATGGGCGGTCCATTGCACATCGGTGAATTTGAAGCCGCTCTGCAGCCGCACCAGCGCCTGGTCGGTGCGCGAAAGATCATAGCCGATGCTGGCGGCGCCGGTCCAGAAATGGTCGAGATTGGTGCTGGGATGCTGGGAGCGGTCTGTCCAACTGCCGAAATTGTCGCTCGGCCCCGTCCAGTCATAATCCTCCATATAGGAGGCGCCGTAACCGGCGACGCTGCCTTCCAGCCCGACGCTGAACCCGCCACCAAGATCGGCCGACAGATTGCCGCGCAGCACCGGCGCGCGGCTCTGCCAGATCAGCTGGCTCAGCGTTTTGTCGCCGTTATAGACGAGCTCATTGGCCTCGATGAAGGCCGCCCCGATTCCGGCCTGCACCCGCACGCTGTCGCTATCGGAGACGGCGTGCCGATAATCCTCGGTGCCGAAGCCGCCGCGAAAGGCGATCGGATCGCCCTTGCCGGGTTGATAGACCAGGCTCTGGTCGGCCGCGAGCGCGGGCGTGGCAAGGGCAGTGGCAGTCGAAAGAGCGAAAAGGATGGAGCGCACGGGAAATCTCCTTGTGCGACCAGTTGACCATGCCCAGGTTAAGACAGGGTTTACCATGTCCGTTGACACTTCAGTCATGACCGACGCCGCCTTTGCCACCGATGATTTCGTGCGCGCCCAGCTTGCCGGCTGGCAGACCGAGCTCGGCGCCGTGCGGCGCCTCGCGCCCAAGACGCTCGAAGCCTATGGCCGCGACCTCACCCAGTTCATGTCCTTCCTAGCCGATCACATGGGTGGGCCGGTGACGCTCAAGTCGTTGCGCGAGCTGCGCGGCGCCGACATTCGCGCCTTCATGGCCCAGCGCCGCAGCGAAAGCCTCGGCTCGCGCTCGCTGGCGCGGGTGCTGTCCGCACTCAAGAGCTTTTTTGCCTATCTCGAACGGCAGGGCGTGGTGTCGGTGGAAGCGCTCAACGTCATCCGCACCCCCAAAATCGGTCGCTCGCTGCCCAAGGCGCTGACCGTTCTAGAAGCCCGCGCCACCATCGACACGGCGGGCGAAATGGAAGAGCGCCCCTGGGTGGGCGCGCGCGACATGGCGGTGATCGCGCTCTGCTATGGCTGCGGGCTGCGCATTTCCGAAGCCCTGGCGCTGACCGGCGCCGATCTCGAGGCCGATGTGCTGCGCGTCACCGGCAAGGGCGGCAAGATGCGCATGGTACCCCTGATCGCGCCGGTGCGGCGGGCCATCGATCTCTATCGCGAGCTCAGCCCCTTCAAGCTCTGGCCCGAAGAGCCGTTGTTCCGCGGCGTGCGCGGCGGCGTGCTGTCGCCCCGGCTCATCCAGCTGCGCATGGAGCAATTGCGCTCGGTATTGGGCCTGCCGCCCTCCGCCACGCCGCATGCCCTGCGCCATTCCTTTGCCACCCATTTGCTCGGCAAGGGCGGCGATCTGCGCTCCATCCAGGAGCTATTGGGCCATGCCAGCCTCTCCACCACCCAGATCTACACCGCCGTCGATACCGACCGGCTCCTCGAAAGCTACGCAAAAGCCCATCCGCGCGGATAAGCGCGCCAATTGGACGGAAAGGCCCCGACGGGGGCTTTGACGCTGCCGCCGCCAAGCCTATGGATGGGTCATGACCAGCCCCTCAACACCCAGTCCCGCGCCGCAAGCGGCTTCGATCGACATGCTCGGCTATGGCTTTGCCCTGACCGGCGCGGCGCTGTTCTCGACCAAGGGCATTTTCATCAAGCTGGCCTTCGCCGAGGGCGCCTCGACCGAAATCGTCCTGGCGCTGCGCATGCTGGTGGCGCTCCCTGTCTATCTGGTGATTCTGCTTGTGCTGCTCCGCCGCAATCCGCAGACCCGCGCCCTGCTCACCCCGCGCCGCCTGCTGGCTTCCATGGCGGTGGGGAGTCTCGGCTATTATCTTTCGAGCTATCTCGATTTTGCCGGCCTGGCCTTCGTCTCCGCCCAATATGAGCGGCTGGTGCTCTTCACCTATCCGTTCTTCGTGCTGCTGTTCGGGGTCTGGTTCTTCGGCGACCGCATGAACTGGCGGCTGATGCCGGCCATGCTGGTCACCTATGGCGGGCTTTTGGTCATCTTCGCCTGGAACCTCACCATGCGCCCCGACGGCCTGTTCATCGGCACCGCGCTGGTCTTGGGCTCGGCCCTCACCTTCGCCTTTTACCAGCACCTGGCGCGCCGGCAGATGCTGGTCATCGGCTCTGGGCTTTTTACCTGTATCGGCATGTCCACCGCCGCCGTGCTCGCCATCGGGCAAAGCCTTCTGGCCGACGGTCCCGCCGCCTATGGCGAACTCTCGAATCATGTCTGGTTCTATGGCCTGATGCTGGGCATTTTCGGCACGGTGCTGCCCTCGTTCCTGCTCAATACCGGCATTGCCCGCATCGGCGCCCGCGCCACCTCCTCCACCGCCTCGCTCGGCCCGGTTGTCACCATCGTCCTGGCCGTGTTCATTCTGGGCGAGGAGTTCACCTGGATCCACGCCATCGGCACCGCCCTCGTGCTGTTCGGCTCATCCTGGTTCGCCCGCCAGGAAAGCCGCGCCGCCCGCGCCGGCAAATAATTCTTCCTCACGACGATGTGTGCCTGCCGCAAAGCCGCTATATTGTCGCTTCTATAGTGCTGGCCCAATTGGAGGACACCGATGCGTGCATTGAACACACTCATGGGCGGGGCGATGGTGAGCCTCATGCTGGCCACCAGCTTCACGGCGCCGGCATGGGCCCAACCGACGCCCAATGCGGCCAATATCGATTTTGGCGACGATTCCTCGCCCTGGGCCAAGGATGGCGAATGCGACGATCCGCGCTTCACCGGCCCCGGCGCCGCCCAGGAACTGGTGGAAGCGGACCGCATGAAGGACGCCACCGACTGCCGCGCCGCCTTCGAAGCGGGCAAGGTCACGTTCAAGGACGACGCCGGTACGCCGCCTCCACCCCCTCAGGGGCAGCCGGGGACGCCCCCGCCCCTGCCGGGAAC
>NZ_UZWD01000013.1 GCF_900631955.1 Devosia equisanguinis | reverse complement strand
ACCCCGGCCCTCCCCCTCAAGGGGGGAGGGGGCGATAGAGCCGCGTCAGCCAGAACGTGAAACGATCTAGAACTCGCCCCAATCCTTGTCGACGGCGGCATTGCCATTGCTCAGATAGGATTTGGCGACGGTTTTGAGCTTTTGTTGCAAGCCCCTGGCGCCATCGGCAAAGCGGGCGGCGACGGGCTGTTGTGGCGCACGATCCTGGGCCTGGCCCGGCCTCGACTCGGTGGTAAAGTTGTCGACGATGCGGTCGAGCTGGGTGGCCTGGGCCTCGGTCTGCTCGATCGAGGCGTTCATTTGCTCGACCAGCGCGGCGTTGTGCTGGGTCATCTCGTCCATGGTGCGGACGGCGGTGTTGACCTCGTCGATCGAGGCGGCCTGCTCGCGGCTCTGCTGGGCAATGCCGTTCATCAACTCGCTGGAGGCGCGGGCCGCCGACAGCATGGCCTCGAGCTTGGCAGCGGCCTCCGAGACGAAGCGGCTGCCGCCCCTGACCTCGTTGGCGCTCTGCTCGATCAGCGCCTTGACCTCCGACGAAGCCCCCGCCGCGCTCTGCGCCAGGCGCCGCACTTCCACCGCGACTACGGCAAAGCCCTTGCCGGCTTCGCCGGCGCGCGCCGCCTCCACCGAGGCGTTCAGCGCCAGGAGATTGGTCTGGAAGGCGATATCGTCGATCAGCCCGATAATGTTGGAAATCTTGCCCGAGGAGGTGGAAATGCGCTCCATGGCCTCGGTGGCCTTGTGCATCACGGCGCCCCCTTCCTCGGCGGTGCGGGTGACGCCGCTGGCAACGCTGCTGGCCTCGCGGGCCCGCTCGGCATTGCCGAGCACGGTGGAGGCGAGCTGCTCCATGCTGGCCGAGGTTTCCTCGATGGTCGCGGCCTGCTTGGTGGTGCGCTCGGACAGGTCATTGGCGCCCGAGAGAATTTCGCCGGTGGCGGTCTTGAGCGTGCGGGAGGTCTGCTTGAGCTGGCCGACAATATCGGTGAGCTTGTCGGCCACCGCATTGGTATCGGTCTTGAGGCGGGCAAAGGCCCCCTCATAATCGCCGGTCATGCGCTGGGTGAGATCGGTATGGGCCAGCGCGGCCAGCACGGCGCCGGTTTCGTCCAGCCCGCGATCGACATTGGCCACCAGCGCATTGACCGAGCGGGCCAGGGCGTTGAGCTCGTCATCGGGGAATTCGGCGGTGACGCGCTGGGTGAAGTCGCCTGCGATGGCGGCATCGACCACGCGGCCGAAGGCGCGCTGCAATTCCTGCATCATGGCGGCGCGTTCGGCCTGGCTGCGCACGATGCGCGCCGCTTCGGCCTCGGTCATTTCATTGACCTTGAGCCCGTTCTCGCGGAACACCTCGACCGCCCGGGCCATGGCGCCGATTTCGTCATGGCGCTGGCCGCCATCGACCCGCACCGACAGGTCGCCATCGGCCATACTGGCCATGGTATGGGTGAGGCGGCTGATCGGGCGGCTGACCGAGCGGGCGAAGAAGTAACCGGCGACGAGGGCAATGGCCAGCAGCGCCCCGCCAATGGCGAAGATCATGTTACGCATGGCCGTGACCGGCGCCGCCGCCTCATTGGCACCGATGGCCGAAACCACGGCCCATTTCGTACCGGCAAATCCGGCGGGCTGGGCAGTGAGAATCATGTCGAGGCCGCGATAATCGCTGGAGGTCCCGGCAGCCGGTTCGCCCGCCAGGGCCTGATCCACCACCGGATTGGCAAAGGGCGTCACCAGCGCGTCGTCGATCTCGGAAAAGGGCGAGTCCGAACGCATGGTCTGGTCGGCGCCGACGAGGAAGGCCTCGCCGGTTTCACCCAGCCCTTCGCGCTGGCTGGTAATGGCATTGATCGGCGCGGTGGACAGGGCGACCGCCAGCACCCCGATCAACCGATTGCGCGCATCATAGATTGGCGACGCCATGAAGCTCTGCGGGCTCTGCCCGGCGGCGGGATAGGCCGAAAAGTCCTCGAAGGCGACCTGGCCCGGTTCGGGCAGCGCCATGGCTGCAGCAAAGACCCGGCCCAGCCCGGTGGCGGCGCCAGCCCCTTCGGGACCGAAATTGGTGGCCAGATCGTCGCGTTTCTTGACCGAATAGATGAGATTGCCGGCCGCATCGAGCATCATCAGATCGGCATAACCGCGCACCTGCGCCTGCCGACGGAAGGGCGGATGGATGCGCTGGTGGATGAAGTCGTAATTGGTGCGCTTGATATCGGGATTGATATCGAGCAGCTCGCGGTTTTCCTTATCGGGATTGTTGGCGATATAGGCGGTCTGCACCGCCACCATCGGATCGACCGGCGGCTTGGCGCTGGAAAACAGCGTCCAGTTGATGCCCAGATCGCGCATCGCCACCTGGGTGGATTCGGAGGTCGAGGTGATCTGCAGGTCCTTGGACACATCCTCGAAATAGGAGGTGATCTTGGCCGATAATTGGCTCGAAACGGTCTGCAACTGGCGCTGCGACAGGTTCTCCACCGTGCTCGAGCCGACCATGTAACTGGCCATGCCGACGCCGGCACTGACCAGAAGAGCCGAGCCCAACAGGGCGAGTGGCAGTTTTTGCGCGATGCTGAAGCGCGGCATGAAGTTCATTATCAATTGTCCCCCGACCATCCTGCCGGCCCGGTCCGCTCCTACTCGGACTGTGCCGGGCGCCGACAAGGCGGCGCGCGATTTGTGCAAACGATACAGATGGGGGATTAATCACTCGTTGACGATGCCCGGCACCGCGATCACGAATGACCGAACGGGGCCAAAAACAAAACGCTCCCGCCGGGGCGGAAGCGTTGAATTGGGCTTTGTCGGTGGCTTGCGCCGCGCTTAGGTCAGCGCGCCGATAACCGCCTCGATGCGCTTCTTCATCGTCATCGCGTCGAACGGCTTGATGATGTAATTGTTGACGCCGCAGGAAATGGCTTCCTTGACCTGTTCCTTATCGGAGCGGCCTGTGGCCATGATGAAGGGCATGGTCTGCGTGCGCGGATGCTTGCGGATCACCTTGAGCAGGGTCAGCCCGTCGATATCGTCCATGTTCCAGTCGGAAATGATCAGGTCGACATTGGACTTTTCGAGCTTGCCCAAAGCATCGCGGCCGGACTTGGCCTCGATAATGTCCTTAAAACCCAGCTGGGTGAGAATGTACTTGGCAATACCGCGCATCGACTGCTGGTCGTCAACGATCAGGACGCTGACCGCGCTTGCTTTTGGCATGAACTCTATACCTTCTACACGCCGGAGACCAAAGCCTCCTACTTGCTGAGAACTTAGGCGGCAAGAGTTACAAATCTCTCAATCGCCTCGTTCACATTCTTCTCAGGCCGCCGGTCGCACCTTGTTCAGGGCATTGGCGAGCCGTCCGGCGATCTGGTCGATCGGCGCCTGTTCGACCACCGCACCCTCTTCGAAGGCGACGCGCGGCATGCCATAGACCAGGGCCGAGGCCTGGCTCTGTCCCACAGTATAGGCCCCTGCCTCGCGCATCAGCTTGAGGCCACGAGCCCCATCGCGGCCCATGCCCGTGAGGATGGCCCCCACGGCCATGGCCCCCACGGTCTTGGCCACCGAGGTGAACAACACATCGACGCTGGGGCGATGTCCGCTTTCGAGCCCATCCTGACCCAGCCGGCACTTGAGCTGGCCCGAGGAGCGCTCGACGCGCAGGTGGAAATCGCCGGGCGCCACATAGGCGTGGCCGGGCAGAAGCGGCATGCGGTCCTCGGCTTCGGCCACCTTGAGGGCACAGAGCTCGTCGAGCCGCGCCGCAAAACGTCCGGTGAAGCCCGCCGGCATGTGCTGGGCAATGACAATGGGCGGGCAATCTGCAGGCATATTGGTCAGCACGGTGCGGATGGCTTCCACCCCGCCGGTCGAGGCGCCGATGGCGATGAGGGCACCATCAGGGGCAGCGGCGGTGCGGATTGCCACTTTGGGGGCGTCAACCCGGCTGGCCTGGCCGCGCACATCCGACTTGGCGGCGGCGCGGATCTTGTCCCGCAGTCCGGCGCCGAAAGCATCGATCCCACCGGCAAATTCGGCGCTCGGCTTGGCGACGAAATCCACGGCCCCAAGTTCCAGCGCCAGCAGGGTTTCGCTGGCCCCCTTCTTGGTAAGGGTCGACACCATCACCACCGGGGTGGGGCGCAGGCGCATGAGTTTTTCGAGAAAGGCCAGCCCGTTCATATTGGGCATTTCGATATCGAGCGTCACCACATCGGGGTTGAGCTGCTTGATCTTTTCGCGCGCATCGATGGGATCGGTGGCGGTCCCCACCACATCGATATCGCCGTCGCGCGACAGCATGCGGGTGAGCACCTCGCGAATAAGCGCCGAATCGTCGACGACCAGGACCTTGATGCTCATGCTGCTGCTCGTTTGTTCAGTTTGTCACGCGACTGATAGATGGTCTTGCCGACCAGCCGGAACCCGTCCCCGCCACTGCCCAGGTTTTCCGAATGGCCGATATAGAGAAAGCCTTCGGGGGCCAGCATCTTGGCGAAACGCCCGAACACCTCGCCCTGGGTCGGCTTGTCGAAATAGATGGCGACGTTGCGGCAGAAGATGGCGTCGAACGGCCCCTTCATCGGCCACTGGCCGATGAGGTTGAGCGGCTTGAACGCCACCAGCTCCCGTACCGCAGCGGGAATGCGGGCACTGCCATCGCTTTGCCGCTCGAACAGGCGCAGACGCTCGGGGGTGAGACCGGCTAGCTCGGTATCCGGATAGACACCGCCTGCCGCCTTGGCGATGACATTGGTGTCGATATCGGTGGCCAGGATCTTGAAATCCCAGCGCTTGAGCTCGGGATGGGCCGCCAGCAGGTCCATGCCGATCGTATAGGGCTCCTGGCCGGTCGAGCAGCCCGCCGACCAGATGCGCAGGCGCGTGCCGCGCGGCTTGGACGCCACCAGCGTGCCGACATAGCTGCGCAAATGCTCGAAATGGTGGTCTTCGCGATAGAAGCGCGTGAGATTGGTGGTCAGCGCATTGACGAAATCCTGGCTGTCCTGCGCCGTGCCACCGCGTTCGAGATAATCGACATAGGCGTCGAAACCCGGCAGGCGCAGGGCCCGCACGATCTTGGACAGTCGCGAGACCACCAGGGTGCGCTTGGCATCACTGAGCGAAATGCCGGCGACGGCATAGACCCGCGCCTTGATCCGCGCGAATTCCCGCTCGCTGAGGGAGTATTCTCCCTGTTCCATGCCTTACGCCCCTATTTTCTCGCGGACAGGGGCCATCCGCGCTAGGCACTGACGCGCCGGACCGCCTTTACTGGGCGACTGGTAACGCCGGCTCCAGTCCTCTCGGACGAAACCACCTGCAAGCGCGCACGACTTTCTGTCGGCTCTTGGCCAATACTTGGCGTTTCATTCCTTAGATTGCGTAAATTCTCTTCCGCCGCGCCGATGATTTTTTGCAGGGCACGGGCTTCCTCGAGCCCGGTGCGCGTCTGGGCGCGGCCATGATTGACCAGGGCGCGGATTTCCTTTGCGGAACGGGTGGTCAGCTGGGCCAGCTGGCGCACTTCATCGGCAACCACGGCAAAGCCGGCGCCCTTTTCACCGGCGCGCGCCGCTTCCACGGCGGCATTGAGCGCCAGAAGATTGGTGCGGAACGAGACTTCCTCGATGGTGGCGGTCATCTTGTCGATATCGGCGGTGACCTTTTCGACACCGCTGACCAGCGTTTCGGTGCGTCGCGCTGACTGGTCGGCCTCGCGAACCTTGGCTTCGGCTTCGCCCCCCTGGCGCAGCGCCCGCTCAAGCCGGGTCTCGAGGCCGCTCATCCTGGCGACGCCGTCAGCCAGCGCCACCCGGCCCGATTCCGCCGTGGCCTCGAGCGCAGCCGCCCGCTCTTCGAACTGGGTGAGAAGGTCGCGCACGCTGGCCAGCTTGCTTTCGAGCGCCGCCCGCACCACTGCATCGTCATTCTGCCGCGTGCCGGAGGCGGCGATGCGGCCCAGCGCCTTTTCGGCCTGTTCGGCCAGTGGCAGCTCGGCATCGGTCAGCACCCTGGCCTGGCCCGACAATACCGCATCGAGCTGCAGCACACCGGCATCGAGCCGCTCCAGCCCCTTGTTGAGAGCGGACAGCGCCGGATTGGCCGCCACGGCCTCGGCGCCGAAGCGGAACCCGGTCGGCTGGCTGCCCAGCACGCCCACCAGCGCCTCGAAATCCAGATCGTCGATGAAATAGCCCGATGGCCTCAGCTCCAGCGCATAACGGCCGGAGGCCAAAGGCCGGCGCGTCGCCACGAGGCGATGCCCGCCCAGCAGCACCATGGCCTCTTCCGGCGCGCCGCCGCCGGCATGCAGATAGCCCTCGCCGAACAGGCGATCGAGCGTCTCGCCTTCGCGCGCCGTCGGCATCAGCCTTGTGACGCCCGCGCTCAGTGCCAGGATCACCCCGTCATCGCCCACCACCAGAGCCGGGGTATCGAGCGCGCCGAGGGCAATTCGGAAATGGTTGGCCTTGTCGAGCCGCTTGCCCAGCCGCGCGACAATGGCGTCGATAGTGTGGGGGCCATGATCGGTGTCGCCCAACCCGGCGGCCTGCGCCAGCGCCGCCAGATGGCGGCCATTGCGCCGCTCGAACAGCGCGCCAAGCCCCAGACAGGCAGAAAAGGCCATGGCAATGAGTGCACCCACCGTGGCGAACCAGCGCGCATCCACGCCCATGCCCCAGGCCATGCCGGCCGCCGTCGCCGCAGCCACCAGCCAGATCACCGCGGCAGCCAGCATCAGCCGCAGCCCCGGCGCCAGCGGGCGAGAATCAGTGGTGATGGAGGTGCGCGCAGCCATGGTGCAAGAATAGTCGCGCAATGGTTAACCAAGACTATATTACGCCAGCCGTCCCTAAGACTTGGGTAACAAAAACAGCTGCCTAGTCAGCACCATGGCGCATCGGCGCCCGCCAGCAACCGCCGGACGCCGACCAGGGCGGCAAGGCCGCCTAGAACAATTCGATATCGTCCAGCGGTGCCGGCACCACCACGCGCCGCTTGGCGATCGCCAGTTCTTCCTTGGCCACATTGGCGCCGACATCGCTGTCGAGCCGCTTGACGAAGGCCCGGCCGGAATGCGGCTTGAACAAGACGCGCCGCGCATAGGTGCCGCCCAAATCCTGGCTGGCAGCGACATAGCCTTCATCGGCAAGGAACTGGCGCACAAATTCGATATTCTTGGCCCCGACATCATCGAGCGCCGAATTGATCTTGCCGCCGCCGAAGATCTTGATCTCGAGATTGGCCTTCTTGCCCGTGCCCTGGCTCAGCACCTTGTTGATCAGCTGTTCCATGGCGAAGGCGCCATAGCGGGCCGAGGCACCGTAACGATCCTTGGCCGAGCCGGACTGCTCGGCGAGCAGAAAGTGGTTCATGCCCCCGATCTGGGCCACCCGGTCACGCACGCAGGCGGAAATGCAGGAGCCCAGGACCGTGGAGAATGTCACATCCGGGGCGCTGGAGACATGGCAGTCCCCCTGGTGGACAGTGGTCACCACGCCGCGATCGAATTCTGGCGGCAAGGAACTGTTGAAGGCCATTTCGAGACGCTTACCTTTGCGGGCCGATTGTGGGGGATCGTAGCGTCAAACTCGTTAGCCAATTGCTAACCACAACCTACGAGCAAGACCAGCGCCGCCCGATCGGCAAGGACCGGTTTAGAAATCGCGCTATAGGGTGGCCGGAACGGGGCAAGGAAGACCAATCGATGTCACTGCAGAAACTCGCGCGTGAACTGGACGAGACCGCCAGGCAGACCGCTTCCATGCTGGAAGGGATTACCGACGCGCTCGCCCTGCTCGCCGACAAGCAGATGACCACCGACCCGACCATCCGCGAAGCGGTGCAGATGATCGTCACCGCCATGCAGGGCCAGGATCGCATCGAGCAGCGCTGCAACAACATGGCCCTGGCCGTGCGCCAGTTCGCGCTACTGCCCCCGACCGCCCCCGACAGTGTCTATGACGAGATCTGGGCCAGCCTGACGCTGGATGAATTGCGCGTCCCCGCCCTTTCCGGCATCGCCGCCCATCAGGCCCATGGCGACGCCGAACTGTTCTAGGCCCGCTTCAACGACATCGCGATAACAGGGGATCGTCTCTGCCCCAACCGCCCCGCACAGACCGGGCGGCTACAGCGTTTTCTGCAGATGCACGATGTCGTGCCAGCGGTCGAACTTGTAGCCGACGGCAGAATAATAGCCGACCCGTTCGAAGCCGAACTTTTCGTGGATGGCGATGGAATTGGCGGTATCGGCGGTGATGACGGCCAGCATCTGCTTGAAACCGAAGGCCTTCGATTGCGTCAGCAATTCGGTGAGCAGCAGGCGACCCAGGCCCCTGCCGGTCTCGGCCGGGTCCAGATAGATCGAATCTTCGCAGGTGAAGCGGTAGGCGGCGCGGGGGCGATAGAAGCTGGCATATGCATAGCCCACCGCCTTGCCCGCACGTTCGGCGATAATAAGCGGATGCCCCAGCCGCTTGAGCCCGGCATATTTCTCCGCGATCGCCTCCTCTCCCGGCGCTTCGGTATCGAAGGTAATGGCGGTGTTCTCGACATAGTGTCGATAGATGGCGGTGATGGCGGGAATATCGGCCCAGGCAAAGGGGCGGAGAATGACGTCGGACATGGCATCGCGCAAAACAAAAGAACCGCAGCCTTTGTAGGCTGCGGTCCGATTTGTCGTCCAACCAAATTCCTTGATCCTGCGATCAAGGAAGCTGCTGATTACTCGCGATTGCCGAACAGGCGCAGCAGCATCATGAACAGGTTGATGAAGTCGAGGTAGAGCGAGAGGGCACCCATGATGGCGTTCTTGGCCATGACGTCAGCACCGTAATGCTCGGAATAGCTCTCCTTGATCTTCTGCGTGTCATAGGCGGTCAGGCCGGTAAAGATCAGCACGCCGATCACCGAGATGGCGAATTCCATCATCGTGGACTGCATGAAGATGTTGACGATCGAGGCAATGATGATGCCGATCAGGCCCATCATCAGGAAGTTGCCCATGCCGGTCAGGTCACGTTTTGTGGTGTAGCCATAAAGGCTCATCGCGCCGAAAGTGGCGGCGGTGATGAAGAACACCTTGGCGATGGACGCGCCGGTATAAACGAGGAAGATCGAGCTCAGCGACACGCCCATGACGGCGGCGAAGGCCCAGAACACGGCCTGTGCGGCGGGCACGGAGAGCTTGTTGATGCCAAAGCTCAGCACCAGCACGAAGGCCAGCGGGGAGAGCATCAGCACCCAGGCGAGCGGGCTGGCATAGAGCAGCTCGGCATTGGCCTGGCTCGACATGGCCCACTGGCTGGTCAGGTAGGCAACGACGCCGGTTACCACCAGGCCCAGGCCCATATAATTGTAGACACGCAGCATGTAGCTGCGCAGGCCCTCATCAATGGCCGCGGCCGAGCCGGCCCGCGCATTGAGGGTCTGACGGTCATATTCAGCCATTCTCAGGCTCCTTTCCCAATTCATAAACTTGCGGTCTTCTCACCGCCGGGGGCAATTGGCTTTTGCCACTTGGCACGGAATATGGGGACAGAACCCTTGATTGACAAGGATAAAGGGGCGGATGCGACACATAGGCTGTCCGGATAAATTGATTGTGTTAGGCTTTGGCACAGATTCGTGCCGCCCTTGCCTTTTGTCTTGCCAGGGAGAAAGCCATGCCCCGGCTCTTTACCGGCCTTGAAATTCCACACGATGTGGCCTTCGCCCTGTCGCTGAAGCGCGGCGGGCTCACCGGCGCCCGCTGGATCGACCCGGAAAACTATCACATCACCCTGCGCTTCATCGGCGATGTCGATGGCGGCGTGGCCGACGAGGTGGCTGATAGCCTCGACCGGCTGTCCAATTCGCTGCGCTTTGCCGTGCGCCTCACCCATCTGGGCAGTTTTGGCGGCGACAAGCCGCGGGCGCTGTTTGCCGGCATCGAGCCTTCCGAAGCGCTGAGCCGGTTGCAGGCGGCGCATGAGCGCATGCTGCAAAAGGCGGGCCTTGCCCCCGAGGGCCGCAAATTCGTGCCCCATGTGACCCTCGCCCGGTTGCGCGGCTCGAGCGCCGAGGATGTGGCGCGCTTTATTTCCGAGGCCGCCCGGTTCGAGCCACTGAGCTTCGTGCCGGCCCGCTTCGTGCTCTATTCGAGCCGGGATTCGGTCGGCGGAGGCCCCTATGTGGTCGAACAGAGCTATCCCCTGGCCGCGTGAGCCCCGCCCGCAAGCCATGCCTCACATCATTGTTAGGCTCTGCTTAACCTCGTCATGGCAATCCGCTGGGGCCCGGGCCCTTCATGCCGCAATGCCGCCGCGATTGGCTCGCATTTGACACGAATGCTCACTTTCGGGGGTGAGCCTTGAGACCTTGGTAACCATGTTCGCGGCACATTGGGCGGGGACAACCACGCGAACGGCAGCAAGACAGAAGGATGAATTGGCGATGACGATGAAAACCCGTGGCCTGGTAATTGGTCTCGTGGTGGCGAGTGTCATGGCTGCTGCGCCGGCCGCACAGGCACAGCAGGCGACCGAACTCGGCACTTTCAACGCCTGGACCGCCTGGCAGGCGACCGACGCCAGTGGCGTGATCTGCTACATTTCGGGCCAGCCGCAGAAATCTGAGCCGGCAGGGGCCAACCGCGACCCGATCCACTTCATGATCATTCACCGCAAGGGATTGGGCAGCAAGAACGAGGTGCAGACCCTGATCGGCTATCCGTTCAACGCCAGCAATGCCCAGGCCAGCGCCGCCATCGATGGCAAGTCCTATCCGATGGTGACCGAGGGCTCCGCAGCCTGGCTGGCATCGACCGGCGACGAG
This sequence comes from Devosia equisanguinis, assembly GCF_900631955.1. Lineage (GTDB taxonomy): Bacteria > Pseudomonadota > Alphaproteobacteria > Rhizobiales > Devosiaceae > Devosia > Devosia equisanguinis. The sequence goes on along the minus strand of NZ_UZWD01000013.1, from coordinate 12,372 downwards.
GCCGGTTTCGTCGCCGCCTTCAAGGGCGGCTCCAGCATGGTGGTGCGCGGCACCAGCCAGCGCGGCACCAATACGGTGGACACCTATTCGCTTTCGGGCGCCACTGCCGCGGTGAACGCCATCGACGCCGCCTGCAAGTAAGGGGCTTGCCCCCAAGGCCGCAAAGACCATAACTGGACGCCGGGCCGCTGCCGGCCCGCCGTCCACCCGCCGCAACGAGCCCATTTGCCCATGATCCGCTTTGCCAAGCCTCTCCTCGCCTCCGCCCTCGTGCTGGCCGTCACCGTGCCCGCCATGGCACAATCGGCGCGGGTGCTCGGCGATTTCCGCGACTGGTCGAGCTATGCGGCCGACGATGGCTCGGGCACCATGTGCTTTGCCATGACCAAGCCCAAGACCACCCAGCCGACCCCCGATGGCTATGGCGAGGCCTATCTGTACATCACCAATCGCCCCGGCGAGGACGTGAGCGGCGAATTCAACGTGGTGGCCGGCTATACCTTCCAGACCGGCTCCATGGCCACGGTCAGCATTGGCGGGCAGAACTTCGCCCTCTTTACCCAGGGTGATGCCGCCTGGCTCGACGACAATGCCCAGGCCGCCAATCTGGCCGCCGCCATCCGCGCCGGCTCCACCCTCACCATCACCGGTACCTCCGCCACCGGCACCCAGGTGGTACAGTCCTATTCGCTCTCCGGCGCCACCGCCGCCCAGCAGGCCATCAGCGCCGAGTGCTGAGACCAAACGCTCTTCTACATCGTCGTCATTGCCCGGCTTGACCGGGCAATCCAGCGCGCCACAGCCTGGACCACCCGGTCAAGCCGGGTGGTGACGGTTAGGAGATGTTGCTAGGCGCCTATCGCACGGCCGCTTCCCGCGTACGTGACTTTGCGCTCCTTGCGACGATATGCTATTGGCCGCCCACTTCCCGCATTTTCGAGACCCCGTGCGCCCCATGAGCATTGCGCTGAACCTTGATCATTCCAGTGCCGTCCGCCCCGCTTCGGCGAGCCGGCCGTCGCTGATCGGCCTCAGCAAGGCGGGCCTCGCCGAGACGCTGGTCAACCACGACGTGGTCAGCGAACGGGAAGGCCGTATGCGCGCCAGCCAGTTGTGGAACTGGCTCTATGTCAACGGCGTCACCGATTTCGATCGCATGACCAATGTGGCCAAGCCGGTGCGGCAGAAGCTGGCCGACACCTTCAATCTCGATCGCCCGGAAATCGTCTCCGAGCAGGTGTCGATGGACGGCACCCGCAAATGGCTGTTCCGCTTCCGCGACCCGCAGAACCCGAACTTCCCGCCGGTCGAGGTCGAGACCGTCTATATTCCCGAAAGCGATCGCGGCACGCTTTGCGTCTCTTCGCAGGTGGGCTGCACGCTGACCTGCTCGTTCTGCCATACCGGCACCCAGAAGCTGGTGCGCAATCTCACCGCTGGCGAAATCCTGGGGCAGATCCTGATGGCGCGCGAGCGCCTGGGCGATTTCCCCGGCGGTTCGCGTCCCGATGACGGCGGCCTTGTGCCCGGCGGGGAAACCCGCGCCATCACCAATATCGTGATGATGGGCATGGGCGAGCCGCTCTACAATTACGACAATGTCAAACAGGCCCTGCTCATCGCATCAGCGGGCGACGGCATGTCCATTTCCAAGCGCCGCATCACGCTCTCGACCTCCGGCGTCGTGCCCTATATCGAGCCGACCGGCCGCGAGATCGACGTGATGCTGGCCATTTCGCTGCATGCCGTGCGCGACGACCTGCGCGACGTCCTCGTGCCGATCAACAAGAAATGGCCGCTCAAGGAGCTGCTGGAAGCCTGCAAGAACTATCCCGGCCTGTCGAACGCCCGCCGCATCACCTTCGAATATGTGATGCTCGACGGCATCAATGACAGCGACGCGGAAGCGCGCGAACTGGTGCGCCTGCTGGCCGGCATTCCCGCCAAGATCAACCTCATCCCGTTCAATCCCTGGCCGGGTTCGAACTATGGCACCTCGCCCAGCTCGCGCATCGAGCGCTTCGCCGATATCGTCAACAAGGCCGGCTATGCCAGCCCCGTGCGCACGCCGCGCGGTCGCGACATCTTTGCCGCCTGCGGGCAGCTCAAGAGTGAAAGCGAGCGGCTGAGCAAGAAGGACCGCGAGGCACTGGCCGGGGTCTGATGCCGGCGCTGGTCCCCGAGCTTACCGTTACCGATATCGAGGCCAGCCTGCGCTTCTATCGCGACGTGCTGGGATTCACCGTCCGCTATGAGCGCCCCGAGGAAGGCTTTGCCTATATCTTCATGGGCACGGCCGATTTGATGCTCGATCAATTGGGCACGGGCCGCGACTGGATCACCGGGCCACTATCCGCCCCGTTCGGGCGCGGCATCAATATCCAGATCGAGGTCAGGCGCATCGAGACCATCAGGCGGCGGCTCGAGGAGGCCAATGTCGCCCTGTTCCAGCCGATGGAAACCCGCTTCTACAAGACCGGGCTCGGCGAGGTGATCCAGCGCCAGCTCTGCGTCCAGGACCCCGACGGCTATCTCCTGCGCTTTTTCGAGCGCTTGGCCTGAGCGTTATCCGCCCGGCTCAGACGTCGGGCAGGCGCGTCGCCTCCATGCGCCCCGACGCCCGGGCAAAGCCCTGCGCAATGGCATCGCGCATGGCCTCGCGGGCCGCAGCCGCATTGCGGTCGCGAATGGCTTCGGCGATGCGGCGATGGGTATTGACCGTATAGTCCAGCGCCGCCGGATCACTGACCGGCGAGGAAATGGTGAAGGACGCCGTGAGCGCCATCTCGACCAGAGCGCTGATCGAGGCCATGAAGGGATTGCCCGAAGCCTCGGCCACGGTGCGGTGGAACTCGAGATCGTAGCGGGCGAAATCGGCAGGGGTTTCCGCCTCGGCCATGCGGTCGACCCATTCGATCAGGCTCGCCGCCTGTTCGGGGCTGCAGCGTTCGGCGGCCAGCGCCGCCCCCTCGATTTCGATGCCGATACGCACTTCGGCCAGGCTGCGCAGGAAGCCGATCTCCGGACCGAGCTCGAAATGCCAGGCCAGCACGTCGGCATCGAACAGGTTCCAGCGCTGGCGCGGCAGCACCCGGGTGCCGATGCGCGCCCGTGCCTCGATCATGCCCTTGGCGGCAAGCGTCTTCAGCGCCTCGCGCAGCACGGTGCGCGACACTCCGAACCGGTCGAGCAATTCGGTATCGGGCGGCAGGATCGAGCCTTCCGCATAAGTGCCCGAAACGATGGCGAAGCCGAGATCCCAGAGCACGTCCGAATGCAGGTTGCGCGCAGCATTGCGGCCCGAAAGCGCGGCCATGAGGTCGCCCGAGTGGCGCGTTCGTCCTGTCGATCTGTCCATGCGAGCGCCTCCGGCAATGCGGGCGGACCTAAGCACAGCCGGATTAGTATGACAATAAGGCCAATGCGCGCGGGGTGGACAGGCGGTCATGCCTTGGGCCAATCTGCGGCCTTCTTACCGACCAGCCAAGGACTTGACCATGACCACCCCCGCCGCTCTCGATGCCGTTCTCGCCCAGGTCGATGCCGGGCTGGACGATAGCCTGGCGCGGCTGTTCACGCTATTGCGCATCAAGTCCATTTCCACCGACCCGGCCTATGCCGCCGAATGCCAGCAGGCCGCCGACTGGATCGCCAATGAGCTCAATGGGCTGGGTTTCGAGGCCGCCGCGCGCCCGACTCCCGGCCATCCGGTGGTCGTCGCCCATGGTCCCGAGCAGGCGGGTCCGCATGTGCTGTTCTATGCCCATTACGACGTGCAGCCGGTCGACCCGCTCAATCTCTGGCACACCAACCCGTTCGAGCCGCAGATCGTCGAGAAGGACGGCCGCAAGATCATCGTGGCGCGCGGCGCTTCGGACGACAAGGGGCAGATGCTGACCTTCATCGAGGCCTGCCGCGCCTGGAAACAGGCGACAGGTTCGCTGCCGGTAAGGGTGTCGCTCATGCTCGAAGGCGAGGAAGAAAGCGGCGGCAAGAACCTGCCGCCCTTCATGAAGGCCAATGCCGAAGAGCTGAAAGCCGATATTGCTTTGGTCTGCGACACCGATATGTGGGATCGTCAGACCCCCTCGATCACCACCATGCTGCGTGGGCTCGTCGCCGATGAGGTCGAGATCATCGCCGCCGACAAGGACCTGCATTCGGGCATGTTCGGCAATGCGGCGCGCAATCCCAACCAGCTGCTGGCCGAGATCATTGCCAGCCTGCGCGCCCCAGATGGATCGGTGACCCTGCCCGGCTTTTATGACGACGTCGCCGAAATCTCCCCGGAGCTCAAGGCGCAATGGGCGGGCCTGGGCTTCGACGAAAAGGCATTTCTGGGCAATGTCGATCTGTCGGTGCCCGCCGGCGAGCAAAGCCGCAGCGTCCTAGAAATGCTCTGGGCCCGCCCGACCTGCGAGATCAACGGCATGATTGGCGGCTATACCGGCGACGGCTTCAAGACCGTCATTCCCGCCCGCGCCAGCGCCAAGATTTCCTTCCGCCTGGTCTCGGGCATGGACCCGCACAAGATCCGCGCCGCCTTCCGCGCCCATGTCGAAGCCATGCTGCCGGCCGACGTCACCGCCAAGTTCACCCCACATGGCGCCTCACCCGCCATTACCGTGCCGGCCGATGGTGAATTCCTGCGCCAGGCGCTGTCGGGTCTGTCGGACGAATGGGGCAAGCAGGCCGTGATCACCGGCTCGGGCGGATCAATCCCCGTGGTCGGCGAATTCAAGTCGATCCTCGGCCTCGACACCCTGCTGATCGGCTTCGCCCAGGTGGACGACCAGATCCACTCGCCCAACGAGAAATACGACCTCGAAAGCTTCCACCGCGGCATCCGCAGCTGGGTCCGCGTACTGGCCGCCATGGCAGCGCACTAACCGCCCTCAGGCTTCTGGCCTTTCATCCCCACCCCAGCCCTCCCCAAGGGCGAATGTTCACCCTGGGCGTTTTGATAACTGGGCACTTGAGCCTCCCCTCCCCGCAATGGGAGGGGAGGTTGAAGCCGCATCAAGCATGATGTGCAACGCGCTCATTGGCACCGGGCTCTCAGCCCCGCGCCAACCCTACCCGCAAAGGGTCAGCCGGGTGGGACTGCGCATCAGGCTCGAAGGCAGCCTTCAAAACGAACCGCGAATGGCGATTTTGCCCTTTCGGCCGGGTTCGCCGCTGGCGCGGGCGGCTTCGGCCACCTGGTCGATGCCATAGGCGGCCTCGATCGGCAGCTTCAGCTTGCCACTGGCGGCGTCGGCGACCAGCTCGCCCAGCAACTGGCCGATGCGTTCGGGCTTGAGCGGCGGCTTGGCGCCCCAGAAGCCCCTGACCGTAATGCCGCGGAACAACAGCTCGCCGGCGGCGATCTTGAGCGGCCGCCCGGTCATGGCGCCGAAGCTCACCAATTGCGCCCCGTCGGCAGCCAGACTCAGCACCTGGCCGGCACCGTCACCACCCAGCGATTCGATGGCGCGGATAATTGGAGCGCCGCCGGTCAGGGCGCGGGCGCGGTCCTGCCAGCCGTCCTCGTCCGTCGCTACGACATTGCCGATCCCCAGCGCCTTGAGTTCGTCCACGGCGGCTTGGCGGCGCACCAGGCCCAGCACCTTGATGCCCTTTTCGGCACCATAATGGGCCACCATCTTGCCCACCGCGCCATTGGCGGCATTCTGCACGATCCAGTCACCCGGCGAGAGCTCCAGCGTCTCCAGCAGCATCTTGGCCGAGAGCGGCATGGAAACCAGCTGGCAGGCGGTCTCATCGTCGACACTATCGGGCACCGGCACCAGTCGCGCCGCGCTGGCCAGATAAAATTCGGCCCAACTGGCTTCGGCCCCGCCGGCCACGCGCTGTCCAATCCTGAGATGGGTGACGCCTTCGCCGACCGCCTCGACCACGCCCACCGCCTCGGTGCCAGGCACGGCCGGCAGGCTGGGTTTGAAGCCATACTGGCCGGCAATGGTCATCAGGTCATGGTTGTGAATGGGCGAGAGCACCATTTTTACCAGCACCTGGCCGGGCCCGGGCTGCGGAACCTCCGCTTGCTGGGATTGCAGGACCCGTTCGGGCGTGCCGAATTCGAAATACACCGCGCGCTTCATGGCCGGCTCCTTCTTTTGCTTGGATGCCAGACATAGGCCGCTTGCCGTTAACGTCAACCCCGGCTTGCCATCGGCAGATGCATGGCTTATTTGCTGAGTATAGAACTCATAATTTAAAAGAGCACCGCATGAGCGAGCTTACCGATCCCCGCGCGCCCCGTCGCGTCCGCCACGGCACCCGCATGCGGCTTCTGACCGTCGAGAAGGTCACCGACATCACCCCGCTGATGCGGCGTATTCGCCTTTCGGGCGACATGGCGGGCTTTGCCTCTCCCGGCTTTGCCGATCACATCAAGGCCTTCTTCTTCCCCGAGGGCGTCACCCCGCTCCTGCCGCCGATCGGGCCGAATGGCGCCGAATTTCCGCCCGGCACCCGTCCGCAGATGCGGGATTATACGCCCCGCTACTGGAGCGTCGCCGAGGGCTGGATCGAACTCGATTTCGTGCTGCATGGCGATGGCCCCGCCTCGGGCTGGGCTGCCGCCGCCGCGCCAGGCAAGACGCTTGTCATCGGCGGTCCGCGCGGCTCGGTGGTCGTGCCCATGACCTTCGACTGGCATCTGCTGGTCGGCGACGAAACCGCCCTCCCCGCCATCGGCCGGCGCATCGAGGAACTGCCCGAGGGCGCTAAGGTCGTCGCCATTATTGAGGTGGACAATCCCGCCGAGGAGCAGGGCTTTGCCACCAAGGCCGATCTCGACCTCACCTATCTGCATCGCAAAGGCGCACCGGCGGGGACCACCAGTCTCCTGCTCGACGCCGTCACCGCTTCGGCTTTTCCGCCAGGCACGGCCTATGCCTATATCGCGGGCGAAAGCCGCATGAGCAAGGCGGTACGTGCCCATCTCACCGAGAGCCGCGGTTTCGTCTCCGACTATGTTAAGGCCGCCGGCTATTGGCTGCTCGGCGTCGCCGACGCGCATGAGGAGCACTGACCGTTTCGGGGCACCGGGCCCATGACAAAACACCCCCGGGCAAGCCCGAGGGTGTCGTGTTCACGCATGGCTCGGCTTTGTGCCGCTCTATGACTTGGTCTTGACCTTGGTGGCGGAGGCGTCTTTGGCCTCGGCTTCGATCCGGTCCATCAGCGCGCGCCACTCTTCATAGGCCTTGGCCTGGTCGGGCAGCGGCTCGCGAGCCCCGCCATGACCGACCAGTTCGGTCAACACCTTTTCGACATCGGGGCCGAATTCGTCGCAGGTCCCCGGCTGGTCGACGGCGTCGAAGGCCGGCTTGTAATAGCCGTCGTCATAGGCGTCGACGCTTAGCTTGAGCTGACCATAGGCCAGAAGATCGGCCGAGTCGGTCAAAAGCGACCAGTCTTCCTCGGTGATCTCGTATCCAGCGCAATTTGACGACACCACATTGGCCATGACCACGCGGGTGAGGAATTGCTCGGCCTCGACGCCGCTATAGGATGAGAGATCGGGCAGTTGCACGAATATCTTGCCATCGGCATGGGCCGCGGTGCAGCCCAGGGTCAGGGCCGCCAGGCCCGCCAGTAGAATTGTCTTCATGTTTTCATGTCCTCCAATGCCCCACGGCAGAGACCTGCCAGCAAATTATGGAAAAACCGCGACAGGGCGACACGAGCGGAAAAGGACGGCCTATTGCGGCTGGCCCCCCACGAACTGCACCGCCCGCGCACCATTGGCGATGCCCTGATCGAGGCAGGTTTCGACGCTCTCGCCCTTGAGCAGGGCGGCGAGGAAACCGGCTGCAAAGGCGTCGCCCGCCCCGGTGCTGTCCACCATGCGCACCAGCGGCGCGGCCCGGCTCAACACCACACCGGTCCTGTCGCCGACCACCGCACCGAAGCGGCCGCGCTTGATCACCACATGGCCAAATTGCTGGCCCAGCGCCTGCACATGGCCCTCGAAATCGGCGGCGCCGGTCAGGGTTTCGGCCTCGCTCTCATTGGCGAAGATCCAGTCCGCCGGGCCCACCCAGTCGAGAAACTGGGTCGGCCCCACCTCGTGCAGGAACCCCACCGAGGCCGGATCGATGGCCACCGCCAGCCCGCGCGCCCGCGCCCGCTCCAGCAGATTGCGCACCGCCTTGCGCGGACCGGGCGCGAAAAAGCTGTAGCCCGAGACCAGCACCATGGCCGCGCCCTCGAGCAGGCTATCGGGCAGGTCGTCGATCCCCAGATTGAGATTGGCGCCACGATCGGTGAGGAAGCTGCGCTCCCCATCCGCATCGATGATGGTCACCAGCATGCCCGACTGCATATCCTTGTCGCCGGCCAGCACCGAGGCCACGCCGCGCTCGCGGAAATGGGTCTCGTAGCCGGCACGATCGGCAGACCCGACGCGGGCGGCGAAGCTGACATCGGCGCCCGCCGAGGCCAGCCATACCGCCTGGTTGGCGCCCGAGCCCCCCGGCCGGCTGCGGATGGACGAGCGCCGGTCGGACCCCACCACGATGGGACCCTCCGGCACGACGATGATATCGGTCATCACATCGCCGACGACGACGATCCGGCCGCTCATGCGCCGCGCTTGGCCTGGCGCGCGGCAAGCGCCACGGCGATCTCGGCCGCCACCTGCGCATTGTTTTCCACCAGCGCGATATTGGCGGCCAGCGACTTGCCCTCGGTCAATTCGAAGATGCGCTTGAGCAGATACGGCGTCGTATCCTTGCGGCTGATGCCCTGCTTGCCCGCATCGGCAATGGCCTCGACGATGCGCGCCTCGATCCCTGCCGGATCGAGTTCGGCGCTTTCCGGGATCGGATTGGCGACCAGAATGCCGCCCATGCCCAGATCGGCCTGGATGGCGATGATGCGGGCGATGTCGTCGGCACTCTCCACCCGATGGTCGACCTTCTGGCCGCTCTTGCGGGCCCAGAAGGCGGGGAAATCTTCGGTCTGGTAGCCCAGCACCGGCACGCCATTGGTCTCGAGCACTTCGAGCGTCTTGGCAATGTCGAGGATCGACTTGGCGCCGGCGCAGACCACGGTGACCGGGGTCTTGCCCAGCTCCTCGAGATCGGCGGAGATGTCGAAGGTTTCCTCGGCGCCGCGATGCACGCCGCCGATACCGCCGGTGGCGAACACCTTGATGCCGGCAAGCGCGGCGATCTGCATGGTGGTGGCGACGGTGGTGCCGGCGATCTCGCCGCTGGCCAGGAGCGCCGCCATGTCACGGCGGCTGGCCTTGGCCGCCTTGCCGCCGGTCTGGGCCAGGCGTTCGAGTTCATCGCCGGAAACGCCGACGCAGAGGCGTCCATCCATGATGGCGATGGTTGCCGGCACGGCGCCGGCCTTGCGGATCACCGCCTCGACATTGCGCGCCATTTCCAGGTTCTGCGGATAGGGCATGCCATGGGTCACGATGGTGGATTCGAGCGCCACCACCGGCTTGTTGGCGGCCAGCGCCGCCTTGACTTCATTGGAGACCGAAAGATAGGCCTTGCCGCTCATGGGGAAACACTCCGAAACTGCGCGCCGTCCCGATGCTGGAGGGCGCCTTGCTGGGAGCGCTTTTGCGCCTCTGTTGCCAGAGGGTCAAGTGCCACAAAAACTTGCTCAGACCCGCCTTGTCCACCCCCGCTTTTGGCAGTAATTTCGCTGCTACTCGAGCAGGGGAAAGGGCACTTCGCTGACCAGATATTGTGCTGATGGCGCGCCATGCGCGCCTCGACATGAGCGCGCCTGCGGGCCCATTGCAGCGAAGACCCCGTGCGCCGCCCGGCGCCGCACCGACAACTGTGCCGTTTTGTCCCATTTTGTTCTTCCGGGTTCTCAAAGATGAGCCCCCGGGGCTGAGCCGCGGCTCTTTCCGCGGAAGCGCCCATGCGCGTCGAACCGGCGGTCCCCTTTATGGACGCCAAACGCCTCCACCACGGTCCCGACAGGAGACTTACGAGAATGAAAAAGTCGCTCGCCATTGCCCTTGGCGCACTTCTGGTCGCCAGCCCCGTCCTGGCGCAGGAAGAAGCCGTCCTCAATGTCTACAACTGGTCCGACTATATTGCCGAGGACACCATCGCCAATTTCGAGGCGGCGACCGGCATCAAGGTCAATTACGACGTCTATGACAATAACGAGATCGTCGACGCCAAGCTGCTGGCCGGCAATTCCGGCTATGACATCGTGGTGCCCTCGGGCAATTTCCTCGAGCGCCAGATCAAGGCCGGCCTGATCCTGCCGCTCGACAAGTCCAAGCTGACCAATCTCTCCAATCTCGATCCCGCGGTCATGGCCACCGCCGCCGAGCAGGATCCGGACAATGCCCATGCCGTGCCCTATATGATCAACACCATCGGGCTGGGCTATAATGTGGCCAAGGTCGAGGCGGCCCTGGGTGCCGATGCCCCGATCGACAGCTGGGACTTGCTGTTTAAGCCCGAAGTGGTGGAAAAGCTCGCCTCCTGCGGCGTGACCGTGCTCGACAGCCCGTCTGAAGTCATGGGCATCGCCCTGCACTATCTCGGCCTCGATCCCAATTCGGAAAATGCCGACGATCTGGCCAAGGCCGAGGCGCTGATGACCTCGATCAAGCCCTATATCCGCTACTTCCACTCCTCCCAGTATATCGACGATCTGGGCAATGGCGAAGTCTGCCTGTCGCTGGGCTATTCGGGCGACGTGTTCATCGCCTCCGACGCTGCCGCCCAGGCCAATCAGGGTGTGGACGTCGCCTATCTGATCCCCAAGGAAGGTGCCGCGACGCTGTTCGACTTCCTGGCCATTCCCGCCGATGCGCCGCATCCGGACAATGCCCACAAGTTCATCAACTACATTCTCGAGCCGCAGGTCGTGGCCGACATCACCAACTATGTCTACTACGCCAACCCCAACCTGCCAGCGCTGGAATTCGTGGATGAAGAGGTCAAGTCCAATCCGGGCATCTATCCGCCCGCCGAGACCATCGCCAAGGCCTTCGTCATGAAGGCGCATTCGCCCGATTTCGAAGAGACCTTGACCCGCACCTGGACCCGCATCAAAACGGGCCAGTAATGTTCGATCCAAGGGGCGGTTTCGACCGCCCCTTCACTCTTTTCCGGTAGTCCGCCAAATGGCCAAAAAGCCCCAGCTCGCAATCGATACGCGTCCATGGCGTGATACCGCCAACAACAAGCCCTTCGTGCGCATCAAGAACGTCACCAAGAAATTCGGTGACGTCTCGGCCGTGCACGAGGTTTCGCTCGACATCTACCGCTCCGAATTGTTCTGCCTGCTCGGCGGTTCCGGATCGGGCAAGTCGACCTTGCTGCGCATGCTGGCCGGTTTCGAACAGCCCACCTCCGGCACGATCGAGATCGACGGCCAGGACATGACCGAAGTGCCGCCCTATAACCGGCCGGTCAATATGATGTTCCAGTCCTATGCGCTGTTCCCGCATATGACCGTCGAGCAGAACATTGCCTATGGCCTCAAGCGCGACGGCCTGCCCAAGGACGAGATATCGGCCCGCGTCGCCGAGCTTTTGGCCCTGGTCAAGCTGCAGGACTATGGCCGGCGCAAGCCGCACCAGCTTTCGGGTGGCCAGCGCCAGCGCGTGGCGCTCGCCCGCGCCCTCGCCAAGCGTCCCAAACTCCTCCTTCTCGATGAGCCGCTGGGCGCGCTCGACAAAAAACTGCGCGAGGAAACCCAGTTCGAGCTGGTCAAGATCCAGGAGAGCCTCGGCGTCACCTTCATCGTCGTCACCCACGACCAGGAAGAGGCGATGACGCTGGCCACCCGCATCGGGGTGATGAACCAGGGCGAGATCGCCATGATCGGCGAGCCCACCGATATCTACGAATTCCCAAATTCGCGCTTCGTCGCCAATTTCATCGGCTCGGCCAATATGGTCGAGGGCATCGTCACCGAGGATGAGCCCGACCATGTGCGCATTCGCTCGGCCGAGCTGGGTTGCGACATCTATGTCGGCCACGGCGTCGATTGCGCCCCCGACCAGTTGCTGTGGTGGGCCATCCGCCCCGAAAAGATGTGGCTGAGCCGCGAGCGGCCCGAAGACCCCTTCAATGCCAACATCACCACCGGCCTAGTCGAGGAAATCGCCTATCTCGGCGATATCTCGGTCTATCAGGTGGCCCTGGACAGCGGCAAACGCATCCGCGTCAGCCAGACCAATTCCGTCCGCGGCAATCCCGACGCCATCACCTGGGACGAAAAGGTCTACGTCACCTGGAACGACAATGCCGGTTCGGTGCTGACGGTATGATGAGCAAACACGACAAGGTCGGCCCCTGCGCCTCCCTCCCCCTTGAGGGGAGGGACCGAGGGAGGGGGTCCATCAGTCGAAACGCAGACATACCC
>NZ_UZWD01000050.1 GCF_900631955.1 Devosia equisanguinis | reverse complement strand
CAAACACACGTACCATCTCTTTACCGTCTCAAAACCAATCCAAAAGCCCCGGCCTCAAAACCGGGGCTTTTCTGCATCAAAATTACCAAATCCCGGGATTGATGATTGTTGCGTCCAGGCGCGCTTTTGCGCGCCGATGCGGTCGTCTCCACTGGCCATCGGGTCGGGCCCGAGGGCGGAATGGGGCTGATTGCGCCCGTCGTGCCAAGAGCCAAAGGCCCGAAGTGCCTTTGGGTGCATCTTGGGGTGAAATGCATGCGATAGCCCCTTCAAGTGCCGGCTATCGCATGGCGCTGAGGCTGAGTACGCTGCACACCCCCACCCCACCTCCCCCTGAAGGAGGGGGAGGAGTTGCATCGCGTCCTGGGCGAACAGTTTGCCTAGAATAACGGACGGTCTCCCTGCGCTTGCGGGAAGGGTTATCGCATAGCGGCATGTGGGTAATGGGCTCACATCTCGCCCCGCTCTCGGCCTGGGGCGAGTTGGCGCTGCCGGTCTGCACATGGTGTTTCACCCAACACACCGCCCTCGGGTTTGACCCGAGGTCCGCCATCCTCGCGCGCCATTGCCCGCGGCGGCTCGCCGACAGGCCCTCGGGTCGGGCCCGAGGGCGGGATGGTGCTTGTTGCACCTGTCGTGCCAGAAGCCAAAGTCTCAGAGTCCCTCTGGGTGCCTCCTAGGGTGACGTTTCCAAATGCAATAGCGCTTTCAAGTGCAGGCTGTCGCATATGGCAATGAACGCGCTGCACACCCCCACCCGACCTCCCCCTCAATAAGGGGGAGGAGCTGTATCGCGTTCTGGGCAAAGGTTAGTCAAAAGCACCGGCCTGTGCTGTCACTGCGTCGAGTTCGCGTTCGAGGCGGGCTTCTTCTTCCACTTTGGGTTTGGAGAAGCGGGCGAGCAGCAGGTAGGCGACGGGGGTGAGGTATAGCGTGGCAATGGCGGCAAAGCCGAGGCCGCCGACGATGACCCAGCCGAGGGCGGCGCGGGCTTCGGCGCCAGCGCCTTGTGCCAGTACCAACGGCACGCCGCCCAGAATGGTGGCCAACATTGTCATCATCACCGGGCGCAGGCGGATATTGGAGGCCTGTTCAATGGCCGCGGGCACGGAAAGCCCACGATCGCGCAGCTGATTGGCGAATTCGACGATCAGGATGCCGTTCTTGGCCATGATCCCCACGACCAGCACCAGCCCGACCTGGCTGAAAATATTGAGACTGCCGCCGGTGAGGAGGATGGCGTAGAGCCCGGCCGCCGCCGCGAAGGGCACGGTGGCCATGACGATGATAGCGCTCCAGAAACTCTCGAATTGTGCGGCCAGCACCAGGAGAATGATGACCAGTGCGAAGCCGAAGGTCAGGAACAGGGCATTGTTGGCCTCGCCCAGTGTCTTGGCTTCCGCCAGGGGGAGCAAGGTCGTGCCTTCGGGCAGGAGCGGGGCGGCAATGCGCTGCAGTTCGGCATAGGCGTCGCCCATCGCCATGCCATCCTCGAGGCTGGCGGTGACGGTGACGACGCGCCGCTGCTGTTCGCGGCGCAGCGAGGGCGGCACGGCGGCTTCGGTGATGGTGGCGATGGTCGACATCGGCACATAGCGGCCATCGCCGGTTTTCACGAACAGGGTTTCGAGGTCGCGCGGGTCGTTGACCGGATTGCTTGTCGAGACCATACGTACGCTATAGCTCTGGTCGTTGATGAAGATATTGCCGACATTGGCGCCATCGATCATTGCCTGCATGGTGGTGGCGAGGCCGTTGATGTCGATCCCCAGCGCGTCGGCGCGGGCGCGATCGACGGTCAGGGTCAGCTGCGGCTGGGTGGTGTCGAAATTGACGGTGACGCGGCCGAAGCGTCCATCCTCCTGCAGCGCCTCGGAGATAGTTTCGGCGGTTTCGGCCAGCTTGGTATAGTCGGAGCCGGCGACACCGAATTGCAGGCCGGAGCCGCCGCCGCGTATGCCCAAACTATTGCCCTGGCCGACCGAGGCACGGACGCCAGGCACCTCTGCCATCAAGGCACTGATTTCGCTGGCGATCTGTTGCTGACTGCGCGTGCGCTCGCCCCAGGGGGCGAGGGTGAGGGTGAGCGAGCCGCCCGAACCCCAGCCGGAGAGGACGAAGATCGAGCGCACTTCGCCGCTCTGCACATAGGGCTGCAGCATGGCTTCCACCTGGCCGAGGCGGGTGCGCACGAAATCGAGGCTGACCGTATTGGGGGCCGAAACGCGCAGATTGATCATCGAGCGGTCTTCGGCCGGGGTGATCTCCTGGCGCAGATTGCCATAGACGAAATAGGCCGAGCCGGCGAAGAGCAGCGCCACGAGAATGACGACGGCAGGGTTGCGCAGGGCGACGCGCAAGGTGGTGCGGTAGAGCCAGGACGCGGCACCTCCCAGCCTGGAGAAGGGGCTGGGTTTGGGGGCGTCGCCACCGGATTTGAGGAAGCGCGACGCCACCATGGGGCCCATAGAGAGGGCGACGATGGAGGAGAGCAGCACGGCAATGGCCAGGGTGAAGCCGAATTCGCGGAACAGTTGGCCGGACTGGCCCTCGAGGAAGGAGAGTGGCACGAAGACGGCGGCCAGGGTTAGCGTGGTGGCGATGACGGCGAAGAACACTTCCTGGGTGCCGAGCACAGCGGCGGCGCGGGGGCCGGCGCCGAGATTGCGGCGGCGCACGATGTTTTCGAGCACGACAATGGCGTCGTCGACCACGAGGCCGGTGGCCAGCACCAGCGCCAGAAGGGTAATGATGTTGAGCGAGAACCCGGCCAGATACATGCCGGCGACGGCACCGAGCAGGGCGATCGGCATGGAAATGGCTGGCACGATGATGGCGCGCCAATCGAGCAGGAACAGGTAGATGATGCCGATAACGACGATGAGCGCCACGATCAGGGCGATCTCGACCTCGTGCAGGGCACCCTCGATGAATACGGCCTCGTCGCTGGATATCTTGACGCTGACACCGGGCGGGAGCGTCTGGTTGAGGTTGTCGACGGCGGCGTGAACCGCCTGGGAAATGGCAATGGTGTTGGACTGGGCCTGGCGCACGATGCCGAGGCCAATGCCGGGCACGCCATCGGCGCGAATGGCGGACGTGCTGGCGGAGGCATCAAAGACCACAGTGGCCACGTCGCCCAATCGTGTGGTGCTGTTGATCTCGAGCTTTTCGAAATCCTCGGGCCGGGTCACCTCGGAAATGGCGCGGACGGAAATGTTCTGATTGGGGCCATTGATCGAGCCAGCGGGCGTGTCAAAGGCGATGGTGGAGACGGCGTTGCGGATATCGGCGACGGTGAGGCCGCGACTGGCGAGCTTGAGCGGGTCGACGTCGATCTCGAAGGCGGTGCTGCGCGTGCCATAGACCTGCACTTCGGCCACGCCGTCCACGGCACCCAGGCGCTCGGACACGGTGGTGCTCACCAGTTCGGACAGCTCGGCAATGCTCATGCTGTCCGAGGTCACTGCCAGCTGCATCACCGCCTGCGCGTCGCTATCGGCCTTGAAGATCACCGGCGCGTCGGCACCGGTGGGCAGGCTGCGGGTGATGCGGCCCAGCGCGTCGCGCACGTCGGAGGTGGCGACGTCGAGATCGGTGCTTTCGCTGAATTCCAGCGTGACGCGGCTATTGCCCACCGAGGAGCTGGAGGAAATGGCGGAGACACCCTGAATGCGGGCGACGGCGCCCTCGACCACGGCGGTGACTTCGCGGTCCACGGTTTCGGCGGCAGCGCCGGTAAAGCTGGTGGAAATGGACAGGACGGGCCGCTCGACGCGCGGCAGTTCGCGCACCTCGATGCCGAGCAGGGCGGCCATGCCGGCCACCATGATCAGGGCATTGAGGACCACGGCCATGACGGGGCGGCGCACGAAGAAGGCCGCCATGGTGCCGCCGCGTTCGTTCTTGGTGGCTATGGACATGGAACGCGGCCTCCCTATCGACTTGCCGATTGGGCCGGCGCGCCCTCGTCCGAGCCATCGGGCCCGTCGAGCAGGGTTACGGCCATGCCGTCGCTCAACTGCAATATGCCCTCGGTGATGATGGCGTCGCCGGGTAGAAGGTCGGCACGGACCAGCACCCCGTCGCTGTTGCGCTGCACGATTTCGGCCATGACGCGCTTGGCCGTGCCGTCCTCATATTGCCAGACATAGGAGCCCTCGGCTGACCACAGAATGGCCAGGGGATTGACCGCGGGGTAGGTTTCGCCGGGGAAGGCCAGGCTCACCGAAAAGCTCATGCCGGCGCGCAGGGCATTGTCGGGATTGGGAATTTCGGCCTGCACCTGCAATGTGCGACTGGCCGGGTCGATGCGGCTGTCCATGGCGGAGATGTCGCCGGAGAAATCGCGGCCGGGCAGCGCCAAGGCCGAGACGGTGACCGGCATGCCGGGGGACAGCTGGGCGGCGTAGCTCTCGGGCACCCAGAAATCGATGAGAATGGACGAGGTGTCATCCACCGTGGTGATGGCGGTCTGGGCGGCGACGTAGTTGCCGGGGGTGACGCGAAGGAGGCCGACCGTGCCGTCGATTGGGCTGGTGATGGTGCGGCGCGCGAGAGCCAGTTCGGCATTGCGCAGCGCCAGATCGGCATTGGCGGCGGCCAGCTGGGCGGCAGTGAGGGCCGTGGCGGCGACGAGATTGCTATTGGCCATGCCCTCGGTGCGGGCAAGAGCGGCCTGGGCATCGTCGGCGGCGAGACGGGCGCGGTCATAGTCGATCTGCTCGGTCTCGGCGGTGAAACGGGCGATGATGTCGCCTGACTTCACCTGCTGGCCGGGGCGCACCGCCACTTCGGCCAGTTCACCGCCTGATGTCGCGACCACAGTCACCGAGCGCGCGGCGGAGCCTTCGCCGATTGCGGCAAGGCCGGCATTGATGGTGGCGGACTTGACTGCGGAGGTGACGACGTTGACCTGGCGAGCACCGGGACCTCCTCCGCCGCCTGGGCGAGCACCTGGTCCGCCAGCCGGACGACCGGCCGCGGCAGTCTCCTGCACGCCGGGTCCGAAGGGGAGGATTATGCCGGCTTTCGCCAATGTTTCAGGCGCGCCAGGCACCAGGAAAAGCCAGCCGATGGCGGCAACAAGCAGGATGACGAGACAAGCCAGAATTTGCCGTATCAATGAGAACCTCGACTGTGCGTCGGCCAAATCGGCGCTGCAATGGGGTTCAGATAGAGTAGCAGGCCCAGGCCGAGGCCGACATTACAATGCCGTAACCTCGAAGAAAGATGCCATCGATGCGAGCGTCAGCTCTCGATTTCCGCATCCGGCCGCGCGCCCCATTCGGTCCAGGAGCCGTCGTAAATGGCGATATCGCGAGCGCCGGCCCGCTCCAGCGCCAGTCCCAGTACCACTGCGGTAATGCCTGAACCGCAGGAGGTGATGATCGGTCGATCGAGATCGACGCCGCGCTCGGCAAACAGAGTGCGCAGCGCATCGCTGGATTTCAGCTTGCCGTTCTCGGTCAACAGGCCAACCGGCACGTTGAGGCTGTTGGGAATGTGGCCGCCGCGGAGGCCGGCGCGCGGTTCGGGCACTTCGGCGTGGAAACGCGGGGCCGGCCGGGCGTCGATGATTTGGGCTGCACCGTCGCGGGAGCGATCGCGGACGCGGATGAAGTCGGCAACGCGGCTGGCGTCGAAGCTGGTGTCGAAACGCGCCGGCGCCCGCGCCACCAGTCCGGCCTGAATGGGCCGACGTTCCGCCCGCCATTTGGGGCCGCCGCCTTCGAGCATATAGACGGTCTTGGCGCCAAAGGTGCGCAGCGTCCACCAGACGCGCGGAGCGCTGAGCAGACCGATTTCATCATAGACGATGATGGTGGACTGGTCGGAAATCCCCAGCGCACCCACCATGCGGGAAAAGTCATTGGGGGCCGGCAGCATATGCGGCAGGTCGGTGCTGGTATCGGCAATGCCATCGATATCGAAGAACACCGCACCCGGAATATGCCCGGCGAGATATTCCGCCTGGGCGTTGCGGGCGGTATTGGGCATGTGCCAGCTGGCGTCGACGACGACCAGATTGGGGTCCGAAAGATGCTGGGCCAGCCAGTCGGTGGTAACGAAAAATGCGTCCATGTCAGCGACTCCGAGCAAGTCGCCACAGGATGGAGCCCAGACCCCGCCGGGTCAAATGCAATTGCGTCGCGGCCCGGCCCTCAGGATAAAACCAGCAGGTCGCGTGAGGCCAGATGCAGGTTGACGGCTTCACCGCGCTCGGGGGGCTTGGCCTGGTTGTTGAAGGTGTCGATGCTGACAATGGTGCCGTCGAGATCGACGCGCAGGCGCACCACCGAACCGAGGAAACTGACATCGACGATTTTGGCCGAGAGGACGAGATCGGTCTCCGGGCGCGCGGCGAGGGAGAGCATTTCGGGGCGCAGCGTCAGGGACACCGTATCGCCCGGTTTGGCTCCGGCCGGCAATGCCTTGAGCGTAAGGGTCTGGCCGCCAAGCACGACATGCCCGTTCGCCGGGTCCTGAACTGTGGCCGGTACGGTATTGAGCTGGCCGACAAAGGTGGCGACGAAGCGCGTCGCGGGGCGGTTATAGATATCGTGCGGGCTGCCGATCTGCTCGATATTGCCCGCATTCATCACCACGATGCGGTCGGAGATCGAAAGCGCCTCCTCCTGATCATGGGTGACGAAGACGGTGGTGATGCCGAGCTCGCGCTGAATGGCGCGGATTTCCTCGCGCAGCGAGACGCGGATCTTGGCGTCGAGGGCGGAGAGCGGTTCGTCGAGCAGCAGGAGGCGCGGCTTGGGGGCAATGGCGCGGGCCAAGGCAACGCGCTGTTGCTGGCCGCCGCTCATTTCATAGGGGAAGCGGCTTTCATAGCCGGGCAGGCCGATGAGTTTCAGCATCTCTTCGACGCGCGCCCGGCGCTCGTCGCGACCGACGCCGGACACTTTCAGTCCGAAGCCGATATTGTCGCCGACCGTAAGGTTGGGGAACAGCGCATAGGCCTGGAACACCATGCCCAGCTGGCGCTGATTGGGCTTGAGATGGGTAATATCCTGCCTGTCCACCGTGATCGTGCCCGAGGTCGGTGTTTCGAAGCCGGCGATCATGCGCAAGATGGTGGTCTTGCCACAGCCCGAGGGGCCGAGCAGGGAGATAAACTCGCCCTTGCCGAAGCCGAAGCTGACGCCTTTGACCACGGTATTGGCGCCGTAATTCTTGGTCAGCGCATCGACGCGAAGGAAATTTTCGTCGGTCATGGTCAATCCGTCCGGGCGGAGGTGCGGGGGGCAAAGCGGCCGAGCACGTTGATCATGCCCATGGCGCCCCAGGTGATAACAAACGATAGAATGGCGAGTGCCGAGGGCTCATAGGCGCGGTTGGCGCCGACATTCTGCAGATAAGGCCCGAAAGCCGGCCGGTTGAGCAGGCTCGCTATGGTGAATTCGCCGATGACGATGGCGAAGGTCAAAAAGGCGCCGGACAGCACGGCGACGAGAATATTGGGCAGGATGATGCGCGCAATGATGGTGGTGGTCGATGCCCCCATGATCTGCGCGGCTTCGGTCAAAGTCTTGATATCGATGGTCCGCATGCCGGTATCGACGGCCCGATACATATAGGGCAGCGCCAGGGTCACATAGCCGAAGGTGAGGAGGATATCGGTGCCGAAGGCCGATCCGGTGAAGGGGATCCAGGAAGAGGAATTGTAGAGCCGGATATAGCCATAGACCAGGACGATGGCCGGAATGATCAGCGGCAGCAGGGTGATGAATTCCATCAGCGGACGCAGATGCGGCAGGCGCAGGCGCACGAAATAGACCGCCGGCACCACGATCAGCACGCCGACGACAATGGCCAGAAGCCCCACCACGGTGGAATAGCCGAAGGTGGCCTGGAAAGTCGGGTCGGAAAATACCGAGGCGTAGCTGTCGAAGCTATAATAGCCGCGCCGCATCTTCAGCGAAAACTCGAAGGTGGCGATCAGCGGCACGAGGAAATAGGCGGCGCCGAGACCGAAAATCACCCAGGCCCAGAGCTTTGACTGTTTCATCGCATCCACCTCTCGGCGCGGGCGGAGATGACGAGATAGATGATATTGGCCAAAGCGGTGATGGCGATCATACCCAAGGCCAGGGCAGCGCCGAGGCCCGGATTCTGCAGGGCATCACCGCGGATCTGCGCATAGAGCAGGATGGGCACGATGTTGAGCGAGGAGCCTGTCAGCGCATAGGCGGTGGCAATGGCGCCAAAGGCATTGGCGAAGAGCAGGCTGAGGGTGCCGAGGAAACTGGGCCAGATGATCGGCAGGCCGACATAGCGCCAGAATTGCCAGGTGGAGGCGCCAAGCGTCTGCGCGGCTTCGCTCCATTCCTTTTTCAGCCCGTCGATGGCAGGCGCGATCATCAGCACCATCAGCGGAATCTGGAAATAGAGATAGGTGAGGGTGAGGCCCCAGAAGCTGAGCAGGTTGAAACCGGCGCGATAGATGTCGATGCCGAAGACGGTTTTGAGAATGATGGTGACGAGGCCGAGCCGCCCCAGCGTCGAGATGAAGGCGAAGGCCAGCGGTACGCCGGCAAAATTTGAGGCCACGCCGGAAAAAGTCATGACTGCGGAGCGCAGCGGGGCCGGCAGGCGACCACGAATGATGGCCAGCGCGATGGCGAGGCCGATCAGCGCGCCGATAATGGCCGAAGCGCCGGATATGCGGATGGAAATCCAGTAGGCGGCGAGAATCTGGTCGGTGAATAGCCCGGCGATGTTCTCGAAGGTGAATTGCCCGTCGCGCCCGATAAAGGCGGCGCCGATCAGGTAGAGCGTGGGCAGGATGAGGAACATCACCGCAAAGATGACGAAGGGCGCGACGCCAAGCCATTCGAGGGAAAGGCGGCGGCGGGGGGTGGAGGCGGTGGCTAGTGCGTTGGTCATCGTCGCGTCAGAACCCCGATCGCTCAACAATCGTCACCACCGGGCTTGTCCCGGTGGTCCATTCGGCGCCGCATGGATTGCCCGGTCAAGCCAGGCAATGACGGCGTGTAGAGATGGAGTTACCTCCGCCGCATGACGCGGCGGAGGTGTATTTCCGGCTCTACTGAACGTTGGCGCCGACGGTGGAGTCCCAGCCGGAGGTGATAACTTCCTTGGCGGCGTTCTGCTGCTCGATGGTCGGGAAGACGGCCTTGGCATAGGCCTCTGCCGGCGGCAGCGCGTCGAGCATGTCCTGCGGGATCAGGCCGGCTTCTGACATGGCGTTGAAGCGGATCGGGTGGCAATAGCCCTTGAGCCAGCCGAGCTGACCTTCGTCGGAATAGAGGTATTCCATCCAGAGCTTGGCGGCGTTCGGGTGCGGGGCATAGGCCGAAATGGCCTGGACATAAACGCCGGCCACGACGCCGGTGTTCGGCACGACGATCTCGGCTTCCGGATTGCCTTCGAAGCTGTCGCGCCAGGCGAGCAGGTTATAGTCCCAGGCGATCAGGATCGGGGTCGTGCCCTGGGCGACCGAAGCGGCCTTGCCGATCACCGGAACGAAATTGCCGGCATCGTTGACGGACTTGAAGAAGTCGAGGCCAGCCTGGGCTGCGCCTTCGTCGGCGCCGGTCTTGGCGAGACCTGCCGCATAGACGGACTGGATGGCCTGGGCGGAGGCGCGCGGGTCACCGGCAAGGGCGACGCCATTGGCATATTCGGACTTGGTCAGGTCGGCCCAATCGGTCGGCGCGGTGGAGACGAGGTCCTTGTTCACGAGGAAGGCCATGACGCCGTAATAGTCGCCATACCAGTAGCCGTCGGCATCCTTGGCATCGTCCGGAATTTCGCTCCAGGTCGACACCTTATAGGGCTGCAGCAGGCCTTCATCCTTGGCGGCAGGGCCGAAGGCGAGACCGATATCGAGCACGTCGGGGGCCTGCGGGCCGGCATTGCCCTTGTTGGCGCGGACGGCTTCGAGCTCGTCGGCCGAACCGGCATCGGGATTGAGTTCGTTGACATTGATGCCGGGATATTTGGCCTTGAAGCCGGCGATCACGTCGCCATAGCCGCACCAATTGTGGGGCAGGGCGATGACGGTCAGCTGGCCTTCGCCCTTGGCGGCTTCATAGAGGGCAGCAAGATCGGTCTGGGCGAAGGCGGGTGCGGAAATGCTCAGCACCGTCAGCAGCGAAACCGAAGCGGTAAGTGCAGACTTCAAGGTCATTGTAGGACTCCCTGTATGACTTTTTTCGCGAGCCCGACACACGGTGCTCCGGCGAACGGGCGAGGGAGTAGAGGGGCAAGATGACAGTGCAATGACTATTCGGTGACGGTGCAGCGCGGGCCCTTGCAGGGCGCAAGTCGCGCTATATCAGCGATATGCCTGTCCTAATCCCTCTCCTCGCGTCCTCCCAGCCGCAGCGTGCAGATTGCCCAATTGTGACAGTTTCGTCCAGATGGTCAAAATTTTGGTCCAGAGGGCGCCTCACAGCCGCGGCGGGCCGGAGCTTTGGCGGAGGACGAGTTCGACGGGCCAGAGTTCGTGGATGTCTTCGGCGGGCTTGCCGGCGAGGAGTTGCACGATCAGTTCGGCAATGCGCACACCGGCCTGGCGGATGGAGGAGCGGGTTGTCGACATGGTGGGGTACATGTTGTCGGCGTTGAGATAGGGGAAGACGTCGTCATGGGCGATCATGGAGACGTCGGTGCCCAGTTCCAGCCCGGCTTGGCGAATGGCGCGGAACACGCCCAGCGCGGTCATCATCGAGCCGGCGAGGAAGGCGGTCGGGCGAGGGCGCAGTTCGAGCATGGACTGGGTCAGCCGGAAAGCGACTTCGTCGGTAAATACCGAATTGCCCATGAGCGCGCTGTCGAAGGGGACGCCCCGGGCCGAGAGGGCGGCGAGATAGCCGATTTCGCGATGCTCGGAAAAGGTGCGGCCCTTGACGCCATTGAGCAGCGCAATGCGGCGATGGCCCATATCGAGCAGATGGCTGGTGGCACGCTCGAGGGCCCCGGTATTGTCGATATCCAGCCAGGCCAGCGGCTTGCCGATATTGGTACGGCCATGCAGCACAAAGGGGATTTTGAGGTCCAGCAGCAATTCGGCCCGCTCGTCATGCAGGCTGGGTGAATGCAGCACCACCGCATCGACCTTCTGACTGGCCGCGAGGCGGCGATAGGCGGCGACCTCTTCTTCATAGGTCGAGACGGTGGAGACCAGCAGGTCGATCTCCTCGCCCGACATGCGCCCGCCC
>NZ_UZWD01000052.1 GCF_900631955.1 Devosia equisanguinis | reverse complement strand
CGCCCCGGGGGGCGGTCCGGGCAACGGGGCGGGGGGGTGGCGATGTGCTTTCGCCGCTCTTACGGTGTGGTGCCTCCCCCCCCCCCCCCTTGGGGGGGGGGGCCCGGGGGGGGGGGTCCATCAGTGACGAACATAACCACCCCCTCCCTCAGTCCCTCCCCTCAAGGGGGAGGGAGGCGCAGGAGCCGATGGCTCACTGCATCATCGACGCAATGCGGAGTGCCTGCCCATGCTGACCCAAGCCCTGTTCCGCGCGCTCGACCGCAAAGCCATCTGGGTCATCTCTATCTTCCTCGCCGTGGCCGTGCTCGTGCCCATGGCCAATCTGCTGATCCCGCCGGGACAGTTCGGCCATGTGCCGACCTATCTGGTCTCGCTGATGGGCAAGTATCTGGCCTATGCCATCCTCGCGCTCGCACTGGACCTGGTCTGGGGCTATTGCGGCATTCTTTCGCTGGGCCATGGGGCGTTTTTCGCGCTCGGTGGCTATGCCATGGGCATGTATCTCATGCGCCAGATCGGCACGCGCGGCGTCTATGGCAATCCGGTCCTGCCCGACTTCATGGTGTTCCTCAACTGGAAGGAACTGCCCTGGTATTGGTTGGGCTTCGACAATTTCTGGTTCGCCATGGCCATGGTCGTGCTGGTCCCCGGTCTCCTCGCCTTTATCTTCGGTTTCTTCGCCTTCAGGAGCCGCGTCACCGGCGTCTATCTCTCGATCATGACGCAGGCCATGACCTTCGCGCTGCTCTTGGCCTTCTTCCGCAACGATATGGGCTTTGGCGGCAATAACGGGCTGACCGATTTCAAGGACATTCTCGGCGTCCCGGTGCAGGCACAAACGACGCGTGTGGCGCTGTTTGCCGCCACCGCCATCGCGCTGGCCATCTCGGTGCTGATCTGCTCGCTGATCGTCAATTCCAAGCTGGGCAAGGTGATGGTCGCGGTGCGCGATGCCGAAAGCCGCACGCGCTTTCTTGGCTATCGCGTCGAATATGTGAAGCTGTTTGCCTTCACGGTGTCGGCCATCATGGCCGGGATTGCCGGGGCGCTTTATGTGCCGCAGGTGGGCATCATCAATCCCGGGGAATTCGAGCCGGGCAATTCCATCGAAGTGGTGATCTGGACGGCGGTGGGCGGTCGCGGCACGCTGATCGGGCCGATCATCGGCGCCATCGTGGTCAATCTGGGCAAATCCTGGTTCACCACCACCCTGCCCGAACTCTGGCTCTTCGCCCTTGGCGCGCTGTTCGTGGTCTCAACCCTGTTCCTGCCCAAGGGCATTGTCGGGCTCTGGGCGCAGATCTTTGGTCGCCGCAAGCCGGTGGCCGATCCGCCACCCGCGACCCCCGAGCAGTCAAACGACATGGAAAAGGGCGAGGACCCGGCCAGCTTCGCGCCCACCATCCAGCCCAAGCCTGCGGAGTAAAGCCATGAGCAAGGCACAGGATACGATGCTCTACCTCGATGGTGTCTCGGTGGCCTTCGACGGCTTCAAGGCCATCAACGGGCTCTCGATCATCGTCGGGCCGGCCGAAATGCTGGCCATTATCGGCCCCAATGGCGCCGGCAAGACCACGATGATGGATATCATCACCGGCAAGACCAGGCCGGACGCTGGTGAGGTGCTGTTCGATGGCCGCACCGACCTCACCAAGATGGACGAGGCAGCCATTGCCAATCTCGGCATCGGCCGCAAATTCCAGAAGCCCACCGTGTTCGAGAGCCACACGGTCTGGGACAATCTGGAAATGGCGATGAAAAAGCCGCGCGGCATCTTTCCGGCGCTGTTCTACACGGCCAGCGCCGACGACATCGCCCGCATCACCGAGATTCTGGAAACGGTGCGCCTGCTGCATCGCAAGGACGAGTTCGCGGCCAATCTCAGCCATGGGCAGAAGCAATGGCTGGAGATTGGCATGCTGCTTGCACAAGATCCAAAGCTGCTGCTGGTCGACGAACCGGTGGCGGGCATGACCGATAGCGAGACCGAGGAGACTGCGAAATTGCTGCGTGAGATCGCCAGGACTCGATCGGTCGTCGTCGTCGAACACGACATGAGCTTTGTGCGCGCACTGGGCTCGCGCGTGGTGTGCCTGGCCGAAGGCGCGGTGCTAGCCGAGGGCACGCTGGACCAGGTCAGTGCCAATCCCATCGTGATCGAAAGGTATCTGGGACGATGACATCAGCGCTCTCGATCGACGCCATCGACCTCCACTACGGTGCAGCGCAGGCCCTGAAGAAGATTTCGCTGACTTGCGAACCCGGGCGGATCACGGCGGTGCTCGGCCGCAACGGCGTCGGAAAATCCTCGACGCTGCGCGCCATCACCGGCATCAACCACATCTCATCGGGTGCCATAACTTTCGGCAGCGAAGTGCTGAAAAAAGCGGCACCCTACAAGCGCGCGCGGATGGGGATCGGCTATGTGCCGCAGGGACGCGAGATTTTCCCGCTGCTGACGGTCAAGGAAAACCTCGAGACCGGCTATGCCGGCCTGAAGCGCGGCGAGCGCAATATTCCCGACTACATTTTCGAGCTGTTCCCGGTGCTCAAGTCCATGCTTGGGCGGCGGGGCGGCGATCTCTCGGGTGGGCAGCAACAGCAGCTGGCCATCGGCCGCGCGCTGGTCACCCGACCCAAAGTGCTGGTTCTGGACGAACCCACCGAGGGTATCCAGCCCTCGATCATCAAGGATATCGGCCGGGCGCTGCAATTTCTGCGCGACGAGAAGGGCATGACCATCCTCTTGGTCGAGCAGTTCCTCGATTTCTGCCGCGAGATTGCCGACGATATCTATGTGATGGATCGCGGGGAAATCATGCATTCAGGTCCCGCGAGCGACCTCGATCGGGACGATGTGCGCCGGCATTTGATGGTGTAAAAAGCAATGCACCCGGCCGAGGCCGGGTGCAGTGGGTAATACGATGATCTGCGACTTAGTTAGCCGTGACCAGACCCGCGTCGATACAGGCCTGCAGGTCGATCGTGTCCAGGTCGACCGTAGGAGAGGTCGAGGTATTGGCAGCGTCGGTTTCAGCCTGGGCGTTCTCGACCGGCGTCTCGGCAGCGGCATCACCCTGCGGCTGGCCAGCCTGCGAGTCAGAGGTGTCGCGCAGCTTGAGGGTATCGCAGTGGGCCTGGACGACGGCGAGGTCGGATTCAGACACTTCAGCACCATTGATCATGGTCTGAGCGAAAGCCGGAACCGACATGGCAAGACCAGCGGCGATGGCGACAGCGGACAGGGTCGATTTGAGAGTCATGTTCGTAACCTCTTGATAAATCGTGATGAAAGCGTTTGCGCTCACCCTGATAACGAGGTCGGGAGCATTGGGTTGCGATGAAAAATACGCTTTTGAAAAACGTGATCGCAACCACCCCGGCCCTTCAGCGCGCCCGGGGCGCCGGAGCCATCGTCACCAAGCAGCGTGACGGGCGCACCCGGCTCGACCAATTGTTCCAGGATGGCTGCGGCAAGATCCGCCTGCCCAACACCCATTCCAGCGCCCTTGAGGCGGTATTGATCAATACGGCGGGCGGCATTACCGGCGGAGATCAGTTACAGTGGCGCGCCGAGGTGGCGGCGGGCGGACATCTGGTGGTGACCACTCAGGCCTGCGAGCGCAGCTATCGTTCGACCGGCGATACCGCCAGGGTCGAAACCCGGCTCAAGGTTGGCGTGGGCGCGCATCTGGACTGGCTGCCGCAGGAAACCATCCTGTTCGAAGCCAGCAAGCTCGACCGTCGGCTGGACATCGAACTCGACGCGGGCGCGACCCTTACCGCCATCGAGGCCATCCTGCTGGGGCGCGATGCCATGGGCGAGGAGGCGCGCGACGCCGAATTGCGCGACAACTGGCGCATTTATCGCTGTGGCCGGCTCATCCATGCCGAGGCCACGCAGCTGACCGGCGCGGGCAGCGAGCGCGATGGCCTGTCGCTGCTTGCCCATTGTCGGGCCTTCGCCTCCATCGTCCATATCGCAGCCGATGCCGACCGCGCCGAAATACTGCGCGACCGCATCCGCACCATTCTGCCCGCAAATGGGCAAATCGCTGCCAGCGCCAATGGCGAACGCCTGGTGATCCGGGCCATGGCGCGGAGCGGGCTTGCACTGCGGCGGCTGATCGTTCCAACCTTGCTCGAACTCACTGGCGCCGGCAGCCTGCCGCGCCTCTGGCACCTCTAGGACGCAGAAGATGAACCTCACTCCCCGCGAAAAAGACAAGCTGCTGGTGGCCATGGCCGCCATCGTCGCCCGCAAGCGCCTGGAGCGCGGCGTCAAGCTCAACCATCCCGAGGCCATCGCTCTCATCACCGACTTTGTGGTGGAAGGCGCCCGCGACGGCCGCCCGGTGGCCGAACTGATGGAAGCCGGCGCCCACGTCATCACCCGCGAGCAGGTGATGGAGGGCATCGCCGAGATGATCCACGACGTGCAGGTGGAAGCCACCTTTCCTGACGGCACCAAGCTGGTCACCGTCCACCAACCCATTCGATAAGAGAGGCAAACCATGCTCAAGCGCAGCCTGCTGGTCCTGGCCATTTCGGCCGCCGCCACCCTTCCCGCCTTTGCACACCTGGATCCGGGTGAGCACGGCTCCTTCGCGGCCGGCTTCAGCCATCCGCTGTTCGGCCTCGACCATATTCTGGCGATGATCGCGGTCGGCCTCTGGGCCGCGCAACAGGGTGGACGCGCCATCTGGATGGTCCCCGCCGCCTTCGTCGGGACCATGGCCGTGGGCTTTGCATTGGCCATTGCCGGAGTGCCCCTGCCCTTCGTAGAGCCGGTGATCCTGGCCTCGGTTATCTTTATCGGCATCGCCATTGCCCTGGCCCTGCCCATCCCGACGCCGGCGGTGGCGGCCATGGTCGGCTTCTTCGCCTTCTTCCATGGCCATGCCCATGGCGGTGAGCTCGGCGAGGCCGGCGCCTGGCAGTTCGCCATCGGCTTCATGCTCGCCACCGCCCTGCTGCATGCCGTCGGTATTGGTGCTGGGGTGCTGCTGTCGCGCGTCAGCGGCAAGCTGCTGACCCGCGTCGCGGGCGCGGCAACGGCGCTGGGCGGGCTCTATCTCGCCTTCGGCGCTTGAGGAGAAGCGCGATGATCCCCGGCGAAATCATTCCGGCCCAGGGCGATATCGAACTCAATGTCGGTGCGCCCGTCATCACCATCGAGGTCGCCAATACCGGCGACCGCCCGATCCAGGTCGGCTCGCACTACCACTTCTACGAGACCAATGCGGGGCTGAGTTTTGCGCGTGAAGCGGCGCGAGGCATGCGGCTCGACATTGCCGCTGGCACTGCCGTGCGCTTCGAGCCGGGTCAGACCCGCGAAGTCAGGCTGGTGCCGATCTCGGGCGATCGCCGCATCTACGGCTTCCGCCAAAAGGTCATGGGCCCGCTGTGAGGCGGGGCGGCGACATTGCAAATTCAGGCCCGGCGCCATGGCGCTCCGGGCCGAAAGCTGCTTTAAGGTCCGCCGCACGCATCAACAGGCCGGGACCCGATCATGACCGAGCAGACCACTTCCCAGAGCAAGGAAGCCGAATTCAAGCAGCGCTTTACCGCCGTGCTGAAGGACCTTCAGGAAGTCGGATCGCAGGATGGCGAAGCCATGGCGCTGGTGGGCAGCCTTGCCGGCGAGCTGGCGGCCAAGCTCGAGCAGACCAGCTGGAGCGGCGCCAAGTCGGTGATGACAGGCGAAACCTATTCCAACCTGCTCAAGACCTTCGAGGCCCAGGGCAACGAGCATCACAAGGCGGGCCGGATCAAGCATTCCTACGCCATCCAGCTGCTGTCGATCTCGCTGATCGCCGCCACCCAGCGCGCCGACGCCATCATGGCTGCCGGCGAGCAATTGCTGGACGGCGTGATCGATCATACGGTTTCGGTATACAATACGCAGAAGGCCAAGCCGAAGAACTAGTCTCGGCGGGGCAAAGCAGGTTTCACGCCCACATATTGGGCGATGGCCAGTATTCAGAAGCAAGCTTTTCGGGGGCTCGTGGCCCCATCCCAACGCTCGGGCGCTTAGGCTCCTGTCCTCCCTCCCCCCTTGAGGGGGAGGGC
>NZ_UZWD01000022.1 GCF_900631955.1 Devosia equisanguinis | reverse complement strand
CCCCACCCTCATTCCCTCCCCTCAAGGGGGAGGGGAGACCGACTGGAGGATTTGAGGAGTGACCATGATCGCCCCACAGGCAACCGAGACGAAGCATTGGAGCTTTCATACCGATCTCGAAAAGATCGGCTGGCTCACCATTCATTCGCCGGAGGGTTCGGTGAATGTGCTGAGCCGGGAAGCGATCATGGAGCTCGAAACGCTGGTGGCGCGGATCGAGGATCTGGCCAATTCCAAGCAATTGGTCGGCGTGGTGCTGCTGTCCGGCAAGGATAGCGGCTTTATCGCCGGCGCCGATGTCAGCGAATTCGACGGGATCAGCGAGCCGTCGGTGCTGACCGAGGCGCTGAAGCGCACCCATGCGCTGTTCTGGCGGATCGAGAATTTGAAGGTGCCTGTCGTCGCCGGTATTCACGGCTTTTGTCTCGGCGGCGGGCTGGAACTGGCGCTGGCCTGTCACTACCGAATTGCGGTCAATGACGACAAAACCCGCATCGGCTTTCCCGAAGTCAATCTCGGGATTTTTCCCGGCTTTGGCGGTACGGGTCGGTCGATCCGGCAGGCAGGGCCGGTCGATGCCATGCAGATCATGCTGACCGGCAAGATGCTGCGGGCCGGCGCGGCGCGTGGTCTCAATCTCGTGGACAAGCTGGTGCGGCATCGCGACATGCTGCGCTGGGAAGGCCGCAACGCGGTGCTGCAATCGCGCCGGTCGAGTGGCGCCGGCTGGACCAAGAAGCTCACCGCCCTGCCGCTGGTGCGCGAGGCGGTGGCCAACCAGATGCGCAAGCAGGCTGGCAAGAAGGCGCGGCGCGAGCATTATCCAGCGCCCTATGCGCTGATTGATCTGTTCGAAAAGCACGGCAATGACTGGCAGGCGATGGTGCGCGGGGAAATCGATGCCTTCGTGCCACTAATGGGCTCGCCCACCGCCACCAATCTGCGCCGGGTATTCTTTCTTTCCGAGGGGCTCAAGAAGCAGGGGCTCAAGGGCGCAAAGTTTGCGCGTGTGCATGTGATCGGCGCTGGGGTGATGGGCGGCGATATTGCGGCCTGGTGCGCCTATCGCGGCATGAGCGTGACGCTGCAGGATCTCGACATGGCGCGCATCCAGCCGGCGCTGGATCGGGCCAAGAAGCTGTTTCAGAAGCGCTACCGCAAAAAGCGCGAAGTCGATGCCGCCATGCTGCGGCTGACCGCCGACCCGCAGGGCAGTGGCGTGCCGCGCGCCGATGTGATCATCGAGGCGGTGGTGGAAAAGCTCGAGGTCAAGCAATCGATCTTTTCCGGCGTCGAGGGCCGGATGAAGCCGGGCGCGATCATGGCAACCAATACGTCCTCGATCGAACTCGAACGCATTGCCGAGGCGTTGAAGGAGCCGGGGCGGCTGATCGGACTGCACTTCTTCAATCCGGTGGCGCAATTGCCGCTGGTCGAGGTGATCCGCTCGCGCTTCAATTCCGACGAGGCCATCGCCAGGGGGGCAAGCTTCGCGCTCGCCATCGGCAAGTCGCCGGTAGTGGTGAAGTCGGCGCCGGGCTTTTTGGTCAATCGCGTGCTCATGCCCTATATGCTGGGTGCCGTGGAGCGGGTGGAAAAGGGCGAGAGCAAGGAATTGCTCGACGCCGCCGCCGTGGCCTTCGGCATGCCGATGGGGCCGATCGAGCTCATGGATACAGTGGGCCTGGATGTCGGCAAGTCGGTGGCGACCGAACTGGGACACTCCATACCCGCCGATAGCCGGTTTGCGCGGCTGATCGCCGAGGGCAAATTGGGCCGCAAGACCGGCGAAGGTTTTTACAAGTGGGAGAAGGGCAAGGCGGTCAAGGGTGAGACCCCGGCGAATGCCGATATTGCGGCGCTGGGCCGCGAACTGGTGAAGCCGCTGGTGGACATGACAGAAGTGGTGGTGGAAGAGGGCGTCGTCGGTTCGGCTGACATGGCCGATGTCGGCGTGATCATGGGGACGGGATTTGCGCCTTTCCTCGGTGGTCCGATGCGGGCTCGTGCGGATGGGCGGGCGTGATGGGCGTTATTGCGCATCTGTCCGCATTATCCCCGGCCGTCACCGTCGGGCTTGACCCGAGGGGCCTGAACTTGCTGCGCCATCCCCAAGTGAAGAGTCCTCGGGTCAAGCCCGAGGGTGACGATCAGTGGGTTGGGCGCCTCCCGCGCCAGAATTGCAACCTCGTTGAGGGACAAAAACATGACTGAACTCAAGCGCGTTGCCATTGTCGGTTCGGCCCGGATTCCATTCGCGCGGGGCGGTACGGCCTATAGCGATGAAACCAATCTCTCCCTGCTGGGCGCGACCCTGGGTGGGTTGGCCGAGAAATATGGGCTCAAGGGCGAGAAGGTGGATGAGGTCATCGCGGGCGCCGTGATCAACCATTCGCGCGATTTCAATATTGCCCGAGAGGCGCTGCTTGATGCGGGGCTGTCGCCGCGCACGCCGGGGACGACGGTGCAGATCGCCTGCGGAACCAGCCTGCAGGCGGCGTTGCTGCTGGCCGGCAAGATTGCTTCCGGACAGATCGACAGCGGTATTGCCGCTGGATCGGACACGGTCAGCGACAGCCCCATCGTCTTCGGGCCGAAATTCCAGCACCGCCTGCTTGCGGCCAATGCCGCCAAGACCACGGGTCAAAAGCTAAAGGCTTTCACCAAGGGATTTTCCCTTGGCGAACTGGCGCCGGTGGCGCCATCGGTCAACGAGCCGCGTACGGGCCTTTCCATGGGCCAGCATGCCGAATTGATGGCCAAGGAGTGGGGGATTTCCCGCCAGGCGCAGGATGCGCTGGCCGTGGCCAGCCATCGCAATGCGGCGGCGGCCTATGACGAGGGGTTCCATGACGACCTATTGGTGCAATGCGCCGGGCTGGTGCGGGACAATAATGTGCGCACAGATACGAGCCTGGAAAAGCTGGCCTCGCTGAAGCCGTCTTTCGATAAGTCCGGCAGTGGCACGCTGACCGCCGGCAATTCGACGCCGCTCACCGATGGGGCGTCGAGCGTGTTGCTGGCCAGCGAAGACTGGGCCAAGGCGCGCGGCCTGCCGATCCTGGCCTATCTGAGCATGGGGCGGGTCGCCGGCAATGACTTCGCCCATGGCGAGGGCCTGCTTATGGCGCCGACCATAGCCGTCAGCGAAATGCTGGACCGTGCCGGGCTCGGTTTTGCCGATATCGATTATTTCGAGCTGCACGAGGCCTTTGCGGCGCAGGTGCTGTGCACGATGCGCGCCTGGAACGATCCGGCCTATTGCCGCGACGTGCTGGGCCGCGACGCGGTGCTGGGCGAGATCGATCCGGCCAAGCTCAACGTCAAGGGCTCGAGCCTGGCCTATGGCCATCCCTTCGCCGCCACCGGGGCGCGTATATTGGGGCTGACAGCCAAGCTGCTTTCGGGACAGGTGGGTAAGCGCGCGCTGATCTCGGTGTGCACGGCCGGTGGCATGGGCGTCGCCGCTCTGGTAGAGAGCGCGGCATGAGCGAAAACGTTATCAAATTCCGGCGGCCGGAGAAAAAGCCCGAGCCGCCGGTGAAGAAACCCCGCGGGCCGATGCCAGCCTGGGTACCCTTTGCCGCGCTGGTTGCGCTGGCCCTGGCGATCTATGCCGGGCAACAGGCCGGATTGCTCGGCAGCTGAGTTTTTTGGGTGTTACCAGTTTGTCAACCGGAGCTGCCGGCAGGCGGGCGCCGTGTGTGCATTATTGCCGTTAGGGCTCGTGGCGAATTCATGACGGATTGGAAACGACTTTGCGTCGCACCAATAGCGGGCGCAATAACGTTTCCCTGTGCCAGGTCATCGCAGAATGTTCACAACCGGCGGTTTGATGACGTTTAGGTCAATCTTTTGCTTGTCAGTGGACGGAATTGCGGGATACCGTCCAATTACCTTGACCGACAGGTAAAAACTGGCGGCCATGAGGTTCGCACGCTGCGCAGACTGAACGGCGCAGCCGACAAAGATCGAAGAATTCCACAAGGAGATGGGACGAGAATGAAGTTCACGACAGCTCTGAAGGCGGTCGCTACCGCCGGCGCAATGGCGCTGATGATGAGCACTGCAGCTTCCGCCGTGACGCTGCAGCTGCACAATGGTGGTGATCCGGGCACGCTCGACCCGCATAAGGCCTCTGGCGACTGGGAAAACCGCGTCATCGGCGACTATATCGAAGGCCTGCTGACCGAAAGCCCGACCGCCGAAGCCATTCCTGGCCAGGCCGAAAGCTGGGATATCTCCGAAGATGGCACGGTCTATACCTTCCATCTGCGTGACGGCATTCAGTGGTCCGACGGCACCCCGGTGACGGCCGGCGACTTCGTGTTCGCCTTCCAGCGCCTGTTCAACCCGACCACCGCCGCCGACTATGCTTACCTGCAGTTCCCGATCAAGAACGCTGAAGCCATCAATTCCGGCGAGATCACCGATCTCAACGAACTTGGCGTCAAGGCCATTGACGACAAGACTCTCGAAATCACCCTCAACGCTTCGACCCCCTATTTCCTCGAAGCGCTGACCCACTACACCGCCTATCCGGTTCCCAAGCATCTCGTTGAGAAGCTGGGCGATGACTGGACCAAGGTCGAGAACATTGTCGGCAACGGCCCGTACCTGATCAAGGAATGGCTGCCGGGCTCCTATGTCCGTTCGGAAAAGAACGCCGACTATTACGACGCTGCCAATGTGCAGATCGATGAAGTCTACTACCACGTGCTCGAAGACCAGGCGGCAGCGCTCAACCGCTACCGCGCCGGCGAATTCGACATCCTGACCGACTTCCCCGCAGACCAGTATGCCTGGATGCAGGAAAACCTGCCGGGCCAGGCTCACGTGACCCCGTTCCTGGGCATCTACTACTATGTGATGAACCAGGAAGAGGGCCAGGTGCTCTCCGACGTCCGAATCCGCGAAGCGCTCTCGACCACCATCGTGCGTGACGTGATCGGTCCCGATATCCTGGGCACCGGCGAACTGCCGGCCTATGGCTGGGTGCCGCCGGGCGCTGCCAACTATGTCGAGAACGCCTATCATCCCGAATGGGCCGACGTTCCCTATGAAGAGCGCGTCGAGAAGGCCATTGGCCTGATGAAGGAAGCCGGTTACGGCCCCGACAAGCCGCTGACCCTGCAGCTGCGCTACAACACCAACGACAACCACCAGCGTATCGCCGTGGCGATCGCCGCCATGTGGGAGCCAATCGGTGTGAAGGTCGAGCTGTTCAACGCCGAAACCGCCGTTCACTACGACGCCCTGCGCGCCGGTGACTTCCAGGTCGGCCGTGCTGGCTGGCTGATGGACTATAATGACCCGTCCAACACGCTGGACCTGCTCAAGACCGGTACCGACCAGGCCGGCACGATGAACTGGGGCAACAATTATGGCCGCTTCTCGAACGCCGAGTTCGACGCGCTCATGACCCAGGCTTCGACCGAGCTCGATCTGGTGGCCCGCGGCGAGCTGCTCGCCAAGGCCGAAAAGATCGCCATGGACGAGTTCGCCGCGATCCCCATCTACTGGTACGTGTCCAAGGACGTCGTGTCGCCGAAGATCTCGGGCTTCGAGGAAAACCCGAAGAACATCTTCCGCACCCGCTGGCTCTCGAAGTCGGAATAAGCGGAAAGAATGATGATCGTGGGGGCCAACAGCCCCCACGGTTCTTTTGTCCGTGATGCGCACAGGCCCCCTGTCTGCGAGCGCTCCGGCAAGGAGTCCTAATTCATGCTGGCCTATGCCTTCCGGCGCGTGCTCTCGGCCATTCCGATTGCACTGATCGCTGTTACAGTCTGTTTCTTCATCCTGCGTCTGGCGCCCGGTGGCCCCTTCGACGGCGAGCGGGCCCTGCCCCCCACCGTGCTGGCCAATCTGCGGGCCCACTACAATCTCGATCAGCCGCTGATCACGCAGTATTTCATTTATGTCTGGCGCCTGCTGCAGGGCGACCTCGGTCCCTCCATGGTGATCGACGGCTTCAATGTCAGCCAGCTGATCGCCATCGGTTTCCCCTTCACCCTCACCATGGCGCTGACCGCTTTCGTCATCGCCACGGCCATTGGCATGCTCGCGGGCATGGTCGCCGCTGTCTATCAGAACAAGTGGCCCGACTATGTGCTGGTGCTGGGCGTGATGATTGGCGTGCTGATCCCGAACTTCCTCATGGCGGCGCTGCTGCAGCTGTGGTTTGGCGTCTATCTCAAATGGCTTCCGGCCGGCGGCTGGGTCAATGGCAGCTGGATGCATCTGGTGCTGCCCGTCACCGTGCTGGCCTGGCCGCATGCGGGTCGCATCAGCCGGCTGATGCGCGGTTCGATGATCGAAGTGCTGGGCACCAATTACGTGCGTACGGCGCGCTCCAAGGGTTTGGGTGAACGGCTGGTGCTGGCGCGTCACGCCATCAAGCCGGCTTTGTTGCCCGTGGTCTCCTATCTCGGGCCCGGCCTGTCCTATCTGCTCACCGGCTCGCTGGCCGTCGAACAGATTTTCGGCCTGCCGGGGATTGGCAAGTACTTCGTGACCGCAGCGCTCAACCGCGACTACGGCATCGTTCTGGGAACGACCATCCTCTACATGTTCATTATTCTCGCACTCAATCTGATCGTGGA
The DNA here is from genome assembly GCF_900631955.1 of Devosia equisanguinis. Lineage (GTDB taxonomy): Bacteria > Pseudomonadota > Alphaproteobacteria > Rhizobiales > Devosiaceae > Devosia > Devosia equisanguinis. The sequence goes on along the minus strand of NZ_UZWD01000022.1, from coordinate 173,376 downwards.
CCTCATCTATGCCTGGCTCGATCCCAAGGTGAGGTATCGCTGATGGCTGGGTTTACCGGAAAAGACGCCGTTCTCACCGACTATGCCAACAAGCTGGCCACTCTGGACGCGCCCAAGGGCCGGTCCCTGACGCAGGACGCGCTCTATCGCCTCAGCCGCAACAAGGCTGCGGTGCTGTCGATCTTCATCCTGGTGCTGATCGTGGTCGTCGCGTTTGTCGGCCCCTATTTCGTGCCATGGGCCTATTCACAGGTCGACTGGAGCAATATCCGCAAGCCGCCCAATTTCGAGGCGGGGCATTATCTGGGCACCGACCAGAATGGCCGCGACATGCTCGCCCGCGTGCTGCAGGGCACGCAGATGAGCCTGATCGTGGCCTTCGTGGCGACGTTCGTCTCGGTCAGCATCGGCGTCGTCTATGGTGCCGTTGCCGGCTATTTCGGCGGCCGGGTCGACGCCATCATGATGCGTATCGTCGATATCATGTATGCGCTGCCCTATATCCTGTTCGTGATCATCCTCGTGGTGATGTTCGGCCGTAATCCGGTCTTGCTGTTTGTCGGTATCGGGGCGATCGAATGGCTGACCATGGCGCGTATCGTGCGCGGACAGACGCTCAGCATCAAGGAGAAGGAATTCGTCGAGGCGGCCAAGGCCGGCGGGGCAAAACCCTTCACCATCATCCTGCGCCATATCGTGCCCAATCTCACCGGGCCGGTGGTGATCTATGCAACGCTGACCATTCCCGAAATCATCATCGCCGAGAGCTTCCTCTCCTATCTCGGCCTTGGCGTGCAGGAGCCGCAGACCTCGCTCGGCACGCTGATCTCCGCCGGTGCGCCGGTGGCCGAGGTGATGCCCTGGCTGTTGATGGCGCCGGCGGCGGTGCTGGTCACGCTCTTGTTCTGCCTCACCTATATCGGTGACGGCCTGCGCGATGCGCTTGATCCCAAGGATCGCTGACATGACCAAAGTACTCGATGTCCAGGACCTCAGTGTCACCTTTGCCCTGCGCAATTCAGAAGTGCGGGCGGTGAACAACCTCAACTTCTCGCTCGAAGCGGGCGAGACCATGGCCGTGGTGGGGGAGAGCGGGTCGGGCAAGAGCCAGGCCTTCCTGTCGATCATGGGGCTTCTGGCCCGCAATGGCAAAACCACCGGCAAGGCCATGCTGGGCGAGACCAACCTGGTGGGCATGGCGCCCCATGCCCTCGACCGCATCCGCGGCAAGGACATCGCCATGATCTTCCAGGATCCGATGACCTCGCTCAATCCCAGCCTCCGGGTGAAGACCCAGCTGTCCGAAGTGCTGGTCAAGCATCGCGGCTTCAGCCGGGAACAGGCGACCAAGTCGGCGGTGGAAATGCTCGAGCGGGTCGGTATCCCCGAACCGGTCAAGCGCGCCAATGCCTATCCGCACGAAATGAGTGGCGGTATGCGCCAGCGCGTGATGATCGCCATGGCGCTGCTGTGCCAGCCGAAAATCCTCATCGCCGACGAGCCGACCACGGCGCTCGACGTGACGGTGCAGGCGCAGATGCTGGATCTGTTCAAGACCCTTACCAATGATTTCGGCACCTCGCTGGTGCTGATCACCCACGATCTGGGCGTGGTCGCCGGGGTCGCCGACCGCATGATGGTGATGTATGGCGGCCGGGCGGTGGAGAAGGGACGGGTCGACGATCTGTTCTACGACCCCCGCCACCCCTATACGCTGGGTCTCCTGCATTCGACGCCGCATATCGCGCATCGCGCGGCGCGGCTCGATCCGATCCAGGGTCTGCCGCCCAGCCTCGAGCACTTGCCCAAGGGCTGCTCGTTCAACCCGCGCTGCGCCTTCTGTTTCGCCAAGTGTCTCGAAGAGCGGCCGCCGCTGACCCCCATCGGGGATGGCAGGGAAAAGGCCTGTTTCTACGAAGGCCCGCTCAAATATGAAGAGGTGGCGTGATGAATCAGTCGCCAGGCAATCTTCTCGAAATCCGTGATCTCAAGAAGACCTTCTCGATCGCCACGGGCCTGTTTTCCCGCAAGCTGACGCTGACGGCGCTCGAGGATATCAACTTCAACGTGCGTCAGGGCGAAACCCTGGGGATCGTGGGCGAGAGCGGCTGTGGCAAGTCGACGCTCGGCCGCTGCATCCTGCAATTGCTCTCCCCCGATCAGGGGCAGGTGCTGTGGCTGGGTCAGGACCTGACGCGGCTGCCGGCCGAAGAGATGCGCAAGCGTCGCGCCGATCTGCAGATCATCTTCCAGGATCCGCTTGCCTCGCTCAATCCGCGTATGACGGTGGGCGAGATCATCGAGGACCCGCTGCGCACGCTCAAGCCTGACCTCAGCAAGACCGAGCGACGGGCCCGCGTGGTGCGGATCATGGAATCGGTGGGGCTGCTGCCAGAAATGATCAACCGCTATCCGCACGAGTTTTCGGGCGGGCAGGCGCAGCGCATCGGTATCGCAAGGGCTCTGATCACCGAGCCCAAGCTCATCGTCTGCGATGAGCCGGTATCGGCGCTGGACGTGTCGATCCAAGCGCAGATCCTCAACCTGCTTGCCGAGCTCAAGGACGAGTTCGGGCTGACGCTGATCTTCATCTCGCACAATCTGTCGGTGGTGCGGCACGTTTCGGACCGTATCCTGGTGCTCTATCTCGGCCGCATCGTCGAGCTGGCGACAGGGGACGAGATCTATGACGATCCCAAGCACCCCTATACCCGTGCCTTGCTGACGGCGGTGCCGATACCGGACCCCAAGCTGGCCCGGCAAAGACGGATCGATGCGCTCAAGGGGGAAATCCCCTCGCCGATCAATCCACCTTCGGGCTGTACCTTCCGCACGCGCTGCCGCTTTGCCAAACCGCAATGTGCCGAGCAGCGGCCGCCACTCGAAACCATCGAGAATGGGCGGTTGGTGGCGTGCCTGCGCTGGCGTGAAATTGAAATTCCGGCGGACCAGGAGGCAGTCCTGGGCGCCTGAGGCGCACAGTGCTTCCGGCCGGGGCGGGCCTTTGCCTGCTCCAGCCGCATCTTGCGCAGATGTCGCGGGATAAAGCGGGAAAACTCTCTGTTTGGCGCGTTGACAGGCGAGGGCATATTCCCTATGAAGGGCCCAGTTTTCGGGGCGCCTTGGCGCCCTTGTTGTTTGACCTGAGGATTAGAACGATGAAGATCCGCAACTCGCTGAAGGCGTTGATGACTCGCCACCGCGCGAACAAGCTCGTCCGCCGTCGCGGACGCGTTTACATCATCAACAAGGTGGACAAGCGCTTCAAGGCCCGCCAGGGCTAAGCGCAGACTCCAGGACTTGACCTGATCGACAAAGCCCGCATGCTAGTGCGGGCTTTGTTGCTTTCTGGGCCCGGCTCCAGCAAGGATGGTTCATGGCCCTGTCGCAAAAATTCGTCCTGGATATCGAGGCCCCCTATGCGGTGGCCGAGGCCTATCTGGCCAATCCGCGCAATTATCCGGAATGGGCGGCAGTCGACCCCAATACCTATCAGCAATTGCCCAATGGCGACTGGTCGGCCGAGGTGCGCTTTGGCGGGGTTCGCCATATTCGCTTCAGCCCGCCCAATGGCGATGGCATTTTCGACCATGCCGTGTTCGCGCCGGGTGATCCGCTCTTGTGGATGCCGCTGCGTATCTCGCCACTTGAGGATGGCACTACCCGGCTCGAATTCACTTTCCTGCAGCGTGTGGGCATGAGTGAGACGACGTTTTCGTCTGCGATCGAATGGATCAATACCGATCTGATGACGCTGAAGACCCTCATCGAATCTCAACAAGGCTGAAACCGGATATTGCACAGAAAATTCGTGCACTATCTGCAAATTTATCTATCTAAATCAATGGTTTGACGCAGGTTTCCCGTGTGATAAGGCTGCGCCGCCGGGCAGAAGCCGGTCCCCGCCTCTCCCGCAGGCTGACGCAGACGCTGCGTTCCTGCACTCCACGTGTTGCAAGACCATGTTTCCCAGTCGCACGCTCAGCCTGGCCATCAACCGGCCGTATGCGGAAGCCTATGCCTTTCTCAGCAATCCCGCGAATATCCTGCTCTGGACCGACGGCGTGCGGGACATGCAGCTGCGACAGGCCAGTGGCTATGTCTGGCACTCGCGCTATTTCGGCCAAGACGTCCAGCTGACCTTTACCCCGCCCAATGCGCTCGGAGTGCTCGATCTTGCCGTGGCGGTGGAAGGGCGCCTGCCACGGGTGCACCACATCCGGGTGTTCCCCAATGGCAAGGGCACGGAGCTTTGCCTGACGATCATTCAGACCGCAGATGAGAGCGACGACCAGTTCAGCTCAGAATGCGAATGGCTGCGGACGGACCTGCAGGTGCTCAAGGCCTATCTCGATCTGCCGTGAAACGAGAACGCCACCCCGGGGGGTGGCGTTCTGCATTTGCAATGCTGCGGCCTGGCTCAGCTGGAGCCGGCGCCATCCTGGCGGACAAAGGCGATGCGCAGCATATTGGTGGCGCCAGGGGTCCCCAGCGGCACGCCGGCGGTGATGGCGATGCGGTCGCCGGGGCGGGCAAAGCCTTCCTGATAGGCGATGACGCAGGCGCGATCGACCATGTCCTCGAGGTTGACGGCGTCCTCGGTCTGCACGCAATGAATGCCCCAGACCACCGAGAGGCGGCGAATGGTGCGCAGGTTCGGCGACAGGGCAATGATCGGCTTGCTGGGACGCTCGCGAGCCGCACGAATGCCGGTCGAGCCAGAGGCGGTGTAGGTGACGATGGCAGCCAGGTCGAGCGTCTCGGCAACCTGGCGGGTTGCGGCGGAGATGGCGTCGGCCGCTGTGGCTTCCGGCTCGGTCTGGGCGGCGCGGATGATGCCGCGATAGTTGGCGTCGCTTTCCACCGCCACGGCCACCTTGTTCATGGTGGCGACGGCTTCGATCGGATACTGGCCCGAGGCGCTTTCGGCCGAGAGCATGACCGCATCGGCGCCTTCGAAGACGGCGATCGACACGTCCGAGACTTCGGCGCGGGTCGGCACCGGGGCGGTGATCATGGATTCGAGCATCTGCGTCGCCACGATCACCGGCTTGCCGTAGCGACGGCACATGCGGATCATGCGCTTCTGCAGGCCCGGCACGGTTTCGAGCGGCAGCTCGACGCCGAGGTCACCGCGCGCCACCATGATGGCGTCGGAGAGCTTGACGATCTCCTCGAGCCGCTCGATGGCTTGCGGCTTTTCGATCTTGGCCATGACGCCGGCGCGACCCTGGACGATCTTGCGCACGTCGATGATATCTTCGGGGCGCTGCACGAAGGAGAGGGCGATCCAGTCGACTTCGGCCTTGAGCGCTTCGAGCAGGTCCGCATGGTCCTTCTCGGTCAGCGCGCCGGTGGGCAGCAGTGTATCGGGAAGGGAGACGCCCTTCTTGTCGGAGAGCTTGCCGCCATAGACCACCTCGGTCTCGATGACGCCGCCTCCGACTTTAGTCGCCTTGAGCTGCAGCTTGCCATCGTCCAGAAGCAGACGGTCGCCGACGGAAACCGATTCGATGATTTCGGGATGCGGCAGGTAAACCCGCTCGGTATTGCCCTGGTCGTCAGCGGTGCTGTCGAGGGTGAATTTCTGGCCCGCGACCAGGTTCACCGAGCCTTCGGCGAACTTCCAGACGCGCAGCTTGGGGCCCTGCAGATCGGCAAGAATGCCGATGGGGTGCTTGAGACGCTCTTCGACGCGGCGGATGCGCGCCACGGTCTGGTGCAGCAGGTCGTGGCTGGCATGGCTCATATTGATGCGGAACACATCGGCGCCCGCCTTGGCCAGTTCCTCGATCATCTTTTCCTCGTGGCTGGCTGGCCCGAGGGTGGCGAGGATCTTCGCGCGTCTGATCCGTCTCATTGCGTGTCCGTCTTGTCTGGCGTTAGGGGGGCGTCGGGATCGACGAGAAATGCCGGATCCTCGAGGTCTTCACCCAGGTCCGGTCCGACGACGGCGGGAGCACCCGCACTTTCGGTCAACTGCAGGGTCCAGTCGGTCCGGTTCTGAGTATCGACTTCAAAGAACCCGGTGCGCTCATAGCCCCGGGCGAGGCAATCCTCAACCCCGAATATGGTGAAGGTTTCGTCACGGGTGCACATGAACACCTCGCCATCCCAGGCGCCGCCGCCAATGTCGTCGACGGCGTAGAGATAGTAGAAGCGGCGCTGCAGGTCGCCCTGGTACAGCACGCGGCAGTCGCCGGGCGGGGTCTGCCACCAGCCTTCGCTCATCCAGCCGCGCTCGGCGCGATAGCCCATGGACACTGAGACGAGATTGGCGGTCTCGTTGCAGATGCGCAAATCGGCCTGCGCCGGCGTGGCGAAAGCAACCAGCCCGCCAAGGGCTGCAATCAGCAGGGTCGAGCCGAGGCGGATGCTGTGCACGGGGAAGCCGGAATTCATCGGTAAATCGGTGCCTTTGTTTGAGCCGATGCGAAAGACGAGGTCAATGGCTAAAGGGCGGTTTTGTCGGAATTGCGGGTATGCACGGAGGGGGTGTGTGTGTCATGTGGATTGACCCACAAAAGGGTTGAACCGGCACCGCGCTTGCGGTTCAACGAGGCCGGATCATTTTTTGACCGGCCGCTGCCCGCCTGCCGCACGATGCGGACACAATCGGCAGAGAATGTCGCGCCGGCTTGTTGCCACACAGACAGTTTTTGAGAGGTTTGCCATGGCCGTTGAAGATAGCGTCGCCCAGGACCAGCTCCGCGCCTTTATCGAGCGCATCGAGCGGATGGAAGAAGAGAAGGCAGCCATCGCCGCCGACATCAAGGAGATCTATGCCGAGGCCAAGGGCAACGGCTTCGACACCAAGATCCTGCGCAAGATCGTGGCCATCCGCAAGCAGGACGCCAATGAGCGCATGGAGCAGGAAGCCCTGCTCGAGCTCTACATGTCGGCCCTGGGCATGGTCGAAGCGCCGTAAGGGCAGCTGTTCTATAAAAATCGGAGCGCGGGCGCCGTTGGGGCGGTGCCTGCGCTCTTCGTTTGTGGCCGGTGCGGGCTGCGCGCCGCCATGTCTGGTCGTTCGGTGTTGTCGGCGCGGCTGACGGATGTTTTATCTGGCGGCTCGGTGCAGCGATCAGACAAGGATGTCGAGGAGCGACTTCGACATCTGGTCAGCAGTGGTCACCACTTTGGCCGAGGCGCTGAAGCTGGTCTTGGCCTCGAGAATGCCAACCATTTCCCGCGCCAGGTCGACGCCTTCGAGATCGGTGCCTGATCGCGCAATGCGGGTAGCGCTAGCGTCTAGCCGGTCGCTGGCGCGGTGCATGCCGCTGGCGCCGAGGGCAAGGCTGGTCATGGTCATAGCGCAACTCCAAACACAGGCGCGCGACCATCAAGGCGCTTAAAAGCTTGATGTTTGGTTAGGCGAACGCCCGCATTTGCGGCGATTGCTAAATCTTGGCCAGGGCGGCGGTCATGGCGGCCTGGTCGTAGCCGAGGGTGGTGAGGGCGGTGTTGACGATGCCGGTGCGGTCGAGGCCGGCTTCGGCATACATATCGGCCTGGCTGGCATGTTCGACGAAGCGGTCGGGGATCATCAGGGGGCGGAACCGGGTCTTGCCATCGAGCAGGCCATTGGCGGCGAGGAAGGTGGCGACATGGCTGCCGAAGCCGCCCAGCCCGCCTTCTTCGGTCGAGATCACCACATCATGGGTGGCGGCAAGGCGCGCGATCAGCTCTTCGTCGAGCGGCTTGAGGAAGCGTGCATCGGCGACCGTAGGATTGAGGCCAAGAGCGGCCAGCCGGTCAGCAGCGGCGAGGACTTCGCCCAGGCGTGTGCCATAGGACAGAAGCGCAATGGTGCCGCCCTGGCGGACGATGCGGCCCTTGCCGATGGGCAGGATGGCGCCGCGTTCGGGCATGTCGACGCCCATGCCGTCGCCGCGCGGATAGCGGAAAGCGATAGGGCCGGCGTCATAGGCGGCGGCGGTGGCGACCATGTGGCGCAATTCGGCCTCGTCGGCGGCGGCCATCTGCACGATGCCGGGGATGGCGCCGAGATAGGCGTTGTCGTAATTTCCCGCATGGGTGGGCCCGTCAGCGCCGACATAGCCGGCGCGGTCGATGGCGAAGCGCACCGGCAGGCCCTGGATGGCCACGTCGTGCACCACCTGGTCATAGGCGCGCTGCAGGAAGGTCGAATAGATGGCGCAGAAGGGCTTCATGCCTTCGGTCGCCATGCCGGCGGCAAAGGTCACCGCATGCTGCTCGGCAATGCCGACATCGTAAATGCGGTTGGGGAAGAGTTCGGCGAATTTGTCGAGGCCGGTGCCCGAGGGCATGGCGGCGGTGACAGCGACGATGCGCTCATCGTCTCGGGCTTCCTGGATCAGCGTCTCGGCAAAGACCGAGGTGTAGGACGGCGCATTGGACGGCGCCTTGGCCTGGGCGCCGGTGATGACGTTGAATTTTGAGACGCCGTGATATTTGTCGGCGGAGTTTTCTGCCGGGGCGTAACCCTTGCCCTTCTTGGTCACCACATGCACGAGAATGGGGCCGGCGCCGGCATCGCGCACATTTTCAAGAATGGGCAGCAGGTCATCGAGATTATGGCCATCGAGCGGGCCGACATAATAGAAGCCCAGCTCCTCGAACAGCGTGCCGCCGGTGAAGAAGGAGCGCGCGAATTCCTCGGTCTTGCGGGCGGGTTCGTGCAGGAAGGGCGGGAGCTTTTGCACCACGGCCTTGGCCGCTTCCCGCGTGCCGCGATAGACCGGGCCGGAGACGAGCTTGGCGAGATAGGTGCGGAGCGCGCCGGTGGGCGGGGCGATCGACATGTCATTGTCGTTGAGCACGACGATCAGCCGCGCATCCATGGCGCCGGCATTGTTCATCGCCTCATAGGCCATGCCGGCCGACATGGCGCCATCGCCAATGACGGCAATGACATTGCGCGGGGTGCCCAGATGATCGCTGGCGACGGCCATGCCAAGGCCGGCCGAAATCGAGGTCGACGAGTGGCCGGCTCCGAACGGGTCGTATTCGCTTTCGGCGCGGCGGGTGAAGCCCGAGAGCCCGTCCTTCTGGCGCAAGGTGCGCATGCGGTCGCGACGGCCGGTGAGGATTTTGTGCGGATAGGCCTGGTGGCCGACATCCCAGATGATGCGGTCGTGCGGGGTATCGAAGACGGTGTGCAGGGCCACGGTCAGTTCGACGACGCCGAGGCCCGCACCCAGATGCCCGCCGGTGACCGACACGGCGTCGATCATTTCCGAGCGCAATTCGTCGGCCAGCTGGCGCAGGTCTTCGCGCGGCAGGGCGCGCAATTCGGCGGGGCTGTTGACGGTATCGAGCAGCGGTGTGGAGGGCTTGTCGGCCAAGGGGGGCTCCCTGGAGGCGAAACTGAATACCCCTCTTTAGGCTCGGGGTGGGGCCTTGGCAATGCCGGCCCCGTTTCGGCGTCGCGCATCTGTCATAGTGGATAGGGCGTCGAGGAGGCCGGCTTTTCTATGGCCGGCGACGCTCGACGCCCAAAAATCTCAATTGCTGGCGACGGCGAGTGGCTTGGCCGGGCTGAAACTCTTGTGGCCAAGACTGGTGGTATCGTCGCCGGCGCTCATCACCACGACATAGCGGCCCATTTCCGGGGTCGGATCGAAATCGGCTTCGTCATGGTCGAAGATCACGGCGAAATGGTCCGAGGTCAGGGCCGCTGGGGCCATGAAGATGTCGACCACGTGTTCGAGATCGGGGGCGACGAAGTCGCGGTCCCGCATGGCATCGGTGCCCTCGGGGCGGCTGACATGCTGGGCGAGGGCCGCGGCCAGCGGTTCGGCAGTGGTCTTGCCGGCAGCGTCGAAGGTCGACGCGAAGAGATTGGCCATGGGATCGGCGGCGGCGCCGCCCAGCGAGGCGGTCTGGATACCGGTGGCCGCGGCAACGCCGCCCGGCAGGATGGGCAGGCGCAGGCCCGGCAGCGGGGTCGGTGCGTTCCTAGCGGGAGTCGAGCCGGAAATGATCATGTCGAGGGCGCGCTGGGCCTCAGGCTCAGGCCCATTGGTCGGCAGATAAGCGGTGAGCGTATCTGGCGTCTCGGACATGATGAGGCGCGGCTGCGGGACCGGCGGCGCAGTGAGCGCGGCCAGCGCAGTGACGGCGTCGCCAGCGGGCAGGGCAGAGGCGGTGGCCACCTGAAGGCGTTCGGACTTCATCACCGGCATGGGCGCGATGTGAGCCGTGGTCAGTTCCGAGGGGTCGAGCGGAGCGCTGCCAACCGTCGAGAAGGGGATGGCGGTGGGCGCAGCAGAAGCAACCTCCATAGGCGCCGTCGCGGGCATGGGGGCGACCGGGGCTGCCGCTGCGGTTTGCTGCATCGGCATGCCAAGGCTGGCCGGGCGCATGGCCGGGACCGGAGCGATGGGGCTGGCCGATGGCGTCGCGACGGGTGCGGCCAGCGAGGCAGTCTGTACCTGTGCCTGTGGCGCCGGCTGGGCGGCCTGCTGGTTGTCATTGCCGCCGAAGAACATGTCCATCAGCGTCTTGCCGCCGCCGCCGGCGCTATTGTTGGAAGCAACCTGGGTGCCGGATGAACCGCCGCCACAGGGGAAGGCATGGCAGCGCTTCCACTCGGCGAGGGCCACGTTATAGCCCTCCTGCGACAGCGGCTTGCCATCGGTGGGCAGGTGCATGGTGCGGCCGTCGGGGAAGATTTCCTTGAGCTGGGCTCGGGTCATGCGCGGCCAGGCGCGCACGGAGCCAACGTCCAGATGCACGAAGGGGCTGCCCGAGGTCGGGTAGTAGCCGACGCCGCCCACCTGCTTGCGCATGGCAGCGGCACGCAGCTTGGCCAGCGGCACGCCGGGAATGAAAAAGTCCATGGCCGTGCCGCGCATATGCTGGGAATTGTCAGCGACGCCGGAGGAGTTCTTGGCCAGCATGGCGTTGGTCTGAGGAGAGCGATAGGCCGAGACGACGTTGATCGGCTGGCTGGCGCCGACATCCTGATAGACTTCCCAGACCAGGTCGAACAGGCGCGGGTCCATCTTGGTGGGCTCGTTGCGACGCCAGTCGCGCAGGAAATAGTTGAGCTCGTTGAGCCCCGACTGCACATATTGGCCGTTGCGCTTGAAGACGATGCGCGCGGTTTCCTTGGTGTGAGTGTAGTAGAGATAGAGGGCGCGTTCGCTCGCTGCCTGCACCGGCGCTGCCGCGAAAACAAAAATCATCGAGAGTGCCGCGATCATGGCTGCCGCCACCCGCGCACTCCGCTGCCCGATAGTAGACCAAGTCACCGTCACGCCAAACTCTGCCCGGTTCATTGAGAGATATTGGAGGACGTTAGCGCGCAATTCGCACGAATTGATTAACGCTAACCACTTGTGAACAGACCGGATCGGTGCCCCTCACGCCGCTGTTACTACAGGGCAAAGCTGGCACAACAATGGCGGAAGTGTAAAGGGGCGGTTAATCCGAACGGCCGGGCCCTGAAGCCCATAAGGGGTCTCAGGGGGAGAGATCGTCTGCGATCGGGGAGGTTTCGGCGATGATGGCCGGGGCCGGGGCAGCATTGAGGCCCATGGCGGCGATCAATTTTTCATTGTGACCGTAGACGTCGCCATAAGAGCGGATGGTGCCGTCCCCGTCGACGCGCAGGGTGAAATAGGCCAGGTGCACCGGGATCGAGGTCTGCGGGTTTACCCATTTTTCGTTGGGGCCGAACATGGCTTCGAGCGACGCGCCGCTGATATTTGGCTCGTTGGCCATCAGGGCGTCAGCGAACTCGAACGGGTTCTGCACGCGGATACAGCCATGGCTGAAAGCCCGATAGGAGCGGGCGAACAACGACTTGGACGGCGTATCGTGCAGATAGACGTCGTGCTTGTTGGGGAACAGGAACTTGATCTGGCCCAGCGAATTGCCCGGACCGGGGCGCTGGCGCACGCGGAAGGGGAAGTTGGAGGTGCTCACCTGGCTCCAATTGACCTGCCAGGGGCTGACAACGGACCCATTATAGATGAGGTCCATGTTCTTGGCGTCGGTGTAACCGGGATTGCGCATCACCGCCGGGGCGATCTCGCCGCGGATGATCGAGGACGGCACGTTCCAGAAAGGGTTCACCACCAGGTGGCGGATATTATCCGAAAAGATCGGGGTCTGGTTCTTGGTGGTGCCGACGACGACGCGGGTCGTGTATTCCTCATGGCCGTCGCGATTGATGGCGAGGCGGAATTCGGGGATGTTGACGAAGACGTTGAACTTGCCCAGGTCCGAGGGCATCCAGCGCCAGCGTTCCATATTGGCCAGAATGTCCTCGCGACGCGTGGCGGCGCCGCCATTGAGCGCGGCTACGGTGGCCGGCCCGATAATGCCGTCGACTTCGAGCCCCTGGCTTTCCTGGAACGACTTCACCGCCGAAACCAGCATGTCGTCATAGGAATTGGAGCCGAGGGCGGTGAGCTTGAGGCGCTCGCGAATGGCGGGGACGCGTGCATCGGTGCCGCCGGGACGCAGCACGGCGCCTTCGGCAATGGGAGTGGGGCGCGCGGTATCGGTCTTGCCGAAATTGGCCAGCGCCTGCTTCAGGGCCAGGAATTCAGGGTGCTTGGGCTCGAGTTCGGCCAGGATCGAAGCGGGATTATCGCTTTTGGCGAGCCGCTCAAGCAGGGCGGCCTCGTCGATCTTTTTGGGCTGAATGTCGAGGTTTTCGCTGACCGATTGCGGCCGGATGCGGCCATTATGGATATGGTTGGCATAGCGCATGGTGGCGCGCGAAAAGGCAGTTTCGAGCGCGGCCAACGCTGCGGGATCGCCACTCTTGGCGCGACTGAGATCGATATCGGGCGTCAGATAGTCAGACGGGCGCAGCCCTTCGGCATCAGCGGTGCGGAATAGCGCCACGATCTTTTCGGCGGCCGGAGAAAAGCTGATGGCGCCGCTGGCATCCTGGGACAGCCAGATGGGATCGAAATGGCGTTCGCCATAAAGGAAATAGAGGCGCTGGGCCTCGTTATAGGCGGTGGTGTCGCGCGTGGCGCTGTAATAGGCCGCGGACAGGCCGTCCTTGATGGTGCGGGCCAGGGCATTTTGCGGCGGAGCGATGACGACGCGGCTGGTTTCCAGGCTGGCGACAGCCTGCTGGGCGAGGGCCGGCGACAATGCGCCCGAAGTTGCCGCGACGAGGGCGACGAGGCTGGCCAGAACCTTGTGCATGAAAGCTCCTTTTCGGGGTCGTCCGGAGGGAGAATCCCGGCGTCCCGTCAATTCTCAATAACTTGCAAACCTTAACGGGAGCAATTGCTCTCAAAGTTGTGAGACCGGCCTGTGGCCTGGCTACAACGCTCCCCCGTAAACCACTTCGCCCGAACCAGAGGTCCGGGCGAGGGCTGCATGGAAGCGGGTATTGGCTAGAACTTGTAGTTGACGCCGGCGCGCACGACGCTGAAGCGCGGCGAGATGTCGAGATTGCCGACCGGCAGGCCGGCATAGGTCTGCTTGCCCAGGTCGACATAAAGATATTCGGCCTTGAACGAGAGATTGGGCGTAGCCTGGGCCTCAAGGCCCACGCCGGCGGCCCAGCCCATGTGGTTGGCGGTCTGGGAGGTCACCACGTTCTGGTTATTGGTGATCTTGGCAGTGCCATGACCATAGGCGCCACCGATAGTGGCATAGGGCATGACCTGGCCCACCGGGATACCGGCACGAATACGCGCGGTACCGAAGACGTCGGTGACGGCGTCGAAATTACCAGCCGCGCCGGCCGGGGTGCTGAAGGCGATATTGGCCCATTGCAGGTCGGCTTCGGCGCCGAGCACGAAGCCGCCCATATCGAAATTGTAGCCAGCCTGGCCGCCAATGGTCCAACCGCTATTGTTCACGGTGGCGGGACTACCGGGCAGGGCGGGATTGGTGGTGGAATTGCCCCAGGCATAGCCGCCATTGATGCCGGCATAGAAGCCGGACCAACCGCTGGCGGGTGTGGAGGAATAGATCGGGGATGCAGCGGGGCTGGACCAGTTCAGATCAGCTGCCTGGGCGGACGCGGTGACCGCCAAAACTGCGGAAAGCACAATGCCGAAGCGTTTCATCGATGGCCTCATGGTGGTCGAAAACTTAACGATGAGGCACAAATCCCATGCGAGTCATTAATGGCTCGGAAAGGAACAAGGTTAACGCCGGCGCTTTCTCACGCTGTGATCAGGGGTGTTGCAACAGTGCATCGTCACGCTGCGTCGTTGATCAGCCCTTCTGCCAGGCCATATTCGTGCAGCTTGCGATAAAGCGTCGAGCGGCCAATGCCGAGAGCCCTGGCGACGCGCGACATGCGCCCACCATGATGGTCGATGGCAAAGGCGATGGCGGCGCGCTCGATCTCGGCCAGAGCGCGCAATTCGCCGCTGGCGGCGAGGAAGCGATCAGGGGCCGGCTCGGAGATGATTTCGACGCGCTGGCGGGGCAGGACCGCGTCGATGTGAATGGGGGCGGCTGGCGCAGGGCTCTGTTCGACGGCCCGCAGCGCTTCCTCTCGCCCGGAGGACTGGGCGACGATCTGCGGAAAGTCCTGGCTTTCGAGGAAGGCGCCATCGGTGAGGACGATGGCGCGATATACCGCGTTTTCGAGCTGGCGAACATTGCCTGGCCAGTCATAGGCCTGCAGCAGGTCCATGGCTGCAGGGGACGTCCCGAGCACGCGCTTGCCGGCCTCGGCGGAGAAGCGGGCGATGAAATGAGCGACCAGTGCCGGCAGATCCTCCCGGCGTTCGCGCAGCGGCGGGACATAGATGGGGAAGACGTTGAGGCGATAGAACAGGTCTTCGCGGAATTCGCCGGATTTGGCCAGGTTCAACAAGCGCCGGTTGGTGGCCGAGATGACGCGGACATTGACGCGCTCGGGGCGGCTGGCGCCCACCGGCTCGATCTCGCCCTCCTGCAGGGCTCGCAGCAACTTGACCTGGGTTTCGAGCGGCAGTTCGCCGACTTCATCGAGGAAGAGCGTGCCGCCATGGGCTTCGGCGAATTTGCCGGCCTGGTCGGCGACGGCGCCGGTAAAGGCCCCCTTCTTATGGCCAAAGAGCAAGGACTCGACGAGATTGGGCGGAATGGCACCGCAATTGACGGTGACGAAGGGTTTGCCAGCACGTTCGCCGGTGCCTTGGATGATGCGGGCGATCAATTCCTTGCCGACGCCGGTTTCGCCCTCGATCAGCACCGGAATGGTGCTCTTGGCGGCCTTGGCGCACAGGGTCAGCACACGCGCCATGGCAGGGGCGGCGGCGATCATGTCGGCCTGGGTGAAGGTGCCGCTGCGGCGGGCGCGTTCGGAGCGGATGGCGGCTTCGAGTGCGTCGAGTTTGAGGGCATTACGCAGCGAAATGACCAGACGCTCGGGGGAGACCGGCTTGACGAAATAATCCGCCGCGCCCTGGCGCATGGCCGAGATGACGGTTTCGAGCGAGGCATTGGCGGTCTGGATGATGACGGGGGTGGTAAGCCCCTCCTTGCGCATGGTTTCCATGACGCCCATGCCATCGATATCGGGCATGACCAGATCGAGGATCATGACCCCGACGCCGCGGTCTTCACGCAGGATGGACAGGGCCTGTTCGCCCCCGGTGGCGGTGATCGGCTTGAAGCCGGCCCTATTGGCGACCTCGGCGGTCAGGCGCAACTGCACCGGATCGTCATCGACAACAAGAACCCGCGTCATACATACCCCGAAAACTGGCGACCAAAGGAAGGGCACGAATCGTCTGTGCCGTTTTGGGATGACGATGCCGGATGGGGCTTAAGAGGGTGTTAATCCTGCATTATTTGTGAAGCAGGTTGCTGTGGCGGGTGGCCATGAAAAAGGGCCCCGACTTGCGTCGTGACCCTCCAGAGTCGAACTGTTTATGTCTCGAAACCCTATTGCCGGGTCATGCCCTGGAGCTTGGAAAGTTCGTCCTTCACTTCCAGCTTCTTGCGCTTGAGCGCAGAAACCATCAGGTCGTCGACCGGAAGATGCTGCATTTCGGACTGGATCCGCTGGTCCAGTTCATGGTGCCGTCGCTCCAGTGCAGCTATGTGGCCTTCAGTCGTCATAGTAACTCCTTTCAGCGTGTTGGACGGGGGTATCGTCACAAATATTTCATGCTTTGTCGACGCCCATCGGGTGACCACGGGAAATCAGATGCAAAACAGTCCGTGATCGGTTAACCAAGCATGTATCTGGGGCCCTTCGATCCGGTTTTCAATGCTCAGTCTGACCAAGGAACAGGAAGCCCAACTGGGGCTGGAACTGGCCACAAAACGCCAGGAACACTCGGATCTCGACGCCGCTATCCACACTTTGACGCAGTCGCAATTTGCCGATCGCATGCTGATCCAGCGGCTGAAAAAGCGGAAGCTGACGCTTAAGGACCGCATCGTCCAACTCGAGAATTTACTGCTCCCGGACATCATCGCCTGAGCCCGTTCCGCCTTGAGTTGTGGCAAGAATTGGGCTAATTGCGCGCTTTGAGGAGCGGCACGGGGGAATCGCCATGCTCAAGCCACCGGTCGCCATCGTGATGGGCAGCCAATCGGATTGGCCCACAATGCGGCTTGCCGCCGAGACCCTCGAAAATCTCGAAGTCGAATATGAGGCGCGCATCGTTTCGGCGCATCGCACGCCCGAGCGCATGGTGGATTTTGCCACTCATGCCAAGGCCGAAGGGATCAAGGTCATCATTGCCGGTGCCGGCGGCGCGGCACACCTGCCAGGCATGATCGCGGCGATGACGACGCTGCCGGTATTCGGCGTGCCGGTGCGGTCCAAGGCGCTCAGCGGGCTCGACAGCCTTTATTCCATCGTGCAGATGCCCGGCGGCATTCCGGTGGGCACGCTGGCCATCGGTGAGCCGGGTGCGATCAACGCGGCGCTGCTGGCTGCGGCCGTGCTGGCGCTCAATGACGACGACCTGGCCGATCGCCTCGAAGCCCATCGCGCCCGCCAGACCGAATCCGTGCCGCAGTTTCCGTCCGATATCGAGTAGTCCATTGTCCCAAGACTTCGCATCCCTTCCTCCCGGCTCCACCATCGGCATTCTGGGCGGGGGGCAGCTTGGGCGCATGCTGGCGCTGGCGGCGGCCAAGCTGGGACTGAAAAGCCATATCTATTGCCCCGATCCGCAAAGCCCGGCATTCGAAGTGACGCCACACAAGACCGTCGCTGCCTATGATGATGTCGAGGCGCTCAAGGCCTTTGCGGCTGAAGTCGATGTCGTCACCTACGAGTTCGAGAACGTGCCGGCGGCGACGGCCGAAGTGCTGGCGGGGCTGAAGCCGCTACGGCCCGGCGCCAATGCGCTGGCGATTTCCCAGGATCGGCTGGCGGAAAAAAGCTTTCTGGCCTCCAAGAATATTCCGGTGGCGCCCTATCGCGCCGTGCACAGTCTCGATGACCTGCACCGGGCAATAAGCCAGCTCGGCCTGCCGGCAGTGCTCAAGACCACGCGGCTCGGCTATGACGGCAAGGGGCAGCGGGTGTTGCGCGAGCCGGGCGACGCCGAGGCGGCTTTCAACGAGTTGATGCCCCATCCCCTGGTGCTCGAAGGCTTCGTGCCGTTCGAAAAGGAAATCTCGGTGGTGGTGGCGCGCGGGCTCGACGGCACCGTACGCGCCTTCGATGCCGCCGAGAATGTGCATCGACACCATATTCTCTACACCTCCACCGTGCCGGCCGATGTGCCGCCGGGCGTCGAAAAGCACGCCGCCATGTTGGCCAAGGTCATCGTGGTGGCGCTCGATTATGTCGGGGTGCTGGGGGTCGAATTTTTCGTGGTGCCCGGCGAGCGGGTGACGCTGATGGTCAACGAGATCGCGCCGCGCGTGCACAATTCCGGACACTGGACGGAGGCCGTATGCCTCACCGATCAGTTCGAGCAGCATATTCGCGCCATTGCCGGCTGGCCGCTGGGCGATCCGCGCCGCATGGCGGATGTAATGATGCAGAACCTGGTCGGGGACGAGGTCGATATCGTGCCGGGCGGCATCGATGGCGATACCCAGCCACATCTTTATGGCAAGGCCGAAGCAAGACCGGGGCGCAAGATGGGGCATATCAACCGCATTACGCGGGGCGCTTAGGGCGACCGCCCGAAGCGGGTGGCTCAGGAGGCGGCGTCCAGCTCGGCGATGGCGTCGCGGCGTTGGCGGTCGAGCCGGAGCGTGTCGTCCTGCTTGGGGCAGGAGGCACAATAGGTGCCGGGAAAGGCTAGATAGTCGAGGCAGCAGCCCTTGCGGGCCGAGATCAGCACCTGACGCCCGTCGTGCAGGTCGAGCACTTCGAGATCGCCCTGGCCGGTCAGACCCATGGCCTCGAGCCACAGGCGACAGAGCCTGTGCTGTTCGGCGATGGAAAGGCCGGGCTGGAACTTGCCGAGCCGCAGCCCGATGCCCAGCATGCGGTCGGTGAGAAGGCGCAGCGCCGGCACGCGCTTGAGCTTGGTCACCGTGTTGATTTCGGCCAACACCTGGTCGGCCATGATGCGCAGATCGGCGCCGGCGCGGCGGATCAGGCTTTCGAGATCGGCTGAATATTGCGGGCCGGGCGGCAGGCGGAAGCCATTGATGTCATTGCCGGAGGTTTTCTGCGCCATGCGGGACAGTTCCGGTACGGCACCGTGGGCATGGACCGCAATGGCGGCGAGATAAGCCGGTTGCCACATGAGGTTGGTCCAGAGACGCACCGCGTAAAAGGGTTGGCCGGCATGGGGATAGGTCTGTTCGAGCCGTGCATAAAAAGTGCGGAGCAGGGCGGTGTTGTCCTGGCCCAGCACATGCCAGCCCGGCAGGGGGCCGCCTGGTGCGCCTGACATGAAGCCGGTGACCGACGCCGCCGTCGCCAGGAGGCGCGTCAGGGCAACATCCTCCTGATGAACGGCAAAGAGATAGTTGCGAGCAGTCACGGCGCGCTTCCTCGCGAAGAACGGCACTGTCCTAACCGCTTTATGTGGAGAAAGAAAGTCACCTTCCAAACTTGCACTCCGCAGCTTTCCTATCAGGACTGCGTGTAGCTACGCAGAAGGAGGGTAAGACCATGGTCGCCGGGTCGGGCGGAGACTGACGTCGACAGACTCCGGAGAGGTGTCATGCGACGGCGCGGCAGCACAATGCTGGACGATACGCGCGGGGCGGCGGTTATCGAATTCGCCATCCTGACGCCAGTCTTCCTGCTGCTGATGACCGGCATGCTGGCCTATGCCATCTATTTCGGCACCGCTCATGCGCTGCAGCAATTGGCTGCCGATGCGGTGCGGGTCAGCCTGGCCGGCCTCACGTCTCAGGAAAGCCGCGACCTCGTCGAAGCCTATATCCGCAACAATGCGTCCTCATACATGCTGATCGATGAGCGCCGTCTGGTGCGCACGGTTTCCGCCATCGGCAATGACGGGGTGCAGATGCGGCTGGTGCTGCGCTACGACGCCTCTGCCCTGCCGATCTGGAACCTATATCCACCGCTGCCGCTGCCTGACGACGAGATCGTGACGGCGACCACAATCCGTCGGAGCGTGCTGTGACTATCCGGCGCTTCTGGGCGGACCAGCGGGGCAATTTCGCCTTGCTGTTTGCTATGGCTTTCGTCGTATCGATCGGCGCGGCGGCAGTCGCGGTCGACTCGGCCTCGCTTTATTACGAGCGACGGGCGGTCCAAGCCAGCGTCGATCTGGCGGCGATGACCGCGGCCGGCAATCCGGCGGAGGCGCAGCGGCTTGCTCAATTGGTGATGGTTGATGCTGGGATGCTGCCGGCCGATAGCCGCGCCGGACTGAGCGTGGTGACGGGCCGCTACCTCGCCGATGTGCATCGGCCGATCGAGCAGCGTTTTACCCCCGGCGCTACGCCCATAAATGCCGTGCAGGTGTCGTTCGAAAAGCCCGGTACGCTCTATTTCGGGCGCGCTTTCACCACCTCGCCGCAGATTGCCGCTACGGCGCTGGCAGCCTTTACGCCGGAAGTGTCGTTCGCTTTGGGGACGCGGCTGGCCAGTCTCAATCAGGGCGTGGCCAATGGGCTGCTCAGCGCGCTTTTGGGCACCAATGTGTCGCTGAGTGTGATGGATTACAATGCGCTGGCCGGGGCGCGGGTCGACGCTCTCCGCTTTTTGGGTGCGCTGGGGCAGCAGCTCGATATCGAGGCCGGCTCTTATGTCGATGTGCTCAATATGCGGGCGCGGTCGGGGCAGATCGCAGCGGCCCTTGCCGATATCACCACCGGACCGGTGCATCAGGTTCTCAATGTTCTCTCCAATGGCGGACGCGGAACGGAAGTGCCGGTCGGAAAAATTCTCGATATGGGCATTTTGGGCAGCCGCGAACTGGGTGGCGGCTCCAGCGCCGGCGTTTCGCTATCCGCCCTGGAGGTTCTGATGGCGGCGGCGCGCCTGTCCGACGGGCAAAAGCAGGTCGGGCTCAATCTGGGCGCCAATGTGCCCAACCTGACATCGTTGCGGCTCGACCTGGCGATCGGCGAGGTGCCGCAGGGCAGCGGCTGGGCGCGGGTGGGGGAGCGCGGGGCGACGGTGCGCAGTTCGCAGTTGCGGCTCAAAATTGTGGCGCAACTGCTCGGGGGCGCGGTGCTGCTCAATGCCGGCGTCAGGGTGCCCATCCTGCTGGAGGTGGCCCATGCCGAGGCGCAGGTATCAGCCATTGCCTGCCCGACCGCCGACAATCGCAACGGCTCGGCGGTGATCGCGGTGCGGCCGGGCGTGCTCAAACTGACGCTGGGTGATGCCAGTGACGAGCAATTGCGCAATTTCGGTCAGCCGCTTTACCCGGCAAGGGCCAAGCTCATCGACGTGCTGCTGCTCAAGGTTTCAGGCGCGGCGCAGGTGGAGGTTGCCCAGACCGATAGTATCATGCTGAATTTTTCCTCCCAGGAGATCGGCGCCGGCGCCACCAAGACGGCACGCACCCGCACCATGGTGACGTCGCTGATGACCTCCCTCTTCAATTCGCTCGATCTGCGCATCGATGTGGGGCCGCTTCTGGTGCCGCTCACGCTGCTCGAAGGGGCGGTGCGTGCTCTGATTACCCCGCTGGGGCCGACGCTCGACATGACGCTGGCCGGGGTATTTTCAACATTGGGCCTGGGCTTGGGTGAGGCGGATGTGAAGGTGTTCGGGGTGCGTTGTACCGCCCCAGCCCTGGTCCGCTGAGCGCGGCGCAATCTGCCGCTTGTCAGTGCAAATTTAGTGTGCTAGATAACTAATACACTAGATAGGCAAGACACATGGATGATTTCAACGCCAGCCAGCCGATCTTCGTGCAGATCCGCCAACGGCTGATCGACATGATCCTGCGGCGGGCCGTGGCGGAAGGTGATCCCCTGCCATCGGTTCGCCAGATTGCAGCTGATCTGTCGGTCAATCCGTTGACGGTCACCAGGGCCTTTGAAGCCCTGGTCGAGATCGGGGTGGTCGAAAAACGCAGGGGGTTGGGGATGTTCGTTACCCAGGGCGCACGCGCCACATTGCTCGCACATGAACGCGAGAAATTTCTCAAACAGGACTGGCCGCGCATTGCGGCGCAGATCAGGGCATTGGAGCTGGACATGTCCAGCCTGCTGCAAGAACCACACGCCGAAACTCAGCCGGGGAATTCCCAGAAATGACCGACGCATCCCTTGCCCTTGAACCGATCGTCTCGGCCCGCGGGCTGAAGAAATCCTTCGGCCGCAAGCAGATCCTGCATGGGCTGGATTTCGACATTCCCGCCGGGCGCATCTATGGGCTGGTCGGCCATAATGGCGCCGGCAAGACCACGACCCTTAATGCCATGCTGGGCCTCACCAGCTATGAAGGCACCATCCGTGTGCTCGGCGAGGATCCGTTCCAGAAGCGCGCCAGGCTGATGGAGAACGTCGCCTTCATCTCCGACGTGGCCAGCCTGCCGCGGTTCCTCAGGGTTCGCGAGCTGTTTGCGCTGTTGAGCAATATCCATCCCAATTTCTCCACCGACAAGGCACGCCAGTTCCTCGAAGGCACCGATATCAAGCCGGAGATGAAAATCCGCACGCTCTCCAAGGGCATGGTGGCGCAGCTGCATCTGGCGGTGGTGATGGCGATCGATGCCAAGCTCTTGGTGCTGGACGAGCCGACGCTCGGCCTCGACATCACCTATCGCAAGCGCTTCTACCGGCGGCTGCTCGAAGACTACATGACCGAGGAGCGGACCCTGATCATCACCACTCACCAGGTGGACGAGATCGAGTTCATGCTGTCGGACATCATGTTCATCCGCGACGGCGACCTCATCCTGCATATGCAGATGGAAACGGTGAGCGAGAAATTCAGCCAGCTGGTGGTCGATACGCCCGAGCAGCAGCAGGTCGCACGGGCCCTGGGCCCGGTTTATGAGGAAACCCGTTTCGGGCAGACGGTGATGATTTTCGACGGCGTCGATCGGAGCCAACTCGAGCCCCTGGGGCGCGTGTCGACCCCGACTTTGTCCGATCTGTTCGTGGCGCTGATGCAGCGTCCGACCGCCAATCCGGAGACCGCCCGATGAAGGCTTTTTTCGCGCTCCTCCATCGTGAGTTCATCGAACATCGCGGCGCCTTCTTCATCGCCCCGCTGGTGCTGGTGGTCGTTGTCTTCGCCCTGACGGTGCTCGCCTTCAGCGTCGATCGGCTCGACACCCGGTTTTCCGGGCAGCTGTTGACCGTGGTGCCCACCTGGGTGTTCGAGGCCGGCTTTGCCGGGCTGGCGACGGCCTGGATCCTTTATCTGGGCTTCGTGCTGTTCTTTTATTGCGCCGACGGTTTTGCCGCCGACAAGCGCAACAATGCCATGCTGTTCTGGAAATCCATGCCGGTCAGCGATTTCCGCATTCTTCTGTCCAAGCTGGTGGCATCGATCACGATCCTGCCCGGCGCGGTCTATGTCGTCGCCATGGTCAGCATCCTGCTGATGTTCGGCGTCGCCTATGTCACCACCATGCTGGCCGGGCTCGGAAGCGGCAGCCTGTTGGGCAGCATTATCGGCATCTATGGGCAGATGAGCGTGGTCTTCCTTGTGGTGCTCGTCTGTGCGCTGCTCTGGTATCTGCCCTATATGGCGCTGGTCGGAGCCATGGCGACCGCCGTGGGGCGCTGGGCCATTCCCGTCGCCATCCTGTTGCCGTCGCTGGTCTCGGCACTGGAATGGGTGACGCTGGGCGGGCGGCATCCCTTTGCTACCGCGACCTGGGCATTTCTCGACTACCGCTCGCGGCTGCCGGTTGCCACCGACTATATCGAGCGCGTGTTCGACGGCGCCGAAACCCTTGATAGCTGGGTATTCATGACCAGCTTCCTGCGGAGTTTCGACTGGCTGCAGGTAGGGATCGGCGCGGTATTCGCCCTCGTCGTGCTCTATATCGCCTCCGAATACCGGCGTCGCGCAGCAGCCAATTGACCGCGGGCCCGACAGCCCTCATCTTCCCCGGGCCCGATCGTGGCCTGGGGGAGTTCTGGTTTGCGTGTGCATCTGGTGTCGTGCCATCCGGTATCGACAAGTCTATGTGCCCAGTTGGCGGCACATGCCGAGGCCGAGCTGGTGCTCAACGGCCATGAGGTGGATCGCCTCGATCTCTATGAAGCCGGCTTTTCGCCCGTTCTTACGGCTGAAGAGCGTGCGGGCTATTATGGCACGCCGGCGCCGGGCAGTGATATCGTGCCATTGCAGATGCGGCTGATGTCCACGGAGCACCTGGTTCTGGTCTTTCCCACCTGGTGGTTCAGCGTTCCGGCGGCGCTGAAGGGCTGGCTGGATCGAGTGTGGTCGCCAGGGATCGCCTTTTCCCAGGGCACCCCAATCGTGCCGCTGCTCACCAATCTACGCAGTGTCACCGTGATCACGACGCTGGGATCGCCCTGGTGGTTCGATCGCGTCATCATGCGCAGCCCGGTGCGTCACATGCTCAAGCTGGGTGTGATCGATGCCTGCGCGCCGCGCGCCAGCTTTACCATGCTGAGCCTGCATTCGGCTGAGACGGCCTCCGCGTCGCAGGTGAAAAAGTTCATGGGCAAGATCGGCCATGCGCTAGGGCGGGTGGTGCGCAAGGGATAGAGCCGGCGCGGCCGCCGTCTTGGCCTCAAGGCGCGATATGAGGTTCTTGCAAATCATTCGCATTCCTATTGCAAATGATTTGCAGAAGCACTAGCTTCATCGTCAGTTCACAGCGGAGTTGACGATGCGCCGACGTTCCTTTGCCGCGCTGCTCATGACTTTGCCTCTTGCGCTCACCGGCGCAGCACAGGCGGGGGAGCGGATCAAGGCGGTGACCAGTTTCACCATTCTGGCCGACATGGCGCAAAACGTCGCCGGGGACGTCGCCGATGTGGTGTCCATCACCAAGCCGGGTGCCGAAATCCACAATTACCAGCCGACGCCGGGCGATCTCGTCGCGGCGCAGGACGCAGACTTGGTGCTGTGGAACGGCCTCAATCTGGAACAGTGGTTCGCCCAGTTCCTCGACAATCTGCCCGACGTGCCCAATGCGGTCCTGACCGACGGGATCACGCCCATCGGAATCGGGGAGGGGCCCTATGAGGGCAAGCCGAACCCGCATGCCTGGATGTCGCCCTCCGATGCACTGATCTATGTCGAGAATATCCGCGCCGCCTTTGCCAGCGTCGATCCCGATAATGCCGATATTTATGCT
The DNA here is from genome assembly GCF_900631955.1 of Devosia equisanguinis. Taxonomy (GTDB): domain Bacteria; phylum Pseudomonadota; class Alphaproteobacteria; order Rhizobiales; family Devosiaceae; genus Devosia; species Devosia equisanguinis. The sequence continues at coordinate 148,768 of NZ_UZWD01000022.1, read as the reverse complement.
GCCAATGCCGCCGCCTATTCGGCCGAGATTGCCGCGACTGTCGCACCTATGCATGAGGCGCTGGCGGCCGTGCCCGAGGCCGAGCGCTGGCTTTTGACCTCGGAAGGTGCGTTCTCCTACCTAGCGCGCGATTTCGGGCTCAAGGAGCTCTATCTCTGGCCGATCAATGCCGACCAGCAGGGCACGCCACGCCAGGTGCGGCAGGTCATCGATGCGGTGCGCGAAAACGCCATTCCGGTGATCTTTTCGGAATCCACCATTTCCTCCAAGCCGGCCGAGCAGGTGGCGCGGGAAACCGGCATCAAATATGGCGGCGTGCTCTACGTGGATTCCCTGTCCGATCCAGACGGCCCGGTGCCGACCTATCTCGACCTGTTGCGGGTTACCACCAGCACTATCGTGACGGGGTTGACGCAGTGACCCACGCTCCCGGCATCGCTGTCACCGACATTACCGTCGCCTATCGCAATGGCACGGTACCGCTGCGCCATGCCAGCTTCACTGCGCCACGTGGCTCGATCACCGCGCTGGTGGGTGTCAACGGCGCCGGAAAGTCCACAATTTTCAAGGCGATCATGGGCTTCGTGCCCCTGGCCTCGGGTGAAATTTTCATTCTCGGGCAGGACGGCAGAAAGGCGCAGCGGCAGAACAAGGTCGCCTATGTGCCGCAATCCGAGGAGGTCGACTGGAATTTCCCGGTGCTGGTCGAGGATGTGGTGATGATGGGCCGCTTCGGCCACATGAACCTTTTTCGCGTGCCGCGCGCCATCGACCGGGAAAAGGTCGCGGCAGCGCTGGCGCGCGTCAATATGAGCGATTTCGCCAAGCGGCAGATCGGGGAGCTCTCTGGCGGGCAGAAGAAGCGCGTGTTCCTCGCCCGTGCCCTGGCGCAGGAGGGTGAGGTAATCCTGCTCGACGAGCCGTTTACCGGCGTCGACGTCAAGACCGAGGATGCGATCATCGCGCTGCTGCGGGCACTGCGCGACGAGGGCAAGGTCATTTTGGTCTCGACCCATAACCTCGGCTCGGTGCCCGAATTCTGCGACCGCACCGTGCTGGTCAAGGGCACGGTTCTGGCCCATGGGCCGACTGCGGAAGTGTTTACCCGCGACAGGTTGGAAGAGGCGTTCGGCGGGGTGCTGCGCCATTTCGTGCTGTCGGGGCCGGGCCTGCATGACGATGACGACCCGCGCCATCTCTCTGTGCTGACCGATGATGAGCGGCCGCTGGTGCTCTATGGCGAGAGTGGTCGGCAGACCCATCAGCAATCGGGCGGCGAACAATGATCGATCTGCTGCTCGAGCCGTTTTCCTATCACTACATGGTCAATGCCATGTGGGTGTCGGCGCTGGTGGGCGGGGTTTGCGCCTTTCTCTCCGCCTATCTCATGCTCAAGGGCTGGTCGCTGATCGGCGACGCGCTTTCCCATTCCATCGTGCCTGGCGTGGCCGGCGCCTATATGCTGGGCCTGCCCTTTTCCATCGGCGCATTCTTTTCGGGCGGGTTGGCCGCGGCGGCGATGCTGTTTCTGTCGCAGCGCACCAAACTGCGTGAAGATGCGGTGATCGGGCTGATCTTTTCCGGCTTTTTCGGGCTCGGCCTGTTCATGGTCTCGGTCTCGCCGCTGCCGATCAATGTGCAGACCATCGTGCTCGGCAATATCCTCGCCATCACCCCGGAAGACACGCTGCAACTGGTGCTGATCTCGGTGGTGACGCTGGCGGTGATGCTGGTGATCTGGAAGGATCTTATGGTCACCTTTTTCGACGAAAGCCATGCCCGCTCCATCGGCATCAAGACCGATTGGCTGAAGGCCATCTTCTTCACGCTGCTGGCGGCGGCTACAGTCGCAGCCATGCAGACGGTGGGCGCATTCCTTGTGATCGCCATGGTGGTGACACCCGGCGCCACGGCCTATCTGATGGCCGACCGCTTCTCCCGTCTCATCGTCATTGCCGTTACCGTCGGCGTGCTGTCCTGCCTTGTCGGGGCCTATCTCAGCTATTTCCTCGATGGGGCGACCGGTGGAGTCATCGTGGTGCTGCAGACGCTGGTGTTTCTTTCAGCATTCCTTTTTGCCCCCAAGCATGGGCTGCTGGCCGCCCGCCGCCGCATTGCCCGGGAGGTACGCTGATGGAATGGTATGAGATGGCCCTGTGGCCGTTCCAATTGCCCTTCATGGTGCAGGCGATGATCATCGCCGTGCTGGTGGCGGTGCCGACGGCGCTACTGTCCTGCTTCCTCGTGCTCAAGGGCTGGTCGCTGATGGGCGACGCCATTTCCCATGCGGTGCTGCCGGGGGTGGTGATCGCCTATATCGTCGGCCTGCCGCTTGGTGTCGGTGCGTTTGCGGCGGGCATGGTCTGCGCCTTGTCGGTCGGCTATCTCAAGGAAAACAGCCGGGTCAAGGAAGACACCATAATGGGCGTGGTGTTTTCGGGGCTCTTCGGGCTTGGGATCGTGCTCTACACCGCCATCCGCACCGATGTGCATCTCGACCACATTCTTTTCGGCAATATGCTGGGCGTCGGGCAGGATGATCTGGTGACGGCCGGGCTTATCGCGCTGGTGGTCGGGATGGTGGTGGCGGCCAAGTGGCGCGACCTCATGCTCTTCATCTTCGATCCGCAACAGGCCGGCGCCATCGGACTGCCGGTGCGGATGCTGCATTATGGGCTTTTGGCGCTGATTTCGCTGACCATTGTGGGCGCCTTGCAGGCGGTAGGGATCGTCCTGGTCATTGCGCTGCTGATCGCGCCGGGAGCCATCGCTTTTCTGGTCACCAAGCGGTTCGGCGTCATGCTGCTGGTGGCCATGGCGATTTCGGTGGGATGCGGTCTCCTGGGCGTCTATCTCAGTTTCTTCCTCGACAGCGCGCCCGCACCGACCATCGTGCTGCTGATGATCGGCTGCTTCCTCGTCGCCTTCCTGGCCACCCAGCGGCGCCAGGTGGCCGCGGTGTGAACCGACACGCTATTGTCACTGGATTGCGACAGCTTGGGCTCGCAAAGGCAGCCTGCGTAAAATTGCTAGAGACAGGCAACGCGAATAGGCCTAGCCTCGTTGATGTTCATGCGGCGCAGCCCGCGCCGCCCTTCGGAGCCACACCAGTTTGAGCAGGCATTTGCCACCGACCGCAGACAACGCCCTCGCATCGCAACTCGAACTCGCCTTTGAAGACAATCGCCTGGCTGCCCAGCTCTATGGCGATTTCGACCAGAACCTCGCCTTGATAGAACAGCGCCTTGCCGTGTCGGCCACGCCGCGCGGCAATCATGTGTTGCTCAAGGGCGCGGCTTCCAAGGTCGATCAGGCGCGACGCGTGCTGGAATCGCTTTACACCAATCTCGAGGAAGGCCGCAGCGTCGATATCGCCGATGTCGATGCGGTGATCCGCATGATCGAGACAGAGGACAGCCAGTTGACGCTGCCGACCCTCGAGCGCAAGGGCAAGGTGCGCATGGCCCAGATCGCCACGCGCAAATCCACCATCGTCGCGCGCACGCCGGCGCAGGACGCCTATATGCGCGCCATGGAGCGGAGCGAGCTGGTCTTCGGTGTCGGCCCCGCCGGTACCGGCAAGACCTATCTGGCGGTGGCGCATGCCGCATCGCTGCTCGAGCGTGGCGACATCAATCGCATCATCCTGTCCCGCCCGGCCGTCGAAGCCGGTGAGCGTCTGGGCTTTCTGCCCGGCGACATGAAGGAAAAGGTCGATCCTTACCTGCGCCCGCTCTATGACGCGCTTTATGACATGATGAAGCCCGAAAATGTCGAGCGCTGCATCACTTCGGGCATTATCGAAGTGGCCCCGCTCGCCTTCATGCGTGGCCGGACCCTCGCCAATGCCGTGGTCATTCTTGACGAAGCGCAGAACACCACATCGATGCAGATGAAGATGTTCCTGACCCGCCTGGGCGAGAACTCCAAGATGATCGTCACGGGCGACCCCACTCAGGTGGACCTGCCGCGTGGCGAGAAATCGGGTCTGGTGGAAGCGGTCAATCTGCTCGACGGCGTCGAGGGCGTGCATATTTCACGCTTCAACGACAAGGACGTGGTGCGCCATGCGCTTGTCGGGCGCATCGTGCGGGCCTATGAAGCCGATACCGCGCGCCGCCTCGCCGAAAAGGAAGGCGACAAGGATGGTCTGGCGCGGACATTGGGCACGTTGCCCCGGAGCTGAACCGCACATCCATGCCTGCCTTGCCCCCGCTTGAGATCGCCGTCATCCGCAATGCGGAGGGCTGGCCGGACCATTTCGATGCCCTTGCCGAAAAGGCGGTGCTGGCGGCTCTCGCCGGCGCCAAGGCGAAGGTCAAGGGCGCTGCCGAGATTTCCGTGCTGCTCACCGACGATGCCGAGCAGCGCGAGCTCAATGGTCAATGGCGCGGCAAGGATGCGTCCACCAATGTGTTAAGTTTCCCGCAGATCGAGCCCTTCGGGCCGGTCATGGGCATTCTGGGCGACATCACGCTGGCGCGAGAAACACTTGAGCGAGAGGCACTTGACCTCGGCAAGAGCCTTGATGACCATTTCACCCACCTAATGGTGCATGGATTTCTGCACATTCTGGGTTATAATCACATCGTGGAAGACGAGGCCCTTCAAATGGAGGGACTCGAAACCCAGATATTGGCGGGGCTGGGGATAGACGATCCCTATGCCGATTGAAAAAACCGCCTGGAACCTCTGATCTTCAGAGGCATTTTCGTCCAAAGGACACCAAGAGCCGCACTTGCGCGGCGCGAGATGATGACCGACAGCGACAGTAACAAGGCCCCCTGGGTGGCCGAAAACCCTGAACCTCCCTCTAGTCCCGCCTCCGCCGTGTCGCGGGGGCCGAGCCTGTGGAACCGCATCAAAGGGCTGATGGCCCTGAGAACGGTTTCCCTGCGCGACGATCTGCAGGTGGCGCTGGAAGAAACCGGCAGCGCCGAGACCGCGAATTTCACCGAGAGTGAACGCATCATCCTGCAAAACGTGCTGAAGCTGGCCAAGGTGTCGGTCGACGACGTCATGGTAGAGCGCAGCGATATGCATGCGGTTTCCATCGACATCAACCTTGGGACATTGCTGGCCAAATTCAAGCAGGTCGGCCATTCACGCCTGCCGGTCTATGAAGATGGCCTCGATGACATCAAGGGCTTCATTCACATCAAGGATGCACTGTCCCGCATCACTGAAGCGGTGAACGATCCTGAAAAGGATGTGCCGGTCAAACTGCTCTCGGCTGCGCTCAGGCAAAAAATCGGCAAATTGGGCATCATGCGCACGGCGATGTTCGTGCCTACCTTCATGCCGGCTTCGGACCTGCTGCAGTCGATGCGCGCCGGTCGCACTCATATGGCCATCGTTGTCGACGAATATGGTGGCACGGATGGCCTCGTGACCATTGAGGACCTGCTCGAGGCGGTCGTTGGCGAGATCGAGGACGAGCACGACGAGGCCGAGGTGGCGCTGATCCGCAAGGTCGGCAAGGACACCTATATCGCCAATGCCCGTGCTGAACTCGATGACGTGCGCGCCCTGGTGGGGCCGGATTTCGACCCTGGCGCCTTTGGCGATGCGGTGGACACCATTGGTGGTCTGGTTTTCGACCTGGCCGGGCATGTCCCCAAGCGCGGCGAGCGGGTAACGGGTCTCGAGAGTCTCGATGGCTTCGAGTTCGAGATTCTTGCCGCAGACAGCCGCCGCATCAAGCGCCTGCGCATTCGTCGCAGGAGCGCGGAGACGCCGGCAGAGCCGGGCGAGCCGCTGGCCATCACCGACCAGCGCAGCGAAGAACAGAAGCAGGCGGCCGAATAGGCCGCCTTTTTTACCTCAGCGCCGTAGCCAGTCGCGGACTGCACTGGCTACCGCCGCAGGATTCTCGATCGTCGGGATATGGCCAGCATCTGGGAAGACCACCAGTTCAGCCCCGGGAATCGCCGCCGCCATCTCTTGGGACAGCGGCAGGGGAATGAGCTGGTCCTCGGCGCCGACGCCCACTAGGGTGGGCACGGCGATGTCTTTGAGAAAGGGCCGGGAATCGATGCGGCCCATGATGGCGGTCTGCTGGCGGTAATAGGTTTCGGGGGTGACACGCATGGTCATCTCATGCACGGCCTCGGCGATCGGGGTATCGAGATGGCGGGGAGCAAGCAGGCCTGGCAGGCCCATGCGCGACACCAGCGCCGATTTGCCAGCTGCTACCAGCGCCATTTCCGCCCGGCGGGCCACTTTGCGTTCGTCGCTGTCGGGTCGGGCATTGGTGTCGAGAAGTGCCAGGTGGGTGACCCGGTCGGGCGCCTGCCGCATGATTTCGAGTACGACATAGCCCCCCATGGACAGGCCCGCGAGCGCAAAGCGCGGCGGCGCGGCGGCGAGCACACGGCTGGCCATGGCCGCGATGGAATCGTCGCGCGACACATCCGCCACCATGGCAGCGGTTCCGGCATCGATGCGGCCAATGAGCGGGGCGTAGAGATAGCTATCGCAGCGCAGGCCAGGAATGAGAAGCAGGGGCTGATACATGGCGAACTCCGCAAAGCAGTCCCAGAGGGGTAGCGGGAGCCGCGAAAGCCCGCAAGAGCCTGCAATTTTCCGTATCGTCAGTGTGGACACGAGGCCCGGTTTGAGCTATAGAGCCCGCCACGATGACCGGCTCTGCTGGTCGGCGGGGGCACCACTAGGTGCCTTTGCTATGTTCACCAGTTTGCAAAAGCTTTGAAAGGGCGGTTGACCTTTGCAAGTAGTCGTTCGCGATAACAATGTTGACCAGGCGCTGCGCGCGCTCAAGAAGAAGCTGCAGCGCGAAGGCGTCTTCCGCGAGATGAAGCTGCGCAACTATTACGAGAAGCCCTCTGAAAAGAAGGCTCGCCAGAAGGCCGAGGCCGTTCGTCGCGCCCGCAAGCTGGCTCGTAAGCGCGCACAGCGCGAAGGCGGCATTGTGGCTGCACCGGGTCGCCCGAGCTAAGCTGCTCAGGGCTCTGCCGAAGAATTTGAACGCCGTCCTTTGGGGCGGCGTTTTTTATTGCCGCTTGCGCCGCCGCCGGTCGATAAGCGCTACCGCGATGGCGAGAATGGCGACGATGGGCATCTGGATAACAAGGGCCGTATGCGCATCTGGAAACAGGGTGCCGGCGGTGAGCGAGCCGAGAAAGCCGCCACCGACCTGGAAGAAACCGGTCAGCGCACCCGCCGCGCCGGCCATGCCGCCGAACCCGGCCATGGCTGCCGCCGTGGCGCTGGGGCTGATGAAGGCAATGCCGACCATCCAGATGCCGACCGGGACCATCACCGCCAGAACCGATTGCGGATAGAGCGCCGGCAGGGTGGCGAAGGCCAGCCCGCTGACGCCCATAAGCACCAGTGCCACCGTCATCAATCGCGTGCCGCCGAGGCGGGTCGAGAGTGCGCCCACCAGCAGGTTGCCGGCAATGAAGGAACCGGTCTGCACCAGCATCGCCATGGCGAACTGGAACGGGGTGAGGCCCAGTCCGTCGATAAGCACGAAGGGCAAAAGCGCAGTGAAGCCGTGGAAGCCGGAAAAGGTAAGGCAAAGCAGGAGCGAGGGAATGAGGAAATCCGGTGCGCTGAGAAGCGTCCGGTAATTGCCGAGGATGACGCCGGGCCGGAAGGGAATGCGTGCCTCGGGAGGCAGCGTTTCCCGCGCGCCGGTGCCCAGCAGGGCGAGAATGGCGAGACCGAACCCTGCCATAACCAGGAACAGATAATGCCAGGAGCCGCCAAGGAGAATGACGCTGCCCAGGGTCGGCGCCACGGCCGGGGTCACGGTCAGGATCAAGTTGATCATGGTGAGGATGCGAATGGCTTCGCTGCCGACGAACTGATCGCGCACCATGGCGCGCGACAGGGCGACGCCGGCGGACACGCCGAAGCCCTGGATGAAGCGGCCGATGAACAGCACTTCAAGCGACGGCGCGGCCATGCAAACCAGGCTTCCGAGCACATAGATGGCAAAGAAGGCGATGCCGACGCTACGCCGGCCAAAGCGATCCGACAGCGGGCCGCAGATCAACTGCGCCAGCGCAAAGGCGGCGAAATAGACCGTCAGCGTCAGCTTGACCCCGGCATCGGTGGTGCCGAGATCACCGACGATGGTGGGCAGGGCCGGCGCGTAAAGGGTGAGGCTCAGCGGGCCGGTGGCCACCATCAGGCCGCCGATAATGGCGGTGCGGCGGGCGGACATGCCCACCGGTCTTGATATGGTCACGGTGTCATAACGCTTTCGAAGAAGGGCCTTGCCTTGTCCCAGATACCAGCGGCCCAGAGGTCGGAATGGCCGACGCCCGGAACGATCCAGAGTTCATAAGGGTTTGGCGCCAGGGCGTAGAGGCGTTCGCCATTGGAAACGTCGATTGTGGTATCGGCGGTGCCATGACCGACAAAGACCGGCTCGGCGACGTCCTTGATCCATACATCGCTGCGAAACTGATCCTGCATCACCCAGTAGACGGGAAGATAGGGATAGCGCTCGGCGGCCACCCCGACGGCGGAAAGAAAGGGCGTTTCGAGCAACAGGGCCTTGGCGTCGCGCTGGCTGGCGACATAGGTGGCGGGGCCGGACCCGATCGAACGGCCCCAGATGACGAGCGGGTCGCCCTTGGCAGCCGCCCAGTCATAGGCGGTTATGGCATCGGCAAGGATATTGTCCTCGGTGATCTGGCCGGGCGAGGCCGGGAAGCCGCGATAGTCGAAGGCGATAAAGCCGTAGCCGGCCGCGACGAACGCTTCGTAGCGCTCATGCTCTTCGCCGAAGCTCTTGGAATTGCCCTTGTAGTAGACGATCACCGGCAAGCCCGGACGGGGCGCCTGATACCAGCCGTGGATGACGCCGTCGCCCGACGGCAGCGCTATATCTTCGGCGCCGCTCAGTGCGGTGTCGGCGAGCGGAATGACCGGGCCGGTGGCGGCGTATTGCAGGGCGCGCTGGTTGACATACATGTAACCGACGACGCCGGCATAGGCGATGGCCACCAGGGCGATGATGGCGATCAGGAGACGGCGCAGCAGCTTCACGTGACGACCTCGATGCGACTCTGTTCGCACCAGCCTATACCAGCCTGGACGCCGGTGTCAGAGTTCGGAAATGGTCTTTTCGAGCGCCTGGGCAAAGACTTCGTCCGGCTGGGCGCCGGAAAGGGCGTATTTCTCGCCGAAAACAAAGAAGGGAACGCCGCGGATGCCTTGCTGGGCGGCGCTGGTGGCCAATTGCGCGGTGATGGATAGCTCGTTCTCGTCATTGATGGCGTCGAGCGCGTCGCCGCGATCCCAGCCATATTGCACGGCGATATCGGCGAGGACGTTGTCGTCGTTGATCTGGCGATGCTCGAGGAAATAGGCATCGGCAATGGCGTTGGCCAACTCGTGCTGATTGCCATTGGGCTTGGACAGCCTGGTGATGGTGTGAGCCTTGGCCGTGTTGAACATGCGCGGCTGCTGGGACAGGTCGAGATCGATGCCGGCCTTCTTGGCCTCGCCCTCGACGCGTGCCCACATTTCCTTGGGGTCGCGACCGTACTTTTCCTGGAGCATCTGACCGACATCGACGCCTTCGGGCGGCACTGTGGGGTCAAGATAGAAGGGGTGGTTGGTCACCTCCACCTCGACATCGTCGGGCAAGGCAGCAATGGCCTGGTCGAGACGCGCTGAACCGACGAGGCACCATGGGCAGACCACGTCGGTGAACACGTCGATCTTGAGCAGCTTGGCCATGAGAAGACTCCGAAGACTATTTGCCTTCAAATGAGCGTTCCCATCGCATTCGGCAAGAAGGAACTTGCCGGTAACCGTCAGCCAGCGGCGGGCGGCGCATTGTCCATGCCCTGCGTCAGGGCGAAGGGCGGGGTCCAGGCAGCGGCGAGCACCATGCCCAAAGCAGCGCTGAGACCCAGCCAACCAAGGACCGGCACCAGCAGCCAGCCTGCGGTGCGCGAGGCTTTACCAACGCGTTGGATGGTGGCCAGGGCCAGCAGAAAGAGGACGACGCTGACAATGCTCATCTGCAGAGAATCAAGCGGTGCGGTGATGAAGGGGACGGCAATGACACCGGCCATCAGCGCACCCAGCCACAGATGAAGACTGATATCGCCCTTGCGGGTGGCGATCCAGCCGGCAGCACCAAGCAGCGGCAGCATGGCGAGATGAGCTACGGCGCCGAGCCAGCCAGGCAGACCGAAGGGCGCGAAAAACAGAGGCATGAGGCCAACAGCTTCGGCGGCAAGATTGGCGAGACCAAACAGGCCAAGCGGGAGGCCGGCAGCGATCAACAGCCCGAAGGCGGCGCGGTAGCGCGCATTAGCGCTCACTGCCTGGGGGCGGGTGGACTGGGGAAGAAGGACTGCGCTGTTGGTGGCCATTTGCGGCTCCAGGGTGGCGTTTTCACCCAATTCAATGGCGCGGAAGGCAAACAGGTTCCCAATAGGTAAACTTGCTCGCGTGCACGAGCGCTTGAGCGAGGGCCTCAGTCAGCCTATGTCGAGAGCGCCAAGGAGATCTGCGATGAGCGAAAAAGACGATGTTGAAAGGCTGGATGGGCTGGAAACGCGCATTGCCCATCAGGATCAGGCTATCGAGGATTTGAACGCGGCGATCACCGAGCAATGGAAGGTGATTGACCTGTTGACGCGCAAGCTGACCCAGCTTGAGGAGCAAGTGCGCAGCGGCGCCTATATCGCCGATCCATCGACTGAGAGTCCACCGCCGCATTACTGAGTGTAACGTGATCCAAATGAAAAGGCCCGCAGAAGCGGGCCTTTTGTGTCTTGGTCGATCCTCGCCGCTCGAGCCTAGCTCTCGTGGCGCCGTAGCTTTAGGCGCCCCCCCGGGGCGATCTCATCCGCAACCGGCTAGTGGCCCAGGGCCTTGACGATCTCTTCGGTGACCTTCTTGGCGTCCCCGAACAGCATCATTGTGTTATCGCGGAAGAACAGTTCGTTCTGCACGCCGGCATAACCGGCGGCCATGCCGCGCTTGATGAACAGCACGGTGCCGGCATCCTCGACGTTGAGAACAGGCATGCCGTAGATCGGCGAGGTCTTGTCGGTCTTGGCGGCGGGGTTGGTCACGTCATTGGCGCCGATGACGAAGGCGACGTCCGATTGGGCGAATTCGGAGTTGATGTCTTCGAGCTCGAACACTTCGTCATAGGGCACATTGGCTTCAGCGAGCAGCACGTTCATGTGGCCGGGCATGCGGCCGGCAACGGGATGGATGGCGTATTTCACTTCCACACCGGCAGCCTTGAGCATGTCGGCCATTTCGCGCAAAGCGTGCTGGGCCTGGGCGACGGCCATGCCATAGCCGGGGACGATGATGACCTTGCCGGCATTTTTCATCAGGAAGGCGGCGTCGTCGGCAGCGCCTTGCTTGACAGGGCGGTCGTCTTCGCCTGCCGCAGCGGCCGAGGCGGTGTCGCCGCCAAAGCCACCCAGGATGACGGAGATGAAGCTGCGGTTCATCGCCTTGCACATGATGTAAGAGAGGATGGCGCCCGAGGAGCCAACCAGTGCGCCGGTGATGATCAGAGCGGTGTTGCCCAGGGTGAAGCCAATGCCGGCAGCTGCCCAACCGGAATAGGAATTGAGCATCGAGACCACGACGGGCATGTCAGCGCCGCCGATGGGGATGATCATCAGCCCGCCCAGGATGAGGGCGAGAATGGTGATGGCCCAGAACATCCAGGCCTGGCCGGTCATGGCAAAGGCGACCACCAGAGCCACGATGGCAATGCCGAAGGCAATGTGGATGAGATGGCGCGAAGGCAGGATGATCGGCTTGCCGCTCATATTGCCATTGAGCTTGGCGAAGGCGATGACCGAGCCGGTGAAGGTGAAAGCGCCGATGGCAGTGCCGATCGACATTTCAACCAGCGCCTGGGCGTGGATGTGATCCAACGTGCCGATGCCGAAGGCTTCGGGCGCGTAGAGCGCGGCGGCGGCCACGAAGACGGCGGCCAGCCCCACCAGCGAGTGGAAGGCGGCGACCAGTTGCGGCATGTCGGTCATCTTGACCGTGCGGGCCATATAGGCGCCGATGCCGCCGCCGAGGCCAAGGCCGCCGATGATGAGCAACCAGCTGATGAAATCGGAGGGCGCAGCGACGGCGAGGGTGGTGACGATGGCGATAGCCATGCCCACCATGCCGAACGTATTGCCCTGACGGGCCGATTTCGGGCTGGAGAGGCCGCGCAGGGCCAGGATGAAGAGCACGCCGGCGACCAGATAGAGCAGGGCGGCGATATTTGCGTCAATCATGATGAGGTTCCTTAGCGAACCGCCATGACTTCGACTTCGGCCAGAAGGGCCGGCGAGATCAGGCTTTTGACGATTACGAGGGTGCTGGCGGGCTGGGCCGATCCGAGCCATTTGGTGAAGGCGGCGCGACTGGCGCGCAATTGGTCAGCATCGGTCAGGAAGGTGCGGGCTTGCACCACATCTGCCATGGTGAAGCCGCCATCGACGAGAATGGACTCGATGTTCTGGAAGATGAGCTCCAGCTGTGCCTCGATGCCCTCGGGGATAGACCCATCGGCGCGGATCGCCACTTGGCCCGACGTCGTGAGGATGGCCTGAGGCGCCGTTGCGAGCACGCCGTGACTGTATTGAATGGGGGGCGTCGATAGGCCCGCGCCGGAAAGGTTACGCCTTTCCATCGGCTAGCCCTTCTTCTTGTACATGGCCAGCATGCGCTGGGTGACCAGGAATCCGCCGAAGATGTTCACGCTGGCGAACACAAGGGCGATGAAGCCAAAGAGTTTGCTCACCCAACTGGCGTCATGAACCATGTTGACGCCCACGGCGAGCAATGCGCCCACCACGATCACCGAGGAGATGGCGTTGGTGACGCTCATCAGAGGGGTATGCAGGGCCGGGGTGACGCTCCAGACCACGAAGTAACCGACAAAGATCGCCAGGACGAAAATGGCGAGGCGGAAGGTGAAGGGGTCGATTGCGGACATATCCATCTTACTTGCCTTCCTCTGGCTTGGCGGCGGGCTTCTTGGAGGCCGGTTTTTTGGCGGCTGGCTCTTTTGCAACAGCGTCTGCCTTGGGCGTTGCAGGCTTGCGAGCAGGCGCCTTCTTGGCGACGACGGGCACGGCAGGTGCAGGTGTCACAACCGCTTCGGGCGCGGGCGCTGCTTCGGCCTTTGGTGCCGCCTTTTTGATGGCTGCGGGTTTCTTGGCCGCACCGGTCTTGACCGGCGCGTCCTTGGGCTCGGCCTTTGCCGCGGGCTTTTTCGGGGCCGGCTTGGGTTTTGCGCTCACCACATCACCAGAAACCGCACCTGAGGGTGCCGTGACGATGTCGCCGGTCTTGGCAGCGGCCACAAAATTGGGGTGCACGACAGCGCCGTCGCGGGTCAGCACGGTGGCCTTGACCAGTTCGTCGTCCCAGTTGATGGCGAGCTTTTTCTCCTTCTTGTCGACAAGGGTGTCGATGAAGGACAGCAGGTTACGCGCATAGAGCTGGCTGGCGGTGGTGGGAATGCGACCGGCCAGATTGGTGTAGCCGATGATGACAACGCCGTTGTGGTCGATAACCTTACCAGGCTGGGTCAGTTCAACATTGCCGCCGCGTTCAGCCGCGAGATCGACGATCACCGAGCCCGGAGCCATGCTTTCCACCATGGCGCGGGTCACCAGCTTGGGTGCCGGACGGCCCGGGATGAGGGCAGTGGTAATGACGATGTCCTGCTTGGAAATGTGTCCGGCGACCAGTTCGGCTTGCGCCGCCTGCTCGTCCTTGGTCAGCTCGCGCGCATAGCCACCGGTGCCGGAGGCATCCTTGAGAGCCTCGGTCATGATGAACTTGGCGCCGAGCGATTCCACCTGCTCGCCGGCAGCGGCGCGCACATCGGTGGCTGATACGACGGCACCGAGACGCTTGGCCGTGGCGATGGCCTGAAGGCCAGCAACGCCGGCGCCCATGACGAAGGCCTTGGCGGGGCGAACGGTGCCTGCGGCCGTCATCATCATCGGCATGGCGCGGTCGAAGACCGAGGCTGCTTCGATCACGGCCTGGTAGCCGGCGAGATTGGCCTGGGAGGAGAGAATGTCCATCACCTGGGCGCGGGTGATGCGTGGCATGAATTCCATGACCATGGCGGTGACGCCGGCCTTGGCCAAGGCGGCGACGTCGCCGTCATTGCCATAGGGGTCAAGGGCGCCGATCAGCAGCGCACCGGGATTGACGCCGGCCAGGTCGGCCGCTGCGGGGCGGCGGACCACCAGCACGATGTCGGCGCCCGCGAGCGTGGTCCTGGCATCGGCGCCGATGGTCGCGCCGCTGGCCGAGAACTGCTCGTCGGCAATGCGCGAGCCTGAGCCCGCGCCCTTCTCAACCGTGACCCCGGCGCCCAGGCCGATGAGCTTGGCGACCGTTTCGGGGGTGGCCGCAACGCGGCTTTCACCCTCAGTCCGCTCCCGCAGGACGGCAATCTTCATGGAAACTCTCTCCTACCCGCCTGCCGACGGGCAGGCTGTTTCACGGGCCTGCTTGTTGAAAACCGATCAGTGGATGACCACGAAATACAAGACCACCATCAGTGCGGCGATGCCGTAGACCGACCACTTAACCCCGGTAATGAAGCCGTTATAGGTCTTTTCGTGTTCTGCATAATCCATGCCGGATTCCAGTACGGGGTCGGTGTGGTGCTGTGCGTGGGTTTTGGCCATTGGGTCCTCAAAAGTATAGTCGTCTATTCGGGCTAATCCGAAAGTCCAGCCTCAGGGGCTGGTGGCTTCCAGCTCGTCGATCAACCGCTCGATCATCGAGAGGCCAAGCGACCAGAATTGGGGATCTTTTGCATCCAGGCCAAATGGCTTGAGCAATTCGGAATGATGCTTGCTTCCCCCCGCCTTGAGGAGCTCAAAATAGCGCTCCGCAAAGCCTTCGCTTGATTTCTCATACTGTGCGTAGAGCGAGTTCACAAGGCAGTCGCCGAATGCATAGGCGTAGACATAGAAGGGGGAGTGGATGAAGTGCGGAATATAGGTCCAGAACACCTCATAGCCCTCATTGGCGACGATACCGTCGCCCAGCGACTCCGCCTGGACTTCCATCCAGATGGCATTGATCTCTTCGGTGCGCAATTCGCCCTGGCGGCGGGCGGTGTGGACCTTGCGCTCAAAGGTATAGAAGGCGATCTGCCGCACCACGGTATTGAGCATGTCTTCCACCTTGGAAGACAGTAGAGCAAAGCGCTGCTTGGGATCGGTGGTCTTGTCGAGCAGGGCGCGGAAGGTCAGCATTTCGCCAAAGACCGAGGCAGTTTCGGCCAGGGTCAGTGGAGTGTTGGCCAGGATCGGGCCCTGTGCGGCGGCGAGGCGCTGGTGGACGCCGTGCCCCAGCTCATGGGCGAGCGTCATGATATCGCGGGTGCGGCCGAGATAGTTCAGCATGAGATAGGGATGGGCGCTCGGCACGGTGGGATGGGCGAAGGCGCCCGAGAGCTTGCCATTGCCGGTGGGCGCATCGATCCAGCCGGAATTGAAGAAGGGTTTTGCGACCTCGGCCAGTTCGGGTGAGAAGCGGCCATAGGCGTCGAGCACTGTGGTGACGGCGGTGTCCCAGTCCCAGACCCGCTCGTCGCTGGTCGGCAGCGGCGCATTGCGGTCCCAGGCATTGAGCTTGTCCTTGCCGAACCACTTGGCCTTCATCTTGTAGTAGCGGTGGCTGAGGCGCGGATAAGCTGCCTGGACGGCAGTTTGAAGGGCGTCGACGACCTCCCGCTCGACCGAATTGGCCATGTGGCGGCTATCGGCAATGTCCTGGTAGCCGCGCCAGCGGTCGGAGATTTCCTTGTCCTTGGCCAGGACATTGGTGATGTGGGTAACGAGCCGCCCATTGGCGCCCAGCGTCTTGGCAACGGCGTGGAAGGCGGCTTCGCGCTTCTTTTCGTCTTTCTCGGAGAGCAGGTGCAGCGTGGATTCCAGATTGAGCTTTTCTCCCTCGACCTCGAATTCCAGCGTTGCCAGCGTCTCGTCATAGAGCCGGTTCCAGGCGGAGAAGGCCGTGACCGACTTGTCGTGGAACAGCTCTTCGAGCTTGTCGTCGAGCTGGTAGGGCTTGGCCTTTCTGAGGTCCGCAAACCAGGTGCGGTAGCGGGCCAGCTCGGGATCGCGCTCGAGCGCGGCGTCGAGCTCGGCGTCCTCGATGCGGTTAAGCTCAAGCTCGAAGAACAGCACCCGGGTCGAGAGGGCGGTCAGCGCCTCATTGGTATCGCCCATGAATTTGGCGCGGTCGGGATTGGTGGAGTTCTGCGCATATTGCAGGAAGGCATAGGAGCCGATGCGGCCGGTGAGATCGCCCAGGGTCTCGCTGTCCTTGATGGCCTTGATCAGGCCGCCGGAGCGGGTGAGATCGAGCAGCTTGCCCTTGTAGGCCGCCTCGAACTTGTTAGCGAGCTGCTTTGCCTCTTCCAGCCCGGCCTTGAATTCGGCGCTGTCCTTGCCGGGATAGAGGTCGGACAGGTCCCAGACGGGAAGGTTGCCGAACTGGTTGTGGGTCTTCTGTGCGGCGGACATGAACGCGACTCCCGAAACGAATTTTCGGGGCGGACCTTAGCCAGTGGGCAGGGGGATGTGAAGGTGGTGGGGTGACGCGGTCGGCATAGTCTATCCCGCCATGAGCCGATGCGTGCCCTCCCAGATCAGTTGCAGCGCC
Source organism: Devosia equisanguinis (assembly GCF_900631955.1). Taxonomy (GTDB): domain Bacteria; phylum Pseudomonadota; class Alphaproteobacteria; order Rhizobiales; family Devosiaceae; genus Devosia; species Devosia equisanguinis. Next base: position 132,097 of record NZ_UZWD01000022.1, on the reverse strand, counting down.
AACAGGAAGACCAGCCAATAGGCAATGCGGTAGAAAAGGCGAGCGTCGATGCGGCGCACGAGATAGACGCCGAGGAATACGCCCAGCACGCCCACCGGCGCCAAGGCCGCCGAGAGCATCAGATTGTGCACATTGAGCTGGCCAAGGAAATAATAGGGAATGAGCTTGGCGGAATTCACGATGGCGAAGAAGAAGGCGGTGGTCCCGGCGTAAAGGGCGGGGGCCAGCTTGCGCGGCAGCACATAGATCTGAAACGGCGGGCCGCCGGTGTGGGAGATGAAGCTGGTGAAGCCGGCGACAGCACCCCAGAATGCGCCCCAGGGCTTTGACGGCGGCAGGCCCTCGAGCTTCTTGCGGATGGGAAAAACAGCGTCGAGCACAAAGAGCAGAGTAACGACGCCGACCATGAGCAAAACGACGGCATCGCTGACCACGGCCCAGAGCGCCCAGCCGATCAGCGTGCCCACGGCAGCGCCGGGCAGCATGATCCGGAGCAGGCTCCAGTCGCATTCCTTGCGATACATCCAGATGGCCACCGCATCCATGCAGAGCAGCACCGGCAACATCATGCCGGCCGCATCGCGCGGCGCCATGACCAGGGTCAGGAGCGGCACGCCAACGACGCCGAGCCCGCCCAACAGGCCCGCCTTGCTGAGCCCGACAATAAGGACCGCCACCACGGCAATCGTGACGAAAACGGGATCGACCATGGGGGAATTGCGAATCCGGAACAGGAGGGGTGCACAAACCCATCCCGAAGGGCCGGTTTTGTCAACTGAGGGTAGGCTGAGCGGCGAAATGAGCTTTTGCGGGCACCGGGCCGAAGCGGCGCAAATGCCGGCCAAAATATCGATTGACGGCGGTGTTGGCGCGGGAGTATCTGCGTCCTCAGGACATCTCGCCCTAACGCGAGACCATAGGCCTGGGAGGGCCGCTTAAGATGGCAGATATGCCCCTGACCGCACCGGCGGTAAAACCGGAAAACCCCAATTTTTCGTCGGGCCCATGTGCCAAGCGTCCAGGCTGGACGATCCAGGCGCTCGCGGATGCGCTGACCGGTCGCTCGCACCGCGCCAAGATCGCCAAGGCCCGTATTCAGGAAGCCATCGACCTTACCCGCAGCCTGCTCGAAGTGCCGGCCGATTATCGCATCGGCATCGTGCCGGCTTCCGACACCGGCGCGGTCGAAATGTTCATGTGGAGCGCGCTGGGTGCCCGCGGCGTCGATATGCTGGCCTGGGAATCCTTCGGGGCCGGCTGGGTCACCGACGTGCAGAAGCAGCTCAAGCTCAGCGATGTCCGCGTTTTCGAAGCGCCCTATGGCGAATTGCCCGATCTGGCGCAGGTCGATTTCAAGCGCGACGTGGTCTTCACCTGGAACGGCACCACCTCGGGTGTGCGCGTCCCCAACGCCGACTGGATCCCGGCTGATCGCGAGGGCCTGACCATCTGTGACGCCACCTCGGCGGCTTTTGCGCAGAAGCTCGACTTTGCCAAGCTCGATGTTGTCACCTTCTCCTGGCAGAAGGCACTGGGCGGCGAGGGTGCGCACGGCATTCTCATCCTGTCGCCGCGCGCCGTCGAACGGCTCGAGAGCTATAAGCCCGACCGTCCGCTGCCGAAAATCTTCCGCATGACCAAGGGCGGCAAGCTGATCGAAGGCATCTTCAAGGCCGAAACCATCAATACGCCGTCGATGCTGTGCATCGAAGACGCAATCGACGCCATGAAGTGGGGTGCCAGCATTGGTGGGCTCAGTGCCATGCAAGCCCGGGCCGATGCCAATTTCAAGGTGCTTGCCGACTGGGTCGCCAAGACCGATTGGGTGGATTTCCTCGCAAAGCAGGCCGATCAGCGCTCCAACACCTCGGTGTGCCTGTCGATCGTCGATGCCGAGATCGCGGCGCTCGATGCCGATGGACAGGCGGCCTTTGCCAAGGCCATCGTCGCCCGCCTCGACAAGCTCGGCGTCGGCTATGATTTCGGCTCCTACAAGGATGCTCCGGCGGGCCTGCGCATCTGGGCCGGTTCGACCGTCGAAGCCGACGATCTCGCCAAGCTGACCCCGTGGCTCGATTGGGCTTTCGCCCAGGAAAAGGCCGCGCTCAAGGCTGCTGCTTAACTCATTTGCCGAACCTTCTGCTGTCGTCATTGCCTGGCTTGACCGGGCAATCCATGGACCACCCGGTCAAGCCGGGTGGTGACGGCAGCGGAAAATACCTTGTGTATCAATCAAGCGGCGCTGACGGACCTGCTGCCGCAGCCAAATTGGAAAATCCCAAATGCCAAAAGTTCTCGTTTCCGACAAGCTGAGCCCCACCGCCGTCCAGATCTTCAAGGACAATGGTGTCGAGGTCGACTATCTGCCCGATCTGGGCAAGGACAAGGAAAAGCTGCTCGAAGTCATCGGCCAGTATGATGGACTGGCCATCCGTTCGGCCACCAAGGTGACCGAGAAGATCATCGCCGCGGCGAGCAATCTCAAGGTGATCGGCCGCGCCGGCATCGGTGTCGACAATGTCGATATTCCGGCGGCGACCAAGAAGGGCATTATTGTGATGAATACGCCCTTCGGCAATTCGATCACGACGGCCGAGCACGCCATTGCCATGATGATGGCGCTGGCCCGCCAGTTGCCGGAAGCCGATGCTTCGACCCGCGCATCGAAGTGGGAAAAGAACCGCTTCATGGGCGTTGAGGTCACCAACAAGACGCTTGGCCTGATCGGCGCCGGCAATATCGGCTCGATCGTGGCCGACCGCGCCATTGGCCTGCGCATGAAGGTCATCGCCTACGACCCGTTCCTCACGCCCGAACGCGCCCAGACCCTGGGTATCGAAAAGGTCGAACTCGACGACCTTCTGGCCCGCGCCGACTTCATCACGCTGCATACTCCGTTGATCGACGCCACCCGCAACATCCTCAATGCGGAAAACCTGGCCAAGACCAAAAAGGGCGTGCGCATCATCAACTGCGCCCGTGGCGGTCTGATCGATGAGGAAGCGCTTTACGCTGCGCTCAAGTCCGGCCATGTCGCCGGTGCGGCGCTTGACGTGTTCCTGGTCGAGCCGGCCGAGAACAATCCGCTGTTCGAATTGCCGAATGTGATCTGCACCCCGCATCTTGGCGCCTCGACCACCGAAGCGCAGGAAAATGTGGCGCTGCAGGTCGCCGAGCAGATCTCGGCCTATCTGATGACTGGCGAGATCACCAATGCGCTGAACTTCCCATCCATCTCAGCCGAGGAAGCACCGCTCCTGACCCCGTGGGTCAAGCTCGCCGAAACGCTGGGTTCGTTTGCCGGCCAACTGACCGAAACCGCGATCTCGGGCATCAAGATCGAGTTCGAGGGCAATGTGGCCCAGCTCAACACCAAGCCGATGATCGCTGCCGCCATCAATGGTGTGCTCAAGCCGTCGCTGGGCGATATCAACATGGTCTCGGCTCCGCAGATCGCCAAGGATCGCGGTATCACCGTCGAAACCACTAATCGCGATCGCCAGGGCTCCTATGAGGGCTATATCCGGCTGACCATAACGACCGAGCGCCAGGTGCGTGGCCTTGCCGGTACGCTGTTCGCCAATGGCAAGCCGCGCATCATCCAGGTCAAGGACATCAACATGGAAGCGGAACTGACCCCGTCCATGCTCTATGTCACCAATGAGGACAAGCCGGGCCATATCGGCCGCCTGGGCACGCTGCTGGGCACGCTGGGCATCAACATCGCCAACTTCAATCTCGGCCGTGCCGAGGTGGGTGGCGATGCTATCGCGCTGATTTCGATCGATGGCACGCTGACCGAGGCGCAACTGGTCGAGATCGCCTCGCTGGAGGGCGTGAAGCAGGCCAAGGCGCTGAAGTTCTGAGGCGCTTACGCGCCAAGACCATGTGAAGCTTACAAAGGCCGGCGCGTTGCGCCGGCCTTTTTGCGTATGGCGTTCAGGCCTTTTGTCGTGCGGCCCATTCGGCCAGGACGATGCCGCCAATGATGATGCCGGCGGCGATGAAGTGATAGGGCTGGAGGCTTTCTCCCAGGATCAGCACCGAGCCCAGTGTCCCGAAGACCGGGATGAGATTGTGGGTGGGCGCGGCGCGATTGGCGCCCACCAGTTCCACCCCGCGGGCATAGGCGATCTGGCTGACCATCGAGGGAAAGATCGCGATATAGATGATGACGAGCCAGACGGCTGTCGAGGCGCTGCCCAGGCTGGCAATGGCGCCCAGCCCGCCACCGAATAGTGCCAGCATGATGAGCCCGGTGATGGCAGCGCCGGCGAAGGACACGGCCATGAAGCTCATGAGGTGCATTTTGGGGCGGAAGCGCAAACCCAGCGTATAGGCCATATAGGAAATGCAGGCGAGGATGACGAAGCCGTCGCCAAGGTTGACGTCGAGGGTGAGCACACGCAGCGGATTGCCGTGGGTGGCGGTCACGAGCACGCCGAAAATGGCCAGCAGCACGCCGATGATCTGCGCGAAGCGGGCGCGGACCCGGAAGATGATGAAATTGGCGCCCAGGATCATCATGGGCAGGGCAGCCTGGACGATGGCGGCGTTGATTCCACTCGTCGTCTGCAGGCCGACATAGAGCAGAACGTTGAAAAAGGCGTAGCCCACCGCGCCATAGGCCATGAGGATCGGCCAGGACTTTCGCACGACGGCCCAGTCCTGGCGCAGATGGCTGATCGAGAAGGGCAGGATGAAGAGCGTCGCCAGCACGCAGCGGCTTGCCAGCAGCAGAAAGGGGTCGATTTCCCCGGTTACCATCTTGGCGGCGACGAGATTTCCACCCCAAAAAAGCGGGGCCAGGATCAATAGAAGGTAGGGTTGATCGAGAAAGCGGGCGGTTATGCCGCGATTTTGGTGTGTCTGCGGCTTTGTCATAATGGCTTTGGTGATGTAAGGACAGTTGGACTTACCAGTTATTCGGCCACATTCAAATCAGACAAAGGTGGCTGGGGGGACGGACGTCCAATTCGAAGGGGCCCGCTGACGCGCGGCCCTATTGTCGCGTTTTCTTGAGGAAGACTGGAATATGGCGAATGTGGTTGTCGTCGGCTCGCAATGGGGCGACGAGGGCAAGGGCAAGATCGTGGATTGGCTTTCGGAGCGCGCCGACGTCGTCGTGCGCTTCCATGGTGGCCACAATGCCGGCCATACGCTGGTCATCGATGGGGTGAGCTACAAGCTGGCGCTGCTGCCGTCGGGCCTGGTGCAGGGCAAGCTCAGTGTTATCGGCAATGGCGTGGTCGTGGATCCGCACCATTTCGTCGCCGAGATGGCCAAGCTGCGTGGCCAGGGCGTTACCATTACCCCCGAGATTCTGCGGATTGCCGATAATGCGCCGTTGATCCTGTCGCTGCATCGCGAGCTGGACGGTATTCGCGAAGACGCCAATTCCGGGCTCAAGATCGGCACGACGCGCCGCGGCATCGGTCCGGCCTATGAGGACAAGGTTGGCCGCCGCGCCATTCGCCTGGTCGATCTTTCAGAACCCGATACGCTGATGCCCAAGATCGAGCGCCTGCTCGCGCACCACAATGCGCTGCGCCGCGGCATCGGCCTGGCGGAAATCGCTGCCGACACGATCTATGAAGAGCTGACCTCGATCGCCGGGGAAATCCTGCCGTTCATGGATCAGGTCTGGCGCGTGCTCGACGACAAGCGCCGCGAAGGCGCGCGCATCCTGTTCGAAGGCGCCCAGGGCGCGCTGCTCGACAACGATCACGGCACCTATCCGTTCGTAACCTCCTCCAACACCGTGGCCGGCCAGGCCGCCGCCGGCTCGGGTCTCGGCCCCACTGCCATCGGTTATGTGCTGGGGATCACCAAGGCCTATACGACCCGCGTCGGCGAAGGCCCGTTTCCTTGCGAGCTCGATGACGAGATCGGTAAGCATCTGGCGACGGTGGGCAAGGAAGTGGGCGTCAATACCGGCCGTCCGCGCCGCTGCGGCTGGTTCGATGCCGTCTTGGTGCGCCAGACGGTCAAGACCTCGGGGATTACCGGCATTGCACTGACCAAGCTCGACGTGCTCGATGGCCTCAAGGAGATCAAGGTGTGCGTCGGCTATGAGCTCGACGGATCACGGATTGATTATTTGCCTGCCTCAATGGGGGCACAAGCGCGGGTTAAGCCGATTTACGAGACGCTGGAAGGCTGGTCGGAGACCACAGCAGGCGCGCGCAGCTGGGCCGAACTGCCGGCGCAGGCCGTCAAGTATGTCCGCTATATCGAAGAGCTGATCGGCGCTCCGGTAGCGCTATTGTCCACCAGCCCCGAACGTGCCGACACCATTCTGGTGGTTGACCCGTTCCAAGACTGAAAAATTTTGCTACAAGACGTCGCTGCAATTGTGAGTACCAAGTAACCAATGGCGGACTACAAGGAGCTGTTGCGCCGTGCGATTACGGCGCTGCCGGAGAACAACGGGGCCGCGCGTCGCGCGGTTTATGAGAAGGCACGCACGGCCCTGGTCGGGCAGTTGCGCGCCATCCAGCCGCCGTTGCCGGCGCGTGAAATCACGCAACATCGCCTGCAATTGGAAGATTGTATCCGCCAGGTCGAGCAAGAGGCCAGCGAAGCCGTGATCATGTTGGGGCGGGACACCGCCCCAATTCCGCGCGAGCCGCTCATTCCGGTGGCGCCAGTTCCCAAACCCGCGCCCGCGCCACAGGCCGCCGCGCCGGTGGTCACCCCCCAGCCGCAATTCACACCGCCGCCCAAGCCGGTGCAGGTGCAAGCCCCGATGCCCGTCGCGGCAGTCCCGGTGGAGCCGGAAATCGATGAGCCGGTTCCGGAACCGGTCTCCATCGAGGACATTATCGGGGAAGCAGCCGAGGCCAGTGGCGCCGCGGTCGAGGCCGTCGAGCCCGATGTGGTAACGGCTGAACCCCTGCCACCGCCGGTGGTGGCAAAGCCGAGCCAGACACCGCAGCGCGCCGATCTTCGCGCCGTGGAGCCGACCCCGCTCAAATCTCCGTCCTTTACCGCCCGTCGTGACAGTCCCGCGCCGCTGGCGGCAAATTCCGACTTTGTTGCTCCCGCAAGCCTGCCGCGGATCGAGTCAGGCCTGGGCGCCACGGCGCTGGCGCGCCAGCCGCAGGTGCAGCCGGTCGCAATCGAACCGGTCTTGCCAGTGGAACCGGCGCTTTCGAGTGTGCGCGAGGTCGATCTGGAAGATGACGCCCGCGAAGCCGAAGGCGTGATCGAACGGGCGATCGAGACGCTGGATCGGGAAGCTCGTGGCGAAGCAACCGAGGCGCTTCCCGATCGGTCTGAAACCCGCGCCGCTGGCGCGCTTGATGGCGATGCCAGCGACGACAGCGGCTTTGCCACCGTGGGTGCCGAGCAGCGCTCGGGCGCCGGGGTGACCATTTTTCTCGTCGTGTTTGCGCTTCTGCTGGTTGGCGTGGGCGGTGCCGGCTTCTGGGCCTGGCGCGAGGGCTATGTCGATCTCGACCAGATGTTCGGCCGCGCCCAGACCACGACGACGCAAACCGCACAGAATGTCGAGACGCCCAATACGCCTTCGATGGACGCAATGACCACTGCGCCGGGCACAACCGGTGAAGAGGCTGTGGGCCCCGGCAACACCGCCACCACGGTGACGCAGGAGCCGACCAACGCGCTCGAAGGACTCGAGACCGAAGACAGGCTGGAGCCGACGCCGGAGGCCGTGGTGCCCAGCGGCAGTGAAACCGTGCTGCCATCGATCAACAGCAATGGCGAAGCCAAGACCGAAGAGCGGCTGTCCGGGCAGGACACCAGTATTGCGGCGACCAACGACCCCAGTGCCAGCGTTGATCCATCCGTGCTTGCCGGTAGTCAGTCGCTGCTGCTCGAAGCCTCGACCGATGGTCGCGGCGGCGCAGTGCCGTTCTCGGGCACGGTGGACTGGAGCGAAGGCGTCGACGAGATCGGCCTGCCGACACTGGTTGCCGAGGCCAATATTCCGGCGCGCAATCTCAAGGTGTCGCTGACCATTCGCAAGAACTCCGATCCAAGCTTGCCGGCCAGCCATTTGATGGAAGTCACCTTCGACGTCTCCGATACCTTTATCGGCGGCTCGATCTCGACGCTGGCTGGCGTGCTGCTCAAGGATGAGGAACTGGTGCCGGGCACGGCGCTGGTCGGCGCTTCAGCGCGCGTTGTCGGCAATTCCTTCCTCTTCGCGCTCAGCACCAGCGGCGACGATGTGACCAACAATACCCAATTGCTGTCATCGCGGCGCTGGATCGACCTGGCCATTGTCTATGGAACCGGCCGCAATGCCATCCTGACCCTGGAAAAGGATGATGAGGCGGAGGCGCTGTTCCGGCAGGCGTTTGCCGCCTGGAACCCGTAAGCAAAGCGATCAGGCGGCGATGAGCCGCCCGTCACTCAAGCGATAATGGCGCTGGGCCAGAGCGGCGATGTCGTCGGCATGGTGACTGACGAGCACTGTGTGCCAGCCATGGCGGCGGGTCAGTTCGGCCACGAGATCGCGCGTCGTGCGCCGCGTCTCATCGTCCAGTGCCGAAAACGGCTCGTCGAGCAGCAGGACGGGCCGGTCACGCAGCAAGGTGCGCGCCAGGGCCACACGCTGCTTTTGACCGCCTGACAGTGTGGATGCCGGTTTGTCGGCAAACTCGCCCAGCCCTACCTCCGCAAGAGCGGCGCGGACCTTTTCTTTTCCCGTGCCCTTGTCGATGCCCTTGGGCAGGCCAAGCGCCACGTTATCGGCGGCGGTGAGGTGATCGAAGAGATTGTCCGCCTGCAGCAGCAGCGAGACCGGCCGCTTTTCCGGCGGCAGGGCGGCGATGTCGGTGCCGTCGAGCAAGAGCGTTCCGGCACTTGGGGAAAGAAAGCCGGCCAATAGATCGAGCAATGTCGATTTTCCGGAGCCACTGGCACCGGAAATGGCGGTGACCTCGCCGGCCTCGGCGCTCAGACTGAAATGGTAGGGGCTGGTTTGGCCGGGATGGGCGAAGACCAGATCATCGGCGCGGAGCATGGGCGATCCTTTCGATGAGACGGGGAAGGCCGACAAAGGCGGTGATGGTGCCGATGAGTAGGAGCGCGGCGATGGCGGCGGCATCGTTGTTGCGATAGGCGCCGAGGGCTCGGAACATCATCAGGGGCAGGGTCTGGAAGTCCTGCGTGCCGAACAAGGCAATGACTCCGAGATCGCCGAGCGAAAAGCAGAAGGCGAGCGCCAGCATCAGCCCGATATCGCGGCCAAGCAGGGGATATTCGATGGTCAGGAATTGCCTGTAGCCATTGATCCCCAGCGACCGGATCAGCTTGCCGCGGCTGCGCACGATGGCATCGAGCGGCGGGCCGAGCGTGGCGATGGCAAAGGGCAGGGCGAGAAGGCTGTTGGCAAAGACCACAACGAAGGGCGCCGCCACGCCAGTGGGCATGCCCGCTTGCCGCACGAGCAGGAAAAAGCCAAGCGAGAGCACCACCGCAGGTACGGCGAGATAGGCATAGGCCGGGGCGCCGAGCACGGTGCGGAGCGCTGGGGTGGCGGCGGCGCTGCGTCCCAGGGCCAGCCCCAGTGCCAAAAGCAAAGTGAGCAGCGCCGAGGCTGAGCCGATCAACAGGCTGGTCAAGGTGGCGCGCCAGAAGCTCGGCTGCGCCAGGACACGGCCGAAGCCCCCCGCCAGCCCGTCGATCAGCACTGAGAGCAGGGGCAGGAGGAAAGTGGCTGTGCCCAGGATCAGCACCAGCCATTGCAGCAGCCGCGCCAGTCCCATGTCGCGCCAGGCGGGCTGGGCGGAGCGGCCAAGGGCCGCCGGAACCGGCGTGAGGGCCGAGGCGAGCAGGATGACGACGGCGCAGACCGCGATCTGAGTCAGCGCCAGACGCACCGCGCCGGTAAGGTCGAAATCGAGCCGGACGGCGGAATAGATGGCCACTTCCAGCGTCTGGTTGGCGGGGCCGCCGCCGAGCAGCAAGACAATTGGAAAGCTGGTGAAGGCAAGGAGGAAAATAATGGCGCCAAGCCCCGGCAGGCTGCCGCGCAAAGTGGGCCAGTCGATCAACCGGAAGCGTTGCCAAGCCGACAGCGCCAGAGACTGCCCGACCTTGAGCCGATTGGCTGGAATGGCGTCGAGCCGGGCGAGCAAAATGCGCGCCGCAAAGGCGCCGTCGAGAATGACATGGGCCAGCAGGATGCCCGAGAGCCCATAGGCGGGGCTGTCTATGGTGACGCCGAACAGCGACTGGCTCAATTGGTTGATCCAGCCATTTCGCCCCCAAATGGAGATGAGCCCGAAGGCCACCACCATGCCGGGGGTTACGATGGCGGCGGCGAAGAGGCCGACTACCAAGTCCCGACCGATAAAGCGCAGGCGATTGAGCGACCAGGCGATAGCCGTGCCGATGCCGAGCGACAGGACGGTGGTGAGGCCAGCCTGGATGGAGGTCATGCGCAGAAGGTGTGGGATATCGATGCGCGAGGTGCCAGCGCTATCGCCAGCGGCGGCAAGAATGGCCCAGAGTACCGCGGCGATGAGGCCGGCGATCAACAGCGACAAGGCTGTGGCGGCGGCGATGCGATAGGGACGATGGGGAAGGGTCAGCATGGTTCTCACCTGCCACCTCCTGAAAGACTTTGCGTGCAGAAACTGCGCCTCCCAGACCAATTGTGGGAGGCGCCGACTGTTGCCCTATGTGGTAGGCGGGCTGGCTTACTGAACGGCGGCCAGCATCTCGTCGATCCAGGCCGCAGAATTGGCCGTTATGTCCTGTTCGGGAATGGTCAGTGTCTTTTCCGGCTGCGGCAGCGTGGCGAAAGCAGGGTCGAGATCAGCGCCTAGGTCGATCACCGGGAACATCCAATTGGTTGTCGGGATCACCTTCTGGCCTTCTGGCGAGGTCAGGTAGGCGAGGAATTGCTGCGCCAGATCCTGCTGGTCGGAAGACTTGAGAATGCCGGCCACTTCGATCTGCGGGAAATGGCCTTCGCTGAACAGAGCCGCCTTGATGGTGTCGTCGCCGTCCTCGATGATGTGGTAGGCGGGCGAGGTGGTGTAGGAGAGCACCATGTCGACTTCGCCATTGAGAAAGAGCGAATAGCTCTCGCTCCACTCGCGGGTAATGGTGAGGATATGCGGCTTGAGACCGGCCCAGATTTCGGGGGCGCGGTCGCCATAAGCGGCCTTGACCCAGAGCAGGAGGCCGAGGCCCGGCGTGGCCGAACGGGGATCCTGGATCGCGATCTTGACCGTATCCGGCAGTGCAATCAGATCTTCGAAGGAAGCCGGCGGCACCTGCATGGTGTCGGTGTCGTGCATGAAGGCGAAGTGCGAAAAGTCGAAGGGCACGAACTGCGCATCGGTCCAGGTCTCGGGCAGAGCCAGATGGCTGAGGTCGAGGCCGTGATCGGCAAAGAGACCGGTGGCGCGGGCTTCCCCGGCAATGGCGGTATCGAGGCCAAGCAGGATATCTGCCTCGGTGCTTGGGCCTTCAAGTTGGGCGCGGCGCAGCGTGCCGATGGAACTGTCGGCGGCCACCCAGTTCACGGTGCAATTGCAGGTGGCCTCGAACCCCTGCTTGAGCTTGGGGCCGGGGCCCCATTCGGCGGCAAAGCCGTCATAGGTGTAGATGGTGAGCGTCGGACGGTCTTGTGACAATGCGGGCGCTGCGGACAATCCGGCAACGAGGACCGCAAGCGCCAGTGTCAAGGATTTTGCCACGGTCTGCTTCCCTTCAATGGTTTGCGGCCATGGGTGAAGGGATCTTGTCAATGGAGAGGATGCGCGAGATGCACCCTTGCCATCTCGAACTTCCTCCGCCAGCATGACCTGGTTCAGGTTCTATGGGTAACTCTCAGCTCCGGCGGTAACCGGAACACCCCAGCGAGACGGTGCGGACCATATTGAGAGAATGCCGAGAGTGCAATCCCCCTCCCTGAACGACGAATCGCCGCTTCCCCTCACCTTCGATCAACCGGTCGCTATTGTAGGCGGTGGGACGGTCGACAATGCGCTGCTGCAGGACCTGCATGAGCGCGGTGTGGTGCTGATCGGTGCCGATGGCGGTGCCGACGCTATCGCGGCGGCCGGACTGGTGCCCGCGGCGATTATCGGCGACCTCGATTCGCTGCAGGATCGGACCGGCTGGGAAAGCCGCAGCCGCGTCATCCACATACCCGAGCAGATCACCACCGATTTCCAGAAGGCGCTCTATTCGACCCGGGCGCCGGTGACGCTGGCGCTCGGAATGACCGGCAAGCGGCTTGATCATACGCTGGCAGCGCTGAGCGCGGTTTTGCAGGTGGCGCCTGACCGGCATGTGCTGCTGGTGGACGAGGTCGATGTGGCGTTGGCGGTGGTCGGGCCCTTTGCCTTCGAGGCCGACCGGCGCGAGCGCGTATCGGTGCATCCCCTGCTGCCGATCCGCTTCCGCCGATCGCTGGGCCTGTTCTATCCGCTCGATGGCCTCTTCCTTGAGCCCGGTGGCCTGCTGGGCACGTCCAATGAGGGCTCGGGTGGGCGCGTTGAAATCGTGCCGGCCGATGCCACGCCCTGGCTGCTGATCCTTGGGCGCGCGCGGCTTTACGACTTGATCGATGCCTGCCTCTTGGCCGGAAAGCCTTGAGCGGCCTGCGCAGAGCCCGGGATTACCTGGCTTCGGCCAGGCGGAATTGCAGGCGCGCCAGCTCGGCATAGCGGCCGCCCTTGGCGACCAATTGGTCATGGGTGCCCTGGTCGATGATCTGGCCATCGTCGAGCACCAGAATAGTGTTGGCGTCGCGGATGGTGGCGAGGCGATGGGCGATCACCAGCGTGGTACGCCCTGCCATCAGATGTTCGAGGGCCAGTTGCACCAGGCGCTCGCTCTGCGCGTCGAGTGCCGAGGTGGCCTCATCAAGCAGGAGGATCGGGGCATTCTTGATGATGGCGCGGGCAATGGCGAGGCGCTGCTTTTGTCCGCCCGAAAGCATGACCCCGCGCTCGCCAACGACGGTGTCATATCCCATGGGGAGATCGGAGACGAAATCATCCACCAGGGCGGCCTTGGCAGCGGCGATGACCTCGGACATGTCGGCGCCGGGTTTGCCGAAACGGATATTGTCAGCAATGGTGCCGGCAAAGATCACCGGCTCCTGCTCGACATAGGCAAAACGCTGCCGCAGATCCTGTTGGCGCACCTTTCGGATATCGACGCCGTCGACGCGGATCGTCCCCGAAGTGACGTCGTAAAAGCGTTGCAGCAGCGCCAGCGTGGTGGATTTTCCGGAGCCGGAGGGGCCCACGAGCGCAACGGTCTCCCCCTTGGAGACGGAAAAGTTCAGGCTCTTGAGTACCTTTTCCCCATTGGGCCCGGCATAGGAGAAATCCACATTGTCGAACTGGACGGTGCCTGGTGAGGGCGTAGGCAGGGGGACCGGCTGGGCGGGGTCGTTGATCTCGGCATCGGTATCGAGAATCTCCATCAGCCGTTCGGTAGAGCCGGCTACGGTCTGCAGCGTGCCCAGCACTTCGGAGACGTTGGTCAGCGCGCCTGAAGCCATCAGCGCATAGACAAGGAACTGGGCCAGCTGCCCGGCCGTCACCGAGCCGTCGAACACGGCGCGTGCGCCCCACCAGACGAGGCCAACAAGTGCGCTGGTGCCGAGGAACATGACCAGCGCCACGAGAAGCGAGCGGGCACCGAGCCGACGGACTTCGGCGCGATAGCTGGCTTCGCTGTGGCTGTCGTAAATGCCGGACTGTACCTGTTCCTGGGTGAAGGCCTTCACTGTGCGCGTGGCCCCCAGCATTTCGGTGGCCATCGCCGAGAGATCGGCCAGCGCATCCTGGGTCTTGCGCGACATGCCGCGCAGGCGGCGGCCATATAGAATGACCGGGACAAGTATGGCTGGCACGGCGATGACCACAGCCAAGGTCAGCACAGGGCTGGTCAGAATCATCATCACCAGCGCGCCGATGATGGTGACCATGGAGCGCAGGGCGAGCGAGAAGCTGGAGCCGACAGCGCCACGAATGACAGCGACGTCGCCATTGAGGCGGCTGGTCAGTTCACCAACGCGGTGATTGTCGAAATAGCGGGTGTCGAGCGCCAGGAGATGGGTGAACACGGCCTGCCGCAGATCGGCAAGAACGCGTTCGCCGACCACGGAGATAAAGTAGAAGCGCGCGCCGCTGCCAATGGCCATGACCGCGGCGATAGCGATGATGATGAAGCCGTAGCGGCCGACATTTTCGAGGTTCTCGGCCAGAAACCCTTCGTCGATGGCCCCACCCATGAGCGCCGGGATCGCCAGAGAGGAAATGGTCGAGACCAGCATGAACAGTAGAGTCAGGCTCAACCGCACTGGATAGGCGAGCATGAAGGGCAATAGACGCCGCAGTGGTCTCAGGCGGCGCGGCGCCTGGGTGACCTCGTCCACGATCTTTTCGGGGTCGGACGTGGCCGACACGGCCTGGTCTGTCATGCTGGGATTGCGCCGTATTTGTTGCTGGGCCCGGCGGGCTGCCGGCGATCGTCACCATATAGGTGTTGCGATCGGGGCGGGCAACTGCGCGGGGCGCGGTAAAATTGCCGCTCCCATGCCCTTGCGGTCGGGGCCTGCTTGTTGTAGGAAGCCCGCCAATACCAGATTTCTGCTCTCCGGGCGCTGCGGCGCCCGTTTGATTTGAGGCGCGCCATGAAGAGTGACATCCATCCCGACTACCACATGATCAACGTGGTCATGACTGACGGCACCACCTACCAGACCAAGTCCACTTGGGGTAAGGAAGGCGAAACGCTGCAGCTCGATATCGACCCGAAGACTCATCCCGCCTGGACCGGCGGCACGGGCCAGCTGATGGACCGCGGTGGCCGTGTCTCGCGCTTCAAGGAGCGCTTCAAGGGCCTGGGCCTCTAAGGCATCTGGACAATCTATTACAAAAGCCCGGCCATTGCGCCGGGCTTTTTTGTTGGAGCGGGTGCCATGGCCTTCGTCATTTTTCTGGGGGCGGCCGTCTTTGAAATCATCGGCTGCTATCTGATCTGGCTCGCGGTGCGCCAAGGGCAGCTCTGGATGTGGGTACCGGCGCTTGCGGCCCTTGGATTTTTCGGTCTGTTGCTGGCCCTGAGCGGCATGGACAGCGCCGGACGCGCTTTCGCGCTTTATGGCGGCATCTACATCCTGGCTTCGGTGCTCTTCATGATGGGCGTGGAGGGGATCAGGCCGGATCGCTGGGACATGATCGGCGCCGGTCTCGCCATTGCCGGTGCCGCCGTGATCTTCCTCGCGCCGCGCGGGGCGTGACGGGGATCAGTCGACGCGGTTGAAGGCGGCCTTGAGGCGAGCGAGCTGGTCGGCAATGCCATTGGCATTGTTGGGGCCGGTCTGCTCGGGCACGTCGCCGCGTTCCAGCGCATCGAGCTGCATCACCCGGGCAAAGAGCCGGTCGCCGCGGTCGATATAGTCGCGCAGGCGTTCAGGCAGGAGGTCATAGCCCGGGCCGCCGCGCTGCGACGGCGTGGCCGAGAACTTGACCTTCTCCTTTTCGGAGCGGGCATTTTCGCGGCTGATCTCGCCTTCGTTGACGGCGCGCTGCAGCAGCAGCCAGGAGGCCAGCTGCATGAGACGGGTAGTGAGGCGCATGGATTCGGTGGCGTAGAGGAAGCCGGCCTCGCGCGGCAGGATGCGGCTTTCTGCCCGTCCCTCGGCGTCAAGATAGGCAGCGACCGTTTCGATCAAGGCCATGCCTTCGCGATAGAGCATGTCGAACCCGCCCGACGCCACAATGCGCGGACCGATCGAAACTGCCTGTCGTGTATCCCCGAACTCGGCCACGTGACCTCCAGTGTTAGAGCCATGCTATGCGCAAAGCCCGCCCGCGTCATCCGTTGCCACTCAGTATTCTAAAAATCTGGTTTAAGATTGGCCGCCAACCCAAAGGCCAAAAAAGAAAAAGAGCCGCAAAATTTACGGCTCTCGAAGTTAACAGGGAGGCGTCAAACAGAGGGAGAAACCACTCTGCAAAATTCAGAAAATCTGAATACCATGACCTTACCGCGAAAAGCTTAATTGGAGCTTAACGTGAAGCGATCTCTTAACCCTGATGCCTGATAGCGGAAAATCGGGGTGAGGTAAGGACCGGCACTGTTCAGAGCCATGCCTGTTGTCGACGGCGTCGCATGGCCAGAACCTGCCGCATGAACAGCAGGACCGGCTCGCTGTGCCAGGCCTGTTCCAGGACATCGCGCGGCGCCCGCAGCGGATGATGGATTGCCTCACGCTCGGGCGCAGCTTCAAGTTCGGTGGTGAGGAAGTAGAACCCCGACAGCAAGAGCAGCGCCGCTATGGCAAACAGATTCCATTCCATGTGGCGACGCCCCCCGATGCCTGAAGCCTCACCACTAAGGCCGTGGTAACGACAAGCGAAGGTTTACCAGTCGTTATGACTAACGGTGCTGGTGAACTGCGCCGGACTAAAACTTGAAGGCGGCTTCAGCGGCCTGGCGGCTCTTGTCCTTGGCGGCGATGGCCTGGCGCAGGCGCTCGATCTCGGTTTCAAGCAAACCGATGCGGGCGTCGAGTTCTTCCACGGACAGGGCGTCGAGCAGCATGCCGATCTCATGGGTCTTCCTGGGTTTCGGATCTTCATCTAGCATGGGCCGCTCCATTCGTTCTGGGGCTGTCGCATTTGGGGCAGACAACTTGTCTCAGCTTAGCCGAGCGGGCTTGTCGAACAAGCCGGCTTGGACGATTCTGGTTCACATGATCCTTCCTCACGACATGACCTATATCGACATCTCCACATCAGGTAGTCCGGAGGTCTTGGTGCCGCAGCGCACCACCCTGCCTGAGGTCGGCGCAGAGGAGGTGCTGATCCGGATCGCCGCTGCCGGCGTCAACGGTCCGGACCTGGCACAGCGGCGCGGCCAATATGCGCCACCGCCCGGTGCTTCCCCGATTCCCGGCCTTGAAGTGGCTGGAGATGTCGTGGCGTTGGGCGCGGCGGTCAAAGGCTGGTCGATCGGCGACCGGGTGATGGCTCTCACCAATGGCGGAGGCTATGCAGAATATGTGGCGGTGCCGCAGGGCCAGGTGCTGCCTGTGCCTGCCGGATGGGATTATGCAGAAGCGGCGGCATTGCCCGAGACCTGGTTTACGGTGACCCAGACCCTGGTAATGCGGGCCGGCGTCGCGCCTGGCATGTTCGTTCTGGTCCATGGCGGCGCAGGCGGCATTGGCGGCGCCGCCATCCAGATAGTGACGCTCCTGGGCGCCAAGGCCATTGCGGTGGTGTCGGACTCCGCCAAGTTCGACTATTGCCTGGGGTTAGGGGCAATCGCGGTGATCGATCGCACCGCTGACGACATTGTCGAGCGGGTGAAGGCGATAACGGGCGGGCACGGGGCCGACCGCATAGTCGATATCGTTGGCGGAGACATGGCAGCGGTCAATGTCGCGGCGGCGGCGCGCGGTGGCCATATCGTGCAGATATCGACGCTGGAAGGGGGGGCGGCCAATGTGCCTTTGCGGCAGATGATGGCCAAGGACCTGACGCTTTCCGGCTCGACCTTGCGGCCGCAAAGCGCTGCGGTGAAGGCGGCCATTGCGACCCGTCTTGCCAGCGACCTGCTGCCCAGGCTTGGCAGCGGCGCCGGCGTCCGCCCGGCTGTCACCACCTTCCCGCTCGAGGCAGCGTCCGAAGCGCATCGGGTTATGGAAGGGCGCGGGCATCGCGGCAAACTGGTGCTGCTCACGGCCTTCGGCATGACGGAAAACGCGATATAAACATTGCGGATCGACCCGCAAAACCTTATATTGTGCGCAGTTCCCCCTCAGCATTTGGCCAAGAGGCGGAGCGGTCCGGAGGAAAACCGGCCGCGCCAGCAGGAGAAATTTAACCATGTCCCAGACCCTTCTGATGCCCAAGGCAACCGCCGTCTGGCTGGTGGACAATACGGCCCTGTCGTTCGAACAGATTGCTGCCTTCTGCACGCTGCACCCGCTGGAGGTGCAGGGCATTGCCGATGGTGACGTCGCCAGCGGCATTATGGGTGCCAACCCGATCCAGAACGGTCAGCTGACCAAGGAAGAGATCGAAAAGGCCGAAGGCAATCCGAATTACCGCATGAAGCTGAGCGAGCCGAAGGTGCGCGTGGCTGCCGTCAAGCGCAAGGGGCCGCGCTATACGCCGATTTCGCGCCGCAACGAGCGCCCCAATGCCATCAAGTGGCTGGTGCGCAACCATCCCGAACTCAAGGATGCGCAGATCATGCGGCTGGTGGGCACCACCAAGTCGACCATTGAATCAGTGCGGGAGAATTCGCACTGGAACGCTGCCAATCTCACTGCCATGGACCCGGTGACGCTGGGCCTTTGCAGCCAGATCGATCTCGATCTCGAAGTGAAGCGCGCCAGCAAGGATGCGCCGGCCCAGGCCGAGCTCAATGAAGGCACGACGCTGCTCACCGCCGAAGAAGCGCTGGCACGCGCCGGTGGCCGTGGGCATGAGCACATGTCCGAGGACGGCGGGGATGGCTTCGAGCCTTCGCATGATCGTCGTCAGGAAGATTTCGACGCCGACTCGGTGTTTGCCAAGCTCAAGTCGCTCAAGACCGACGCTGCCGACGAAGAATAGGCCGCGCGTTCGCAGGCAAAGAGATGAAATCCCCGCCTCGTGGCGGGGATTTTTGTTTGCAATGGCGCAAGTCCGTCAGCAGAAATCGCCCTCGGAAGAGTGTCGCGACAATAGGGCCGCTTGAGCGAGAGGCGTTTTCGGACTAGATGCGGGACAGGAGAATGCCATGTCCAGCCGGCCGAGAACGCTGACCAGAGAGTTCGGCACCGCCCTTGCGGTGCTGGCGGTCTATGTTCTGACGCTGCTGGCGCCGCTGCACCAGGCTGCCGGCCTGCAACGCGATCTCGCCGCGCTCGGCTATGAAACCCAAGGTAGCTGGTCGGTCTGCGCACCCCTCGTGGATGACGGTGACGGCAGCCCGCGCGCGCTGGTGCAGGTCAAGTGTCCGGCTTCTGGCGTGGGCAAGAACGAGCTCTTGGCGGTTCTGCCGGCTGCCATTGTCATAGCGCCGCGGCTCGATACAGCCGTCGTGCTGGCGTTTATGGATGCGCCGCACCTCGCTTCGGGCCCCGAAAACCGGGCGGGGCGATCCCGGGCGCCACCCGTTCTCGCCTGATCGACGATCTTCGCGGCCGCTGCAGCCGCTCGTTTTCGACCAACTCCAAGTGTTCTGCGTCCCCGCATCCTAGGGACGCCTTCAGCACATTCGTATCGAACAGGATTGACCCATGCTTACCCGTATTCCCGCTTTTGCTGCCGCTCTGCTTCTGACGCTTGTTCCGATCGCCCCGAGCTTGGCCGAAGACGCCCGGCCGCCTGCAGCGCATCATCATGCGGCCGCCATCACTGTCGGCACGCTCGAGATCGAAAATCCCTTCACCCGCGCGACCCTGCCCAATGCTCCGGTCGGCGGCGGTTTTCTGACCATCACCAATAAGGGAAGCGAGGATGATCGGCTGGTCAGCGTCAGCACCGATATTGCCAAGGAAAGCCAGATCCACGAAATGGCCATGTCGGGCGATGTCATGAAGATGCGCCAGCTTGCCGATGGACTGGTGGTTCCGGCCGGCGAGACCGTCGTCCTCGAGCCGGGTGGTTTCCACCTGATGTTCATGGGCCTTTCTGCGGCCATCGCCGAGGGCGAAGCGGTGCCGGTCACGCTGGTGTTCGAGAAGGCCGGCAGCGTCACCGTCGACTTTGTGGCCGCCGGTAGCGCCGCCACTGCGCCGGCCATGTCGCACACCCACTGAAAGGCCTGATCATGACGCATCTGGCGCATTTGCGCACCGTCCTGTGGACATTGGTGGTGGTCGCGGCCCTCTCCGCCACGGGCCTCTATGTCTACGCCAATACCCGCCCGCAGCCGACCGGTGGGCTCGGCTCAGGCGACTACCAACTAGTCACCGCTTCCGGCACGCCGTTTACGCGCGAAAGCCTCAATGGCAGCCCGTCACTGGTCTTTTTCGGCTTCACCCATTGCCCGGATGTGTGTCCGACGACGCTGGCCGAAATCACAGCCTGGTATGAAGCGCTCGGTGACGAAGCCAAGGATCTGAAGGCCTATTTCGTCACCGTCGACCCGGAGCGCGACACCGCCGAAATCGTCGGCGACTATGTCGCCTGGACCGGCCATGTGACCGGTGTCACGGGCTCGCTTTCCGAGGTGGAGAAGGCGGCCCGCGCCTGGGCGGTCTATTATGAGAAGGTGCCGATCGAGGGGGGTGACTACACCATGGATCACACTGCCTCTGTGTTCCTGCTCGATGCCAAGGGCGACTTCCAGGGCACCATCGCCTATCGCGAAGACGCCAAAGTGGCGCTCGAAAAGCTGCGCAAGCTGCTCGGCTGAGGGAGACGGTCCCGCGCGCTCAGCTTGTCCGCGGGCGCTCATTGACGAAACAGACATGGCCTCCGGCGATCGGCGCCGGGGGCTATCGTCGCTGCTGCGTCGCGATACGTTGTTTTAAGCCTTGTTTGCTTACATAATCCTCCTGATGAGCAGAGCGGATCGTCTATCCGCCGATCGATGCCTGGGATGGATTGCGTGTGACTTTGGGCGGCAGCAGCAAGACGCGAAAAGACGATCCGCAATATTCGGCGCGGTTGAATTTTCTCTACAAGCTGCCGATCCTTGCCGTCGTCTGTCTGGCTTTCATCTGGTCACTGATATTTGCCTGGATGGGCACCTGGCCTCTGGCCCTGGGCCAGTTCTTCCTTGCTCTCGTATGCCTTTATGGCTGGCGCCTTGCCGACAGGGGGCATCTGTCCCCGGCGCTTCTGATGTCGCAGGCCGTGTTCTTTATCATGCTGGTGGTGCTTTGCCTCGTCTATGACGTGCCAAGCGCTGAGGTGCCGCGTGTGTCCCACATTTTCCTGCTCGGCGTCGCTCTGGTCGGCTATATCAACTACAAGCGCCAGCGCTCCAGGCTGCAGTTGGCAATGATCGCGACCAGTCTGGCGACCTTTGTCGTCTTCTCGTCCAGCGCGCATGCTTTGCCCTTCGCGGAGCCTATTCCCGATAGTATTCGGGTCTATGGTGCCTGGATCAACAGCATGATCGCCACCGGTATCCTGGCGACGGGCACCTATGTCTTTCAGGCAGAGGTGCGGCGTGACGATCAGGTGGTGCGGGACCTGGAGGCGGCACTGTGGAGTGGTGATCTCAGGCTCTATTTTCAGCCACAGGTGAGCATTGACGGCACGATCATCGGTGCAGAGGCGCTGTTGCGCTGGCAGCATGCCGAGCGTGGTCTTGTTCCGCCAAACGAGTTCATCCCCATTGCCGAACATGCCGGGCTGATGAGGAAAATCGGCTATTGGGTGCTGCAGCAGGCCTGCCGGACCCTGGCCGATTGGCAGCGACATCCGGAAACCGCCGAACTCACCTTGTCGGTCAATGTCAGCGCCAGCCAGTTCCTGGAGGACGAGTTCGAGCAGTCTGTGCTCAATCTAGTGTCGACCTTCGACATCGATGCGACCAAGCTCAAGATCGAACTGACCGAAAGCGTCATGGTGGCCAATACCGAGCAGGTGGTGGCCAAGATGCATGTGTTGCGCGCCGCCGGCATCGGCATGGCGCTGGACGATTTCGGCACCGGCTACTCATCCCTGGGCTATCTGCGACGCTTGCCGCTCACCCAGCTCAAGATCGACCGCAGCTTCGTTCAGGACGTCACCGAGGGCGAGCGCAACGCGGCGCTGGTGCGCAGCATCATCCAGATCGGTCGCGACCTCGACCTGACTGTCCTGGCCGAGGGGGTTGAAACGCGCGAGCAATTGCAATGGCTCGACGATGGCGGCTGCGACGAATATCAGGGCTACCTCTTCGGCAAACCGATGCCGATAGAAGGATTCGAGGCCGCCCTCAGTGAACAGGTACGCCAGGCGGCCGGCTGAATCCTCCTCAGAATGGTAAGACGCCGTTCAACTCATCCTCGACATGCGCCCTGACGATGTCGTCGAAGCCGATATCGGCGGTAAAGCCGAGTTCGCTGGCACGTCGTGCGTCAAAATTCTGCGGCCAGCCCGCTACCATGCGCGCGATAGTCTCGTCGGGCTGGCGACGAATTAAGGCAGTGGCACGTGGGCCGGCAATGCGCTCAAGCGCGGCGATTTCGTCTGCCACAGTGGCGCTGAGGCCCGGCATGGTCAAGTTGCGGCGCTGGCCCAGAGGGCCCGTGTCGATCTCGGCGGCGTGCAGGAGGAAGCCGATAGCGGCGCGCGGGCTGGCAAACCAGTGCCGCACATTGTCATCGACCGGGAGGATCGCCTCCTGGCCATTGAGCGGTTCGCGCAAAATGCCCGAGAAAAAGCCGGAGGCGGCCTTGTTGGGCTTGCCGGGTCGCACGGTGATGGTGGGCAAGCGAATGCCGACGCCGTCAAGAAAACCGCGGCGCGAATAGTCAGCCAGCAGCAATTCGCAGATCGCTTTTTGGGTGCCGTAGCTCGTCAGAGGGGTGTGGATCTGATCATCCGGAATGGCCGGCGGCAGCGGTTCGCCGAAGACAGCGATGGACGAGGTGAAGACGAGGCGAGGGCAATATGGCTGTTGGCGTCCAGCCCTTCGAATGGCTTCAAGCAAGTGGCGCGTGCCATCGAGATTGATGCGATAGCCCTTGTCGAAATCGGCCTCAGCTTCGCCCGAAACGACGGCGGCCAGGTGAAAGATCAGGTCGGGGTGGTCGGCGAGAAGCGTGTCTGCGGTTCCGGGCTGGGAAAGATCGACTGCCAGCGATTGTTGGGAGACCGGGCCGGCAATTGTGGGCGGTGGCACGATATCGGCAAGCGTCAGGCGGTCGATGGGATGGCCGCCGACATTTTCATTAGCCACCAATGCCGTGGCGAGCTTCTGCCCAATCATGCCCGCAGCGCCGATAATCAGAATATGCATTCGAACCCCCAAATTGCCGTCGGCCATGCGGGAATAAGATGATCATGCTGCGATGGGCAATGTCCAGTGATGGCCAAGGCTTGCAAGCATGCAGAAACAAGATCGGCGCCCCAAGGGAGCGCCGATCCAAAGACTGAGAGGGTGGTGGCGCCTTGCGCCGCCGTCCTTAGTTGAAGCGGTAGCGGAGCGTGCCGCGTACTTCGTGGACCCAGTTGTTGTCGGCCCAGACGTGGTTGGGCACGGCAGCGCTGTTGCTGAGCTGGGCGATGTAGACGCCGCGATAGCCGACATCGGCAACGACGGAGCCGAAATCATAGCCGACGCCGACCATGCCCGCCGCTGCGAAGCTGGTATTGCTGCCCGAGGGAACGACGACGCCAGCTGGAGCGGAAACGTCAACCTGGTTGTAGGCGAGGCCGGCGCCGGCGCCGACATAGCCGAAGGCACCGCCGGCGGCACCATAACCGTACTGACCGCCTTCCAGCGAGAAGTCGTAGTAGACGTTGGCCAGGGCCAGGGTGGAACGCAGGTTGACCGTGTAGTCACCGGCACGGGCACCATAGGCCGGGCCCTTGGTGACCTTGAGGCCATTATTGGCCAGGTAATCGACGGTGGCGTCGAAGCGCAGGCCCGTGCCGGTTTCATAACCGAAGCCGGCGCCGACGCTATAGCCGTAGCCCATGTTGACGAAGGGGAACTGCGTCACCACGAGGCCGCCACAGGGGGCAAGGCACTCATAGGCGTTGGCTTCCTTGCTCCACAGCATGGTGCCGGCGGCGCTGCCGCGCAGATAGAAGGCGCCGGACACGCCATAGTCCACATCGGGAACTTCGATCACCGGCGGATAGAAGGGAAGATCGGCGGCCACCACAGGGCCGGCGAAAGCGGCGGCGCCTGCCGCCATGATCGCAGCGAAAAGCTTGCGCATGATTGGGTCCTTTGATTGCCTCGACACCCTTGGTCTCCGGCAATATGGCCCAGATTTCTTAAATCTAGCTTAACCCTAAGACTTAACCCTAACGGACCAAGATAATCTGTGCGAGATGCACCGATCATTGCCCTGGGGCAAGCAAGTCGGGTCAGGCGACGTCGATGATTGCCGCTTCAACCTGGCGCACGACGGTCTCGACCATCGTGGCGTCGTCGGCTTCGCCCATGATGCGGATCACCGGCTCGGTGCCGGAGGGACGCACCACCATGCGACCGGTGGTCCCCAGCGTTGCCTCGGCGTCGGCGATGGCCTGCCGCACCAGCTTGTGCTCCAACGGCTTGCCGGACTTGAAGCGGACATTGCGCAGCAGTTGCGGCACCTTGTCGAAGCGGGCGCAGATTTCGGAGACCGGCCGGTCCTGCTGCTTGAGCACAGCCAGCAATTGCAGGGCCGCGACCAGGCCGTCGCCGGTGGTGGTGAAATCTGAGAGTATGATGTGGCCGGACTGCTCGCCGCCGACATTGAAGCCCTTGGCACGCATGGCCTCGAGCACATAGCGGTCGCCCACCTGGGTGCGCTCCAGCGTCAATCCCAGGCCTCCCAGATAGCGTTCGAGGCCGAGATTGCTCATGATGGTGGCGACAATACCGCCGCCCTGAAGCATTTCCCGTTCCAGCCAGCTCTGGGCGATTACGGCCATGAACTGGTCGCCGTCGACGACATTGCCCTTTTCGTCGATGATGATCACCCGATCGGCATCGCCATCGAGCGCAATGCCGATATCGGCGCGGACTTCCTTCACCTTGGCGGCAACGGCTTCTGGGGCGGTGGAGCCGACCTTGTGGTTGATGTTGTAGCCGTCGGGCGTGACGCCGATGGTCACGACATCGGCGCCCAGTTCCCACAGCGCCAGCGGGGCGACCTTATAGGCCGCGCCATTGGCACAATCGAGCACGATGCGCAGGCCCGAGAGGTCGACATTCCGCGGCAGTGTGCGCTTGGCATATTCGACATAGCGCGTGCGGGCTTCCTCATCGCGATGGGCGCGGCCGATGCTCATGCCATGGGCGAGAAGCTTGGCGCTGTCGGAATCGATCAGCTGTTCGATCTCGGCTTCAACCTCGTCTGAGAGCTTGTAGCCGTCCGGACGGAAGAACTTGATGCCGTTATCATCATAGGGATTGTGCGAGGCGGAGATCATCACGCCGAGATCGGCGCGCAGCGAGCGGGTGAGCATGGCGACAGCTGGCGTCGGCATCGGCCCGAGAAAGTAGACATCCATGCCCACGGCGGTGAAGCCCGCGCCAAGTGCACTTTCCAGCATATAGCCGGAACGGCGCGTGTCCTTGCCGATAACCACGCGGTTGCGATGTTCGCCGCGAACGAACTTGGTGCCGGCGGCCATGCCGACCTTCATCGCCAGTTCGGGGGTGAGCTTGTCGCCATTGGCGAGCCCGCGAATGCCGTCGGTGCCGAAATATTTCCTGGCCATGATTCGTCCCCGCAAAAGGTCTGCTTGCGCTAATACCACTTTGGGGCGGAATAGCGGAGATGGCGGCAAAGAGAAAGGGCCACCGTGAGGTGACCCTTAATGTGTGATGCGTCAGCTTTCCGGCTGGGGTTCCATGCCGGGCTCGGGCGGGGCATCGGGACGCTTCTTGCCCGCCTTGCCCGCAGAGGGGACGCCGGTCGCCTTGGGCGATGCCGGGCCGTTGTCGTCAGGACGCACGGGCTGCTTGCCATCCATCAGGGCGCGCAATTCGTCGCCGGTCAGCGTCTCGTATTCGAGCAGGGCCTGGGCGATCGCCTCCCACTGGTCGTGGTAGGTGGTCAGGATATCGCGGGCCGAGGCTTCGCCATCCTCGATCAGCTTGCGCACTTCCTGGTCGATGATGCGCGCGGTGTCGTCGCTCATATTGGTCGACTGCGTCACCGAGTGACCAAGGAACACTTCCTGGTCGTTGCTCTTGTAGCGGACGCGGCCGAGCTTTTCGCTCATACCCCATTCCATCACCATGGAGCGGGCGAGACTCGTGGCCATCTGGATATCGCCAGAGGCACCCGAAGTGACCTTTTCCGGACCGAACTTGATGATCTCGGCTTCGCGGCCACCGAACAGCATGGTGAGACGGGCCAGGGCCTTCTCGCGGCTGAACGAATAGCTGTCCGTCTCGGGCAGGGTCATCACCATGCCCAAGGCGCGGCCGCGCGGGATGATGGTGGCCTTGTGGATCGGATCGATGCCGGCAACCTTGAGCGCGATGATGGCGTGACCGGCTTCGTGATAGGCGGTCAGCTTCTTCTCGTCGTCGGTCATGGCCATGGTGCGGCGCTCTGCGCCCATCATGATCTTGTCCTTGGCGTCTTCGAACTCCTGGTGGGTGACGAAGCGCTTATTGCGCCGCGCCGCCATCAGGGCCGCTTCGTTGACGAGGTTCATCAGGTCGGCGCCGGAGAAACCGGGGGTACCACGGGCCAGAACCTTGAGATCGACGTCGGGCGCAAGCGGAACCTTGCGGACGTGAACCTTGAGCACCTTTTCGCGGCCGGCCACGTCCGGGTTCGGAACGACGACCTGGCGGTCGAAACGGCCGGGACGCAGCAGAGCGGGATCAAGCACGTCGGGACGGTTGGTCGCGGCGATCAGAATGATGCCTTCATTGGCTTCAAAGCCATCCATCTCAACCAGAAGCTGGTTGAGCGTCTGCTCGCGTTCGTCGTTACCGCCGCCGAGACCGGCACCACGCTGGCGACCGACGGCGTCGATTTCGTCGATGAAGATGATACAGGGCGCGTTCTTTTTGGCCTGCTCGAACATGTCGCGGACGCGGGACGCGCCGACACCGACGAACATTTCCACAAAGTCAGAACCGGAAATGGTGAAGAAGGGCACATTGGCTTCGCCGGCGACCGAACGGGCGAGCAGCGTCTTACCGGTACCCGGAGGGCCGACCAGCAGCACGCCACGCGGAATACGACCGCCTAAGCGCTGGAACTTGCCGGGATCGCGCAAGAACTCGACGATTTCCTCAAGGTCCTGCTTGGCCTCATCGACGCCGGCGACGTCCTCGAAGGTTACCTTGCCCTGAGTTTCCGTCAGCAGCTTGGCGCGCGACTTGCCGAAGCCCATGGCGCCGCCACGACCGCCGCCCTGCATCTGGCGGATGAAGAAGAACCACACGCCGATGATGACGAGGAAGGGTAGCCAGCTGGAGAGCAGGATGGACCAGAACGGGCTCGATTCGGGGGCGCGCGCCGTGATGTTCACATTGCGGTCTTCGAGCTTGGTTATGACGTCGGCGCCATCGGGAATAATGGTCTCGAAACGGCTGCCGTCATTGAGCACGCCGGAGACGACATTATTAGTAATAGTCACGTTGGAGACGCGGCCCGATTCAATATCGGTCACGAACTGGCTGTAACTCTTGTCTGCGACCGAAACGGAGCGCGTGGACGACTGGAAGACCTGGAACAGGCCCATCAGCATAAAGAGAATAACCAGCCAGATGGCAAAGTTGCGGAAATTTCCGTTCATCAATCCTGTCCCGGAGGGGCCGACACGCCATGCGGCGGCATTTGGGGCGAATGTAAGTCCCCTAATGGGGCGTTACAAGGGCAAGACCTCTAGCGTTCCGGCCTTGCCGTCCAGTCATATTGTCGCGACGGGTTAATGAGCGGTCATGCCGCTGCAGCGTCACGCAGCCTGGGCGACGTCGAACTTGGACTCAAGAATAGTGCGGTCGAAAGGCTTGAGCATATAGTCGTCGGCCCCGGCCCGGAGCGCCATGGCAATGGCGCCGACATCGTTCTCTGTGGTGCAGTAAATGACGCGCGGTTTCTCGCCGCCAATATAGGTGCGCAGCAGCTTGATAAATTCGAGGCCGCTCATGATCGGCATGTTCCAGTCGAGCAGAATGGCATCGGGCATGGCCTGACGACATTTGTCGATCGCTTCCTGACCGTCTTCGGCCTCGTCGACGACATAGTCCAGATCTTCCAGAAGGCGGCGCGCCACTTTGCGCACCACGCTGGAATCATCGACGATCAGGCAGCTCCGCATGAGCATTGGTCCGGGAACAGTGTGCACAATGCCCGCAATTATGGAGGCGAAGTGGTTGGTGAATAGTTAGCGTTGCCGCAACTACTCTGCCGCTTCCTCAGTCTTTTCTGCCGGTTTCGGGGTGGCGGTGAAGAAGAACTGGTCATTCTCGATGCCGATGGCGATCTCCATGTCGGTCATGCGGGCGAGAACGCCGGTATAGAAGGGCTGGATACCGCGCGCGTCGACGAAGCCTTCATCGGGGATGCCGGAGAGAAGCCCGGCCGAGCCGGACGGGATCAGCGTCTTCTGGCGTTTTTCGGGATCGCTCTTGGAGGTGAACTCGAACTTTTCCTCGCCGGCAGGTCCGGTGATCGAGGCCGTAACCTGGCCGCCGCGCGGCACCGAACCAGCCGCGATCAGCAGCATGTTCATGAACAGCTTGGCCTTGTGCTTGGGCAAAAGGATGAGCGGCACATTCCATTCGAGGTCGGCCTTTTCGATCTCGAACAGGATGCGCGCGACGCGCTCGCATTCGCGCGTGTCGATATCGGTGCCTGACGTCGAGGAGGCGCCATAAGCGAGGCGGGCGAATTCCAGCTTCGCGCGGCTCTGCTTGGCGGCGCTGGCGATCAGGTCGCGTGCGCCTTCGGCCATTTCAGTCTGGCCCGGGTCGGTCAGAACTTCAAGACCATTGCCGATGGCGCCGATGGGATTGATGAGGTCATGGCAAACCCGTGAGCAGAGCATCGCAGCCAGATCGGTTGCCTTGAGCTCGATGATTTCGGCCATGGTGGTTCTCTCCGTGCGGCCGCCGGTCGGCGGGGAATCAATTAGGGGACAATAGAGTGCGAACCCGGTGCCTACTACCGGGTCGTCAGCGTTTTGGACAGCGCCTGCCAGTTCTCTTCACCGCGCAGCGCCGCGGCGTCGGGCGAAAGCAGGAAGGCCTCGCGGTTGGAGGCGGAGTAGAACAGGAACAGCCGCTGTTTATAGACAGTGTAGATGGACGGGTTGGCTTCCGAGAGAAAGCCGCGCGCCATGCTCATGGCGCCATAGCCACCATATTGGGGCGAGTAAAGCTCAGGATTGCGCTTGAAAATTTCCATATTGGCGGCACTGGCGAAGAGCCAGGGCACGCCCTTCCATTTCAATTCGAGCTCAGGCCTGCCGGCCAGGGGGCCCGGCTCGGTAAAATAGGATACCGGGTCCATGCCGCCGATGGCGTAGCCGGTCAGCGGATCGGTGACGATGATTGAAACCACTGACTGGGCCTGTGCCGCAGTAATCATGGCCGGAACTGGCCCGAACAGCGGCAGAAGCAAGGCGATCATGGTTAAGATTTGTTTAGAGGTTTGCGTCATGATCCGCCCAATGATCGGCTCGCCGGCCCGTCGACTCTGACGCATAGTCGTTAAGAGCCTCGTAACCGCTGGCCGCTTCGCCACGGGAGACCTGCCATGCTCAAGCGCCTTGTCCAGACCGCGACCCTGCTGCTCGCCCTGTTGCTGCCTGCAGCGCCCGTTTTTGCCCAAGGGTCGCTCAGCGACAGCTATTCGGGTGACGAACTTGTCGAAAGTGGCCGTGAGTTCTTCGGCTCCGCGGCGCAAGGCCTGGCCTCGCTGGTCGAGCGGGCGGTGGGTCAGTTCGGCCAGCCCAATGGCTATATTCTGGGCGAAGAAGCCGGCGGGGCGCTGATCGTGGGCGCCAAGTATGGCGAGGGCACGCTCTATACCCGCAATGCCGGGCAGTACTCGATCTATTGGCAGGGACCGAGCATCGGTTTCGACATCGGTGGCGATGGCTCCAAGGTCATGATGCTGGTCTATAACCTTTCGGCCATCCAGGACGTGCTCGGGCGATTCCCCGGCGTCGATGGGTCTGCCTATATCGTGGGTGGGCTCGGCATGACCGTGACCAAGCGCGGTCCGGTGGTCGTGGTTCCCATCCGTTCCGGTGTGGGAGCGCGGTTGGGGATCAATGTGGGCTACCTCAATTTTACCAACCAGCCGACCTGGAATCCCTTCTGACGCAATTGTGTCCAGGTCGCAGAGGCGACAAACCGCAGTCCAAGGCGTGACGGCGCCGGCCAAAGCCATTAGGGTTAATCCTTGCCCCAGATGGCAGATGGCCGGCTTTGCTGTCACATAGGCCCATAATGGCCTTGCCCGTCCCGTAGTGCCGCCCGCGTCGGAGACTTGCTCGATGCTGATCGAGAACATGATGTATTTCGCGCTGGGCCTGCTGGTGGCGGGGCTGGTGGCGCTCGTCATCCTGCCGGCAGTGTGGAAGCGCGCAGTGCGTCTGACCAAGCGCCGCATCGAGGCCGCCACGCCCATTACCATGGCCGAATTCCGTGCGGACAAGGATCAGTTGCGTGCCGAATTTGCGCTCTCGACCCGTCGGCTGGAGATGAATGTCGAGACGCTGCGCAAGCGCCTGGCCGAGCAATTAGGCGATGTGAACCAGAAGCGCACCGATCTTGGTGCGCTCAAGGCCGAACGCGAACAGCATCTTTCGGTGGTAAACGAGCTCGAAGAGCGCGAGGCCGAATTGCGGGCCCGCGTGGCACAGCTCGAAAAGGAAAGCACCGATCTGGCGCAGCGCCTGCGGATGCGCGATCGCGATCTCGAAACCCGCGACGGCGAAATCGCAGCGCTTCGGCAGTCGCTTGGCGCCGAAGGTCGCCCAGTGGGCGGCGCGGCGCCAACTGGGCGCGATGATGCACAATCCGTCCCGGCCACAAAGAGTCAGCGCCCGGAGGATGACGCCGAGGATCTGGTCGATGCCGAGGCGCGCTTTGCCAGCGCCGAAAGCCGGCTCAATGCACTCTTGGCCGAAACCAGCCAGGCAATGGACCCCAGCGATGGGCGCCCCGAGCAATTGCTGGCCGACAAATTGTCTATGGAAGACGAGCTCGACAGTCTGCGTCGCCAGGTGGGGGATGTCGAACGCTCGATCATGGCCGACTGGCAAAGCGAGCGAGTGGACGAAGGGCATTTGCGGAACAGGCTCAATGACATCGCCGCCAGCGTCAGTCGCCTGGTCTATGCGGTGGACAATGAGCAGCGCTCCAACGCGCTGCCGGAAGAAAGCCTCTTTGATCGAGTGCAGCGCTTTGCCGAGGATGGGGAAAGCGAGGACATGTTGCCGACCCCGAGCGGGGCACAGCGGGGATCGGTTTCGGACCGGCTGGCCGCGCTCCGGGAAATCCAGGGACGCTGAAACGTCCCTGTCTCCTTATTCGCTGCCGATCTGTACGGTGCGCTGCAGCGCGCCGGTGGCCGCATCGAAAATGCTCAAAATGGTCGCGCCGCCCACCTGATAAGTTACCTGGATGGTGCCGTCGGTGTTGAGCGCGGAAACCACCTGGGCGCCGGCGGGAATGCTGATCGTGTCGGCAATGGCCGGCGGCGGGCTGTCGCGCATGACGCGATAGACAAGCGCAAAGCCAATCGCCATAAAGCCCAGCAACAGGATGCCGATCGAAATCCCGAAGGATCGGCGCGCTTTTCCCAACAGGGCCAGCGCTTCAGGCGAGAGCTTCTCGTCCGTTTCGGCGTTGGCTTGCGGTTGTTCAGGATTGCTCATGGCAGAAGATACCGATTTCGAGTTCGAGGGCGAGCCCATTGAGGTTGTCGTCGATGCCGACATGGCCGGCGGCAGGCTGGATGCCGTGCTGGCCAAAGCCCACGACGTTTTGAGCCGCAGCCGCATCAAGGACCTAATCCTTGGTGGCGCCGTCAGCGTCGACGGGGCCGGCGTCAGCGAACCCAAATATAGACTGAAGGCCGGGGAGACAATCACCCTTCTTGCCCCGCCCCCGGAAGATCCCGAGCCGCAGGCCGAGGATATTCCGCTCGATATCCTTTATGAGGACGACCATCTGATCGTCATCAACAAGCCGGTCGGCATGGTGGTGCATCCCGCACCGGGCTCGCCCAATGGCACGCTGGTCAATGCACTGATCTTTCATTGCGGCGACAGCCTCAAGGGCATTGGCGGGGTCAAGCGACCGGGGATCGTGCATCGCCTCGACAAGGACACATCCGGGGTGATGGTCGCCGCCAAGACCGAAAGGGCGCATAAGCATCTCTCGGCCCAATTTGCCGATCACGGACGCACCGGTCCATTGCATCGCGCATATATTGCCTTTGCCTGGGGCACGACGCAGTCGGGTGTCGGCACGGTCGACGCGCCTCTGGGGCGCGACCCCGGCAATCGGTTGAAGCAGGCGGTGCTGCGCCATGGTCGCGAAGCGATTACGCACTATGCTGTAGAAGGCCGCTATGGTGGCGATGGCTGGGACGTCACTCGCATTAAATGCCAACTCGAAACCGGCCGCACGCATCAAATCCGCGTCCATATGGCTCATATCGGCCACCCGCTTGTCGCCGATGCGCTTTATGCGTCGGGGTTTGTGACCAAGGTGAACAAGCTCCCTGAAGACCTGGCCGATATCGTGCGCAATCTGGGCCGACAGGCGCTGCATGCCGCAGAACTTGGTTTCGAGCATCCTGCCACTGGCGAGGAAATGTTGTTCGAGGCGGATTTGCCCGAGGATCTGCAGGCCCTGCAGGATGCGCTGGACGCCTATGATCACTCGGTTGCTTAGGCGCGCCTGACCGCGATTGCGTCGGCGTCACGTCAACGTGTTTGAACTTTGCGCCGCTTTATCGTATTATGCCGATGAATAGAGCGGCGGCCGCGCAGGTCGGAAACGAACCTCTCCAATTTGTAACGTTTCTTGCAATTGCCCGCCCTTAAAATCGCCAAAGTGCGACCTATATAGAAAACGTGCTGTCTCTTGTGCCTGCCGGACAGGAGATGGCGTTCCGCCCGCGCAATGCGGGGGATGTCGAAAGGGGGTGCGTCAATGGCCCAAACCAATCTTCCTGTCCTCTCCGCCGAGGGAGGGCTTAGCCGCTATCTTCAGGAAATCCGCAAGTTCCCCATGCTGGAACCGGATGAAGAATATATGCTGGCCAAGCGCTATAAGGAACATGGTGATCCCGGCGCGGCGCAAAAGCTCATTACCAGCCATCTGCGCCTCGTGGCGAAGATTGCCATGGGGTATCGCGGCTATGGCCTGCCGATCTCCGAAGTGATCTCGGAAGGCAATGTCGGCCTCATGCATGCGGTCAAGCGCTTCGAGCCTGAAAAGGGCTTCCGACTGGCGACTTACGCCATGTGGTGGATTCGTGCCGCCATTCAGGAATATGTGCTGCGCAGCTGGAGCCTCGTAAAGATCGGCACCACGGCGGCGCAGAAGCGTCTGTTCTTCAACCTGCGCAAGGTGAAGGGCCAGATCGCGGCACTCGAGGACGGTGCGCTGCATCCAGACCAGATCAAGCAGATCGCCACCACGCTCAAGGTCACCGAAAACGACGTGGTGGAGATGAATGCACGCCTGTCCGGCGATGCTTCGCTCAATTCGCCTATGCGGGCGGATGAAGGCTCGTCCGAATGGCAGGACTGGCTGGTTGACGATACACCTGATGCCGAAACCAGTCTGGGCGACAGCCAGCAGCATGATGAGCGCATGTCGTTGCTCACCAATGCCATGGACGTGCTCAACGAGCGTGAGCGGGCAATTTTCCAGGCGCGTCGGCTGAAGGAAAATCCGGCAACGCTGGAAGAACTGGCCCAGCAATATGACGTCAGCCGCGAGCGCATTCGCCAGATCGAGGTGCGTGCCTTCGAAAAGGTGCAGGAAGCCGTCCGCGGCGCTGCCCGCGCCGACGCCTGATCGTCTCGGTCGTCAGACGAATTTGATGCCCCGGCCTCGGCCGGGGCGTTTTTGTTTCAACTGTCGCTCGTCTCGTCCGCCCGAGCCAGAAGAAAAGCTCGCTCTCTGGAGTTGCGAGTCAAATCCGCGGCCATACGAAATTCGGCACTGGCTTCGGCGTGGCGGCCGAGCTTGCGCAGGAGATCGCCGCGCACGCCATAAAGCAGGTGATAGTTCTTGAGGGCGGGCTCCTCGCGGATGGCGTCGACGAGCGGCAGGGCGAAGGCGGGGCCCTGCGCCATCGAGACGGCGACGGCGCGATTGAGTTCGATCACCGGGGAGGGGGTGGCGCGACTGAGCAGTCCGTAAAGCGCGGCGATCTCGGCCCAGTCGGTATCCTCGGCTTGGCGCGCGCGGGCGTGGCAGGCGGCAATGGAAGCCTGGATGGTGTAGGGACCCAGGCCACGATCGAGCCGTTGGGCGCGCAGCAGGCCCTCGAGTCCGCGCCGGATCATCAGTTGGTCCCACATCGCCCGGTTCTGGTCGGGCAGCAGGATGGGCTCGCCCTTGGCATTGGTGCGGGCGCCGGCGCGGGAATGCTGCAATTCCATCAGTGCCAAGAGACCATGGACCTCTGGCTCTTCGGGCATCAAACCCGCCAGAATGCGGCCCATGCGCATCGCCTCTTCACAGAGCTGCGGGCGCATCCAGTCTTCCCCGGCAGTGGCCGAATACCCTTCGTTGAAGATGAGGTAGAGCACGCCCAGCACCGAGGCGAGCCGGTCCTGCCGTTCCTCGCCGCGCGGCACTTCGAAGGGCACGCCGGCCTCGGCAATGGTGCGCTTGGCGCGCACGATGCGCTGGCCGATGGTGGTGTCGTTGGCAAGAAAGGCGCGGGCGATTTCCTCGGTAGTCAGGCCGCCGATCAGGCGCAGGGTGAGCGCTACACGGCTTTCGGCGGGAAGCACGGGATGACAGGATGTGAAGATCAGCCGCAACAAGTCATCGCCGACATCGTCGTCCAGCTGCTCATGAAGGGCGGTTTCGGTGTCAGGCACCTCGTCCTCCAGGAGGCGACCGACTTGCTCCAGCTTGGTGCTGGCCATCTTGCGATGGCGAAATAGGTCGATGGCCTTGCGCTTGCCGGCTTGCATCAGCCAGGCGCCGGGATTGTTGGGAACCCCGGTTTCCGGCCAGGTGCGAAGAGCGGCCATCAGCGCGTCCTGCGCCAGTTCCTCGGCAAGAGAGATATCCCGCACCATGCGGGTGAGCCCGGCAATGACCCGCGCCTGCTCGAGGCGCCACACGGCATTGATGGCGCGGTCGGTTTCCCGCCGGTCGCTCATGTCCATAATTCGTTGCGCATCGTCTCATACCTCCCCGACGCGCGAGATTAGCAGATTTCGACGCCACCCCGAAAACAGAAAACCCCGCGCCTGGGGCACGGGGTTTGATCTTAAAGCGAACAGCAGCCGATGCGGATCAGGCCACGTTCTCGCTATAGACCTCGTTCTCGTCGGGCTCGCGCAATACATAGCCACGACCCCAGACGGTCTCGATGTAATTCTTGCCGCCGGTGGCAACGCTGAGCTTTTTGCGCAGCTTGCAGATGAAGACGTCGATGATCTTCAGTTCCGGCTCGTCCATGCCACCATAGAGGTGGTTGAGGAACATTTCCTTGGTGAGCGTTGTGCCCTTGCGCAGCGAGAGCAGCTCGAGCATCTGGTATTCCTTGCCGGTCAGGTGCACGCGTGCGCCCTGGACCTCGACGGTCTTGGTGTCGAGGTTGACCATGAGGTCGCCCGTCGAAATGACCGACTGGGCATGGCCCTTGGAACGGCGGACGATAGCGTGGATGCGGGCCACGAGTTCGTCCTTATGGAAGGGCTTGGTCATGTAGTCGTCGGCGCCGAAGCCGAGACCACGAACCTTGTCCTCGATGCCGGCGAGGCCCGACAGGATGAGGATAGGTGTCTGAACCTTGGCGACGCGAAGGGTGCGCAGCACCTCATAGCCGCTCATATCTGGCAGATTGAGGTCCAGAAGAATGATGTCGTAATCGTATAGCTTACCGAGGTCGACGCCTTCCTCACCGAGATCGGTGGTGTAGACGTTAAAACTTTCGGACTTCAGCATCAGTTCGATGCTCTGCGCGGTCGCGCTGTCGTCCTCAATAAGGAGTACCCGCATTATATTCCCCTTGTCATTCGTTCCTGCTGGAACATGCGGGATGAAGGCCTTGCGCCCTTCCCGCTCCAACCCTACTGGATATGACTGAAGCCTAAGCTCAATTAGTTAACAAAGTTTAATTCGCTTCGGCAATACGCAAAGCTTGGTAAGACAAAATTAGTTTAAGCCATTGAAATTACAACATAAATTTGGTGAATTTTTCTTAAGGTAAAACATTAAGTTTGCAAGCCAAGAGACTCTGCAGACTCAAGCAATCGTTGCCACTGACGGGGGTTTGCGCACGGTCCAGCCATGGGACGCAATTAGCGCTTGTACTCTCTGGTTAGCGCTTTTCGGTTAACGATCGGTTACGCTCCGATTCGCAATGTCGGCGCGATTCGACCCTTGGCGGAAACCATAGGCTCCGCCGCATTCGGGATAGCCGGCCTAGTCTAGACTGGATGTGCACCGCCATGAAGGCCCTGATCTCGGCGATTGACGCCATCGACGATGTTGAGGTGTTCGGCCGGGTCAAATCCGTGCAGGGTCTGCTTATCGAGATTGTCGGGCCGGTGCGCGAATTGCGCGTGGGCGGGCGGGTGATGATCGCAGGCAGTGACGGGCAGGACCTGGCGGCCGAGATCATCGGTTTTCGCAATGGCCGGGCGCTCTGCCTGCCTTTTGGCGAGTTGAGCGGGGTGCGGCTCGGCTGCAAGGCGGTGTTCCGCCGCCATGATGGGTCGGTTACGCCATCGACCGGCTGGCTGGGCCGGGTGATCAACGCCATGGGCGAGCCTATTGATGGGCTGGGGCCGCTGCCGCAAGGCGCGCGCGCCTATCCACTGCGCCAGTCTCCTCTGGCCGCACATGACCGCACGCGCGTGGGCGATCCGGTTGATCTGGGTGTGCGGTGCCTGAATACCTTCACCACCATGTGCGAAGGCCAGCGCATGGGCATCTTTGCCGGCTCGGGCGTGGGTAAGTCTGTGCTGATGTCGATGCTGGCGCGCAATACTGATGTGGATGTCTCGGTCATCGGGTTGATCGGCGAGCGCGGGCGCGAGGTGCACGAGTTCATCCAAGAATATCTGGGTGAAGAGGGTCTCAAGCGGGCCGTGGTGGTGGTGGCCACCTCCGACGAGGCGGCGCTGATGCGGCGACAGGCCTGCTATATCTCGATGGCGGTCAGCGAGTTTTTCCGCGATCAGGGACGGCGCGTGCTCTGCATGATGGACAGCCTGACGCGCTTTGCCATGGCCCAGCGCGAGATCGGCCTGGCCATCGGCGAGCCGCCCACGGCCAAGGGTTATCCACCGACGGTTTTCACAGAATTGCCACGATTGCTCGAACGTGCCGGCCCAGGGACGCCCAATTCGGGTTCCGTTACCGGTCTCTTTACCGTTTTGGTGGAAGGTGATGATCACAATGAGCCCATTGCGGATGCCGTGCGTGGCATTCTTGATGGGCACATCGTGATGGAGCGCGGCATTGCCGAGCGGGGTCGCTACCCGGCGGTGAACGTGCTCCGGTCCATCTCGCGGACCATGCCAGGCTGCGTTCCGGACGATGTCCGGCCGGTTCTGGCGCGGGCGCGGGAGCTCATGTCGCTGTATGCCGACATGGAGGAACTGATCCGGCTGGGGGCTTACCGGAAAGGGTCAGATCCAAAAGTGGACCTTGCGATCGCGATCAACCCGGCGCTGGAGGGGTTCCTCAGCCAGAAACGGGAAGATGTCACCTCGATCGCCGAAGGCTATCGCCTTCTGGCGCAGATCGTGGCGGAAGCGGACGCGCTGGGTTGATGGGACGGTGCCAGTGTTAGGAAGGGCCGCCCAGGACTGACTTGATGTGTAAGGAGTACAGGTCTTGAAATCGCGCAGCGAGAGCCTCATTCGGCTCAAGAAGTTCCAAGTGGACGAAAAGCGCCGTCAGGTCGCGCAGATCGAGATGATGATTGCCGATTTCGAGCGCATGGCGTCCGAACTCGACCAGCAGATCGAGATCGAGCATACCAAGACCGGCATTTCCGATGTCGCCCATTTCGCTTACTCCACCTTTGCCAAGGCTGCCTTGCAGCGCCGGGACAATCTCTTGGCTTCCGCCAATGACATGAAGAGCAAGCTGGAAGCCGCCCAGGATGCGCTGGCTGAAGCGCTCGAAGACCTCAAGAAGGTGGAATTGCTCGACCAGCGCGAACACCAGCGCGAACGCGACGAGCAGAACAAGCTCGAACAGCAGGATTATGACGAAGTGGCGCGCCTGCGCTTCCGCGGGCAGTAAGTCACCATTGCGCAAATGCAAGAAAGCCGACCCGAAGGTCGGCTTTCGTCGTTTCTAGCCAGCCGCCAGACTTACATGGCGGTGGTGTTAAGGCGCTGCGACGGGTCGGTCGCGTAGGTTTCCTCGTTATACTCAGGAATAGCCTCGAGCTGTTCGCGGGTGAAGTTGGTGTAGACCACGACATCACCATTTTCGTTGGAGCCGAACTCGATATTGTCCAGACCAACGGCGACGCGCTTCTGGCCGATGCCCAGGAAACCGCCAAAGTCGATCAACATGGCATCGATCCTGCCCGACTGGTCGAGCAGCAAGTCGCCAACCTGGGCGATATCCTCATTGTTCGGGCCGATAACGGTGGCACCTGTAAGGTTGTCAGCGGTCAGGGCGTCGCGCTGGATAGGCGCATAGCCTTCACGCGGTGCCATCGCGCCAGGATTGGCAGCCATATTGTCGGTGGCAATCGGAGCGGCCGGAGCCATACTATCGGTGGCAGCAGGTGCCATCGTGTCGACGGGGGCAGGGGCCATGGCGCCGCCCGGTGCTGCTGCATCAACCGGCTCATCTTCAGCCCATACGAATTCGGGCGCGTTGGTCAGAGCCTCCGCAGTGGTGGGGAGCACCCAGCGCTCGGTATTGTCGGCAGCAAGGGTGAATTCGAGCGAGCCGAAATCAACGGCAACCGATTTTTCGCCAATGCCCAGGAAGCCGCCGACGCCGATCACGACAGCGGTAATTTCACCGTCGGCAGAGAAAACGATATCGCTGATATTGCCGATCTCTTCGGCGTCATCGCCGGTGCCGGAATAGACCGGCTGGCCAATCAGGCGCGAGCCGAGATTGTCGGTGTCAGCGGCGACATAGCCGGCAGACATGTCCCATGGCTGATGCACATCGGTGGTCTGCACAGCGCCGCTATCCACATTGGTGCCGGTCACGGGAGCTTCCATGGCCGGGGCTTCGGTGGCCGGAGCGGGGGTCGTGGTGGTCTGGGCGAAGGCGCCGGTGCTCATCAGAACGGCAACAGCAGTAGTGGTCAGCAGAGTGCGGATCATAGTAAGGTCCTCGGGTTCATCGTTGCGGTGAACAGGGTCGCACGGTGCAAAACTTTCCGGTGACGTACCGTGCGACCCTTCATGCCTGCTCAACGCATCGACTCCGCGAGCCGTTCCGCAGTTAATTGCCGCAATCTTCCGGAACCAATTGAAAGGCCGGCGACTGCGGTGCAGCGCCGGCCTTTTCGCCTCCCCATAAGGGGTTATGTTCTTGGGCCCGCCCTGGCTCTCGCCCGCGTTACCGATTGGCGGCGCGCTGCGGCATGAGACGCAGCACGACCGATGGGCCACAGATTAGTGGATTGGGTGAGGCAGACCAGTGCAGCTCGGGTTAATGCGTCAACAAAACCTTAATCGATCAGAACCGCACTGTCCTTGTCATAGTCGCGCATGGCCCGGTGTGGCATGCCGCCGTCCATGAATTCGGGTCCGAACGCCACGAAACCAAGCTTTTCGTAAAAGCCAAGCTTGTCCGACTGGGCGGTGAGGTAGAAGCGCTGTTCACCAGCAGCGCGGGCCTGGAGCATCGCCGCCTCGATCATAGAGCGCGCAATGCCCTGTCCGCGAAAACTGCCGCGCACTGCGACGCGCCCGATCTTGGTATGCTCGGGGCGTTTGATCAGGCGCAGCGTGCCCACAACTTCGCCTTGGGCAATGGCGACGAAATGGGTGGCGGTGAGATCGTCCCCATCGTGTTCCTCTTCCTCGGGAACCTTCTGCTCCCAGACGAAGACCTCGCGCCGCAGCGTGAAGGCCGCGTTGCAGAGGGTAGAAAAAGCAGGGACTGGCAGGATGGTGAGCGCGTTCATGGCTTCGTTCTAGCGCCCCCGCGGCGTCGCCTCAAGCCGCCGGAATGGTGTCCTGGTCCAGGGCGGCCAATTGGCTGAGGACCGGTGCCTGATGCACGAGGTCATTGATGAAGCTGAGCTTGTCGATGACGACAGGCGTCAGGATGAAGGGATAGGCATCGGGCTGACCGACGGCACGGTTGAGATTGTTGAGCAGCAGGGCCAGCGGAATCCAGTTGTCGATAATAGCCGCCATGTCGGGAGCCATATAGGGGTCGAAGCTGACGGGCGGGACGACGAGATTGGGGTCCTGGGTGCGCGGCCTGGCGCGAACGCCGAAGGCCGTCGCCATCTCCACGGTATCCACGATATGCAGATAGTGCGCGAAGGTTTCGGCGAAATCTTCCCATGGATGGGCAGTGGCATAGGCGCTGATGTGAGTCTGGTACCAGCCTTGCGGCGCGCCATTGGCGTAGTAGGTGGTCAGAGCCTGGCCATAATCCTGGGTTTCGTCGCCGAAAAGCGCGCGGAAACCCGCTTCCGCCGGCTGCCCGGCGACCAGAAAATCCCAATAGTGATGCGCTATTTCGTGACGGAAATGGCCCAGCAGGGTGCGGTAGGGTTCACCCATGGCGGTTCGGCGACTTTCGCGCTCGGCATCGTCGGCTTCCGCCAGTGAAATGGTAATGATGCCGTTCTCATGGCCGGTCATTACCGGCTCGGGGGCCAGTCCATCGGCGAGGAAACGGAAAGCCAGGCCATGCTCGGGATCTTCCGCCCGTGTTGCCAGGGGGAGCGCGAGGCGAAGCAGGGAATAGAACAGGCGCTTTTTGGCCCGCTCGATGGTTTGCCAGCGGGCAAGATTGATCGGGTCGTCGATCGGGGGGATGGTCTCGTTATGCCGGCAGGCGGCGCAGAAGACATCGCCGCCCGGTTGTTCCTCGACCAGCCAGTTGCAGGCCGCATGCGCGGCATTGGCGCAATAGATGAAGCGCTTGCCCGGCAGCGCCGGAGTGGTGAAGGCGCCATTATCCGCCTCCAGCGACACCAGCGCATTTTCTTGCGGCAGATAGCCGAGGGCATGGCCGCAGCGCTCGCACACCGCGTTTTCGAAGTAGACAGTGTTGCCGCAATGGTCGCAGGAGAAGAGCTTCATGATGGGGGCCCCGAGAATGCAGCGACAATGCCGGCCGGGCCCGATGCGTTCCATCGCCTGGCGCATGAGCTTATGTCAGGACGCCAAGGCAATCGAGACGGCAAGAGAGGACGAACTGATGCAGGACGGGCAGGAGAATTTTTCTGCCGAACTTTCGCAGGAGCGCATCGGCCTGGGAGAGCGGGAGATGGTGCTTGTGCACCCGGTGACCAGCGCGCCGGAGCGCGTGCTTTACGCGCTCGATGGCAATGCGGCACTCTCCATGTTGAAGCCAGACTGGCTGGCCGCGCGTCCGGGGCTGGCTCTGGTGCTGATCGGCTATGCCGGAGCAAGCCGATTTCATCTTGAGCATCGGTCGCGCGATTATACGCCGCCACCGCCGCTGGACTGGGATGGCGGGGTGCGGCGGGCACTGGAACGGCCCTATGGTGGCGCCGCGGATTTCCTGGCTTTTCTCACGCAGGACCTGATGCCGCAGGCCGAAGCGCGGTTCGGCCTTGTGACGCCGTCTCGTGCCCTATGGGGCCATTCCTATGGGGGGCTCTTTGCCCTTTGGATGCTCACCCGGAGTGGACATGGTGTGTCGTTGCTGCACGCCGCGAGCCCTTCGCTCTGGTGGGGCGATTATGCGTTGGAGCACCATTTGGTGGATAATGAACCTCTGGCGGGAGGCGTGCGAGCGCTTGATCTCAGCATGGGCGATAGTGAAGTCAGCCGCAATGGCGAGGTGCAGACAACGCCAGAACGCCTTGAGCGCCTGGCGACGCGCCTCGAGGGGCGGCAGGGTTTGCGCGTGCACACACAGATTTTTCCCGGTGCCAATCACGGCGACACATTCGCGCTGTCGCTCGCAGAGGCCATTGCAAGGAGCTGAGCAGACTGTCTCATCTGAGGCCCAGATGCTGGGCGAGCGTGGTGCCGGTATAGTCCTTGCGGAAGATGTCGCGCTCGACCAGCACGGGAACCGTCTCGTCGAGAAACAGCCGCAGCGAGGGTAGGGAGGCAGGCAGGGCGATGATGCCATCCAGTGCGCCGGCGGCAAACCAGTCGCAAATGGCGTCGGCAGCATCGAGCGGGGTGCCGACCACCTGCCAGTGGCCGGAGCCGCTGGCCTCTGGACGCGCCAGTAGTTGTGCAATGGTTGGGTTTTCCGTCTGCACCAGCCTCAGCAATAGCGCGGCATGGGTGCGGCTTCGGGCATTGGGGTTGATGCCGGTCACGAGGCGCTCGGGGATTGGGGCATTCAGCGGCAGGGTTCTGATATCGACGCCGAGGCTGTTTTCGATGAAGCGATAGCGCGGTTCCAGATCGAGGCCGCGTTGGCGCTCGCGGAACCGATCTTGGGCCTCACTGCGGTTTTTGGACAGCAGCAGGCCAAGGCCGGGCATGAGCTTGATATGCGATGGCAGGCGGCCGAAACGCTGGGCACGTTCGCGCAAGTCCTGGCGCAGGGCAATGGCGGCGGCCTTGTCGGGCGTCGAGGCGAAAATGCCGGTGGCGAGGGAGGCAGCAAAGTCGCGGCCTGTCGGTGAAGCGCCGGCCTGGAACAGTGGCGGTGGACCTGCGGAATGCATTGGAAGGGTGAGGGGGCCCTCGACGGCAAAGTGTTTGCCGTGATGGTCGATCGCGCTGACACTCTGGCTGTCGGCAAATTGGCCTGCCTCACGCTCCCTTTTGATCGCGTCGGCTGGATAGCTCCGCCAGAGCTTTTGCACGACCTCGACAAATTCGGCCGCGCGTTCATAGCGCCACTCGGTGCTGGGCATGGCGGGGATGCCGAAATTGCGCTCGCCATCCAGCGCAGTGACGATATTCCAGCCGGCCCGTCCATCGCTCAGCCAATGCAGGGACTGCAACTGGCGCGCGACGATAAAGGGCGGAACGAAGGTGGTGGAGGCGGTTGCGACGAGCCCGATATGACTGGTGGACTGGGCAAGTCCGGCCAGTTGCACGATGGGATCGAGACTGGTCATTCCCGGGGCATGCTCAAGCCCCTTCGGTTCGATGAACAACGAGTCCGGCTTGAACAGGAAGTCCAGTTTGGCCCGCTCGGCGTGCTGGGCCAGTTCGATGGCAAAGCGTGGCGACAGCAGGTGCTCGACGCCGCTATCCGTGTCGCGCCAGGCGGAGCCGCGCAGCCAGGTGGGGGACAGGGAGAGGCCGATATGAAGCTTGCGGGACATCGCGCCCTCTAAAGACTTTTGGTACGGGTCAGCAGCCAGACGAGATAGAGCCCGCCCACCAGGCCGGTCATGCGCCCGATGGGCACGACGATGCCAAGGGGCGCGAGTTGAGAGACGAGATCGGCCAGGACCAGCAGCAGTGCGCCCATTGCCGCGGAGCCGATGATGGCAAGCTGCCCGTGGCCTACAAGGCGGCGCACCAGTTGCGGGGCAGCGAGCGCCACAAATGCCACGGGGCCGGCCGAACCGGTGGCGAGACTGGCGAGCAATACGGCCAGGATCATCGCTGAAACGCGCACCAACTCGACATTGACGCCCAGTTGCCGCGCCACGTCGTCGCCCATCTCCATCAGCGCCAAGGGCCGCGC
Source organism: Devosia equisanguinis (assembly GCF_900631955.1). Classification (GTDB taxonomy): domain Bacteria; phylum Pseudomonadota; class Alphaproteobacteria; order Rhizobiales; family Devosiaceae; genus Devosia; species Devosia equisanguinis. The sequence goes on along the minus strand of NZ_UZWD01000022.1, from coordinate 88,492 downwards.
GAGCAACGCCAGTATCGGTAGGATGGTCAGCGTGCCGATCGTGACCGGCCAGGCGTGAATCCAGGTGCGGGCGTTGAGGGAGCCCGCCATCCACAGGTTGGCGGCGATGGCGTCATCGAGGTTGCCCTTTACCAGCATCAGTCCGTTGAGTGCGGTCAGCACCGCGCCGACGCCAATGCCGATTAGCACCAGGCGATAGCTGCTGGTGCTGCCGCCCTTGACAGAAAGGGTATAGACGACAAGCGCCGTGATCACGCCACCACCCATGGCCGATGCCGCCACCAGCAGCCCGCTGCCACCGAAAACCACGATCTGCGCCAGGGCGCCGGTGGCACTGCCGGTGGTGAAGCCGATGATATCGGGCGACCCGAGCGCATTGCGTGAGATGGACTGGAATACCGCGCCCGACGCGCCAAGGGCAGCGCCAACGAAAAGCCCGGTCAGCATGCGCGGCAGGCGCACATTGAGCACCACCTGCTCGGCACTGCCACCAGGGCCCTGGCCAAAGATGATGGCGAGCACATCGCCTGTCGCCAGCGGAATGCGGCCGATGGTCATGGCAACAACGGCCAGCGCCGCGGCCAGCAACAGCAGCGCGAGTGTTATCAGGGTCGGGCGAGTTTCTATGGAGAGGGACAGCGACCCGGCCGCTATCGCGATGGCTGGGCGACCGTCGACGTTGGTGCGGCGGGACAATCTCATAGCTGGGCAATCCGCTTGCGGCGCACCATGACGACGAAGAATGGTCCACCCAGCAGGGCCACCATGATGCCAACGCCGATTTCACCGGGGGGCGCGATGATACGCCCTACAATGTCGGCGCTCAGCATGAGCACTGCTGAAACCAGCATCACATAGGGCAACAGCCAACGATGGCTGGGGCCGGTGATGAAGCGCGCCAGGTGCGGCGCTGTGAGGCCGATAAAGGCGATTGGCCCGGCGGCGGCAGTAGCCGCGCCTGAAAGGATGATGACGACAAGGGCGGCGAGGCTCCAGATGCGCTTGGGATCGACACCCATTGAGCGGGACAGGTCCTGGCCGAGCGCGGCGGCATTGAGCGGGCGGGCAAGGGCCAACGCCAGAGCAAGCCCAATCGCGGTCAGCATCGATACCGGCCCGAGCACGGCCGCGCCACGGCCCTGCAGCGAGCCCACGGTCCAATGGCGGAACTGGTCGAAAACCTGTTCCTCGCTGTTGATGAGAATGATCTGGGTCAGCGACAGCAGCACGATCGAAATGGCGGCGCCGGCCAGCACCACCCGCACCGGGCTGGCATTGCGCCCCAGATCGCCCAGCACATAGATGGCCACGCCGGCCAGAGAGGCCCCCACGAGCCCGAAAGCCATATAGGCGGTGACATTGATGGCGCCGAACAGGGCAATGGCTCCCGCGACGGCCGCGGCCGCCCCGGCATTGACACCGAAAATTCCCGGATCGGCGAGGGGGTTGCGGGTCATGGCCTGCATCACCGCGCCGGCCACCCCCAGCCCCGATCCGATTATGATGGCCAGAAGCGTTCGGGGAATGCGCAGATGGGTGACCAGGAGATGAGCGCTATCGGTCGCGTCGAAGGCCGTTATGGCGCTCCAGACGGTTTCGGGCGCGATGGATTGCGACCCGACTACGAGGCTGAGCGGCACCAGCACTATCAAGATCAAAGCGAGCACGGCCAGTCCGGTGAGACGCCGGAGGAGCAAGGCTTTTGGGGCGTGCGGGAGCACGGCGGAACGCGGTTCAGGCATGGGGGAATGAGCCGTCGGCATGCTGCCGACGGCCCGTCTTTCGGCTTACTTTGAAAAATTCTCGACAATGCCGTCGACGATTTCGGTGGCACTGTAGAAGTCGATGCGGAAGGAATTGGCACCCAGGCCATAGACCTGACCGGCCTTGACCGAGGGAAGATTGGCCAGCACCGGATCTTCGAGGAAGGCCTTGGCGCCTTCATTGTCGCGCGACAGGATGAAGGTGGTGGCCGAGGTCAGGTCCACGAGCTTTTCATATGGCGCCCAGACGAAGTCGGCGCGCTGGTTGGGCTGGCTGTGCCATTCGGGATTGGGATCTTCAACCGTAAAGCCGAGCGACTGCAGGAGGGCGGCATGCACCCCGCCGGCGCGGGCGATTGGATTATCCTGACCGGCGCCGTTGAAGCTGATGATATCGGCGGTGCCTTCGGGAACCGTGATCTTGGCAGCAGCATCGGCCACATAGGCGTCAAATCCCGCCACCTTGGCTGCAGCGGCTTCTTCCAGTCCTGTCGCATCGCCCAGATGACCGGCCAGTTCCTGCCAGGTCTGGCTGCCATAGTTCAGCACGATGGTGGGGGCGATGGCCTGAAATTCTGCCAGCTGGTCAAGCGCGGAGTCGGCGCCGGTCACCGAGACCACGATGAGGTCAGGCTGAGCGGCATAGACCGCCTCGATATCGACGCTGCCGGCCGGCCATGCATTGGTGACGCCGCGCTCTTCGGCAACCGGCGCCCACTGGGCGAAGAACTTGCCATTGCCGGCCGAACCACTGGCGACGACGGGAGCATCGATGGCAAGGAGCGTTCCGGTAATGGTCACCGAGGTGGAGAGAATGCGCTGCGGTTGGGCGGCGATCTCGGTGGTGGTGCCGTCGGCATTGGTGAAGCTGCGCGGCCAGCCATCAGCAGCCATGGCGCTGGAGCCCAGCAGCACGAAAGCCAGGCCGGCGAGCATTACGCTGCGGCGATTATGCGCAAGAGGTGTCATCTTCTCTCTCATCCCAAACGTGGAGATCAGCCAGCCCGAGGCCGGCCTTTATCTCGCTTAGCATCGTCTGCAGTGAGGGACTAGATAATTATGATAGTAACTATCATCTTTTTGTCGCAGGTGAGACAGTTCACCCGTTAGCCACGACCGATATAGGGCATGTCGGTGGCCATGATGGTCATGAACTGGATGTTGGTATCGAGCGGCAGATCGGCCATGGTGACCACTGCCTTGACCGCATGTCGCAGCGCGAAAGTGGGCTCAGGGGCAAGGCGGCCATCGGCCTGCAACACACCCTGAGTCATGGCGGCGGTCATGTCTGTGGCTACATTGCCGATATCGAGTTGGCCGCAAGCGATCGAATAGGGGCGGCCATCGAGCGAGATAGCGCGGGTCAGGCCGGTAATGGCGTGCTTGGTGGCTGCATAGGCCGCAGAATGGGGCCTGGGCACATGTGCCGAGATCGACCCATTGTTGATGATGCGTCCGCCTTGCGGGGCCTGGTCGCGCATGGCGCGGAAGGCGGCATGGGCAACGTAGAAGGCGCCGTTGAGGTTGACATTGACCACCGCGTTCCAGTCCTCGACATCAACATCGCCGAAATTGGCACCCGGGGCGGAGCGACCGGCATTGTTGAAAAGGACATCGATCCGGCCCAGGGCGGCGAGCATGGCTTCGAAATAGTTCTTCACCGCGTTGGCGTCGGTGACGTCGCACGGAGCCTGGAACACGATCCGCTCGTGCTGGGCCGCTACCGCTTCGAGCTCCTTCTGCCGGCGGCCGAGAATGGCGACCCGATAACCCGCATCTGCAAGGCCGAGGGCAGTCGCCCGACCGATGCCCGAGGTGGCGCCCGTCACCAGGGCGATCTTGTCATGGCTCATCGGTGGTTCCCTCAGGGCAGGTGTTGCTGGGCGGACTTTAGACGCTGCCTACGGTCTTGAGGCGCACGCGTGGATGCACCTCGTTCTGGCTCATCACCACCGTGTGGGGGCGGAAACGCTCGATGATGGCGCGGACATGTGGGCGAATGGAGGGCGAGGTGATCAGCACGGGCAGCTCGCCCTGCTGGGCAGCGCGTTCATAAGCGCCCTGAATGGCGCCGATGAATTGCTGCAGACGGCTGGGGGCCATGGCCAGGTGCTGGTTGTCGCCTTCGCCTACCATGGCCTCGGCAAAATCGCGTTCCCATTGCGGCGACAGCGTCAGCAGCGGCAGGTTGCCGTCCGGACCCAGATGCGCGGCGCAGAGCTGGCGCGCCAGGCGCGCGCGAACATGTTCAGTCACGGCCTGGAGCGAACGACCGGGTGCGGCGATTTCGGCGATGGCCTCGAGAATGGTCGAGAGATCGCGGATCGAGATGCGTTCACCAAGCAGCGCCTGGAGCACGCGCTGGATGCCGGAGACGGAAATCTGGCTGGGGATCAGGTCCTCGACCAGCTTCTGCTGGTCCTTGGGCAGGCCCGACAACAGGGACTGCACATTGGCATAACTCAACAGCTCGGAGACATTGGCCTTGAGCACTTCGGTCAGATGGGTCGAGATCACTGTCGAAGGGTCGATGATGGAGAGGCCTCGCAATTCGGCCTCGTCGCGCAGGGCCGGCTCGATCCAGGTCGCGGGCAGGCCGAAGGTTGGCTCGGTAGTGTGGGTGCCCGGCAGATCGATCTGGTTGCCATAGGGGTCCATGACCATGAGCTGATTGGCAAAGATCTGGCCGGCGCCGGCTTCCACTTCCTTGATGCGGATCTTGTAGTCGTTGGGCTCGAGCTGCATGTTGTCGAGAATGCGCACCGGCGGCATAACGAAGCCGAGTTCCAGCGCCAGCTGGCGGCGCAGCGCCTTGATCTGTTCGGTCAGGCGATCGGTGCCAGTCTCGTCTTCCTTGACCAGGCTGAGCAGGCCATAGCCCAGTTCGAGCTTGAGATCATCGATCTTGAGCGTATCCGAGATCGGTGCCTCGGGTGGCGGCCCCCCGGGCAGGCCGGCCGGCTGGCCTCCGGGGCCGGGTGCAGCGGCCTTCAAGGCAGCCTTGGCCTTTTCCTCGACCTCGCGGGCGGCCTTGGATCGGGTGGCGCGCAGGGCGGCATAACCGACGCCGCTGGCAAGGGCGAGGAAGGGCACGATCGGCATGCCGGGCAGAAGGGCCAGCAGCGCCATGACTGCTGACGACATGCCCAGGGCGCGCGGATAGCCGGAGAACTGGTTGGAAAGCGCCTTGTCGGCCGCGCCTGTCACACCAGATTTCGACACCAGGATACCAGCAGCGGTCGACACGATCAGTGCCGGGATCTGACTGGTGAGGCCGTCGCCGATGGTCAGCAGGGTGTAGATATTGCCCGCTTCCTGGAAGGACAGACCCTCCTGCATCACCCCGATCAGCATGCCGGCAGCGATGTTGATGAAGGTGATGATCAGGCCGGCAATGGCGTCGCCGCGCACAAATTTGGAGGCACCGTCCATATTACCGAAGAAGGCGCTTTCGCCCTCGAGTTCGGCGCGGCGCTTCTTGGCAGTGTCTTCGTCGATCAGGCCTGCCGAAAGGTCGGCGTCAATGGCCATCTGCTTGCCCGGCATGGCGTCGAGGCTGAAGCGGGCAGCCACTTCGGCGATACGGCCGGAACCCTTGGTGATGACGATGAAGTTCACGATCACGAGGATGATGAAAATCACCGTACCGATGATGAAATTGCCGCGGGTCACGAAATTGCCGAAGGCCTCGACAACGTGGCCGGCGGCGGCGGTGCCGGTGTGACCGTCGGAAAGAATGAGGCGTGTCGTGGCGATGGAAAGGCCCAGCCGCAGCATGGTGGCGATCAGCAGCACCGTGGGGAAGGACGAGAACTCAAGCGGCTTCTGAATGAAGAGCGAGGTCATGAGGATCATGACCGAGAAGACGATGGAAATGGCCAGCAGCATGTCCACCAAAAGCGGCGGCATGGGCACGATGAGGATGACGATGAGCCCCATCACGCCGGCGGCCAGCGCGATATCGCCCGACCGCAGGGTGGTCAGGACCTGCTGGATCGACGGAAGGCTAAAGCGCGACCCGGGTGTGGATGGGATATCGGTCATTGATTAGTCCACCGAGCCGCTCGCCCAAAGGGAGAGGCAGAAGCGTGCTGCTGTTCCATCACGCGGCCCCGCGCTTCTCGCCCGGTTCGGGCACGAAGACGCCCTCGTCGGCATATTGGTTGAGCTTGTTGCGCAGGGTGCGGATCGAGATACCCAGAATATTGGCTGCGTGGGTGCGGTTGCCGAATGTGTGGTCGAGCGTATCGAGGATCAAGCCGCGTTCCACATCGGCGACGGTGCGGCCAACCAGGGCGCGGCTCATGGCCTCGGCGGTCTGGGCGGCCATCTGGGCGGGCGAGCTGGCGCGGGCAGCTTCGGCGAGGCCCATGCCATCGGGCAGCACGATGGCGTCGGGTCCGACGACTTCGCCGGAGGAGAGCAGAACGGCGCGATGCAGGGTATTTTCCAGCTCGCGCACATTGCCCGGCCAGGGCGCCTTGACCAGCGCCTCGCGCGCCTCCACGGAAAGCTGGCGTGGCGGCAGGCCGTTGGCCTTGGCATATTTGGCGACGAAATGTTCGGACAGGGCCAGAATGTCGCCCGGGCGGTCGCGCAGCGGCGGCAGCTTGAGGTTGACGACGTTGAGGCGGAACATCAGGTCCTCGCGGAAGCTGCCTTCGCGGACGGCTTCGTTGAGATTGCGGTTGGAGGTGGCGAGGATGCGGATATCGACAGGCACCGGCTTGGTACCGCCAACGCGGTCGATGACCCGTTCCTGAATGGCGCGCAGGAGCTTGGCCTGCAGGCGCACGTCCATTTCCGAGATTTCGTCGAGCAGCAGCGTACCACCCGAGGCTTCCTCGAACTTGCCGATGCGGCGGGCAACGGCCCCGGTGAAGGAGCCTTTTTCGTGCCCGAACAATTCGGACTCGAGCAGGGCCTCGGGAATGGCGGCACAGTTGACCGAGATGAAGGGCTTGCCAGCGCGACGCGAACGGCCGTGCACATATTTGGCAATGACTTCCTTGCCGGTGCCGCTCTCGCCGGTGATCAGGATCGAGGCATCGGAGCCGGCGACCTGATCGGCCATGCGCACGATGCGATCCATGGCCGGATCGCGATAGAGGAAGTCCGAGGTTTCGCGCGCCACGGCGGCGATGACGGCAGCGATAAGCGCCGCATCGGGGGGCAGGGGGATATATTCCTTGGCCCCGGCGCGAATGGCGTTGACGGCAGCGGCAGCGTTGGTCTCGACCCCGCAGGCAACGACCGGCAGGGCGATGCGCTCGGCTTCGAGCGCCGCGATCAGCCCGGCAATATCCATCATCACGTCGACCAGCAACAGGTCGGCGCCGCGACCGGCGCGCAGCGAAGCCATGGCGATGTCGATGGAGGGCGCATGCGCCACCTTGGCCCCGCCATCCATGGCCATCTTGGTGGCCGTGCTCAACTGGCCTTCGAGAGCTCCGATGATGAGGAGACGCATTTGGCCGTTCCCTTATTGAGGCTTGATGATTTCGGTCATGGTGACGCCGAGCCGGTCTTCGACCAGCACGATTTCACCCCTGGCCACCAGGCGATCATTGATGAAGATTTCGACGGCTTCGCCGACCTGACGGTCGAGTTCGATCACCGTGCCGGTATCGAGCCGGAGCAGGTTGGAGACCGGCATCTTGGTACGGCCCAGCACGACCGAGACGCGCACCGGAACATCGAACACGGCTTCGAGGTCGGCAGCGGTCCGCTCGATATGGAGGTCCATTTCTTTTTCGCGCGCCTCGGGTGCAGCCATCTCATCGAGGCTAAAGGCGTCTGCGCTGATATCGGGTTCGGGTTCGCTCATGCACCATGCTCCATGGCTTTGTCGGTCTGGCCGTGTGCGGCGAGATAGGCGGCTATGTGTCGATCGATCTGGGCAGAGGTGGCGGCAATGTCGCGCACGAGGCCGCCATCGACCCATTCCAGGCGCCCATCGCCCAGGCGGATTTCGGGGTCGCCCATGACCACCAGGCGCCCGGCAAAACCGGAGGTGGTCATCTGCGCGGTGGCGGCTTCGCGCACCATGTCGGCCAGATCAGGATGGCAGCGGATCACCAGGTGCGGCACGCCATCAAGGCTTTCGAGGCACTCGGCGATCAGCGCCTGCAATTCGGTCAGGGGGTGGCGGGCGACCAGATGCAGGGCCAGCTTGCGACCGACACTGGCTGCCAGTTCGATGGCCTCGAGCTTGTTGGCGGCAATGGCGTGGTCGAGCGCTGCGCTCATCTGCGCGGTCTTGGTCGCGATGGTGCCGGCCGCTGCGGCGATGGTCTGGGCAGCCAGAGCTTCGGCCTGCTGGCCGCCTGCTGCCAGGCCTTCCGCGTAGGCTTCTTCGCGCGCAGCCTGCACCAGTTGGGCCACGACATCTTCAGGAATGCCGGCCGGCAATGGGGGCGGCGCCGGCTCGGAGGCCTGATGGGACGGTTCTGCGCGCAGCACGCGGGTGGCACGGGGTTCAAGGTCGAGATCGAAGGTGAAGCGGGCGAGGCTGACCATGGCTAGGCCACCATCTGGTCGTCGGACTTGGTCTTGAGGATGATGATCTCACCCTTGGCGGCCAGGTCCTTGGCAGTTGCGACCATGCGCGTTTGGGCCTCGTCGACGTCTTTGAGACGGACCGGGCCCATATCGCCCATTTCGTCCTGCAGCATCTTGGCGGCGCGGCCCGACATGTTGTTGAAGAAGAATTCCTTGACCCCGTCGCTGGCGCCCTTGAGGCCAAGAGCCAGGTCGCGCTTGTCGAGGCGCGACAGCAGGGTCTGGATGGCGGAGGCATCGAGTCGGCCCAGATCTTCGAAGGTGAACATCAGCGCCTTGATGCGCTCGGCATCCTCTCGGTTCATCTCCTCGAGATTGGTGATGAAGCGCGCTTCGGTCTGGCGATCGAAGGAGTTGAAGATTTCGGCCATCTGTTCGTGGCTGTCGCGCCGCTTGGCGTGGTTGAGCGTCGACATGAACTCGGTGCGCAAGGTCATCTCGATCTTTTCGAGAATTTCCTTCTGTACCGGGTCGAGGCCCAGCATGCGCTGCACCACGTCCATTGCCAGCTCCTCGGGCAGGGCGGCGAGCACCTGGGAGGCGTGGGCGGTATCGATCTTGGAGAGCACCACGGCGATGGTTTGCGGGTATTCGTTCTTGAGATAGGCCGCCAGCACGTCGGCCTGCACATTGGCGAGCTTTTCCCACATGTTACGGCCGGCGGGGCCGCGGATTTCTTCCATGATGGCGTTGACGCGATCCTGCGGCAGGAAGCTCAGCAGCAGCCGTTCGGTGGAGTCGGTATTGCCGGCCAGCGAGCCGTTGGATGAAATGGTGGTCACGAACTCGACCATCAGGTCGTCGAGCATTTTCTGGGTGATGGGACCCAGGCGCGACATGGCGCGGGAAAGCTGGCGGATTTCGATCTCGTCCAGTTCCTGGAAGATGGGCCGGCCATAATCCGGGCCAAGGGCGAGCAGCAGCACGGCGGCCTTCTCGTCGCCACGCAGCACACGCTCCTCGGCGCTGCCGCCGACCTGTAGCTTGCCACCGCCATTGTTGGATTGGGAAATCATGGCCATGGCTGTTACGCAGCGCTCCCCAACCAGTCACGGACGATGAGGGCGGCCTGCTGTGGGTTCTCTTCCACGAGCGAACCAACGGTTTTGAGCGTCTGCAATTGGGTTTCGCCCATCGACTTGGCATTGGCGACCCAATCAGGAGTCTTGTCGCCCGGCTCCGGCGGCTCTTCGATGGCCGCGAGATCCTTGCCGACCACTTGGCCGTCGGCGGTCAGAACGCCGTTATGAGCGAGATCAGCGGCCTGCGGCAAGGCCAGCGGCGGCTGCTCGGGGGTGATGACTTTCTTGAGCAGCGGACGCATGACGAAGAAGACCAGAGCCAGCGCGATCAGCAGGGTCACGGCCATTTCGGCGCCGTTCATGATGTCATCACGGGTGAAGTCGAACAGGCCTGCATCGGCATTGGTGCCATCGCTGCCCAGGCTCGGGCGCTCTGCAAACTGCATATTGACCACTTCGACGCTGTCGCCGCGCTCCACGGAATAGCCGACGGCGGAGCGCACCAGGGTCTGGATCTGGGTGATCTCGTCGGCGCTGCGCGGGGTATAGACAAGATTGCCCTGGCCGTCGTCGGCATAGGCGCCATCGACCACCACGGCAACGGACAGTCGCTTGATGGAGCCGGCTTCGGTGACGGCGGTCTGGGTGGTCTTGGAAATCTCGAAATTGACGATTTCTTCGGTGGAGCTGCCCTGTTCGGTCGCGCCACCATTTGCGGCCGCTGGGCTGGCACCGGGCAGTTCGTTGGCAACGGTGACCTGGCCGTTATTGGCACCGGCCACGTTCTGCTGTTCGCGGGTCTGGGTCGAGCGGACCACCTGGCCTTCGGGATCGAAGGTTTCCTGCGTGGTGGTGGACCGATTGAAATCGAGCTCGGCGGTTACCTCGACGCGCGCCCGACCCATGCCCACCACATTGGCCAGCATGTCCTCGACGCGGGTGCGCAGACGGTTCTCGAAGCCCAGTGTCCGCTCGGCGGCCTGGCCGGAGATCAAACCGGCCTCGTCCTGTTCTGTCCCAGAAGCCAGCAGATTGCCCTGATCGTCGACGATGGACACGCGGCCGGGGGACAGGCCCTCGATGGCGGAGGCAACCATATGCTGGATGGCGCGAATTTCGCCGGCGCTCAATTCGCCACGCACGCCCAGAACGATGGAGGCCGACGGGTCCTTGCGCTCGCGGCGAAACAATTCGCGTTCGGGCAGCACCAGATGCACACGCGCGCTCTTGATGCGGTTCAGCGAGGAGATGGTGCGGGCCAATTCGCCTTCGAGCGCGCGGACATTGTTGATGTTTTGCACGAAGCTGGTGGCGCCCAGTGTCGACTGCTGGTCGAAGATTTCATAACCGACCTGGCCACGCGTCGGCAGGCCCTTGCCGGCCAGCTGCATGCGCAGGGTGGTGATCTGGTCGCGTGGTACAAGGATGGTGTCGCCTTCGCCGCGCAGTTCATAGGCAACGTTGGAGGTCTGGAGCTCGCTGATGATCGAGGACGAATCTTCGAGGCTGAGGCCGGAATAGAGCGGTGCGAGATTGGGGGTCTGGGCCCGCAAAATCAGGAAGGCGAAAAAGCCGAGCATCAGCACCGCCACCATGGCCATTGCGGCCATTCGCGGCAGTCCGATCCGGTTAATAAGGTTGGTTAGACTTTCCACGCCGCCACTCGATGCCTTCCAGCGCGACCATCGGAGCTCCCGTCGACCGCTGGGCAAAAATTACCTACCGGATGGTAAATAAGTTATTAACCAGCTGTTGCAGCTTGCGAAATTGGGCAGAAAATGCCGGGTTAAGGTGCAGATTTGGTGAATGAAATACGGCCTGTAAGGGGCCAGGTGACCGCAGTCGACGTCCGCAATGCCGTTCAAGCACCAGGGGAACTGGGTAGCGCCCATGAGCGCGAGAATTGTTCCTGCCCGTAAAGCACCCCAGGTTGCCGACCGCCTGACGCTTAATCCCAAGGCTGATGGCGGAAGACTTTGTCCTTTGGCGTTAACGGATTTTGGGAAACCGGGCGGTTCGAATGGAGATTTTGACGCGCACATCGCTGTAGACGCCGGCTGGCGTCTGAATCGGCGATTTCGCGTTCTCGCTGATGCCGCTTCTGCCTGGCGGCAAAGCTGATTATGCTGGCAGCCTGGAATTATTGTCGGGGGATGCGCAGCATTCCGCTGGAGCGAGATGGGTGCGACCGGGGACGCCCTGCCCCCATTTCGACGCGTTCAAGCCCGCCGGGCGGACCCGACGGGCTTTAGTTCGTGGCATGAGCCGCCGTGGCGCTTGGTGATCGGAAGTCCGATCAGCCTTCGCGGTAGTGCTGAATCCAGGTGGTTCTCAAACCAGCCAGACCGTGCTTGTCGATCGCTGCCTGCCAATTCAGAAACTCGTCAACGCTCAAAGTGTAGCGTTCGCAGGCTTCTTCAAGGCTGAGCAGGCCGCCGCGCACTGCAGCAACAACTTCGGCTTTACGCCGAATGACCCAACGGCGGGTATTGGCGGGAGGCAGGTCGGCGATCGTCAGCGGACTGCCATCCGGCCCAATAACGTACTTTACGCGTGGACGCATCTGTACGGTCATTTTACTCTCTACTCAACCTGACCATATGTAGGCAAGAGTAGGGCAGCGGCCTTAAAATACCCCTAAGGGGAAACTTACAACAGGTTAAGAAAGCTATTCTGTTTCAAGCAATTGAAACAAAGCCAGCCGGACTTGGTTGGGGTCCGGCTGGGGAGAGATTGGGCGCTTGCTGAGGGTCGACGGACGGGGGCGAAAGTTCGCTTCAATCGTCCGTATCGTTGGTGGCGGGCGTGGTGGTAGCTGCCACCAGGCTGACATCGGTGACATCCTTGAGCGCGACCTTGTAGCGGCCCACCGTAAGCACCGGCTCGCTGCCGGAGAAGTCGACAGCCGTGACCACGCCGACGGAGGCAGTGGATACCTTGACCGGGTTGCCCGAGAGATTGGTGCCGACGATCTCCAGACTGTAAAGGCCTTCGGGATATTGCGTGCCGTCACTGCCGACGCCATCCCAGACGAAAGAGCCGGGTCCGGCATTGAGCGAGCCCTGCTGGGTGTAAACCACATTGCCTGCCGCATTTTTGATGGTGACCGAGGCATTGGCGACCTGGGCCGAGGCATTGTAGTTCCAGCCGGCGCTGCCGCCCTTGAGTTCGGAGGTCTTGCCGGAGGCCGAAACCTGCTTGCCGATATAGGATACGGTATCGGAGCGCGAGGCGTTCTGCGTGTTGAGCAGCAGCGCCTCGAGGAACTGGTTGGTCTTGAGCTGCTGCTCCACGCCGGTGAACTGCACCAGTTGCTGGGTAAACTGGTTGGTATCCAACGGATCCAGAGGGTTCTGGTTCTTCAGTTGGGTGGTGAGAATGCTGAGAAAGGTGTCGAAGTTCTGCGCAATGGTCGAGCGCGACCCTGCTAGGGTCGATGCACCATTGCTGCCGGAAACGCCACTGACGGCCATGAACGCCTCCTCAGGCTATGATGTTGAGACCGCTGGCCTGGAGGGCCCCACGGTAGAGATTGACGGCGGGCAGGGCTTCTTCGGGCTCATCGCTGCGGACTGCGCCGTCAGCGTCGCCATGGTGGGCGCCATCCTGCCGCCCATCGCCTGGCTGTCCACCGGCAAACGGGTTCTGCTTCAGCGAAAATTCAAGATTGGTCTTGCTGCTGTCGAGACCCGCCTGCTGCAGCGCCTGTTGCAAGGCGCGCTGATCACGCTGCATCAGGTCGAGGGTCTCGGATTTCTCGACGGTCAGCCGCGCAAGCACCTGGCCGCCCTTGTCGATTTCCAGCCGCACGTCGATGCGCCCAAGCTCGGGTGGGTCGAGGCGGATCTGGAAGCGCGTATTGCCGTCGCCGACCTGGCGGGCCATTTCGAAGGCGATCTGCGGCAGATTGAGCTGCTGCTGGCTGGTCTGGTAGCCGGTCTGGATGATGCGCGGGTTGGCGGCGGCATCAAGGCGGATGGTTTCCTGCTGGCCCGGCTGGGACGGAGCCGCATTGCCGGATGCGTCGATGGCCGGAGGCGGCGTCGCATGCGTGTCGCGTCGTGCTGCGTGAGAAGGACGATCTTCATTGAGTTTGTCACCGTCTGTCGTATCCGAAGCAGCGGCTGCTGATGCACTTGCTTCAAGCTTTGGCTTGGGCTCGGTCGTCGTCTCGGCCTGAACGGGCGCCTCCGAGGATTTGTCTATAGCTGGCTTGCCAGTGAGTGCAACTTCCGGCAGCTTCAGCTCCGGGGTCGCCAGTTTTGGCTCATCGGGGACTGTCGTGGCGGTTAGGCGCTGAAGGGCGGCTTCGAGGTTCGGATCCATAGCCTTGGTGGCGTCGAAACCGGCCTTGGCCAGAAGGTCGGGTGGGACATCCTCGCTCTGCAGTTGGGTGAGCAGTGCTCCAAGTTTATCTTGCAGGCCCGCCAGGCGCTGGGCGATCTCGGGCGTGGCATCGGGCTGGGCGAGCTGGTTCATCATCTGCACCAGGCCAGCCATCGGTCCGTCTGCTGCGCTCAGGTCTTGCTGCTGCAGCTGCGCTGAGAGGTCGATGCCGAGCATGGCGGCCAGGTCCTGCAGCGCCGTCTCTACCTGGTCGATGAGTGCTGGATCGATGGGCTGGCCGGCGTCGAGACTTGTCTTGATAGCCGACAGTGCATTGACCAGCGCCACCATCTCCTTGGGCGCCTCGGCGGTTTCCGTGTCCTTTTCGGTGTCATTGGTAACAGGGGCAGCGTCGTCCGATTTGGCGCTGTGCAGGTCACGGCGCGGTGTCGACCGATCGATGGTCACCTCGATCTGTGACTGGCTACTGCGCTCGGTGCGGTGGGCGGCGTTGTCCTGCGGCGGGCTCGAGCGTTCCAGTATCGAGCGGAAGGAGCTGCCATTGAGCTCGACCTTGGCAGTTGTCTTGCCCAAGGCTTTGTCGGCAATGGCACCGATTGCTGCCCCCAGAAGATTTGTTGCCGATGCCATGTGCGATCCCCGCGCAAAGTCGTATCCGGAAGAGACAATGCAATTGCCTTGCCAGTCGGTGTTTTGCAGGGAAAATCAACGAAAACAATATGTTAGATGGAGCCTGAATAGCAGCGACGCTTGGGCCTCTAGGTTGGAAAGGCCCATAGACCGGCAAGAGCTGCCGGGTGTGAATGGACAGAGGGCGCCGTCCGGCGTAAAAGGCCGCCCACAGTTTCCGCTGGCCCTTGAACCCAACCGGAACGAAGGAAAGATGCTGAACTCGCTTGATATTGCCAAGCGCCCGGAGGACACGCGCGTCGTCGTCGCCATGTCCGGAGGCGTGGATTCGTCGGTTGTTGCCGGTTTGCTGGCTCGAGAGGGCTATGACGTCGTCGGCGTGACGCTGCAGCTTTACGATCATGGCGAAGCCATTCACCGCAAGGGCGCATGCTGCGCCGGGCAAGATATCCATGACGCCCGTCGCGTGGCCGCCAAGCTGGGGATTCCCCATTACGTGCTCGACTATGAAGAGCGCTTCAAAAACGCCGTCATCGAGCCCTTCGCCAATGCCTATCAGCAGGGTGAAACACCGGTGCCCTGCATTGCCTGCAACCAGTCGGTCAAGTTTGTCGATCTGATGCAGGTGGCGCAGGATCTGGGGGCTGACGTGTTGGCTACCGGCCATTATGTGCAGACCCGGCTCGGCGAGGATGGACGACGCCACCTCTTCCGGCCCGTCGACAGCGATCGCGACCAGTCCTATTTCCTCTTTGCCACAACCCAGGCGCAGCTGGATTTCCTGCGCTTTCCTTTGGGTGGCATGAGCAAGGCGGCGGTGCGTGAATTGGCGCGGGAATTCGGGCTCGAGATTGCCGAAAAGCATGATAGCCAGGACATCTGCTTCGTGCCGCAGGGCAAATATGCCGATATCATCGCCAAGATACATCCCGAAGCCATGGCCAAGGGCGAGATCGTGCATCTGGATGGGCGCGTCCTCGGCGAGCACAATGGCATCGTCAATTACACGATCGGCCAGCGCAAGGGGCTCGGCGTTGCTGCCGGAGAGCCGCTTTACGTGGTCAAGCTCGACCATCGCAGCGGCCGCGTCATCGTTGGCCCGCGCGAAGCGCTGAGGACCCATACGGTGCGGTTGCGCGATGTGAACTGGCTGGGCGGTCTGCCGCTGGCGGAAGCCAGCGCCGGCAATGGCGCGCCGGTCGAGGTCAAGGTGCGCTCGACGCGCGGTCCGCAGCCAGCGGTGATCCAGATGCGCGACGGCGCGGTTTATGTCACTCTGGTCTCAGGCGAATACGGCATTTCGCCGGGCCAGGCCTGTGTGTTCTACGCCGACGACGGCACGACCAGCGAAGTGCTGGGCGGCGGGTTCATTGCCGAGGCGGTGCCCCAGGCCCTGGTGGCTTAGAACAGTCCCGCTGAGGACATTGCTTTGCACGATCCATCTTCTCCCGGCAGCGGGAGAAGGCAAAAGCGCCAGGTCAGTTCCCGCTCAACTGCTCTGCCGTTGGTTCCTTGGCGGCATTGGCTGCTTCCTTGAGCGCGTTGTAGGAGCCGAGGCCACCCATCATCATCGAGATGGTGATCACAAGCACCAAGGCGCCCATGCCGAGCAGGAAAATGCGGGTGCGGTTGAGGCCGAAGGGCCCCGGTTTGTCGTCGCTCATGCTGGCGCCTTCGCAAATCGAAAGAATCTCTGCAACGCCCCAAAGGATTTCTCCGGCTGCGTCGTCTTACGCTCTAGAATAGCGCGGAGAGGCAGCGAGTGCATGCTGAGATAATGGGACTGACCGCCGCACCCCCCACTGATTTTGCCACGCTTGTCCAAGCGCTGGTGGCGCGTGCCCGCAATGGCGACCCAGATGCCTTTGCCGAGCTGGTCGAGGGGCAGTATGACGCGATCTTTCGCACCGCCTGGCGCTGGTGCGGCAATCGGCATGATGCCGAAGACATCGCCCAGGAGGTCTGCGTCAAACTTGGCCAGGCCATTGCCGGGTTCGATGGGCGCAGCGCCTTCTCGTCCTGGGTCTATCGCATCACGCTCAACGCCGTGCGCGACTGGCAAAGGGCAGGCAAGAGGCGCGGCAGGAATGTCGATGCCTATGCTGAGATTTCTCCTGTCGAGCAAGCTGCCGACCAAGAGCAGGCAGCCACCAATAGCCAACTCTGGGAGGCGGTGCGCCGCCTGCCGGAGAAACAGCGCGATGCGGTGCTGCTCGTCTATGCCGAGGAACTCACCCACGCTGAAGCTGCCGATATCATGGGCATCAAGGAGGCGACCGTATCCTTCCATGTGCATGAGGCCCGCAAGACACTGAGGGTTCTGCTATGAGCCATCCCCACGATCCCTTCGACACCCTCAAAGGCGCGGCCCCTGCGCCGAGCAGCGCTGCCCGCAGCAAAGCCGTTCTGGCTGCCCGCGCTGCCTTTGAAGCAGAACAGGCGAAAAAAACCGCGCCGATGCCCAAAGGAAATCCGGCGGGTGGCCGTCTCATGTCCATCTTCACTTCCCTGAGAAGGATTTCGATCATGGATATGCGTTTGCCGATCGGTACTGCTGCCATTGCACTGTTGATGCTGCCCTTGGGGCTGCAACTTTACAATTCGACTGCGCTGACGCCCACTGGTGGCGATGTGGTTCCCCTGGAGGCGCCCAAAGAGAGCCAACCGGTAAAGCCTGACGCCACGCCCGATGCGGACCGCTCTGTGGTTGTGCCGCAGCCGGCCGAGGAAGTTGCAGTGCAGACCGATGCTTTGACAGAAGTGGCGCCTGTCGCGCCCAGCGTCGCGCCTGTGCCAATGGCCGAGATGGCGCCGCCGCCCGCGCCGAGCCCGATGTTGACGCAGCGCATGGCGGCCAATCCGACGCTGATGCAGCAGTCCATGGCGCCGGCAGGTGCTCAGTTGACCGACAGCTATAATGCCATGCCTCCAAGCCAGGCCGGCATGCCCAGCGGTGACAGCTTCGAGGCCTTTGAGGAGCAGCGGCTGAAGGTGGCCGCTGAAGAGCCGGTCTCGACCTTCTCGCTTGATGTGGATACGGCCAGCTATGCCTATGTGCGACGCATGCTCGAGGATGGCTATGTGCCCGAGCGCGATGCCGTGCGGATCGAAGAGCTGATCAACTATTTCCCCTATGATTATCCCGCCGCCGAAAGCGCCGAGGTGCCGTTCCGCCCGACAATCGCGGTGTTCCCGACGCCCTGGAACGCCAAGACGCAATTGTTGGAGATCGGCATCAAGGGGTTTGAGCCGGTGCTGGCCGACACCAAGAGCAATCTGGTGTTCCTCATCGACACGTCCGGCTCCATGGACTCCCCCGACAAGCTGCCGCTGCTGAAACGGGCCTTTGGCCTGCTGCTGGACCAGCTTTCGGACAATGATACGGTTTCGATCGTCACCTATGCCGGTTCGGCCGGTGTGGCGCTGGAGCCGACCTCGGCGGCGGAGAAAGCCAAGATCATGGCTGCCCTCGACCAGCTCGCGGCCGGCGGCAGCACGGCGGGCGCGCAGGGGATCGAGCTGGCCTATCGGTTGGCCGAGCAGGCCAGGATCGACGGCGGCACCAACCGCGTGATCCTGGCCACCGATGGCGATTTCAATGTCGGCATCGATGACCCCGACGTGCTCAAGGACTTCATCGCCGACAAGCGCGGCAGCGGCATAAGCCTCTCGGTGTTGGGCTTTGGACGCGGCAATCTCGATGACGCGACCATGCAGGCCCTGGCACAGAACGGCAATGGCAATGCCAGCTATATCTCAAGCTTTGCCGAGGCCAAGAAAGTGCTGGTCGAGGAGATCGGCGGCACCCTCCACACCATCGCCAAGGATGTGAAGGTGCAGGTCGAGTTCAATCCGGCGGTGGTCTCGGAATACCGGCTGATCGGGTATGAAACCCGCCACCTCAACCGCGAGGATTTCAACAATGATGCCGTCGATGCCGGCGATGTCGGGGCTGGGACAACGGTCACGGCGCTTTACGAAATCACCCCGGTTGGCGCTGGGCAGGTCGATCCCTTGCGCTATGGGAGCACTGAGAGCCCTCAGGGCAGCGATGAGATCGCCTTCCTCAAGATGCGCTACAAGATGCCCGATAGCGCGGTGAGCCAGTTGATCGAAGTGCCTGTCACGGCCGATCTGGTCTATGGGGATATTGCCGATGCGGGCGTCAATGCCCAATTTGCCGCGGCGGTGGCCGCCTTTGGCCAGAAGATCAAGTCGAGCGCCTATGGCTCGGCCATGAGTTGGGCGGAGATCAAGGCTCTCGCCCAGGCCGGGCGTGGCGTGGATGACGGCGGCTATCGAGCAGAGTTCATCCGGCTGGTCGACATGGCGGCCTTGTTGAAGCCGGACAACACGACTTCGCGCTGAGCGAGTTTGAAGCATCCCCGTCACCGACTCGGCTTTGCCGAGCTACCTCTCCCCGAGGTGGAGAGGAATGGGGGCCGAGCGTGAGAAATGCGCCGGATGGGGGGTGCCCCATCCGGCGCCAGTGTTACACCAGTGGCTTCAACCCCGCTTCGATCTGGGCGCGCTGACCTTCGAGAAAGGGCGGCAGGCTCAGCGTTTCGCCCAGGCTTTCCATCGGTTCGTCCGCCGCAAAGCCGGGAACGTCGGTGGCGATTTCGAACAGGATGCCGTTCGGCTCGCGGAAATAGAGCGAGGTGAAATAGAAGCGTTCCACTTCGCCCGAGGAACGAATGCCAAAACTGTTCACGCGCTCGATCCATTCGCGCAGGCTGTCCTGATCCGGGGTGCGGAAGGCGACGTGATGCACACCACCGGCACCCGGCCGGGCGCGGGGCAGGCTAGGGTCGACCGACACATGCAGTTCGGCCGTCGGACCGCCCGGGCCCATTTCATAGACAAAGACTTCGCCGCTGCGCTCGCGTGCCGGATAGTGTCGGACCTGCCGCATATTCATGACGCGGGTCAGCATGGCATCGGTGGGTTCGAGCTTGGGCACCGAGAGGGTGATCGGACCAAGACCGATGATCTGCTTGTCTGATGGAACCGGCGACTTGGCCCAAGGGATCACCGTGTTCTTGCCATCGACCACCAGCCGGAAGCGCTGGCCTTCGAAATCCTCGAAGTCGAGCGAGGTGTGGCCAAACCGTTCCTTGATGCCGGAGGTCGAGACCTGGTTGGCTTCCAGATGCTCCTTCCACCATTTCAGCGTCTCTTCGCTGTCGACGCGCAATCCGGTGCGGCCCACGGTGTGGTTGCCGCGCTGCTCGCGCAGGGTGTTGAAATCAAAAAAGGTCAGGTCCGCGCCTGGCGAGGCAACACCGTCGCCATAGAAGAGGTGGTAGGCCGAGGTGTCATCCTGGTTCACGGTCTTCTTGATCAGGCGCATACCCAGGGTCTGGGTGTAGAATTGCAGGTTCTTAGGCGCGTCGGCGGTCACGGCCGTCAGGTGGTGGATGCCGCCAAGTTCGAGTGTCATTTGCATGTCTCCTCATGCGGCGCCGATGCGCCGTGTTCGAGAGGGAATGTATGAGCCCCGAGCGGCGTTGCAAAGAATGCCAATCGCAACGGATTGGTGTCGATTATTGAACGATTGACACTCTTTCACTGCTGTATGGGGTCAGAAACCGAGCTGGTTAAAGAGGCCCTGCAATGGATCATCGCCGGTTGTCGCAGTCCCATCCGGCGGCTGGGTCTGTTGCGGGGCGATGAGGTCAATAACCTGCTGCGTCGGTGTTGCCGACGGGGCGGCGGGCGTTGGTTGCGGCTGACTGGGGAAGGACGGCAACGGTGATGGGCCCCGGGGATCGGGGCGGGGCAGGGGGACATTCGCCGTCGCCGCTGCAGGCGCGCTGACGTCCGTTGTCGTCGGCTGCTGTTGAGGCGCTGCCGTGGGCGGTGCAAGGCCCGGAAATTGCTGGCCGAGCGCATTGCCGATCACCGAATTGAGCGCATTCTGCCCGTCCGGCGTAGCGCCTTGATTGGTGGACTGTCCCTGATTGCCGAGCATTTGGCCAATGGCATCGTTCAAGACTGTATTGCCCAAGGCACCGGTATCGGTGCCGAGCGTCGTGCCCAGCCCCTCGATCAGTCCAGAGGCATTGCCGGCGAGATCGCCCACGCCACCGCCCAATTGGGTCAGTGCCTGCAGGGCACGGCTTGGATCGGCGAGCAGGCTGGAGAGGTCGGGATAGATGCGCGGCCCCGATAGCGGGCCCGTGATCATGATCGGCATGCCCAGCCCCGAGACGTCGAAATCCCCGCCCTGACCATCGAGGGAGGCGACGACGCGCGGATCGAGCCGCATGTCGATGGTCTGGGCGGCAAGATCGACACTTCCCGACCCGCTCATGCGAATGAAGGGGCCGAGCACGCGAATATCCTCGGCGCGCGCCACGCCATTGGTGATGGTGACCGGGATCGAGAGTTCGGAAAATTCCGTGCGGGCATTGGCGTCCTGCGCATAGCCTACCCCGATAAGCGAACGGACATTGCGCACGAGCCCGGCCACGTCGATGCCGCGGATGGCGCCATCGGACACGACAAGGCTCATCGGGCCATTGAGCGACTTGGCGAAAGCCTGGCTGTCGCTTCCGGTTCCTGACACTTGCATGCTGGCCCTGAGGCGGCCTTCGAGATGTTCGAAGCCTGCGGCGTCGCGCAAGAGAGGCAGGGATTGCACATTGTCCATAGCTGCGACCACGGCCAGTGCCGGCGTTGCGCCGGCACCATTGGCGGTGATCTCGGCGGAGATGACGCCCTCGTAGAACCCGGCTTGCGGCACACTCAGCTTGGCAACGCCGTCGACCACACTCAGTTTGGCAGTGGCTGGTCCCATCCTGACCTTGCCATAGCCCAGCTGGTTGGCCTCAAGGGAAATGTCGGCATTGAACAGGCGCAATACGGTCAGGTCGATCGGGGCGGGGCCGCTCGATGCCGCCGCCTGGGCGCTGCCACCGCCAGCCAGCAACGCGCCGAAATCCAGCGTATCGACCGAAAGGTTGGCGATTATGCTGGGCTTGCCGGCCATGGCCAGAGACAGCGAGCCCTTGGCCGCGATGTCGTCGAGCTGGATGGTGGAGTTGGCGACTGCAAACTGGCTGCCATCAACCGAGACACCGCCCGAGAAGGCAAAGCGCCCAAGTGGTGTCGCAATGGACTGCCCAACCCAGCCCAGAGCGCGCGTCAGCGACGGAGCGGATATATCGGCTTTGCCCGAAAGCTGGCCGGCCGGGCTGACCGTGCCGGAGAAACCGGCATTGAGCGGCCCGGATTTGAGATCGAGCGTGATGATGCCGGTTTTGCCCCAAAGCACATCAGTCGCGGTGAAGGCGGTGGAAAAATCCACCTTCTCGCCATTCCAGATTGCCGAGCCGGTGACGGACATCGGCTTCAACATGTCTTCAATGGCAATGCTGGCCGCCAGGGCGTCGACGGTGCCGGCGTTCTGGCCGGCAATGCTTGCAAGCTGGGGGATGGCAACCCGGCCCTGGGCGACGGACGCCTTGCCGCGCAAATTGAGCGAGTTGCGGATGGAGACGGCGTCCATACCCTTGAAGGCATATTGCAACTCGGACGACAGCGCGCCGGTCAGCGGCGCATCCTGGCCGGCAAGCGCCAGGAGTTGCTGGATATCGATGGATGTAAGGTTGAGCGAGCCGCTGGAAACGGTGGGCATATTGTTGGCGTCGAGCGCCATGCTGGCGACGAGGCTGCCGCCCGCGATGCTGGTGGAATCGACGGTTGCGATCAGACGGCCATCGTCCAGCTTGGCGGACAGAACGATATCGCGGGCAGTGGCGTCGCCCACCGAGACCGCTTCGGCATAAAGCTCGATATCGGCATTCAGCGCCTTGAGCGGCGAGAGATCGAGCGCGGCTGGCGCCGTGGCGGTTATTGCGGCGGCGTCGGCGGGGGGCGGGGCGAAGTCGGCATAGGCGAGGCTACCGGCCTTGATCCGGGCGACGACGAAGGGTCGCTCTCCCGGCACATAGTTGGCGTCGAGCAGCATTTTCTGCCCGATGCTGGCGATTTCACCGCCAGCGATGCGATAGCTGCCGTCCTCGGCCAATTGGATGCTGCCCGAGGCACTTATGTCGGCCAGCGCCGGGTGCGGCGGATGGTCGGTCTTGGCGGAGAGAGAGAAGTGCGCCGGTTGGCGCGACAGCAGATCACGCAGCGAGCCGATCTCGGCACCGAATTCGATATGGTCGGTGCCGACCAGGGCCGACACCGAGAGCGAAGCCGGCGCGGCAATGCCGGGGATGGAAAGGCGCATATCGATGTCGCTGGCCATCGGCGTCAGCACACCGTTGCGGCTGGTGGTCACCTCGCCATCGGAGATGGTGATGTGGTCGATAGAGACATTTTCGAGGTAACCCGCGACAAGGCGGAATATATCGTCCGATTGGGTGGTAGCGGGGCTGGCCTCGGTGGCGGCCGTACTTTCAGCGATCTGGATGCGTGGGTTTCTGAGCTCGATGCCCGTGATCTGAATCTGGCCGGTGAACAGCGCCCAAAGGCCCACCGAAGCCACGGAACGTTGGGACGTTACTTCAAAAGCGCCGTCGCCGCTGGAATAGCCGAAATCTTCGACCACCACGCCGAAATCAGGCAAAATCGAAAAATGGATGGGGCCATTCAGCGCGATACGGGCGCCGGAAACCCGGGACAGCTGATCGGAGAGCGCCGTCCTGAGCCCGGCAGAATTGACCGCGATGGGCGCCAGAAACACCAGGCCTGCCAGTGCCGCGAGACAGATTGCCCCGATCAAAATGGCTTTTCTCATGCTCTGCCTCCGGCGTTGAGCGGGCGGGACGAGCCCCGCTCACTCATTCATGCGAATCATGACCAAGCCTTTGCTTAGGGCCAGTTGAGCATCCAACTCGTTAACCATGTTTTGCTGGCCGAGTTTCGCCAGCAAAGCATGGGCGGCTTCGACGCTTAGGGGCATCGGACATCACAAATCGGCGCAGCGTGTCTTTTTGAAATGCCAAGGCAAGGTTTTCCCTCTATTCATCCGGAACAAAGGATGAACACCATGGTTGCCCTGACGCTTACCCGTAAACTTGCCATTCTGGCCGATGCTGCCAAATATGACGCATCCTGTGCCTCCTCTGGCAGTGAGAAGCGCAACTCTGCCGGAACCAAGGGGATTGGCTCCACCGAGGGTAGTGGCATCTGTCATTCCTATGCGCCGGATGGGCGCTGCATCAGCCTGCTCAAGCTGCTGCTGACCAATTTCTGCATCTATGATTGCGCTTATTGCATCAATCGCTCCTCATCCAATGTGCAGCGTGCCCGGTTTAGCGTCGAGGAGGTGGTGCGGCTGACGCTGGATTTTTACCGACGCAATTATATCGAGGGGCTGTTCCTGTCCTCAGGGATCATCAAATCGCCCGACCATACGATGGAAGAGATGATCCGCGTGGCGCGGACGTTGCGAGAGACGCATCTGTTTGCGGGCTATATCCACCTCAAGGTCATTCCCAATGCCGCGCCGGAGCTGTTGACCGAGGCCGGGCGATGGGCTGATCGACTCTCCACCAATATCGAATTGCCAACCGACTCGGCGTTGGAGAGCTTTGCGCCGGAAAAGCGCCCTTCCGAAATCCGCACCGCCATGGCTCGGTTGCGTGGCAAGCTCGACGAGGCGGCGCCCGAGAAGAAACAGGCACGGGCCAAGAAGGCGAAATTTGCGCCCGCGGGGCAATCGACGCAGATGATCGTCGGTGCCGATGGCGCCAATGATGCCGCGATCCTGACACGTGCGGCGGGGCTCTATTCCGGCTATCAGCTCAAGCGCGTCTACTACTCCGCCTTTTCGCCCATTCCCGATGCATCCTCGCGTCTGCCCTTGAAGCCGCCGCCACTGATGCGAGAACATCGGCTCTATCAGGCCGATTGGTTGATCCGCTTTTACGGTTTCGATGTGCCCGAAATCGTGGCGGGAGGCGAGGGTGGCGATCTCGATCTGGTCATCGATCCGAAATTGGCCTGGGCTTTGAAGCACCGCCAGAGTTTTCCGGTGGACGTCAATCGCGCCGACCGAGAACTGCTGCTGCGAGTACCCGGCCTTGGTATCAATGCGGTCAATCGCATCGTTGCTTCTCGCCGCCACCATCGCCTGCGGCTCGATGATGTGGCGCGGCTGACTGCGTCGATCGAAAAGGTGCGCCCCTTCATCGCCGCTGCCGATTGGTCACCCGGCGGGCTCACCGACGACGCCAAGCTGCGCCAGAAACTGGCGCCGCCGCCCGAGCAATTGGTGTTGTTCTGATGTATCGCGTCCGGCTTGAGCGCCCCAATGATCTCGGGGAATGGCGTAGCCACGCCCGGCGCCTCCTCGCGGCAGGTGTCGCGCCGGAAGATGTGGTCTGGCAACAGGGCGACGCGGTGGGGGAACTGTTCGGTGACGACGCGTTGCCGGCGGTGGCCGAAGGTGCGGTGGGGACGGTGCCACGGGGCTTTATCGAGCTGGCTTCCTCGGTGTTACAGCATGCTGAGCCCGAGCGGTTTGCGCTGCTCTACCGCCTGCTCTGGCGACTGCAGTCAGCACCGCAATTGCTGGCCGATGCCGCTGATCGGGATATCAGCGCCCTGTCCCGCATGGCGTCGGCAGTGCGTCGCGATGCCCACAAGATGAAGGCTTTCGTGCGCTTCCGCGAACTGCGCAACGATGCCGGCGCCGAGCGTTTCGTCGCCTGGTTCGAGCCCGATCACTATGTGCTGGAGGCAACCGCACCATTTTTCGCCCGGCGTTTTGCCGGCATGCATTGGGGCATTGTCACACCCTATGCCAGCGCCTGGTGGGATACCGACAGGCTCGCTTTCGGGCCGGGTGGCACGAAGACTGACGTGCCGGCCGAAGATGCGGTCGAAGAGGATTGGAAGACCTATTATGCCTCGATTTTCAACCCGGCCCGGCTCAAGGTCGCGATGATGAAGAGCGAAATGCCGGTGAAATATTGGCGCAACCTTCCCGAAGCGGCGCTCATTGAACCTCTCGTCCGCAACGCCAAGGCGATGGAGGAGGAGATGATCGCCCGCGCCGCCACCCAGCCGCCTGCCCGACACCTGCGCCGCAAGCTCGAAACTGTCGAGCCGGTGGATAGTGTGCATTCGCTGGGCGATGCTGGGGCAGCCGTCCAGGCATGCAAGCGTTGCCCACTTTATGAACATGCCACCCAGGCGGTGTTCGGCCAAGGTCCGGAGCGTGCCGAGGTGATGTTTGTCGGCGAACAGCCCGGCGACCAGGAGGATTTGCAGGGCAGGCCGTTTGTGGGCCCGGCGGGTCAGGTGCTCGACGAGGTCATCGAAAAAGTCGGGATCGATCGCAACAAGGTTTATGTCACCAATGCCGTAAAGCACTTCAAGTTCGAGCCGCGCGGCAAGCGGCGCATTCACCAGCGCCCGGACGGTGGGGAAGTGCAGGCCTGCAAATTCTGGCTCAATCTCGAGCGAGACTTTGTGCGGCCCAAGGTGATCGTGGCATTGGGCGCCACTGCGGCGCAGAGCCTGCTGGGCAAGGCCAGCGTCACCATCAGCAAGATGCGCGGCCAGCCCATGACTTTGCCGGATGGCTCCGTTCTCTTTATCACCAATCACCCTTCCTATCTCCTGCGCATCCCAGACGTGGAAAGTCGCCAGCGCGAACGTGCCAAGTTCGAAGCCGATCTCGCCGTGGTGCGCGAGATGATCGAAGCGCTGGAAAATTCGGCTCGCGCCGTGCATGGCGCTTGACACGGCAAGGCGCATAAACTTAGTAAGGCCCGCATCGGTCGTCAGATCGACAAGCCCTTGGGGCGGAGTAGCTCAGTTGGTTAGAGCAGCGGAATCATAATCCGTGTGTCGGGGGTTCAAATCCCTCCTCCGCTACCAGTCTTTTCCAGAACATTGCTGTCACGGGTCGGCCGTCTTGGCACGGTTGCTTGTTGCCCCATTCGATCGGGCACATCTGCCAACCATTGACGGAAGTGGAGAAAAGCTTTACCCAAAATGAGAAAAGGTTTTCTCAAGTGGCTTTGTCTCCTGCTCGGGTGCGGATTTATGAAGTGGCGCAGGCCGCAGGGGTCAGTATTGCGACCGCTTCGAAGGCATTGAACGATACCGGCCGCATGGCGGAGGAAACGCGGCAGCGCGTTCGCCAAGTGGCGGCGGAGCTGGGTTTTCGGCCCAATGCCATGGCGCGGGCGCTTTTGAGCAAGCGCAGTTTTACGATCGGGCTTTTGACCAATGACACCTATGGGCGTTTTACGCTGCCGCTGATGGCGGGCGTGTCGGAAGCACTGGTGGATGAGGGAGTCTCGGTGTTTTTGTGCACGATCGAGGACGATCCCCAATTGGCGCGCGTTCATGTCGATGCGCTGCTCGACAAACAGGTCGATGGCATTATCGCCTCGGGCAAAAGAATCGATCGGCGCCTGCAGGTGGATCTGACCAATCTCAGTATCCCGGTGGTTTATGCCTTCACCGAAGGACCTGATGATGCGGTGCGTTTGGTCTCGGACGATGCGCAGGGTGCGCGCGAGGCGGTGCAGTGGCTGCGTGGTCTGGGCCGTCGGCGCATTGTGCATGTGACGGGGCCGGGCAGCTTCGCTTCCGTGCAGGAGCGGACAGGGGCTTTTCGCGAGGTCGTTGGGCCCGATGGCCAGGTGCTGTTTGGAAACTGGTCCGAGGCTTGGGGGCATGAGGCGGTCCGGCGCCTGTGGCAAGCCAGCGCCAGCCAGCCGGACGCGATATTTTGCGGCAATGACCAGATTGCCCGAGGCGTCTGCGATGCGCTGCGCGAGCGGGGCGTCAGCGTGCCCGCGGAGGTTTCCGTGGTCGGATTCGACAATTGGGAGATCGTGGCAGCGGCGACACGCCCGCCTTTGACCACGGTCGACATGAATCTCAAGCAGCTGGGGCGGGAGGCTGGGCGGCTGGTCCTGGCGCTGGCGCGCGGGGAGGCGGTGACGCCCGGCCTGCGCAAGCTGGCCTGCCAGTTGGTGGTGCGCCAATCCTGCGGCGGCGGCGTCACGTAGATGAAATTGGCCTTATTGAGGCTTGGCCCGAGGGAGGACTGGACGATGATCGTGTCCAATGCGGCGCCGCCTTGAGGCCGCCTTTTTGAACGCTGCCGCCAATCCCGATCGCACTGCGCCCCGCATTTTTGCTTGCGCTCGTATGCGTTGAATTTTCGCCTTTATGAGTGACCGTCATGACCAAGCGCCAATTTAGACCGCTTCCCGTGCCTTCCGTCAGTGTTTCCGGCTATTGGGGCGACTGGCAGGACGCGGTGTGCGACCATACCGCCGCCATTCTTCTCGATCGTTGCGTCGAGGCCGGGATGATCGAGCAGATCAATCCGGAGGCGCCGAGCCCGGGAATCGTCATTCCCATCATCCATTGGCTGGGCACGCCGCAGATGTTCTGGGACAGCGATCTGGGCAAGAGCATCGAGACCATTGCCTATTCGCTCTATCGCAAGCCCAATCCCGCGCTCGAGGCGAGGGCCGATGCCATCATCGACATGTATGCGCGTCTGCAAGACGCGGATGGCTATCTCAATTCCTTCTTCCAGCGCATCCGTCCCGAATGGAGATGGACCAATCTGCGCGATTTTCACGAGCTATATTGCGCCGGCCACATGATCGAGGGGGCGGTGGCCTATTATCAGGCGACCGGAAAGCGCAAATTTCTCGACGTCATGTGCCGTATGGCCGATTACTGCGTGCGTAAATTCGGGCGCGGCCCGGGGCAGATGCGCGGCTATTGCGGCCATGAGGAGATCGAATTGGCGCTGGTGCGGCTGGCTCGTGTCACCGGCAACCAGGACTATATGGAGCTTGCCAAGTTCTTCATTGATGAGCGGGGTCAGGCGCCCAACTTCTTCGTTGAAGAGGCTATTGCGCACAATCGCAGCCCCGGCGGCGTGCAGAAAAAGACCTTCGAATACAATCAGTCCCATCTTCCGGTCCGCGAGCAAACCAAGGTGGTCGGCCATGCGGTGCGGGCGATGTATCTCTATTCGGCGATGGCCGACCTGGCCACCGAATACAATGACGACACGTTGACCGGAGCGCTGGAAACGCTCTGGGCGGATCTCACGCGCAAGCAGATGTATGTGACTGGCGGCATCGGCCCGGCGGAAGCCAATGAAGGCTTTACCGACTATTACGACCTGCCCAATGACAGCGCCTATGCCGAAACCTGCGCTTCGGTGGGCCTGGTGTTCTGGGCCTCGCGCATGCTGGGGCGGCGTCCGGATCGCGAATATGCCGATATCATGGAGCAGGCGCTCTATAATGGGGCCATCACTGGCCTGTCGACCGACGGCAAGACCTTCTTTTACGACAATCCGCTTGAAAGCACCGGCAAGCACCACCGCTGGACCTGGCATGCCTGTCCCTGTTGCCCACCCAATATTGCGCGGCTCGTGACTTCCCTCGGCTCCTATATCTATGGGGTCGCCGATGACGAGATTGCCGTCCATCTCTATGCGCAAAGCGAGGCGCGGGTGGAGCTGGCCAATGGCGCCAGGTTCACGCTGCGGCAGGAAACCGATTATCCCTGGAGCGGCGATGTCGCCATCAGCGTTTCCCCGGAGCAATCTGCGCGTTTCGCCGTGTCGCTGCGTATTCCAGCCTGGGCGCGTGGAGCGACACTCAGCCTTAACGGAATGCAGGTGCCGCTTGAGGCTCTGGAGGGCGGTTACATAAGGCTGGAGCGGGATTGGGCTCCGGGCGACCGCCTGGCCCTGTCATTGCCGCTCGAACCCCGGGCGGTGCGGGCGCATCCCAAGGTTCGGCAGGATGCCGGGCGAACGGCGATCATGCGCGGTCCGCTGGTCTATTGCCTCGAAGGCGTCGACAATGGGGCCGGGCTCAATTCCATTCTGCTCAAGACGGGGCTGGGTGCAGCGCAGACGGCGCCGGTGCCGGATCTGCGCGGGGCGATCGCCATCGAGCTGCCTGTACTGCGCGAACTGGCCGAGGAATGGGGCGATGCGCTCTATGCCGACCGGGCGCCCGCCGTTCGGGAAGATACGGCGCGGCTGGTGCCCTACCACCTTTGGGACAACCGGGCGCCGGGGGAAATGCTGGTCTGGATGCGTCAGGCCTGATGCGGACCTGTTAGTGGCGCGCGCTATCGAGGTCGCCCGCTGGGCGGCCTCCTTGTGTTGAGGGGCTATTGCCAGCGCGTGGCGCCGTTCATGAAATAGCGCTCGAAGAGCGGGCTGGTGGCGGCGCCGATGGCGCGGGCATTGAAGCCCACCGTGCCGGCCTCGATCCGCGGCGCGATCAGACCGCGGATGTCCTGGTTGACGAGATAGCGCCGCGTGCGTTCCACCAGTTCGTGCTTGATCGTATCGGGGAAGGCGCCGTCGATCAGAATGGCTTCGAAATCGATAACCGCGCAGACCGAGAGACTGGCGCGCGCCAGCTCCTGGGCGGTGCGGCCGATCCAGGGTTCGACGAAGCGCGAGAAGCGGCTCCAGTCCTGTGGCAGGTCCCATAATTCCTGCGGATCGTGGCCATGTTCGAGGAGGCGCGCTTCGAGCAGGTGGATCGAGGCGGTGTCGATCAATTGCTGGCTTTCGCCCTGCGGGCCAAAACTGCGCAGCGATCCCAGCGCCCCGGCATTGCCCTTGTGGCCCTGGTAGACGGCGTGATTGAGCACGATGCCGCCACCAATAAAGGCACCGATGAAGAAGTAGGCGTAGTCCTGGAACTCCTTGCCCCGGCCATAGACGTGCTCGGCCTGGCAACCGGCGGTTGCGTCGTTGACGACGCTGACCGGTAGATCGGTGATCCCAGCCAGTTCTCGGGCGAAGTCCATATCCTTCCAGGCGGCGAACGCTTGAGAGGGAGCGCCGACCAGTTCGTTCCAGCGCCAGAGCTCGAAGGGTACGCCGATACCGATGCCGCAGACACGCTGCCGGTCACGGGCCGAGCATTGGGCGAGGATGGTTTCAATGCCCTGCTTGAGGAAGGCGAAGATCGGTTCGGGCAGAGGATATTTGTACGTGATCTGCAGTTGTTGGCGGACGACGCCGCGGAAGTCGGCGAGCAGCAATACGGCGCTGCGGCGGCCGATCTTGCAGCCGAGGGACAAAACCCCGCCATCAGCCAGGCTCATCGGGATCGATGGCTTGCCAACCTTGCCCTTGACGGGCTTGCCGCGCGACAACAGGCCCTCCGCTTCCATCTCGCGCAGAATGATCGAGACGGTCTGCGGCGAGAGGTTGGCCAGGCGTGCGAGATCGCTGCCGGCCATGGCGCCATGGCGTTGCAGAAGCGTCAAAAGCAGGCGTTCGTTGTGATCACGAACTCCACTTTGGTTCACACCGGTACTGACGGTTCTGATGATTGCCGAACTCATGGCCGGCACCATAGTGGGTGGCATGAGGAAGCGGAAGATGGGTACAATCGAATAAATAAATAAAAGTGATTTACATATTGACGGGCGGTTTGGAACTCGCCACGATAACAGGGTGAAAGCACACACAACCGGTCCAAGTCGCGTGGAGGAGCCGCTGCGGCGGGATCGGAAAAGGGAGAACCATCGTGAAGAAGCTGCTGATTGGCACGGCCGTGTGCCTTGCCGCAATGTCGTCCGCCGCGCTCGCTCAGGACGTCACCGCCTGCCTCATCACTAAGACCGATACCAACCCATTCTTCGTCAAGATGAAGGAAGGCGCCGAAGCCAAGGCTGCAGAACTGGGCGTGACCCTCAAGGCCTATGCCGGCAAGGTCGACGGCGACCATGAAACGCAGGTCGCGGCCATCGAAACCTGTATCGCCGATGGCGCCAAGGGTATTTTGATCACTGCCTCTGACACCTCGGCCATCGTACAGTCGGTGCAGCAGGCCCGTGATGCCGGTCTTGTCGTTATCGCGCTTGATACCCCGCTCACCCCGACCGACGCGGCCGACGCCACCTTTGCCACCGACAACTTCGTGGCCGGCGAGCTGATCGGCAAATGGGCGGCCGGCAAGCTGGGCGCCGATGCCGCCAACGCCAAGATCGCCATGCTCAATCTGGGTATCAGCCAGCCTACAGTCGACGTGCTGCGCAATCAGGGCTTCCTCCAGGGCTTCGGTATCGAACTGGGCGATCCCAACAAGTGGGGTGACGAGACCGATCCGCGCATTGTCGGGCAGGACGTGACCGCTGGTAACGAGGAAGGCGGCCGCAAGGCCATGGAGAACCTCCTGACCAAGGATCCGGCTATCAACGTCGTCTACACGATCAACGAGCCCTCCGCCGCCGGTGCCTATGAGGCGCTGAAATCCTTCGGCCGTGAAAAGGACGTGCTGATCGTTTCCGTCGACGGCGGCTGCCCGGGCGTGGCCAATGTGAAGGATGGCGTCATCGGTGCCACCTCTCAGCAATATCCGCTGCAGATGGCCGCTCTCGGCGTCGAGGCAATCAAGGCCTGGGCTGATGGCGGCACCAAGCCGACCCCGACCGAAGGCAAGGACTTCTTCGATACCGGCGTGACGCTGGTGACCGACGAGCCGGTGGCTGGTCTCGACTCCATCGACACCACCAAGGGTGCCGAACTCTGCTGGGGCTGATCGGCCTTTTCGTCTATACTGATGGCAGGGTCGGGCACGTACCCGACCCTGCCATCGATTGGGAACCGGGGAGGTAGGCCCATGTCGAACCCGTCCGAGGCCGAACAGGGCCTTGTCAAACGCACCGAAAGCGTTGCCAGCTTCGAGCATCAAGTGACGCTGCTCTCGCGCATCCAGCATGCGCTGCATTCCAATCCGGCGCTTGTTCCGTTGATCGTGCTGGTGCTGTCAGTGATCGTCTTCGGCGCCCTTTTGGGCGGCAAGTTCTTCTCGTCCTTCGCCATGACGCTGATCCTGCAACAGGTGGCGATCGTTGGCATCGTGGGGGCGGCGCAGTCGCTGGTCATCCTCACCGCCGGCATCGACCTGTCGGTCGGCGCCATCATGGTGCTGAGCTCGGTGATCATGGGGCAGTTCACCTTCAAGCTGGGCATGCCCCCTGCCGTTGCCATCGCCTGCGGGCTGGTGGTCGGCACCTTTATCGGTTTTATCAATGGCTGGCTGATCGCGCGGGTAAAGCTGCCGCCCTTCATCGTGACGCTGGGCATCTGGCAGATCGCGCTCGCCAGTAACTTCCTCTATTCCGGCAACGAGACCATCCGGGCTCAGGAGATCGAGACCCTGGCGCCGCTGCTGCAGTTCTTCGGCAAGTCCTTTACCCTGGGTGGGGCGGTTTTCACCTATGGGGTGATCTTCTTCATCCTGCTGGTCCTGGTGCTGGCCTATGTGTTGCGCCACACCGCCTGGGGCCGGCACGTCTATGCGGTGGGCGACGATCCGGATGCCGCCGAGCTTTCCGGCGTCAACACCAAGCGCATCCTGATTTCCGTCTACATGCTCTCCGGCCTCATCTGCGCCTTTGCCGGCTGGGTGCTGATCGGGCGCATCGGTTCGGTGTCGCCCACCTCCGGGCAATCGGCCAATATCGAATCCATCACCGCCGTGGTGATCGGGGGCATCTCGCTGTTCGGCGGCCGGGGCTCGATCCTGGGCATGTTCTTCGGGGCGCTGATCGTTGGCGTGTTCTCGCTCGGACTGCGCCTCCTCGGCGCGGATGCACAGTGGACCTATCTGCTGATCGGCGTGCTCATCATCGGTGCCGTTGCGGTGGACCAGTGGATCAGAAAGGTGTCGGCATGACCAATCCTATTCTTTCGGCCCGCGGCCTCAACAAGCGCTATGGGCGGGTGACCGCGCTCGACAATTGCGACTTCGATCTGATGCCGGGCGAAATCCTGGCGGTGATCGGGGACAATGGTGCGGGCAAGTCGTCGCTGATCAAGGCGCTGTCCGGTGCCATCACTCCGGACAGCGGCGATATCTTCCTCGAGGGAGAGAAGGTGGCGTTCACCTCGCCCATCGATGCCCGCAATGCCGGGGTGGAGACGGTGTACCAGACGCTGGCCATGTCGCCGGCCCTGTCGATCGCCGACAACATGTTCATGGGGCGCGAATTGCGCAAGCCCGGCTTCATGGGCACTGTGCTGCGCCAGCTCGATCGGCCGGCCATGGAGCGCATTGCGCGCGAAAAGCTGACCGAACTGGGTCTGATGACCATTCAGAACATCAACCAGGCGGTCGAAACCCTCTCGGGTGGTCAGCGGCAGGGCGTGGCGGTGGCGCGGGCGGCGGCTTTCGGCTCCAAGGTCATCATCCTCGATGAGCCCACCGCTGCATTGGGCGTCAAGGAATCCCGCCGCGTGCTCGACCTGATCCAGGATGTGCGCGCCCGCGGCATCCCGATCATCCTCATCAGCCACAACATGCCGCACGTGTTCGAAGTGGCCAACCGCATCCATGTGCATCGGCTGGGCCGCCGCCTCTGCGTCATCGATCCCAAGGACTACACCATGTCCGATGCGGTGGCCTTCATGACCGGGGCCAAGCTCGCTCCCGGTGCGACAGCGGCCAGCGCTGCCTGATCCGCGAAACGAACGGCTGGGCTGGTCCCGCCGTTCGTTTCGTTTTCGGATTTCGTCATTTCGTCATCGAATTGTCGGGTAAAGGTCACTGCATCGAAAACCGGCTGTCATTTTGCGCTCCTAGATGACTCGCGCCTCAAGGCGACCCATCGGAGAGACGCTCAAATGACACGCACCCGGCTGCTCGGCGCAGCGACCACCCTTACCGCGCTTGCGCTCGTTACCGCCCCTGCCATGGCCCAGACCAAGTTCGAGTTCTGGTACGGCCTGTCCGGCGATCTCAGCGAGCGTATCCAGGACATGTGCAAGACCTTCAACGAGTCCCAGTCGGACTATGAGATCGTCTGCGTCAGCCAGGACAATTACGACAACAACCTGCAGAACACGATTGCCGCGTTCCGCGCCAACAAGCAGCCGACCGTCACCCAGATCTTCGACGCAGGCACGCTCGACCTGATGTTGTCCGAGGCCTATGTGCCGGTGCGTCAGCTGATGGAAGAAAACGGCTACGACATCGATTGGTCGAATTATTTCGCCGGTGTCGGTTCCTATTATTCCACTTCGACCGGCGAACTGCTGTCGATGCCCTTCAATTCCTCGACTGCGGTGATCTATTACAATACCGATGCGCTGGCCAAGGTCGGCTTTGAGGGCACACCCTCGACCTGGACTGAGGTCGAAGACGTCGCGCGCAAGATGAAGGCCGCCGGCTATGACTGCCCGGTCGCGTTCGATCCGGCTGGTGCCTGGCAGTGGTTCGAGCAGTTCTCCGCCATTCACGACCAGCCGATCGCCACTTTGGGCAATGGCTTTGGTGGCCTCAATGCCGAAATGGCCGTGTCCAAGGGCAAGTTCGTCGACCAGCTGACCTGGATCAAGGCGATGTATGACGAAGGTCTGTTCGTCCTCAAGTCCAAGGATACCGGCGAGACCGCCAACGACGCCTTCGTCAACGGCAAGTGCCAGATCACCTCGTCCTCGATCGCCGACCACGGCACCTTTGGCAAGCAGGCCGCCGAAGGCGTGCACTGGACCGTCGCCATGCTGCCGATGCTGGAAGGCTTCGAGCGCCACAATTCCTTCGTGGGCGGGGCTTCGCTCTGGACCCTCAAGGGCAAATCGGCCGAGGAATATAAGGGCGCTGCCGCCTTCTACAACTTCCTCGCCACCCCCGAGCAGACCCAGTGGTGGTCCACCGTTACCGGCTATATCCCGGTCACCAATTCCGGTTTCGAGGCCATGAAAGCCGCCGGCTTCTATGACGGTGCTCCCTATAAGGGCCGTGAACTGGCTATCGAATCCCTGACCATGCCGGCCGGTGAAAACACCCGCGGCATTCGTCTGGGCGGCTATGCCTCGATCCGCGCCGAAATGGTCAAGACCATCCAGTCGGTGCTGTTCAACAATACCCCGGTTCCCGAGGCGCTGGCCGATTTCGACGCCAAGGGCAATGAAATGCTCCGCCGCTTCGAGCAGACCTACGCCGGCAAGACGCTCCCCTGATCGCTTGAACGCTTGCATGCGGGCGGCTTTGGCCGCCCGCAGTCCTGTTCCGATCTTTCAGGAGACTTCAGTTGGAACGATCCGCCTATTACCGCAACCGGGTGCTGCCCTGGCTGCTCCTGGCCCCGCAGCTGATCCTGGTGCTGGTGTTCTTCTACTGGCCGACATCGCAGGCGCTTTACTGGGCCTTCACGCTCGAGCAGCCTTGGGGTGGTGGCAATAGCTGGGTGGGGTTGCAAAACTTCATCAGCATTTTCGGCGACAAGTCCTATTGGTCAACCGTGCTGCGTTCGGGCCTTTATGCGGCGGTGACAACAGGCATTTCGATGTCTATCGCGCTGGTGCTGGCGTCGTTTGTCGACCGCTCGCTCAAGGGCACGAAGTTCTTCCAGTCCGTCTATGTCTGGCCCTATGCCATTGCAGCGCCGGCGGCCGGGGTCGCCTTCCGCTTTATCTTTGCCCCCGAATCCGGGCTGATCGGCGCGCTCAACACCATCTGGCCGGGCCTGTGGAATCCGGCCATCAATGGTGGCCAGGCGCTGCTGATGGTCATGGTGTGCCATGCCTGGCTCGGCATCGGCTACAATTTCATCTTCTTCCTCGCCGCCCTGCAGATGATCCCGCGCTCGATCAGCGAGGCCGGCGCCATGGATGGCGCGCGCCCGGTGCGGCGTCTGTTCGACCTGCAGCTGCCGCTGATCGCGCCGACTGTCTTTTTCCTCATGATCATGAACCTGATCTCGAGCTTCACCGACAGTTTCGGGCTCATCGATGTGATGACCGAAGGCGGCCCCTTCGGGCAGACCGAGGTGATGGTCTACAAGATCTATTTCGACGGCTTCAAAACGCTCGATTACTCCGGCGCTGCGGCTCAGTCGATCGTCCTCATGCTCATCGTCATCGCGCTGACCTTCGTCCAGTTCAAATGGGTCGAACGGCGCGTCCATTACAATTGAGGCGTCAGAGATGATCGAACGCTCCCCCATTTTCGACGCCGTCACTTACCTGGCCATGGCCATCGGGGCCTTTCTCGTGGTCGTGCCGTTCTGGATCACGCTGGTCGCCGGCAGCCAGTCGCTGCAGGAAGTGAGCCAGGTGCCCATCAACCTGCTGCCATCGTCCCACCTCTGGGAGAATTTGCAGGTGGCCTGGGCGCGGGCCGATCTCGGGCCCAAGATGATCAACAGCTTCATCGTCGCCGTCGGGGTGACGGTAGGCAAGATCGTGCTGGCCTCGCTCTCGGCCTTTGCCATCGTCTTCTTCAACTTCCGCGGGCGGATGATCAGCTTCTGGTTGATCTTCATCACCCTGATGTTGCCGCTCGAAGTGCGCATCGTGCCCACCTATGCCATCGCTGCGAACGCCTTCCTGCCGTTCCAGGTGATCCTCGATACGCTTGGCATCACCGGGCTGGTCGAGGCGGTGTCGAGCGTGCGCATCAGCCTCGAATGGAACCTGCTCAATTCCTATACCGGCCTCATCCTGCCGCTGGTCGCCACAGCCACCGGCACCTTCCTCTATCGCCAGTTCTTCATGACCATTCCAGATGAACTGGTCGAGGCCTCCAAGATGGACGGTGCCAGCCCCGTCCGCTTCTTCTTCGATGTGCTGCTGCCCTTGAGCCGCACCAATATGCTGGCGCTGGCCACCATCATGTTCGTGTCGAGCTGGAACCAGTATCTCTGGCCACTGCTGATCACCACCGATCGCGCCACCTACGGAACCGTGGTCATGCAGCTCAAGGCGCTGATCCCAGCCCAAAACGGCACGCCGGACTGGAATGTCACCATGGCCGGCGCCCTCATCATCATGCTGCCGCCGCTTCTGGTCGTTGCCTTCATGCAGCGCTGGTTCGTGCGCGGCCTCATTACCCGAGACAAGTGAGTATCCCATGGCTGCCATCAGCTTCACCGATGTGCGCAAGCGCTATCAGAAAAACGACGTGATCCATGGCGTGAATGTGGAGATCGAAACCGGCGAATTCGTCGTTATCCTCGGCCCTTCGGGTTGCGGCAAGTCCACCCTGCTGCGGATGATTGCGGGGCTCGAGGCGATCTCCGCGGGAACCATCGCCATTGATGGCCGGGTGGTCAACGCGCTCGAGCCGCGCGAACGTGGCTGCGCCATGGTGTTCCAGAACTATGCGCTTTATCCGCATATGAGCGTGCGCCAGAATATCGGCTATGCGCTCAAGGTCGCTGGCATGAAACGCGCCGAGCGGGACGCCAAGGTGCTCAAGGTCGCCAAGTCGGTGAGCCTCGAGCCCTATCTCGACCGCAAGCCGGGCGAATTGTCCGGCGGGCAGCGCCAACGTGTCGCCATGGCCCGCGCCATGGTGCGCGAGCCCAAGGTGTTCCTGTTCGACGAGCCCTTCTCCAACCTCGATGCCAAGCTGCGCGTCGCCATGCGGGCGGAAGTGCGCAGCCTGCACCGGAGCCTGGGCGTTACCTCGGTCTTCGTCACCCACGACCAGACGGAGGCCATGACCCTGGCCGACCGGC
Source organism: Devosia equisanguinis (assembly GCF_900631955.1). Taxonomy (GTDB): domain Bacteria; phylum Pseudomonadota; class Alphaproteobacteria; order Rhizobiales; family Devosiaceae; genus Devosia; species Devosia equisanguinis. The sequence continues at coordinate 50,715 of NZ_UZWD01000022.1, read as the reverse complement.
TGATCGTCATGAATGCGGGTATTGTCGAACAGGTTGGCACGCCTTCGGAGGTCTATCACCGTCCGGCAAGCCTCTTCGTCGCCGACTTCATCGGTTCGCCTGCCATGAACCTGATCCGGGGATTTTTCGGCGCGGACGGCTATTTCCGCCATGGCCAGGCGGGCATGATCCGCCTGCCGACCCTGGCGCCACATCATGTGAGCCGGGAAGTCTCGATCGGCATCCGCCCCGAATTGGTGCGTCGCGTCGATGCCGGCCACAAGGACGCCATTTCGGCAGTTGTGGACTATACCGAGGAGCTCGGCGCATCCCGCCTGATCTATGCCCGCGCCGATGGCAGCCCGATCATCGCCGTCGATGCCGCGAAGGATCCGCTCACCACCGGCATGCCTGTTCAGTTCGCATTTGCCGAAGACGATCTGCATGTCTTCAGCCACGACACCGGCCGTCGAATCGACCGGGCGCTCCAGAGCCAGCCCCTGCACACCCCCATCAATGCCTAATCAAGGAACCCCCATCATGGGCAATATCATCGGAACCGGTTTCAACGTGTCGTCGGCTGATGGCGAAATCGACAGTATGCACCAGGATCTGCGGGCGCTGGCTGAGATGGGCGTCGATACAGTCGAGCTCGGTATTACCGGCGTCGACATCATCGCCGGCGGTCGCATCATTCCCGAACGCCTGCAGCGTCTGCTTTCCAGCACCAGCCAGTTCGATTTCCGCTACACTGTCCATGGCCTGGTCTCTTCCAACTTCATGGACCCGGTGACGCAGCGTTACCAGCTCGACGCTGCCAAGGCGCTGGTTGAACTCTGCGACCGCGTCGGCGCCCGAGTGCTGGTGCAGCATGGCGGCAATCTGCGCGCCGACCAGATCGATGAACGTGCCGGCGCCGATGCGCGGGAACGCGAAGCGCTGACCGAACTGGCCGAATTTGCCCGTCCCTATGGCGTGCATATTGCGCTCGAGAACATCTTTACCACCGAGCCGGGCCAGTATCGCCAGACCCCGGCGCAGGTGGCCGAGACGGTTAAGGCGGTCAACCACCCCAATGTGGTGGCGCTGATCGACTTCAGTCACGCCTATATCGAAAGCACCTATCGCGGCCTCGATTTCTTCGCCGAGATTGCCGCCATGGCTCCGGTCACCGGACATCTGCATGTTCACGACAGCTTCGGTCGTCCGCAGGGGTTCTTCCGCGGCTACCACGTGCAGGAAAACACCGCGCTGGGCATTGGCGATCTGCATATGCCGCTGGGATGGGGTGATATCGATTGGGAGCGCATTTTCTCCGAACTCACCTTCTTGCCCGATACGGTGCTGATGATGGAAATCGGTCGCCGCTATCGCGCCGAGCAGCCGGCCAGCCTTGAGCGCGCCCGGGCGCTGGCTGGACTGCAGCCCATGATGCAGGCGGCGCAGTAAGCGCTGCGTTTTACGATCTCAGTGCGGGGGCAGGCTGCTGACGCGGCCCGCCCTTTGCCTTTCCTGGCCGCTGTGCCAAGAGAGGCGTGAATAGATCCACGCACGGGACGCAGCATGGCAGGCGCCAGAATCGGCATTATCGGAGGCGGCCCGGCCGGGCTGATGGCGGCGGAGGCCGCGGCCGGGCAGGGCGCCGAGGTGGTGGTGTTCGAGGCGATGCCGACCCTTGGTCGCAAGCTGCTGATGGCCGGCAAGTCGGGTCTCAACATCACCCATTCCGAGGCCGAACCGGCATTCACTGGCCGCTATGGTGCCGCCAGTGCGCGGCTGTCGACGGCGCTTGCGGAGTTCGGCGGCCCCGCCTTGCGCGTCTGGTGTGAGGGGCTGGGGATCAAGACTTTTGTCGGATCATCAGGGCGGGTGTTTCCCGAGGTGATGAAGGCGTCGCCGCTGTTGCGGGGGTGGCTGGCCAGGCTGGCGGGGCAGGGTGTGAGCCTCAGAACCCGGCATCGCTGGGTGGGGTTCGACGGCAACGCCGTTGTCTTCGAAACGTCCGACGGGCGGCAGGTCGAGCGCTTTGATGCGCTGGTCCTGGCGCTGGGTGGCGCGAGTTGGCCGCGCCTGGGCTCGGATGGACGCTGGACCGGCATTCTCGCCGACAGTGGCGTGCCGCTGACGCCCTTCCGCCCCGCCAATTGCGCCTTCGAGCGCGCTTGGAGCTCGATTTTCATTGAGCGTTTTGCCGGACAACCGATCAAGCCGGTGGTCGCCACCAGCGCCATCGGCAGCGTGCCGGGGGAATTCGTGATCAGCCGCTGGGGCGTCGAGGGCAGCCTCGTCTATGCCCATGCGGCGGCGCTGCGCGATGCTATCGCGCGGGACGGCGCTGCGACCCTGACACTCGATCTGGTGCCGGGGCGCGATGTCGAGCGACTGGCGCGTGATCTTTCCCGACAGCCCGCCAAGGCCAGCTTTGCCAACCGCTTGCGCAAGGGGGCGGGGCTTGATGCTGTCAAGGCTGGCCTCTTGCGCGAAGTGGCGCCTGAGGCAGCCAGCCTGCCGCCCGAGGCCCTGGCCAACCTGATCAAAGCGGTGCCGCTGGTGCTGGCGTCGACACGGCCGATGGAAGAGGCGATTTCCGTTGCTGGCGGCGTCGACCTTGCCGGTATCGACGAAAATTTCATGCTTCGACAAATGCCGGGCGTGTTCGTCGCCGGGGAAATGCTGGATTGGGAAGCGCCGACCGGCGGCTATCTGCTCACGGCGTGCTTCGCCACCGGCCGCGCGGCAGGGCTTGCGGCGGCGCGTTACATCCGGGCGTAGGTCGACGTTGACTGTTCCCCTCGGGTCGCCCGAGGGGAAGTTGGCGTAGTGTCAGCGCGGCGCGCGCTTGGCCAGAATGCGCTGCAGGGTGCGGCGGTGCATGTTGAGCCGGCGCGCGGTTTCCGAAACATTGCGGTCACAAAGTTCGTAGACGCGCTGGATATGCTCCCAGCGGACCCGGTCGGCCGACATCGGATTTTCCGGCGGCTCCGGCTTGTCTTCGCCCGTGGCCAGCAGCGCGTTGATGACGTCGTCGGCGTCCGCTGGCTTGCTGAGATAATCCATGGCGCCGAGTTTGACGGCGGTCACCGCGGTGGCGATGTTGCCATAGCCGGTGAGGACAACGGCGCGCGCCTCGGGGCGCTTCTGGTGCAGGGCCGAGACCACGTCGAGGCCATTGCCGTCTTCCAGGCGCAGATCCACCACCGCATAAGCAGGGGGACGTTCGCTGACGGCCGCCAAGCCTGCCGCCACTGTGCCGGCGATACGCACTTCAAAGCCGCGGCGCGCCATGGCGCGCTCGAGGCGGGTCAGAAAGGCCGCGTCGTCGTCGACGAGCAGGAGGCTCGGGTCGGCAGCCAGAAGATCTTCGATCGTACTCATGGCTTCTCCATATGCTGTTGCCGGCTCTACGTCAAAACGCGACTGTCAGATTGTGCGGCAAAAGCGCTGCGGGGCCAGGTGATGGTTACCCGCGCATTGCCCGCGGGCTGGTCATTGTCGAATTTGAGCCGCGCGCCGGTGCGCTCGAGCAGAGTTTTGGCGATGAAGATGCCGAGCCCCAGGCCGCCGGGCTTGTGAGAATCGCTGCCCGCCGGGTCGCGTGGGCGGCTGGTGAGATAGGGCTCGCCCAGCCGCGCGATAAGCTCGGGGGCAAAGCCCGGACCATCGTCGGTGATCGAGACGCTGATAGTGCTCTGGTCCCAGCCACTTTCGATACGGACTGTCTGGCGGGCGAAATCGGTGGCGTTCTCGATGAGATTGCCCAGTCCATAGAGCAAGCCGACGCTGCGCGGCAGCACCGGCGGCAGACCGGCGGCCTTTTCCGAATAGAAAAGAATGACCTTGCCGCGCCCCTCATGCGGGCGCGCCACTTCGGCAAGAATGTCGGTCAGTGGCGCCTCGGCAAACGGGTCGGCGGGATCGCTACCCAGATTGCGCAATTTGGCGAGGATGGCGCGGCAGCGCGCGGTCTGCGCGATGATGAGCTCGACGTCTTCGGCCAGAGGGCTGCCTTCCTCGGCTTCGGCCCGCATTTCCTTGGCGGCCAGCGCAATGGTGGAAAGCGGCGTGCCCAGTTCGTGCGCGGCGGCGGCGGCGAGGCCGTCCAGCGCCGAAAGCTGCTCCTTGCGCGACAGGGCCAGTTCGGTAGCCGCCAGCGCGTCGGCGATCTGGCGCGAATCATGGGCCACGCGATTGGTATAGGCGGAGATGAAGACCACGCCGCAGATGATCGACACCCAGATGCCGATGACATAGATGCGGTTGAAGACGATGATCTCGCCGGGAGCCCAGGGCAGGGGCAAGTGCAGCACCGATATAAGGGAGGCAATGGTCGCCGCGAGGACGGCGATCAGCAGTGCCGGGCGTTGCGGCAGAGTGGTTGCCGACACCGAAACCGGCGCCAGCAGCAGCAGCGAGAATGGATTTTGTAGACCCCCGGTCAGCGCCAGAAGGCCACCGAGTTGGCAGAGGTCGAAGGCCAGCAACAGGGCGGCGAAGCGCGCGGAGAGGCGCAGCGAATTGCCATGGCGCAGCACTAAACCAATATTGAGTGCGGCCGAGAGGGCGATCAGCGCCAGGCACTGCCAGAGAGGCAATGGAAAGCCCAGGCCCCATTGCACGAATAGCACGCCGATGGTTTGCCCGGCGACAGCCAGCCAACGCAGCAGCACCAGCGATTGCAACCGCAGGGGACGCCAGCCGGGCGGGCGGGCGAGATCGGGTTGATCGGTCAATATGGCCTCCCACTCGGCTCAACGGGCCGGCGCATAGGAAATGCCGGGGCCCATTTCAAGTCAAAAAACTCCATAGGCACAGGCTTGATCCCACCCCCTTGAGGACCACCTATCAAGCATCGTGACTGGGAGACGAAACGACATGAACACAGCACTTATCAAACCGCAATGGTCCCCTCTGACCATCGCTCTTATGGTCATCGGCTTCATCCTGTTCTGGCCGCTGGGCCTGGCCATGCTCGCCTACATCCTGTGGGGCGAGAAATTTGGTGGCTCTGCCGAAAAGGCGCAGGCCTACTGGAACAAGGGATGCAGCTATATGCGCAACAACAACAAGCGCCAGGGCTTCGGCCCGGCTCGCCACGCCTCGTCCGGCAATGCCGCCTTCGACGACTACCGCGCCGAACAGATGCGTCGTCTCGAGGAAGAGCGTGCGCGGCTCGATGCCGAAATCGACGCCTTCCACGAATATATGGCCAACCTCAACAAGGCCAAGGATCGTGAAGAGTTCGACCGCTTCATGAGCGAGCGTCGCGGCAATCGCCAGGGTTATGGCGACAATGGCGAGCAGAACAACAATTGGGGCCATAACGGCTAAGCCGGCCCCAATTTCTCCGACCTCCTCCTGACGAATGACTGGCGCCCCCAAAAGGGGCGCCTTTTTTGTCAGAGGCCGAAAACCAGGATGGCGATGAGCCCGGCGCCACCCACCAGGATGCGCCACCAGGCGAAGGGGGCGAAGCCATGTCGTGACACGAAATCGAGCAGGTATTTGACTACCAGGGCGCCGACCACGAAGGAGGCGGCGAAGCCGATGGCGATGTTGAGCCCTAGGCTCATGTCGATCAGCTCGCGGCTTTTATAGAGATCATAGCCGAAGGCGCCGATCATGATCGGCAGGGCGACAAAGAAGGTGAACTCGGCCGCCGAACGTTTGGAGGCGCCGAATAGCATGGCGCCGACTACGGTGGAGCCGGAGCGCGACACGCCGGGGATGAGGCTGAGCACCTGAAACAGGCCGACGACCAGCGCCAGATACCAGGGGAACTGATAGATATCGTCGTAGCGCACCGTCTTCGGCATGCGGTCCACCGCGAGAAGAACGATGCCGCCGAGCAAGAGGGAAATGCAGATCACCAAAGGCGATTCATAGATCACCTGCTGGATGTATTCGCGGAACAGGACGCCGATGATTACCGCAGGAATACAGGCGATGATTACCGCGACCGCAAAGTGCCAGGCATAGGCTTTGCCGGTCAGCGCGTCGCGGATCAGCACGCCCAATTTGGCGAAATAGATGGTCAGAACCGCCAGGATCGCCCCCAGCTGGATCAGTACGATAAAGGTGGCCGGCTGGCTGAGGCCGAAGAAATGTCCGGCCAGCAGCAGGTGCCCGGTTGAGCTGACTGGAAGGAATTCGGTAAGCCCTTCGATAATTCCCAGCACCAGCGGCACAAAAAGACCTTGATCGACGTTCATCTGATCCCCTAACTCGTTTTTTCGGATCGCATTGCCACCTGCTCTTAGTCCTGTTCGCAATGGGCGCCAAGGCGGCGGCGATCAACAGCCAGCAGAGCGTCATTTCATGCCAACACTCGTGCATTATCCCCTTGATCCGGCGTCCCGCCTCATTCGGCTGATGTGTGCCGAATATGGCGTGCCCCTGGATGTCGAGGAGGTGCGTCCCTGGTTGCGCGACGAAAATCTGCTGGAGCTCAATCCGGCCGCGACCTTGCCGATCCTGTTCGGCGATGCCGACACGCCGATCGTGGGGATCATGGCCTCGATCCATGCGGTGGAAGATTTTTACACGCCGACTGCGGTGCAGGGCCTGTTCCCCGCCGACCCCTATGTGCGCGCCGAGATGTGGCGACTGGTCGAATGGGTGCTGATCAAGCTCAATGACGAAGTGACGCGCTATCTGCTCGAGGAAAAGATTGCCAAGCGCGACCAGCGCGGCGCCACTCCGGAGCCGTCGGTGCTGCGCGCGGCCAAGGCCAATCTGGGCGAGCACATGCTCTATTTCAACTGGCTCCTCGCCAGTCGCAACTGGCTGGCGGGTGACGATATGAGCCTCGCCGATTTTGCGCTTGCTGCCCATCTTTCGACGCTCGACTATATGGGTGATATCGACTGGTCAAAGTCGCCCGAGAGCCGGGACTGGTATGCCCGGCTCAAGTCGCGCCCGGCCTTTCGCACCCTGCTCAACGACCGCGTCGTAGCCATGCCGCCGTCCAAGGGCTATGCAGACCTGGATTTCTGATCGTCTGCAATATGTCCCCTACACCGGCTCGTCACCCTCGGGCCTGACCCGAGGGCGTTTGCGATGATGGAAAAGCCTTCCGGCCAAGCCTGAGAATGACGATCTGGGAGTGTGAAGGTTGCGCGTTCCCTTGCTTGATCCGCAAAAACTGATCGCCGAGGTTAGGGCCCGTGCAGAAGCCTTGGGCTTTGACGCCTTCGGCATTGCGCGCGCCGATGCGCGGCCAGATCTGCCGGAGAAACTTGCTCATGCGCTGGCCGAGGGCTGGCACGCCGACATGGAATGGATGGCCGAGACCGAGGAAAGGCGCGGCGACCCGCGCCGACTTTGGGCGGAAGCGCGCTCGGTGATCCTTCTGGGCGTCAATTATGGGCCAGAAACTGACCCGATGGCGCTCCTTGCGGAAAAGAATATCGGCATCATTTCGGCCTATGCCCGCAATCGCGACTATCATGACATCATCAAGGGTCGGCTCAAGGAGCTTGCCGGGCTGATGGCGCGGCGTCTGGGCTCAGATGTCAAGGTGTTCGTCGATACCGCCCCGCTGATGGAAAAGCCTCTCGCAGAGGCCGCGGGGCTGGGCTGGCAGGGCAAGCATTCCGTGCTGGTCAGCCGGCAGTTCGGTTCCTGGCTGTTTCTGGGCGCCATTCTGACCGATGCAGAACTGCCCCCTGACACGCCTGGCGCCGAAAGCTGCGGCTCTTGCACGCGTTGCCTCGATATCTGCCCAACCGATGCCTTTCCCGCTCCCTTCCGGCTGGATGCGCGAAAGTGCCTCGCCTATTATTCGGTCGAGCACAAAGGGCCCATTCCGCGTGAATTTCGTGTGGCCATGGGCAATCGTGTCTATGGTTGCGATGATTGTCTGGCCGTGTGCCCATGGAACAAATTTGCCAGCGTCAGCCGCGAAGCCAAATTGCGCAGCCGGGCTGAATTCGAGCGACCGGCGCTGGCCGCGCTTGCATTGCTCGACGATGCAGGGTTCCGCGACCTGTTTGCAGGCTCGCCGGTCAAGCGCATAGGCCATGCCCGGTTTTTGCGCAATGTGCTGATCTGTATCGGCAATTCTGACAATGCCGCACATGTCCCCGCCGTTGTGGCACGTTTGGATGATGCGTCGCCGCTGGTACGTGGTGCCGCGATCTGGGCACTGCGCCGGCTCGACCCGCAAGGGGCCGATGCGGTAAGGCAGGAGTGGTTGGCGCAGGAAAGCGACGCCGACGTGCGCGAAGAATGGAACGGAGCGGTGTGATGGCGACCTTGTTTTTCGGCCTTGGTTTTTCCTCGCAGGCCAGCGCCAGAGCCATGCGCGCTTCCGGCGGTTTCGCGCCGATCTACGGCACGGTACGCACACCGGAAAAAGCCATAGCGCTGACCGGGGAAGGGGTCACCGGGCTGGTGTTCGATGGCGCCCAGGCCTCGCGTGAGGTGAGTGAGGTATTGCGGGGCGGCACGGTTGGTCATGTGGTGCTCTCCATCGCGCCCGATGCCGATGGCGATCCCGTGTTGCGCGAGCATCGCGCCGATCTCGATGCGGATAGCGCGCTGGAATGGCTCTGCTATTATTCGACGGTCGGGGTCTATGGCGATTTTGGCGGCGCGTGGATCGACGAGAGTGCTGAACTGGTGCCGCGCAATATGCGCTCGGATTATCGTGTCGTGGCCGAGCAGCAGTGGCGTGACTATGCCGCCGAACGCGGTGTGCCGCTTTGCATCCTGCGTTTGGCAGGGATTTATGGTCCGGGCCGCTCGAGCTTCGACAAGCTTCGAGACCGAACAGCGCGGCGGATCATAAAGCCGGGACAGGTATTCAACCGCATTCATGTCGAGGATATCGCCCGCGTCACCACGCTGGCAGCACAGAAGCGCCTCGCTGGGACTTTCAACATGGCCGATGACGAACCGGCGCCGCCCCAGGACGTAATCGCCTATGCTGCCGACTTGATCGGGATGGATGTGCCGCCCGACCTGCCCTTCGAGACGGCGGAGATGACGCCGATGCAGAAGAGCTTTTACCGCGACAATAAGCGGGTTTCCAACCGCGCCATCAAGACGGCCCTGGGCATTGAAATGCTCTATCCCAACTATCGCGCCGGCCTTGCCCAGATCCTGGAGAGTGAACAATGAGCCTCACGCCCGCCAAATCAGCACCCCAGCGCGTCGTGCTGGATGGTCGCTATGTGCGGCTGGAACCCATCGAGGATCGGCACGCCGCCGATCTTTATGCCGTCTCGAGCCTGCCGGGTGGGCCGGAGCGCTATCGCTGGCTTTTTAGCGACGCCCCGGCATCCCTGGCCGAGATGAAGGCGCGAATCGAACAGGTCAATGCCGGGGCGGACCGGTTCGTGGCCATCGTCGACAAGTCCAGCGGCAAGGCTGTGGGCCAGCAGGCCTGGATGCGTATTCGTCCCGAACATGGCTCGATCGAAATCGGCGGGGTCTATTGGGGCCTGCCAATGTCACGCACCCGCATGGCCACCGAAGCGCTGTATCTGTTTGCGCGTCACGCCTTCGATGATCTCGGCTATCGCCGGTTCGAGTGGAAATGCAATGTCCGCAACGAACCGTCCAAGGCTGCGGCGACGCGTTTCGGCTTCGTGTTCGAGGGCATTTTCCGCCAGGATATGATCCTCAAGGGCGAGAGCCGCGACACGGCATGGTTCTCCATTCTGGATGGCGAATGGCCCGCACTGCGCGCCGAATATGAGCGCTGGCTATCGCCAGAGAATTTTGACGCAGCGGGGCAGCAGAAGACCAAGCTGGCGATAAGGCAATAGGTCGCTATTGCGCTGCTAGACCAGCTCCAGGACCGCTTTGCGCAACACTGCAAGGTCTTCCTCTCGGCTCAGACGGTGGTCGCCATCTGGGATGCGGGTGAGTGTGGCAGGATCGTGCAGCAGATGGGTCAGGAGCTTTTCGGCATGGGCAGGCGGAACGTCCGGGTCCTTGCCGCCCTGCAGGATGTGGATGGGACAGCCGGTTTCGATGACGCTGCCGAAAAGGCTGTGGTTGGCGCCATCGGCGATCAGTCCGGCGGTGTAGCGATAGGGGCCGTCGCCATAGGCACTCTCTCGGTCAAAATAGCCCACTTGCTCGAGATCGGCCTGCTGCTTTGCGGACATGCGGGCAGGGATCAGGGTCGATGTGGCGTCCACGGCCGGGGCGATCAGCACCAGGCCCTTGAGTGGGGTGCCGCGCGCCAATTGCCGGCGGGCGAGGAGTAGCGCGATCCAGCCGCCCATGGATGAACCGCAGACGATCTGCGGGCCCGCAGTCGTTGCGAACACGGCCTCTGCTTCTTCCAGCCAGCGGCTGATGGTGCCGTCATCGAAGGCGCCGCCCGACGCCCCATGGCCGGAATAGTCGAAGCGGGTGACGGCAAGACTCCGTTCCGCCCCCAGAGCATCGAGCGCCTTGGCCTTGGCGCCACCCATGACCGAGCGGAAGCCATTGAGCCAGAAGAGGCCAGGCGTCGCGCCGGGGCGTTGTTCTACGGCAATGCTGCGCGCCGCCGGTCCACTGCCCAATTCTATGGAAAATCGCTTGATGGAACTCATGAGGAGCGCGTGACATTTCCCTTGCGAAGCAAGACAGGGTATAAGGGGCGCAAGACCTCAGAAAATCGCTGATTGCGCCAGTTGACTTCTGCTGCCGCTACCACGATTTTAGGGCCGATTTCACCCCCCTGGCACAATAGCATAAGGAAAGCTTGCCATTCGCCGTCCCATGAGACCCGTGGCGCCCCAGAAAGATGGGCCGCTTGCCAACGAGGATATTACCAGCCCCGACGTTCAGCTGATCGATGCGGAAGGGGAAAACCGGGGCATCGTACGCACCCGCGAGGCGCTGGCCGAAGCGCAGGAACAAGGTCTTGATCTTGTCCTGATCGCCGCCAATTCCAATCCGCCCGTGGCCAAGATGCTCGATCTTGGGCGTTACAAATATGCGGCGCAGAAGAAGGCCGCCGAAGCGCGCAAGAAGCAGAAGGTGATCGAGGTCAAGGAAGTTCAGCTGCGGCCGAACATCGATGACCATGACTACCAGACCAAGATGAAGGCCGTGCAGCGTTTTCTGGACGAAGGCGACCGCGTCAAGGTCACCATGCGTTTCCGTGGCCGCGAAATGGCCCACCAGGATTTGGGCATGCAGCTTCTGATCAAGGTCAAGGAGCAGACCGAGGCGATTGCCAAGGTCGAGAGCCAGCCGCGCTCCGAAGGCCGCCAGATGGTGATGGTGCTGGCGCCCAAGTGAGCCGCCAGGCTTTCAGATTTTGAAAGAGCGGGTCTTCGGGCCCGCTTTTTTATTGGTTGTTTCCGGGTTGGTGGCTCAGCGCCGTTCCTCTATTGTTCTCGCATCTGCAAGGGGAATCAATGTGGCAAAGCCTGCGCCTGTTTTGTCGAAAGCTGCGGCCCGTGCGCTCTGGTTGCGTGCGCAAAGGCTGGACGAGGCTGCGCCCTTCGGTGCGGGTCCGCAGGCGACGCTTAAGGCCATCGCCCATCTGGGCTATGTGCAGATCGACACCATCAACGTCATCGAACGGTGTCACCACCATATCCTGTTTTCCCGCATTCCCGACTATGCGCGCGCCGATCTGGGCCAGCTGCAATCGGCGGAAAAGTCGATCTTCGAATATTGGACGCATGCGCTGAGCTACGTGCCGGTCGAGGATTTGCCGTTCTTCGTGCCGGCGATGAAGGCCTATCGCACCAATCCGAGCGCCTGGTTCGGTTCGGTGACCAAGACGGAGGTTGCGGCGATGAAGAAGCGCCTGCGCGAACAGGGGCCGCTTTCCATCCGCGATATCGACGATGACGAGCTGGTCGACAAGACCCATCTCTGGGCCAGCCGCAAACCCTCCAAGCGCGTGCTGCAACTGATGTTCTATCAGGGTCTGGTGGCGATCTCGGGGCGCGACGGCATGCTCAAGACCTATGACCTGGTGGAGCGGCATTTCGGCTGGGAGACCATCCCCAAGGCGGCCACCGAGCGGCAGGTGACAAACTATCTGCTTGATCGGGCGCTGCGCAGTCAGGGCGTCGTCAGTCTTGATTCCATCTGTCATCTCAATGCCCGCGCCAAGACGGCAGTGCGCGAGGTCATTGAGGCCCGGGTGAAACGGCGGCAATTGGTGGCAGTGTCGCTGGACGGTGTCGAGACCGTGTCGCACTGGACCACGCCAGCGGCGCTCGAGGCGCCGTCGCTGCAGGCGAGCGGGCGCGTGCACATCCTCTCGCCTTTCGATCCGCTTATTATCCAGCGCAAGCGTCTCAAGCAGTTCTTCGACTACGACCACATCTTCGAGGCCTATGTGCCGGCGGCCAAGCGCCGCTATGGCTATTTCGCCCTGCCGGTCGTGGTCGATGATCGCGTCGTTGCCGCAATTGATCTCAAGACCGATCGGCAGGCGGGCAAGGTGCTGGTGCAGAAATGGAGCTGGCTCGAAGAGGTCGGGCAGGAGACCAGGATTGCCATCGATAGCGAACTTACTCGCTTCGAGCGCTTTCAACTGGACGCCTGAGGCGCGGGGCGGCTTTCCTTTGCGCGGCGGCGCGCGCTACAACCTCGGGGCGACGTGGGGATTGCAATGGCGACTTATACTGATATTGCGCGGCGGGTTTACAACCATACCTTCAAGCTCGACCCGATCGTGCGGAGCCTGCTCGACACCGATTTTTACAAACTGCTGATGTTGCAGATGATCTGGGGGCTCTATCCCAAGGTCGAAGCGACGTTCAGCCTGATCAATCGCACCAAATCTGTGCGACTGGCCGAGGAGATCGATATCGACGAATTGCGGGCCCAGCTCGACCATTGTCGCAGCCTGCGCTTTTCGAAAAAGGAAATGATCTGGCTGGCCGGCAACACCTTCTACGGCTCCAAGCAGATCTTCCAGCCAGGCTTCCTGCGCTGGCTGGAGAATTTCCAACTGCCCGAATACCGGCTGGAAAAGCGCGACGGGCAGTTCATCCTCGAATTCCCCGGACTCTGGGTGGAAACGACGATGTGGGAAATTCCGGCGCTCGCGATCATCAACGAGTTGCGTTCGCGCGCGGCCCTCAAGCATTACGGTCCCTTCGCGCTCGACGTGCTCTATGCGCGCGCCAAGGCCAAGATGTGGGAGAAGGTGGAAAGGCTGCAAAAGCTGCCTGACCTCAAGATTTCCGATTTCGGAACACGGCGGCGGCATTCCTTCCTCTGGCAACGCTGGTGCGTCGAGGCTCTGAAGGAAGGGATCGGCGAGAACTTCACCGGCACGTCCAATGTCAAGCTGGCCATGGATACCGATCTGGAGGCCTTGGGTACGAATGCCCATGAGCTGCCGATGGTGTTGGCGGCGCTGGCGCGGTCAGACGAGGAGCTGCGCGAAGCGCCCTACCGCGTATTGCAGGACTGGAAGAGCTATTATGGTGGCAATCTCCTGATCGTGCTGCCCGACGCCTTCGGCACGGATGCCTTCCTGCGCGACGCGCCGGACTGGGTCGCCGACTGGACCGGCTTCCGTCCGGACAGCGCGCCGGCCATCGAGGGCGGCGAAAAGATCATCGATTTCTGGCGGGCGCGCGGTCGCGATCCGCAGGAGAAGCTGCTGATCTTTTCCGATGGGCTCGACGTCGACATGATCGAGGAAGCCTATCTGCATTTCGACGGCAAGGTGCGGATGAGTTTCGGCTGGGGCACCAATCTGACCAATGATTTCGAGGATTGTGCGCCTGGCCCCAATCCGGGCCTCAAGCCGATTTCCATTGTCGCCAAGGTCAGTGAGGCCAATGGTCGCCCGGCGGTAAAGCTCTCGGACAATCCAGCGAAGGCCACCGGCGACACGTCCGAAATCGAGCGCTATATCAGGGTGTTCGGCGACAATGGACGGGTGGAGCACGCCGTCCGGGTGTAGAGTGTTCTGCCGCTGCGACAGGGCGTTGCGCCCTGCTTTTTTCAGGTGAAGCCGGCAGACTTTTTGCGTCTCGTCGCACCCAAGATCGTGGAAAGTCTGATTGGCGCCTCATTTCGCCCGCCTTGCCGGCTCAAACGGGCGGGCTGATTTGTCTTTTGTTTTCGCCTGTGGAGAACCCTCTGGCGGTGTCGCGGGTTAACGACCCGTGAACTTCCGCGGACCACTGTGTCCATTGGGGGCTCCACTGGAGCCAAGTATGCCTATTGAACTCATCGATATTGCCGTGGCTGAACGCCATGCCCACCCCAGCCTCTCGGATCGGATCACTGGAAAAGTCAGGGCGGTGCTGAGCGAAACCATAGATGGCCGCGACCAGCAGCATGAAATACTCGTCCCGGTGTGGACCGACCGCAATGCAGCAATGACCGATGAGGATGTCGACCTGGCGCTATTGGTCAAGGCTGCCGATATCGTTGGGCGACTGAAGCAGCGGCTGGCGCCACCTCAAGACGAGGCCTGAGCCTTGCCTATTGGCCCTGGCGGGCCAGTTCCTCGAAATAGCGGCGTTGGGTGTCCGAAAGGCCGGCGGTGCGGCGGGTCATCTCTGGGGACGTCGTCTGCGCCACCGGGGCGTGATAGCGATAGGCCGGAGCGGAGGCGAAATGGGCCGCGCGTTCTTCGAGGCGCCGGGCCGCGCGTTGGCGTTCGTCGCGGAAGAACCAGGCCGTGACCGAGATCACCAACGCCCAGATGATGACGAGCTGAAAAGTCATGTTGCGCTCCATTGCGATGGAGCCACACATAGATAATGAACCGTTAACGGCAAAGCGAAGTCGCCTGTTAGGCTTAACCGCTAAACTTGCTCCGATTGTGCCGTCGGCGCGGGCAGGGTGCCGGTGCGGTTGAGGGCGACAAGCATGGCGCGCACCTGCTGTTCCGCCGCCTTGGTCACGGCCTTGCGGTCGCTGCCGGCGGTAAGCGGCATCGGCGTGCCGAAGGCAACGGTGACGTCCTTGACCGGGCCCCCCAGGATTTCGCTGATATTCTGCCCGACGGATTTCGACTTGATCCAGGCGATCAGCGAACGCTCATTGCGGCTGACTGGCAGGCCCTGCAGCCTGGTATAGGCAATGGTGAGCGGCTGGATCAGCACATCGGTGGCACCGGCCTCGATCATGGCGTGCTGAGCAGCGCCGACCAGCGCCGAGCGGAATGGCAGGACGTGGGTGCCGATATCGGACTGCCCCTCGGCAAACAGCAGCACCGCATTGCCGCTGGCCATATGCGCACCCATGGCCTGGGCGGTACGCCCGGCATCGGTGCGGCGCGTGCGATCGACATAGATGGTCTTTTGCAGATTGGCCATCAGGCCGACAAAGGGCCAGTCGCCGACTTCGCGCTTGGCCACGAAAGTGACATCGGCCACCGAGCCGATGGCCACGATGTCGGTCCAGGAGATGTGGTTGGAGACCAGCAGCGTGGGGCGCCCGGTTGAGGGTTCGCCGAGGAGCGTCACACGCAGGCCGAGGAACGTGCAGCCCAGCTTATGAAAGAGGCGCGGCAATATCGGCCAGAAAGGGAGCCGCAGCGCCACGATCAATGCCTGAAGCGGGATTACCACGATCAGGAACGGCACGAGGACGAAGATGAAAAACAGCGAGCGAAACAGCATCGG
Source organism: Devosia equisanguinis (assembly GCF_900631955.1). GTDB lineage: Bacteria > Pseudomonadota > Alphaproteobacteria > Rhizobiales > Devosiaceae > Devosia > Devosia equisanguinis. The sequence continues at coordinate 35,176 of NZ_UZWD01000022.1, read as the reverse complement.
CTTAGTCGGCCTTGGGACTCGACGGTTCGTTGAGGGGCACGGCATAGAGTTCGAGGCGATGATCGATCAGCCGATAGCCCAGTCGCTTGGCAATCAGCTCCTGGATGGCCTCGATCTCCTCATTGCGGAACTCGATGACCTTGCCGGTGCGGATATCGATGAGGTGGTCGTGGTGCTCGTCGGGGATCAGTTCGAACCGCGCGCGACCATCCTTGAAATCGTGCTTGGTGATCAGCCCTGCCTCTTCGAAGAGGTTGACCGTGCGATAGACGGTCGACAGCGAAATGCGCGCATCGATGCTGGAAGCACGTCGATAGAGTTCTTCGACGTCGGGGTGATCGGAGCTGTCCTCGATCACCCGGGCAATGACGCGGCGCTGATCGGTCATGCGCATGCCGCGCTGCACGCAGGCCTCTTCGAGCGTCGGTTCGGAAGGGTTCCGGCTCAAGCCATCGCTCCTTGTCTGAGGATTTGTCTTGGGGTTACCCAAGATCGCGCGCCATGACAAGCGCAGTGGCTGCAGACCCGTCAGGACGGGGATAATAGCCCTTGCGTGTGGAAATGCGCACAAAGCCGAGTTTTTCGTAGAGTCGGATGGCTGGCATGTTCTGTTCGTCGACCTCGAGGAACATGCGCCGGGCCGGCGACAGCATGAGATCGGCGAACACGGCCTGCATCAGTGCCCGCCCCAATCCCTTGCCGCGCCATTTGGGATCAACGGCGATGCTCAAGAGCTCGGATTCATCGAGAACGGTGCGGATAACAGCAAAGCCGGCCATACGCCGTTTGGCATCGCAGGCGATGTAGATGGGCGTCGCCTTGTCGTCGAGAAAGCGGGTGAACTCCTCGGAGGGCCAGCCGCGGAAGAAGCTCTGGGCATGGATGCGTGCCAGGTCCTTGGCATCTTGGGATTCCCCCGGTTCGATATGCAGGCCCGCCGGTGCCATCCAGAGCTTGATCATGGCTGGCGCCTCGGAATGCGCGAGGCGTCCTGCGGCTTGGCATCGGCATCGCGCACATAGGCGGCGTGGGGTGGATAGTCGGCCGGGTCGGCTGTGGCCGCAAAGCGGGCCATGGCGCCGATATCGACAAAGGGGGACTCGATGAGCGTCGAGTCGGGGACAATGGCGGCGCGCGCCTCGGCCATGGGCAGCAGGCGCGGGCCCTCGGCGCGTCGGCCCGGGGCCGGGAAGGCTTCGAAATAGGCTTCGTCGCGGCGGGCATCGAGCAGCACCGTCACCGGGCCCGAGGAGGCCCCGAGCGAGAGTGCAAGCAGGCTGGGTATGCCAAGTACCGGAATGGCGCGGGCCAGGCCCAGGCCGCGGGCTGCCGAGAGCCCGATGCGCAGGCCGGTGAACGAGCCCGGCCCGGTGGTGGTGGCGATGCGTTGCAGTTGCGCATAAATGACGCCGTTGCGCGCGAGAAGCGTGTCGACGCGCGCGAACAATAGCTCGGCATGACCTTTGGCGATGTCCTCGACCAGCGTATCAACCCGGCCGTCGTAGCGCAGCAAGGCCAGTTGCAGGCGCGGCGCGGCCGTGTCGATGGCAAGGGTCAGCGGCTGCGGCACGACATCATCACTCAAGGCGCAAACTCCCTGGCCCTGCGGCGACTGGCCTTTGCGTGAGGCCGGGGCTTGAGGGGCGGCGGGCCCATCACGAGCCCTGCGATATTGTCCAGCACTCCTAGCCCTGCACCGGGCCCAAGTCCACCGCCTTGACGCCTCATCCGCGCGCGACCACCTTGCGGCATGACCTCTGATTCGCTCCCGATCCGCGCATGACCTGGCTGGCCAATTTCGCCATGCTTAGCCAAGGCTGGCGCCGCTTTGTGCTCCTGTTCGTCGCGGGGGCGGTCGCCGGGCTTTCGGTTCCCCCCTTCTTCATTCTGCCAGCCTTGTTCATCGCCATGCCGATCTGGGTCTGGGCGCTTGACGGCGCTGAACGGCGGCGCGGGTGGCGGCGCCTGTTCGGGCCGGCCTTCACCATCGGCTTTGCCTTCGGCTGGGGGTATTTCCTCGTGGCTTTCCACTGGTTGGGGGCGGCTTTTTTCGTCGATGGCGGCTGGGTCCTGGCAGCCATGCCGCCGGCCATTGCCGCGCTGGCCGCGATGATCGCGCTGTTCTGGGGCCTTGCCTCGGCACTGGCGCATCTGACCTGGAGCCATGGCGCGGCGCGCATCTTTGCCTTGACCGGCTGGCTCACCGTTGCCGAGTTTGCGCGCGGGCATGTCTTGACCGGCTTCCCCTTCGATCTTCTGGGCTATTCGCTCACCGGCACCGACGAGATGATGCAGCTGGCGTCGGTGGTCGGTGTCTATGGCCTGACATTCCTGGCGCCTCTCCTCGCCATGACCCCCGCCCTGGTGTGGCCCGCCGATGACAGGCCGTTAAGCCGGCGGTTGGCGCCGTTCTTCCTGGCGCTGGCGGTGATCGCCGCGCAACTGGGTTATGGCTGGAACCGGTTGGCGGGAATCACCGCGACGGAGCGGCAGGACATAACGTTGCGGCTGGTGCAGCCGCTGGTCTATGAGCATGCAGATTTCGGCAATGTCGATGCGGCGGCACTGATCGACCGACTGCTGATGCTGTCGGATATGCGCATGAACCCGAACGACCAGGGTTTGGCCGATATCACGCATCTGGTGTGGCCGGAATCGAGCGTGCCGTTCTTCCTCTCCACCTATCCGGACGCCTTGGCGCGCATTGCCCGCATGCTGGCCGAACAGACCGTGCTGCTCGCCGGCGTGCCGCGCCAACCCTATAGTCTTGAGGTCGGCACCAAGCGCGAGCCGCCCTATAATGCTGTGATCGCCGTCAACACCGATGGCGAGGTGATTGCCAGCTATGACAAGGCGCATCTGGTGCCGTTCGGCGAATTCTTGCCCTTTGCCGACCTGCTCAAGCAGATCGGTATTACCCAGTTCGTGCCGGGGGCCGACGGGTGGTCGCATGGCGATGCCAAGCGGCGGTTGATGAGCCTGCCCAATACCCCGGCGATGCTGGTCCTGATCTGCTACGAGATCATCTTTTCGGGCGATCTGGGCGATGTGCAGGGCGCGCAATTCCTGCTTAATGTCACCAATGACGCCTGGTTCGATGGTTCGATCGGGCCGGCTCAACATGCCCACCACGCGCGGTTGCGGGCGGTGGAAGAGGGGATGAGCCTGTTGCGGGCGGCGAATACCGGGCTGACTTTTGCGACCGATCCGCTGGGGCGGATTACGGCCGAGCTGGTGCCGGGGCAGATGGGGGCGCTCGATGTGCGGCCGCACCAGAAGCTGGCGACCACGGTGTTCGCGCAACTGCGCCACTGGCCGCTGCTGATCGCGGTGCTGGCATCGCTGCTGATCGGCTTTGTCGGTGCGCGGCTGGGGCGGCGGCGCCTGCCGCAATAGGCAATGGCGCTTGCGCCAAAAACAAGAAAGCCGCGCAAGCCATTGAGGCTGCGCGGCTTTCTTGCAAAATTGGTGCCCAGAAAAGGACTCGAACCTTCACGCCTTGCGGCACACGGACCTGAACCGTGCGCGTCTACCAATTCCGCCATCTGGGCGACGGCCGTGTAACTAGGGGGCCATAGCCGCAATGTCAATGCGGATTTGCGGGTCTTGTGAAAATCGTTGTGCCAAGACCAATTGACCTGTGGGTAAGTGGTCTGATGCCGCCAAATATCGCCTCCAGTCCGGCGCACAACCCGCAGAGATGACCGCGTTATGAACGAAAGATGAACGCGTGTCCGATCAGGACGCGCGCGACATAAGTGAAGCGCCGTTCGGCAAGGCTCGACAGCGGCGCGGCCAGTGCGCTAGAAGCGGGCGATATCGACTGCATGACCTGGAGCCCACCATGGATCGTCTCGCCCCCAAGCTGGTTACCGTCTTCGGTGGTTCGGGATTTGTCGGCACGCAATTGGTGCAGCTGCTGGCGCGCCAGGGCCATCGCGTCAGGGTGGCGGTGCGCCGTCCGGATCTGGCCGGTGACGTGCGCATGTTCGGCAGCGTCGGCCAGGTGCTGCCCATCCAGGCCAATCTGCGCAACGAGGCCTCGATCCAGCGCGCCGTTGTCGGTTCCGACATCGTCATCAATCTGGTTGGCATCGGTCATGAAAGCGGCAAGCAGCGGTTCGAAGCCGTGCATGTCGAGGGCGCAGGTGCCGTTGCACGTGCAGCCAAGGCCGCCGGCGCGACCAGAATGGTGCATCTGTCGGCGCTCGGCGTCGACAAGGCGGCTGAAGTCAGCGCCTATGCCAAGAGCAAGCTCGATGGCGAAGCTGCCGTTCTGGCAGCCTTTGCGGATGCGATCATCCTGCGTCCCAGCCTGATCTTCGGGCAGGACGACGGCTACACCAATCTCATGGGCGGACTGTCCCGCGTGTTGCCGTTCATGCCCCTGATCGGCGGCGATACACTGCTGCAGCCCATCTATGTCGGTGACGTGGCCGAAGCTTTGGCCAAGGCCGCCGAAGGTGCGGTCAAGGGTGGACGCGTCTACGAGCTGGGTGGTCCCGATGTCGAAACGCACAAGGCGTTGATGCAGCGCGTGCTGCGCGAATCCGGCCGCAATCGCCCGCTGGTCCCAGTCCCCGCCGGGCTCGCCAAGCTCGGCGCCGGACTGCTTGGCGTCCTGCCGTTCAAGCCGCTTGTCACCGCCGACCAGATCGAATTGCTCGGGGTCGACAATGTCGTCTCCGAAGCGGCGATCAAGGACAAGCGCGGGATCGATGCCTTCGGCATTGCGCCCAAGAGCATGGACACGGTCCTGCCCACCTATATGTGGCGCTTCCGCCGCAATGGCCAGTTCGACCGCGATGCCGAAAACGGCACGGGCCTGACGGCTTAAGGGCCGGCTGTGGCGCATTTGCGCCGCTGGTGAAGTGGCATCATTTCCAACCGAGCCGCTCACCTCGTTCGGATATGACGTCCATCGCCCCTAGGCTTGAGGGCGCTGTATACCCCCACCCAACCTCCCCCTGAAGGAGGGGGAGGGGCCGCATCGCGTTTGCGGTGCGATGCTGCCAAAGGCAATGGCCGCCTCCTCTGGTCCAAAAGACTCCAGTGCTGCGTGGTGGCTCGCCGACACGCCCTGGCGTCGAGCCCGAGGGCGACAGGGTGCTTGTTGCCGGCGCAGTTGAAATGATCTGCAAGAACGCGAACGGGCTTACCGTTTGAGGTCGTCGAGGGTCTGGCGCAGGTGCTGGCCGGGGGTCAGCACGACTGTGTTGCGGGGGGAGATGATGTGTTCTTTGCCGGTGCGCGGGTTGCGGCCAATGCGTTCGGCGCGGGCGCGGACCTGAAGCGAGCCAAAGCCGGTGAGCTTGACCGTCTCGCCTGACATCAGCGCTTCGCCGATGAGCTCGAACATTCGGTCGGTCAGGCGTGTGGCCTCGGCCTTCGACAGGCCCGCCCTCTGGGCTACCGACTCGCTCAAATCGGCGCGCGTGATGGTCTTGCTCACCTTGTCACCTCTCCCACAATAAATTCATATTGTGAACTTATTGCGCTGTCCAGTGTGCCGCGTGCCGCTTTTGGGGTGAAAAACATGATTGGGCGTTTCAGGATTAATTGACATTTTTTAGAATGGTTATAAGTTACGACGGCAACAAGACGAAAACGCGGATGCCGCGTAGCCCTCTGCAACAGGATATTGCCTCGTGAGACTGACCCGCCAATCCAACTATGCCATCCGCACGCTGGTCTATTGCGCCGTGAACGAGCCGGGCCTGAGCCGTGTCGCCGAAATCGCGCGGGCTTATGGCATCTCCGAATTGTTCCTGTTCAAGCTGATCAAGCCGCTGGTGGAAAACGGGCTCCTGCAGACCGTGCGCGGACGTCATGGCGGCATCAAGCTGGGCAAGCCGGCCGAGCAGATCACGCTGCTGGAAACGGTGCGTCTGACCGAAGAGAACTTCGCTTTGGCCGAGTGCTTCGAAGATGGGGCCGACTGCCCGCTGATCGGGGAGTGCGATCTCAATAGCGCACTGCGTGAGGCGCTGGGCGCCTTCTTCGAAGTGTTGAGCCGCCATACCATTGCCGACCTGGCCAAGAAGAAGCGCTCGATCCGCGAGCGGCTGGGCATCACCACGGCAGAGGCGGTCAGCGAGAGCGTGGCGGCGATTTCCGCAGCCTGATCGAAAATCTGACAACAAAACTCAAATATGAGTTTGACAATCAAGTTTAGCCATGGTTGATAGGGGCCATGGCGCTTCCGACCCCTTGGGGCCTGTGGGTCGGGCGTCGTAACGACGGGGCTTGCTGCTGCCGTCTCCCCGGGCCGGCCAGGATCCTCAACGTCCTGTCCGGCCTTTTTCTTTTATCGGCCTGCCGATTGATCCGCGGGGGCCGCTATGCTCTATCGCGGCGGACAGGTTTTCTCCCGGATCATGCATGGCCGCGCCCCCGCTTCTTTCGCTCCAGAATATCCAGCTGACCTTTGGCGGCACGCAATTGCTCGAGGCGGCGGAACTGATCGTCTCGCCGGGGCAACGCATTGCCCTGGTCGGGCGCAACGGTTCGGGCAAGTCGACGCTGCTCAAGATCGCCGCCGGACTGATCCAGCACGATGCCGGGGTGCGCTTCGCCGAGCCAAGCGCCACCATCCGCTATCTGCCGCAGGAGCCCGACCTCACCGGACATGCCACGACGCTCGCCTATGTGGAAGCTGGGCTGGCGCCAGGCGATGATCCCTATCGCGCGCAATATCTGCTCGAGGCGCTGGGGCTGACGGGCACGGAAGATCCCAAGACGCTTTCGGGGGGCGAGGGGCGTCGCGCGGCGCTGGCCCGGGTTCTGGCGCCGCAGCCGGACGTGCTGCTGCTCGATGAGCCCACCAACCATCTGGACCTGCCGGTGATCGAGTGGCTGCAGGACGAGCTCAGCCAGATCCGCTCGGCGCTGGTGCTGATCAGCCATGATCGGCGGTTCCTCGCCGATCTCACCCGCTCGACCGTCTGGCTCGATCGCGGCGTCACCCGCCGCATCGAAAAGGGTTTTTCTGCATTTGAAGGCTGGCGTGACGAGGTGTTGGAGCAGGAAGAAAAAGACCGGCACAAGCTCGACCGCCAGATCGTACGCGAAGAGCATTGGCTGCGCTATGGCGTGACCGCAAGGCGGAAGCGCAATGTGGGGCGCCTGGAGCGGCTGGCGGGGTTGAGACAGGACCGGCGCGAACAACGCCGCGCCACCGGCAATGTCACCATGGCGGTAAGCGAGGGCCGCACCTCCGGCGCTTTGGTGGCCGAGGCCGAGAACGTTTCGAAAAGCTTTGGCGGCCGGGCCATCGTCAAGGAATTTTCCACCCGCGTGTTGCGCGGCGACCGGGTGGGGATTGTCGGGCCGAACGGGGCCGGCAAGACGACGCTGATCAAGATGCTGACCGGGCTGTTGGAACCCGATAGCGGCAGCATCAAGATGGGCTCGGCGCTGGAACTGGCCATGCTCGACCAGGGGCGGGCGCGGCTCGACCCGGATACGCGGTTGCGCGATGCGCTGACCGGCGGGGGCAGCGATACGCTCAAGATCAATGGCGAATCCAAGCATGTCGTCGGCTATATGAAGGACTTCCTGTTCACCCCCGAACAGGCCAATACGCCAATCGGCAAGCTTTCGGGGGGCGAGCGGGCCCGCGTGGCCCTGGCGCGTGCTTTGGCTTTGCCCAGCAATTTCCTGGTGCTCGACGAGCCGACCAACGATCTGGACCTCGAAACGCTCGACCTGCTCGAGGAAATGGTGTCCGACTATGCCGGCACCGTGGTCGTGGTAAGCCACGACCGCGATTTTCTCGACCGGGTGGCGACGTCGGTGATCATGGCGGAGGGCGATGGGCGCTGGACCGAATATGCCGGCGGCTATTCCGACATGGTGTCCCAGCGCGGCGCCGGGGTGTCGGCGCGCGTGGTCGACAAGGCGCCCAAGGCGGAAAAGCCAAAGGCCGACGCGCCGGCGCCCCAGGCCAGCGCCAAGCGCAAGCTGAGCTTTAAGGAAAAGCACGCGCTCGAAACCTTGCCAAAGGAGATCGACAAGCTCGACGGAGAAATCCGCACGATCAATGCGGCCCTGTCCGACCCCAATCTCTACACCAAGGACCCCAATGGCTTTGCGGCCAAGTCCAAGGCGCTGGAGGCAGCCGAAGCCAGGAAGGCGGCTGCAGAGGAGCAATGGCTGGAACTGGAAATGCTGCGCGAGGAACTGGAGGGCTGAGGGGCAGCCTCTCTAGCCGTTTACTCGCGCCAGCCGATCCTGGGTGCAGCTACATAGGTAAGATCGTCGGTGGCGCCGGAAATGCGGCGCAAGAGGATCGAGCCAAGATGGAAGCCGGCATCGACGAAATCCTCGTGCACGGTTTCGGCGCTGGGCTGGAAGGCATCGAACATGGGTGAGCTCTGCTTGGTCACCACATGCACGTCCTGGCCCACGGTCTTGCCGGCGTCGTTGAGGGCGCCGAGTACGGCCAGGGCCGAGACTTCCGACACACAGATCCAGCCATCGGGGCCGTCCGGCCGGCGGGCGCGTTTGCCCACATAATTGCGCAGCGCATCCGAGGGGCTGAAGCTGTTGACGTCGGTCGAGAACTCATAGGCGATGCCCGCCTCGTTGGCGGCGCGGATCACGCCGGCCCGCAGATGCTCGGCATAGGTGAGGGCGCTTTCGGGCAGAACGATACTGACCTTCTTGCAGCCTTTCTGTGCCAAGCGCCTGGTTGCGGCATAGGCATAGGCCTCGTTGTCGAAGTCCACCGAGGGGTGCGGCTCGCTGTACTGGCTGCGGCCGTGGCTGACAAAGGGAAAATCATTGTCGATGAGGAAGCGGATGCGCTCGTCGAAACTCTCGGTCTTGGAGAAGATGACGCCATCGGCCATGCGATTGCGCACGATGTGGCGGATCGGCTCCATCGGCGACACGCCGCGGAACAGCGGCGTGATGACGAGGTGATAGGGCGTGTTGCGCAGGGCCTCGGTGATGCCCGCCATCAGCGAGGAGCCGAAGCCGTAGATCTGCTCGTCCGGCTCGAGCACCAGCGAAATGACATTGGTGCGGCCGGTCTTGAGGCGCAGCGCGGCGCGATCGGGCAGGTAGCCGATCTCGGCTGCGATCTTCTGCACGCGGTCACGGGTTTCCTGGGCCAGTTCCGGCGCATTGTTGAGCGCGCGGGAAATGGTGGTAACCGCCAGCCCCGTCATTTGCGCTATCGTTTTGAGGGTCGGCTTGCCGGAGGGCTTTGCCCCCCTCTTGCCCCGCACGACGGGAGGCAATTCGTCTTCAGACACCTGACAGTCCCCTTGCTCCCGAGGACGGGAGACAGATCCAAGACAATCAAAAGACCAGATTGTGGGGGCCAGTTCAAGGTGACGCGTGAGATTATAATCTGATCTAAAAACTCATATTATCTGCCATAGGCCGAAAGTCGAGCAGGGTTTTTCGTCTTTTTGGCCATTTACGCATGATGGGGCACTGGAAAAATCTCCGAGCCGGCCCTATCTTGCCCTTGCTGCGCCGCAAAGGCGTGGTGAAACGAACCAGTCCAACACTCGCTCAGGAGAGGAATGACGATGACGACATCGACACACTTCAATTTCCAAGCCCTGTGTTCGACCCTCGTAACCCGACAGCATGGCGCCAAACGCTGGCAAGGGACTTGCTTCTGCAAACGAATGTGACCCGCCGTCACACCACCGTCTCACAGAATCAATAAACCCTGCAGCGACCGAGGCCGGAGCCAAGGCAGATGCCTTGAGTTCATGGCGCGCGGATTCGGTGCGGAAGTGGAGCTTCCACCATGCAAGAACCAAGTTTGAAGACGGCCGAAAAGATCCGGCCAACCGTTATCGAAGTCGGCGGCGAGCCCCTGGGTGTCGTCGTGCCGGATGCCGAAGGCTACCGCTTCCTCGCGGTGAAGCTGCCGGCCTTTCCGATCGACGGACAGCATTTCCCCTCGATCGAGACCGCGCATTTCGCGGTCAGCCAGGCCGTGCGCGGCGATCAGGCGATCTGAAAAAGCCGGTGGCAGGTCCACCGGCTTTTGCACGCCCGGATTTTGAGGGGAACGGCTACAGCAGGCCGCTTTTTTGCAGCAGGCCCAGGCGCTTGGCGTCGTAGTAATAGCCGCGGGCATAGAACTGCACCGCCTGGTCGTGATTGCCGCGGGCGGTGACATAGGCGCCGGCCAGGTAGCGTACGGCAAAGCGCAGATTGGTTTCGGCGTCGAGCAGGGCGGATGGGTCGCCGGAAAAGCCCATGCCGCGGGCGGTGGCGTGGCTGATCTGCATCAGGCCCCAATAGGGGCCATTGCGGGCGGCGGGATTGTAATTGCTTTCGCGCACGATGATGCGGCGCACCAGCTCTTCGGGCACCTTATAGGCATTGGCGTAATGGGTGATGAGCCCATCGAGCGCGCCATGGCGGCTGCCGGTATAGCCCATCAGCATGGCGCTGGGCGCGGTCGGCACGGCGGAGGCCTTGGGCACATAGCCCTCGCGGCTCTCATTGGCCTCGGGGGCGAGCGCAGCAATCGCTTCGGTCGCGGGGATGGCGGCGCGGGAGGCATTACCAGGCAAGGGTTTGACGCCGGCAAAGGTGCAGCCGGAAACCAGCAGCGCCATCGCCAATAAGCCAATCACCCGTGCCGTCATGCATCCGTCCCCGACCAATCCGTCGCAATCCGAGCGCATTACGCGCCAATCGCGGCGGCTTGATGGCCGAATTCCGGCGCCCTGGCAAGCCCGGGCGCCGAATCAGTTGGGCTCAAATGCTCTGCATTTCGCGCAATAGCAGCGCCGGCCGCCGCGCCAGCACCCGCAGCAACGTGGTGGCGCCGAGAATGGCAGTGACCACGACGACACCCAGGGCCACGAGCAGAACGGTGGTGGGATCGAGGGTAAAGGCGACGTTGAGCAGGATGCTGCTGAGCATCCAGGCTGTGGCAAGACCGGCCGGGATGGCGAGAAGCGCGGCAAAGGCGGCGAGCAGCAGGAATTGCAGCAGCGCCGTGGCGAGGATGTCGCCGCGCCTGGCCCCCAGCACGCGCGTGATCACCGCATCGGTCTCGCGCTGGCGCCGACCGGAGGCGAGGCTGCCGATGAGAATGAGCAGGCCATTGGAGACGGCAATGCCCCCGACAGCGGCCACGGCGAGGGACAGTTGGCCCAAGGCGGCGGTGATGCGTTCGAGCGTGGCGCCGATGGCGATGAACTTGATGTCGATGAACTCGGCAGCGAGGAACCGCTCCACCTCCTCTTCACGTCCGCGCTCGGCCGTCACCGCTGCGAGCAGCGTCGAGGGGTAGAGATCGAGCGTTCCGGGGGAGAACGAGACGAGGAAGTCAATGCCGCCTTGCCAGGCATAGTCGCGGAAACTGGCGATGCGCGCGGTGACGGTATCGCCAAAGATGTCGAAGCTCACCGTGTCGCCGAGCTTGAGGCCAAGGCCCTGGCGCAAGTTCTGGTGCAGGGACACCAAGGGCTCGCCGGCATAATCCGGGCCCCACCACTGACCCTCGACGACGCGAGAGGCAGGGGGCAGGACATTGCGATAGGTCATGGGGATTTCGCCCGACAGCAGGAACGCAGCTTCCGGGCCATTGGCCTGCAATTGGCCGATGGGACGGTCATTGATCGCCGTGAGGGCACCGCGCAGCATCGGAGTGGTGACCACCTGGGCGATGCCGTGCTCGGGGCCGACCAGGAGATTGAGGCTTTCCGCCTCGTCCTCGAAGAGATCGGATGCGACCAGGGTTGGCGCATCGAAGACCGAGGCGCCGAGGAATTCATTGCGCAGGTTGACGGCGAGAATCTGCACCACGACCAGGATGAGCACGGCGAGGCCCACCGCGGTGACCACGGCGGCGCTGGCACGCACCGAGCCGGACATGGCACGCAGGGCCTGGCGCAGCGGCATCCAGCCGGGTTCGCCGGTGTGGGGAATGCGGTGCAGGACGAAGCGGCTGCCAAACTGGAATAACAGGGTCGCCAGCAGGCAGGCAGCAGCGAAGGCCAGGACCAGCAGCACGTCGCCGGTGAGGATGACGGCCAGCCAGAAGAAGGCCGCAATAGCTATGACCAGCGGCCAGAGCGCTGGAGAGGCGACGAGCCGACGCCAGCGAATGGGCGGGGCGCCGAGGCCACGGGCGCGGAACAGGCTTGCCGGGCTGACCATCTGCGCCTGTACCAGCGGCAGGTAGGAAAAGGCAAAGGCGGTCAGCAGGCCAACCGCCGCCGCAACCAGCAGAGCCGCGACATCGAGCCCGCCATCAAGCGCCACGCCAATGGCTTCGCCGACGACTGGCAGCACCAGAAAGCCGATGCCGGCACCAATGGCGACGCCGATACCGACGCCGATCAGCGCCAGAGCCAGCACCTGGACGAGGAAATGCACCATGACCCGGGCGCGCGAGGCGCCGAGGCTGCGCAGCACGGCAATAACGCCGGAGCGCTCCGCCACATAGGCCGACATGACGCTCCAGACGCTGACGCCGCCGATGAGCAGTGAGCCCAGGCCCACCACGACGAGGAAGCCGGTAAAGAGCTGATAATAGCGCAGCATCGGCCCGAGTCCGTCCAGTGCCGACCGGATCTCCCAGCCGGCATCGTCGAGCGCGGCGACCAGTTCGGCGCGGGCCGGTTCGATCGCCAATTCGCTGAGCAGCAGCTTATAGCGGAAATTGGTGCCGAGGCCCGGCAAAGGCGAGGTGCGGTCGGAAATCTTGGCGAAGCCATCGCTGTTGATGAGGGCGGTCAGCCCCAGGCGAAAACCGCGCACCGGACCGTCAGGCAGGGCGCCCAGCGTGCCGCGCACCTCGAAATCAGTGCCGCCGATGCGGATGATGTCGCCGGTCCTGAGGCCTAACTGGTCGAGCATGACCGGATCGACCAGCGCGCCAAAGGTGTCCTCGACCTCGCCCAGGGCGGCGAAGGGGGTGGTGGCGGCGTCGGTGGCGCTGGTGTCGAGCTGGCCGAGAAGGGGGTAGCCGGGGCCGGCGGCGACGAGATCGACAAAGGCTTCGCTGGTGTCGGATTCAGCGCTGAGATTGGTTTCGGTGAGGGCGGCGACGCGGCCGAAGCGCTCGAACAGGGCCAGTTCATCGGCATTGGCGGCGCGGTCGGAGCGGGTGAGCTCGAGATCGCCGCCCATCAGGACGGCGGCATTCTGGTCGACGGCGCGGGTGATGGCGCCGCTGACCGAGCTGACGCCGGCAATCAGCGCGGTGCCGACGGCCAGGCACAGGATCAGCAGCCAGAAGCGCTTCCAGTCGCCGGCCATTTCGATCAGCCCAACGCGGGCTGCAGCAATCATGGCGCGCATCAATGCGCTCCGCCGGTGTTTTCGCTGAGCCGGCCCTGCGTCATGGTAAAGCTGCGATCGGCGCGGGCAGCGAGATTGGGATCATGCGTGATCAGCACCACGGTGGTGTTGTTGCGCCGGGCCAGGTCGAACATCAGATCGACCACCACCGCACCGGTATTCTGGTCGAGATTGCCGGTGGGCTCGTCGGCCAGGAGCAAGGGCGGTTTGGTGACCAGGGCACGGGCGAGGCCGACGCGCTGCTGCTCGCCACCCGAGAGGGCAGCGGGGCGATGATCGAGACGCTTGCCCAGGCCCACGGTGTCGAGCGCGGCGGCGGCGGCTTCGCGCACCTTGGCCAGCGGCAGGTCGGGTTGGGCGATCTCGAGCGCCAGCCCGACATTGTCGAGGGCGCTGAGCGAGGGGATGAGGTGGAAGCTCTGGAAGACGATGCTGAGCGTCTTGCGGCGGAATACCGCCATGGCGTCTTCATCGAGATTGGTGATGTCGGTGCCGCCAATAGTGATGCGGCCGGCGGTTGCCCGTTCGAGCCCGGCCAGCAGCATCAGCAACGAAGTCTTGCCGCTACCGGAGGGACCGACAATGGCCACCACTTCGCCCGGCGTCACAGCGAGATCGACACCCTTGAGGATCTGCAGCGGCTTGCCAGCCATGTCGACGACATAGTCGACGCCGCTGACCGTAATAATCGGCGTTGAACCCCCGGAGTGGGGGGCGCGGGGCGCGGAATTTTCCTGCATGACGGGGATGTGTTCAGGAGGAAGCACGGGAACTCCGCTTTTGCGTATCGAAATCGGTGACAGCGTTATATTTGAGTCTCAGTATTAAGATGGCATTGTTGGATGAAGTCCTAAATTCGATTTCGACAATGAAAACTGGTGGGAACACAGCCTCTGCATCGGCCGTTTCCGTCCGGTGCCAAGGGCGGCAGCAACAAGACGGCAGGCGGCGCTGGAACGCCCCGGCTGAAACGAGGAGTGGATTGACGTGGTGAAGGGTGCGTTGACGCGTTTGGGGGCAGCAGCGCTTGCCATCGGCATGATGGGCGCAGGAGCGGCCTATGCCGGCCCGGCCGAACAGCAATTGCTGGCGCAATATATCGGCAGCTGGCGCGGCGAGAGCACGCTGGTGGGCAGCGACAAGCCGGAGCCCTTCCGCTGCCGCCTCTCGGTGAGCCAGGGCAACCAGTCCAAGATCAATTATACCGGCCGCTGCACGCTGGTGAACATGAACCTGTCGGTCAGCGGCACCATCGCCTTTTCGGAAGCCAATGCGCGCTATGAGGCGGTGATGACATCCAATGCCGGCTTTTCGGGCCTGGCCGTGGGCCGCAAGAACGGCAATCAGATCGGTTTCGATCTCACCGAGCGCCAGCGCGATCGCGGCGGCAATGACGTGCAGATCGGCTCCAAGATTTTCCTCGTCGATGACACGATCATCGTCGAGTTCCAGGTGGAATTCAACGATTCCGGCAAGGTCATGACCGCCAGCGTCCCCTTCGCGCGCTAGGGAGCTGCAAGCGGGTTGCTGCGCTGAGATTATCTGCGACTTTCTGTTCCTTCGCCTCCCTCCCCCTTGAGGGCAGGGCTATCGCATCCGGGCTTGAGCGTGCTGCACACCCCCTCCCAACCTCCCCCTGAAGAAGGGGGAGGAGCCGCATCGCGTTGTGGGTAAGAGTCGGTCAAAATAACCGGTCCGTCTCCCTCCCCCTGGAGAAGGGGGAGGGAAAGCAGGAGGCGAAGCCTAAGCGCCTCCCAACGCGCTAAAAGTGAACACTTCGCTCAAGGGGGGCTGCAATTGGATGCAGGCAGCGGCGCCCGTTACTTCATCGTCGGCATCTGGAATTCGGCACCGTCCTTGATGCCGGATGGCCAGCGGGCGGTGACGGTCTTGGTGCGGGTCCAGAACTTGATCGCGTCCATGCCGTGCTGGTTGAGGTCGCCAAAGGCACTGGCCTTCCAGCCGCCAAAGCTGTGATAGGCCAGCGGCACCGGCACAGGCACGTTGATGCCCACCATGCCGACATTGACGCGGGCGGCGAAATCGCGGGCGGCATCGCCATCGCGGGTGAAGATGGCGGTGCCATTGCCATAGGGATTGTCCATGGTCAGCTTCAGCGCCTCTTCGTAGCTCTGGCTGCGCACGACGCTCAGCACCGGGCCAAAGATTTCTTCCTTGTAGATATCCATCTCCGCGGTGACCCGGTCGAACAGGGTCGGGCCGACGAAGTAGCCGTTTTCATAGCCCTGGAGGCTGAAGCCGCGGCCGTCGACCACCAGTTCGGCGCCCTGCTCGACGCCCTTGCCGATCAGGTGCTTGATGCGGTCCTGGCTGGCCTTGGTGATCACCGGGCCCATTTCGGAGCTCGCATCGGTGGCGGGGCCGACCTTGAGCTTTTCGATGCGCGGCTTGAGCGCGGCGATGATGCGGTCGGCGGTCTCGGCGCCCACCGGCACCGCCACCGACACGGCCATGCAGCGCTCGCCGGCAGAGCCGAAGCCCGCGCCCATCAGCGCATCGGCGGCCTTGTCCATGTCGGCATCGGGCATGATGATCATATGGTTCTTGGCGCCACCGAAGGCCTGGACGCGCTTGCCCTCGGCCGCAGCCCGGCCATAGACATAGCGGGCAATCGGGGTGGAGCCGACAAAGCTGATGCCGCCAATGGCGGGATGGTCGAGAATGCCGTCGACCACCGACTTGCCGCCATGCACCACGTTGAGAATGCCCTTGGGCAGGCCGGCCTCGATGGCCAGCTGCGCCAGTTTCACCGGCACTGAAGGATCGCGCTCGGAGGGCTTGAGGATGAAGGCATTGCCGGCGGCGATGGCCGGCGACAGCATCCAGAGCGGGATCATGGCGGGGAAATTGAATGGGGTGATGCCGGCGCCGATGCCGACCGGCTGGCGCATGGAATACATGTCGATGGCCGGGCCGGCGCCATCGGTGAACTCGCCCTTGAGCAGATGCGGGGCGCCGGCGACGAATTCGGCGACTTCGAGGCCGCGCTGAATGTCGCCCTTGGAATCCTCGACCGTCTTGCCATGTTCGGCGCTGAGCAATTGGGCCAGCTCGTCCATGTCGCGATTGATCAGTGCCACGAAATTGAAGAAGACGCGGGCGCGACGCTGCGGATTGGTGGCCGCCCATTTCGGCTGGGCAGCGGCGGCGGATGCCACTGCGGCCTCGAGATCGGCGGCATCGGCGAGGGCGACGCGGGCCTGGACATCGCCGGTGGCGGGGTTGAACACGTCCTGGAACTGGCCGCTCTGGCCGGTGGTTTCGGTGCCGTCGATGAAGTGGCCGATGGTGCGCATGGGGCGTCCTCCTTGTTGTGCTGTCGAGATGCAGCTATAATCCATGCAAAGCAACTGCAGAAAAATCGCATCCGATGTGCGCAGAATATAGCCGGATGAACTGGGACGACGTGCGGGTGTTCCTGGCGGTGGCGCGGCAGGGGCAATTGCTGGGTGCGGCGCGGAGCCTGGGGCTCAACCATGCGACAGTGGCGCGGCGGCTCAATGCGCTGGAACAGGCGCTGGGCAGCACCTTTTTCATCCGCCGCACCAATGGCACGGAATTGTCGGGCGAGGGCGAGCGGTTTCTGATCCATGCCGAGCGGATGGAAAGCGCCATGCTGGCGGCGCAGGAGGCGGCGGGCGCCGACAGCCAGATTGCCGGCACGGTGCGGGTGGGCGCGCCGGACGGCTTCGGGGTGGCATTCCTCGCGCCGCGCCTCGGCCGGTTGACGCGGCGGCATCCGGGGCTGCGGGTGGAGCTGGTACCGGTGCCGCGGGCGTTTTCGCTGTCGCGGCGGGAGGCCGATATTGCGGTGGCCATCGAGCGGCCGCGCGAGGGGCGGCTGGTGGCGCGCAAGCTCACCGACTATCAGCTGGGGCTCTATGCGGCGCGAGATTATCTTAACGAGCGCGGCGTGCCGGCTTCGCTGGAGCAATTGGGCGAGCACCAGCTGGTGGGCTATGTCGAAGACCTGATCTTTTCGCCCTGGCTCGATTATACCGGCGAATTCTCGCGCCAGTGGCGGTCGAGCCTGGCCATTTCATCGGCCATGGGACAGGCCGAGGCGGTGCGGGCGGGGGCCGGGATCGGTATCTTGCACACCTATATGGCCAAGGGCGACGAGCGGCTGGTGCCGATCCTGCCGGAACACAAGCTGACGCGCAGCTATTGGACCGTGGTGCACGAGGATTTGCGGGCTATTCGCCGGGTGGCGCTGGTGTCGGAATTCCTGTCCGAGATCGTGGCCGAGGCGCGCGGGTATTTCTGACCCGGCGCCTCGACCGAAACTGCATCAGGCCTGGTTGTTGCCCTTCCAGGCGAGGAGGCGCATGGCATTGGCGGTGACCAGCACGGTGGCGCCAGTATCGGCGAGGATGGCCGGCCATAGTCCGGTAACGCCGATAATGGTGGTGACGAGGAACACCGCCTTCAAGCCCAGCGCGATGGTGATGTTCTGGCCGATATTGGCCATGGTGGCGCGCGACAGACGGATCATGTTGGCGACATCTCCAACCCGCCCATGCAGCACGGCGGCATCGGCGGTTTCAAGCGCCACATCGGTGCCGCCCCCCATGGCGATGCCGATATCGGCGGCGGCGAGGGCGGGCGCGTCATTGATGCCGTCGCCGACCTTGGCCACGGTCTTGCCCGCGGCTTTGAGCTCACCGACGATGCGCTGCTTGTCCTGTGGCAGCAGCTCGGCGCGTGGGGTAATGCCGAGATCGGCAGCGATGGCCTTGGCGGTGCGGGCATTGTCGCCGGTGAGCATGATGACGTCGGCACCGAGGCGCTTGAGTTCGGCGAGGCCGGAACGGGCGTCGTCACGCGGCTCGTCGCGCATGGCGATGACCCCGGCAATGGCATTGTCAGCCAGAAGCACCGAGACGGTCTTGCCTTCGTCGTTCAAGGCCGCAATGCGCGCCGAAAGTTCAGGAGCAAGCGGCGTCGTGGCAGCGGCGGCCTTGGGCGAGCCGAGGAAGAGCGATACGCCTGCAACCGTGCCGACAATGCCCTTGCCGCCAACCGCGCCGGCGTTTTCGGCCTGTGGCGGCACGATCCCGTCGGCCTTGGCCCGGTTGAGGATGGCGAGGGCGAGCGGGTGGCTGGAGCCCGTTTCGAGCGCGGCAGACAGGGACAGGACCTCTGCCTCGGTCTTGCCGAAAGCGATGATGTCGGTGACTTTGGGCTTGCCCTCGGTCAGCGTGCCGGTCTTGTCTAGCGCCACCATGTCGATCTTGCCCAATTGTTCGAGCACCGCGCCGCCCTTCATCAACAGCCCCCGGCGTGCACCGGCCGACAGAGCGGCGGCAATGGCGGCGGGTGTTGAGATGACCAGCGCGCAGGGGCAGCCGATCAGCAGCACGGCGAGGCCCTTATAGACCCACTCGTCCCAGGGCTGGCCCGTCAGCAGCGGCGGCAGGATGGCAATGAGAGCGGCAACCACCATGACGCCGGGGGTGTAATAGCGCGAAAACCGGTCGATGAACCGCTCGGTCGGCGCCTTGGATTCCTGGGCTTCCTCGACCAGGGCAATGATGCGCGCAATGGTATTGTCGGCGGCGGCCGCAGTCACCCGGATGCGCAAAGCGCCGTCCTGGTTGATGGTGCCGGCAAAGACCGGATCGTCGGCCTGCTTGCGCTTTGGCACGGATTCGCCGGTGACCGGTGCTTCATCAACGGCGCTTTCACCCGAGGCCACCAGACCATCAGCGGGAATGCGGTCGCCGGGGCGGACCAGGACGATATCGCCCACGGCCAGTTTCTCGGCGGGCATTTCGGCGACGGTTTCGCCGCTCTCGCGCAGGGCCATGCGCGGCACGAGATTAGCCAGCGCCTTGATGCTGGCGCGGGCCCGGCCGGTGGCTACGCCTTCCAATAGTTCGCCGATCAGGAACAGCAGGACGACGATGGCCGCTTCTTCGGCGGCATTGATGAACACAGCGCCAATGGCCGCGACGGTCATCAGCGTCTCGATGGAAAAGGGGCTGCCATTGACCGCGCCCATCCAGGCGCGGCGGGCAATGGGCACGAGGCCGACCACCATGGCCAGCACGAAGGCCCATTGCTCCAGCGCTGGGAAAAACTGGCCGGCGGCAAAGGCCAGGACGACGGCCAGCGCGCTGAGCAGCGTGAGCCTGGCCTTGGTCGTCTGCCACCAGGGGCCGGATTCAAGGCTATGGTCGTGACCATGCATGCCGGCCAGGGCATCCTTGGACTTGCCGCGATTGTCCGCACCATGATCGTGCCCGTCATGGTCGTGATCATGGGGCGCGCCGGGTCCCGACATGGGGGCTGGTGCCGTGGCGGAGAGCGGCGCGGTCTTGTAGCCGAGGCTCGTCACCTTGCGGGCAATCATGTCGGCCTCGGTGTGGCGGTGGCGCACGGTCATGGCGCCGCCGACGACGGAAACAGACACATCTTCCACCCCCGGCAGGCGGCGCACGGCAATGTCGATCTTGCTGGCGCAGCTGGCGCAATCCATGCCCTCGACACGGAAACGTGTGGTTTCGATTTCTGCTGACATGGCGACTGCTCCTTGCATTTCTGGGAACAGGCCTACATTCTCTAGTGACTAGAGGAGCAAGAGCGAAATGAGCATTGGTGTCGCTATCGGCAAAGTGTCACAGGCCAGTGGGGTCAAGGTGCCCACCATCCGCTATTACGAGCAGATCGGATTGCTGCCGGTGCCGCCGCGCACCGATGGCGGGCGCCGCAGCTATGATCGCAAGGACATGGAGCGACTGACCTTCATCCGCCATTCGCGCGAGCTGGGTTTCGAGATCGACGAGATCAAGACGCTGCTGAAACTGCAGGACCAGCCCGAGCAATCCTGCGAGCGGGCCGACGGTATCGCCAGGGAACATCTGGTGGCCGTCAAGGCCAAGATCGCCAGCCTGCAGGCCCTGCAGCACGAGCTGGAGCGGATGGTGGAAGGCTGCTCCCACGGCCGGGTCGAAAGCTGCCGGGTCATCGAGATCCTCGCCGACCACGGCCAGTGCCAATATCACGGCGAGGCGGCTTAGGTTTTGGGGTCTGGTGTGGCGAGCGGTGGGCACTGGAGCATTTCAAACTGAGGTGGAGTCCGGGCTCCTTCGCCTCCCTCCCGCTTGAGGGGAGGGAATGAGGGAGGGGGTCCATCAGTGGATCGCTAAACGACCCCACCCCAACCCTCCCCCTCAAGGGGGGAGGGGGCGATGGAGCCGCATTGCCCAGAACAGGAAACACTCTATTTCACCCTCGGCCTTGAGCCGAGCGGTCTTGTTTGTGGAAATGCCGGCAAGTGTAGAGCCCTCGGGTCTTCGCCCGAGGGTGACGGCCGGTGGTGGATGACGGCCGGGTGTGGGGGGCGATCAAGCGGCAGCGTTATCGCACATGGTTGGGAGCGTGTTGCACACCCCCACCCAGCCTCCCCCTGAAGGAGGGGGAGGAGCTGCATCGTGTTCTGGGCAGATGGTGCCAAGGGCGATGGCCGTTCGGGACGGCCTCGTACTCTTAATGCCGCTGCGGAGCTGCCGGTTTGTTGGCCATGATGGTTTCGATCTGCTCGAGCACTTCTGGGGTCAGCTTGTCCTTGTGCTCGAGGGCGGCGAGGTTGTCCTTGAGCTGGTCGAGCTTGGAGGCGCCGAGGATCACCGTCGAGACATGGGGATTGCGCAGGCACCAGAGCAAAGCCAGGTGGGTGATCGAGATGCCGATATCGCCGGCAAGGGTGGCCAGCTGGCGGATCTTGTCGAGCTTGGCCTTGCCGGCTTCGTTGGTCCACTGGTCGCGCAGCCATTCATAGCCGGGCAGGCTGAGGCGGCTGTCGGCGGGGATGCCGTCATTATATTTGCCGGTCAAGAGGCCCGAGGCCAGCGGCGACCAGATGGTGGTGCCCAGGCCGAGCAGTTCATAGACCGGCAAATAATCGGCCTCGACCTTTTCGCGCACGAACAGATTGTATTGCGGCTGTTCCATGGTGGGCGGGGTGAGGTGATTGGCGCGGGCCACGCCCCAGGCCTCGGTCAACTGCCGCGCGTTCCATTCGGACGTGCCCCAATAGAGGATCTTGCCCTGGGTCACGAGGTTATGCATGGCCCAGACGGTTTCCTCGATCGGGGTATCGACGTCGGGGCGATGGCAGAAATAGAGATCGAGATAATCGACCTGCAAACGCTTCAGCGCTGCATGCGCCGCCTCGGTCACATGCTTGCGGCTGAGACCCTTCTGCGTCGGCCTGGAGCCGCCCCAAAAGACTTTCGAGGACACCGAATAGGTGTCGCGGCCCCAGCCGAGCTTCTTAAGCGCTTCGCCCATCAGCACTTCGGACTCGCCGGCTTCATAGCCCTCGGCATTGTCAAAGAAATTGATGCCGGCGTCATAAGCGTGGCGCATCAGCGCAATGGCGTCCGACTGGTCCACCTGCTTGGAGAAGGTGACCCAGCTGCCGAGCGAGACTTCGCTGACCTTGAGGCCGGATTTGCCCAGGCGACGATATTCCATGTTTGGGATTCCCGTAATGCATGGCGGCAGGGCCGCAGGAGAATGGAGCCGACCCGGGGCAGGCCCGTAAGCTAAAGGCGCGGGGTTAGGGAAGGTTGCGGAGGAAGCCGGCGAGGTCGCCGGTGATGTGATGCACATGCGGACCGGTGGTGCGGCCCAGCTCCCAGGCGTCGACCTGATCATGGCTATAGTCGTCGGCGGCGACCACCTGCACGGTGGCCATGCCGATTTCGTGCGGCACGACGAGGTTCTTTTCCAGGTCGTCGAACATGATGGCGCGGGCGGGATCGATGCCCTGGCGGGCGAGGAAGCCATCATAGGCCTGGCGGTGCGGCTTGGGCACATAGGTCATGGCGCGGATGTCGTAGACATCCTCGAACAGGTTATCGCCGCCCAGTCGCGACAGCACGGCGCGGGCATGGCCGGTATCGCCATTGGTGAGGATGAACTTGCGGCCGGGAAGGTCGCGGATGGCAGCCACCAACTCGGGATGAGCTGTCACCGGGCTATAGTCGATGGCGTGCACGGTGTTGAGGAAATGGTCGGGATCGATGCGATGGCGGGTCATCAGCCCGTTCAGTGTGGTGCCGAAATCCCGATAGTATTCCTTCTGCAGGGTCCGCGCGGCGTCGAATTCGAGCTGCGTCACATCCATGACATAGCGGGTGATGCGCACATCGATCTGCGCGAAGAGATTGCATTCGCGCGGATAGAGGGTGTTGTCGAGGTCAAACACCCAGTCGGTGACGTGGTCGAGATTTTTCGGCGGGATCGAAGCAGGAAGGGTCATGGCGGCAGTATCGCAGAAAAGCGTTGATGCTTCATCCCACCTTTTGGGGACAGTTCCTGGCGGGAGATAGGCAGGCATAAAAAAGGCCCCTCCGGAGAGGGGCCTTTCGGGCGTTCGGATTACTGGTTGGCGGTAACGGCCAGGCCGATGGCCGAGATGAGACCGGCCGGGTTGGAGGCGGCGGCAGTGAGGACCAGTAGGCTGGTCGGCTGCGGCGGCTTGACCGAGATTTCAAGGCTCTGCGGATCGTCGAGGAAGGCGGAGACCGGCGGCACGACCAGATCGGTCAGCGCCGGAATGCCGCTTTGAGCGACGATCCCCGGCAGGGTGGCCTTGAGGCCTTCGACGAAGGCAGCACGGTCGGTGCCGGACTGGGCGGCGAACACATCCAGCAGCTTGCCGGCGAGCGAAGCGTCGTCATAGCGGATCGAGGCGCTGGAGATGGACAGGGCCTGGAGCAGTTCCATGCCGACCATCATCTGCTTGGCCTGGGCTTCTTCGCTGGTTGCCTCGAGGCCTTCGCCCTGCATGGCGTAGATCTTGTCGAGGATGGCCGGGGTGAAGCCGAGCACGTCGAGCTTGAAGTCGATGGCGCCGGCATCGGCGAGGTCGAGCTTGGACTCTTCGAGCACGAGGTGACCATCGCCCATCGACCAGGTCATGGTCTGGTTGAAGTCGCCATTGATTTCGGTGAGGCCGAGGGCTTCGATCATGGCACCGGCGTCGGGCTCTTCGTCCTTGACGGTGGACAGATCGGCCCAGAGGCCGGCAATCGAGGTGGTGGTGACGAGGCTTTCCAGCGCGCCGGCAGCGTCATGGGTGAACTCGGAGGTCATGTCCATGCTGTCGATGGAGATGACTTCGGCGCCATCGCGGGTCACCGACAGCGGGCCGGTGGCCACGACGCCGGCCGTCTGCATCAGCGCGGCAGAACCGGTGACGCCTTCGGGCGGCAGCACGATGTTCTCGACGCGGATATCGGTGAGGGACAGGTGGCCGACCGGGTCGGCGGAGAAATCGGTGTCGATGTCGGGAATGGTCAGGCTGTCGGCAGTGAAGCCGCCATCTTCGGTCTCGGCAACGCCGGAGAAGGTGAGGGTGGTGTCGAACTTCATCGGCTCGTCGCCCAGCCCGACAATGCCCAGGGTGCCGCCATCGACGGTGATGGTGTCGCCATCAAGGGTAGCGGGGCCGAAGCTGAAGTCGTAGCCCATGACCTTGTAGACGGTCTCGATGCGGTTGACGAAGGTCTCGGCATCCAGAGCCATGGCGGGCTGCAGCAGGGCCAGGGTCGCGAGCCCGCTGGCAAGCATCAGGCTGGTGGTCTTGGACAGGCTCATCATCGTGTTTTTATCCCTCGGATATGGTTCAAGAATTGCGCGCCCGATGCACCCCGGCTCGCGCGTTGAAAGCAGCAGATCGCCCCTTGCCCGTTCAATTGCAATGGCTTGTGGGCGGAAATACGTCAGCCGATGTAGTTGCGGTATATTTCAGGTTGATGTCGAACCCGGTTTTGGGGTGGTCTCGTTGATATCGAGAAACTGTCGATAGGCCGGGTTTTCGGTTTCGTCCCAGTACGGGAAGCCGATGGCGTCGATATGGGCGAAGAAGTCGGCGCGCGTTTCTGGCGGAACTTCGATGCCGACCAGAACCCGGCCATAATCGGCGCCGTGATTGCGGTAGTGGAACAGGGAGATGTTCCAGGCGTCGTTGAGCCCCTCGAGGAATTTGAGCAGGGCCCCGGGCCGCTCGGGGAACTGGAAGCGGAACACCATTTCATCGGCAAGGCCGGCGACGCGGCCGCCCACCATGTGGCGGACATGGAGTTTTGCCACCTCATTGTCGGTCATGTCGGTGACGGCGAGCCCCGCGCGCTCGAGCAGGTCGATGATTTCGCGCTTTTCCGCATCGCCACCGGCCAGCTTGATGCCGACGAAAATGCGGGCCGAACTGCCCTGGGCATAGCGGTAGTTGAATTCGGTGATGGCACGCTGGCCGACGAGGCGGATGAAGGCGCGGTAGGAGCCGGGGCGCTCGGGAATGGTGACGGCGAGCAGGGCCTCGGCGCGTTCGCCGATCTCGGCCCGCTCGGCGACATAGCGCAGGCGGTCGAAATTGACATTGGCGCCCGAATTGATGGCGATAAGCGCGCCCTGGGGCGCATTGCCGTTCTCGACATCGCGACGCAGCCCGGCCAGAGCCAGGGCGCCGGCCGGTTCGGTGATGGCGCGGTGATCGTCAAAAATGTCCTTGATGGCGGCGCAGATTTCGTCGGCACTGACGGTGACGATGTCGTCGAGCAGGTCGCGGCAGAGGCGGAAGGTCTCGTCCCCCACCTGGCGCACGGCGACGCCGTCAGCGAAGAGGCCCACCTGGTCGAGCGCCACGGGATGGCCGGCGGCAATGGCGGCCTTCATACTGGCCGCTTCCTCCGGCTCGACGCCGATGACGCGGATTTCCGGGCGCAGGAATTTGACGAAGCTGGCAATTCCCGCGGCAAGGCCGCCGCCGCCGACCGGCACATAGATGGCGCCGATGGGGCCGGGATGCTGGCGCAGCAATTCGAGCCCGATCGTGCCCTGACCGGCAATCACGTCGGGATCATCGAAAGGGTGGACGAAGACATAACCATGCCGTTCGGCAAGGCCCGACGCATGGGCGCGGGCGGCGTCGAAGCCGTCGCCGAACAAGACGACCTCGCCGCCGAGGCGGCACACGGCATTGACCTTAATGGCGGGCGTGGTGGTGGGCATGACCACCACGGCGCGGATACCCAGCCGCGTGGCAGAGAGGGCGACGCCCTGAGCGTGATTGCCGGCCGAGGCGCAGATGACGCCGCGGGCGCGCTCCTCGGCGGTGAGGTGGGCGATGCGGTTATGGGCGCCGCGAATCTTGAAGGAAAAGACCGGCTGCATGTCCTCGCGCTTGACCAGCACACCGCGCCCGAGGCGGGCGGAGAGCAATTCCATGGGCTCGAGCGGGGTCTGCTCGGCAACCTCATAGACGGAAGAGGTCAGGATCTTGCGGACATAATCGGTCATGGTGCGCTCCACAAACAACTGCGGTGATGGACGCCTGCTGACAGCAAATGTCAACCGCGCGTGGCACGCCATCGATAGATGGGATTGTCGCAAAAGTTCATCAATCAAGTGATTGATTAATTCCTGTGACAGGCGTATTGGGGCGCCATGGAACAGGATAGTCAAAAACGCGAAAGCACCGATGACAGGCGCGCCGCCATTGCCGCGGCAGCGCGCGACCTGATTGTCGAGAAAGGGCTCGAAGGCCTGCGCACGCGAGACATCGCGGCCCGCGTCGGCATCAATATCGCGACCCTGCATTACCATGTGCCGAGCAAGGAAGCGCTGATTGCGCTGGTCGCGCAGAGCATCAAGGACGAATTTCGCGCCCAGGGTCTCGCACGATCCCGGCAGGGAAAGAACGGCATCGAAATGCTGCATATGGAATTCGAAGACGCCCTCGAATCCCAGGAGGAGGCGCCCGAGCGTATCGCGGTCATGGCCGAACTGGTCGAGCGCGCCCGCCGCGACCCGGCAATCGCCGCCATCATGCTGCCGATGCGCGCCCATTGGCACGGCTTGCTGGCCGCGATGTTTCAGCAGGGCGCCGCCGACGGCACGCTTCGTGCTGACATCGACCCCGACGCGGCGGCCCATATCTTTATCGGCATGATTGCCGGCACCCGCAGCATCAAGACCAATCGCGACCACATGATCGCGGTTTTCGCAGAATTCGAGCGCGCTTTTGCCGCTCGCCCCCACACCGTCCCCGAGGTCAACTAATGTCTTCCCCCTATGCCGCAGCAGCGGCTACGCCGCCCGATCCGCGTCGCTGGCTGTCGCTGGTGATCCTTTTGATCGCCAATTTCATGAATCTGATCGACGTCACCATCGTCAATGTGGCGCTGCCCTCGATGCGGGAAAATCTCGGCGCCACCGACAACCAGATCGAATGGGTCGTGGCCGCCTATGTGCTGGCCTTCGCGCTGGGTCTTTTGCCTTTCGGCCGGCTCGGCGACATTGTCGGTCGCACCAAGATGTTCCTCTGGGGCGTTGCCGCCTTCACCGCCGCCTCGGCGCTTTGCGGCCTGGCGCATAATATCGAAATGCTGATCTTTGCCCGCGTCCTGCAGGGCATTGGCGGCGCGATGATGACGCCGCAGGTCCTGGCCATCGCCACGGTGACATTCCCGCCGCATGAGCGCGGTCAGGCCTTTTCGCTGTTCGGGCTTTCCGCCGGCCTTGCCTCGGTCTGCGGGCCGATCCTGGGCGGGCTGCTGATCGATGCGCAGCTGTTCGGGCTCGACTGGCAGCCCATCTTCCTCGTCAACATTCCCATCGGTATTGGTGCCATTATCGCCGGCTGGATGCTGATCCCCCGCCTGCCGGGTCATGCCGAGCTCAAGAACGACTATGTCGGCATTGCTCTGTTCGGCCTCGGCATCGTGGCGGTGGTGTTTCCCATTGTCGAGGGCCGCGCCTATGGCTGGCCGGTCTGGGCTTTCGGCATGATCGGTGCCGGCCTGGTGCTGTTGGGGCTGTTCTATATCTGGCAGGGCAAGCGCGCCGCCGCCGGGCAGCCGCAATTGCTCAACTATGACCTGTTGCGCAACAAGGACTATATGTTCGGCGCCTTCGTGGTGACGGTGTTTGCCTCGGGCATTCCGGGCATGTTCATGGTGATTTCGCTGTTGCTGCAGTCCGGCTTCGGCTTCTCGCCCCTGCAGTCTGGCCTGACCAATACGCCGTTCTCGGTGGGCGTGCTGATCGCCTCGGCCATTGCCGGCCGGTTCGGTGCACGTTACCTGCGGGCCCGGCTGGCTGCGGCCGGGGCGCTCCTGGCCGGTGGTATCGGCTGGCTGCATTTCATCATTGCCGGCGTCACAACCTCCATCGACAGCTGGACCTTCCTGCCGCCGCTGTTGATCGCGGGCATCGGGCTGGGTCTGGGCTTCTCCTCGCTGTTCCAACTGGTGTTGCGCAATGTGCCGCCGCGCGATGCCGGTGCCGGTTCGGGGGCTCTGCAGGCCTTCCAGCAGGTCGGTGGGGCGCTCGGTATCGCGCTGGTCGGCGAAATCTTCTTCACCCATCTCGCCGGCAGCTTTGCCAGCGGCGCGACGCCCAATATCGCCTTCGCCGAAGCTGCGGCCCTGGCGCTGTGGTATCAGGTGGTGGCGTTCGGCATCGTCCTGGCCATGGCCTTCGTGTTCAAGAAGTCGCCTTCCGGCCCCGCCGCTGCCCAAGCGCAGCATGCCACGGTGGTGGAGGTGTAGCGCGCTGCAGACCCCCTCCCAGCCTCCCCCTGAAGAAGGGGGAGGAGCCGCATCGCGCCTATTGGTACGCTGTTCCAAGCCGCGTCAAACACGTTTGAAGGCCGCCCTCGGGCGGCCTTTTTCATGCGCTCAACAATTGCCAGGTCTGGAAACAGGCCAGCGACACCACGAGCCCGCCGACCAGCATCATCAGGCGCTGGGGAGGGATGATGCGCACGACAAAGCCCGCAAGTGGCGCGGCGAGGACGCCGCCGACGACAAGGCCCGCCACCGACCAGATATAGCGGTCGATGCCCTCGGCCTCTTCCCAATGGCCGGTGAGCAGGGCGGTGATAAAGGCCACCGAGACGGCGGTGGTGACGAAGAATTCGACGGTATTGACCGTGCCCACGACATAGCGCGGGGCGCCGCCCGAGCCGATCAGGCTGGAAGTGACGATGGGACCCCAGCCGCCACCGCCGGCCGCGTCGACGAAACCGCCGGCGACCCCCAGGGGCAGCACCATGCCGGTCTTGGGCTCCTTGAAGGCGGCGCGGATGCGGAAGGCGCGATAGAGAATATAGATGCCCAAGAGGCCGAGATAGACGGTGACGAAGGGGCGTAGCACGGCGCCGTCAATGGCGGTGAGCACATAGGTGCCCAGAATGCCGCCCAGCACGCCGGCCGGGGCGAGGCGCCAGAACAGGCGCCAGTTCACATTGCGCTGGCTGACATGGGAGGTGGCGGAGGCCGCGGTGGTGAACATTTCGGCGGCGTGGACGCTGGCGGAAGCCGCGGCCGGGGAGACACCGAAGGAAAGCAGCATGGTGGAGCTGACGACGCCATAGGCCATGCCCAAAGCGCCATCGACGATCTGGGCGAAAAAACCGATCGCCGCAAAAATGAAAAACTCTGTTCCCAAGCGGTTCCCTGCCCCCGTGCGGCACCGTTGCCAATAGTAGACAAAGCGCCCGAAGGCGCTTTGTTCCGTCAGCGGACGATCAGCGTGCCGGCGCCGAACTCGGTGAAAAGTTCGACGAGAACCACGTGTGGCTGCTTGCCGTTGAGGATGACCACGCCCTCGACGCCATTGTCGAGCGCTTCGAGGCAGGTCTCGACCTTGGGGATCATGCCGCCCGAAATGGTGCCGTCGGCGATCAGCTGCTTGGCTTCGCGTACGCTCAATTCGGGGATCAGCTTGCCGTCCTTGTCGAGCACGCCGGGCACGTCGGTGAGGAACAGCAGGCGCTTGGCGCCGAGCGAGCCGGCAATGGCGCCGGCAAAGGTATCGGCATTGATATTGTAGGTATTGCCGTCGCGGCCGGGGGCCACCGGGGCAATGACCGGGATCATTTCCGAACGGGCCAAGAGGTCGAGCAGGGTGCGGTCGACTTCGACCGGTTCGCCGACAAAGCCGAGATCGAGCACGCGCTCGATATTGGAGGTGGGGTCCTTGACGGTCTTTTCGGCCTTCTTGGCAAAGACCATGTTGCCGTCCTTGCCGCACAGGCCAATGGCCCACTCGCCCTCGGCATTGATCAGGGCGACGATTTCCTTGTTGATGGAGCCGGCCAGCACCATCTCGACCACTTCCATGGTCCGGGCATCGGTGACGCGCAGTCCGCCTTCAAACTTGGATTCGATGCCGAGATTCTTCAGCATGGAGGCGATCTGGGGTCCGCCGCCATGGACCACGATCGGATTGACCTTGGACTGCTTGAGCAAGGCGATGTCACGGGCAAAGGCCTGGCCGAGCTTGAGATCGCCCATGGCATGGCCACCATACTTGACCACGACGGTCTTGCCCTCATAGCGCTGCATATAGGGCAGGGCCTGGGCGAGGATGCCAGCGTCGTGGCTGAACCGTTCGGTAGCGGAGGCGTCGGTCGACATGAGTGGGGTGGCTCCCTGGCAAGGCCTGCAATCGGGCTAAGGGTCTAGTCGATTTTCACCAGCGATGAAATCGTCTTTGCCGACATTTTCAAGGCGGGGGCGGATTTGTCCGCAGAGTTGTTGGATAGGGGCGTCGCCGAGCGTCTCAGTCGATCAGCAGTTCCACTTTTACCCGCTCATCGAAGGACCAGCCGCCCAGCGCCAGCAATTGCCCGGCGCTGTCGTGGACGATGGGGGCGGTGCGGATGGCTTCGGCGGGGCTGGTGACCTTGAAGCCGAGCAAGGCCTCGAGGCGATGACGGGGCAGGAAATCGGTGGGTCCGGCCTGAATGCCGGCTTCGCCGGAGAGATTAGAAATCAGGAAGCGCTGGTCCCAGACCAGATCGGCGCCGGGGAGCAGGGTCTGGGCTTCGGGCAGCATGCGACCGGGTTCGCGCGAGATCACGAGGCTCTCGGCGCGCGGGCGAATGACAGCGCCGAGCAGGGTCAGCGGCTTGCTGATGCCACCCAGGATCTGCTCATGCAGGCGCTCGACCTGCCCGAGTGCGCGCGGCTTCTGGCGGCCGCCGACGATGTTGAGCACCCGGGAGAGCACCCGCTGGGCAATGGCGGGACTGAGCTCGGTCAAGGCGGCGCGGGGCAGGCTGGCAGCGCCAAAGCCATCGAGGCGAACCAGTTCGTCGAAGGCGGCGTCGGCCATCTGGGTGAGGGCCGCATCGGCCTCGGCCATGCGGGTGGCGAAACGGGAGAGGGTGGCGGCGTCGAGGCCCTCGGCGGCAAGCGTGGGCAGCAGTTGGCGCCAACGCACCCGCTCATAGGCCGGATCGGTATTGGAGGGATCGGCGGCGGGGATGAGCCCGGCCTCGGCGACCAGCGCGGCCAGCGAAGCCGGGTCGCAATCGAGCAGCGGGCGGAAGAGGGGGACGCCCTCGACGCGGGACAACGGCGACATGGCTTTGAGCCCTTCGAGGCCGCTGCCATGGGCGAGCCGCATCAACACGGTTTCGGCCTGGTCGGCGCGATGGTGGGCGGTCAGCAGCAGGGTGGCGCCATCCTCGGCCATGGCACCCCCGATCAGGCCGTAGCGCGCCTGGCGGGCGGCTTCCTGCAGGCCGGTTTCGGGCTTTATATCGTCCCAGACCAGGCCGCGAGCGGCAAGGCCAAGATTGTCCGCCGCGGCCAGCACCATGGCCACCTCGTCGGCGGCTTCGGGGCGCAAGGCGTGGTCGAGGCTATAGACGATGAGCTTTGGGGGCTCGGCAAGCGTTGCGGCCCAGCGATGGGCCAGGAGCATCAGCGCCAGGCTATCGGCACCGCCGGACACGGCCAGGCCGATGATCTTGTGGTCGCGTGCCGGCGCGAACAGGCGCGCCAGCACATCCGGATCGCCCAGATCGGGCGTCAGGCCGGTGGACATTCGGCCCGCGCCATTTCTTCGGAAACGCGTGTCTTGAAGGCTGGCGCGGTATCCGGATAGCGCAGGTTGACCTCGGTCAGGGTGCGGCAGGCGGTTTCCCGCTCGCCGGCGCCAGAAAGAGAGACACCGATCTTGAGCAGGAGGTCCGGGGCCCGTGGGCTGTCCGGGGCCTTCTGATAGGCATCGAGCAGCACTTCGGCCGCCTGATCGTAGGCGCCGCGCACCAGCAGCGCCTCGCCCAGCCAATTGGCCGCATCGGTGACCTGCGGGTGGTTGGGATAGAGCGCGAGGAACTGGCTGAACTGGTCCTCAGCAAAGGCATAGTCGCCCTCGACAATTGCCTGATAGCCGGCGGCGAACTGCGCATCGGCATCGGCATTGCCGCTATCGACGGCGCGCGGATCGTAGCTGAGGTTCAGCGGCTGGCCGGTGACGAGGTCGACGCTGCCACCCTGGCCGGTGCCGACCAGCGGATCGGCCGATTCGCCGACGGAGCCGTCGTCAAAGGTCGGATCGAACTCCTGCTCACCCGGCAGGGGCTGCACGCCCTGTTCGGGAATGATGGTGGGTGAGGGAGCAGCATCGGTGGGAACGGTAGTTACGCCGGGGCTCTGCGGCAACGCCTCGGGCTGCGTCACGCCGCCCGGTTGGGTTGCCGCCTCAGTTTTTCCCCCGGCACCGCCTTCCAATGCCTGGAAGCGGAACTCGGCATCTTCCTGAAAGCGGGTGAGGATTTCCTGCATCTGGGTGATCTGGAAGGTCAGGCCTTCGACCTGGCCATTGAGCAGGCGGATCTGCTCTTCCAGTTGCTGGATGCGCACCATGAGCTGGGCCTGGTCGGCCTGGGCCACGAGCACGCGGCCGCCATTGGTGAAGCTCAGGCCCGCCAGCTCGGCAGGGGGTAGCGTGGTCTGGGCCATGGTGGCGGGGACGGGGGCAACAAGCCCGACGCCCAGCGCACAAAGCGCCGCCCGGCCGAATTTGGACAGTCTGCTGAGGGTCAAGCCAGTCTCCCGATCGAAAATCTCTCGTCTAGATGGGTGCTATGGGCCCGTTGATAAAGGCCAAATTTGGTCAAAACAAAACGCCCGGGCCAGAATATCCGGCGCCGGGCGTCCTTGCCTCCAGTTTTCACTGGATTTTCAACGCCCCGAAGGGCGCGTGTCTTTTACTGGACCACGGTCACGGCGCGGCGGTTCTGGCTCCAGCAGGAGATGTCGTTACAGATGGCGACCGGGCGTTCCTTGCCGAAGGACTGGCTGGTGATGCGCTGGCCATTGACGCCGCGCGACACGAGATAATTCACGACGACCGAGGCACGGCGGGCGCCGAGCGCGATATTGTATTCGCGGGTGCCGCGTTCGTCGGCATGGCCTTCGATGAGGATGCGATAGTTCTGGTACTGGTTCAGCCACGCGGCCTGCTTGTCGAGCGTGGCCTGGGCTTCTGCGGTCAGCGAGCTGGAATCGGTGGTGAAGAAGACGCGGTCGCCGACAGTGACGAGAAATTCCTGCTGGCTGCCGGGGGCACCGCCACCGGGACCGACATTGCCGACGCCGGTGAGGCCGACATTGTCATTGGCGCTGCGCGAACAGGCGGCAACGACGACGACGAAAAGCAGCATCGCGGCAGCGCGCAACGCGGTAGAAATGGGTGCGGGGATGGCCACGGGAGGCTCCTGAATAGGCAACAATCTTAAGCACGGCATTTACCGCGCTTATTCTTAAAACCGGGTTTGCCGGTTTGGTTAATCAATGCCTATTCCGGCGCGAATGTGGCGGGAATCTAGGCTTTTTCGTGACGTTGCTGTGATGCAACAGCAGTTTGACGCGATCACGTTAAGGTTAAGCGGGGTGGTGTCGGCAGGCGGCAGAACGCCGGTGCGCGGGGTTCACCCCCTCCCGGCCTCCCCCTGAAGGAGGGGGAGGAGCAGGACAGTGGCGCGTGACCGGTGAGGTTGAGCGCGATGTGTTTCTTCTCTCCTGTAGGCAGGTATCGCCTATAGGTTTAAGCGTGCTGCGCACCCCCTCCCAGCCTCCCCCTGAAGAAGGGGGAGGAGTGGGGCGGTGGCTAGTGGAGATCGAGTTTGAACACGATCAGTTCCTCCCCCTTCTACAGGGGGAGGTTAGGTGGGGGTATGCGGGATCAAAGTTAACCGGGGTTTCGCCACCGGCCGTTCGCGGGGCTCACGGCGTGATTTCCTAAAAACGCTCCACCGGAGCGTTTTTACCCGCGAAGCGGGTCGGAAATCACCCCTCCGTAAGCTTGAATTCTATGCGGCGGTTGCGGCGGTAGGCTTCGTCGGTGTCGGCGGGGTCGAGGGGGGCGAATTCGCCGAAGCCGGCGGCGACGAGGCGGGCCGGGGCGACGCCCTTGGAGACCAGATATTGCGCCACCGAGATGGCGCGGGCCGCCGACAGCTCCCAGTTGGAGGGGAAGCGGGCATTGGAAATCGGACGCTTGTCGGTATGGCCGTCGATGCGCAGCACCCAGTTGATATCGGGCGGAATCTCCTGCTCCAACTGCAGGATGGCGTCGGCCAGAGCATCGAGTTCGGGGAAACCGGCAGCCGAGACATTGGCCTGGCCGGCATCGAACAGCACTTCGGACTGGAAGACGAAGCGATCGCCAACCACCCGCACATCGGCACGGGTTTCCAGAATCTGGCGCAAACGACCGAAGAAGTCGGAGCGATAGCGCGACAGGTCCTGCACGCGCTGGGCCAAGGCCAGGTTGAGCCGACGTCCAAGATCGGCGATCTGGGTGCGGCTCTCGGTGTCCCTAGCCTCGGAGGCTTCGAGGGCGGATTCGAGTGCTGCGATCTGGGTGCGCAGAGCGGCCAACTGCTGATTGAGCAATACCACCTGTGCATTGGCCTCGTCTGAGAGGCGCTCGGCGTCGATCAGGTCCTGCTGCAGCCCGGCAATGGTGCTGTCGCGATCGCCCAAGCCGGCACCGATGCCCGAGAGCTGGGTGGTGAGCGAGGCATTCTCCGCCTCGGCGCCGGCGAGTGTCGCTGTCAGGGTAGCCAACTGGCTGGTCAGGTCGTCGGAATTGGCGCGCTCGAGCTGCAGCAATTCGGTCAGTTCGGCGATCTGGCTGTTGAGGCGAGCCAGAGCGGTGTCGCGGCCCTGGATCTCCTGGCCGAGAAAGAACTGCGTCAGCATGAACAGGCTGAGCATGAAGATGATGACGAGCAGCAGGCTCGACAGGGCATCGACGAAACCCGGCCAGTAATTGGCTTCCTGTCGGCGGCGGGACCGGGGGAGGGCCATGCGGCTAGTCCCGACGCTCGTTGTCGGGTTCGTTGAGCATGGCCTCGATCAGATCGCGCAGGCGCTTATTGGTCTCGCCCTGTTCATTGATATATTTGCGCAGATCGTCCTGTTCGGTGCGGATGTGCTTGACCAGGCCATCAATGCCGCGCGCCAGCTCGGCCATGGCGCGGATTGCGTTCTGGGAAGCATTCTGGTTCTGCATATTGGCGCCCAGCCGCTCGATGGCCGCCTGCATGTCGGCGCCGCCACCCGCCATGGAATTGGCCTGCATGGCGGTCACCGGATGGTCGAGCTCGGTCATCGAGGTCATCCAGTCCTCAAGATCGGTATAGAAGGCGTTCTGGGCCTGGCTGGTCTGCAGGTCGAGAAAGCCCAGCACCAGCGAACCGGCAAGGCCGAACAGCGAGGACGAGAAGGCGGTGCCCATGCCGCCGAGCGGGGCGGCGAGGCCTTCCTTGAGATTGCCGAACAGCGCGGCACTGTCGGCGGAGGTGACGTCGAGGGCGTTGATGACGCCGGCCACCGAGCTCACGGTCTCGAGCAGGCCGTAGAAAGTGCCCATCAGGCCCAGAAACACCAGGAGGCCGGTGAGATAGCGCGAGGTGTCCTTGGCTTCATCGAGCCGGTTGCCGACGGAATCGAGAATGGAGCGCATGGAGGAGGGCGTGATGATTGCCTCCCCGATCCGTTCGCGCAGCAGGCCGGCAACCGGGGCCAGCAAGACGGGCGGGCGG
>NZ_UZWD01000046.1 GCF_900631955.1 Devosia equisanguinis | reverse complement strand
CTTGCCTGTTGGGTCGTGGGCGCGGAGATGTGTATCACAGAAAGTTCTGGGGGAGGCCGGGTGGGGGCTGGTGATCGTACCGTTCGAGGCCTGCATATAGGCGATAAAAATCTACGGCAAATCGAGCGGCGGGTTTGTTTGTCTGCCACCAAAATGCACATAGTTTTGATTTACAGAAAAGCTAGATGGTCTTAGCCTAAAGAAAAAGGGGGGAGAATTTGTCATTTAAAGAAGACGTTGCCGACTTAGCAAAAAGAGCAATTAGTGCGCAGGCAGTCGCACAAACCGAGGAGGCAACCAAGAACGCTATTGTGTTGCCATTCCTCAGGGTTTTGGGTTTCGACGTTTTCGATCCCACCCAGATCATTCCGGAATACGTTGCCGATATCGGACTGAAGAAAGGTGAGAAAATTGACTATGCTTGCAAGATCGGCGACCGGATCGAGTATCTTGTTGAGGCTAAATCGGTCTCCACAAACTTGCGCGACGCACAGTACAGTCAGCTTTTTCGCTACTTTCACACCTGTGATACCAACATCGGCATTCTGACGAACGGTCTGCATATTTGGTTTTTCACAGACTTGGATGCGCCCAATAAAATGGATGCATCGCCCTTCTTTAAATTTGATCTGCTTTCCTACGACGAAAATGACCTGAAAGAGCTGGAGAAATTTCACAAGAGCAATTTTAGTATCGAGAATATTCAAGCGGCGGCCTCGTCACTGAAATATCTTCGTGGTGCGATGAATTTCATTGAGTCACAGTGGGCCAATCCTGACGAAGAATTTGTTCGGTTCATCGCCAGGGAGTTTTACGAAGGAAAGCTGACCGGCGCGGTCGTGAGTGATTTGAAGCCTATCGTTCGCCGAGCGTTCGATGACCTCTTCCGCCAACGCGCCAAGCACAAAATTGATGTGGCCTTCGACAGTGGTCCTGAGGAGGAAATCCCTGCTGTTAGCGACAGCAAGATTGAAACAACGCCTGAAGAGATGCAGGGCTTCATGATTGTTCGGGCTATAGCCGCTGAGGTTGCTCCTGTCTCTCGCATCACACTTAGGGATGCCCAGAGTTATTGCGCAATCCTGTTTGATGATAACAACCGCAAACCGGTTGCGCGAATGCACTTCAACGGAAAGACGAAGTTCCTGAGTGTATTTGGTCCAGACAAAGAGGCATCGCGATTTGATATCGAGGATATCGACGGCATATTCGTTGCGCGAGAGGCGATCCGCACCGTTGTTGGCTTCTATATGCAAAATCAATAATCGCCCGCAGCCCTGCGAGACTGGATCATCTCAACTTGAGGTGGACTCTGGGTGCTTTCGCCTCCCTCCCCCTTGAGGGGAGGGATTGAGGGAGGGGGTCCATCAGTGGATCGCTAAACGACCCCCACCCCGGCCCTCCCCTCAGGGGGGAGGGGGCGATGAAGCCGCATCAACCAGAACTTGAAACGCTCTAAGCGCGGCTCCCACGCCCCTCAGCTCTTCAGCGGCGCCGTTTCATCCAGCACGCCCGCCACGCTTTCGATCACCCGCGCCGCCTCGGACAGCTTGGCAGCGAATTGCGCCTCGGTATTTTCGAGCTCGACAGCAATATCCTGCCCGGCGCGGGTCAGCTCCAGCACGTCGCGTTCCAGCGCAGCAATGCGCCGTTCGGCTTCGCTCAATTCGTCAAGCACCGCGATCCCGGCCATCACCGTCAGCCGGTTGTCGCCGATTTCGCCGACAGCGCCCTTGAGCTGCTCCACATTGCGGTTGAAGCGCTCGGCCAGCCCGATCAGATGCTTCTGCTGGCCATCTTCGCAGGCCATGCGATATTTGCGGCCATTGATCTCGACATTGACTTCTGGCACCGGCCTACTCCGCCTTCTGCAGCACTGCGCGCACGCTTTCCATGGCATCGACCAGCCGGCGCGACACTTCCTGGGCGCCATCGTCGAGGCGCTTGGCGCGCGCCGCGGTCTTGTCGAGCTCGGTGGCGAGACGGGCCCGCTCATGCACCAGGCGCTGGGTATCCACCTCGATGCGCTGATGGCGCTGGATGCGGCCGGTCAGGTCGCGCAGGCTCGCCTCAAGTCGCGCCATCGCCCGGTCGAACCGGGCCGTGGCTGAGACCAGCCCCTCTTCATGTTCTGTCTCACTCATGGCACTACTGCCCTCGATACGCGGCGACTCCGGCCCTCCAAACCTGCCCCAGCCGGGCCGTCAATGCAACCATCCACCCCGCGCAATGCCCCGGAAATGCGGGAGATGACATTGACAGCGGGACCGAACCTGTTATGCCTCAACCCGCCTTTGGGAGGAGGCCGGCAGCGCCGCCGCTCCCACGAATTCAAGCCTTCTTGAGAGAGCGGTCCTCCCGATGACGAATACCACCCAGCAGAACGAATTGGCCAATGCGATCCGGTCCCTGTCCATGGACGCGGTGGAGAAAGCCAATTCCGGCCATCCCGGCCTGCCCATGGGCTGCGCCGACATCGCCACAGTGCTCTTTACCAAGGTGATGAAATTCGATCCGGCCAATCCGCACTGGGCAGACCGCGACCGCTTCATCCTCTCGGCCGGCCATGGCTCGATGCTGCTCTATTCCTCGCTCTACCTGCTCGGTTACGAGGACATGACCATCGATCAGGTCAAGAATTTCCGCCAGCTCGGCGCCAAGACTGCCGGCCATCCCGAATATGGTCATGCCACCGGCATCGAAACCACGACCGGTCCGCTGGGCGCCGGCCTTGGCAATTCGGTCGGTTTCGCCGTCGCCGAAGCCAAGCTCGCCGCAGAATTCGGCTCCGACATCGTCGACCACCACACCTTTGTGCTGGCCGGTGACGGGTGCCTGATGGAAGGCATTTCCCAGGAAGCCATTTCCCTGGCCGGTCACCTCAAGCTCAACAAGCTGATCGTCATCTGGGACAACAACAACATCACCATCGACGGCAAGGTTTCCAACGCCGACTCGACGGACCAGATCGCCCGCTTCAAAGCGGTCGGCTGGAACACCATCGAGATCGACGGCCATGACCAGGATGCCATCGAAAAGGCCCTCAACGATGCCAAGGCCTCGACCGACAAGCCGACCCTGATCGCCGCCAAGACCACGATCGGTTTCGGCGCACCCAAGAAGTCCGGCACCGAAAAGGTCCATGGCGCCCCGCTCGGCGCCGAGGAACTGGCCGGTGCCAAGCAGGCCCTGGGCATCGACTACCCGGCCTTTGAAATCCCCTCGCATATTCTCGAAGCCTGGCGCGCTGCCGGCACCCGCAGCCAGAACCTGCGCGGCGAATGGGAGGCCCGTCTCGCCAAGTCCGACAAGAAGGACGAGTTCACCCGCCGCATGTCCGGCACGCTGCCCTCCGGCTTCGCCGACGCCTTCACCGCCTATAAGAAGAAGCTGGCCGAGGACAAGCCGAAGGTCGCCAGCCGCAAGGCCAGCCAGATGGCTCTGGAAGTCATCACCAAGACCGTGCCGGAAATTCTCGCCGGCTCGGCCGATCTCACCCATTCCAACCTCACCAACACGCCCGATACCGTGCCGTTCCAGGCCGACAATCATGCCGGCAATTACATGATGTACGGCATTCGCGAGCATGAAATGGGCGCCGCCATGAATGGCGTGACCCTGCATGGCGGCCTCATCCCATATGGCGGCACCTTCATGGTCTTTACCGACTATGCCCGCCCCGCCATTCGCCTCGCCGCATTGATGGAAATCCGCTCCATCTTCGTCATGACCCATGACTCCATTGGTCTCGGCGAAGACGGCCCGACCCACCAGCCGGTCGAGCACCTGACAGCTCTGCGCGCCATTCCCAACCTCAACGTCTTCCGTCCGGCCGATGCCATGGAAACCGCCGAGTGCTGGGAACTGGCCATGGCAGCGGCAAAGACCCCCTCGATCCTGGCCCTCAGCCGCCAGAACCTGCCGGCCGTGCGCACCGAATATTCGACCGAAAACAAGTCCGCCAAGGGCGCCTATACCCTGGTCGGCCCCGCCGATGCCGATGCGGTAATCTTCGCCACCGGCTCGGAAGTCGCCATTGCCGTCGAGGCCCAGAAGGAACTGACCGAAAAGGGCATTTCCGCCCGCGTCGTCTCGGTCCCCTCCATGGAGCTCTTCGCCAAGCAGTCCGACGCCTACAAGGCCGAGGTTATCGGCAAGGCCAAGGCCCGTGTTGCGGTGGAAGCCGGTATCGAGATGAGCTGGAACAAGCTGCTCGGCGACAAGGGCAAGTTCGTGGGCATGCACTCCTTCGGCGCCTCGGGTCCGATTGACGCACTCTATGCCCACTTTGGCATTACGCCGAAGGCCGTTGTTGAAGCCGTCACCAG
Source organism: Devosia equisanguinis (assembly GCF_900631955.1). Taxonomy (GTDB): domain Bacteria; phylum Pseudomonadota; class Alphaproteobacteria; order Rhizobiales; family Devosiaceae; genus Devosia; species Devosia equisanguinis. The sequence continues at coordinate 3,917 of NZ_UZWD01000046.1, read as the reverse complement.
TCAGTTGTAAGAGAGCCGCGCCTCCCTTTGTCTTCCCTCCCGTTAGGAGCGTCTAACATGGCAGTTCGCGTCGCCATCAATGGCTTTGGCCGCATCGGCCGCAACATCCTGCGCGCCATCATCGAATCCGGTCGTACCGATATCGAAGTCGTTGCCATCAACGATCTCGGCCCGGTCGAAACCAATGCGCATCTGCTGCGCTTCGACAGCGTCCATGGCCGCTTCCCGCACACCGTGACCGTTTCCGGCGACACCATCGATGTCGGTCGTGGCCCGATCAAGGTGACCGCGGAACGCGATCCTGCCAACCTGCCGCACGCCGCCATGGGCATCGACATCGCGCTCGAATGCACCGGCATCTTCACCTCCAAGGAAAAAGCCTCGGCCCATCTCAAGGCCGGCGCCAAGAAGGTGATCATCTCCGCTCCCGGCGACGGCGCCGACAAGACCATCGTCTACGGCATCAACCACCAGTCCCTCACCAAGGACGACGTGGTGATCTCCAACGCCTCCTGCACCACCAACTGCCTGGCCCCGCTGGCCTATGTGCTGCACAAGGAATTCGGCATCGAAAAGGGAATGATGACCACCATCCATTCCTATACCGGTGACCAGCCGACCCTCGACACCATGCACAAGGATCTCTATCGCGGCCGCGCGGCTGCGCTGAGCCAGATCCCGACCTCGACCGGCGCGGCCAAGGCCATCGGCCTCGTCCTCCCCGAGCTCAAGGGCAAGCTGGATGGCGTCTCGGTGCGTGTGCCGACCCCGAACGTGTCCTGCGTGGACTTCAAGTTCATCGCCAAGCGCGACGTGACCGCCGAAGAGATCAACGCTGCCGTCAGGAAGTACGCCGATGGCGAGCTCAAGGGCGTGCTGGGCTACACCACCCAGCCCAACGTCTCGATCGACTTCAACCACGATCCGCACTCCTCCACCATGGCTCTCGACCAGACCAAGGTGATGGGCGGCAATTTCGTGTCGGTCCTGTCCTGGTACGACAATGAATGGGGCTTCTCCAACCGCATGGCCGACACCGCCGTCGCCCTGAGCAAGACGCTCTGAGGCTTTCGATTCAAAGTTTGAAAAGGGCGTCCTCCGGGGCGCCCTTTTTGTTGGACGCACCCTCTATTCCTCTCCCCCTCGGGGAGAGGTGGCTCGGCGCAGCCGAGTCGGTGAGGGGGAGAACAGCCCCGGTGACAGCGACTGTAACTTGCGCCATCGTGCGCTTGGCTGGAGCACAATCATGACCCTCAACCGATCCATCCGCTGGCGTGGCCTGGACCTCGACACTCTCGAGCACGCCCATATCATCGCCAATACCCGCGACACCCGCATTCGCGGCGCCATTATCGGGCCGGATTTTGGCCTCTTCTACCGCATCAAGCTCGACGAAAATGGCCATACGCGCACGGTGAAAATCGAGCGCGCCGACGGCAGGGGTATCGAGCTTTTCTCCGATGGCGCCGGCAGTTGGTCCGACGACCGCGCCGAGCCCATTCCCGCGCTGCGCGGCTGCATCGATGTCGATATCTGGCCCACCCCACTGACCAATGCCCTGCCCATCTGGCGCCATGACTGGACCGACCAGCCCACCCGCTTCGCCATGGCCTGGATCGACGCCACCGACCTCTCCTATCAGCGCTCCGAACAGATCTATACCCGCCTCGATCCCACCCATTTCCGCTACCAGTCCGCCGATTTCGAAGCCGTGCTCGAAGTCGACGCGGATGGCCTCGTCACCGACTATCCCGGCCTTTTTGCCCGCCAACGCTAGCCGCGCCGCGCATCAGCCGCTAGCGTGCCGCCGCAATCGGTTGGAGGATACCCATGCTCGCCCTGAACGCCCCTGTGCTGCGCCCCTTCTGCACCCTTTTGGTGGAAGCGGGCCCCATGCGCCCGCTGGGCCTGGGCCGGCTGGGCCAGCGCCGCATCGTCACCATTGCCGGCGGCGAGGTCAGCGGCCCGCGCCTCAATGGTCGCATCCTGCCCGGCGGCGCCGACTGGCTCACCGTCAACCACGAAGGCGTCGCCATTCTCGATGCCCGCTACGCGATCGAAACCCATGACGGCGCCATCGTCGAAATCATCGACCAGGGCTTTCGCCATGGCCCGGAAGCTATCATGAAAAGCCTCGTTTCAGGCGAAGCAGTCCCGCCCGAGGCCTATTACATGCGGTCCACCATCCGCCTAGAGACCGGCCACCCCGACTATAGCTTCGTCAACAGCCTGGTCTTTGTCGGCACCGGCGCCAAGACGCCGACGGGGGTGCAGATCGACATCTATTCGGTCGAATAGAGGCGCAAGCCACAGCCTTGGAGCCATTGCGCTCGCCATCCGTGCTCGTTTATGACCGACGCCGAGGAAATGAGCTGAGCGGGGAAAAGTGTCCGAACCACATGTGATCATTGCCGGCGGCGGTATCGGCGGTCTGGCCACGGCGCTGACCCTGCAGCAGATCGGCGTCCCCTTCACCGTCTATGAATCGGTCCGCGAACTCGCCCCGCTCGGCGTCGGCATCAATATCCAGCCCAATGCCGTGCGCGAACTCTATGCGATGGGGATCGATGCAACATTGATGGACCAGGTCGGGGTCGAGGCGCGCGAATGGGCGCTGGTGGGCCTCAATGGCAACGACATCTATTCCGAACCGCGCGGACTGCTCGCCGGTTACAAATGGCCGCAATATGCGGTGCATCGCGGCCGTTTCCACATGCTGCTGCACAAGGTGCTGCTCCAGCGGGCCGGGCCGGATGTGGTCAAACTCGGCCACAAGGTCACCGGCTATGAGCGCCATGACGATGGCAGCGTCACCGCCCTGATCCAGCGCGCCGACGGCACACAACTGCGCCACCGCGCCACTCTGCTCATCGCCGGCGACGGCATCCATTCGGCCGTCCGCGCCACCATGCATCCCGAGCAGCCGCCGATCCATTGGGGCGGCGCCATCATGTGGCGCGGCACCACCCAGGCCAGGCCCATCCGCTCAGGCGCCTCCTTTGTCGGCCTCGGCACCCATCGCCACCGCATGGTCTTTTATCCGATCTCCAAGCCCGATCCCGAAACCGGCCTCGCCATGATCAACTGGATCGCCGAGGTCACGGTCGACAAGGACGACGGTCGCTATTCCAGCGGCTGGTTCCGCCCGGTCACCGTGGATGAATTCGCCCATCATTTCGACGGCTGGACCTATGACTGGCTCGACGTGCCCGATCTGCTGCGCCGCTCCGATGTCGCTTATGAAAACCCGATGATCGATCGCGACCCCGTCCCCACCTGGCAGGATGGCCCGGTGGCGCTGATGGGCGATGCTGCCCATGCCATGTATCCCACCGGCTCCAATGGCGCGAGCCAGGCCATCATGGACGCCCGCCATCTCGGCGTCGCCCTGCTCGAACACGGCGTCACCCAGGCCGCGCTGCGTGCCTATGACCAGGCATATTGCGGCCCCGTCTCCGAGCTGGTGCTACGCAATCGCGGCGCCGGCCCGTTTGGCCTGCTCAACATCGTCAACGACCGCTGCGGCGGGCAATTCGATGATATCGACGACGTCGTCCCCGCCGCCGAGCGCAACGACTTCATGGCCCGCTACAAAGCCGCCGCCGGCTTTGCCATCGACCAGCTCAACACCGGTCCCGACACCATCCCCCAAGGCGCGACGCTAAGGGCACCGGTGGAGGCGTAGCAGAAGGGCGCCGATACCTCGGCTCCCGCTCGCCGTCCGCGTTTAGCGGGCGGTTTGATAACCGGCCACGGGCTCTCGCCCCCCAGCCCTCCACGCAAGGGTAGGGAGTCCGAGCTGCGTTTTGGCAACATCTGCCCCGGCACGCGACGCGGCCCCTCCCCCTTCTTTAGGGGGAGGTTGGGTGGGGGTGTGCAGCACGCTCAAACCCATATGCGATAGCCCTCCCCTCAAA
>NZ_UZWD01000031.1 GCF_900631955.1 Devosia equisanguinis | reverse complement strand
GTGGGGGGTGGTTCCGTGACACACTGATGGACCCCCACCCTCATTCCCTCCCCTCAAGGGGGAGGGAGGCGAAAGAGCCCGGAGTTCAGCTCAGCTTGAAAGAATCCGCAGCGCCGGCACCTCGTGCGAGCGCACCAAAAACCAAGAATTAGCCGTCCATCTTGGCGCCGACGACCACGGCGTGCAGGTCGATGAGGCCCACCATGCGGCTGTCATGGGTGACGATGCCGTTGAGCAGTTCGGTGTCGATGGAATTGCCTTCGGGCACGTTGTGGATGTCGTCGCGGCTGACGGTCAGGATGTCGCTGACGGCGTCGACCAGGATGCCGACCCATTTGTCGCCGACGCTCATCACCACCACGACATGGTTCTTGGTGGGCGAGGTCTGGCCGTCGCCGAAGCGGGCGCGCAGGTCGAAGATCGGCACGATGGTGCCGCGCAGATTGATCACGCCGCGTACGAATTCGCGGGTATTGGGCAGGGGCGTCGCCCCGTTCCAGGCGCGGATTTCGCGCACCGTGGTGATCTCCACGCCATAGGTCTGTTCACCGATGGAAAAGGCGATCAGCTGCAGGGTATTTTGACCGGCAATAGCGGTCTTGTCGCCCATGTCGTCCCGAAGACTTAGCGCTTCCATTTTCGAGTACATGCCTTTCTGCCCTTCTGGGCAACTCAACTCAAACTACGCAGGGCCCCGGCTTCGCGGGTGCCCGTAAAACTCGTCAGGCGGCGTTCTGGTGCAGGTGATTGGTGCGCAGGCCCTGCACATCCACGATCAGCGCCACATTGCCGTCGCCCAGAATGGTGCCGCCGGCAATGCCATCGACGCGCTCGAAGTTCTCCTCGAGGCTCTTGATGACCACCTGCTGCTGGCCGATGATATCGTCCACCACCAAGGCCACCTTCTGACTGCCTTCGGTTTCGCACAGCACCACGAAACGCTCGTCAGGCTCGGTCGCGGTGGCCATGGAGAAGCGCTGCGCCAGGTCGATGACCTGCACATATTCCCCGCGCACCTGCAGCACCTTGCCGCCCGAAGGGACGCGCTCGAAATTGGCGCGCGAGCATTGCATGGTTTCCACGATCGAGGACAGCGGCACCACATAGGGAGACTCTCCGACCTTGACCAGCATGACGTCGAGCACGGCCAGGGTCAGCGGCAGGCGCAGCGTCATGCGCGTGCCCTTGCCGGTCCAGCTGCGCACATGCACCGAGCCGCCGATCTTCTTGATGTTGGACAGCACCACGTCCATGCCGACGCCACGGCCCGAAATATCGCTCACTGCCTCGGCGGTGGAGAAGCCGGGTGCAAAGATCAGCTGGTCGATCTGCTCGTCGGTCGGGGTGATGTCCGGAGCGACGATGCCCTTGTCGCGGGCCAGTTTCAGCACGCGTTCGCGATTGATGCCGGCGCCGTCATCCTCGACGATGATGAGGATATTGCCACCGGCCTGTTCGGCGCTGAGCCGGATGGTGCCGGTCTCGTTCTTGCCCGCCGCCAGGCGCTTGTCCGGGGTTTCGATGCCGTGGTCGGCCGAATTGCGGATCATGTGGGTCAGCGGATCGGACAATTGCTCGATCACCGTCTTGTCGATTTCGGTGTTCTCGCCAATGGTCTCGAGCTTGATCTTCTTGCCGGTCTTGGTCGCCAGTTCGCGCGCCAGGCGCGGCATGCGGGAAAAGACCGATTTGACCGGCTGGGCGCGGATGGCCATCACCGAATCCTGCAGTCCGCGGGTGGTCTGGGCCAGGACCTCGAGGCCGCGCACCAGTTCGGTATAGCGGGCGCGCAGCGTCTCATCCATCTGCTGGGTCAGCATGGACTGGGTAATGACCAGCTCGCCCACCATGTTGACGACGCGGTCCACCTTGTCGAGATCGACGCGGATCGACTGGACGCCGGCGCCACGGCCATTGCTCTCCTCGCCATCGCCCGATGCGGGGGCGGCCTTGGCGGCCGGCGGGGCCACGGGCTTGGGTGGCGGCGCCACGGGGGTGGGGCGGATTTCTTCGGCCAGGGCGGCAAAGCTCAGGGCCGGGGCCTCTTCGAACGTGTCGGCCGCAGGGGCTTCGGGCGCCGCTGTTGCCGCTGGCGGCGTAGCCGCTTCCGCCGCGTCGAGCAGGTCGATGATCTCGGGAACGGAAGGGGCGACTTCGTCCTCCGTCAGCGCCATCAGGCTCAGCGACATGTCCTCGATGCCGGCACCGGCCGGACTGGGTGTGTCTTCGATCTCGGCCAGTTCGACCGAGCCGGCCTGGGCCACCACGATATCGCAGTCGCCATCGACGAATTCGAACACTTCGCGGATCGCCGCTTCGCTCAACTCGGGCGAAACCAGGGTGATTTCCCAGGAGCAATAGACCGAGAAGGGATCGAAATCGGCCAGCAGCGGCACCTCGCCCATGACGGCGCGCACGCTCATCTTGCCGAGCAGCGCAAGTTCGCGGAACAAAAGCAGCGGATCGTTGGCGCGCGCATAAAGGGCGCGGTGCGGGGTGAAGCGGATCTCCCACTGGCCCGGCACCGCTGCCATGGGCGCGGCCTCGAAGGCGTCTTCCACCGGCGCTTCCCCGCTCTCGGTGCCGAGGTCGAGATTGACGGCCACGGGGGTGAAGTCGATGTCGAATTCTTCCATGATCTCGCCGTCGAGATCGTCGTCGCCCTTGTCGCCGCGGGCGATGGCGTCGAAGCGGGCCTTTTCTTCCTGGCCGTAATCGGAGGGCAGGTCTTCCCCGGTCTGGGCAGCATTGACGTAGTCGGCGACAATGTCATTGGCGCGGATGCACAGAGTGACCACGTCGTCGGTCAGTTCCACGCGGCCGTCGCGCACATAGTCGAGCAGGGTTTCATAGGCATGGGCAAAGCCCACCAACGCCGAAAAGCCGAAGGCACCGGCGCCGCCCTTGATCGAGTGGATGGCGCGGAACACGGCATTGAGACGATCGCTGTCGCGCTCGCCCGCCTCGATCGCGGCAAACTGCTCCTCAAGCTCGGTCAAGAGCTCGGAGCACTCGTCGAAATAGGTTGCCTTGAAATCGTCGAGATCGCTCATTGCGGCTCGTCCAGCCCTGGCTTGATGGTTAGTGCACGACGCGATGGATGACCGAAATCAGCTTTTCCGGATCGAACGGCTTGACGATCCAGCCCGTGCCGCCGGCGGCCTTGCCCTGGTCGCGCTTGTCCTGGCTGGTTTCGGTGGTGAGGATGAGAATGGGCAGCGAATTGTGCTGGCCGGTGGCGCGCACATTCTTGATGAACTCGATCCCGTCCATCACCGGCATGTTGATGTCGGTGATCACCACATCAACCGTTTCCGATTTGAGGACGTCGAGCCCCTGCTTGCCATCCTCGGCCTGCAGCACCTCGAACCCCGCATTGGACAGGGTGTGGTGCAGCATGGCCAGAATGGTCCGAGAATCGTCCACCGTCAGTACGCGCAAAGTCATTGTTTCATCATCCCCGAAAACTGGGAGCCCAGCCCCAGCCGCTCGATCGCCGTTGTCATGGCGGCGCTCGGCGCTTCAATGGCAAAATCGAAATGGTTCCGCCGCGCAGTCTCGGCGGCGCTGACCAGGAGCAGGAGCGCATTGGTCGACACCCGCTCGACCGCGTCGGCCTTGACGACCACGGATCCAAGTTCAAGAGCGTCGATCAGCCGGTCACGAATGGCATCGATCGCGTCCAGATCGATAATGCCCGGCAAGTCCACTGCTTGATTGATTTGTTGTGCCATAATTATTGGCGTGCCCCCGGAGTCTTTCTCCTCGCGGCATATTCTCCCCCAACGGTTTAAGAAGTGCTAACTATGCCCTGTCCGCAAAGCGGCCAGGCGCGCCAGTGGCGCGACTGGAAGGGCATAGGCCCGAAGAGCTATGCTCGCAGGGCTGGAATGGACCCGAAGGGGCTGAGCGCGCCAGCGCCCTCAGCCTCGCGGGTTCACGGCGAAACGAACTAGTCCCCACCAATCAGCATATTGTCGATGAGCCGCGTGGTCCCCAGATGCGCGGCGACGGCCAGCAGGGCGCCGCGTGCGCCGACGCGGGTGATGGCGCCGAGGCTTTCGGGATCGCGGACGTCCCAATATTGCGGCGCGATGCGGGGGGATTGCGCAAGTATACCCATGCCGATGGCGGCGAGCGCCTGCGCATCGGTCTCGCCGGCGCGATAGGCGACTTCGACGGCAAGCAGGCTCTGGTGGATCAGCGGTGCGGCGGCGCGGTCCTCGGGGGCGAGATAGACATTGCGCGAACTCAGCGCCAGCCCGTCGGCCTCGCGCACGATGGGGCCGCGCCGGATTTCGACCGGCACGTCGAGATCGCGCACCATGCGCTCGATAACTGCGCATTGCTGGGCGTCCTTCTGCCCGAAAATGGCCAGATGCGGCTGCACCAGGTTGAAGAGTTTCAGCACCACAGTGGTGACGCCGTTGAAATGGCCTGGCCGCATGGCGCCGCAGAGTGGGCCGGAAACGAGGTTCTCGACCACCATGGTCGAGGCCCCTTGCGGATACATGTCCTCAACCGAGGGCAGGAACAGGGCATCGATTCCAGCGGCCTCGAGCTTTGCGATATCGGCCTCGATGGGGCGGGGATAGCGGGAGAGGTCCTCGTTGGGGCCGAATTGCAGCGGATTGACGAAGATCGAGACGATGACGATGTCGGCGGCTTCGCGGGCCTGCTGCATCAGGCTGACATGGCCTTGATGCAGCGCGCCCATGGTGGGCACGAAGCCGACGCGCTGGTTCGAAGGCACGGCAGAGCGCCAGGCGCTGAGGGCCGCCTTGTCGCGTAGAATGATGGTCATGCGACGATATCCCAGATCTGGCGCGCGATATCAGCCTTGCTCCCCAGCGCCAGTTCGTGGCGCGAGCCGTCCTTGCCCAGCAATATCCCGGCATTGGTGCCGACGCCGAAGCCGGTCTCGCCGGTTTCGCCCAGCTTGGCCACGGCATTGGCGAAGAGGAAATCGAGCCCCTTGGCTTTGAGCTTGCCCTGACCATGGGCCTCGACATTGTCGGTCTCGGCGGCAAAGCCCATGAACCATTTTCCGGTCGCCGCCTGGCTGAGTGTGCCCAGCACATCGACGGATGGCACGAGATCGAGGGCAATGGCCTCCGAGGCGCGTTTAAGCTTGTTGCTGGCGGGGGCGGCGACGGCATAGTCCATGACGGCGGCGCTCGCCACCACGCCATGGGCGCGGGGCAGGTGCTTTAGTGCCGCCGCCGCCATTTCCTCAGCAGTGCGCACTTCGATGATGTTGAGGCGGTTTTCGGCGCCGCGCGGCGCCACTGGCCGCACCACACCCTTGTCCATGCCCAGCACATAATCCACCACCGCGCCGCGCCGCAGGGCTTCCTCGGCCATGGCCGCGCCCATGCGCCCGGTGGAATGATTGGTGATGTAGCGCACCGCATCGATGGCCGTGGTGGTCGGACCGGCAGTGATCAGAATGGTTTTCCCGGCAAGGTCCGTGCGTTGCGGCAGGACGGCGGCCTCGATGGCGGCGACGATGGTGGCGACGGGAGCCAGCTTGCCGACGCCGACCTCGCCACAGGCCAAAAGCCCCGAGGCCGGTTCGATCACTTGCGCACCGCGCGCGACCAGCGTTGCCAGATGCTGCTGTACGATGGGCTTGTCCCACATCACCGTGTTCATCGCCGGCGCGATGAGCAGCGGTGCTTCGGTGGCCAGCGCCACGGTCGAGGGCAGATCGTCGGCCAAGCCCAAAGCCAGCCGCGCCAGCATATTGGCGCTGGCCGGGGCAAAGACCATGAGATCGGCCCAACGCGCCAGGTCGATATGTTCGGTGCCCGAGACATCGGGCCCGAACACCGCCGAACGGGCCGGCCGCCCGCTCAGCGTTTCCAGCACCAGCGGGCTCACGAATTCGGTGGCGCTCTTGGTCAGCAGGCACTGCACCTGGTGGCCCGCCTTGCCCAGTTCGGAGACCACATCGGCAATCTTGTAGGCCGAGATCGAGCCGGACACGGCGATGAGGATATTGGCCATTATTCGGCCCGCCGGGGCAGGGGGATGGGGCCGCGCTCCGCCTTGGTGTCGGCAATATATTCCCCCACCGCCGCGCTGATCACCGAGGCCACATCGGCCCGCGGCTTGGCAAAGCTGGGCGGCGGGGTGGTGTTGAGCCCGATCAGGTCGTTGATCACCAGCACCTGCCCGGCGCAATCCTGCCCGGAGCCGATGCCGATGGTGGGAATGGTGAGGGACCGGGAAATCTCGGCCGCCAGCACCGGGGTGACGCATTCGAGCACGATGGCAAAGGCGCCGGCGGCTTCCAGCGCCCGGGCCTCTTCGCGCAGCCGATTGGCCGAGGCCTCGTCCTTGCCATGCATGTAATAGCCGCCCATCTGGTGCACCGATTGCGGTGTCAGCCCGATATGGGCCATCACCGCAATGCCGTGACCCACCAGTTTTTCGACCGTGGGCACCATGGCAATTCCGCCCTCGATCTTGACCGCCTCGACCCCGGTTTCCTTCATGACGCGCACCGCATTTTCGATTGCGGTGGCGGGATCGGTAACCGAGCCGAAGGGCATGTCGCAGACCAGCAGCGCCCGCGCAGAGCCGCGCTTGACCGCGCCAGCATGGCGGATCATGTCGTCCAGTGTCACCGGCAGGGTGGTTTCGTGCCCCAGCACCACATTGCCCAGGCTGTCGCCCACCAGGATCATGTCGACCCCGGCGCGATCGACAAGGGCCGCCATGGTGGCGTCATAGGCAGTGAGCATGGCGATCGGCTCGCCGCGCCGGCGCATCGCGGCGATGTCGCGAAGGGTGAGGCGCTTCGTGGGGATCTGGGCCGACATGGCAAGTCCTCCATCTCGACCGGGTCGGCAATCGCCCGGCCTTGTGGGTGTCGAGATAGGGCATTGTGCAACCCGGTTAAAGCCCTTCATTGGTGCTATGCGCCATGGGGGCAACAAAAGCGGGAGAGCTTGATCCCGATCAAAGGCATTCGGGGCTCGAGCCGATAGACCGGTGGCCATGATCCCGAGCCCCGGAACCGCCATGTCCCCGACCACTGCGCAATTGATCGACCGCTATTCGACTGCGGTGCCGCGTTATACCAGCTATCCCACCGCACCGCATTTCCATGCCGGGATCGACACCGCGACCTATGCCAACTGGCTCACCGCGCTGCCCGATGACGCAACGCTCTCGCTTTACCTGCACATTCCTTATTGCGATCGGCTTTGCTGGTTCTGCGGCTGCCACACCAAGCATACCCTGCGCTATGAGCCGGTGGCCGATTACCTCGTGTCGCTGCATCGGGAAATCGACTGGGTGTCCCGGCAATTGGCAGGACGCGGTCGGATCACCGCCATTCACCTGGGCGGTGGCTCGCCGACCCTGCTCACCCCTACCGATCTCCTCGCTCTGAAGGCGCTGCTCGCCGAGCGCTTCACTATCGCCCCCGATGCCGAGATCAGCATCGAGATCGATCCCAATGATCTCGACGATGGCCGTTATGATGCCATGGCCGAATTCGGCCTGAAGCGGGCGAGCCTGGGCGTGCAGGATTTCGATCCCGTGGTGCAAAAGGCCATCAACCGCATCCAGACCTTCGAGCAGACGGCGGCCGTGGTCGAGGCCATGCGCAGCCGCGGCGTGCGCTCGGTTAATCTCGACCTGCTCTATGGCCTGCCGTTCCAGACCGAAACCGGCATTGCCCGCACCATCGAGCAGGCGCTGTCGCTGCAGCCGGATCGGGCGGCGCTGTTCGGTTATGCCCATGTGCCGTGGATGAAGCCGCATCAGAAGATGATCCACGATGCCAGCCTGCCCGGCCGCCATGCCCGCTTTGCGCAGGCGCAGCTGGCCGCCAAGATGCTGGTGGCGGGCGGCATGGCGCCGATCGGCTTCGACCATTTCGCGCTGCCCGGCGACAGTCTGGCCCGTGCCGCCGCCACTGGACAGCTGCGCCGCAATTTCCAGGGCTATACGGATGATGCCGCCAATGCGCTGATCGGGCTGGGCGCCTCGGCCATCGGGCAATTGCCGCAGGGCTATGTGCAGAACATCACCGCCACCGGGGAATACCGCAAGGCCGTCGATGGCGGTTCCGGCGCCATTGCTCGGGGTGTCGCCCTGACCCAGGACGACCGGCTGCGCGGCCATGCCATCGAAACCCTGCTCTGCCATTTTGCCATCGGCCCCGCCGATCTCGCCACCTTCGGCGCGGCCGGAGCGGCGCTGCACGAGGAGCTCCTGGCCATGGCGCGGGTCGACAAGGATGGGTTGCTGGTGCTCGATGGCGAGACTGTCATCGTCACCGATGCCGGCCGCCCCTTCATCCGCACCATCGCCGCCCGGCTCGACGCCTATCTCGACCTCGGCACCGCCCGCCACTCCATCGCGGTCTAGACGGCGGGGCTTGCCAGCCGTCCGGGCAGGCGCCATAGCTCGGCGATGATGCATGCCACGCCCTATGATGGTTCCTCGCGCCTGTTCCAGATCGGCACCAGGCCGCTGCCGCTCGAGGATTGGCTCGAGCCGGATGCGTGCCTCGCCGAGCAGCTTCGCGAAAAGGCCCGGCTGCAGGCACTGGGGACGCCTGATATCTTCGCCGAATTGCCGGAGAGCCGAGCGGCGCAGGCCGAACTTTTGGCCCTGTTGGTCGACTATCTGCCCGCCCGCTTTCCGCACCTGTGGCAGGCCACCGGCACCGGTCTGCGCATCCTGCCGCTCGATCAGGTGGTCGCTACCGAGGCCGAAGACGCCCCGCTGGCCGTGGCGGCAAGACTGGTGCAGGACGATCTGCTGCTGCTGCAACGCGGTGACGAAGGCTGGCGGCTGACTGCGGGCAGTCTCGCCTTTCCCTCGTCCTGGGCTTTGGCCGAAAAGCTCGGCAGGCAGCTCGACGCCATTCACGATCCGGTCCCCGGCTTTGGGCCGGGCACACGTTCCGCCCAGATCATGGCGCGCATGTTCGACGCCACCCGGCCGGAAACGCCGATGATCCGCTGGAATTTCTCGCTTTATGGCGATGAGCGGCTGCATCATCCCGATAGTCTCGGCCCTGGTATCCGGCGCTTTGGCCATGGGGACCGCGCCGATCCGGTCATCCTGCGCGTCGAGCGGCAGACCCTGCGCAAGCTGCCCGAGACCGGCGCCATGGCCTTTGCCATCCGCATCTCAACCGAAAGCCTCGACCAGATCGCCAGCCGCCCTAACGCCCCCGCCATCGCGGTAGCGCTGATCGACCAGGTGCGGGCGCTGACGCCCGAACAGCTCGATTACAAGGGCCTGACGCTGGAAAAAGACCGTCTCCTCGCTCGTTTGACGGAGCTCGGCGGGTCCTAACCCTATATTGACCCGCGCGGGATAGACCTCGGCGCCGGCAGCGGCTATCCCGGCCCGATCATTTCCCGAACGCACGAAGGTATTCATGACCGATTGGATCATCCAGACCATTTCAGAGCTTGGCTATGTCGGGATTTTCCTCGTCATGCTGGCCGAATCGTTGTTTCCTCCGATTCCGTCCGAGCTGATCATCCCCTTTGCCGGCTTTGCGGCGGCCAATGGCGATCTCAACCTGTTCGGCGTTCTGGCGACGGCGACGGTCGGCGCGGTGGTGGGCATGCTGCCCTGGTATTTCGCCGGTCGCTTTTTCGGGCTCGATCGGGTGCGCTGGCTGGCCGACAAGTTCGGCCGCTTCATGGCCTTCAATGCCGACGAGATCGATATCGCCGTCGCCTGGTTCAAACGTTATGGCCCGACCATCGTGCTGTTCGGCCGGCTGATCCCGCTCATTCGCACGCTGATCTCCATCCCCGCCGGCCTGTCGCGCATGCCGCTCTGGATCTTCCTTCTCGCCTCGACGCTGGGTGCGCTGATCTGGAACACCTTCCTGACCATGGCCGGCTTTATCCTCCATGAGCATTACCACGTCATCGAAGTGGTGCTCGATCCGCTGAGCTATGTGGTGCTGGGTCTGGTCGTGCTCATCTATCTCTACCGGGTCATCACCTGGAAACCGAGCAAGCCGCGCGACTAGATCATTTCAAACTGAGGTGGACTCTCAACTCTTTCGCCTCCCTCCCCCTTGAGGGGAGGGAATGAGGGTGGGGGTCCATCAGTGTGTCACTGAACGACCCCCTCCCCGACCCTCCCCTCAAGGGGAAGGGGGCGATGGAGCCGCATCAACCAGAACGTGAAACGCTCTAGCAGTCCCTTGCAATTTGCGAGGCCTCTTGCATTCTGCAAGGCAAAGCGGTGCGCAAAATGCGAAACTTCATAAGGGCTTAACATTTGCCGCCTGGTTTGCCGCGCCCGTCGAACTGGCACGGTTCGTGCAATTGGGGGAGCGTCCGGAAGAGTAGTGCTGCGTACCGGGCGTCAGTCATTCGGGCCCTGCATCCATTGACCTCGATGCAGGGCCCTGACTGTCCGCGGGCTGGCAGCCTTCAGCCCGCGCAAGACAGCGGGTCTGTCGCCAGCGCAAGCCGCAAGGTCTTGTCGCCAGCGGGCTCAGCGACTAGATAAGTCCCAGCTTTTTCCGGAGACGCCCATGCGCGCCGTTCTCGATATCATCCTCATTCTCCTCCAGCTCTACTGGTGGGTGCTGCTCATCATGATCATCATGAGCTGGCTGATCTCGTTCAACGTCATCAATACGCGCAACCAGTTCGTCGCCGCCGTCTGGCGCGTGGTCAATCAGTTGACCGAACCGGTGCTCAATCCCATCCGGCGCTTCATGCCCAATCTCTCGGGCCTCGACTTGAGCCCGCTGATCGCCTTCCTGCTGCTGTTCTTCATCCAGTCGATCATCGGCTATTACATCTATCCCGCCGTTGTCCGCGCCGGCATCTAGCTGGTTCAGGCCAACGCCCTCCGGCCTCCTCCTGCACCTGCGGGTCACGCCCAATGCCGGGCGCGACGCCATAGACGGCGCCGAAATCCGTGACGACGGCAGCTGCGTGCTGCGGGTCCGCGTCAGTGCCGTGCCCGACAAGGGCAAGGCCAATGCCGCCGTCATCGTCCTGATGGCCAAGGCGCTTGGCACTGCCAAATCCACCATCACCCTGGTAAGCGGCGACACCAGCCGGCAGAAAACGCTCGTCGTCTCCGGCGACGCCACGGCCCTCGCCGAACGCGCAATGGCCGTCGCAGGCGGGTGAACGGGCTCGGGCCTCCCCCAAAACCCCCGCGACAAACCGTCACACTTTCCAATTGCTTAACCCGGCAATCCCGGTAAGCTCCTTGCTTGGAAGGGGCTCGACGGAGGGCTGGCGGGGGCGCGGGCGTCACGATCCGAACCCAGCCGGTGCGGGCTCCTCGGAGGACACATTCGAGGGACTGGACTTATGGATTTGGCACTCTGGCTGATCGTCGCCTGTGGCGGTCTGTCTATCGTATACGGCATAGTCACTACCCAAGGCCTGTTGGCCGCCGATGCGGGCTCGGCGCGCATGCAGGAGATTTCGGCCGCGGTGCGCGAAGGCGCTTCGGCCTATCTCAAGCGGCAATACACCACGATCGGCATTGTCGGCGTCGTCATCCTCGTCGCCGCCTGGCTCTTGCTCGGGCCCTATGCGGCCATTGGCTTTCTGATCGGCGCGGTGCTTTCGGGCGCTGCCGGCTTTATCGGCATGAATGTGTCGGTGCGCGCCAATGTGCGCGTCGCCCAGGCGGCCGTCGGCTCGCTGGCCAAGGGCCTTGATCTGGCCTTCAAGTCCGGCGCCGTCACCGGCATGCTGGTGGCGGGTCTGGGCCTTCTCGGCGTCACGCTCTATTTCCTCGTGCTGCGCGGCATGGGTTTTGAGGCGACCAGCCGCACCGTCATCGATGCGCTGGTGGCCCTCAGCTTCGGTGCCTCGCTGATCTCCATCTTCGCGCGTCTCGGCGGTGGTATCTTCACCAAGGGCGCCGATGTCGGTGGCGATATGGTGGGCAAGGTCGAAGCCGGCATTCCCGAGGACGATCCGCGTAACCCCGCCACCATTGCCGACAATGTGGGCGACAATGTCGGCGATTGCGCCGGCATGGCGGCCGACCTCTTCGAAACCTATGTGGTCACCATCGTCGCCACCATGGTGCTGGCCGCCATCATCCTGCCCGAGCCGTTCCGGCTCATCGGCATGGTGCTGCCGCTGGCCATTGGCGGGGCCTGCGTCGTCACCTCGATCATCGGCACCTATTTCGTCAAGCTCGGCGCCGACAACAATATCATGGGTGCGCTCTACAAGGGCGTCATCGCCTCGGGCGTGTTGTCGCTGGTGGCGCTGTTACCGGTGCTGTGGCTGATGTTCGGCGACATGAACGTTGCCATCGCCGCCAATGACAAGACCTTTACCCCCTGGCACCTGTTCTGGTGCGGCGTGGTCGGCCTCGTCATTACCGGGCTGATCATCGTCATCACCGAATATTATACCGGCACCAATCGCCGCCCGGTCAATTCCATCGCCGAGGCCTCGGTCACCGGACACGGCACCAATGTCATCCAGGGCCTGGCGGTTTCGCTCGAATCCACCGCCCTGCCGGCGCTCACCATTATTGCCGGTATCATCGTCACCTATTCACTGGCGGGCCTGTTCGGCATCGCCTTTGCGGTGGCGACCATGCTGGCCATTGCCGGCATGATCGTGGCGCTCGACGCCTTCGGCCCGGTCACCGACAATGCCGGCGGCATTGCGGAAATGGCCGGGCTCGATGCTTCGGTACGCCACAATACCGATGCGCTCGACGCCGTCGGCAATACCACCAAGGCCGTTACCAAGGGCTATGCCATCGGTTCGGCTGGTCTCGGGGCCCTGGTGCTGTTCGCCGCCTATACTCAGGACCTCATCTATTTCTCCGGCCTGCCCGATGCGCCGGCGATCTTCCAGGGCATGGGCACGCTCAGCTTTTCGCTGGCCGATCCCTATGTGGTGGTGGGCCTGTTGTTTGGCGGGCTTCTGCCCTTCCTTTTCGGCGGCATGTCGATGACGGCGGTGGGCCGCGCCGCGCAATCGGTGGTGGTGGAAGTGCGCCGCCAGTTCAAGGCCGATCCAGGCATCATGGCCGGCACGTCAAAGCCTGATTATGCGCGGGCCGTCGACATGCTGACCAAGGCGGCGATCAAGGAAATGATCATTCCTTCGCTGCTGCCGGTGCTCAGCCCCATCGTCGTCTTCTTCCTCATCAACTGGATCGCCGGCCCTGCCGCCGGCTTCTCGGCTCTCGGCGCCATGCTCATGGGCGTCATCGTCACCGGGCTCTTCGTCGCCATCTCGATGACGGCGGGCGGCGGCGCCTGGGACAATGCCAAGAAGAGCTTTGAGGACGGCTTTACCGACAGCCACGGCGTCACCCATCACAAGGGCAGCGACGCCCACAAGGCCTCCGTCACCGGCGACACCGTCGGCGACCCCTACAAGGACACGGCCGGCCCCGCCGTCAACCCGATGATCAAGATCACCAATATCGTGGCGCTTCTGCTGCTGGCAGTCCTGGCGCATCTGGGGTGACCAGACGTCGGCTGGACTGAATGAAGAAAGCCCGGGGCGTAAGCTCCGGGCTTTTGTTCGTTAAAGAACTCTCGACTTATGCCGGTCAAGGTGGGTGACTCAAGGATATGCAGGCGTTCGTTCACCCGATGGCGCGGGGCCAAGCCTGCAAATTTCAGTTCGATAGCTTGACCTGGTTTCGCTCACCGCGCGGTGCGTGTGTTGAACGTCACCTCGAAAATGTCGAACGCCCCCACCCTCACTCGTCGTGTAGCTGAAACGGGCGCATGATGGGTGTCCGTGCTGTGGGAGACAAACCATGCGGAAGCTGATTGCCGGCCTGTTTCATTCGGTCGATGGGGTGGTGCAGGACCCCTATAAATTCCAGTTCGACAATTTTGATGACGGGCTGGGCCGGATGCTCACCTCCATCCAGGCGGAGACCGATACGGTGCTGATGGGTCGGGTCGGCTGGCAGGACTGGGCGGGCTATTGGCCCAATGCCACCCAGGACGGGGATTTTGCTGATTTCATCAATGCGGTGCCCAAACATGTGGCCTCGCATACCCTGTCTGCGGCCGATATGGCGGCCTGGTCCAATTCGCAGCTTATGACGGGTGAACTCGTCGACGTCGTGCGCGACCTCAAGGCGCAGAAGGGCGGCACCATTGCGGCCATGGGCGGCATTTCGCTGGTGCGTCAATTGCTGTTTGCCGGACTGATGGATGAGTTGAGCCTCATTACCCATCCGGTTGTGGCGGGCGCGGGCAGACACCTGTTCGAGCCCGGCGATCCCACCACAAGGCTCGAGCTCGTGCGTTGCGAGGTCACCGACAAGGGCAATGTGGTCCAAGTCTATCGCAAGCGCGCCGACTAGGTGCAGCCGAGGAGACGAACCATGTCAGACGCCATGCGCATCAAGGGCATCTATGCCTGCATTGCCGTGTCCGATTTCGAGGCCGGTGTCGATTTCTACACTCGCCTCATGGGCCGCGACCCCGATGACCGCCCCACGCCCAATATGGTGCAGTGGCGGCGCGACGGGGGCCTGCAGATCTGGCACGATCCCGCCCATGCCGGACACAGCCGCAGCACCATTGTCGTCCACGCCATTGAAGCCGAACGGCAACGGCTCGAGGCGGCGGGCATCGCGCTCGGTCCCGATGCCGCCGGCGATTGGGGCATCGTCGCCCAGATCGCCGATGCCGACGGCAACCAGATCACCCTGGCGGAACCGCCCAAGGGGTTTGTGGACTAGCGGTAGAGCGTGATGGGCCCTCGGCTCAAGGCCGAGGGTGACGATCTCAGCGCGGTAATTGATCGCGTCACAATCACCAGCCGTCGCCCTCGGGCCTGACCCGAGGGCTCTTTAGGGTGCTTCCCCTTCCCCGCCCCCAAACGCAAAAAGGCCCCGGTGTCTCCACCGGGGCCCGTGTAATCAAAAGCCTAAAAGAATCAGGCCGACTTGGAGGCGCGGCTCATGCGCTTGCGGTCGTTCGGGTCGAGCCAGATCTTGCGCAGGCGGATCGACTTGGGTGTCACCTCGACATATTCGTCGTCGGCGATATAGCCGAGCGACTGTTCGAGCGTCAGCTTCTTGGGCGTGGTCAGGCGCACCGCTTCGTCCTTGGAGGTGGTGCGGATATTGGTGAGCTGCTTGCCCTTGAGCGCGTTCACTTCCAGGTCGTTTTCGCGAGAATGCTCGCCCACGATCATGCCTTCATAGATGTCCACGCCGGCATCGATCATGATCGGGCCGCGCTCTTCGAGGTTCCACAGGGCATAGGCCACCGACTGGCCGGTGCCGTTGGAGATCAGAACGCCGGTACGACGACCCGAGAGATCGCCCTTATAGGGCACGAAGGAGTGGAACAGGCGGTTGAAGATGGCGGTGCCGCGGGTGTCCGAGAGCAGTTCTGCCTGGTAGCCGATCAGCGAACGGGTGGGCACGAGCAGGCGGATACGGGTGCGGCCAACGCCCGAGGGGCGCATGTCGGTGAGTTCACCCTTGCGCTCGGTCAGCTTCTGCACCACGGCGCCGGTATGTTCGTCATCGACGTCGATGATGACTTCCTCGACCGGCTCCATGCGCACGCCGTTCTCTTCCTTGAACAGCACTTTCGGGCGACCGATGGTCAGCTCAAAGCCTTCGCGGCGCATGTTTTCGATCAGCACGGCGAGCTGCAGTTCGCCGCGGCCGGCCACGTCAAAACTGTCATTGTCGTCGCCGGGGGTGACGCGGATGGCCACATTGCCTTCGGCTTCGCGCATCAGGCGCTCGCGGATGACACGGGACTGCACCTTGTCGCCTTCGCGGCCAGCCAGCGGGCCGTCATTGATGCGGAAGGTGACCGACAGGGTCGGGGGATCGATCGGCTTGGCGGCGATCGGCTCGCTGACCGAGGGCACGGCAATGGTGTCGGCCACGGTCGAGGTTTCGAGACCGGCAATGGCGACGATATCACCGGCTTCGCCGACTTCGATGGGATTGCGCTCGAGGCCACGGAAGGCCAGGACCTTGGAGATGCGGCCCTTTTCGACGATCTTGCCGTCGCGGTTCAACGTGTGCACGGCGTCACCGGCCTTGACCGAACCCGAGGCGATGCGGCCGGTCAGGATGCGTCCGAGGAACGGGTTGCGCTCGATGGTGGTGACCAGCATGCGGAACGGGCCTTCTTCCACCTTGGGCTCGGGCACGTGTTCGATGACCTTGTCGAGCAGCGGCGCCAGGCTGTCGCGGGCGCCATCGGGCTCATTGGCCATCCAGCCGAGCTTGGCAGCGCCATAGAGCACCGGGAAGTCGAGCTGTTCGGACGTGGCGTCGAGGGCGACGAAGAGGTCGAAGATTTCCTCGAGCACTTCCATGTGGCGCTCGTCGGACTTGTCGATCTTGTTGATGGCAACGATGGGGCGCAGGCCCTGGGCCAGCGCCTTGCCGAGCACGAATTTGGTCTGCGGCATCGGGCCTTCGGCCGCGTCCACCAGCAGCACCACGCCATCGACCATGGACAGGATGCGCTCGACTTCACCGCCAAAGTCGGCGTGGCCGGGGGTGTCGACGATATTGATGCGGGTGTCGTTCCACATCAGCGAGGTCACCTTGGCGAGAATGGTGATGCCACGCTCGCGTTCGATGTCGTTGCTGTCCATGGCGCGCTCTTCGACGCGCTCGTTCTCGCGGAAGGAGCCGGATTGCTTGAGCAGCACGTCGATCAGCGTGGTCTTGCCATGGTCGACGTGGGCGATGATGGCGATATTTCGCAGGGCCATTAGGGTCCGCCTTGTTGGCACGATCCGCGAAACCGCCCCACGGGAGGAAACCTCTGGTGGGCTGGCCAGTACAAACCATGCAATATGATGTTGCCGGGCTCGCTCATGGCGGAGGTCCGGCAGGGTCGGGCGCTGCATATAGCAAGAGGCTCGATTTCACAAGGTTTCAATATGCAGGGCGGGTGTGCGGAGCGGGCCGAACCCGCTCCACGGTGGAATTATTGCAGCGTGTCGCGCACGGTCGGCGTCAGCATCAGGCCCGGCACTTCGGTGAACACCAGGTCTTCGCGGCCGAAATAGGCCTTCTGGTTGATGCCGCTCCAGTCATTGCAGGCAATCACATAGCTGTCCTTGTCCGCCAGGTCCTCCGGGGCGGCATAGAGGAAGTCGCCGGTGCGAGCGTCCAGGGCAATGTCGCCGTCCTGATTGACACGGGCAAGAATGTCGCGGAGCGTGGCCGCATCCACCGTGGCGGTAACGATCTTGCCTTCGAAGCGCAGGATAGAATTGTATTCGTAAAGGCTGATGGGTGCCCCGGGAAAACCGGTGCCGAACGAGGTGTGGCCGATAAAGCCGATATCGGCGCCTGCCGCCGCCGCCAGTACCTGAGCCACATAGCGCCCGGTTTCACCCAGGCTCATGGCCTCGGGTGCCGATCCGATGCGGGCTTTTTCCTCATCGGTCAAATGCTCATCCAGCACTGCGGCAATAGTCGCGGCAAGCTCGGCATCGCCAGCGCCGTCGCGGTCGATCACCACCTGCTGCAGCACCGGGGCGGTGCCGGCGGCAAGGCTTGCCAGCGTCATCAGGCTCGACCAGGAGCCGGTATGGACATAGCCCACATCGCCTTCGGCATGAGTGAGCACCAGATGGTCATGCCCGCCCACCAACAGGGTTCCGGCCGGCAACAGGGGCAGGATATCGCGATCGGCGATCACGCCGGCATGGCTGAGCACGATGCCGACCGTGCCCATGGCGAGAAGATCGACGACATTGGCCTTGGCCCATTCGACCGGGGCGGGGAGGGTCAAGTGCTCGCGGCTGGCCTTGGGATAGGTATTGAGCGCGTCGGTGGCGATGCCGACCACCACCACTTGTGCGCCGCCGATCTCCAGCATGGCGTGGCTGGGGGCGTATTCGGCGCCGGTGCGGGAATCGAGGATGTTCGAGATCACCGAAATCCCAAGCGCATTGGCCTGGCTGACGAACTGGGCAAGGTCATTGTCGAAATCGGGCTCATGATTGCCGATATTGACGACCACGGGGGCCAGCGCTGCCAGCCTTTCGAGAAACTGCCAGTCGGCCCGACCGGCCGAGCGGGCTGCAGCGACGTTGCCGAGCTCGAAAATGTCACCGTTGATCAGGATCAGATCGGCGCCGCCTGCGATCTCGGCGGCGACGGCCGCCAGCACCTGCGGCAGCCGGTCATAGGCTGAATGCAGGTCGGAGAGCACCACGGCGCGGACCGCGGCCTGCTGGGCGAAGCTCACCGTGCCGGCCAGCGGCAGGGCGGCACTGGCCGCCATGAGCTGGATCAGGCGGCGGCGGGAAAGCGTCGATAAAAACATGTCGTGTCATACCTTTACGTCGAAACGCTCTGGCTCTTACCCGCCGCATGGCACAATCTTGTGACAGGCGGGCATGGCCCGCCAGCAGCCGGCTAGCGCAGTGAACGCGGCAGGTCGCCCGACTGCCACAGCCCCAGGCCAAAGCCATCGGGGTCCAGAAAGTCGGCGCTCCAGCCGCCCGGAGCTTCGGAAACCGGGGTGACGATGGTCACGCCCTTGCCGGCCAGCTCGGCCACGACGTCGTCGATGCCACCCTCGTCGAGTTCGAAGACAATGGCCGGCGTGTCGCCGCGCCGGCCCTCCTGCAGGAAGAAAATGAGGTCGGGGCCGGCGCCGATCCGGCCCTGCAGCCAGAACGGCTCAGCCCCTTCCATGCGCTCGAGCGCGATACCCAGCGTGCTGGTATAGAAGGCTTCGGTGCGGGCGATATCGGCGACATAAAAGACGATGCTGACGGCGCTGGGTTTGAAACTCATGTTTTCTTCTCCATTGGATTGGCAGCAACCAGTTGCCGCGCCGGCTGGTTTTGTGAGCGGCGGACCAGAAAAATATGGCCATCGGGATCGTGGCTGGCAAATATGCCGCCATGGCGGGACAGCGCCTGGCGCAGAGCGATGCGCATGCGGCCATAGGCGAGATCGAGATTGAGCCCGACCATTTCCTCGGGCGCCGCCAGCCCCCTGGCCGCCAGAAGTCGCCTGAGGCTTACCACGCGCTGGCGCAAGGCTGTGTCGGGAAGACGCAGGAGATAGGCGATTTCGCGGCGATTGTGTCCGGTCAGGACCAAAGCCGCCAATGTATGCAAGGCGGGTGGCAGGTCCTTGAGGATGTCGGCGGGCGGCGCG
Organism: Devosia equisanguinis; assembly: GCF_900631955.1. Taxonomy (GTDB): domain Bacteria; phylum Pseudomonadota; class Alphaproteobacteria; order Rhizobiales; family Devosiaceae; genus Devosia; species Devosia equisanguinis. The sequence goes on along the minus strand of NZ_UZWD01000031.1, from coordinate 62,648 downwards.
GTTTCGCAGTCGGTTTGCGGCGGGACGGCCACTCCCGCCCAAGCATTCTCGCGCGCTCGCCGGCGCGTGGCGGTCCGCACATGCATGCGGGCGCGGTTGCGCACCACACCGCACAGCCAGAACAGCGTCTTGTTATCTTCGAGATCGAACCGGCCAGCGGCAAAGGCCGCCATCAGCGCTTCCTGGACGATGTCTTCAGCATCGTGTCGCGCCCCGGCCCGGCGGGCGCTGGCGAGCAGCTGCGCAAGAGGGCGCGAGACCATGCCGGATCAGGAGGCCTTCTTGCTGGCCAGAGCCTTGCTGGCTTCCGAGTGCAGGAGGTTGGTGAGCGAAGCCGGTTGCAGCGGCGGGGAGAACAGGAAGCCCTGCACTTCGGAAACGCCCTGTTCGCGCACCATTGCCAACTGCTCTTCGGTTTCCACCCCCTCGGCGGTGGTCGACATGCCCAGCGATTGTCCCAGCCCGATGACGGCGCGAATAATGGCCTGGCTGTCGTGCCGCGTGGTCAGGTCGCGCATGAAGGAGCGGTCGATCTTGATCTTGTCGAAAGGGAAGCTGCGCAGGTAGGACAGCGAGGAATAACCGGTCCCGAAATCGTCCATGGAAATGCGCACGCCCATCGCTCGTAATTCGTGCAGCGCCTTGATAGTGCTCTCATTGTCGGTCAGGAGCAGGCTCTCGGTGATCTCGAGCTCGAGCCGGGTGGGATCGAGCTTGGCTTCGGCCAGTGCGGCGCGCACCTGACCAACCAGATCCTTGTTCCGGAACTGCACTGGCGAAAGATTGATGGCGACGCGCACATCGCCCGGCCAGCTGGCAGCAGCCTTGCATGCTTCGTGCAGCACCCATTCCCCGATCGATACGATCAGCCCGGTTTCCTCAGCCACCGGGATGAACTCCACGGGCGAGATGGTGCGATCGTCATGGTCCCAGCGCAGCAGGGCCTCGACGCAGGTCACCCGGTTTTCATGCAGGCCGAGCAACGGCTGGAACATCAGCCGCAATTCCTGGCGCTGCAAAGCGAGGCGCAGCCCGGCCTCGATGGAGCGGCGCTGCTGCAGCTCGGCATCCATGCCGGTTTCGAAGAAATGATAGGTCGAGCGGCCTTCGGACTTGGCCTTGTAGAGCGCCAGATCGGCGTTCTTGACCAATTGATCGGTGGTGATGCCGTCTCCCGGGCCCACCGCGATGCCGACGCTGGCGCCGATCTCGATCTGCTGGCCAGCGATGTTCATCGGGCTGCGCATGGCCCGGACGATGCGGTCGGCGACCCTTGCCGCTGCGTCAATGCTGTCGATCGGGCGCAGCAGCATGGCGAATTCGTCGCCGCCTAGCCGCGCCAGGAGGTCGGTTTCGCGCGTGGTGCCCCAGAGGCGCACTGCCGCCTGCTTGATCACCTCGTCGCCCACCGCATGGCCCAGCGTGTCGTTGACCGCCTTGAAATGGTCGAGGTCGATATAGAGCACCGCTGCCATTTCCCCGCGCTGGAAGGCCGCCTCGGTCTTGGCCATCTGCTCGAGGAATTCGATGCGGTTGGGCAGGTCGGTCAGGGCATCGTGCCGCGCTAGATGCTGGATGCGGGCTTCGGCCTGGCGCTGTTCGGTAATGTCCTCATGGGTCGAAACCCAACCGCCATCCTTCATCGGATGGTGCTGCATCAGAATGGTGCGGCCGTTGAGCTCATGGATATTCTTGCCATATTCGCGCCGGGCGATGACGTCACGGCGCCAGGCGATATAGTCCTCGCGCGTGCCGCCGGCGCTCATGCCCATGTCGAACAGGTGCCCGAGGATATCCTCGAGCTGCGTGCCGGGCTTGAGATAGCTGACCGGCAGGTTGTAGATGCGGGCATAGGGCTCGTTGCAGATCACCAGTCGGCCGCGCGCGTCCATCATGCACAGGCCAATAGAGATATTGTTCACGGCCGCATCGAGCCGGATATTCTGCCGTTCCAGCTCCAGCTTGCGCTTCTGCTGGCTCTCCGAGCGGGCGATTTCGTCGGTAATGTCCTCGTGGGTTACCACCCAGCCCAGCCGCTCGGAATAGACATGAGCGGTTTCGATGATGCGACCGCCTGATACCATTTCCTGGCTCTTGTGACGCGAGCCGCTGCGATTGGCGAGGAGTTCTGCTGTATAGGCCTCGTAGAAGGCATCGGGGCTCTGTCCGGCATGGTTGCCCAGCCGCACCGAAAGATGCACGATATCCTCAAGCGTCATGCCCTTGTGGATGGCGTCTTCGGAAAAGCCATAGAAATCGCGATAGTGCTTGTTCCACATCTGCAGGCGGAACTGCGGCGACCATACGCAAAAGCCATAGGGAATGCTTTCGAGTGCCGCATCGAGCAACAAGGTCTCGGCGACATCCGCAACATTGCCGGTATCCTTCGAGCCCATTGGCCCCCCACAGTCCAAAGCCACGATCCGACGCTGGCCGGCAGGCTAGTCCTCGCCACTTAACGGCGAATTAAACGGGCCCGGAAAAGCCGTTACAACTGCCCTGACCGGGCGTCTATGCTCGAAAGTCCAAGAATTGTCGTGGTGGGCGGCGACATCAGCAGGGCTTGCACATGGTTGGCGCCCTGTTCTGCGGTCAGTTTACCCATGTCGAGCCGCAAATCATAGCTTTTGCTGTCATGCACCGCCTGCTGCCAGCGCGCCACCGGCGCCGGTACGCCCGGGCCCGCTGCATAAAGCCCGTCCTGGGTATCGGCATTGCGCCGCGCCATGATGGTGTCGAGATCGCAGTCGATGCCGATGAAATAGACCGCAAAGCCGGCCAGCGCCTCCGCCAGCATCGGCAGCGGGTCGAACCCGGTGGCATAGTCGGTGTGGAGGCCCAGATCTGCTACCACGTCGAGCCCCGAGGTCGCCATGCCGGTCAGAACCCCGAGATAGCGGCCGAACAGTTCAGGCAGGTTGGCCTCGAGATCGGGCCGCTCGCCGCCGGGCCTGAGGCCGATACCGGGTAGAAGCTCAGGGGGCAGGGTGGCGTTGAAGGCATCGACACCCCAGATGAGCCAGCGGCCGGACACGCGGGTTCGGATGGCCTCAGCGAGGCTGGATTTTCCGGCACGCGGCGCGCCATTGAGAATAACGATCCGGCCGGTCATGTGCGCTCCTCTGCCTGTTGCGCGCATGGGCACCGTTTTTTCCGCCGCCGTCAATCCATGCCCGCCGCAGAACCAGACAAAAAGAAGCCCGCTCCTGGGGGCAGGAACGGGCATGACTGACAGGTCAATTCTATTCAGGGGCGGCTGGCAGGAGCGCGTCTCAGTTTGGGGGCTCGGTCAGCACCCCTGCCAGCCACTGGAGGCAATGGTTGTAAGCTGACAGCGCAATGGGGCGTCAGAAAGGACTAATCATGGCCGAAATGGGGTATTTGCGGCGCTTGCCTTCCCCGGCGAATGGGGCAATCATGACGGCGAAGTGACAAGAGGCTGAGGGCCGCGTGCAGGGTCCGTCCGACGAAGCGCAGAACCGGCTGGCTCTGGTGCATGTGGGTGAACCGCAAGGCCAGGCCCAGCGACCCGTGCAACCAGTCGTGGCCTTTGATCGCCGCGAACTGATGCAGATCCTGTCGGTCTATGGCCGCAAGGTTGGGGCCGGCGAATGGCGCGACTATGCCATGGACTTCCTGCGCGACCGGGCGCTGTTCTCCATCTATGCCCGCGTTTCCGAGCGCCCGCTCTTCGTCATCGAGAAAAACCCCAAACTGCGCGCCAAGCAGGGCCAGTACATGGTCACCAATCAACAGGGCCGCATCCTCAAGCGCGGCCAGGACCTCGCCCAGGTCCTGCGCGTCCTCGACCCAGACCTCATCGTCGTCGGCTGATTTTTTTGTTTTGCCGCTGGCTGGCCCATCCCCCCTGCGGGCTGGGGTGGGGGTGAGAGCCCAGGCCCCCAGGGCGCTTTCGACGTCGAGGCGAAGCCCAAATCTCCCCCTCATCGAGCGCTACTTGCGGGCAGCCCCTCATGGTTCCCCCAACCCACCAGCCGTCACCCTCGGGCGAATACCCGTGGGCACTATACGCCACTGCGGGGCCGCTAAGTGTAGCTCCTCGGGTCAAGCCCGAGGGCGGTCTGGTGGGTGGGAAGCCGCGTGCCAACTGGCAGCGCCAATTCGCGGCCTCCTCAAAAGGGCGGGATTGGGGGCTCTGAACGCTCCAGGCCCCCGAAGTCCGGTCTAGCCTTGAGCCTTCTTGTTGCGCGCGGCATAGGTCTTGAGGCGCAGGCCGTTGAGGCGGATGAAGCCGGCGGCGTCCTTATGGTCATAGGCCACGGCGCCTTCCTCGAAGGTCACCAGATCCATCGAGTATAGGCTATAGGGCGAGGTGCGGGCGATAACCGAGGCGGAGCCCTTGTAGAGCTTCACCGTGACTTCGCCAGTGACATATTCCTGGCTCTTGTCGATCAGCGCCTGCAGCATTTCGCGCTCGGGCGCATACCAGAAGCCGTTATAGATCAGCTCGGCATATTTGGGCATCAGCTCGTCCTTGAGGTGAGCTTCGCCACGGTCCAGGGTGATCGATTCGATACCGCGATGCGCCACCAGCATGATGGTGCCGCCCGGTGTTTCATAAAGGCCGCGCGACTTCATGCCGACAAAGCGGTTTTCCACGAGATCGAGCCGGCCGACGCCATGCTTGCCGCCCAATTCGTTGAGCTTGGTGAGCAGGGCTGCGGGAGACAGGCGTTCGCCATTGACCGAGACCGGGTCGCCCCTTTCATAGCCGATGGTGATGATCTCAGGCTCGTTGGGGGCCTTTTCCGGGTCGACGGTGCGCTGCGGCACATAGTCGGGATAGGGCACGGCAGGGTCTTCCAGCACCATGCCTTCGGACGAGGTATGCAGCAGATTGGCGTCGACCGAGAACGGAGCCTCGCCGCGCTTGTCCTTGGCAATCGGGATTTGGTTGGCTTCGGCATAGGCGAGGAGTGCCGTGCGCGAGCGCAGGTCCCATTCGCGCCACGGCGCGATGACCTTGATGGCGGGGTCGAGCGCATTGGCGGTCAATTCGAAGCGCACCTGATCATTGCCCTTGCCGGTAGCGCCATGGGAAATGGCGTCGGCGCCGGTTTCATGGGCGATTTCGACCAACCGCTTGGCGATCAGCGGGCGGGCGATTGAGGTGCCGAGCAGATACTGGCCTTCATAAACGGTATTGGCACGGAACATCGGGAAGACGAAGTCGCGCACAAATTCTTCGCGCAGGTCTTCGATATAGATGTCCTTGATGCCGAACAGCTCGGCCTTCTTACGCGCCGGCTCCAGCTCTTCGCCCTGGCCGAGATCGGCGGTAAAGGTCACCACCTCGCAGTCATAGGTTTCCTTGAGCCATTTGAGGATGATGGAGGTGTCCAGGCCCCCGGAATAGGCCAGCACAACCTTCTTGATTTCGTTCGCCATTGGTTGGTCCCCGCGAAAAATGATGATGACAGGATAATTCAGTTCTATCGCAATAAACTTGCCAATATCGCAAGCATGGCGCAAAGTTTGGCATGATCTGCCAACTCTAGGTGGATGGAGCACATTTCGTGTCAGAAATTCTCGATGCCATCGATCGCCGTATCCTGCGCGAGTTGCAGCGCAATGGCCGCATGTCCAATGTGGAATTGGCCAATGCAGTGGGATTGTCGCCCTCGCCTTGCCTCAGGCGGGTGAAACTGCTCGAGGAAAAGGGTGTCATCGACGGCTATGTCGCCGTGCTAAACGGGCCGAAACTGGGCCTGGGCCTCACGGTCTTTGCTCGCATCTGGTTCAAGACCCAGGATGCCGAGACCACCAACCTTTTTGCCGAGACAGTGCGCAAATACCCCGAAGTGGCCGAGTGCTATCTCACCACGGGGGAGTGCGATGCGATCATGCGCGTGGTCACGACGGATCTGCATGCCTATTGGCGCTTCCAGTCCGACCATCTCATGCGCATCCCCTCCGTGCAGTCGGTCAAGACCGACGTGCCGATGGAAACCATAAAGGCCGGCCAGCAATTGCCGCTTTAGAGCATTTCACGGTCTTGTTGATGCAGCTCTATCGCCCCCTCCTCCCCTCAAGGCAGGGCTATCGCAGATGGCGAATTGGCACCGGGCTCTCATCCCCCACCCCAACTCTCCCCGCAAGGGGGAGGGAGACGGACCGGTTCTTTTGACTAACTCTTGCCCAGAACGCGATGCGGCTCCTCCCCCTCCTTCAGGGGGAGGTTGGGAGGGGGTTGTTTAGCGATCCACTGATGGACCCCCTCCCTCAATCCCTCCCCTCAAGGGGGAGGGAAGCGAAAGCGCCCAAAGTCCACCTCAAGTTGAAATGGTCCAGGCGCTGGCACGCTTTTTCCCACCCACCACTGTGCTTGTTGCCCTGTCGCGCCAGGCTGACCATTTGCCTCTCGGTCAAACAAAAAGGGCCCCGATCGGGGCCCTTTTCAAATTCGTGTGCACAAGGCTTAGCTGCGATGGGCTGCCAGCCAGCTGCCCGAATTGAGGTTCGGCGCCAGGCCCTGCTTGCCGAGCAGTTCGAAAGCCCGCTTGTACCAGTCGCTGGACGGGTAGTTGTGACCGAGCACGGCGGCGGCGGACATGGCTTCGTTGGTGAGGCCGAGCAGCAGGTAGCCTTCGGTCAGGCGGTAGAGGGCTTCCTCGATATGCGTCGAGGTCTGCCACTTCTCGACCACTTCGCGGAAGCGGTTGATGGCGGCGGTGTACTGACCATTGCCGAGATAGTAGCGGCCGACCGACATTTCCTTGCCGGCAAGCTGGTCATAGGCGACGAGGAGCTTGTCCTTGGCGTCCTTGGCATGCTCGGACTTGGGATAGTTGTTGATCAGCAGCGTATAGGTGTCGATGGCGTCACGCGACAACTGCTGGTCGCGGGTGATGTCCTTGATCTGCGCGAAATAGGACGTGCCCTTGAGCCAGAGGACGTAAGGCACATCCTTGCCATTGGGATAAAGCGCCAGATAGCGGTCGGCGGCCAGAATGGCGGGCTCGAACTTGCCCGTGCGATAATTCGCATAGACCTGCATCAGCTTGCCCTTCTCGGTCAGCGGATCGCGCGGATGCTGACGTTCGAGCTGCTCGAGCTTCTTGATGGCGGTCTGGTAGTACTGGCGATCCATATCGTCCAACGCGCCCTGATACAGCGCGGCCGCGGGAATGATCGGCTCTTCCTTGACCTTGGGCGGGCCAAACAGGTTCATGCCCGAACAGGCTGCGAGAAACGAGGCCACGACCGCCATGGCAGCGAGCCGAACGGCCCCGCGGGAAAACTGGCTTACAACGTCAAGCTTCACGAACTGCCCCGTTCCTCAAATACCGCATTGGGCTGCGGCGTAATTAGCAAATGGATCAAAACTGTGGCGTCGCCGAGGGCCGGAAGACCGGATCAGCGCACGGACCGCAGATAGTGATGAACCTCCAAGCCGTCCGGCTGGTCATCGAAGGCCTCGAATTCCAGCGGCAGCTCATCGGCCGTGACTATCTCATAATTGGCTTCGCTGGAAAAGAGACCGGCCAAAACATGGGCATTGAGCGCATGTCCACCCTTGTAGGAGCGGAAACGGCCCCAGATCGCCATGCCGCCCAGCGACAGATCACCAATGGCGTCGAGCAGCTTGTGCCGGACGAATTCGTCTTCGAAGCGCAGCCCGCCGGGATTGAGGATACGATCCTCATGCACGGTGATGGAATTGTCGAGGCTGGAGCCCAGGGCATAGCCGGCCTGGCGCAAAATCTTGGCGTCGCGGGCGAAACCGAAGGTGCGGGCGCGCGACACGTCCTCGAAATAGCGGCGCGGCGTCCAGTCGAAAATCATGCGCTGGCGGCCGATGACCTTGGAGTCGAAGTCGATCTCAAGGTCGAGTGCCCGGCCATTATAGGGCTCGAGCGCGGCGAAGGCGTCATTGTTGCGCACGGTGACGGCGCGCATGACCTTGAGGAATTTCTTCTGCGCCGGCTGGATTTCGAGGCCAACCTCGAGAATCGCGGTGGCGAAGGGATAGGCGCTGCCATCCATGATCGGGCATTCCGGCCCGTCCAGCGTGATCAGCGCATTGTCGACGCCCATGCCGGAGAGGGCGGAGGTGACGTGCTCCACCGTGGCAGCGCTGACGCTGTCGCCCAGGTCGAGCGTGGTACACAGCGTGGTGCGGCTGACGCGGGAGAAGTGGACAGGAACGGGCTGGGTAAAGCTGTTTTCGCCGATCTCGCGGCGAATGAGGTAGCCGCTGTCGGGAGCGGCTGGACCGATGACGAGGGTAACCGGCTGGGCGCTGTGCACACCGTAACCGGCGAACTTGATCTCACCGGCGAGCGTGCGCTGGCGTGTCGAAAGCTTGTTCATACTGTAGGGATACTCCGCCGAACATTCACGCTCGCCAAACACCTAGCTAAAAAAAACTCGGCGCGAAAGCCGCGCCGAGTCATGTTTCAGGGTTTCCTTTACAGGGAATTAACCGTGCTTGCGCAGGAAGGCCGGGATCTCCAGGTGATCCTTCTGCTGCGGCTGAGCCGGCTGGCGACCTTGGTTATCGAGGGTGCCACGAGCGCCTTCGCTAGCGGGCGGAACCCGCGAAGCCCTTGCACCACCGGCCTCAATCGCGCTGCGGGCAGCGGCGTCGTCGGCGGTCGAAGTGCGGGGCTCCTGACGGGTTTCAGCGGCCTGCTGACCCAGGTTCAGGCCGACATTGGACGCCAGGCGCTTGAACAGGGCACGGGCATTTCGCGGTTCAGCCTCATGACGTTCCTGCGCGTCCTGTGTCCGGCGCGCAACAGCCGGAAGCTCCTCGGTGCGCGGCATGCGGCGCTGACCTTCGGGGCGGGCTGCGTGCGAGGGCACATAGACGCTCGGAATCGGCTGTTCTTCGACCATCTGAACCTCTTCGGGCTCGTGATGGATTTCGGCGGCCGGGGTATAGGGCTCGACGAAAACGCCGTCATCTTCGAGCATGGACTGCTGCAGCGGGCGCTGGGCGGCAAAGGCCTCGGCAACGGCGGCTTCCACCTGCTGGCCGATCTCTTCGACCTCGGCAATGACCGGCTCGGGAGCCGGCGGCACGACCGAACGGGTCGGCTCAACGGGCACATGGCGCTTGACCGAAAGCGGGGTGCGCGAAGCATGCGGCTTGGCCGGCTCGAGCGCCTGGACCATGGTGGCGTCGGTGCCTGTGGCCACGACGGACACGCGGATCGTGCCGTTGAGGTTCGGATCGTAGGTGGCGCCGAGAATGATATTGGCGTCCACGTCGACTTCCTCGCGGATGCGGCTGGCCGCTTCGTCGACTTCGTAAAGGGTCAGGTCCGGACCGCCGGTGATAGAGATCAGCAGGCCACGAGCGCCGTGCATCGACACATCGTCGAGCAGCGGGTTGGCAATGGCAGCCTCGGCGGCGTGGCGGGCGCGATCTTCACCAGAGGCTTCGCCGGTGCCCATCATCGCCTTGCCCATGCCGCGCATGACGGCGCGCACGTCGGCGAAGTCGAGGTTGATCAGGCCTTCCTTGACCATGAGGTCGGTGATGCAGGCCACGCCGGAGAACAGCACCTGGTCGGCCATCGCGAAAGCGTCGGCGAAGGTGGTTTTCTCATTGGCGACGCGGAACAGGTTCTGGTTCGGAATGACGATCAGCGTATCGACATGGCGATGCAGCTCATCGATCCCGTCCTCGGCCAGACGGCTGCGGCGGTTGCCTTCGAAATTAAACGGCTTGGTCACCACGCCAACCGTCAGGATGCCCTGCTCGCGAGCGGCGCGCGCCACGACGGGTGCTGCGCCAGTGCCCGTGCCACCGCCCATGCCGGCAGTGATGAACACCATGTGCGAACCGCTGAGATGGTCGTTGATCTCGTCCCAGCTTTCCTCGGCTGCAGCGCGACCCACTTCCGGGTGCGAGCCGGCGCCCAGGCCTTCGGTGACACCGACGCCGAGCTGAATGATTCGCTGTGCCTTGCTGAGGGAAAGCGCCTGTGCGTCGGTATTGGCGACGACGAAATCGACACCGTCCAGGCCGGATTCGATCATGTTGTTAACGGCGTTGCCGCCACCACCGCCGACACCGAACACGGTGATGCGGGGCTTGAGTTCCTGAATGTCCGGGATGGTGAGGTTGATGGTCATAAATGGCCCCATAGTGGCGTGGTTGATTAAGATTTACCCTCCAATTCGTTAACCGCGTCCTAACAATTGAAGCCTTCGCGTTAACGAAAAGGCAAAATGCGACATCGGGGCGTTACGCATTCAGGAAGCGTTAACCATGAAAGGCCGCCCGCGCCCGAGCATGCGCGGCTCAAGACCAGCGAACCGTCAAAAAAAATCAGAAGCTCGTGCGCAGCCAGTTGCCGACGCGTGCGAAATAGCCATCGGTACCGGTAAGCTTACGGGTGCCGCGCGGCTCGGCATATTCCTGGCTGCAGACCTGCGGATAGATGAGCATGCCGGCGACGCTGGCAAAGGCAGCGCCCTTGGCGATCTCGGGCAGGCCGGCAATGCCCATGGGCCGGCCATTGCGCACATTGCGCGCCAGTGTGCGGCGGGCGACTTCAGGCAGGCCCGTCATTTCGCTGGCCCCACCGGTGAGCACGAAGCGGCGGCCGCAGACATCCATCATGCCGGTGGCCTGCATGCGGTCGCGCACCGCGGTAAGGATTTCCTCGATGCGCGGTCGCATGATGCGGGTCAGCACCGAACGGGCCACCTGCCCTGGCGCCTCGTCATGGCTGGCCCCGACCGGCTGGATCGGGATCATCTCGCGCTCATCGGCCTGGCCCGGCAGGACCGAACCATGCAACGTCTTGAGCCGTTCGGCATCGGCGACGCTGACCGAGAGCTGGCGCGCGATATCGAGGGTCAGGTGATGTCCGCCAATGGCGATGGCATCGGCATAGACCATATGGCCATCGTTGAAGACCGAAACGGTCGTCGTGGCGCCGCCAAAGTCGATGCAGGCAACGCCCAGTTGCGCTTCGTCATCGACAAGGGTGGCGAGACCCGAAGCATAGGGGGTGGCGACCAGCGCCTCGATCTGCAGGTGGCAGCGATGCAGCACCAGTTCCAGATTGCGCATGGCCAGCGTCTCGGCCGAAATCACCGCGACGTCGACACCGAGCTTTTCGCCCACCATGCCATGGGGGTCGCGAATGCCCTTCTGGCCATCCAAGGCGTAACCGATCGGCAATGCATGGATGATCGAACGTTCCGGGCGCACCGAGCGGGAATTGACCGCCTTGAGCACGCGCACGATATCGGCCTTCTCGACCTCCTGCCCGTCGAGCGACACGGCAGCGGAGAAGGTTTCGGAACCCAGCCGACCGGCAGTGACGTTGACCAGGACGGATTCCAGCGTCAGACCGGCAGCGCGCTCGGCCATGCCGACCACGGTGCGGATCGCCTGCTCGGCCTTTTCGATATCGGTGACGACACCGCTCTTGACGCCGGAAGACGGGCCATAGCCGAAACCGATCACCTCGGCCTGATGGGTGCGTCCGCGCAGTGCCTTGCCCTCGGCGCGGGGCGTGAGGCGGGCGATGACGCAGCAGATCTTGGTCGAGCCGATGTCCAGCACGGCCACCAGGGTGGTCTTGCCCGGCAGAACGGGGCGGAGCCGTGAGGTCATCGCATCGGTCATCATGATTTTTCGGTGTCTTCGGTCTTGTTGGGGCGCACGGCCACGATGGTGTCGATCCGCAGATCGATGATGCTGACATCGCGGTCGAGCAGTTGGAATTCGTTCTGATAAGAGGTGAGCTTGCGCAGGGCCTGCGCCACGCCTTGCTCGGGCAGCTGCACCCGGAGGCCGGTGTCGTAGATCATGTCCCAGCGCCGGTCGGCGATACGGGACAGCGCCACGAGGCCATTGCGCAGATGCGGGAAACCATCGAGCGCCCGGATCATGGCCAGCGCATCGTCAGCGGCGCCGTCGCCGATCACCAGCGGCAGGTCACTGTAAGCGCCACGATCCTCGCCGATCTGCTCGCCTGCCCCGTCGATGACGAAGGTGACGCCATCAACCCGCCAGCGGGCGACCGGGATTTTCTCGGCAATCACCACCGACACATCGCCAGGATAGGTCTTGCGGACGCTGACCGTATCGACGGCCGGCAATTGCGCGACACGCTGGCGGGCCGCTTCCACGTCGAAGGCTAGGGTCGAGGCATTGGGCTGAATGCCCAGCGCGTCGAAGATCGCCTGCTCGGAGGTCAGTGTCTGCCCGGTGATCGAAATCTCGCCAATGGCCATGCCGGCTTCGGCAAACTCGCCTTGCGCGAGCGTTCCAAGGGTACCGGCAAAGGCACCGATCGGTTCGCGCACCTGATAAAGCGTCAAGGCGCCCACAAGAGCGGCGGCGATCCACAGGCCACGGCGGATGGCACGGCCATGCAGCACGCGGATGCGCGTAAAACGCCCCGCCAGCCGCTGCCGCTGCGGCCGGGCAGGAACAGGCAGTGCGCGGGGATCGACCATCCGCGCTCCGGCGAGAAAAGCCTCGCTCTTTACCTGTTGCAACTCGCGTCCTCCACCATCCAGGAGACCAGATCCTCAAAGGAGTGGCCCGCATGCAGCGCCTGCTCGGGCGCCAGCGAGGTGGGGGTCATGCCCGGCTGGGTGTTGATTTCCAGACAGACAAGCTCGCCATCTTCGCCCGCCGCATCATTGTACCGGAAGTCGGTGCGCGTGATGCCGCGACAGCCCAGCGCTTCATGCGCCATCAGGCTCATCTTTTGGACTTTGTCGTAAATTTTCGGTGAAATCTGCGCCGGTAACACGTGATGTGATCCACCGGCAGAATACTTCGCCTCATAATTGTAGAAGGCCAGGTCGGTGACGATCTCGGTCACCGGCAGTGCCACCCCGCCCATCACGGCGCAGGTCAGTTCGCGGCCGGGAATATAGCGCTCGACCATCAGCGTCTCGCCGCCATCCCAATCAGCACCCAGGATTTCCTGCGGCGGATGGGACTGGTCGGCCTTGACGATCAAGACGCCGAAGCTCGAGCCATCGGCGATGGGCTTGACCACATAGGGCGGCTTCATGACATGGGCCCGGCCCACTTCGGCGCGGCCGGCGATCACGTGATCGGTGACCGGAATGCCGGCGGCCTTGAGCATGATCTTGGCCTGGTGCTTGTCCAGCGCCAAGGCCGAGGCCAGCACGCCAGAATGGGTATAGGGAATGCGCAGAAATTCCAGCACGCCCTGGATGGTCCCGTCCTCGCCAAAGCGGCCATGCAGGGCATTGAAGGCGACATCGGGCTGAAGCGCGCGCAGGCGTTCGGCAATGTCGTAGCCGACATCGACCTCGGTCACCCGATAACCGGCGCGGCGCAGCGCCTCGGCACAGCCCTTGCCCGAACTCAGCGATACCGGGCGCTCATTGGAGAGCCCACCCATCAGGACGGCGACATGTTTTGTCATGAGGTGGCTCCCACCCCCATCAGCGCTTCCAATTCGCCCGGCAGTGCGGCGGCCCATTGAGTGATGTTGCCGGCACCGAGGCACACGACATAATCGCCCTCGTTGACGCGCGAGGCGAGCAGCGGCGCCAGGGCTTCCTGGCTATCGAGCACGCGGGCATCGCGATGGCCGCGGGCGCGGATGCGGTTGACCAGTTCCTCATGGGTGACACCGGGAAGTGGCTGTTCGCCGGCGGCATAGATCGGCGCGACGATGACGGTATCGGCATCGTTGAAGCAGGCGGCGAAATCGTCGAACAGATCGTGGACGCGCGAGAAGCGGTGTGGCTGCACCACGGCGATGACCTCACCGCGCGCCGACTGGCGGGCGGCCTTGAGCACGGCGGCAATCTCGACCGGGTGATGGCCGTAATCATCGATGACGGTGACGCCGCCGGCCTCGCCGGTCTTGGTGAAGCGGCGCTTCACCCCGGTAAAGCCCTTGAGACCCTTGCGGATGGCTTCGGCGGGGACATGCAACTGGTCGGCCACGGCAATGGCGGCGGTGGCGTTGAGCGCATTATGCACGCCCGGCATCGGCAATTGCAGCCCGTCGATGCGCAATTGCGTCTGGCGGATACGGTCGCGGATTTCGACGGCGAAATGCTGGATGCCGTCATGATTTTCGAGATCGACGAGGCGCACATCGGCCTGCGGATTGCGGCCATAGGTGATGACGCGGCGGTCGCGGATATCGCCGACCAGCGACTGCACGATCGGGTGGTCGAGGCACATGACCGCGAAGCCGTAGAAGGGCACGTTTTCGACGAACTGGTGGAAGGCCTTTTTGACCCCATCGAAATCGCCATAGTGGTCGAGATGCTCGGGGTCGATATTGGTCACCACGGCAACGTCGGCGGGCAGCTTGACGAAGGTGCCGTCGCTCTCGTCCGCTTCCACCACCATCCATTCACCGGCGCCCAGGCGGGCATTGGTGCCATAGGCATTGATGATGCCGCCATTGATGACGGTGGGATCGAGATTGCCGGCGTCGAGGAGCGTGGCGACCAGCGTCGTGGTCGTGGTCTTGCCATGGGTGCCGCCAATGGCGATGGCGGTCTTGAAGCGCATGATCTCGGCCAGCATCTCGGCACGCCGCACGATGGGCAAAGCCTTGGCGCGGGCGGCAACCAGTTCGGGATTGTCCTTGCGGATGGCGGAGGAGACGACGACGACTTCGGCCTGACCGAGATTGTCGCCGCTCTGGCCGATCTCGACCTTGATCCCCATGTCGCGCAGGCGCTGCACATTGGGATTGGCTGAGGCGTCCGAACCTTGGACCGTATAGCCCTGGTTGTGCAGGATTTCGGCGATACCGCTCATGCCGATGCCGCCAATGCCGATGAAATGCACCGGACCCATGTTACGCGGCATCTTCATGATAATTGTCTTCCTTCGATCTGGGTATTTCGGCCGGCCAGCAGTTCGGCGAGGTCGGCCAGCTTTTCCACGGCGCGGGGCTGGCCCAAGGCGCGGGCGGCCGATGCAGCCGCGGCCAGGCGCGGCGGGTCGGTCAGCAGTTCGGTCAGGCGAGTGGCAAGCGATTGCGGTGAAAGCGTGGCCTGCTCTTCCATCCAGCCTCCGCCGCCCTCCTGCAGGAACAGGGCATTGTACTTCTGGTCGGAATCGAGAGCGCCCGGCAGCGGGATCAGGATGGCCGGACGGCCGATCACTGCAAGCTCGGTAATGGTGGAGGCCCCTGCCCGGCAGATCACCAGATGGGCATCGGCGATCCGATCCGGAAGATCGCCGATAAAGCTGGCCAGCGACACGCTGGTGCGCGACTGGCGGTAGCTCTCGGCCACCCGGTCGATATCCTCGGGCCGGGCCTGCTGCACGATCTGGAGGCGATTGCGCAAAGCGTCGGGCAAGAGGGCGATGGCGGCCGGCACCAGGTCCGACAGCACCCGCGCGCCCTGGCTGCCGCCGGTGACGACGAGACGGATGGTGCCGCGATCATCGAGCAGCGGATAGGGACGGCCGGCCAGCGGCCGCACCCGGTCGCGCACGGGATTGCCGGTGACGATCTTTTCGAGCGAGGCCGCATCGGCAAAGCGCGTCTTGGCAAAGCTCAGCGCCAGCACATCGGCAAAACGGGTGAGCGCCCGATTGGCCCGACCCATCACCGCATTCTGCTCGTGCAGGATACCCGGAATACCGAGCAGGCTGGCAGCGATAAACGGCGGAAAAGTGGGATAGCCACCAAAGCCGATAACCGCGTCCGGCCGCGTCTTGCGCAGCTTGCCCAGGGCGGTGGCGACACCACGCAGGATGGTGAAGCCGGCGCCGACGAATTTCACCGGATTGCTGAGCGAGGGCGTGGCGGCGGGAATGATGTGGATCTGGCGGGCCGGAAAATCGGCGCCATAGCTCTCGACGCGATGATCGGTCATCAGCTCCACGGCATGGCCGCGGCGGATCAGTTCCTGCGCAAGGGCCATGGCCGGGAAGAGATGTCCACCCGTGCCGCCGGCCATGAGAACGAAGGTCTTCATTCGGCGGGCGCGACCACGGCGCTGCGATAGGAGGGAAGTCCGGTGGCCATGCGTTCCTCTGGCTTGGTTCGGGTAAAGGCCAGCATCAGGCCCATGGCAAAGGCGACCGCAATCATCGACGTGCCGCCATAGGACACGAATGGCAGCGTCATGCCCTTGGGCGGGATGAGGTTGAGATTCACCGCAAGATTGATGCCGGACTGCATGGCGAACTGGATGGCGATTGTCGATGCGGCAAGACGCGCGAACAGGCTGGTCTGGCGTTGGGCCGCGATCATGGCGCGGATCACGATGAAGGCGATGACGCCGACGAGACCCATGCAGAACAGAATGCCGAATTCGCCGGCGGCGGCGGAGAACACATAGTCGGCATGGGCGTCGGGGATGAGCTTCTTGGCGATCGACTCGCCCGGCCCCCGGCCGAACCAGCCGCCCTCGAGCAGCGACTGCAGGGCGCGGTCGATCTGGTAGGTATTGCCGCCGCCATCAGGGTTGATGAAGGTATCGATGCGGCGGGCAAAGTGCGGGAAGAACAGATAGGCGCCGAAGAGCAGGCCACCGGCCGCACCGGCAAGGCCGAAAATGATCCACCAGGAAATGCCGGACAGGAACAGCAGCACCGCCCAGGTGGCGAAGACAAGCGCCGTCTGGCCGATATCAGGCTGCAGCAAGAGGCCCGAGACGATGGCCAGCATGATTATCGTCGCCAGGGTCCGCCCCGGCACGTTGCGATGGATCATGAATTCGGAGAACAGCCAGGCGCCGATCACGGCAAAGGCCGGCTTGACGAATTCGGAGGGCTGCACTGACTGGCCGGCAATGGTGATCCAGCGCCGCGCGCCCTTCACTTCGGTGCCGAAGCGCAAGGTTGCCCATAACAGCAGCGTCATGACGATCAGCACGCCGAGCGCTGCAAAGCGCGCCTGGCGATGGCTGAGCAAGGAGGTGGCCAGCATGACGGGAATGGCGAGAAGTACGAAAAGCCCGTGGCGAAGCACGAAATACCATTCGTTGAGCCCGATGCGCTCGGCCACCGGCGGGCTGGCGCCGAAGCTGAGCACCATGCCGCAAGCCAGAAGCAGCACCAGGGCGCCGAGCAATTCGCGATCAATCGACCACCACCACTCGGCCAGCGGGGTTTTTTCGGCGCGGGAGAACATCATCGGCGCAACACTGGTACTCGATACAAACTGCATCGAATTGTAACCGTCGATGGTTACCGATTTGGTAAGGGATTTCGCGTTTTGCGAGTCAGCGCCACTGACGAAAACGCCCCGGGCAAGAGCCCGAGGCGTTCACCGCAAGCCATCGCTCCTGGGAGGCAGGGGAGCGATGTGAAGGGAGGCCGGAAAGCCCCTCCCCGATCCAGCACTACTGCAGGATGGCGATATCGCTGATCATACCGTCAACGCCCTCGATAGCCCCCCAAGCCTTGGCCGCGCCGCTGTCGAGATCCACCGTATGCAGCACATTATCGACCACGAGATAAGCGGTATTGGTCAGGTCTTCGGTCGCCGAGATATCGAAGGCATAGCTGCTGCCACCCTCGACCCCGAGCTTGCCGATGGCCTTGAGCGTACCGTCATTGGGCGCGACCTGCTGCACCAGCGCCACGATGGTCGCATCGATGTCGAACATCTTGGTGGCTTCGGGCTTGCCGATGGAATTGGTATAGGCAGCCGCCACGATGGCGGGCGTCTCGCCTTCATGCATGTCACCAGCCTCGTAGGCCAGCGAACCATCGACGGTCACCGAGCCGTCGTCGACATTGACGCGGTGATTGGTGCCATCCGTGCCCATCAGGCGCAGGCGGTCGGCCATGGGATTGAAGTCGACAATGGCGCCTTCAAAACTCGGGAGCTTTTCCGACAGGGTGGACTTGACGGTGGCGGCACCGGTGGCGGTGTCGATGGTGACCACATCGCCGGAAAGCGTGACGCCATAGAGCATCTTGTCGGCGGGGCGAACGTCGATGCCGGCCAGACCGTCGACGCCGGTCACGTCCATGGTGCCGGAGACGGCGCGGGTTTCGGTATCAAACATCACCAGGGTCTTGCCATCGACAAGGCCGATGGCGGAGGCGGCATGGGCGGCGGTGGCAAGCGAAGCGGTGCCGGCAAGCAGGGCGGCGACAAGGGTAAAACGGGCGGTAGCAGTCATGGGTAGTCTCCTCGTTGTTGCGCCGCTCAGGGAAGATGACGGCTTGGGGATGGCTCGGACGACTGTGCTATCGTCAATAGAGCTACGAAGAGACGCGCCCAAAGTTTCGCCTGGTGTCGAACTTGGTGGACACGAGACCGTGACCACAGAAAGGGCGACCCCAGGGCCGCCCTTTTACAGATTGGGTCTGAAAATGCCGCCTAACGCAGCTTGAGGCTTGAGAGGCCGATCAGCGCCAGGACGAAGGAAATGATCCAGAACCGGATCACCACCTGGCTTTCGGTCCAGCCCAGATGCTCGAAATGGTGGTGGATCGGCGCCATGCGGAAGACACGTTTGCCGGTGAGGCGGAACGAGGCGACCTGCACGATCACCGAGACGGCTTCGAGCACGAAGAGACCGCCGATAATGGCCAGCACCAACTCGTGCTTGGTGGCCACGGCGATGGTCCCGAGCGCACCGCCCAGGGCGAGCGAGCCGGTATCGCCCATGAAAATCTGTGCCGGCGGGGCGTTGAACCACAGGAAGCCGAGCCCGGCGCCGATCAGCGCACCGCAGACCACCGTCAGTTCGGCGGTACCGGGGACGGCATTGAGCAGCAGGTAATCGGCATAGTTCTGGCTGCCGACGAGATAGGCGATAAGACCGAAGCAGGCGGCAGCAACCATCACCGGCACGATGGCGAGCCCATCGAGCCCATCGGTGAGATTAACCGAATTGCCTGCCGCGACGACAACGAAGCCGCCGAACAGGATGTAGAAATAGCCCAGATTGAGCGCCAGATCCTTGACGAAGGGGAAGAGCAGCGAGGTGCCATAGGCGCCAGCCGCCAGCTGGGAAATGGCAAAAGCCGCGATGCCGCCGATCAAGGCTTCGAGCAAGAGGCGTTGCTTGGAGCCGAACCCCTTGTGGCTCATGCGCTTCACCTTGAGATAGTCATCGTAAAAGCCGATGGCGCCGAAGCCGATGGTGACGAACAGCACCACCCAGACATAGCCATTGCTGAGATTGGACCAGAGCAGCGTCGAGATCACCGCGCCGGAGAGGATCATCAGCCCGCCCATGGTCGGCGTGCCCTTCTTGGTCAGCAGGTGCCCCTGAGGACCATCTTCGCGGATCGGCTGGCCCCTGCCCTGCTTGAGGCGCAACAGCGCGATCATGCCGGGGCCGAAGAGGAAGACGAAGAACAGCGCAGTAATCACCGCCCCGGCCGTGCGGAAGGTGATGTAGCGGAACACGTTGAAGGCGGCGAATTGCTCACCCAACTGGCCGAGAAAATAGAGCATTGCTGTCCGCTATCCTGGTTGGGTGACTTAGCTTTGCCCGAACCGCGTCGTGATTGCACTGACGAGGCGGGAAAGCCCGACACCATTTGATCCTTTGACCATAAGAGCGTCGCCATAGGCAAGGTCGTCGACAATCACGTTCACCGCTTCCGCGGCGCTCGGGAAATGTCCCGCCATTACAGCATCTGGCAACGCGGCGGCCAGCGCCGCCATGTGTGGGCCGACGAGATAAATGCGTTCGGCGCCGCTGTCACGAACGGCGTCTGCAAGGCCGGCATGCAATTGGTCGGCTTGCGGCCCGAGCTCGAGCATGTCGCCCAGCACCAGCACTTTGCGCCCACCCGCCGGCTCGATCTGGCCGAACACCGACAGCGCCGCCACGACGGCCACCGGATTGGCATTATAGCTTTCGTTGACGACCAACAGCGGCTTATCGTCCGGCCCCAATCGCAGCCGTTCGCCACGCCCCGGTTGAGCCGCAAGGCCGGCGAGCGCCCGCAGCGCCACTTCCGGCGCGATGCCGGCCAGATGCGCAACCGCCAGCGCCGCCGTGGCATTGGAGAGCATATGCCGTCCCGGCACGGCAAGGCCCAGCTTATAGCTTTCCTCGCCATGCAGAATGGTGGCGCTGGACGCGGATGCATCGGTCTGCGGATCGAGAATCTGCCAATCGACGCCACGGGCGAAGCCGAAGGTGATGACATTGGCCACGCCTGCCGCCGCGGCCGCATCGAGCAATAGCTGCAATTGTCCATGATCGGCATTGATGACGGCAGTGCCGCCCGGCTCCAGTCCGTCGAAAATCTCGGCCTTGGCGCGGGCAATGGCCTCTATGCTGCCAAGCCCTTCCAGATGCACCGGCGCGATCGAGGTGATGACAGCAACATGCGGCCGGACCATGCGGCTCAGCGGCCGGATTTCCTCGGGCGCATTCATGCCCATTTCGAACACGCCGAACTGCGCATTTTCCGGCATGCGCGCCAGCATCAGCGGCACGCCCCAGTGATTGTTGAAGCTCTTGATCGAGGCGTGGGTCTGGCCGGCCGCTTCGAACACTGTGCGCAGGGCTTCCTTGGTGGTGGTCTTGCCGACGCTTCCCGTCACCCCGACGATGAAGGCCCGGCTGCGGGCCCGCGCGGCGCGCCCCAGATCGCGCAAGCCATCCAGCGCATCGGCAACATGAATGCGGCCCGGGCCGGCGCTGCGCCCTTCGCTCACCAGTGCCGCCGCCGCACCATTGGCCAAAGCGGTATCGACGAAATCATGGCCATCGAAGCGGTCGCCCTTGATGGCGACGAACAGCGCATCGGGGCCCAGTTCGCGCGAGTCGATGGAGATGGAATTGATCGCCTCTGCCGCAACGCCCTCGGCCCGCCCCCTGGTGGCGTCGAGAACTGCAGGAAGGGTGAAGAGAGGTGGGGTCATGTGAACCGCCGCAAATTCGATATGGCAAGACGATCGTATGAGACCCGGAGGTCCGTGGTCACCTGCTCGTCACCCTCGGGCTTGACCCGAGGGCTCTTTATTTGTGGTTCCGCCGCAAGAGCCCTCGGGTCAAGCCCGAGGGTGACGAGCCGTGGGTTTCGGCAGGTTAGAGGGTGAACCGCCTGCTCGAACGAGCGGCGAAGGTATGCGCCCCTACCCCTTGATCGCTTCCAGCACGACCTCGTGGTCGGAGAAGTGGTGCTTGGTGCTGCCGATGATCTGGTAGGTCTCGTGGCCCTTGCCCGCGACGAGCAGGACATCGCCCTTTTGCAGCGAGGCGATGGCCTCGACAATGGCTTGCTTGCGGTCACCGATTTCCCTTGCCCCCTTGGCACCGGCCAGGACTTCGGCGCGAATGGCGGCCGGGTCCTCGGTGCGCGGATTGTCGTCGGTGACAATCACGTCATCGGCAAGCTGGCTGGCAATTTCGCCCATTTGAGGGCGCTTGCCCTTGTCGCGGTCGCCGCCGCAACCGAAAACGACGCGGAGCTTGCCCGGCGCATAGGGACGCAGCGTGGTGAGCGCGGTGCGCAGGGCTTCGGGCTTGTGCGAATAATCGACGAAAATGGCAGCGCCATTGTGCTCGGCGACCAGTTCAAGACGGCCGCGCGCGCCAACTAGTTCCGGCAGGGCGGCAAAGGCATCGGCCTTGTCGACGCCCGAGGACATGGCCAGGGCCGCCGCGATCAGCGCGTTCGACACCTGGAATTCGCCCGGGATTCTGAGGTGGAAGCTGACTTTCTCGCCGATATGGCGCACTTCGACGCGCTGGCCATAGCCTTCGGGCTGGATGGAGAGAATTTCGATATAGGCGCCTTCCCGGCCTACGGTCAGCAGCGTGGCGCTGGCCGAAAGGGCAGCGAACATGAACTGCTCGTGCTCGGGATCGTCGACATTGACGATCGCTGCGCCACCATCGACCAACAGGTCGGTGAACAGGCGCAGCTTGGCATTTCGGTATTCGTCCATGTCGGCGTGATAGTCGAGATGGTCGCGGCTGAGATTGGTGAAGGCGACGGCCTCGAAATGGATGCCGTCGAGACGATGCTGATCGAGACCATGGCTCGAGGCTTCGAGCGCCACATGATCGATGCCCTGCGCCTTGAGCGCGCGCATCGCCTGATGCAAGGTGCGCGAATCCGGCGTGGTCAGCGCGCCTTCGATGCGGCGCTTGGCGGTCTCGACTCCCAATGTGCCGATGCTGGCGCCGCCGATGCCGGCATGATCCCAGATCTGGCGCACAAAGGAGGCGACGGAGGTCTTGCCATTGGTGCCGGTGACGGCGACGAGAATTTCCGGCTGCGGCTCGAATACGCGGCTGGCCGCTCGGGCATAGGCGGCGCGCACGTCCTGCACCACGATCACCGGCACGCCGGGATCACCAGGCGGCGCCATGTCGGTCACCACTGCAAGCGCGCCACGCTCGACCGCATCGGAGACGAACTGGTTGCCATGCACCTTGTTGCCCGGCAGGGCGAAGAAGATATCGCCCGGCTCGATCCGCCGACTATCCGAATTCAGCCCAAAGACGGCGCCGAGCCCCTTTTTGGGCTTGGCACCGGAGCCTTCGAGCAGTTGTGTGACGCTGAGTGACACGAATGCAAATCCTTCTGGATCGATCTAGCGGAGAACGGGAGGAACAATGTCGCGGTCGAGCGCTTCGCTGAAGTCGGGCGCCACGCCCAGCATCGGCGCGGCGCGCTGGACGATCCGGCCCGTAACGGCGCCGGCATTCCAGCCGGCAGTGGTGCCCGACTGGGGATTTTCGGCCTTGGGCTCGTCGATCATGATCACCATGGCATAGCGGGGATTGTCGAGCGGGAAAGCCGAGGCGAAGAAGTTGGTGACCTTGCTCGACGAATAGCGGCCATCGACCACCTTTTCGGCAGTGCCGGTCTTGCCACCGACGCGATAGCCCTGGGCGGCGCGGTTCATCTGGCTGCCCGAGCCCTCGAGTGCGTTGAGGCGCATCAGATAACGCATGGCCTCGCTGGTCGTGGGGCTCACCACACGCTCGTAAAGCGGCTCGGCCTCAGCGATGTCGCGCTTGTAGAGCGTCGGCGGAACGTAATTGCCGCCATTGGCGAAAGCGGCATAGGCGGTGACCAGATGCAGCGGCGACACCGACAGGCCGTGGCCGAACGAGGCGGTCGCCGCACCGACCTCGGACAGGTCCTTTGGCACGGAGGGGACGCGCATTTCCGGCAGTTCGAACGGCACGCGCTGGTCGAACTTCATGCGCGACAAAAAGGCACGGAAATTGTCCTTGCCCATGGCCTGCATGATTTTGATCGTGCCGATATTGGACGAGTATTTGTAGACTTCCGAGAGGCTGAGAATGCGGTGCTTGCCGTGGAAGTCGTCGATGGTGAAGCGGCCGAAGCGCACGCCATAGCGCGCGTCGAACTGGTCGGTCAGCTTCACCGCGCCACTATCCAGCGCCCCGGCAAAGGTCACGGTCTTGAAGGTGGAGCCCGGCTCGAAGATACCGGCGGTGATGCGGTTGAACGTGTCCTTGACCAGCGCAGTCGCCGGCTCATTGGGGTTGAAATCGGGCACCGAAGCCAGGGCGATGACTTCGCCGGTATAGATATCAACCATCACGCCGGCGGCGGCGATGGCCTGGTAGCGCGTCATCGCATCGACCAACTGGTCGTGCATGATGTGCTGCACCCGCATGTCGACGCTGAGCTCGACCGGGGTCAGCGCATTGCCGCGCGCCAGTCCCAGTTCCTGCAGCAGCGCCACCGATTCGGTGTCCATGCGCCGCTCGATGCCGGCAATGCCCTGATTGTCGACATTGGTCGAACCCAGAATATGGGCTGCCTCGTTCATGCCGGGATAGAAGCGCTTGGATTCGGTGATGAAGTCGATGCCAGGAATGCCCAGCCGCATCACCTGTTCCTGGATCGAGGGCGTCAGCTCGCGCTGTACCCACACGAAGCCCTTGTCGCCGGTGAGGCGATTGCGCAGCCATTTTTCGTCCAGATTGGGCAGGACGGTGCGCAGCTTCTGCACCGCCTCCTCCACGTCGATGATGCGGCGCGGCTCGGCATAAAGCGAGGGCACGCGGATATCGACGGCCATTTCCAGCCCATTGCGGTCGAGAATCGGCGGGCGGCTGGCCTGGATGGCGTCGCGCGTCTGCCCCTCGATGGTCTGGTCGGGTACCACCATGCCAAGCTGAACGAGGCGGGCACCGACCAGGCCGAAGCCGATGACCAGCGCCAGGATCATCCAGCGAATGCGGGCCTGGGTGAGATTGCCACGCTGCTTGCGCGCGCCGTCGAGGGCGATGGTGGCAGCGAAGTGATCGGCAATGGCCATTATTCGATCCCTTCCAGTTCAAGGATGGCATCGATGGGGTCGATGCCGGCAGCGATGGATTCGAACAGCGCATCCATAGCGGCGCTGTTCGGCTTGGCCGGACGCATGGGCAGGGCTGCAAACGAACCGAACTGCTCCTGCTTGACCGGGCCAATCGCCAGCTCCGCCTCATGTCGCCGCACGATCGGCTCCACATGGCCGGGCTGGTTCAGCACCGCCCAGTCGGCCTGCAGCAGCGACAACTGGCCTTCCTGCTCATGGATGAAGGACTGCATCGCCGTGCGCTCCGCCGCAGTGCCCTCGATGGAGAACTTGAGCGCATAGACGCCCGCCAGCATGGCGATGCTGGCAAAGATCAGGAAGATGTTGAGGCTGCGGATCATGCGGCGCCTCCCACCTGGGGCACGCTGAGCCCGTCGAGCCGGACGGGGCGCGCCGCCTCACCGGTGCGGATGGCAGAGCGCAGCACAGCCGAACGCGCACGGGGGTTTTGGGCCAGCTCGGCTTCGCCCGATTTCACCGCCTTTGCGACAGGATGCCAGCGGCGCGCCTCGGCGGCCACCTGCGGCAGATGCCGGGACGCCGTCGGCCCGCCCTTGTCGGGATCGAAGAAGCGTTTGACGATGCGGTCTTCGAGCGAATGGAAGCTGACCACAGCCAGTCGGCCACCCTCCGACAAGAGACGCTCTGCCGCGAACAGGCCCTCGACCAGTTGGTCGAACTCCCCATTCACGGCAATGCGCAACGCCTGGAACGAGCGGGTCGCCGGGTGAGCATCCCCCGGTTTGCGGCCAATGGCCTTCTCGATGATTCGCGCCAGCTCCAGGGTCGTGGAGATCGGCGCCTCATTGCGCGCAGCGACAATGAACTGGGCGATGCGCCGCGACTTGCGCTCTTCCCCAAAGGCATAGAGCAGATTGGCCAGGTCGTCCTGTTCGAGCTCGTTGACAAGATCGGCGGCGCTGGGCCCGGAGCGGCTCATGCGCATGTCGAGCGGGCCGTCGCGCATGAAGGAAAAGCCGCGTTCGGCCTGGTCGAGCTGCATGGAGGACACGCCGATATCGAGCACTACCGCGTCAATGGCGCCAAACGGCTGGGCCAGCTGATCCAGTTCGGAAAACGTGCCGGCAACAAAAGAAAAGCGTTGCGGAAAATCGGCGGTAAGCGCTTCGACATGCGGCGCCACGGTCGGGTCGCGATCAATGCCGATCACCGACGCGCCCGCCTCGAGCAAGGCGCGCGAATAGCCGCCCGCGCCGAAGGTACCATCGACCACCGTGCAACCGACCAGAGGCCCCAGCGCCGCCACTACTTCGTCCAAGAGGACGGGCCGGTGCGGGCCAGCAGCCGCATCGCTATCGGGCATGGAACGCTTGCCCATATCGGCCATAACTCCACTGCCGGTCACCGACCGGATACATTAACTTTGCCCAAGTTTGCATAGCGACGCTTAAGATTCTGTTTCCCATGGCGCGCTGCGGCGGAGCGTCGCCACGGAACGAAAAGTGACCGGACTTAATCTATGCATATTGTGCTGGGCGCTGGTTCGGGTGATGAAGGCACCAGTGTTGAGGAAAAGCGTCCAATGCCTATAACCAGCAAGACCTTCGTCAGGTCCACCGCGCTGCTGCTGCTCGTCGGTCTCCTGGCACTGCTGGGTATCGTGGGCACCAATGTCTGGCTGGTCGAGCGTTCGCAGGTTTATTTCGATGAAGTGCTCGAGGGCCGTGTGGCCCGCCGCGCCGCCGTCGATCTGCGCACCACCCTGCAGGATGCGGAGACCGGACAGCGCGGCTATATCATCACCCAGGAAGAAAAATACCTCGAGCCCTACGAGCAGGCGCTTCCCAAGATCGAGGCCGAACTGGCCGAATTGCGCGACGTTCTGGCGCCCTACCCCGAGGCCGCAGCGCCGCTCGACAAGCTTGAAGCCGATATCCGGTTCAAGCTCAATGAGCTTGCCGAGACCGTGGACCTCGTGCGGCAAGGCAATGTGGATGCGGCGATCGAGCAGGTGCGCACCGATGCTGGCAAGGCCGCGATGGACTCCTCGCGACAATTCCTGGAGGCACTGCTGCAGGCGGTGGACAACCGCCTCGCAGAAGGCGTGACCAACCAGCGCAACACCACCTCCGCCCTGCGCTGGGTATCCATCATCGGCGGGCTGTTCATTCTGATCGTCGTCGCCGGCGCCATCTGGACCGTGCTCTCCTATATGCAGGAACTGGCCCAGGCCCGCCGCGCCATCGAAGAGGCCAATGCCAGCCTCGAGGAACGGGTGCGCGAACGCACTTCGGACCTGGGCAAAGCCAATGAGGAAATCCAGCGCTTCGCCTATATCGTGACCCACGATCTGCGCGCCCCGCTCGTCAATGTCATGGGCTTTACCAGCGAGCTCGAGACCAGCGTCGCCACCTTGCGCGACTACATGGCCTCGCATCCCCCCGAAGCCACGCCCGCCTATGAAGAGGCCAGGCTCGCAGCAACCGAAGACCTGCCCGAGGCAGTGACCTTCATCCGCGCGGCGACGCGCAAGATGGATGGTCTCATCAATGCCATTCTCAAGATTTCGCGCGAGGGCCGCCGCCAGCTCAAGCCCGAGATGTTGGACCTGGCAGAAGTGATCGAGGCCACGGCGGCGGCGGTACACCACCAGGTGGCGGACAAGGACGGGCGCATCAATACCGACGTCCGGGTGGCCAAACTGGTCACCGACAAACTCTCGCTCGAGCAGGTGCTGGGTAATCTGCTCGACAATGCCATCAAATATCAGCAACCCGAGCGGCCGCTGGTGGTCGAGATTCGCGCGCGTCACCTGCCCGGCAACCGGGTGGCTATCGAAGTCCAGGACAATGGCCGCGGCATCGCCGATACCGACCATGAACGCGTCTTCGAGCTGTTCCGCCGCTCCGGCTCGCAGAACCAGCCTGGCGAAGGCATCGGCCTTGCCCATGTGCGCACCATGGTGCGTAGCCTGGGTGGGGATATCACGCTCAGCTCCAAGCTGGGCGAAGGCACCACTTTCATCATCAACCTGCCGCGCGACGTGCGCAGCTATCTGGGGAATACAGGGCAATGAACGACGCACGTCCCGTCACCATCATCATGATCGAAGACGATGAAGGCCACGCCCGCCTCATCGAGAAGAACATTCGCCGCGCCGGCGTCGCCAATGAAATCGTGCCCTTTGCCAATGGCACCGATGCCCTGGCCTATTTGCTGGGCCCCGATGGAACGGGCCTCGTCAACAAGGGGCGACAATTACTGGTCTTGCTCGACCTCAACCTGCCCGATATGACCGGTATCGACATCCTGGAGAAGGTGAAGAACAACGAGCACACCAAACGCTCCCCCGTGGTCGTGCTCACCACCACCGATGACCAGCGCGAAATCCAGCGCTGCTATGACCTGGGCGCCAACGTCTACATCACCAAGCCGGTCGACTATGACGGGTTTGCCCACGCCATCAAGCAGCTCGGGTTATTCTTCTCGGTCATGCAAATCCCTGAGTCCAACTGAACCATTATGCCCCACCGCACCCCGCAAGTTCTTTATATCGATGACGATCCGGGCCTGGCTCGCCTCGTCCAGAAGGCCATGGTGCGGCGCGGCTATCAGTTCATGCATGCCTCGACGGCGGATGAGGGGCTGGCCGCCATCCGCTCAGGCCTGGTCGACGTGGTCGCCCTCGATCACTATCTGCCCACCGGCACCGGGCTCGACGTGCTGGCCGGCATGGCCGACATGGAAGACCGCCCGGCGGTGGTCTACGTGACCGGATCGGAAGAAACCGCAATCGCGGTGGCGGCGCTGAAATCGGGGGCCACCGACTTCGTGCCAAAGACGCTGGCAGAGGAGTTCCTCGAGCTGCTATCCGCCGCCATCGACCACGCCATGGACCGCGTACGGCTGAACCGTGCCAAGGCCAATGCCGAGCGCGAAGTGCGCGAAGCGCGCGAGCGCGCAGAAATGCTCCTGGGCGAGGTCAATCACCGCGTCGCCAATTCGCTGGCCATGGTCGCGGCCCTGGTGGGGCTGCAAGCCAACGCCCTCGAAGACCCGGAGGCCAAGCGCGCACTTGCCGAGACCCAGGCCCGCATCCAGGCGATCGCCGGCGTACATCGACATCTTTACACCTCCGAGGACGTGCGCTTCGTGCAGGTTGCCGACTATCTCGGCAGCCTGATGGGCGAGATCGAAACCTCGATGCAGGCCGAAGGCCGCACGGCCAGCATTCACCTCGCCGTCGAGAGCTTCCCGCTGCCCACCGAAAAGGTGGCTTCGCTGGGCGTGATTGTCACCGAACTGGTCACCAACGCGCTCAAATACGCCTATTCCGGCCGCGAGCCGGGTGAGGTGCGGGTGCGCATGGAGCGGCAGGAAGCGCAGATTCACCTGCTGGTCGAGGATGACGGCATCGGCTGGTCGGGCACCGGCAAGCCGCAGGGCACCGGCCTTGGCAGCCGCATCGTGCGCGCAATGGCCCACAGCCTGGGCGCCAATGTCTCCTACGGACAGGGTCCCGGCACAAAAGTATCGGTGATTTTCGAGGCTTAGCCCAATCGCGGGATGAAGAAGCCCACCCGCCCGCGATAGGCGGCATAGTCCGCGCCAAGCGGGGACTGAGCGAACTTGCGCTCCTCAACCTGCGCGGCGCGCACATAGAGCACCAGCATGATCGCGATATTGATCAGCGCCCAGGCCGACCAGGTCGAGAGCGCCCAGCCCATCCAGAACAGGCAATAGGACACATAGAAGGGGTGTCGCACATAGCGATAGGGCCCCTCGTTGAGCAGCGTGTGGGGGTGGGCATCGTCGAAGACGAATCGCAGTCGGGCGGCACGGGAGGCGCGAATGGTGACCGCAAAAAGCGCCGCGCCTGCGAGCATCACCACCAGCCCGGCCAGAGCAGCCAGCGGCGGCTGGCTCTGGAACCAGGTCAGATAGAAGTAGACCACAGCGGTGATCACCACCATGGCAGCGATGGCGCGGGCGCCCGGCCCCATGACTTCGGAAAAGAAGTGCGCCTTGACCGACCAAGCATAGGCGACCAGCACACCAATTGCGACGAGGCTGATCAGCCCATCCAGCAGCATTTCCATTTTCGTGCGCCCCCGCCACCGTCGAACTCACGGCATATGAAACATATCTTAACCAGTTCTGGAAACCCGGCTTACAACTCTATGTGGAAACCTGGGGACACTCTTGGAGTGTGCCCCCGTGCCCGTCAGTCAGACAAACATCGCCCTGCCCCAGACCCAACTAGCCGCCTATGAGAGCGCGGGCAGCGGTTTTCCCATCCTCATGCTGCACGGCGCCGGTGCCAATGCCGGGGTTTTCTCCAAGCAATTGGACGGTCCGCTCGGCGATACACACAGGGTGATTGCCCTGGACCTGCCCGGCCATGGCGCGTCTTCGCCAGCACGCACGCCGCAGGTCGACTATACCGTCACCGGCCTTGCCGATATCGTGGCGGCGGCAATGGACCGGCTTTCCCTGTCGCGAGCCCTCATCATGGGCTGGTCGCTGGGCGGCCAGGTGGCCATGGAGATGATGCAGCGACACTCCCGCCGCGTCGCCGGCGCCATGATCAGCGGCGCCTCCCCCGTGGGGCACAATCCCCTCAGCCTGCTCTGGGCCTTCCAGACGCGCTGGGACATGCTGCTCGCGGTCAAACCCGAATTTACCCATTACGACGCCGAGCGCTTTGCCCGGCTCTGCTATGGCGACGAGATGAGCGAAGAACAGATCGACATGATCCTGCGCTCCGATGGCCGCATGCGCGCCCATTTCGGCTCCAGCCTGCTGCGCCGCGAAAGCGCCGATGAGCGGCAGGTGATCGAGACTTCCCCCATTCCGCTGGCCATGGTGAATGGCGAACATGACCCGCTGGTGCGCCGCAGCTATGTCGAAGGGCTGAACTACGCCAATCTCTGGGATGGAAAGTGCCATGTCGTCGATAGCGCGGCCCATGTGCCGTTCATGAGCCATCCCAACATCTTCAACGCCCTGCTCTACCGTTTTGCCGCCGATGTGGTGACCGAGGAACGTCGTCGCGACCAGCGCGTCGCCGCCGAGGTCATTCCGGTTCCGGCCCCGGCGCGCATCGACGCCGCGTGATTCAGCGAACAAATGGGGTGCGTCCGTCGCACCCTATTTGCGCTCGTGCAGGCGTACCCAGATGCCGCCGGTGGGGCGGATGGTAATTGATGGCAGGAGCTTATAGGGCCGCTCGGTCAGCCGTTCGACGTCGAAACGCTTGGCGATGGTGGCGAGGAAGAGCATCGCCTCCATCATCGCAAAGCGATTGCCGATGCAGATGCGCGGCCCCCCGCCAAAGGGGTAATAGGCAAAGCGCGGCAGCTTGCGGCGGAAGTCGCCGGCCCAGCGTTCCGGCCGGAAGCTGGTAGGATCGTCGAAATAGCGTGGGTCGCGATGGGTGACCCAGGAGCTGATGATCACCCCGGTTCCCTTGCGGATCAGGTAATCGCCAATCTCGACATCTTCGCGCGCTTCGCGCCCCACAGCCCAGGCCGGCGGCAGCACGCGCATGGTTTCGATAACAGCCCATTCGGTCAGCGGCAGCTTGGGCAGGTCCTCATAGGTCACCGGCCGGTCGCCCGTTACCGCGCGCACTTCGGCAGCCATGCGGTCCTGGTAGTCCCGGTTCTGCCCCAGCAGGTCGAAGCCGAAGGACATGGAGAGCGCCGTGGTCTCGTAGCCGGCCAAGAGCATGGTCAGCACCTGGTCGCGCAACTGCTTGTCGCTGAGCGGCTTGCCGTCCTCGTCCCGCACCGCCATTAGCGAGGCCAGGAACCCGGCCGGCTCGATCTTGCCGGAGCGGAACTCGTCGATGACGCGATAGACCAGCCGGTCGAGATAGGCCACGCCCTTCAAATAGCGGATATGGCCGGGCAGCGGAACCGCATCGGGAATGACGAAAGGCCGTGAGAAACGCGCGGCGATTTCATCGATCAGCCAATAGGCAGCCTTTTCGAGATCCTCAATATCCTGCTCGACATCGGCATTGAGCAGCGTCTTGGCCGAGATCTTCAGCCCCAGCGCCAGGATTTCCCGGTGCATGTCGAATTCCTGGCCGTCCTTCCAGCTGCCCACCAGCTGATCGACCAGTTGCACCATATGCGGTGCATAGGCTTCGAGTTCCTGGGTGCGGAAGGCCGGGGAGGAATGCTTGCGCTGCTTGCGCCACTCCCCGTCTTCGGAGGTGAACAGGCCGCCGCCCATGATGGCGTCGAGTTGCCGCCAGAAAAAGTGGTTCTTGACGAACTTGTCCGCCTTTTCAACCAGCACTTCTTCGATCAGGTCGGAATTGTTGATCAACACCGCTTCGGCAGTCGCCAGCTTGATCAGCGACACATCGCCGTGCTCGCGGGCGCAGCGCTCGAAAAAGCCCAGCATGTCCTTGCGGATATCGAGCAGATGCCCCAGCACCGGAACACTGGGAAGGCCGGTGGGTGACAGTCGCAACCCTTGAGGCTGCGTCAGCATTTCAGCGCTCGACACGACAAGACCTCCACACCAGTTCCTGCATGATTAACGCAGTCTTAACCATGAAGGACTGTTGCCGCCAGTGCCACCTGCCGCCATCCACTCGATAATCGCGCTATGGTAAATCGCGCCATGCAAAAGAAAACGGCCGGGGCGAACCCGGCCGTTTCAATTCGCATCATGCGCCGGCGCGGGCCGACTGTCGCCGATCCTGACGGAACTCGCCGGGGTCGAAGGCGCGGTCACCCTTGGCGTCACGTACCCGCGTCGGCAGACCCAGCGTCTCGAGCAAGGCGATGAACGGCACCGGCGGCAGTTCCTCGACATTGGCCATGTGGTGGCAATCCCAGTCACCCTTGGCGATCAGCATGGCCGCGGCAATGGCGGGCACGCCGGCGGTGTAGGAAATCGCCTGGCTATTGGTCTCGGCAAAGGCCTCCTCGTGGTCGCTGATATTGTAAACCAGCAGTTCGGTTTCGACGCCGTCACGCACGCCCTTCACCAGATCGCCGATAAAGGTCTTGCCCTTGTAGTTGGGCGCCAGCGACATCGGGTCGGGCAGCACGGCCTTGACCACCTTGAGCGGCACCACTTCCAGCCCTTCGGCCGTGACCACAGGCTTTTCCGACAACAGGCCGAGATTGTTCAGCACCGTGAAGACGTTGATATAGTGCTCGCCAAATCCCATCCAGAAACGGATGTCTGGCACGTCTAGATTGGCCGAGAGAGAATGCACCTCGTCATGACCGGTAAGGTAGGTGGTCTGCGAACCGACCATCGGCAGCTCGTCGGTGCGCTTGACCTCGAACATCTTGTTGGCGGTCCACTGGCTTTCCTGCCAGCTCCACACCGTGCCGGTGAATTCCCGGAAATTGATCTCCGGATCGAAATTGGTCGCGAAATAGCGGCCATGGCTACCGGCATTGACATCGATGATATCGATGGAGTCCACGCGGTCGAAATAGGCATTGGCGGCCAGCGCCGCATAGGCATTGACCACGCCCGGATCGAAGCCGGCCCCGAGCACGGCGGTAACGCCCTTGCGCTCGCATTCCTCGCGATGCGTCCACTCGTAATTACCATACCAGGGGGGCGTCTCGCACACCTTGGTGGGGTCTTCGTGGATGGCCGTGTCGATATAGGCAACGCCCACGTCGATACAGGCGCGTAACACGCTCATATTGAGGAAGGCAGAGCCGGCATTGAGCACGATCTGGCTCTTGGTCTGCCTGATCAGGGCCTTTGTCGCCTCGACATCCATGGCGTCGAGCCTGTGGGCGGCCAATATGCCCGGGCGCTTCAGCGCCTTCTTGTCGAGTATGCTGCCAATAATTGCTTCGCATTTCGACAGGGTGCGGGAGGCAATGTGAATGTCTCCGAGCACGTCATTGTGCATTGCTGCCTTAAAGGCAGCGACCTGCGCGACACCTCCGGCGCCGATGATCAGAACGTTCTTTTTCAATTGGCACGAAACACCTTTTCAAGGGGTAACGGGATCAGCCTGTCCTTATGACAGGCTGGCGACATAGTCGGCATAATCGAACGATCTGACAAGTTCGACGTCGCCGTTCTTCCTGCGGATGGCAATGGCGGGCATGTTGACGCCGTTGAACCAGTTCTTCTTGACCATGGTGTATCCCCCGGCATTGAGCAGGGAGATACGGTCGCCGACCTTGAGCGCTTCCGGAAAATCGAACTCTCCGAACAC
Source organism: Devosia equisanguinis (assembly GCF_900631955.1). GTDB lineage: Bacteria > Pseudomonadota > Alphaproteobacteria > Rhizobiales > Devosiaceae > Devosia > Devosia equisanguinis. The sequence goes on along the minus strand of NZ_UZWD01000031.1, from coordinate 29,240 downwards.
GTCGCCGGCAAGGCAGGATTTGCCGGCGATCACATAACGATGCGGACCCGCATCTGGCTCCACATGAGCCGTTTCACGATAGACGAGCAGATCCAGCATATGGGCTTCGACCGCGGAATCGACAATGGCGATCTGTTTTTCATTATCGACGATATCGAGCACCGACACTTCCAGCGTCGTCGTCTGCGTCACCACGGCATCGCCGGGCTCGAGATAAACCTGCAGCTGATAGCGCTCGGCAAAGGCTTTCAGCCGGGCGGCCAGCGCCTCGAGCGCATAACCCTCGCCGGTAAAATGCAGCCCGCCGCCGAAGCTCACCCAATCCAGCCGTTCGAAGAAATGGCCGAGCTTGGCTTCGAACTGGTCGAGTAGCGCCGAAAAGGACTCGAAGGAGTCGTTCTCGCAATTGCAGTGGATCATGAAGCCCGAGGCCCGATCCATGACGCTTTCGATGCGCTGGGGATCGCGTTCGCCCAGCCGGCTGAACGGGCGGGCGGGATCGGCAAGGTCGAAATGGGAATGGCTGATGCCCGGATTGACGCGGATGCCCACCGGCAGATGCGCGGCCTTGGCGGCATAGCGTTCGAACTGGCTGATCGAATTGAAGATGACCTTGTCCGCATTGGCAATTGCCTCGTCGATCTCGTCATCGGACCAGGCGACCGAATAGGCGTGCGTCTCTCCGCCGAACTTCTCCCGGCCGAGCTTGACCTCGTTCAGCGACGAGGACGTGGAGCCATCCATGTGCGGAGCGATCTGGGCGAAGGTCGACCAAGTGGCGAAAGCCTTGAGCGCAAACACGCATTTGGCCCCCGACAAAGCCCGCAGCCGGTCCACCTTGGCCAGATTCCGGTCCAGGGCGTTTTCGTCGATAAGATAATGAGGGGTAGCCAGGGGCATCGCGCCGAGAACTCCAACAAGCGTGTGCCCGCCGGTCGATGCGGCGGAGGGGCCATCGTTTAGCGGCGATGGAGGCAGGGAGTCAACGCCAGTTGACCTATAAGCCGGGTTCTGTAGGGCCGCGTTGCCGCGACGTGGTGACCATTCATCTGTGGCGGCCATTGCTGGACGCGCTCGTGCAACCAACCCGGATGACATGGCCTCGAAACAGGCTGAAGCCGAGGCTTCGCGTCATCCCTATTTGGTCTTGCTCCCGGTGGGGTTTACCGTGCGGTCCCTGTTGCCAGGCACCCGGTGCGCTCTTACCGCACCCTTTCACCCTTACCCCAGCGGACCGGGGCGGTTTGCTTTCTGTGGCACTTTCCCTGGGGTCGCCCCCGGCGGCTGTTAGCCGTCACCGTGTTTCGATGGAGCCCGGACTTTCCTCCAGCATGGGGTTACCCCCATGCCAGCGGTCACCCGGTCAACTGGCGCGCCGATCTAGGGGGCGAGGCCCCACCCCGTCAAGTGAGCAAAGGCTGCGGGCGCGGCTTGGTGATGGCCTGATAGGCCAGGTTGATCGCGGACATACGGGCGGTGGCGACATCGATCAGATCCTCGGGCACACCCTTGGCAATCAGTCGGTCCGGATGGTGCTCGGCCACCAAAAGCCGATAGACCCGGCGGACTTCCTCGGGCGGGGCATCATGGGACAGCCCCAGCACCAGATAGGGATCGACGCCCTCTTCCAGCATCACGTGCTGGGAAGCGATCTGCTCGAAGCGCACCTCGTCGAAGCCGAAAATCTGGCTGACATTGCGCAGGTAGTCGAGCTCTGATTCGTGCAGCATGCCGTCGGCGGTGGCGATGAAGAAGAGGCCGTCGAGCACGTGCTCAAGGGTTTCGGGCGTGTCGGCGAAGAAGCGCGCCACCTTGCGGGCATAGGATTCGTAGCCGGCGATGTCCTGCTTGGCGAGGTTGAACAGGCGCTCGACCTGCGGCTCCTGGCCCTTGGCGATCTCGACCGTGGCGTTGAAGGCGCGCACTTCCGAGGCGGTGACCACGCCATCGGCAACAGCCATCTTGGCGGAAAGCGCGATCAGCGCGAGGGTGAACGCAGCGTCGCGCCCACCGGGCATCCAGGTGTCCGGATCGAGGATATTGGCGATGTGGCCAGCCATGCCGGTGCGCTGGCTGAACGAGCCGAAAAAGCTGGCAAGCCGTTGCCACACATCACAATTTTCATCGGCCTTGCGCACACATAACAGCATTGCCGGGCCCTTTCCAAACCGCTGGACGGACGAACCGTCCTGGTGGCGAGTTTACGCCTTCGGTCCCGCCCGGTCTATGCCGCCCAGCGCATGGCTGGGACACTACTGGCCGAAGGAATAGTAGACGCTATCGTCCTCATAGGCGCGCGGAAAACGGCGATATTGCGCCGAACTGCTCGGGCCTTGGTCGAGGAAGAAACCGTTGGGATCGTAATCGGTGACATATTCGGCCGAAGACGAGGCCGAAGTCTGGGCCTGGCGGCGTGCCAGAAAGTCCGAAAGCGGGCCGCTCTCCCAATCCTCGAGATCCTGCGCCGTGACGATCGGCGCGGAATTCTCAATGATCAGAGGACGTTGCACCGGCGCCTCGACGATCAATGGCGCCACCGGCGCAGGCGGGCGCATGCTGGCTGGCATGGGGATGGGGGCCACTTTTGCCGGGGGCAAGGCGGCGACGACGACGGGATCAGGCTTGGGGGCCTGAGCGGGCTGCGCTTGCGTGGCAGGCACCGGCTCGGGCTTGGGGTCGGCGGCGATGACCGGGCGCGTGGCAGGCTTTTCAGCGGGTTCGGCGCCGGTAATATAGCTGGGCATGGGGCGACCGGACTGCAGGAAATTGTCCACCGCGTCCTTGCTCTGAGCCGGTTTGACCGGGGTCACCGCAGCTGTCTGCACCGGTGCTGGCGCGACAGTTTCGGCAGGCTTGGCGCTTGTTTCGACTGGCTTTTCCGGCACAGCAACAGGCTCCGCTTCGGCTTGAACCACCGCCATTTGCGGTGCATCGCCGGGGAAAAATTGGCGCGCGGCGAAGTCGGCCGCCGGGATGCCGACGACCAGGAATGCCCCGGCCCAGGCCAGGCCATTGGTGATACGGCGATCTATCTGCATGTGCTCATCATTCCGCTGAATTCGCCCCTTGGGGGCGTCAAAGCGCAGTTTCGTGGCCAGAATTGGACGAGGGGCTGCGACATGGCTGCCCATTTAGCTGACCGCAATATGAATGGATGCTGAACGGCTGTTCAGCATCCCGTGAGCATCTGACCTTTGTCGCGCCTCCGAAGCGCAAAACCGTCGCCACTTTTGCTGGAAGCGCTCTAGGATCGACGGCCGAGCAATCGGGCCAGCGCCAGCACCAGATTGGAGCGGTTGAGCGTGTAGAAATGGAATTCGGTGACGCCCTCATCGAGCAGTTCGGTGACCTGCTCGGCAGCGACGGCAGCAGCGACCAGCGCATGGGTCTCCGGATCATCCTCGAGGCCGGCAAAGCGCTCGGCCATCCAGTCGGGGATGGAGGCGCCACAGCGGGCGGCGAAACCGGAAATCTGCTTAAAACTGTGGATGGGCTGAATACCCGGCACGATCGGCGCCGTGATCCCCGCCTTGCGCGCCCGCTCCAGATAGCGAAGGTAATCGGCATTGCGGAAGAACATCTGGGTGATGGCGCGACTGGCGCCGGCATCGAGCTTGCGCTTGAGATTGTCGATATCGGCATCCCAGTCGACACTCTGCGGATGCTTTTCCGGATAGGCGGCGACGGAAATGTCGAAATCGCCGATGCGGCGAATGCCGGCCACGAGGTCGGCGGCATTGCGATAGCCATCCGGATGCGGCGTGAACGGCTGGCCGACACCTTCCGGCGGATCGCCGCGCAGGGCGACGATGGATTTTACTCCGGCCTCTCGATAGCCGCGCACGACCTCATCAACTTCGTCGCGCGACGCGCCGACACAGGTCAGATGCGCGGCGGCAGCCACGCCTGTATCGGCGGTAATGCGACGCACCATGCGCAACGTACGCTCGCGCGTCGAGCCGCCAGCGCCATAGGTCACCGAGACGAAGCGCGGCTGCAGCGGGGCGAGCTTGTGAATGCTCTCCCAGAAACGCTCTTCCATGGCGTCGGTCTTGGGCGGGAAGAACTCGAAGGAAAGCTGCAAGGGCGGGCGCTGGTCGGCCGTTTTGCGGCTGGCGCGCAGATTGTCATCGAGCATCAGGCTTTATCCGTATTGGTGCGGTCGCCAAGGTGCCAGAGGCACACGGTGAGGCCGCGGTCTTGGTTGTGACTGGGAAATTCTTGCGCCGAACGCACGTCGAGCCCGGCTGCATCGGCCCAACCCTGCATCTGTCCCTGGGAGAGACCGAGGCGCCGATGGGCATGATCGGAGCGCAGGAATTCGAGATCGTGTGGCGCAAAATCGACGATGAGGACTTCCCCGCCCGGTTTCAAAAGCTTGCGGGCCTGAGCCAGCATGCGGCCGGGATCGTCGAAATAATGCAGCACCTGGTGAATGACGATGACATCGGCAAGGCCAATATCAGCGTCGAGATCGGCAATGTCGGCCAGCCGCACCTGGGCATGGGCAAGACCCGCCGAGGCCAGCCTGGCGCGGGCCACCGCCAGCATCTCACGGCTCGAATCGAGACCGATACCGCGTTTATAGGCCGACGCGAGGACTTCGAGCATGCGGCCGGTGCCGGTGCCCAGATCGATCACCAGATCGACCTGGCGACCACCCAAAGCACCGAGCACGGCCGCTTCAACGGCGGCCTCGGGCACGTGGAGGGTCTTGAGCAGGTCCCAGCTTTCCGCCACTTTCGCAAAATAGGCAGCGGCCTCGGCCTGTTGCACGGCGCGGATTTCGGCCTGCCGCGTGCGATCGCCGCGATAGGCGGCATCGGAGGGATCGAGCCGATCGATAAGCCAGCGCGCGAGATCGCCGCCCTCCCCGGCCGGCGCCAGCCCATAATAGGCCCAGGCGCCCTCGGCATAACGGCGGATCAGGCCGGCATCGGCCAGCAGCTTGAGATGGCGCGAGACGCGCGGCTGGCTCTGCCCGAGGATTTCGGTAAGGTCCTTGACCGAATGGTCGCCTTCGGCCAGCAGGGCAAGCAGACGCAGGCGGGTACTCTCCCCCGCCGCCTTCAGCATCCCCACCAGATCGTTCAAACCACGCATCGCACCCACCTGATATAAAGATTTCTTTATGTCTTATTTTCAGGGAGGTCTAGGGGGATTTTCGGTGGGGCGTCGGGACGAGCAGGTTGCAAGCGGCGGCAAGCCGGTCCCCGCCCTCCGGCTTGAGCCGAGGGGCTGCGCTTGGTGGTGGTGCCGTGAAGTGAAGCGCCCTCGGGTCTTCGCCCGAGGGTGACGAGCGGTGGGTGGGGAGAGTTGGGCTGCGCATGGAAGTCGAAAGCGTCAAGGGTGCACGGCTCTCACCTCCCCCGGCCCTCCCCGCAAGGGGGAGGGAGATGGGCCGGTGCTTTTGGCACGCTGTTCCCTATCCACCATGCCGCCCTCGGGCTCGACCCGGGGGCCGATCTCAGCCCGCGCCAGTGTCGCGTGGTGATGCGCTGACACGCCCTCGGGTCGAGCCCGAGGGCGGCGCGGAGATCGCTGCAGCGCACGTGACACTACCCAAGCTGCCACGCACACACACACCGCGCGTCACCCTCGGGCTTGACCCGAGGGGGCTGCGATTGGGGAACGCGTGGTAAAGTGTAGGGCCCTCGGGTCTTCGCCCGAGGGTGACGATCTGTGGGTGGGGGAGAGTTGGGCACTGCCCGGTGGTCCGGACGGGCCGGTGTGAATACCGGCGCGCCTACACCGAGATAATGCCGTCGAAATGCTTGTCGAGCTGGGCGGTGGGCAGGTTGGTGAGGTCCTTGTCGAGCTCGGCGACCACGGTCCTTTTGACATGGGGGGACATCACCTTGCGCAGATTGCCCAGGGCGATGGGGGCGGCGGCGATGACCAGGCGGTCATAGGCACCGTCCTGCGCCTTGCGATCGAGCACTTCGGCGACCGAGCGTACGAATTCGGCTTCGCGGTGCTGGGCCGGATCGGTCTTGGGTTCCATGGCGCTGCGGTGGCTGCCTGACGAGAAGCCGCGGCCGGGCCGGTCTGTGTCGATATCCTGCGATTGCATCGGCGGGATGGACCAGTCGAGGTCATTGATTACCGTCAGTCCCTTGCCGGGGCCGTTATGTTCGAGCACGCGGGCCTGCGTGCCATCGGCGATCAAGATCCAGGTTACGGTCTTTTTCATCTGCTGCTCCTGCTGTTGTGCATTTGGCCGGAACCGCCGCGGCGGTTCGTAAGTCAAACGCCTTGCACACCAAAAGGTTGGCCCCACCCATCAGCAATACAAGTGATCGAGATCACAAAGTCTGATTTGTCGCAGCACCACGACACTGCTAGAGCCGACACACGCCCATCGCGGCGTGGAGCCCATCATGACCCGTTCCGCACAGAGCCCCGGCCACACGCCATCGGCGCCTTCGGCCGAAAGCGTCGAGAGCCGCAATGGTGTCGTCGCCGCGCTTTGCGCCTATCTGCTCTGGGGTTTCCTGCCCATTCTCTTCCGCCTGCTGGAGCCAGCCGGCGCCGTGTTGATCGTGGCCGAGCGCACATTGTGGTCGCTGCTGCTCATGGCGGTGGTGGCCCTGTTTTCCAGGCTCTATCCGGAAATTATCGGCATTCTGCGCGATCCGCGCCGCATGGGCGTGATCGCCATTTCGGCGGCACTGCTGGCCGGCAATTGGCTGCTCTATGTCTGGGCAGTGGAGGTGGGTGAGGTGCTGCAGGCCAGCTTCGGCTATTTCATCAATCCGCTGGTCAATATCGCCATCGGCATGGTGTTGCTGGGCGAGCGGCAGAACCGGCTGCAGACCATTGCCATCGCCATTGCTGTCGTCGCCATTCTGCTGCAAGCAGTTGGCCTGGGCGGCGTGCCCTATATCGCGCTGGGCCTGGCAGTCTCCTTCGGCTTCTATGGCTTTATTCGCAAGACCGCCAAGACCGGTCCGGCCACCGGACTTTTCGTCGAAACCCTGGTGGTGGCGCCTTTCGCCCTGGCTTTCGTGGTCTTTACCTTTGCCACCAGGGGGCCGGGCGTGCATGCCGATCCGGGCATGATGGCACTGTTGATGCTCACCGGACCGGCGACCGCCGTGCCACTGCTGCTCTTTGCCTATGGGGTGCGCCGGCTGCGCCTCACCACCATCGGCATGCTGCAATATCTGGCGCCGTCCATCCAGTTCCTGCTCGCCATCTTCATGTTCGGCGAGCAGCTCAACACGGTTCGCCTGGTCAGCTTCGCCCTGATCTGGCTATCACTGGCGGTGTTCACCTATGACAGTTTCCGTCAGCGCAGCCGGGCGCGTGCCGCGGATCACGTCGGCGATCTGGTTGAAGGTTGAGGCAAAGGGCGTCGCCTCGCGCCACACCAGTCGCAAGCGCCGGCCCGGGGCATTTTCGTCCAGCATATGCACAGCAATGCGCGGATCGCTGGCTTCCTTGCGCAAAGCGATGCGCGGCAACAGCGTGACCCCCTGACCATTGGCGACGAATTCGACAATGGTCGAAAGCGAGGTGGCCGCAAAGGTGCGGGCGCTGCGTTCGCCATCCAACTGGCAGGCGGCAATGGTCTGGTCGCGGAAGCAATGGCCTTCATCGAGCAAGAGGATGCGCTCGGGCGCCAGTTCGCCCAGCGATACCGGGCCTGTTGTCGCTTCGCTGCGTGGCGTTGCCAGCACGAAGGGATCGTCGAACAGCGGCGCGACGCAAAGACGGGGTCCATGATGGGGCGGTTCGGTGGCGATCAGCGCGATGTCGAGGCCGCCATCCTCGAGCCCGGCGAGCAGCGCCTCGGTGCGGCTTTCGCTGACCGTGAAGCGCAATTCCGGCAGGCCGCGGGTCAGGGCCGGGAAGATTTCGGGCAGGAGATAGGGCGCGACCGTCGGGATCAGCCCGAAGCGCACTGCGCGCCGTGGCAGGCCTTGTTGCGCCTGGGCGAAGGCATCCACCGCCTCGGCGCTCTTGATCGCCTCCTGCGCCAACGCCAGGAATTCGCGGCCGAACGGGGTGGTGCGCACGCCATTCTTGTGGCGATCGAACAAGGCGGCGCCACAGATTTGCTCCAGTGCCAGAATCTGCTGCGACAAAGCCGGCTGCGACACGGCGCAGGCGTCGGCGGCGCGGCCGAAATGGCCAGCCTTGGCCACGGCCAAGGCGTAGCGCATCTGTTTGAGCGAGATTGTCATGATAAGTTTGTCCTATCGATATAGGAAGAATTATCGATTGGCCTAATGCTTGTCACCTGCCTATAACCCCTGCAAGCAGCAAAGGAGCCCCTCATGAACGATCGTCCGAATTCCGCCGAGCAAGCTGGCGCCGGCAAGTGCCCGGTTGACCATGGCGGCCGCTCGGTCCGCAGCAATCGCGACTGGTGGCCCAAGCAGCTCGACCTGTCGATGCTGCACCGCAATTCGTCGCTCTCCGATCCGATGGGGCCGGATTTCGACTATGCAGAGGCCTTCAAGGGGCTCGACCTTGATGCGGTCAAGGCTGACCTGCATGCACTGATGACCGACAGCCAGGACTGGTGGCCGGCCGATTTCGGTCACTATGGAGGCCTCTTCATCCGCATGGCCTGGCACAGCGCTGGCACCTATCGCATCACCGATGGTCGTGGCGGCGCCGGACAGGGGCAGCAGCGGTTCGCGCCGCTCAATTCCTGGCCCGACAATGCCAATCTCGACAAGGCGCGGCGCCTGCTCTGGCCGATCAAGCAGAAATACGGCAATGCCATTTCCTGGGCGGATCTCCTGATCCTCACCGGCAATGTCGCGCTCGAATCCATGGGCTTCAAGACCTTCGGGTTCGCCGGTGGCCGCGCCGATGTGTGGGAGCCGGAGGAACTGTTCTGGGGTCCCGAAGGCACCTGGCTGGGCGATGAGCGCTATTCGGGCGAACGCCAGCTCTCCGAGCCGCTCGGCGCCGTGCAGATGGGCCTCATCTATGTCAATCCCGAGGGCCCGAACGGCAATCCCGACCCGGTCGCCGCAGCGCGCGACATTCGCGAAACCTTCAGCCGCATGGCCATGAATGACGAGGAAACCGTGGCGCTGATCGCTGGCGGGCACACCTTCGGCAAGACCCATGGCGCCGGCGATCCCTCACTCATCGCCGCCGAGCCGGAAGGCGCCGATCTCGAAGATCAGGGCCTGGGCTGGAAGAGCTCCTATGAGAGCGGCCGCGGCACCCATTCCATCACCTCGGGCCTCGAAGTCACCTGGACGCAGACCCCGGCGCGCTGGAGCAATTTCTTCTTCGAGAACCTGTTCAACTATGAGTGGGAACTGACCACCAGCCCCGCCGGCGCCAAGCAGTGGGTCGCCAAGACCGATGACCAGGTCATTCCCGATGCCTTCGATCCCCTGCGCAAGCATCGTCCGACCATGCTGACCACCGATCTCAGTCTGCGCTTCGATCCGATCTATGGCCCGATCTCGCGCCGGTTCCTGGAAAACCCGGAACAGTTCGCCGACGCCTTCGCCCGCGCCTGGTTCAAGCTGACCCATCGCGACATGGGCCCCAAGGTCCGCTATCTCGGCCCCGAAGTGCCGGCCGAGGACCTGATCTGGCAGGATGTCATCCCCGCCGTCGACCATGAACTGGTCAACGACGCCGATATCGCCACGCTCAAGCAGAAAATCCTCGCCTCGGGCCTAACGGTTTCCGAGCTGGTCTCGACCGCCTGGGCCTCCGCCGCAACCTTCCGTGGTTCGGACAAGCGCGGCGGCGCCAATGGCGCGCGCATCCGCCTCGCCCCGCAGAAGGATTGGGAGGTCAATAACCCGGCCCGGCTGTCCAAGGTTCTGGGCGTGCTCGAAGCGATCCAGGCCGATTTCCAGAACTCCGGCAAGAAGGTCTCGCTGGCCGATCTCATCGTGCTGGCCGGCGGCGTCGGCATCGAAAAGGCGGCCGGCAAAGGCGTCACCGTGCCGTTCACGCCGGGCCGCATGGACGCTTCGGCCGAGATGACCGATGCGCAGTCCTTCGCCGCGCTCGAACCGCGTGCCGATGGCTTCCGCAACTATTACAGCAACCGTGCCTTCATGCAGCAGGAAGAAGCGCTGATCGACCGCGCCCAGCTCCTGCGCCTGACGGGTCCGGAAATGACCGCGCTGCTCGGTGGCCTGCGTGTGCTCAAGGTCGGCGTCAACGACCACGGCGTCTTCACCGACCGTCCGGAAATGCTCAGCAACGACTTCTTCCGCAACCTGCTCAGCATGGACACGGTCTGGTCGCCCAAGGCCGGCGAAGAGGGCGTCTATGAGGGTCGTGACCGCAGGAGTGGTGAAATCAAGTGGACCGGCACCCGCGTCGACCTGATCTTCGGCTCGCACTCGCAGCTGCGCGCCCTGGCCGAGGTCTATGGCCAGTCGGATTCTGGTGGCAAGTTCACCCAGGACTTCGTCGCCGCCTGGGTCAAGGTCATGAACGCGGATCGGTTCGACCTGCGCTAAGCGCTTGGCCTCAACGCCTCCAAAGCGTTGCCCCGGGAGAACTCTCCCGGGTTTTTTTATGCGCTGTTGGCCTTCTAGAGCTTTTCACCGGTGAGTGCGGAAGCAGCCGTGTCCCACCGTCCCATCGCATTTTAATCAAATCATCCCCGTCGTTTTCAGAGGCTTCAAGCAGGTGAGCCTTCACAGTGGCGTTCCGTTGGCACCCACCTTAAGAGAAACCTGCCTATGACCGAATTTGTTGAAGGCCACCGGGCGTTTGCCAGTTTCCGCGTACTCAATGGCGATGGCAGTGCCGCCGAGCGCGAACAGCTGTTCCGCAATATGGCGCAACTCTTCAGCTTCGTGTCCGCCCATTGCGACGACGACCAGGTCGCCCAGTATGACGAGGCGCTGTGCCAGCTCGCCGCGCTGGTCGAGGTCGAGGCGCGGGCGCATGTGGCCAAAATCCTTGCCCCGCTCGATCGCGCTCCGGGCACTGTGGTGTTGCGCCTCGCCAGCGACGTGATCGAAGTGGCCCGCCCGCTGCTCGAATTTTCCGCCGTGCTTTCCGACGACGATCTCATCGACATCGTCGCCCGCCATACCGAAGATCATCGCATCGCCATCGCCAAGCGCGCTGTGGTGCATGAACGCGTCGGCGAGGCCATTGTCAGCCATGGCGAGACGCCCTCGGTGGTGCAGCTGGTGCGCAATCCCAAAGCCGAGTTCGATCGCGCCACTCTGACCCAGCTGGTCAAGCGCGCCAAGAGCGACAGCGAGATCGCCGCCGACCTGCGCGGTCGCTCCGATATCGACTGGAAATCGCTGCGCGACGAGATCGACGCGGTGGCCGACAAGGTGCTGCAATCGCTCGGCACAACCGCCCCGGCGGTCGATCCGGTCACCGCCGGCAAGCTCAATGCGGTCATCTATAACCGCATGCGCAACCGCGCCGGCTTCAACGCGCAGGAATGGAAAGTCGCCTATAATCAGGTCAAGGGCCTCGAGGACCGCCGCCAGCTCAACGAACGCGCGCTGACCCGTTTCGCCCGTTTCGGCTATGGCCACCATGCCGCTGCCACCATTGCGGTGATGCTGCGCGTGGCCCCCGAAATCGTGGTCAAGTGGCTCGCCAGCCAGGACTATGTCGCCATCACCGTCGCGTTGCGCGCCAGCCGCATCGGGCCTGACCTGTTCGACGCCATCGTCGCGACCCTGCCCTGGCGCGACCTGCCAACCGAGAGCGACAAGCAGATGGTGCAGTCGCGCTTCAAGGCCCTCGACGTGGAAGAGGCGGTAAACATTTTCGAACTGTGGCGCGCCCATTCCTTCCGCAAGAAGACCGCGCGCAGCGAACGCGAAGCGGTCAGCGCCTGATGCGACGGGCGGGGGCACCTTGTGCTCCCGGCATAGCGATGGCATTGAACGCCCACATCGTTTCCCGTGGGGTGTCTGGTGCTACCCGTTATTGCGACCTTCTGGCATGGTCCCGCCTCCTGGCTTGAGCGCCTTTCAGCGGCCAGCTTTCTCGCCGCCGGCCACCGCGTCGAGGTCTATAGCTATGAGGGCGTCGCCGGCCTGCCCGAGGGCGTGGTGCAGCGCGACGCCGCCGAAGTGCTGCCGCGCGACAAGCTGGTCTTCTACAAGGGTCGCGGCACGCCCGGCGTATTCTCCGACTATTTCCGCGCCAGTCTCATGGCCGAACAGCGCGGCATCTGGGCCGATCTCGACGTCATTTGCCTCAAGCCGCTGACCGATTTGCCGCCGCTCATCGTCAGCTATGAGCGGCCCGGCTCGATCAATGGCGCGGTGCTGCGCATCCCCCCGGATAGCCCTCTGCTCGCGGCTATGCTGTCGATCTTCACCCAGGACAAGCGGCCGCTGTTCGAACCGCATCTGCCGCCCTTTCGCCGCCTCGAAGTCGCATTGCGCCGGCTGGCCGGCCAGCGGGTGAAACCCGAAGACATGCAATATGGCGCCACCGGCCCCTTCGCGCTGACCCATTATTGCCGCGTGCTGGGCATCAGCCCGATCCTGCCCAGCACGGTGTTTTACCCGGTGCCCTATGAAGCCGTGCCCAGCCTGCTCAAGGCGGGCAGCAGCATCGACACCTTCCTTGCTCCCGACACCCGCGCCATCCATGTCTGGCGCAGCCAGATCACCCAGCGCGGTCGCGCTGACATGCCCAGGCCGGAAGCCGGCAGCGCCCTCGACACGTTGTGCCAACGGTTTGGCGTGGATTTGGCATAGGGGCGAGGAGCTGGGTTCTATTGGTCCATCGCTCACCGACCTCGACCACCCACCGCTCGTCACCCTCGGGCGAAGACCCGAGGGCACTTTTCTCATCCACGCGATCGCCAAGTGAAGAGCCCTCGGGTCAGGCCCGAGGGTGACGATCTGTGTGTGGGTGGGTGTTTAGTTGGGCGCATTGATAACCAGTGTCAGGGCTCTTGCGCCTCCTCCCCCTTGAGGGCAGGGAACGAGGGTGGGGGTGCTGAAACAGCCAGGAATTCGTTCGCTGATTGGAGTCTGCTGAACCTGCAGCACCCCCACCTAACCTCCTCCTGTAGAAGGGGGAGGGAGAGCAGGAGCCGAAGCCTCAGCGCCTTCCGTCACAGCCCCCAGGCATCCCCCGTCCAGAGCACCGCCCTCGGACATGATCCGAGGGCCGACGCCGCTCGCGAAAAGCAATTCACTTTCAGTGCCTTAGCGGACAATCCTGAATCAAGAACCGATCCGGTTGAATCACTGCCGCAAGCACCTGATTCAATCTATCAGCTGGTCGCCAGGCCCCGATTCAGCGATCGACCGAAATGGCCTAACCCTCTGAATCCTCGTCGTCTTCCTCGTCCTCATCGTCGTCACCGACGAGCGCGTCGAGGAATTGCAGCAGCAGGGAGTTCACGAGATCAGGGCGCTCGATGCTGGGGATGTGGGCGACGCCCTCCAGTACCACGGCAAAGGCGTTGGGCATGCTTTCCGACAGCGTCTCGTGCCGCTCGACCAGGGCGGTGAAATCCTCGTCGCCGACGATGAGCAGCGCGGGCGCGGAAACCTGTTCGATGCGCGTCCAGGCGGCGGGGCGCCCCTCTTCCTGGGTAAGGTTCGGCTTGGCCAGCGCCTTGGCGTTCATGTCGAAGAAGAGCGCGCGGGCATCGCCACCGACGCGACCGCTTTGGGTGCGCGGACCGTCGAGCCATTCATGCGCCTGCACGCGATTGACCAGGTCGAGATCACCGCGTTCCCAGGCGTCCTCCTCGGCCATTTCGATGGCCGTTTCCTCGGCGGTGGCGGTCCAGGGTGCGCCGGTGATGGACGTGCCGATGAGCACCAGGCCCAACACCCGGCCGGGATGGCGCAGGGCGAAATCGACGGCGAGGCCACCGCCCATGGAGCAGCCGACAAACAGCGCCGCATGAATGCCGAAGGCATCGAGCATCGCCTCGAGATCGTCGAGATGGCTGAACGGCTCATCCGGGCTTTCGGTCTCGCCATAGCCGCGCCTGTCATAGGCAATGGCATGCCAGCCATCGTCGGCGACGACCTGCATCTGATCGGTCCACATGCGCTTGTCGCAGACACCGGCATGGAGGAAGACGATCGGCAGCCCCTCCCCCATCTGGATGCCGGCGAGGCCGGCCCCGCCGACCTTGACGGTGAAATTCTGGCCTACCACGCGCAGAGCTCGGCTTCGGTGGCGTCGCTGACCCAGCAGGCGCGGTCGGCCTTGGAGCGAATATAGGTGCCCGGCAGCGACACATAGCGGCCGCCCGGCTCGAACTGGGCGCTGACAAAGGCCTTGCCGGGAGTGTCGATGGTCAATTCAAAGCTCGGCTTGCCGCGCGCGGTGATCTTGAAGCTGCCATCCTTGTCGAGCATCTCGAAGCGGCAGGCATATTCCCCATCATCGGAAGTGTAGCACTTTGCGTCCTTGGCCAGCGCCGGGCTGGCGAGGAGGGCAAGGCCGAGACTGGCCGCGAGGAAGACGAATTTGGTCATTGAAGCACCGCCGCACAGAATTTGAGATTGTCCTTGTCGCCCAGCCAGCAGCCCGGCTCGGCCTCGATGGGCGCAAAGGCCCCCAGTTCTTCGGGCAATTGGCCCGGCCGCGCCTCGGGCGCGATACGGTAGCCCAGACCCGCGCCATCGGCGACATGGGCAAAGACGAAGGTGGAGCCATCGGGCAGATCGAAAGTGATACCGCCGCCATCGACCACCACGTCGCAATCAAAACTGTCGAAGCCGGTCATCGAACACTGCCCCGGCGCGGCATTGGCCACACCGGCGAGGGCAAGGCCGAAAGCCAATGCTGCCCCCGTCAGATAAATTCTCATGCATTCCCCCAGAACGCGAAACCCGTCGGACCCCTGCCCGCTGCTATGCACAGCATATTGCAGAAAGTCCAGCAAACCCAACGGGTTTTCGCGGAGGAGATGGAGGATTAGTAAAGGGAGGCGTTGTGGTGCGCCGGCAGCGCGTCGATGGCCCGCACCAGGTCGTCGCGCGTATAGGGCTTTAATACCACAGGACGGCCACGCCATTCCTCCGGCAGACCGGCGGCGCCATAACCGGTGGCGAAAATGACGGGCACGCCGCGCCGCACCAGGATCTCGGCCACAGGAAACACCCGCTTGCCGCCGAGATTGACGTCGAGAATGGCGCAATCGGGCCGCTCCACCGTGGCGGCGAGCTTTTCGGCCTGTTCGAGGCGCATGGCCTGCCCGACGACGACGCAGCCGAGCTCGCCCAGAATATCCTCGAGGTTGAACAGGACCAGCGTCTCGTCCTCGACGATAAAGACCCGCAGCCCCTGGTGGCTAGACATGCTCGAACTCCGCTGCGCTATAGGCCTGTGGGGGAATCTCGAAATCGGCGGCAAAGCCATCCGGCTCATAGCGTGCATTGAGCTCACCGCCCAATTCGCCGGCCACGACACTGTTGAGCAGCCGCGTGCCGAAGCCGGTGCGATCCGGCTGCCCTGTCGGCGGTCCGCCGCGCTCACGCCAATGCAGCACCAGCCTGCCATCTTCGGCCTGTGACCAATCGACGTAAATGCGCCCCTTCGGCACAGACAGCGAACCATGCCGGGCGGCATTGACGCCCAGTTCATGCACCAGCAGTGCCAGGGCAATGGTGGCCTTGGAATTGAGCATCAGCGTCGGCCCGCTCTGCTCGACGCGCCCATCGCCGAAGGCGCTGAGCTGCTGGCCGATCAGGGTGCCGATCTCGGTATCGTGCCACTGGCGTTCGCTGAGCAGGCTATGGGCCTTGGACAAGGCCATGATGCGCGCCTCGAAGGCCCGACGCGCCTGCTGCGGATCGGCGGTGGCACGCAGGGTCTGGCTGGCAATGGATTGTACGGCAGCGAGGGTATTTTTGACGCGGTGGTTGAGCTCGTCGATCAGGAGGCGCTGCTGGCGGGCCGCCCGCACCGCCTCGGTCCGGTCCATGCCCTGCACGAAAACGCCGGTGATACCGCCCTCGGCATCGCGGATCGGGTGATAGGCAAAATCGAGGAAGGTCTCCTCCGGAATGCCGCCGGCCTCGCGCACCAGCATGACGCGCGCCCCCTCCTGATTATGGATATAGCCTTCTCTGTAGACCCGGTCCAACAGGTCTACAAAGCCCTGCCCCACTACTTCGGGCAGGGCCGAGGCCACGCTCATACCCACGACATTGCGGCCGCCGACGAGACGGGCATAGGAATCGGAGGCAAAGGTGAACACGTGATCGGGGCCGGTCAACACCGCGAAAAATGCCGGCGCCTGCTGGAACAGGCGACGGAAACCGACCACCGCCTCCTCGGCCTCGCGGGTGCGCTCGAGCAGGCGCGTTTCGGCATGGAGCGAGGTGAAGGGCAGCGATTCCGCCTCGCGGATGCGGGCGAAATCGGTCACATCGACCGTGTTCTGCATGACATAGGCGACCTTGCCGTCAGGGCCGGTGATCGGCACATGCACGGCGGTCCAGTAGCGGTTTTCCACCACGCCCTGGTCGCTGGCGATCGGATAGGGCAGATAAGCCAGCGTATCGCGCTCGCCGGTGGCGATCACCCGCTCGAGCGACTGCTTCAAGCGGATGCCGCTCTCGTCATCATTGGGAAAAAGGTCGAAAAGATTGCGCCCGACCAGCGCTTCGCGATGCCGACCGACGGCTTCGGTATACGCAGCGTTGACGGCGACATAGGCAAGCTTGGTATCGACGATCATGAAGGGGCTGGGAAGCGCTTCGAAGATGCGCTCGTAGTCAACCTCAGCCATGAATTGATGCCCCTGAAAACGACGGATTTACGAGCCCCATCCGACCCATAAACGCACAAGGCGCGCGGCGGTTCCGTGGCATCGAAAAAATCGCGATTTGAGGAGCTTACGGCAATTGGCGGGCGAGCACCCACATGTTTTTGCCGATGCGCGGTTTTGCCACCAAGCCGCTGCTAAGCCGGCCAGGTCTGTGGCGTCACCCGGCGTCGTGGGTGTCACCGCGTCGTCGACACCCTCCCCGCGCGCTAAATTCGCCGCCGAGAGGTCGACGACGCCAATCACCGGCCCGAGCGACACTCCATTGTTACGACAGCCACGGCCTCACTCGGCGTTGCAGGCACCCACCCAGTCACCAGCGACATCGAGCGTGGTGCTGCCGGTCGGAAGCTTGGTGGTAAGCGTGCCCGAATAGTGGGTTCCCTCATACGTGATGTCGGTCACCGAGCTGATCCCTTGGCAGGACGTGGTGAAGATGATGCGGGCGCCATCGATGGTGATCTCACTGGCCGCACAACCATTGCGCGTGGTCTCATCCACGATGGCTTGCTTGACCTCATCGTCGGTACCGTTGGACGTCTTGGCGCCCTCTTCCGAAATGCAGGTCTCCGCCGGCTCACTCAGCGCTTGACCGTTCATGCTGGTTTGGGCGCGCCAGAGACCAGGTTCGAGGCGGTTTTCCGCCTGCGCCGAAGACACGCAAGCGGTCAGGGTGAGTACCAGGATTTTACGATTGATCATCAAGGACCTTGCCGTTTTGGTCGACCAGTTGGCCGTCATCATTGAACAGCTGCTCAAAGCTGTGTGGGGTAAAGTGGTAGCCGCCTGCGTCATAAGTCACGAACGTTTTGAGCAGGTAGTTGGCCTTGCCGCGCCTGCCGATATAGTCGCAGTAAAACAGGTATGGCGGCCCTTCCAGCAACGCGCTCGGCAGCTGCTGGTCAAAACTCATGTCGATGGCAAAGTTGCCTGGCGATAACTGACCCTTTTCGAGCCCGGTAACGCCGCTCATCGTGACCATTGGCAACAGCGTGCTCTGTACGTCCCTGGCCAGGGGGCACATGCCCATATATTCGCCTTCGAGCGTCTCGAAGCGCTTGATCCCGGGATCGAACATCAGGGCGAATTCGGCCAGTTTGCGGTCATTGTTGGCCAGCTGGGTTTCTGCCAGACACCACCAGTCGCGCTCCTGCGGCATGGTTGTGGTGTCTTCCCATGCGGCAGGCACGCAAGCGAGCACCGCTTTGATATTGCCAATATCCGCCTGGTATTCAGGATTGCGGCTGAAGGCGTCATTGGCTTGCTCGGCGGTGGGGATTGGTCCGCGGACCATGATCCCATCTGCGCCCAGCGCGGGAACATTGACGATGAGCATTGTCGCCACAACGGCGATCGAACCCTGCCGGATCATCGTTTCACCAGCTCGACGCGGCGGTTCAAGGCGCGGCCGGCCTCATTGTCGTTGTCGGCGACCGGAGCCGACATGTCGGCACCGAACGGCGTCAGCCGGCTGGCGGCGACGCCCTGCCCCGTCACCAGTGCGGCCGTGACCGCCTGGGCCCGCCGTTCGGATAGACCGACATTGTAATCGAAGGCGCCCTGATTGTCGGTATGGCCGGTGACGATCAGATCGAGTTCCGGATTGGCGCTCAACAGCTTGGCGATTTCGGACAGGGTGGGCGCGGATTCCGGTTTGAGGGTGCTCTTGTCGGTGTCGAAATAGATGCCGTAGAGCGCCACATGCCCGGTCTGATCGAGCCCGGTCTTCATGGCGCCTGCATCGATGAACACGATGCGGTCGGTCTCCATAGGTTTGGTTTCCACCACCCGGATGGCGCTATAGGCGTCGCCACCCCGGCCGGTCAGGATGGACACATAGACATCCCCGGTCGGCGCCGAGAGCTTTTCCAGCCGGTAGGCGATTTCCGTGCCGTAGCGGGCGTTGCGCGCCTCATCGTCGACCAGCCCGCCAAAGACGTAGTAACTCGTCGATCCGGAAATGCACTCGGCGTTGAAACACTCGAAAACGGTTTCAAAGCCCTTGCTGGCCAGGCTCTGCTTGAAGTTGGCATCGATCTCCAGCGAAGAGCGGTCGCCGGGGTCGCGATAGACGATCTGGAAGGACTTGCCCTCGACAGTCACCGTGTCCTCGTCGGGTATGCCGGTGGTGGCAAAATTCTTGGGCAAGGGTGCAGAGACCAGGCTCACGCGGTCAAAATCGGATTTCGCATAGACCCGGATTTCTGCTCCATCATAGCGCCCGACCAAGGGGTGGTCGCTTGAGCCCTCAATGTCCTGGGCCATTGCGATTGCGCCCGCAAACGCGACCGCAAAAGCGATGCCGACCAGTGCGGCACATCCGGCTTTGGCAACCGGAAAGCAGTTGTGGAACATGGCTTTGATTCCTAGTTGATCTGCCGTAACTTGGCTTGACCATTCACGCTGGCCAGCGCCGCACCATAGTCGTGGGCGTGAGCGGTAAACATTCCCCGCGCGGGGAGAATCCGTTGCCCCGTCGGAGTTGGCGAAGCGGTGAACAAGCGAAAGCTGCATGAGCTGGACCTGTTCTGTCGCGCCGGCATGGGGCTCGAACCCATCGCGCCGGTCGTGTGTCGCCTGCTGCGCGAGCTGGTGGGTGCCGAAGCGGCGTCGCTGTTCTGGATGGATGAGCGCGGCATGCCGGCCGGATTCCACCACGAAGACTCCCCTGACAGCGCGCGTGATCTGTTCATCAACGAGTTCGAACGCCTGTTCGTGGGTGAGCACGAAATCAACGTGCATGCCCTCGCCCGCTACACCGGCTCAGCCATGGGAAAACTGCTGACGGCCGACGCGGCCTATTTCAAGTCGAACACGTTCAACATGCTGGTCCGGCCGAGCGGGCATCATCACGCGCTCGATCTGCGTGTCGAGCTCGACGGCAAGCCGCGCCTGATCGTCCTGCTGTTCAGGGGCGAACGGCAGCCGTTTCGCAGTGGCGATGCAAAAGTGCTGGCCCTGACCGAGGCAAGCCTGCGTCGCGCCGTGGCCAGTCCCCCCGACAGTGGCGAATGGCGCAGCGATGGCCGCAGGGGCTATCTTATCGTGTCCGGCGATGACTCCCGCATCATGCTCATGGGCGGGGACGCCACGGCGATTCTGAGGAACGTGAACCTGGTGGGTCAGGGCGTGCGGCTCGATAGCCCAATCACTCTGCCACCCCTGTTTGTGCGACAAGCCTGTGCTCTGGCAGCAACGGAGGATCGACCTGTTCACCGCGCAATGGTGGTGCCCACAGGCCGGTTGCAGATGGTCGCCGAACCCCTGCGCGCGCCGGCTCAACCCGGCGCCGGCTCTTCGGTTCTGGTGTCACTGGAGCTGCACGTTCCCGCGCGCCTCAGCAAGGTGGAGCATGTTATCGCGGCCGGTCTTTCCCCGTTGCAACAACGCATCGCGCTGGTCGCAGCTGCTGGCGGCTCCCGTCAGGACAGCCTGAACACGCTTGGGCTGAGCAATGAAGCCCTTAAAAAGCACCTCGCAGTGGTCTACGAGCGCTTTGCCGTGAATGGATGGGAGGCGCTCAGTCGGGCGATTTAGCGCAAGTGGGCACGTACAGACTACCGCAAAGCCACGACAAGCCCTGCAGTTCCGTTGTTTTGCATTGGCCGCTGTGTTCTGAGGCTGCCGCTTGCATTTGCCGCTGGTGAAAAACGTCTTCTGGCTGGAATGAACCACGACGAATGACTGCGTCGTCACGCGCGGCCACCCAGACTTGCAGTGCCGCAATCCACACCAAAGCGGCGACCTTGCAGTCGCCGCCTTGGTATTTGTCCTGGACCGTAGTCCCGACGCAGCCTATCGCGTCAGCGGCTTGTAGGTGGCGCGCTTGGGATTGACCGCATCAGCGCCGAGGCGGCGGACCTTGTCGGCTTCGTAGTCCTGGAAATTGCCTTCGAACCATTCGACATGGCTGTCGCCTTCGAAGGCGAGCATGTGGGTGGCCAGGCGGTCGAGGAACATGCGATCGTGGCTGATGATCACGGCGCAGCCGGCGAATTCCTCCAGCGCTTCTTCCAAAGCGGCGAGGGTTTCGGTGTCGAGATCGTTGGTCGGTTCGTCGAGCAGCAGGACGTTGGCGCCGCTCTTCAGCATCTTGGCCAGATGCACGCGGTTGCGCTGGCCGCCGGAGAGATTGCCGACCTTCTGCTGCTGGTCACCGCCCTTGAAATTGAAGGTCGAGGTATAGGCGCGAGAATTCATTTCGCGCTTGCCCAGCATCAGCACATCGTCGCCACCGGAGATTTCGTCCCACACGGTCTTGTTGGGATCGAGCGAGTCACGGCTCTGATCGACATAGCCCAGATGCACGTTTTCGGCGACGGTGATACTGCCCGCGTCGGGCTGCTCTTGGCCGGTCAGCATCTTGAACAAGGTGGTCTTGCCGGCGCCGTTCGGACCGATAATGCCGACAATGCCGCCCGGGGGCAGCTTGAAGCTGAGATTGTCGATCAACAGGCGATCGCCGAAGGATTTGGAGATGCCCTCGACAGTGATCACGTTCTGTCCCAGGCGCTCGCCCGGCGGAATGATGATCTGTGCCGTGTGCGACTGGGTGCGGGCCTCGTTGATCTTGACCAGCTCGTCATAGGCCTTGATACGCGCCTTCGACTTGGACTGGCGCGCCTGTGGCGACATGCCCATCCAGGCCTTTTCGCGTTCGAGCACCTTGGCGCGGGCGGCGTCTTCGCTCTTTTCCTGGGCAAAGCGCTTGGCCTTGGCATCGAGATAGGCGGAGTAATTGCCTTCATAGGGCACGCCGCGGCCACGATCGAGCTCGAGGATCCAGCCGGTGACATTGTCGAGGAAGTAGCGGTCGTGGGTGATGATCAGCACCGCGCCTTCGAATTCACGCAGGTGGCGTTCGAGCCAGGCGGTGGTTTCGGCGTCGAGATGGTTGGTCGGTTCGTCGAGCAGCAACAGGTCGGGCTTGGACAGCAGCAGCGCGCAGAGCGCCACGCGGCGCTTTTCACCACCCGAGAGATTGGTGACGTCGGCATCGCCGGGCGGGCAGCCCAGGGCTTCCATGGCCACTTCGACCTGGGATTCGAGATCCCACAGGTTCTGGGCGTCGATGATGTCCTGGAGTTTGGTCGCCTCGTCGGCGGTCTCGTCGGAATAGTTCATCATCAACTCGTTGTAGCGGTCGACGACGTCCTTCTTTTCCTTGACGCCCATCATCACATTGCCGAGCACGTTCAGCGCCGGGTCGAGCTGCGGCTCCTGGGCGAGGTAGCCGATCTTGGCGCCATCGGCCGCCCAGGCTTCGCCGGTGAACTCGGTATCGATGCCGGCCATGATCTTGAGCAGGGTCGACTTGCCCGAGCCATTGGGGCCCAAAATGCCGATCTTGGCGTCGGGGTAGAAGGAGAGGTGGATATTGTCCAGCACCTTCTTGCCGCCTGCATAGGCCTTACTCATTCCGTGCATGTGGTAGATGAACTGGCGCGCCATGGCGTCATGACCTCTTCAAAGGGATTCTGCGTGGGTTGGCGCCTATGTAGGCCATGCGGCACAGCGGGGCAACGGGGGCGGCGCTTCTCGTGCCGCAGGAAAGGCACCGGATCAGGCGCGCAGGGATACCGGCTCGGTATCGAAGCCGCCCACGACGCGATTGCGGCCCTGCGTCTTGGCGGCATAGAGGCGCCGGTCGGCCTCGGAAATCACCGAGCGGCCGGCGAACTGCACGGAGTCCACGAGGCCGATGCTGACGGTGATCGCGAGACCGGGCGCCAGATCGGACCACAGGGTTTGCTCCAGCGCCACCCGGATGGCCTCCATGATCGGCATCGCCTCCACCTGGCCCCTGCCGGCGACGATGAGGGCGAATTCCTCGCCGCCCAGCCGATAGGCAGACACGGGTTCGCCCCAGGCGCCGAGCACGCCGGCGAGCCGTTGCAGCACCGCATCGCCGGTCATGTGCGAGAAGCGGTCATTGACCGACTTGAAGTGGTCGATGTCGAGAATGGCGAATGAGAACACCTCGCCCTGGATGCGCTCGAAATGGCTTTCGAAGGCACGGCGATTGAAAATGCCAGTTAGGGCGTCCTTGCTGGCCTCCTCCTCGAGGCGATCGGCGCGCAGCCGCAGGCGCTCATTTTCGAGCTGCATTTCGGTGACCTGGGCGCGGCGGCGGGTGCTTTCGCCCATCTGGTAGACAAAGGCCTCGTGGAAGGCCCGGTAATGCTCGAGCGCGCCCTGGTGGTTGCCCAAGGCCGCCTCGACATCGGACAGCCGGCGCAAGGTATTGACCCGGTGGTCCAGATTGGCGCCGTTGGCGGCCAGCCGGACCGCCTCCTTGCAGACCGCAAGGGCTTCGTCCAGCTGACCCCAGGCGGTCAGCAATTCGCCGCGCGTGTAGAGATAGTGGATGCGGCTGCGCGGCCCGACCGTGCCGGGCAGGCTGTCCCACTCATCGAGAAAGGCGCGGGCCATCTCGCGATAGCCCAGACCCTGAGCCAGCTCGGCGCCATTGCACAGTGCAATGCGCAGGTTCCACAAATCGCCGCAGGCGCGCGCCGTGTCGATGGCGCGGTCGTTGAACATCATCGCCTTGCGCCGCAGGCGCAGCCCGTCCTCGACATGGCCCGCCGCTTCGGCGAATTCGGCCTGCGAGACGACGGAAAAACCCATATTGACCAGCGTCATCGCCGTGGTGGAGGGATCATTGCCCTTTTCGGCGAGGGCCAGCGCCTCCTCGAGCAGCGGATAGGCAAGCTGATCCTGCCGGCACATCATCAGTGCCATGCCCTTGCAGCCGAGGACAAAGCTCAGAAGCGCCGGCAGCGCCGTGTGGCGCGCCATCTGGACGGCGGCATCGGCTTCGGTGAAACCGAGATCGCTGAGGCCCAACTCGACCAGCAGCCAGGAATAGACAGCGGTGGCGAAGGCCTGGCCGTCGTGATTGTCGGTTTCGAAATAGAGCGCCTTGGCTTCGCTGGCCGAGGCCAGGCCCTCATCGGCATAGCCCAGTTGCAGGCAGAACCAGCCGATATTGGTGAGGCACGCAGCCGTGAGGCCGGGATCGCCGAGCTTGCGGGCAACCACGAGCAGCCGCTGGGCCTCGATCAGGCCTTCGGTCGAACGCCCGGTGCGGCTCATCTGGCGACATGCCAGCAGCCCCGCCCGCAGCTCTGTCAGATTGGCCTCGGTCACACCCTGCTCCTCTGCGGGAAGCATGACCGAGGCGCGTAAACAAAGGCGAAAGAGAAATGATCAACACATGCGGACGCCACGCGCCCGCCGGTCAGTAGACGTCTTTGACATACATCTCGTCGGGCACCGGGCCGCGGTGATAATCGGGGTGACGGATACGCTCGGGCAGGACGATCTGCTGCTTGGGCACCTCGCCATAGGGGATGGCCGAGAGCAGATGGGCGATACAGTTGAGCCGGGCCCGCTTCTTGTCGTCGGCCTCGACCACCCACCAGGGGGAGTCGGCGGTGTGGGTGCGGCCGAGCATGTCTTCCTTGGCCTTGGTATAGTCTTCCCAGTGGCGGCGGGATTCCATGTCCATGGGCGACAGCTTCCACTGTTTGAGCGGATCCTGGATGCGCATGCGGAAGCGGAATTCCTGCTCCTCATTGGTGATCGAGAACCAGAACTTGATGAGGATGATGCCGGAGCGCAGCAGCATCTTTTCGAATTCGGGCACGGTGCGGAAGAATTCCTCCAGCTCGTCGGGGGTGCAAAAGCCCATGACCCGCTCGACCCCGGCCCGATTGTACCAGGAGCGATCGAACAGCACCATTTCGCCGGCAGCCGGCAGGTGCGACACGTAACGCTGGAAATACCACTGAGTCTTCTCGCGATCGGACGGCGCCGGCAGCGCGACGACGCGGCAGACGCGCGGATTGAGACGCTGGGTGATGCGCTTGATCGCGCCGCCCTTGCCGGCGGAGTCGCGGCCCTCGAAAATCACCGCAACCTTGAGCTTGTTGTGCACGATCCAATCCTGCAGGCGCACCAATTCATGCTGCAGGCGGAACAGCTCGCGGAAGTAGATCCTGCGATCGAGCGACTTGCGCCCTTCCCGCTCGCTGTCCTCCGCCAGCGCCTCGAGCTGGTCATCCTCGAATTGCAGCTCGAGCTCTTCGTCGAAACTGTCGGCGATCTCGTCGCGAATGCGGTCGAGTTCGATGGTGAGCTGGTCGAGGCGGTTGAATGCAGGTTCGGTCACGATAAGGCACTCCGGGGTATGGCCACCATTGGCCATACCCCGATTGCGGTTTTGTGACAGTTCGTGTAGCGGCGGACGGCGGCCCCTCAGTTTGCCATGGTCGAGCGATGCGCCCAGCCGGTCATGCGCTTTTCCACCCACGCCATCAGCGCATACATGGCGATGCCCTCGACGGCGAGCATGAGCAGGCCCGCAAAGACCAGCGGCACGTTAAAGTTGGATTGCGCCGAGGCCATCATATTACCGAGGCCCGAATTGGAAGCCACGGTTTCGCTGACCACCGAACCGACAAAGGCCAGGGTGATGGCGACTTTCAGCGAGCCGAAGAAATAGGGCATGGAGCGGGGAATGCCCACCTTGAGCATGATGTCCATTTTCTTGGCGCCCAGCGCGCGCAGCACGTCCTCGGTTTCCGGCTCGATGGTGGCAAGGCCCGTGGCGACATTGACCACGATGGGAAAGAAGGAAATGAGGAACGCGGTGAGCACGGCGGGCACGGTGCCGATGCCGAACCAGATGACGAGGATGGGCACCAGCGCCACCTTGGGAATGGCGTTGAAGCCGATCATGATCGGATAGAGCCCGGCATAGATGGTTTTCGACCAGCCGATGAACAGGCCTATGCCCAGCCCCGCCACCACGGCGATGAGAAAGCCCAGCACGGTGGTGTAGAGCGTCTGCACCGAATTCTTCCAGATCGGCGACCAGTACTGGACGATTGCCTCGAACACCCGCGACGGCGCCGGCAGGATGGTGTGCGGCAGGCCGGAAATGCGCACCGCCAGCTCCCAGATGACGAAGAGGCCTATGGTGTAGAGGAAGGGGGCCAGACGCACCCAATTGATCCTGAACATGGGCTTGGGCGGGGTGGCGACGGGCGTTACGGTCTCGAATGTGGTCATGCGGCGGCCCTCGCAGTGGCGATTTCCCCGTGCAGCTTCTGCACCATGTCGTTGAAATCCGGCTCGTAGAGCAGATCGAGCTGGCGCGGCCGGACGAAGGGCACGACATGCTCGGAAATCACCCGCCCCGGGCGGGCGGACATAACCACCACCTTGTCGGCGAGGAACACACTTTCGCGCAGGTCATGGGTGACGAGGACAATGGTGACGCCTTGAGCGGCATGCAGATCGCGGATGACGCACCACAGTTCTTCGCGGGTGAAGGCATCGAGCGCGCCGAAGGGCTCGTCGAGCATAAGCAGTTCCGGCTCGTGAATGAGGGCGCGGCAGAGATTGGCGCGCTGCTGCATGCCGCCCGAGAGCTGCCAGGGAAATTTGTCGCCAAAGCCCTTCAGCCCGACAGTTTCGAGCAGCTTTTCGGCCTTGGCGATGTATTCCGCCTTGTGGGCGCGCAGCCGATGGCGATGCTTCTCTACGATTTCGAGCGGCAGGAGGATGTTTTCGAGCGTCGTGCGCCAGGGCAGCATGGTGGGGTTCTGGAAGGCCATGCCGACGATCGAGACCGGCTTGGTCACCTGGCTATTGGCGACGATGACGACGCCGGATTGCGGGATATGGAGCCCGGTGGTCAGCTTCATCAGCGTGGACTTGCCACAGCCGGAGGGCCCGACAACGGCGACGAACTCGCCGCGATTGATCCTGAGGTTAAGCCCGCTCACCGCCAGCGTGCCATCTGGCCCGCCATAGCGCATGTCGACATTTTCGATGGAGACCAGGAGTGAGGTCATGGCGGCTCCTTGGCAGGCGGGTGGGCGGAAAAGGACCCGCCCCAGAACATCCTCGTTCCCTCGAAAGAACGTTCTGGGGCGGATAGCCCGGGCGCCCTCACGCCCGGGAGACTGCCAGTAGCCTCAGGGCAGCATGCGCTCTGCGGCGGGCGGCAGATACTGGGCGTCGAAAACCTCGGCGGCGGTGACATTGCCCTTAAGGCCCATGGAAATCTTCAGCGTCTCGATGGAGGCGGCCAGGCGCGCCTCGTCGATACCGCCAAAGCCGTTTTCGACGACATAGGGGGTCTTGATATTCATCTCATTTGCCATGGTCAGACGCTCGGTTTCGGTTTCGAGATTGAGCGTTTCATTGCGGGCCAGAACGGCAGCGGCACCGGCGGCCGGATCGGCCACGGCATCGGCAAAGCCCTTGGCCAGGGCACGAAGGAAGCCCTTCACCGCCTCGGGATTTTCGGCGGCGAAGGTCTGGTTCACCAGCACCGCATTGCCATAGAGATTGAGGCCGTGATCGGCGAAGAGGATGGTGGAAATGTCCTCATCCGGCACGCCATTGGCCTTGAGATTGAGAATGACCGAGAAGGCAAAGCCGAAAACGCCATCGACATCGCCCGAGGCCAGCATCGGCTCGCGCACCGGAAAGCCGATGGATTCGATGGTGATGGTGGAGGCGTCTAGCCCGGCCGCTTCGATGAAGGCAGGCCACTGGGCAAAGGCCCCATCGGGCGGCGGCGCGCCGAGCTTCTTGCCCTCGAGCGACTTCGGATCGTCGGTGATCCCCAGCGACTTGCGTCCGATGATGGAAAAGACCGGCTTGTCATAGACCATCATCACGGCCGTGACCGGCTGGGCCGTATCTTCGTCGAGGAACTTGATCAACGAGTTGATGTCGCCAAAGCCCATCTGATAGGCGCCGGTCGCGACGCGCGGGATGGCCTCGACCGAGCCATTGCCGGTATCAATGGTGACGTTGAGCCCTTCCTCGGCGAAATAGCCATTGTCCTGCGCCAGGAGGAAGCCGGCGGCCGGACCTTCGAAACGCCAGTCCAGCGTGAACTTGATGTCGGTCTGCGCCATGGCCGGTAGTACCGAGAAGCCGGAAATGCTGAGACCCGCGGCCAGTGCCAGGGCGGTGGAGAAGGATCGGCGTGAAAGCATGTCTTGACGTCCCCATTCTTGTCTTGAGGGAAATCAAGCCCAGCAAAAACGCCGATGCAAGCAGAAACTGCTTACATCGGCGCCAATATTTTTAAATGCCTATTTGATGAGCATGTTGGTGCTCAATTGGGCTGGATCAGTAGACGAAAACGGTCAACTGATTGCCCTTCTGCTCCACCGCGAACACCCGATTGGCGTTATAGCTGGAGCGGGTGATCGAGGCATTGACCAGCGGGTCGGCAGCAATCGCGGAGCGCAGCGATTGACCGAGCCCGCTATTGGAGAGCGCCGCAGCCAGCCAGGTCTGCACTTCCGGGCAGATATCGACGCGACGGATGGCGACATTGCTGGCGCGCTGCCACGAGCCGTCGATGCGGGTGGACTGGATCAGGCGTTCAATCTGGGAGGCAGGCGTCGCCACGCAATTGCTGCCGCTGACGCCACCTGAACCGCTGATAGCGACGCCGTTGCCGCCACCATTGTTGCCGCCGTTACCGCCATTGCCACCGTTGCCGCCATTCCCACCGTTGCCGCCGTTATTTCCGCCGCCACCGTTATTTCCGCCATTATTGCCGCCACCGCCATTGTTGCCGCCACCGCCGATATTGACGTCGACATTGGCGAGACTGTCGCCGCCCACCTGGGCATCGACAGTCACATTGCGGTCGAGCAGGCCGACATTGGCATTGACGAGGCCATTATCCCCACCACTTCCAACGGTGGCATTGGCGAGAGGCTGGTTGCCGCTGCCCACCTGGACATCGAGCACCTGGTTCTGGCCACCCAGACCAATATTCACGAGGCCGGAATCAGACGCATCGCCCGATCCCACTGTGATGAGTGAGTTGCTATCCCCGCTGCCGATAATGCCGAGCAGACTATCTGCATAGGCTGGCAGAGATACCCCCGAAAGCAAGACGAGGGACATAAATGTAGCGTGTGTACGTTTCATCGTTCCTTCTCCTTCTGCGCCGGAATGGTCGCATAGGAAAAATACGAAACAGTACTGATTCCGTTTCATCACAGAAAACAGCGCAATAAACAGACAGTAAACATACTCAGTCGATTGCCGTTCACACGGCGCTAACGATGATGGACTCGGAGGAGAGTTGGGCCGCATTTGCGCAGCACAAAAAGAAGGGCGCGAAACCGAGGTTTCGCGCCCAGCGGGGCGGCCGTAAAGGAGCGTCAACCTTTACGTCCATCCACCCTTCGAAGGGGGAGGCTCTGTTGGCTTTCCCCCAATTCCGGTGTCGCTGCTTCAGCAGTCGACGTGCCCATTCAACGAGACAAATTGCGATGGGTTCCGCAGGCAGTTGCGGCTGAGAAAATTGTGATCGGGATTGGGGCGGAACGGCCTGGGCAACCCCGCCGGCCCGTAATGTGATGGGTCGCTACAAAAACCTCGCCCTGGAGCTTTTCACGTTCTGGATGATGCAGCTCTATCGCTCCCTCCCCCCTTGAGGGGGAGGGCCGGGGTGGGG
>NZ_UZWD01000012.1 GCF_900631955.1 Devosia equisanguinis | reverse complement strand
GAGGGACCGAGGGAGGGGGTCCATCAGTGGATCACTGAACCACCCCCCACCCCAACCCTCCCCCTCAAGGGGGGAGGGAGCCAGAAAGCGGGGCTTGCCCATGACCAATCCCAACGACCTCTTCGGCGTCTATGTGCATTGGCCCTTCTGCGCCGCCAAATGCCCCTATTGCGACTTTAATTCCCACGTGCATCGCGGCGCCTTTGACGAGGATGCTTTCGTCGAGGGCTATATTCGCGAAATTTCCTATATGGCGGCGCTGTCGCCGGGCCGGCTGGTGCAGTCGGTGTTTTTCGGCGGCGGCACGCCCTCGCTGATGAGCCCCAGGGCCGTCGGCACGATTCTCGACGTCATCGCCAGCAAATGGCAGGTGGCCAACAATGCCGAGATCACGCTGGAGGCCAACCCGACCAGCGTCGAGGTCGACCGCTTCCGCGGCTTCCGCACCGCCGGGATCAATCGGGTGTCGCTGGGGGTTCAGTCGCTGCGCGAAAAGCCGCTGGCCGAGCTGGGCCGCCGCCACAGCGTGGACGAGGCCATCGCCGCCGTGCGCATCGCCCAATCGATATTCGATCGCTCGAGCTTTGATCTCATCTATGCCCGCCCCGGCCAGACGCTGGAAGATTGGGAAGACGAGCTCAAGGAAGCCTTGTGGATGGCGCGCGGCCATATCAGCCTCTACCAGCTGACCATCGAACAGGGCACGCGCTATTTCGACCTGTTCAATGCCGGCAAGCTGAAGATGCCCAACGAGGACCTGGCGGCCGATTTCTACGAGATAACGCAGGAACTGACCGCGCAAGCAGGCATGCCGGCCTATGAGATTTCCAACCATGCGGTGCCCGGCCAGGAAAGCCGGCACAACATGCTTTACTGGCGCTATGGCGAATATGCCGGCATCGGCCCGGGTGCCCATGGACGACTGGTCATCAACCACCAGCGCCACGCCACCGCCACCGAAAAAATGCCGTTCGACTGGCTGTCCCGCGTCAACCAGAACGGCCATGGCATGGTCACTGACGATATCCTCACCTGGGAAGAACAGGGCGATGAATTCCTGGTCATGGGCCTCCGGCTCAAGGAAGGCATTTCCCCCAGCCGCTTTATGGCGCTGTCGGGCCGCGGCATCACCGAAAAGCAGATCGACGCCCTCAAGGGTTATGGCTTCGTCGAGACCCTGCCCAACGGCAATATCCGCGTCACCGAAAAAGGCTTTCCGGTGCTCGACGCCGTAGTGGCCGACTTGGCGGCCTAGAGCTTCGGCCCTTCGACTGTTACCACCCCGCTTGGTCCGATCTGCTTGATCGCCAGCGCATATTCCGAGCGGCCATCGGTGCCGAAGCGGAACAGGCCATCGCGGCCATTGAAGCCGGTGGGATTGGTCATCAGGCTGGGATTATAGGGCGGCGTGGCCAGCGACAGCGTATTCACATTGGCGAGAATCGTCGCCGTATAGGCCAGGGTTGCCAGCGGATGTGGCCGCCCACCGAATCGGGCCTGATAGTCCGGGGTGATGGCATTGAGCCCGGCCTCGTCCACCGCCGGATAAATGGCCCCTCGCAGGCCCGGTGAGGCCAGGATCGCCGGATCGCCCGCCCATTCGGCCGAACCAGCCAGTTGCAGCAGATCCGGCGTTACCCCCGCCTGGGCCAGGGCCTGCCCGAAGGCCGGGGCGGCACTGCGCTCGGGCAGGAACAGCGTGTCGATCATGCCGCGATCGATCAGCGGCTTGGCCTGCGCCACGATTCCGGCAATCTCGCTGGGCGAGGAATACATATAGACCGCATTGGGTGGGGCGCCGGAGGCGGTCGCCTGCTGGCGGAAGGCCAGCGCCTGGGCTTCGCCATAGGGCGTCGTCGGAAAGGCCCCGGCCAGCCCGCGCCGGCCCTGGGCGCGCAGATAGGAGACGGCGCGCTTCATTTCCATGTCAGGGGTGACCGAGAGCAGGTAGATGCCGGGTCCGGCCGACGAAACGGTGTTGGAAAAGCCGATCAGCGGCACGCCCGAGGCCCGCGCCACCGCCCCGGCGGCGCTCACCTGCTCGGCCTGCAGCGGCCCCAGAATCAGCTTGGCCCCCTCCGCCACCGCCGCATTGGCGGCATGGGTAGCGCCGGCGACAGAAGTGCCGCTATCGCGCAGGGTAATGGTGATGTTCTCGCCGATATTGGGATTGGCGTCGATAAAGGCGATGGCGAGGCGCGAGGCATTGGCGAGCGAAGTGCCGATTTGGACCATGCCGGGCTCGCCGGTCAGCGGCAGCAACAGCGTAACCGGCACCGGACCGCGCCCGAACCGGTCGGCCGCGGCATTGGTGCTGGTCGGGATGGGCATGCCGCTCGGGCCGCCATTGCCGCCGCCCTGGGGAGCGGGAAAGGAGAGGGTGCGCGAACCGAATTGCCATTCGCCGGGTGAACAGGAGGCGAGAAGGGCGGCAAGCCCGAAAGCCACCAGCCCGCGTGTCCAGACCTGCCGTCGCCATAGCCTCAGCATCGTTTCGCCCGAAATGCTCACATTGGGTTAACCAAGCTCACGCGATATGGTTAATCAAAAGTCAAAGTTACCGGGAAGTCTGCCGCATGAGTGCCGAAACCAGAGATTATTTCATCGCCGGCACCAAGTTCAGCGCGCCGCCCCTCGCGGCGGGACTCTATGTGGTGGCGACGCCCATCGGCAATCTGCGCGACATTACCCTGCGGGCGCTCGAAACCCTGGCCTCGGCCGATGCTGTCCTCTGCGAGGATACCCGCACCTCGGCGCGCCTGCTCGATCACTATGGCATCAAGGGGCGGCGCCAGGCCCTGCACGAGCACAATGAGCGCGACAAGGCCGCCTCTATCGTGGCCCGCATCGCAGGCGGCGAAGCCATTGCCCTGATCTCGGATGCCGGCACCCCCCTGCTCTCCGATCCAGGCTTTCCGCTGATTCGCGCGCTGGCGGAGGCCAATCTTCCGGTCTTTCCCATTCCCGGCGCATCGGCCCTGCTCTCGGCTTTGGTGGTCGCTGGCCTGCCCACCGATGCCTTTGTCTTTCATGGTTTCCTGCCGCCCAAGGCCGGCGCACGCGCCAATGCGCTATCTCGGCTCAAGGATTCACGTGAAACCATGGTCTTCTACGAATCGCCGCGCCGGCTCGCCGATACGCTCGCGGCCATGGCCGATGTTTTCGGCTCTCGCGCCGCCGCCGTTTCGCTGGAGCTGACCAAGCGCTTCGAGCGCACACGGCGCGGGTCCCTTGCCGACCTCGCCGCGTCATTCGCCGAAGAGGAAACCAAGGGCGAGGCGGTGATCGTCGTTGCTGGTGCCGAGGCCCCCAGCGCCCCGGCTGAAGCTGACTGGCAGGCGGCTTTGGCCACCGAGATGGCCGACCAGCCGCTGCGCGCCGCCGTCGATGCCATCGCCGCCCGTTTCGGGCTCAAGCGCAAGGAGGTCTATGATGCCGCGCTCGCCCTCAAGGCCCAAGGCTGATCGCCGCATCGCCGCCCAACGTTCTGGTCAGCGCGGCGAGGCGCTGGCGGCGCTCTACCTGCAAGCCAGCCTGCACCGCATTCGCGACCGCCGCTTCAAGACGCCGATGGGCGAGATCGACCTCGTGGCCGAGCGCTCCGGCACCATCATCTTCGTCGAAGTGAAAATGCGCAGCCGCGGCGATGCGGAGGAAGAGGCGTTCAAGGCCGTCAATCGCGAGCGCATCGTGCGCGCCGCCCAATATTGGCTGGCGCGGCACCCCGCCGAATCGGGCAAGGATTTCCGCTTCGATGTGATTTTTCTTGCGCGCGGGCGCTGGCCGCGCCATCTCATCAATGCCTTTCCCGCCTTCTGAGTATTGCCATGAGCCTCAAAGTCGCCGTCCAGATGGACCATGTCGCCACCATCAACCCCAAGGGCGACTCCACCTTCGCCATGATGCTGGAGGCACAGGCGCGCGGCCACGAGCTGCTGCATTACACACCCGACAGCCTGGCGTTGCGTGGCCACACGGTGAGTGCCCTGTGCCAGCCGATCACGGTCGTGGATCAGCCAAAGGGCGAGCATTTCACCCTGGGCGAGGCGCGCCGCGTCGATCTCTCCACTCAGGACGTGATCCTCATGCGCCAGGATCCGCCCTTCGACATGAACTACATCACCATCACCCATATCCTCGAGCGCCTGCACCCCAAGACGCTGGTGGTCAATCCGCCGGCCGCGGTGCGCAATGCGCCCGAAAAGATCCTGGTCACCGATTTCCCCGAACTGATGCCGCCGACCTTGGTGACCCGCGACCGCGCCGAGATCCATGCCTTTCGCAAGGAGCATGGCAACATCATCGTCAAGCCACTCTACGGCAATGGCGGCGCCGGCGTGTTCTTCATCCAGGAGGGCGACCACAATCTCGCCAGCCTCCTGGAATTGTTCGAGAGCAATTACCGCGAACCCTTCATGATCCAGAAATACCTGCCCGACGTGCGCAAGGGCGACAAGCGGATCATCATCATCGACGGCGAACCGGTGGCCGGGCTTAACCGCATCCCCGCCGACGGCGAGGCGCGCTCCAACATGCATGTCGGCGGCCGTCCCGAACTCTCGGAACTGACGGCGCGCGAGCGTGAAATCTGTGCCGCCATCGGCCCGGCCCTCAAAGAGCGCGACATGATCTTCGTCGGCATCGACGTGATCGGCGACTACCTCACCGAGATCAACGTCACCTCCCCCACCGGCATCCGCGAAATCAAACGCTTCGGCGGCCCCGACATCGCCGTCATGATCTGGAACGCCATCGAAAAGCGGCGCGGCTGAGGGGCAGTCTCGCCAGCCTTTCTATGGCGTTGTGCGCCGGTTGCCGCCTTATCGTCATCACCCGGCTTGACCGGGTGATCCATTCTTTAGAGCGTTTCACGTTCTGGTTGATGCAGCTTCATCGCGCCCAGCATCCACCTCGGTTTGAATTGATCTAGGTCCCGAGGCGAACCGGATAGCCGGGCGCTGGCGATGCAATAGTGCTCACTGCGCTTGGCGCGGCGGAGCAAATGCCCTAGTCCTTGGCTTTGGGTCCGGGGACGAACATGAACACATTCCTTGTCGCATTCGCCACCTTGTTCGCCACCGTGGGCGTTGCCGATATCGCCTTCATCTTTGCGGCGCTGACCAAGGATAATACGCCGGCGCAGCGGCGGCAGTTCGCCACGCGCGGCGTGCTGGTGGCGCTGGCCATCCTCCTGTTCTTCGCCGTTCTGGGCAATCTCATCCTCGACGTCTTCGGGATCACCATCGCGGCGCTGCGCACGGCGGGCGGCGTGCTGTTGCTGCTTATCGCCATCGACATGGTGTTCGCGCGCCATTCCGGCGGCACCGGCACCACCGATGAGGAAGAGATGGAGGCTCGCCGCAGCCACGATATCTCCGTCTTTCCGCTGGCCATGCCGCTGATGGCGGGACCGGGCGCCATCAGCGCGGTGATTCTGCTGACCACCGGCGCTCAAACCGATCTCGAATTCTGGCTGGTGCTGGCCGCCATCGTCGTCATTCTGGCTTTGGCCTGGCTGACGCTGCTGATCGCCATTCCGATCCAGAAACTGCTGGGGCTGACCGGCCTGTCGGTGGTGTCGCGCGTGGTCGGTATTCTGCTGGCGGCGCTGGCGGTGCAATTCGTCTTCGACGGCATCAAGGCCAGCGGCCTGCTCGGTGGCTGAGCCTATCGCCCACCCGCATTCTGAACAGCTGGAGCATTGGGGTCGATTCCCACGCCGAAGGCGTCGACCCGGCCGATCGGCGCCTGCATGAGCTGTTCGAGGCTGAAGGCCGGGGCGGCGGCGGGGGCGGAATTGGCGGTGATCAGATCGGCCGCCCGCTGCGGTGCGCGGCTCAGCGGCATGACCGCGCCGGCCACTTCCAGCAGCCGCACCTGGCCCAGGCCCTGATAGGGCGGGCGCAGCATGGCGGCGGCATCGGTGCCGGCCAGGGGATCGGCCACGGCCATGGTCACGGTGCCGCCGCGGTAGATATTGCGCAGCGACTGGCTGATATAGAAGGCGAGCTTGTCGGCGCCGGCGGCCGAGAAATGGATGCCGTCATCCTTGCGCATGCGGGCATTCTGCCCGTTCACGTCGGGGCCATAGGACGAATATTTGCCGTCCTCGCCGATGAAGCGGTCATAGATGTCCAAAAACTCCACCCCGCCCGAAAAGGCCGCCATTTTCTGTAGCGCGCTGATCTGGCTCATGGCGGTAGAATATTCGCTGCGCGACATGGGCGGCAGCCCCACCCAGATCACCGGTTTGCGGGCGGCCCGGAGCTGGCTCAAAAACGTATTGAGCCGCGCCTGGTAGGCCGTGGTCCAGCTTTCGCTCAGCGCCGGAAAAGTCTGGCCGTTGACCTTGATCTCCTGCCGGTCATTGACGCCGATAACAACCACCGCCACGTCGAAACTGTCGGCGGCGATCTGGTCTGCTACCGTCTTGTTCCAGTCGAAATAATCGTCGCGCACGAAGCCCGATGAGCTGACCCCCTGCCCGATCACCACGAGATTGGCGTCTTCGGCATAAAAGCGCTCCAGCGCCCGGCTGAGATCGACCGCCATGGAATCGCCGAAGACGGCGAGTCTTGTAGCATTGGGAGCTTTTTCCACCTGCGGCTTGGGCGGCGGCAAGGCTGCGGTGGGCGCCTGCTGGCGCGGCTGGGTCTGCTGTTGCTGCGGCGGTGGCGCCTGCTTGGGCTCCTCGCCGAAGAGCAGGTCGAACAGGGTGCGGCGGCGCTGTTCCTGGGCCACGAGAATACGGTCCTGCGTCTGGGCATAGGCCGCCGACACGTCGAGCGTCACCAGCATCGCCATCATCAGCAGCAGGAAAAACCGCTTCATTGCATCCGTCCGATCTTCTCGTCCGCTTCTACCAGAACCCGGGCAACCGGGCCAAGGCGCTCGCCTTTGCTTTACCGGCTCGCCGCCATCAGCGCCTCATAGCTGGCGCGGGTGATGAACCCGTCGGCCGCCTGCCCCTGGGCCGCCTGGAAGCGCGCATAGGCAGCCTGGCTGACCGGGCCGATGCGGCCATCGACGAGGCCGTCATAATAACCCAGCTGCTTGAGCGCCTGCTGAATACTCTGCCGCTGCGCCAGATTGGGTAGCGTTGCCTGGCGCGGCCAGGGCGCCACGAAAGCGCCGCCGCCCTTGAGTCGATCCGTCAGATGGGCCACGGCCAGCGCATAGCTGTCGGAGAAGTTGTAGCCCTTGAGCACCAGGTAGTTGCCGGTCATCAGGAATTTCGGCCCGTCCTTGCCGGCGGGCACATAGAGGAAGACGGGGATATCGAGATCGGCGAATTGTCGCCCGGACACCCGCGTCACGCCGCGTTCTGCAAAGAAGCGCAATGGCCGCAATTGGTCGCGGGTGGCGAGGAGATAATCGAAGCCCGGAGGGACCGACACCTCAAAACCCCAGTCGAGCCCCGGCTGATAGCCCAGCTTGCGCAGAAAGACGCCGCTGGTGGCCAGGGCGTCGGCCAGCGAATTGTGAAGGTCCAGCCGCCCGTCGCCATCCCCATCGGTGCCATGGGCGACCACATTGGCGGGATTGACCTGCAGATGCCCGATGGCCCCGGCCCAGGAGCCGAGCGGTGACACTCCGCCATTGGCTTCCGCAAGAAGCAAGGCAGCGAAGAAATCCATCTTGTCCTCGGTAAAGCGGGTGCGCCGCTGCCAGGCGACGGTCGCCAGCGAGCGCACGATGGGGCGAATGAGGCTGTCATTGCCCAAGACGCCGCCATAATCGGTCTCGATGCCCCAGATAGCGCCTAATATATAGGGATCGACCCCATACTGGCCGCCGATCCGGGCAAAGAGGTCGCTATTGCGCCCCAAAGCCGTCTTGCCGCGCTCGATGCGCGATGCCGAAACGCGGGCGTCGAGATAGTCCCAGATCGGGGTGGTGAATTCGGGCTGGGTCTCGACCAGATTGGGCACGCGCGGATCGGGCGTCAGCCCCTTGGTCAGCGTGTCGTAGCTGGCTGGGCTGATGCCCTGCCCCCGGGCTTCCTCCTTAAGGCCGGCCAGGAAGTCGGAAAAGCTGTCGACCGGCTGCGCCGCGACCGGCGTCGCCATCAGTAACAGAAACATCAGGACGCCGCGAAGACTCATGCTCATCGCTCCTAGCGATTGCGGGTCATCAAATGCCGTTCCCAGGCATAGGCGGTTTCGACGATTTCCTTGAGGTCGTCATGCTGGGGCACCCAGCCGAGCAGCTTGCGCACCTTTTCGCCGGTGGCGGTGATCGAGGCCGGGTCCCCTGCCCGGCGCGGCCCCTCATCGGCGCGCAGATGCACACCCGAAACCTCGCGCACGGTCTCGACCACTTCGCGCACCGAATAGCCGCGGCCATAGGCGCAATTGAGCGTGGTGCTGTCCCCGCCCTTGCGCAGGTGATTGAGCAGCAGGCCATGGGCGGCAATCAGGTCGGTGACGTGGATATAGTCGCGCACGCAGGTGCCATCGGGCGTTTCGTAATCGGTGCCGAAAATGTCCATCTTGTCGCGCTGGCCGAGCGCGGTCTGGCAGGCCACCTTGATCAGATGCGTCGCCTGCGGCGTCGACTGGCCGGAGCGCTTCTGCGGATCGGCGCCCGCGACGTTGAAGTAGCGCAAGACGCCATAGGTCATGGGATGGGCGGCAGCGACATCGGCCAGCATCCACTCGGTCATCAGCTTGGACCGCCCATAGGGCGACATGGGATTGAGCGGCGTGGTCTCGACCACCGGCGCCAGACCGGTCATGCCGTAGACGGCGGCGGTGGAGGAAAAGATGAAGTGCCTGACCCCGCCTTTCACCGCTGCTTCGATCAGATTGCGCGAGGTGGCGGTATTGTTGGCGTAATATTTGAGCGGATTGGTCACCGATTCCGGCACCACGATCGAGCCGGCGAAATGCACGATTTCCTTGATGTCGTGGCTCTTGATCAGCGCCAGCACGAAATCCACATTGCCGGCATCGCCGGCAACGAAATTGGCACGGCCATCAATGGCCCAGTCGAAGCCGGTCACCAGGTTGTCGAGAACCACGACCTCTTCGCCCCGATCGGCCAGTTCCAGCACCATATGGCTGCCAATATATCCCGCACCGCCGGTAACCAGGACCGCCATCGAACTCTCCAACTCGGTAGAAATGCAAATTCCTGGCAACGATATGTTGGAGATATTGATTTAGCTTTACATCAACGAAATGGCCACCAGGGAGAATTGATCCGTGTCCAAACGCGTCCGTACCGCCGTCTTTCCCGTTGCCGGGCTTGGCACCCGTTTCCTGCCCGCCACCAAGGCAATGCCAAAGGAAATGCTGACGGTGGTGGATCGTCCACTGATTCAATATGCGGTGGACGAGGCGCGCGAAGCCGGCATCGAGCACTTCGTTTTCGTCACCGGCCGCAACAAGGGCGTTATCGAGGACCACTTCGATCGCCAGTTCGAGCTGGAAACCACGCTCGAAACCCGCGGCAAGAACCAGGCGCTGGAGGAATTGCGCAAGGACCTGCCCTCGGCCGGCCGCACCTCCTTTACCCGCCAGCAGGAGCCGCTGGGCCTGGGCCACGCCGTCTGGTGCGCCCGCGATATCGTGGGCGACAATCCCTTTGCCCTGCTGCTGCCCGACATGCTGTTCAAGGGCGAGCCCGGCGTGCTCAAGCAGATGATGGATGCCTATGAAGAGCGCGGCGGCAATGTGATCGCCGTCGAAGAGGTGCCGGAAAGCGAAATCTCCTCCTATGGCGTGGTGGCGCGCGGTGATGGCCCCGATAGCGGTTTTCCCATTACCGGCATGGTCGAAAAGCCCAAACGCGAAGAGGCCCCCTCCAACCTCATCATCTCCGGCCGTTATATTCTGCAGCCAGAGCTGTTTTCACTCCTGGCTGACCAGCCGCGCGGTGCCGGCGGGGAAATCCAGCTGACCGATGCCATGCAGACGCTGATGCACAACCAGCGCTTCACCGGCGTCAAATATCGCGGCCAGAGCTTCGACTGCGGCTCCAAGATCGGCTTTTTGACCGCCAATGTGGTTTATGCGCTGGAGCGCGACGACATCCGTCCCGGCTTCGTGCGCGAATTGCGCAAGCTCGATCTCGAAGACCAGCTCTAAGAGCGTTTTACGCGCCGGCTGATGCGCTCCGGCACCCCCTCCCCCTTGAGGGCTCTGAACTGTCCCGAAGGGCAAATCTCTCCAGCGGAGAGATTTGGATGATGACGCCGGGGTGGGGGTGGTTCAGTGATCCACTGATGGACCCCCCACCCTCATTCCTTCCCCTCAATGGGCAAGGAGGCGAAAGGGCCCAAAGTCTAACTCAGTTTGAAATAATCTAGAGCGCCCTACGCTTCAGGCTTCGCTTGAGTCGGCCGACAAATTCCTGTCGCCTCTCTCACCAGCTGTCACCCCAGACTTCGCCGAGATGACGTCACGCGGTCCTACCTCTGCACGGTCACGCCGAGGCTGACCCTGTGGCTGTCCAGCAGGCCGGTAGTGGAATTGTCGCGCTTGGCGAAAGCATAATCGGCCGAGAGCGCGGTGTGCGAATTGATGCGGTAATCGGCGCCGGCCGAAACGCCCCAGCGATTTTCCGTCTCGCCGCTGCCGGCGGTGAGGGCGCGGCTCCAGTCGGCAGAGGCGCGCAGCCGCAGCCAGCTATTGACCGTATAGTCGATATTGGCGGTGGCCGCATGGGTAATGCGGGCCGTGCCGGTGCTGTCGGCCCCCGGCGGGGTGATCGTGGTCGACAGACCCGCCGACAGCGCCAATGTCGGATCGGGCCGGAAGGTCAGATTGGCCTCGTAGAGCTCGGTGCGGATATCGGCGAGCGCGGCATTGTCGAAGTCATAGTCGCCCACGCCCACGGCAGCGCTGGCCGACAGCACCTCGTTCCATTGCCCGGCAATGCCGCCGCGCACCGTGCGCTCGGTCGCATTGCGATAGATGGTGGTGCCGGTGCCCGGCAGGTCGAACAGCGTGCGGCTGATGCCGCCCTGCCCGTAAATCTCGAAGATCGGGGTGATCTGATAGCCGACGCGCAGGCTGGAATTGGTGGTCCAGGTGTTTTGCGTATCGTTGTTGGTCAGCCCGGTATCGCTGCGCAGGGTGGGGCCGTAGAGGGTGCGCACGGCGCCGGCATTGAGCCCGACATTGAAGAGCCCGAATTGCCGCGTCAGCCCGGCGCCCAGCGTGCCGGTGGTGATCTCGGGCGGCACGACCACGCCCCCGGCCAGGCCCGGGGTGCCGGCCAGTTCCTGGGTCATGCCTATGGCGCCATTGGCAGTGAAGCTGGTGAGACTGTCGAGCGGCGCGGTGACCGAAAAGCCGAGATTGAGCCCGGTAATGTCGGCGTCGCGCCCGCCACCGGGCTTGGCGATTTCGGCACTGCCATTCACAACCACATCGGCACGACGGCCATCATGGGTGGCGGTGAATTGCGGATTGAGGGTGGTGACGAAGGTTTCGCCGACATTGGTCTGCGTGAAGGTGCCCCGCAGCCCCACCGACCAGTCGATATCGAAAGGCGGGTGGCCCGGTTCGGCCGGGACGGCGAATTCGAGCGGCACCGGAGCGGCAGGATAGACGCCGGGGCGCAGGCGCTCTTCCTTGAGGTTCGCCAGCGGATCGGCAAGCGCCGGCGTGGCCAGGGCGGAACCGGCCATCACAGCGACAAAAAGGGAATTGAACAGCCTTCCGGCCACGCCATGCTCCGCCACTGATGCCGGCAGAATCATGAAGATACCGGCCCATGACCCCTCAGGGCCTTTGGGCCGATCCTTTCAGCTTATGGTTAATGAAACCTTGCTGCTTGCCGTTTATGCGCCATCAGGCAACCGGCTCGACCTTGAGCACGGCGCCCTCCGCCGCCACGATGCGCACCCTTTGGCCCACCGGCAGATCGGGCCCGGAAATACGCCAGATACTGTCGCCCAGCGCCAGGCGCCCGAAGCCGCCAGAGATCGGCTGGTCCAACACCCCTTCCACTCCGACATAGCTTTCGGCGCGGCGGTTGAGGAAAGGGTTGTCGGTGCTGGTCTGTCGCCGCCGCTGCCAGCGCACCCAGATGAGGATGCTGACCAGCGACAATGTGCCGAAGATCAGCCATTGCAGCGGCCAGGCCAGCGGCTGGACCATGACGATGAGACCGGTCAGCACCCCGGCAATGCCCATCCAGAGCAGATAGCCGCCGGGGACCACCAGTTCGAGCGCCAAAAGCACCAGCCCGCCGATGATCCAGCTCCAGGAGATATTGGCACCAATGAACTCGACCAGGGTCATGTCGGGCTCCCGCTATCAGGCGTCGCTGCTGGGGCCGGCCGAAAAGCCGGCGCTGGGCGGACGGCTGGTGGAGCGCGCCGCTGGATTCGTCGGCTTTTCACCGCCAAAGGTCTCGCGCGCGATCTCGGCGATACCGCCAATGGCGCCGATGACGCTGGAGGCCTCGACCGGCAGCATCAACAGCTTCTGGTTGGGCGAGGTGGCAATGCCTTCGAGCGCCTTGATATAGTTGTTGGCGACGAAATAGTTGATCGCCTGCACATTGCCCGAGGCAATAGCGTCCGACACCAGCTGGGTCGCCTTGGCTTCAGCCTCGGCGGCGCGTTCGCGCGCTTCGGCGTCGCGGAAGGCGGCTTCCTTGCGGCCCTCGGCTTCAAGCACCTGGGCCTGCTTTTCGCCTTCGGCCTTGAGAATGGCGGCCTGGCGGCGGCCTTCGGCTTCGAGAATAGTGGCGCGCTTCTCGCGTTCCGCCTTCATCTGCCGGCCCATGGACTCCACCAGATCCTTGGGCGGATCGATGTCCTTGATCTCGATGCGGGTGATCTTGATGCCCCAGGGCGAGACGGCGGTGTCGACGACGCGCAGCAGGCGCTCGTTGATTTCGTCGCGATGGCTCAACAGCTCGTCGAGATCCATCGAGCCCATGACCGTACGGATATTGGTCATGGTGAGGTTAAGGACGGCGTTTTCGAGATTGGCGACTTCATAGGCCGCCGCGGCAGCGTCGAGCACCTGATAGAAGGTGACGCCGTTCGCGGTGATCGAGGCGTTGTCGCGGGTGATGACTTCCTGGTGCGGAACGTCGAGCACCTGCTCCATGACATTGATCTTCTTGCCGATCGTGTCGATGAACGGGACAATGATATTGAGGCCGGGCTTGAGGGTGCGCGTATATTTGCCGAAGCGTTCCACAGTATAGTTATAGCCCTGCGGAATGGTCTTGGCGCCGGCGAACAGCACCAATACGAACAACAGGCCCAGCACAAGCAGCGTCAGGCCCAGGCCGTCCAGCACGAAGCCAT
Organism: Devosia equisanguinis; assembly: GCF_900631955.1. Taxonomy (GTDB): domain Bacteria; phylum Pseudomonadota; class Alphaproteobacteria; order Rhizobiales; family Devosiaceae; genus Devosia; species Devosia equisanguinis. Next base: position 31,875 of record NZ_UZWD01000012.1, on the reverse strand, counting down.
CAAAAATCGTCATCTCGAAATATCTCCCAGAGCCATAGCGCGACGGCACAATAATCCATTGTGCCGTCGGCTGGATACTCGTCTTTGCTGGGCTTTAATATGGCAGGCAAGCGCTCGCTGCAGCTATTTTGCGAAGGCGCAGCGGCCGGTTGGCGCCAGGGCGGCAATGGCCCGCGGATCGCAGCCGGTGGACAGGAACATCAGCCAGTCGCTCTGGTTGCCGTAGAAGACGTTACGGTCCACTTCGCCGCGCACGCCCGGCACGACCCCGGTCTGGGTATATTGCCAGAAGGTCCAGGGGCGGTTTTCGTAGCGCTCATGCGGTTCGGCGGCAGTCGAGCGCAGCCAGAAAGTATTGGGGAAATATTCGCCGGCCAGAATATCGCGGTGGAAATTCATGTCGGTATAGATGATCGGCAGCTTGCCGGTATGGCGCTCCATGACCTCAAGCATCAGCCGGATCTTTTCCAGCGCATCGGCCTTGGACGGCTTGGCCTTGCAGCTCGAATGGTTGTTCCATTCGAGATCGAGCACCGGCGGCAGGGCACTGGGATCGGCCGGCACGTTCTGGGTGAACCAGGCCGCCTGCTCGGAGGCCAGCGAGCACCAGGTCATGAAGTGGTAGGCGCCGCGCGGCATGCCGGCGTCACGGGCGCGAACCCAGTTCCGCTGGAAATCGGGATCGACATAGTCTTTCCCCTCGGTTGCCTTCATGAAGACGAAATGGATGCCGGCGCCGCGCGCCTTGGCGAAATCGACATTCTCCTGATAGCGGGCCACGTCGATGCCCTGGATGGGCATGGTGCGGGCGCGGTCGACCTTGGCATGGGGGCGATTGTCGCCGGGTATGGCGCCATAAAGACCCCCGCCACTGGCGCAGGCGGCCAAAGCCGCGAGGGCCAGGCTCAGAACGGCGCCACGAACAATGGCGGAGACGGAGCGGGGAAGGGCAATCGCCATGGGCAAAAAGCTCGGTATCAGAGGACTACAATGAGCCTTTGATTCAACATAGACAGGTTAAGACAAGTTTAGGTTAACTATTGTGGCGGTGCGCATGGTTAACACGACATGATCTGTTCGCTTTACGTTCTTGTTAACCTTGTCTGGCTCTGCTAGTTTGTGCTCTTGCTGGGGGCGAAGATCGACATGGTGACCCGTGTTGCGACGATAGCATTTCAGGGCATCGAAGCGGTGCCGGTCGATGTCCAGGCGCAGATTGCGCCGGGTTTTCCCGGCTTCATCCTGGTCGGATTGCCCGATAAGGCGGTGCGCGAAAGCGGCGAGCGGGTGCGCGCGGCCCTTGCCGCCTCTGGCCTGGGCCTGCCACCCAAGCGCATCACCATCAATCTGGCGCCGGCCGACCTGCCCAAGGAAGGCAGCCATTACGATCTGCCCCTCGCCCTGGCGCTGATGGGCGCGCTGGGCGCCATTCCCCAGGATGCGCTCGACAGTTTCATGGCTTTGGGCGAGCTCGGCCTCGATGGCCGGCTGGCCCATGTCGGCGGGGTGCTGCCGGCGGCCATTGCCGCACAGGCCCGGGGGCTGGGCATGATCTGCCCGGCAGCGAGCGGGCCGGAAGCGGCCTGGGCGGGCGAGGATATCGACATCATTGCCGCCGACAGTCTTCTGGCGCTGGCCAATCATTTGACCGGTCATCAGCTGCAGGCGCGGCCGCAGCCCCGCAAGCTGACAGCGGCGCCGGGCGACCTGCCCGATCTGGCCGATGTGCGGGGCCAGGCCATTGCCCGCCGGGCTTTGGAGATCGCCGCCGCCGGCAATCATAATCTGCTGATGATCGGCCCTCCGGGATCAGGCAAATCCATGCTGGCGGCGCGCCTGCCCTCCATCCTGCCACCGCTCTCCCCGCGCGAACTGCTCGATGTGTCGATGATCCAGTCGATCGCTGGCGAGCTTTCCGGCGGTGCCCTGTCCGACCGGCGGCCATTTCGCGCGCCGCACCATTCGGCCTCCATGGCGGCGCTGGTCGGGGGCGGGCTCCGGGTGCGGCCGGGCGAAGCGAGCCTGGCGCATAACGGCGTGCTGTTTCTCGACGAATTGCCTGAGTTTTCGCCCGGCGTGCTCGACAGCCTGCGGCAGCCGCTCGAAAGCGGCGAAACCGTCATCGCGCGCGCCAATGCGCGGGTCTCCTATCCGAGCCGTTTTCAATTGGTAGCGGCGATGAACCCGTGCAAATGCGGATTGGCGGGCACCCCTGGCCATACCTGCAAGCGCGGCGTGGCCTGCGCCGCCGACTATCAGGCGCGCGTCTCGGGGCCCTTTCTCGATCGCATCGATATCCGCATCGACGTCCCTGCCCTGTCGGCGGCCGAGATGATTGCCCCCGCAGGCGAAGCCGAAGCATCGGTCAGCGTGGCGGCGCGGGTGGCGGCGGCCCGCGAGCGACAGCGCCAGCGTTACGAGGCGGCGGGGCATCCGGAAATCCTCACCAATGCCGCGGCGCCGACGGCGCTGGTGGAAAAGCTGATCGAGCCGGATTTCGACAGCCGCAACCTGCTGATGCAGGCGGCCGAAAGGTTCAACCTTTCGGCGCGCGCCTATCACCGGGTGCTCAAGGTGGCCCGCACCCTGGCCGATCTTGCGGGTTCGGAAAAAGTGGCCCGCCCCCATATCGCCGAAGCCCTGAGCTACCGGCTGAATCTGGGCGCGGGTTGAGAAACCTTCGCCGCCACATCCCGTTGCAGCGACGAGGTTTTGGGCTTAGCGACGCAGTTCGCCGCCGGTGGTCTTGGTCACTGCTGCCACGACCGCCGCGGAGACCTTTTCGATCTCCTCGTCGGTCAGGGTCTTGTCCTTGGGCTGCAGCGTCACCTCGATGGCGACCGACTTCTTGCCTTCCCCGACATGGGCGCCTTCGAAGACGTCGAAAATACCGACATCCTTGATCAGCGCCTTGTCGGCACCCTTGGCGGCCTTGAGGATTGCTGCGGCGGTCACGCCCCGATCCATGACGAAGGCGAAATCGCGGGATACCGGCTGGAAAGGGCTGAGCGCGATGGCCGGCTTGGTCTTGGTCGCCTTCTTGCGCGCTTCCGGCAGGGCATCGAGGTCGATCTCGAAGGCAGCGACCGGCCCGTCGATGTCGAGCTCGGCGGCCAAAGCCGGATGCAGTTCGCCGAACCAGCCCAGCGTTACCTTGGGGCCGAGCGCGATGCGGCCGCCGCGGCCCGGATGGCTCCAGCTGGCGGCTTCGGGCAGCACCTGCACCTTGTCGATATCGACGCCGAGCGCATCGAGCACGGCCGCGAGGTCGGCCTTGGCGTCCCAGACACTGACCGCCTCGGCCTTGCCGGACCAGTGGCGTCCCGCCCCGTCGAGCTTGGCCGTGCCGGTGCGCACGCCCGAGGCATAGGTGTGCTGGCCCTCAGGCTTGTCGGAGAGGAAAATCTGCCCCACTTCGAACAGGGCGACGTCGGCAAAACCGCGATTGGCATTGCGGCGCGCGCCCGCGAGGAGGCCCGGCAAAAGCGAGGGGCGCATGTCGGTCATGTCCGAGGCGATGGCATTGGCGAGCTGCCGATCCTCGCTGCCGCCGCCGAACTGAACGGCTGCGGCATGGGCGATGAACGACCAGGTGACCACCTCGTCGAGACCGCGCGCGGCCAGCGCCCGGCGGGCGATGCGGCGGCGGTTCTGGATGGTGGTCAGCATGCGCTGGGCCACGTGGTTGAGGCGCGGCAGCGGCTCGACCGGTACATTGTCGACACCGACCATGCGCATGACCTCCTCGACGAGATCGGCTTTTTGCGTCACGTCGGGGCGCCAGGATGGCACTTTTACGCTGCGCACATCGCCCGAGCCTTCGGCAACGAAGCCGAGGCGGGCCAAAATGGCCTCGATGTCGCTGGACGAGACCTCAAGGCCGGTGAGGCGCTTGACCTCGGCCAGTGGGAAGTCGACCACGGTATTGGCGAAAACGTCCTCGCCCGAGACCACAGGCTCCATGGCTTCGCCGCCCACCAGCTCCAGCATCAGGCGCGTGGCCAATTCAAGACCGGGCTCGGTCAGCGCCGGATCGACATTGCGCTCGAGACGATAGCGGGCGTCGGAGACAATGCCGGTCTTGCGGCCGGCCTGGGCAATGAGATTGGCATCCCAGCTCGCGCATTCCATGAATACATTGATGGTTTCGTCGGTGACGCCCGAGCGGATGCCGCCCATAATGCCGCCAAGGCAGAGCGGGCCCTTGTCGTCGGCAATGACGGTCATGGTCTGGTCGAGCGTATAGACCTTGTTATCGAGCGCATCGAAAGCCTCGTCGCGCGCATTGCGCAACACCATCTGCCCCTCGACCTTGTCTGCGTCATAGGCGTGCAGCGGCCGGCCCCAGCCGAGCGAGACCAGATTGGTGATGTCGACCACGGTGTTGATGGGGCGCAGCCCCACGGCGCGCAGCCGCGCCTGCAGCCAGTCCGGCGACGGGCCATTCTTGATGCCGCGGAAGTAACGGCCGGCAAATTTGCGGATCGCCTTGGGTTCGCCTTCGGCAAACTGATGCGGCAAGGCCGGGATCGGGCTTGGCCCCTTGGAGGGCACCGGCGACATATCGGTCTTTTTCAGCGTGCCGAGGCCGAAGGCGGCGAGATCGCGCGCCACGCCATAGACGCCGGTGGCGTCACCGCGATTGGGGGTGATGGAAATATCGAAGACCACGCCATTGATCCCGGCATAGTCGACATATTTTTCCCCGATTGGCGCATCCTCGGGCAGCTCGATAATGCCGTCATGATCGTTGGAGAGTTCGAGTTCGGCGGCCGAACACAGCATGCCATTGGACGGCGCGCCGCGAATGACCACGCCACCCTTCAGCTCGAAATCCTTGCCCGGAATATAGGTGCCCGGCGCCGCAAAGACGCTCTTGAGGCCCGTCCGGCAATTGGGCGCGCCGCAGACCACGTCGATGAGCTCGCCGGTGCCGGCATCGACCTTGCAGATATTGAGGTGGTCGGAATTGGGATGCGGCTTGGCCTCAACCACATGCGCGACCACGAATTTCTCCAGCGCCTTGCCCTGGCTTTCAATGCCTTCGACCTCAAGACCGATCATGGTCAGGGCCTTGCCGATCTCATCGGCGGAGGCAGTGGTCTCCAGATGTTCCTTGAGCCAGTCGAGGGTGAATTTCATGTTTTTGGACCTTAGCGGAAGTCACTCTTGCTGCCCGTGATGGGCGGCAGGGCGGAGGAGAGTTTGAACAGTTCAACGAGGACATTGGCGAAGCCGCGAGCATCGTCCACGGCTTTATGGGTATGGGCGATGTGGCCATAGAATTCGGATGGCAGCTTGCTCATGCCCCAATCGAGATAGGGTGCACCGCGCAGCGTGCCCGCCATGGTATAAAGGCAGATGCCGCCGCCGCGAAAAATCTGGCGGCCCTTGAACGGGCCGCTGAGGACGCGGGTACAGGCGAATTCGTCCAGGTAATGATCCATCCACAGCCCGTCAAAGATCATCGGCGCAGCGACAAAGACCTTTGGGCCGGGCAGGCTGTCCACCCAGTCGGCAAAACGCGGCATGACGATCGCCGGGTCTTCCGCGCCTGATGTCGCCGCTTTCCAGGCTTCGGGCTGCGTCGCCCACCAATCCATGGTCATCTGGTTCTGGCTGCGGTCGGCGCGGGGCGTCAGCACGGCTTCGAATTCGCCATGGCGCGTGCCGTCGGCCGTGATGGCGACAGAGGCAAAGCTCAGCATGGAATTGTGCAGCGGCGTCGGCCCGTCCGATTCGATATCGGTAACGACAAAGATGGGCGTAGCCACCTTGTTGTAGACCTCGCGCCCGGCCGGCAGCACGGTCACGAGCCGGAACGTCTCGCATACAATGTCCATGTCCGGCGAAAAGCCGCCATTGCGGGCGAAATAGGCCTCGTGCCCGGCGCGCCATTCGGCATAGGGCCCCTCGCCTTCCCGATCGGTGAAACTGGCGGGAATGGCGTCAAACGCCATGGTTTCGACGCTCAGCGTCTCGATCACGCAGGCCTCCTCGCCCGCGCCATTGAGCACGATGTCCCGGCGCCCCACCTGTGGCAGCGGTTCGTTATCGCCGCCGAAATCGCGCAGCGCCCCGCAGGTCGCCGTTTTCTTGCCGGCAAGGACCAGCGCCAGCAGGCTATCGGCCAGCGCGGGGCTGTCGCCGAAGCTGAAGCGGACGGGCTGGGTGGTGGCGGATTGTGACGTCAAGGCGCCGTCGCTCCCGGCGCCTTTTCACCACGCAGCATGCTGGCGATGGATATATCTTCGTCGATTAGAGGCCAGTGTAAACCCATCGGCAGGAGTTCGATGTCGGATCGGGCCGTTTGTGAGGCCGCCGCCAGGCGAGGATACCACCAAAGCGGCGTCGAGACGGTGCGCCCGTCGGCCAGGCGAACATGGAGTTCGCTGTCGTCGCACTGTGCTTCGATCGGACGGCTATCTTCGATTTCAAGCACCAAAGTAGTCATTCCAAGCCTCCAAGAATGCGTTTCTATGCTCACGAACTGCACCGATGATCTCGTTGAGATCACGCGCTGGGAAGCCAAGGTTGACCGCAATGTTGAGGTCGCGCAGCCATATTTTGGCTTCTCGTCCGTCCTTTACAACATGGACATGCGGCGGTTCCCAGCCGTCGGCCGAATAGAAGAAGAAACGATATCCCTTCCACTGCAGCAGCGTCGGCATCTTAGCTGCTGAGCCCCCCAAACAGCGTCGGCAGGTCGAGTGGGCGGAAGCCGTAATGCTCGATCCAGCGCTGGTCGGCATCGAAGAAGGCGCGCAGGTCGGGCATGCCGTATTTCAGCATGGCGATGCGGTCGATGCCGATGCCCCAGGCAAACCCCTGATAGACATCAGGGTCGAGACCTGCATTGCGGATGACGTTCGGATGCACCATGCCGCAACCGAGGATTTCGAGCCAGTCATTGCCCTCGCCGATCTTCACTTCCGAGCCGGAGCGGTCGCATTGCACGTCCACTTCCATGCTGGGTTCGGTGAAGGGGAAGAAGCTGGGGCGGAAGCGCAGGGTGACGCTGGGCACTTCGAAGAAGGCCTTCAAAAACTCTTCCAAGACCCACCGCAGCTGGCCGATATGGCTCGACTTGTCGATGACCAGCCCCTCGACCTGATGGAACATCGGGGTATGGGTCTGGTCACTGTCATTGCGATAGGTGCGGCCGGGCATGACCACGCGGATCGGCGGGTCCATCGCGGGCGTCAGGTAGGACGCGGCCGGCTTTTCGTTGGTCTTTTGCATGACGCGCATCTGCACCGGCGAGGTATGCGTGCGCAGCACCTTCTTCACCCCGTCCGGGCCGGGCTTCATGAAGAACGTGTCGTGCATTTCGCGCGCCGGGTGTCCCTCGGGGAAGTTCAGCGCGGTGAAATTGTAATAGTCGGTTTCGATATCGGGCCCTTCGGCGATGGAAAAACCCATATCCGAGAAGATGGCGGTGATTTCGTCGATGGTCTGCGAAATCGGATGAATGCGGCCGCGCGCGGTCGGAGCAGGGGGCAGCGGCAGGGTGACATCGACAGTCTCGGCCTTGAGCCGGGCTTCGAGCGCCGCGCACTTGAGCTCGGTGCTGCGCGCCTCGATCAGCGCCGCGATCTCGGTCTTGAGGCCATTGATGGCGGGACCGGCCGATTTGCGGTCTTCAGCTGCCATCGCGCCCAAAGTCGCCAGCAGGGCGGAAACCGAGCCCTTCTTGCCAAGGGCCGAAACACGCACCGCATCGAGCGCGGCTTCATTGTCGGCACTGGCAATGGCGGCGGACAATTCGTTGCGCAGGGTTTCGATCTGGGCTTGTAGCGACATCGTGGTTCTCAACTCGGACAGTGTGGCGCGGTTAGAGCATTTTGGGTGGACGGAGTCAGCGGGTGTTGGCACGGCGACAGTGCGGTTACTAGCGGTATCTTGCCACTCCGTCACCACCCGGCTTGACCTTGTGGTCCAGGCGATGCCGGGGCATCCTGTGGATTGCCCGGTCAAGCCGGGCAATGACCACGAATGGAGATGTCTGAGCCGCCTTGAACCGCCGCCAAACAAAAACGCCCCGCGCCGGCCCTTTCGGGCGGCGCAAGGCGCAATTTCGACCTCAGCGGAGCTGGGGGTGCTTAAGCGGTGACGCGGGCGTGGGTAACGGAGTCCACGCTTTCCAGATACGCCAGCGCTGCCTTGGCCTTGACGACCAGGGCGGCGAACGCTTCGGGCTGGGTGATCGCGAGATCGCTCAGCACCTTGCGGTCGACGGCAACCTCAGCCTTGCTGAGGCCGTCGATAAATCGGCCGTAGGTCAGGCCGTGATCGCGCACGGCGGCGTTGATGCGCTGGATCCACAGGGCGCGGAAGTTGCGCTTCTTGACGCGACGATCGCGATACGCGTACTGGCCGGCCTTTTCGACGGCCTGCTTGGCGATGCGGATCGTGGATTTACGACGGCCATAATAGCCCTCGGCGGCCTTCAAGACCTTCTTGTGACGAGCGTGGGCGGTTACGCCACGTTTAACGCGTGCCATTTATCTTTGTCCTTCCAGCTTAGCGGTTGTACGGCATGTACCACTTCACCAGACCCTCGTCGCCCTTGGACAGGATCTTGGTGCCGCGGTTGGTGCGGATGTACTTGGCATTGTGGCTGATCAGGCGGTGGCGCTTGCCGGCAACGCCGGCCTTCACCTTGCCGGTTGCGGTGAAGCTGAAACGCTTCTTGGCACCGGACTTGGTCTTCATCTTGGGCATTTTGCGGGTCCTTTAGATTAGTCTGGATGGATTGAGGCCCATCGCATTCAAGAACCGCCACGGCATGCCTTTTGGCCGGGCGGTCCGGAGAAGTCGGCTCTATAGGGGGAATGACGAGGGAAGGCAAGAGGCGCGTCCCTACGAAATTACGCATTGAATAGTTTCAACGTCGTGGTCACAGATCGTTGTTCAGTCTTTCCGAACGTTAATGGAACTGGCCGGGGGTGTTGTGCGTATTTCTCCCCGAGTTCGACACGATGCGAACCCAGAAATTTCAAGGAGACTAAAATGCGTTTCACCAAGACTCTTGCCCTCGCCGCCGTGATTGCCACCGGTGCCACTGCCGCTTATGCCAGCCCGTTCGATGCCAATGTGTCCTTCGACGCGCTGAACAATGCGAGCTCGGCCACCGTGCTGAAGGTCAACCCGACCCAGGCCAAGTCGCTGGCCATCGACGTTGACACCGCTTCGCTGCAGCAGCTGATCAAGAACAACCGCTATCTGCAGCGCAATATCGAGCAGCAGGGTTATTCCATCGACCAGATCATTGGTATCGATGGCGACCTCGAAGGCTCCAATGTGACCCTCTACGCGCTCTAAGCGCGACCGGCCCATCGGGCGAACAGGGCGACCTTCTGGTCGCCCTTTTTCATGGCCGCCGCGCGGTCAGAAGTTTTGGCTCGATATGATCTTCAAACAGCAGACCCGGCTGCGCTGCCAGCGCCGCGCCATATTCGGCCTCGGCGGCCAGCGACACGTCGAGAAAGCCCAGTAGGCCAGCGACATCGCTCGAGCGCAGCCCATAATGACCCGATTGCAGCCGCCGCACGATCTCGCGTTTCGAGGCGATCATGCCCGCGGCCACATCCTTGCCATTGCTCATCGAGCCATCGCGCTTGATATAGTCGTGCAGCGGCGTGCCCAAATGCATGCTGGTCGGGATGGTGCGATAGAGCTGCAACAGGAACTCGAGATCGGTCATATTGCTCATGGTCGGGTCATAGCGCCCGTCGCCGCGCCGCCGATCCCAGACAATCATCGAATCCATGGAAAGGCTCACCCATTTGTGGTCACCGGGGCTGAGCACCCGATCGGCACCCGCGCCGACAAAGCGCAGATGGGCGAAATCCATGGTCATGACATCGAGCGCAGTGGTGACGATGCCGTGTTCGTCCAGCGCCGCCACCGCCCGCTCCAGCTTTTGCGGTTTCAGCCGGTCGTCGGCATCGAGAATGGCGGCATAGGGTGTTTTCAGCTGCTCCAGCGCGACATTGCGGGCATTTGAGGCGCCGCGGCCGATCCCGCCACTGCCGACGAAGCGCTGGCGCGGATCGCCTAATCCGCGTTCCTCGAGAAAAGCGGCATAGTCGAAGCCGTCATCGGCGATGATCCAGTGCTCCCATTCGGAATGGGTCTGGTCCAGGACGCTCTGCACGGTGGTCGCCAGGGTGTCCTGGGCCTTGTAGGCGGGCGTGATGACGGCAACGGTCTTGTGCATGAATGTCCCTCGGGCATGGCGCGTATCCGGTCTTGAACCGGATAGGCGTCTGACCCATATCTGGACCGTGTTTCCAATGCCAGTCTTTGCGGGTTGGAAGCAATCAGTCGTTGCTTGCTCATCAAGGACGCATGGTTATGTCGCGTATTTCTGTGTTCTCAGCGCCGTTTCTCCTCGGCTTCGACAGTTTCGAGGAGCGCATAGACCGCCTGGCGCGGTCTGCCGATGGCTATCCGCCCTACAATATCGAGCGGAGCATCACTGAAGACGGCACCGAACGCTTCCTCATCTCCATTGCGGTAGCCGGATTTGCGCCGGGTGATCTCGAGGTCGTTGCCGAAGACAACCAGCTCATGGTGCGCGGCCGGCAGAAGGATGAGCCAGGACGCGACTATCTGCATCGCGGGATTGCCGCCCGCCAGTTCCAGCGCAGTTTTCTGCTTGCCGATGGCATGGAAGTGAAAGATGCAACTTTAGGGCATGGCATGCTCGTTGTTACTCTTGAGCGCCCCAAGGCGCCGAGATTCGCCCATCATATTGACATTCGCTCATTGTGAGGACGTTCAGGAAAGGGCTGAAAAATGATGGATAGACGCAATCCCGAAAGCGTGACCCCCGATGAGCATCCGCTCAAGGCGTTGACGCGTGCAGAATTCGCCGCGCTGGGCGGCAGCGCCGTGGCTTATGTAAAGCCGGTCTCCGGCCTCATGCTGTCCGGCATGATCCAGGACACCGAATTCGACGCGAATGGTGAGTATCAGCTGGTGATGTCCGCCGATGGCACCCCGCTCATGGTCTCGGACAGCGCCGATGCGGTGAACGACTGGCTGGGCGACCAGAGCCTGGGCCTCGCCACGCTGCACTGATCGACTTTCGCCGTACCCCGGATACACGAACCCCCGGACGCCTTGGGCATCCGGGGGTTCTGTGTCTATGGCGCCCTGATCAGGCGGCGACGGTGTCTTCGACCGGGCTCGCCAGAATGGCGTAGAGCTCGGCCGGATCTTCGGTCGAACGCAACTGATCGACAATCGACTCGGTGCGCAGGAGGCGCGCCACGCGGGACAGCGCCTTGAGGTGATCGGCGCCCGACCCCACCGGGGCCAGCAGCATCATCACCAGGTCGACCGGCTGGTCATCGACCGAATCGAAGTCGATCGCGGTCTCGAGGCGGGCGAACACGGCGGTCACCCCCTTGAGCCCGCCCATCTTGCCATGGGGAATGGCAATGCCGTTCCCCAATCCAGTCGAACCGATTTCCTCGCGGCTGGTGAGCGCATCGAGAATATCGGCACGCGGCAAGCCGGTGGTTTCGGCTGCCTTTTGTGCAAGAACTTCAAACAGCTGGCGCTTTGTGGTCACGTCCGTGCAGAAAAGCACGGCGTGCTTCGCCAGGATTTCGGCCAATTCCATAAGTCTGCCTTAGGATTTACTCAGCTAGGACGTAGGAGAGGGCGGGTGTCAATTGGCCCCCAAGGCTGGATCGATCCAGCCAATATTTCCATCGGAGCGGCGGTAAACCACATTAAGGCCGCCATGTCCAGCGTGGCGGAACATCACAACCTGGGCACCGGTGAGATCGAGCTCCATCACGGCCTCCTCGACACTGAGCTCACGCAGGCTTTTGGTGGTCTCTGCAATCACCGGGGGCGCATAGTCCTCGTCCAGTTCGTCCAGCGCCTCGCTGGAGCCAAAAACCGTATATTGCGCCAGCTGGCCATCGCCATCGGCACCGTTGGCGCCGCGCCGATGCGACTTGAGCTTGCGATTGTAGCGGCGCAGGCGCTTTTCGATATTAAGGGCCATCACTTCATAAGCCGAGGTGGCATCGCCGCCCTGGGCGCTGGCTTGCAGCGTCGCGCCAGAATCGAGATGCACCACACAGTCGGCGCGGAAGCCGATGCCATCCGGTGTCAGGGTCAGGTGTCCGTCATAGCCGCCATCGAAATACTTTCCGACAACGGAGGCGAAATGGTCCTGCGCCTTGCCGCGCAGTGCATCGCCGACATCCATATTCTTTCCCGAAACGCGTAAGGTCATGGCTTTTTCTTCCTTTCGGTCGTTTGGCATCGACGCGATGGATCCGCAAAGCCGTCTCCCGGCTTGACGGGATCACGTCTGCCGACACTCCTGATGTGGGGTGCCTGCAAAAAGGATGCTAGCCCCACCCGACCGGTGCGGCAATGCGCAACTGTCCCCAACCCGCCAATTCAGGGGGTGACATCGGCGTGAGCGCGGCCTAGCCTTCCCCATCCTGATTTGCGAAAGGCGCGAGCATGGAGGCTCCGGCCCTGGCGGTTGGCGGCAGCGTGCCCGTCGTGTCGCCCTTTATGGTGCTGTTCCTGGTCTTGGCCGTGGCCGGCGCCATGATGCTGGTGGCCGCGCTGATGCTGCGCAATCTGCGCCTCTTGACCCGCCATCGCCTCAACCCCTTCAGCCCCGCCGACATGCAAAGGGCCGCCGATCCGACTCTTTCCACCCGGTCTGCCGGCGCGGTGCCGCTCTGGCGCAGCCCTTATGCGCGGATAGCGCTGGGACTGCTCGTCATTGGGCTGTCCGGCCTTGCCATCCTCCTGATCGTCCATCTCTTTTTTGGCTGACCCACAATAAACGAGAGCCCGATGATTGCTCATCGGGCCCTGGCTTGCTGCAGAACTGAAAAGGGCAGAAGGCGCTTAGACCTGCTGGACGGCCTCGACGCCCGGAACGAAGTGGCGGAGCAGGTTCTCGATGCCGTTCTTGAGCGTGGCGGTCGAGGAGGGGCAGCCCGAGCAGGCACCCTGCATATGGAGGAACACGGTGCCCTCCTTGAAACCCTTGAAGATGATATCGCCGCCATCCATGGCGACGGCCGGTCGCACGCGGGTGGCGAGCAATTCCTTGATGACCTCGACCATTTCCTTGTCTTCGGCCTCGAAGAATTCTTCAACCTCGTCAAAGACGGTGGTCGAGGCGCCGGCGTCGGCGATCACCGGCTTGCCGGAAAGGAAATGATCCATGATCACGCCCAAAATGGCCGGCTTGATATGGGCCCAATTGGTGTCGTCCTTGGTCACCGAGATGAAATCGGAGCCCAGGAAGACGCCGGTGACGCCGGAAATGCCGAACAGGCCGGTGGCCAGCGGCGAAGCGGCTGCCGCCTCGGGCGAGCGGAAATCGCGCGGTTCACCCTCGAGCACATCGCGTCCCGGCAGGAACTTGAGGGTCGCCGGATTGGGCGTGGCTTCGGTCTGGATGAACATGGGAAATCCCGCGTCGTTTGCGATTAGAACGCTTCTAAAATAGACTTTTAAGCGCGCGATGCAAGCTTGAACCGTGCGGACAGACAAAATTGATCGCAGAGGTCAGTTTTTCTGCTCGACACGAGGGGGCAATGCTCGAAGGGCGGCCAGATTTCGTCACCCCAGTTTGCGCTGTGACCTGCGAGCCCCGCGGGGCTCCAGTCGCTGCTTCCTCGAGCTCCATACGAAAACCCCCTCGGCATGCCGCCGAGGGTTGCACTCTGTGGGGTCGCCCGATGTCCTGGCGTGAGGCCCTTTGAGGCTCCTAGACCTCGTATCGGTCCGAAGCATCATGCTGCGGACGATAGATGAAATAGTCGAAATGCGCCGGGCTCGCCGTACCGTTGAGGTCACTGGCCGCGACGCCGACAAAGGCGCCGGTGAAGCTGCCATGGGCCTGGTGGCCGCCGCATTCGTCCGAGAGCAGGCTCGCATCGAGCACCGGGCCGATGGGCTGCAGGTCCTCGCCTTCCATGGCGTAGAAGAACTGCAGCTTCCGGCCGCGAATGGTCAGCGCCAGCTTGACCTTGCCTTCGGGCGGGATCTGCACCGGGGCGGCCGGGAAGCGCAGCTTGCCATCGGGCCAGCTCATTTCCGAGGCCATGATCAGCAATTCGCGCTGCCCATCGGAATGCGCTCCGACAGTGAGATAGAAAAAGTTGTAGCGGCTGTAATAGGCGGTGAGGCCGGCAAAGGTGCGCTCGTCGGTCGGCTTGAAATCGACAAGGGTTTCCGCGTCATAGGAAAAATGGGTCTGCCGGCGCGCCACCAGCGCCTGCTCGAACCAGGAGCCGGGGGATTCGCGGCCGAACAGCGTCAGCTTGCCGTTTTCGGTCTTGAAGATGCGCTCGGTTTCGGGCGTGCGCAGCCACTGGAAATCCTTGTGTAGCCCGTTTTCGAACGTATAAAGCTGCTCGGCCCAGTATTTTTCCTCGTCGCGCGTGCCCGGCACCTCGACATGCAGCGAGGGCACCGGGCCGTTCTTGATATAAAGCCAGTCATCCTCGCCCCAATAGGCCTCCTGAATCGAGGTTTCGCGACCCAGCACGCAGCGCCGTTCCTGCGTGGTTGGGCGACCGCCGAGATGCACCAGATAGGTCTTGCCCTCGGGCGTTTCGACAATATCGCCATGGCCAGCGCGCTGGATGGCGGCGAGCGGGGTGTCCTTACTGGTCAGGATGTGCTTGTCGGGATGGGTTTCATATTGCCCATCGATGGTGCGCGAGCGGGCAAAGGTGCAGGCATGGTCATAGGCCGTGCCGCCTTCGGCGGTGAGCAGATAATACCAGCCGTTCCGCTTATAAAGATGGGGACCTTCGACCAGTTTCAGATCGGTGCCCTGATAGATATTGTTAATCGGGCCGACCAACTTGCCCGCAACGGGATCGAATTCCTGCAGCATGATGCCGGCGAACAGCAGCGGCCTGACGCGATGGTCCCAGGCCATGTTGACGAACCACTTTCTGCCGTCGTCGTCATGGAACAGGCTGGGATCAAAACCCGAGGAATTGGCATAGATCGGGTCCGACCAGGGCCCCTCGATCGTGTCGGCCCAGACGATGTAATTATGCGCGTCCTTGAACGAGCCATCCTTGCGCTTCACATCGGTATAGACCAGCCAGAAACGCTCGCCGTCATGGGTCAGGCAGGGGGCCCAGACGCCGCAGCTATCGGGATCGCCGCGCATGTCGAGCTGGCTGGCGCGGTTGAGCGGGCGCGTCACCAGATCCCAATTGGCCAGGTCCCGTGAGTGATGGATCTGCACGCCCGGGAACCATTCGAAGGTTGAGGTGGCGATGTAATAATCGTCACCCACGCGCAGAATGGACGGGTCCGGATTGAATCCGGGCAGAATCGGATTGGTGATTTGGGGCATGCTGGCTCCTCCCTATGCGACAAAAACGCCGCTTCGAACGTTGTTGTGAGAAATGTGATGCGGTGACGGCTTGAGAGATCGTTCCTGATCTGCAAGCGAGTAACTGCAAGCAAGATCTGCGCACGCTGCGCAGACCAGAAAGAGTGTGCCCCTTTGGACCACCAAATCCGCGAAATCAGCTACTGGAAGAATGTCCGGTCCAAGATGCGTCTGCAGCCCTTCGTGCACGCAGTCGAATCCAGCGCCGTTCCTATCGTCATTGCCGATCCCTTCGAGCCTGATTGTCCGCTCGTCTTTGTCAACAATGCCTTCCTCAAGCTCACCGGCTATAGCGAGGACGAGGTGTTGGGCCGCAATTGCCGGTTCCTGCAGGGGCCCGAGACAAGGGCCGAAGACCGCGAGGCGCTGCGGCAGGCGATCAAGAAGCAAGAGACGATCAGCCAGGAAATCCTCAATTACCGCAGGGACGGCAGCAAATTCTGGAACGAGCTGCACATGGCACCCATGCTCGATGACCGGGGAGAGCTGCTCTATTACATCGCCACCCAGGTGGACGTGACCCACCGCATCGAGCGGCAGCACGATCTCAAACACCAGCTTGACGCCCAGACCGAGGCGCTGCGCGACCAGGCCGAGCGGACCCATCACATGGCCCGGGAAATGACCCATCGGGTGCGCAATTCGCTGGCGCTCATCCAGGCCATGCTGCGCATGCAGCTTTCGAGCCTCGCCGATGAAACTGCCCGCAATGCCCTGATCGGCGCGCTCAGCCGCATCCAGGCCATTGTCGAGATCCAGCGCATCATCGAGCATGGCGATATCGATACGCGCATCGAGATTGGCGAGATCATCGGCTCGATCTGCGAAAAGCTCGACCATATCAGCCGCGCCCATGTCGCCGCATCCGCCGATCCCATCGAGATCGACGAGGATTTGATCACCCCGATCGCGTTGATCGTCTCCGAACTGGTCACCAATGCGCAAAAGCATGCCTATGGGCCGGATCAGGGCGGCATCATCGCCGTCACCGCGCGCAAGAAGAATGGCGGCATCGAGCTCACCATCCGCGACGATGGCGGGGGCGTGCCTGAAGACTTCGACCCGCGCGCCATCAAGGGTTTCGGCATGAAGATGCTGATGCACGAGATCGACCACCTCGGGGCAACATTGCGGGTTGACCGGCTCGACAAGGGCACGGCTTTTGTCGTCGACATTCCGGCGCGGGTAGCGGAATAGGGCTTTCTCCCCATCCACCGGCTGTCATCCCGGCGAAGGCCGGGATCCATCTCCAGATCTCAGGATGGGCCCCGGCCTCTGCCGGGGTGACAATTTGCGTGTGGAAAATCTGGAGCCATTCGAGCCCAGCTCTCATGGCCTTCTCGCCTCAAATCGCGCCACCGGCGCGATTTGCCCTTACGGGACGGCGCGAAGTCAGACGAAGCGGTTGACCAGGTTTTCCAGATATTCCTGGCGGCCGGACTTGGGCTGCGGGTTGATGCCGTCGGCATGAACCTTGGCGGCGATATCCTCGAGGCTGAGCTTGCCGCCGAGAATGTCCTTGCCAAGCCCATTGTCCCAACCGGCATAGCGGTCATCGAGCAGCTTGTCGAACTCGCCGTCTTCGATCAAAGCCACGGCGCCCTTGAGGCCGCGCGCCAGCGTGTCGAGGCCGAGGATATGGCCATGCAGCAGGTCGGCGGGGTCGAGCGACTGGCGGCGCACCTTGGCGTCGAAGTTGAAGCCGCCCTTGCCGAGGCCACCCTGCTTGAGGATGTAATAGAAGGCCAAGGCCATTTCGCCGGCATTGTTGGGGAAGTGGTCGGTGTCCCAGCCGGATTGCAGATCGTTGCGATTGGCGTCGACTGAGCCAAGCTGGCCAAGCGAGGAGGCAACAGCCAGTTCATGCTCGAAAGAGTGACCAGCGAGGAAGGCGTGACCAACCTCGATATTGCACTTCACCTTCTTTTCGAGACCGTATTTCTGCAGGAACCCGTAAACAGTGGCGACGTCGAAATCGTACTGGTGCTTGCTTGGTTCCTGCGGCTTGGGTTCGATCAGGATCTGGCCCTTGAAGCCGATCTTTTCGGCGTGCTCGATCACCAGGGTCAGGAAGCGGGCCATCTGGTCCTGTTCCTGGCCGATCTTGGTGTTGAGCAGCGTTTCATAGCCCTCGCGGCCGCCCCAGAGCACATAGTTCTCGCCGCCCAGTTCATGGGTCAGCTCGAGCACGGTCTTCACCTGGCCGGCGGCATAGGCGAAAACTTCCGGATCGGGATTGGTGGCGGCACCCGCCATATAGCGGCGGTTGGAGAACAGGTTCGCCGTGCCCCAGAGCAGCTTCTTGCCGCTTTCCTGCATCTTGCTTGCGATGATATCGCCGATGACGCGCAGGTTCTTGTTCGATTCAGCCAGCGTTGCGCCTTCGGGGGCCACGTCCACATCGTGGAAGGCGAAGAAGGGTACGTCGATCAGGTTGAAGAATTCAAAGGCCACCTCGGCCTTGAGCTTGGCGCCTTCAAGACCCTTGTCGAACCAGGGACGATCGAAAGTGCGGCCGCCGAACGGGTCGCCGCCTTCCTGCGCAAAAGTGTGCCAATAGGCGATGGCCGGGCGGATATGGTCTTCCATCCGCTTGCCTGCGACCACTTCGTCCTTGTTGTAGTGACGATAGGCCAGCGCGTTGCGGCTCTCCGGACCTTCATACTTGACCTGGCTCAGACCTTCAAAAAAATCACTCACGAACGTGCCTCCTCGATGGCGGGGTAGAGAGCGCGATAGCGCGCATATTGGTCGGAATAGGCACCCGACAGGGTCTTGTCGGGCGCGATTGTGGTCTTGATCGGCGGCATGGACATGACGTCGGCCGGGTTGGCGCCGGTTGCGGCACAGAGGCCGAGCCGAGCCGCGCCCAGCGCGCCGCCGAAATCGCCGTCTTCGGGGAGGGCGATTTCCATGTCGAGATTGGTGGCCAGCATTTTGAGCCAGAGTGCGGACTTGGAACCACCGCCCACCGCCAGCAGGCGATTGATCGAGGTGCCGGCATCAGCCAGCACGCGCTGGCAATCGCGCATGGCGAAGGTCACGCCTTCCATGACGGCCTGGGCCAGTTGCGCCGTGTCGGTGGACTGGGAGAGGCCAGTAAACGAGCCGCGGGCCCCGGCATTATTGTGCGGGGTGCGCTCGCCCGAGAGGTAGGGCAGGAAGATCGCTTCGCCTGGTCCCTTGAACTGGGCTTCGGCTTCGCCCGAAAGCTCGGCCTGCTTCTTGCCGGTGATGCGGCTCAGCCAGTTGAGCGAATCCGTGGCCGAGAGGATGACGCCCATCTGGTGCCAGGTATCAGGAATGGCGTGGCAGAAGGCATGCACCGCGCCTTCGGTATTGGGGCTGAATTTTTCGTTGGAAACGAACAGAACGCCCGAGGTGCCGAGCGACACAAAACCCTCGCCGGGCCGGATCGCGCCGATACCGCAGGCGGCGGCGGCATTGTCGCCGGCGCCACCGGCCACGACGACCGGGCCAGACATGCCCCAACGCGAAACGTATTCATCCTTGAGCTGTGCCGAAACGGCAGAGCCCTCGACCAGTGATGGCATGTGGTCACGGGTCAAACCCGTCACGCCCAACAATTCGTCCGACCAGTCGCGCTTGGCCACGTCCAACCAAAGCGTCCCGGCGGCATCAGACATGTCCTCGACATGCTCGCCGGTCAACAGCAGGCGCACATAGGCCTTGGGCAGCAGCACCTTTCTTATCTGGCGGTAGATGTCTGGCTCGTGTTTTCTGACCCAGGCAATTTTCGGCGCGGTAAAGCCCGGCATGGCGATATTGCCGGCTAGCTGCCGCAGAGTGGGGAGCGCCGCTTCCATTTCGCCGCATTCAGCGGCAGAGCGGCCATCGTTCCAGAGGATGCAGGGGCGCAACACGGCGTCGTTTTCGCCGAGCAGCGTCGCGCCATGCATGTGGCCGGACAGGCCAATGCCCCTGACCGCAGCCAATTCCTTGGGATGGCTGGCCTTGAGCTTGTCGATGGCGCCGAGCGTGGCCGTCCACCAATCGGTCGGGTTCTGCTCCGACCAGCCGGGATGTGGGCGAACCGGCTCTACGGCGGGGGCCGAGGCCTCGCCCAGCGCCTTGCCGGCCGCGTCGATCAGCAGCGCCTTGACGCCGGAAGTGCCGATATCAATGCCCAGAAATGTCATGAGGCACGTACCTCATCTGGCTGCGGCAGAAACATCTCTTACTCCTCCCTCGCCCCGTTTGCGGGGCAGCGCCGAATTTTTGAATGACGCGTTTCTTAGCGCAGATTGTGACCGAGGAAAACGGGAATTTCAACTTGGAGCTGCGCCCAAAGCGCAAAATCTCCCCTGTCGGGGCATTTTAAGCGAGAAGGTCGCGAGAGCTATGCTCGAGTGGCACAAAGGAACGAGGCATCATCGCCCTCAACCCTCGCGCGGCAATTCGATCTCACAAGAGTTTGAGCCTGTTGCACACCCCCACCCAACCTCCCCTGTTAAGGGAAGTGTTTAGTTTGGGCGCATTGATAACCAGTGTCAGGGCTCTTTCGCCTCCCTCCCACTTGAGGGGAGGGAATGAGGGTGGGGGTGCTGAACCATCAGAAAATCCGTTGGTTTCATGGGAGTTTGCTGAAGCTGCAGCACCCCCACCTAACCTCCCCCTGTAGAAGGGGGAGGGACAGCAGGAGCCGAAGCGCCAACGCCTCCTGACGCGCTCAAAGTGAACACCCACTCTCCCGCAAGGGGAGAAGGGAAGACGCAGCTCACCGCAGATTATCCTTCAAGAAAATCCCGATCTCGATCGGATCGGTCACGGCGCTGCGGGCCGTGCCCAGCGCCAATGCCCGTGCTGCCGCGATGGCTTCACGGATTTCGCCATCTGGGTTCTGATCGAGCACCACGTCGATGGCGCCGCTGCGCAGGCCGGCGCGGGTGGGCTCGGTCAATTCGTGGGCGATGACGCGCAGGCTGCGGGCCCGGCCGGACTGTTCCAGCGCCGCCACCAGCCCGGCATTGCCGGCGCCGAAATTATAGAGCCCGGCAAGGTCGGGATTATCCTTGAGAATGGCGCCGACGATCCCGGCGGTCTGGTCGCGTTCGTCATGCCCCTCGAAGGGGCCAAGCATGGTGACCTCGGGGAATTCGGCGCCCAGTGCGGCCCGGAACCCTTCCAGCCGCTCGGCATGGTCGCGCAGGTGCAAAGAGCCGGCGATCAGCGCCACCTTGCCCTTGCCGGAGAGAAACCGCCCCATCAGCGAGGCAGCGGTGCGCCCGGCAGCGACATTGTCGATGCCGATGAAATTGCGCCGCGCCGAACCCGGCAGGTCCGAAACCAGCGTCATCACCGCAATCCCGCGGCGATGGGCAGCGTCGACGGCGGCAATCACCTCGGGCTCCTCGCTGGCGACGATAACGGCGCAGTCGCAATGGCGCGCCTCCAGTCCGTCCAGCCCCTCGGCCAGCCCGGCGCCATCCAGCGGCTTGATGCGGCGGGTGTCGAGGTGAATGCGATCGCCCAGCGCCTGGCCGAATCGGCGGGTAACCGCCTCGGCAAGACTGTCCATGAACTCGTTGGACCCGTCGGGAATGAAGAACACGACGCTGAGATCGCGGGCTCGCGCCATCAGCGACGCATTGAGGTCGCGCGAAAAGCCGATGCGCGCAATGGCCTCCTCAACCTTTTCGGCCGTGGCCGCGCGCACGCCGGGGCGGGCATTGAGCACGCGGTCGACCGTGGCCAGGGACACACCTGCCGCCCGCGCCACATCGTGAACCGTGGCCCGCCGCTTCATCGTCTCTTCGGTCAAACCGTTTCCCCTGCCGGACCGCACAAGTTTGGCGACACACTTGTTTCCAAAGGCGCAAACGTCAAGTGCAGCGTTGCAGGCCGGGGGCAATAAGGCTAGAGCTCCACCCCCAGAGCGGGAAAAGGGGACTCGACAATGGCAATCACGGTTTCAACCTTCGGCGACTTTCGCGGACAGCGGGTCGATCAGTTCCGGCTGGTAAGCGATAGCGGCGTCACCGTCGATATCATCGGCTATGGCGTGGTCGTGCGGGACTGGCGCGTCCCAGTGGCCGGCGGCGAGCGCTCGGTGGTGCTCGGCTTTGACAGCTTTGACGCCTATCCCGCCCATAGCCCGCATTTCGGTTCGCTGGCCGGGCGCGTTGCCAACCGCGTCAAGGACGCGTCCTTCACCCTCGATGGCACCACCTACAAGCTGCCGCCCAATGCCGGCAATCTGCAGCTGCATGGCGGCGAGGACGGGCTGGGCCGCCAGGTCTGGTCGGCCCAGGTGGACAATGCCAATAATGCCGTGCGCTTTACCCATTTCTCGCCCGATGGCGCCATGGGCTATCCCGGCAATGTCAATTTCGCTGCCACCTATAGCCTGCTTGGCAATCGCCTGCGGCTCGAATTGACCGCCACCACCGACCGGGCCACCCCGATCAGCCTGGTGCAGCACCAATATTTCAATCTCGGCACCACCGACACGGTGCTGGACCACACCATCCAGGTCAATTCCAGCGCCTATACCGAACTGGGGGACGATCTCGCCCCCACCGGCGCCATCCTGCCCTCGCGCGGCACCATTTACGATCTGCGCAATCCGCGCACCATGCGTGACGCCAATGGCGCGCCCGTCGATTACGATATGGGCCTTGTGCTCGATACCGGTCGCAGGACTGCCGACCCGATCGCCACGGTGGTGTCGCCGGACAAGGATCTGACGCTCAAGCTGTGGAGCGATCGCCCGGGCGTGCAGGTCTATAACAGCGTCTGGACCGACATTCCGGTGCCCGGGCTCGGTGGCAAGAGCTACAAGAAGCATTCCGGCTTCTGCCTTGAGGATCAGGCGCTGGCCGATGCGGTGCACAACCCGCATTTCCCCAATGTCATCTATTCGCCCGAGCGCCCCTATGGGCATTGGTGCGAAATCGAGATCGCCTGACGCGTCAGCCCGGCTGGATGCCGGGTCACGCTGCTGACGCGGCCTGTCAGGCCAAGAGCCAATGCTCCTGTCATGCCAATGGCAGGAGACAGCAATGGATGGGTTCGCTTGGACAAGACAGAACGCCTGTTTTCGATCATGGACGCCCTGCGCCGACATCGCCGCCCGGTTACCGCGGCGGCGCTTGCCGAGGAACAGGGCGTATCGGTGCGCACCCTCTATCGCGACATCCAGACCCTTATCGGGCTGGGTGCGCCGATCGATGGCGAAGCCGGCGTTGGCTATATGCTGAAGCCCGGCTTCTTCCTGCCACCCCTGATGTTCTCGCCTGAAGAGCTCGAGGCCCTGGTGCTGGGCGCGCGCTGGGTGGAAACCCAGCCCGATGATGGGCTGAGCGTGGCGGCGCGCAATGCGCTGGCCAAGATCGCCACCGCCTCACCCGAAGATCTGCGCGACCGCATCAACGATACCGCGCTCTGGCCGGTGGCCATCTGGGGCGAGCGCCGCCCCATTGCGGTGCTGGGCGATATCCGTCTTGCCATGCGGCAGGAAAAGGCGGTGCAGATCGAATATGAGGACGTCGAAGGCCGCGCCACCAGCCGCACCATCTGGCCGGTGGGCCTGGCCTTTTACGAGGGCAAGCAGACCATTGCCGCCTGGTGCCTGTTGCGCCAGGACTTCCGCAGCTTCCGCACCGATCGCATCGCCAGCCTCACCATCACCGAAGAGCGCTACGGCAAACGCCGCGCCGTCCTCGAACGCGAATGGCGCGCCAGCTGGACGCATGAATAGGCGCTACCTGCTCGCTGCCGCACCGCCAACAAAATGACCACGGCATACGCTTTTCACGCGCGACAAGGCGAGCCTGAGTACATTTCAAAGTGCACGCCGCTCTAAATGCTTTCGCCTCCCTCCCCACAGGGGGAAGGGAGGCGATTGAGCAGTATCGACCAGAACGCGAACGCTCTGGCGCGTGAGCCGAAGCGCTCGCCTTATTCGGCGGCGTCTTCCTTGGCTTCCTTGGCGATTTCCTTGCCGGTGGCCTGATCGAGCACCTTCATGGAGAGGCGAACCTTGCCGCGCTCGTCAAAGCCCAGCAGCTTGACCCAGACCTTGTCGCCTTCCTTGACCACATCGGTGGTCTTGGCAACGCGGGCTTCGGCCAGCTGGGAAATGTGGACCAGACCATCCTTGGCGCCGAAGAAGTTGACGAAGGCGCCGAAATCGGCGGTCTTGACCACGGTGCCCTGATAGATGGCGCCGATCTCGGGCTCGTCGGTGATCGAGCGGATCCACTTGATGGCGGCTTCGATCTGGCTACCGTCGGAGGACGAAACCTTCACCGTGCCGTCATCTTCGATATTGATCTTGGCGCCGGTCTTTTCGACGATCTCACGGATGACCTTGCCGCCGGTGCCGATCACTTCACGGATCTTGTCGGTGGGGATCTTGAGGGTCTCGATGCGGGGCGCGAACTCGCCCACTTCGCCACGCGAGGCCGACAGAGCCTTGCTCATTTCACCCAGGATATGGATGCGGCCGTCCTTGGCCTGAGCCAGGGCGATCTTCATGATCTCTTCGGTGATACCGGCGATCTTGATATCCATCTGCAGGCTGGTGACGCCTTCTTCGGTGCCAGCCACCTTGAAGTCCATGTCGCCCAGGTGATCTTCGTCGCCGAGAATGTCGGAGAGAACGGCGAACTTTTCGCCTTCCAGGATCAGGCCCATGGCAATACCGGCCACCGGACGCTTCATCGGCACGCCGGCATCCATCAGCGCCAGCGAGGTGCCGCACACGGTTGCCATCGAGGAGGAGCCGTTGGACTCGGTGATCTCGGAGACCACGCGGATGGTGTAGGGGAACTCTTCGACCGACGGGCGGATCGGGTTGATGGCGCGCCAGGCGAGCTTGCCGTGACCGATTTCGCGACGGCCGGGCGAACCCATGCGGCCGGCTTCACCGACGGAATATGGCGGGAAGTTGTAGTGCAGCAGGAAGTTTTCCTTCTTGGTGCCCTCGAGCGAGTCGATGAACTGCTCGTCTTCGCCGGTACCGAGCGTGGCAACCACGAGCGCCTGGGTTTCGCCACGCGTGAAGATGGCAGAACCATGGGTGCGCGGCAGCACGCCCACTTCGGCCAGGATCGGACGCACGGTCTTTAGATCGCGGCCGTCGATGCGGCTGCCGGTGTCCAGGATGTTCCAGCGCACGATCTTGGCCTGGAGATTGTGGACTACTTCGCCCAGGGCTTCCTTGGAGATCTCTCCGGCTTCGATCTTGGCGGCGAAAGCCTCCTTGACCTTGGCATTGGCGGCGTCGACCGCAGCATAGCGCTGGGCCTTTTCGGTGATCTGGTAGGCAGCGCGCAGATCGGCTTCGGCAATGGCCAGCACTTCGGCCTCGAGAGCCGAGAAGTCCGGAGCCTGGAAGTCGCGCGGCTCCTTGGCGGCCAGTTCTGCCAGCTTGATGATGGCTTCGATCACCTGGGCCGAGGCCTTGTGACCGAACATCACGGCGCCCAGCATCACCTCTTCGGAGAGCTCCTGGGCTTCCGATTCCACCATCAGCACGGCGTCCTGCGTGCCGGCCATGACCAGGTCGAGCTTGCTGTCGGCGCGGCGATCGACCGGCAGGTTCAGCACATATTCACCATTGACATAGCCGACGCGGGCAGCGCCGATCGGGCCCATGAAGGGAATGCCCGAAATGGTCAGCGCGGCAGAGGCGGCGACCATGGCCAGCACGTCGGGATTGTTCTCCATGTCATGCTGGAGAACGGTGACGACCACCTGGGTCTCGTTCTTGTAGCCATCGGGGAAGAGCGGGCGGATCGGACGGTCGATGAGGCGCGAAACCAGGGTTTCGTTCTCGGTCGGACGGCCTTCGCGCTTGAAATAGCCGCCAGGAATCTTGCCGGCGGCGAAGTATTTTTCCTGGTAGTTCACGGTCAGCGGGAAGAAGTCCTGGCCCGGCTTGGCGGACTTGGCGCTGACGACGGTGGCGAGCAGGACGGTTTCGCCCAGGGTGGCGAGCACGGCGCCATCGGCCTGGCGGGCGATCTTGCCGGTTTCGAGCGTCAGGGGCTGGCCGCCCCAGTTGAGCTCGACCTTATGGTGATCAAACTTGATCGACATGATTTCGTCTTTCCATTCTGCCGGTCGAGCGGGAACGCGGGGAGAGGCCAAGGGCCCACGAACGCGACCGGTGTGCCCGCACCGGACCCGCACCCTATGTACGTAACCGGCTCAAAATCAGGCACTGTTGCTGTCTGGCGAGACAGAACATGGACAAGACAACAAGCGGCTCCGCGGCGGAAGGCGCCAATAATCCTGCCATGCTCCGGCACCGCCGGCCTCATGCGGGGCGCCGCAAACCGGCGCCGACACGTGCCCCAAAAGGGCGTTCGGCGCGGAAGGCATGCTCCCGCGCCGGAAACTTCTTGCGCTTAGCGGCGCAGGCCGAGCTTTTCGATCAGCGTCTTGTAGCGGGCTTCGTCCACCTTCTTGAGGTAGTCGAGGAGGCTACGACGCGTCGACACCAGCTTCAGCAGACCACGACGGGAATGGTTATCCTTGTTGTGGCCCTTGAAGTGCTCGGTGAGATTGGCAATGCGCTCGGAGAGGATGGCAACCTGCACTTCCGGCGAGCCGGTGTCGTTGGCCTTGGTTGCGTATTCCTTGATCAGTTCGCTCTTGCGCTCTGCAGTAATCGACATCGGTTGATCCTTTCACAAAAGAGGATTGTGGCCGCCCCAGCCGGGATGTCGTCCAGGTGGGGCCGAGAAAACCGGGCACTGTATCGGACAAGCCGGGCGCCGGTTGCGGGCTCTATAGGGCAAAAAGCCCCGCAAAGCCAGATATTATTGGTCCATGTCCTCGTCGGGCCGCACAGCGGCGAAGCCGGGGTCGAGCGCGCTGAGGGGAATGCTGAGCGTCCATTCCACCCCGTCGGCATGATCGTGGTGGATCACCGTGGCGCCCAGCGCGCCCCCGACCATGGAGAGCAGCACCGTGGTGCCGAAGCCCGCGCGCCCCGGCGGGGGCAGGGGCTGGGACAAGGTTTCGCGCCAGTCCAGCACCAGCCGCTCGTCGGCGATGCGCCAGTCCAGCCTGATCTGGCCGCCCGGATCGGCAATTGCGCCGTAGCGGGTGGCATTGGTGGCGAGCTCGTGCAGCGCCATGCCTAGGATCTGGGCGCCCTGCGGATTGATGCGGATGGTGGGTCCGCTTACGAGGATGCGCCCATCGGCGGGACGGAACGGGGCCAGCTGCTGATCGACCAGATCGGACAGCTCCACCCCGGCGCGGCCATGGGCCAACAACAGATCGGTGGAGCGCGCCAGGCCCATGATGCGGCGCTCCAGCGCCTGCACATAGGTGGGTACATCGGTGGTGCCGCGGGCGGTCTGCTTGGCCATGGCGGCAATGACGGCCATCTGGTTCTTGGAGCGATGCGCAAGCTCGCGCATGAGAAACCGCACGTCACGCTCGGCAGCCTGCAATTGCGCCGAGGATTCGGCCAGGGTGGTTGATATCTCGGTAATCTCAGCCACCGGATATTGCCCGGCGGTGACGATTTCCCCGCGCCCCAGGCGTCGTGCATCGCTTTGCAGGCCCTGCACGGAACGACGAATGCGCTGGGCGAGGAGGAAAGCGATGAGCGAGGCGACGAGCGCGATGGCGATGCCCCAGGCCGTCAGCTGCAAGACCGATTCTCCCAGCGGCCGGCTGACCTGAGCCGCCGAGGCCCAGGCGACGATGCGCCAGCCGCTGAGGCCGGAGCGCCATTCCGCCGTCACCACGCGCTGGTCGTTGACCACTTCCTCGGTCCAGTCGCTGGCATTAGTGGTGGTCTCGCGGCGCAGCGGCAGGATGTCTCCGATGCGCAGGCCGGCCTCGGAGGTGGCGGCAATGATGGTATTGCCGCGATCCACCAAGGCTGCATGCCAGCCCGCCGGCATTTGCCGCGATTGCAGCGCCGGCACCAGATTGGCGGCATTCTGCGTCAGGGCGAGAAGCACGGTGGAGCCGGCATTGGACACCGGCAGCCAGACATTAAACACATAGGATTGCGCCGTCTGTCCGAAGAACAGGCTCGATACCGTGGCCACGCCGCGCTCGCGCGCCAGAGTGGCGGTTTCGTCGTCGGAAGTTTTGCCCAGCGGCTCGCCATAGCTGACGCGGGTATTGAGCAGCTGGTTCATGTCGGCATCGACGGCGAGCAGATAGGTGCCGGTGCCGGCCAGCGCCTCGACGCCGCGATCGTGAAACTGGGCTAGATCACCCTCGTAAAGCGCGGAATCGCTGGAGAGCACGCGCAGTGTCGTGCCCATGCCGGCGATTTCGCGATCGACCGAATGGCCCATGGCCTGCACGGTGGCATTGGTGAGGGCGCGCACCACCTGGTCCTGCGCGTCATTGGTGCGCATGAGCAGGATCAGCGCCACCGCAAAGGCGGGCAGGAGGATGACGAGGATAAGCGCAAACAGGTAGTGGGCAACGGGCCGGGCGCGCCTTGGAGGGGCGGACTGGCCGGACGCCGGCTCGGCAGGTCGCTCAGGGGCGGCGTTGTCCGCCATTCGCAACCTCCAGTGCAATCGGGCGTGAACTCAATCGTTGAGGGGTAACACGCGACGGCCCATGAAGTTGCAAGGCATGGAAACAGCTTTCCGCCTCTGGTAAAGAGCGCCCATGAGCACCGCAGAAACCGCCTCCCAGACCCGCCCCAAGAAGCTGTTTATCCGCACCTATGGGTGCCAGATGAACGTCTATGACAGCGACCGCATGGCCGATGCGCTGGCGCCGCAAGGCTATGAGCCGACCACGGAGATCGAAGACGCCGATCTCGTGTTGCTCAACACCTGCCATATCCGCGAAAAGGCCTCCGAGAAGGTGTTTTCCGAGCTTGGGCGGCTCAAGGAATTGCAGAGCGAAAAGCGCGCCAGTGGCGGCGATCTGATGATCGGGGTGGCCGGCTGCGTGGCTCAAGCCGAGGGTGAGGAAATCGCCCGCCGCGCCCCGGTGGTCGACATGGTGTTCGGACCGCAGGCCTACCACCGCCTGCCCGACATGCTGGCGCGCGCCGAAAGCCAGCGCCACATGCATCCCAGTCTTAAAAAGCCTGTGATCGACACTGATTTCCCCGAGGAAGACAAGTTCGCCCACCTGCCGGCGGCCAAGAAGGAAGTGACGCTGACCCGCGGCCTCACCGCCTTCCTGACCGTGCAGGAAGGCTGCGACAAATTCTGTTCGTTCTGCGTCGTGCCCTATACGCGCGGCGCCGAGGTCAGCCGTCCGGTGCATCAGGTGCTTGAGGAAGCGCGCCGGCTGGTCGATGCCGGGGTCAAGGAAATCACCCTGCTCGGCCAGAACGTCAACGCCTATCATGGTCTCGATGCCACGGGGCGCCCCGTGGGCCTGGGTGAACTGGCCTATCTCCTGGCCGAAATTTCCGGGCTCGAGCGGCTGCGCTATACCACCAGCCATCCGCGCGACATGGACGACGCATTGATTGCGGCGCATCGCGACCTGCCGCTGCTCATGCCCTATCTGCACCTGCCGGTGCAGTCCGGTTCGGATCGCATCCTCAAGGCCATGAACCGCAAGCACACATCAGCCGAATATCTGGCGCTGATCGACAAGATCAAGGCAGCGCGGCCCGACATGGCGCTATCAGGCGATTTCATTGTCGGCTTTCCCGGTGAAAACGACCAGGACTTCGAGGATACGCTGAGCATCATCCGCGAGACCGGCTATGCCTCGGCCTATTCGTTCAAATATTCGACCCGCCCCGGCACGCCCGGCGCCAGCCTCGGCGACCAGGTGGCCGAAGAGGTCAAGACCGAGCGGCTCTATCGGCTGCAGGAACTGGTCAATGCCCAGACCACCGCCTTCCACGCCTCCTGTGTCGGCAAGACCATGCCGGTCTTGATCGAACGCGTCGGCCGCATGCAAGGCCAGGTCGGCGGCCGCTCCCCCTATCTGCAGGCCGTGCATCTCGACGGCCCAACCAGCCTGATCGGCGCCATCCACCAGGTCGAAATCATCGGCACCAGCACCAATTCGCTGGTCGGCCGATTGAAACAGGCCGTGGCAGCGTAAGCGCGAGGCGCCGGAAATTTCGACCCCCGCCTTCAAAACTGCCCGGTCCTATGTCGCGGAAATAGATTTTTTGCGCGCCGTTTCGGTGCTGGTAGTGTTGATCTGCCATTTGCAGATCAACATCCTGCCCGGCGGTTTCGTCGGCGTAGACGTGTTTTTCGTCATATCCGGCTATGTGGTGGCGTTGTCCCTGCTACATCGCAGCTTCAAGGGCATCGCCGATTTCATTTTCGGCTTTTATGCGCGGCGGTTTCTCCGCATTTTCCCGGCATTGATCCTGTGCGTGTCGGTCACGGCCCTGCTGACCGTGCTGTTCGTGCCGCAATCCTGGCTGAGCCAGGCTGTCTATGCCACAGGCCGCTATGCGCTGTTCGGCTTCAGCAACCTCGCCCTCATCTGGTTCGATGACGGCTACTTCTCGCCACGCAGCGATTTCAACCCATTTACCCACACGTGGTCATTGGGGGTGGAAGAGCAGTTTTACCTGATCTTCCCCTTGATGTTCCTTGCCCTCATCGCGCCCTGGGTGTTGCGGGGCCGGAAGGCTCTGCCGGGCCTCGCAGTGCTCGCCATCGCCTCGGTAGCGTCACTGGTTTACGCTTGGCATCTGGGCAATGCCGATGCGCGCGCCGCTTACTACCTGCTGGCGTCCCGCTGGTGGGAGCTAGCTTCAGGCGTCATGCTGGCGGTGTTGCATGCCAGCTACCCCAATTGGCGCATGGCCGGCCGGTGGCGTGGAGCCCTTGCGATTGCGGGCCTGGTCCTGATCGGGTTTGCCACGCTTTACGCCGATCCCGCACACTTTCCCTACCCTTGGGCATTGGTGCCCGTGACCGGGGCGGTATTGTTCCTGCATGGCGTGGCGGGCGACAGGCCGGTGGGGGACAAGATCGGTGCGTTGCTGAGCCAGCCTGTCGCCCTTTACATCGGCCGTATCTCTTATTCACTCTACCTCTGGCACTGGCCAATGATCGTGCTGTTCCGCTGGACGGTCGGGATCGATGGGCCGCTGGAGATTGCCGCCGCTATAGCGCTCAGTTTTGCGGCGGCCTCTGCCTCCTATCATTTTTTAGAGACCCCGATCCGTCGGCTCGGGCACAGACAATTCCGCTTCTTCAATATCGCTGTGGTCGGCGCCGGTCTGGCCTCCATTGCCCTGGCCCTCTTCACCTATTCAGCGCTTTTCGCGCATCGCGATGCGCTGACCCTCAGCGTCACCAAAGACCAGCAGGCCTGGTATCCCTATGCCTATGATCGCCCGAGCGAGTATACGGGACCAACCTTTGCCGGCCGGACCTTGTTCGCGGTGGGCGACAGTCATCTCGGCGCCTATGAGGCCATGCTCCATTGGACCACAAAGGACCTCAAAATGGAGCTTTGGGCCCGTGGCATCGATGATTGCCAGCTGGCGCGGCTCTACTATCCGATCAACGGCTCCGACCATTGCCAGGCCCTGGTCGAGAACATCCTGAGTGGGATCGAGGCCAAGGCAAAGCCCGGCGATATCGTGTTTTTCCCGACACTTCGGGGGCACCGTCTGGTCGATCAATGGTTCCATTTCGACCTTGAAGACGTTCGCGGCTACAATGCCAGCGAGGGCTTTGCCGAAAGCCTGCGTTTCGCGGTGGACCAGAATCTGCCCTATTTCGAGCGGCTGGCGTCCAAGGGCCTGATTATCCTCCTGGACCTGCCCAAACCCACCATGATGACCGTGCCCTATCGCTGCGCCGATTGGTTCAATAGGTCCAATCCGATCTGCGCGGCTGGCGACACGGTGCCACGCAGTCTCATGCTGGAGCTGCGCCAGCCCATGATCGCAGCGCTCGATATGGTCGCGCAGCGCGTCCCGGCGCTGCATCTGTGGGACCCGTTCCCGCTGCTCTGTCCCGAGGACCCGTGCGGTGTCTATGATGCGACAGGACCGCTCTTCATGGACGGCGACCATATCAGCGGGCATGGCAACCAGGTGCTGCTCCCGGCTTTCCGGGCCGAAATCGTCAGCCTTTTGCAAAGCCATTAAATCACGTCAAACTGAGTTGGACTCTGAGCGCTGTCGCATCAGTCCTTGGGTGGAGGGCTATCGCATATAGCCATCACGCCTCTAGAATGCGGTGGCGGGGTTCTGGCGCGACAGATGCAAAGCACACCACGCCGCCCTCGGGTCGAGGCCGAGGGCGGAACGGTGGATGGGATGCGTCATGCCAATACCAAGCGCCAAGTCGCGCTTTCGTCTCAAGGGCAGGGCTATCGCATATGGGTTTGAGGGTGTTGCACACCCCCTCCCAACCTCCCCCGTCAAGGGGGAGGAGCCGCATCGAGTTCTGGGTGAGATGTTGCCAAAAGCGCCGCCCGAACTCCCTCCCCCTTTGCGGGGAGGGCTGGGGGTGGGGGATGAGAGCCCGGTGCCAATTCGCCATATACGATAG
>NZ_UZWD01000066.1 GCF_900631955.1 Devosia equisanguinis | reverse complement strand
GCCATGACGTCCTCGTAAGCTTCCGCGGCTCCGCAAACACAAATCGTCACCCTCGGGCCTGACCCGAGGGCTCTTTACGTTCGGAAAGCCGGGGCAATAACAAACTCGATCGGTCCCTCCCCCTCCTTCAGGGGGAGGTTAGGTGGGGTCTTCTCAAATCCCCCGCGTCCCCCGCCGCACCGCGCGCAACAGCATGGCGCTGACCTCGGCCTCGCTCGCCGCGAAACTGCGCGCGTCGCTTGCGGTTACGTTGAACGTCACCTGCACGCCGCCCCCGCCACCGCCAGCCACGCCCAATCGCCCGTCCGGCCCGCGCTGCAGCGGCATGATCGCCTCGGGCCCGGCCTCCCCGGCCAGCCCCAGCCCCTTGCCCAGCGGAAAATAGCTCGGGCTGGCAATCACGCCGCCCTTGGCAAAGGGTTTCACGCCTGCCAAAGCCGGATTGGTGGCAGTGAAGATATTCTCCACCAATCCGCCGGCCAGATTGCCCAGCGGCTTGATCGCTGCCTTTAGCGCGATATCGGCAAAGGCGCGGGCAATATCGCCCAGCACCGATTTGAAGGACTTTCCGTCCATCAGCGCCCCGCGAAAGGCGGTGCTGATCGAGCGCGACACCCCATCGGCAAGGTCGCCGATGCGTTCGAGCTCCACCGAGACATCGCCCAGCTCGTCGCGGATTTTGTCGCCAAAAAACTCACCGGCCATCGGGAAAGCGCTCCATCATCTGGTCCAGGTCGGCCCGCCCCAAGGGCGCGCCGCGATCGCCCACCACAGCGCCCCAGGCCGCCGCCAGTTCGCGCGGTGTCATGCGCCAGAAGGCGTCCGGCGGCAGCCGCAGCACGCCTAGGCCGAACCGCATTGCATCAGTCCAGGGAAACGCCTTCATGCCGCCTCTCCGAACGTCGCGCGCAGCAAGCGTGCTGCGATCTCCGCCGCCCCGCGCAACCCGCCTTCGACGCTCATCCGCGCCAGGTCGTCATCGGTGACGGCATTGCCGCCGCCGCGCAGCCCGGCGCCCAGAATGGCGGTCAGGTCCCGTGCCGACACCTTGCCATCCGCAAACCGCTCCGCCAGCCCGGCCAGATCCCCGGCCTGCAACCGCGCCTCCAGCTCCGCCAGCGCCCCCAGCGTCAGGCAAAGCACCCGCACCTCGCCCCCGATCTCGGCGGCGATTTCACCACGATGAATATTGGTCATTTCTGTTCCCGCCTAAATGATGGCCCCTCACCCGTCTCGGCCTATGGCCGATCCACCCTCTCCCCGAGTGGGAGAGGAATGGTGCCCCCCTCCTATTCTTCTCCCTCTCGGGGAGAAGGTGGCCCAAAGGGCCGGATGAGGGGGGCCACGCGCTCGATAGTCCCTAAACCGCCGCGAAGGTCACTTCTCCGGCGCTTTCCAGCGCCAGGTCGAACGTCACCTCCCCGGCGTGGTAAGCCGAGAATTCCAGCGCCACGATCTGGAACGGCCCCTCGACCACCCCGAAATGCGGCAGGATCAATTGCCAGTTGCGGATGGTGCCGGCGAAAAACAGGCTCCGCACCGCCGCGTCCGAGCCCTGGTCCTTGAACACACCCGAACCGGCAACCGAAGCCCGCTTCACCCCGCCGCCCGCCAGCAGTTCCCGCCAGCGCCCGGCGCTTTCCTGGTCGGTCGTGTCGACGCTGGCCGCGTTGAACGCCAGGCTGCGCGTCCGCAGTCCCGCCACCGTCAGAAAATTCCCTGACCCGGTCTGGTCGATCTTCAAAAGCATATCCTTGCCACTCTGGGCTGCCATTTTTGTCCCTCCTGGATGCGCAAGCACCCCCACCCGGCCTCCCCCTGAAGCAGGGGGAGGAGCAGGTCGCGCTCACCCTAAAGTCCGTGCAAACTCGATCGGTCCCTCCCCCTGCTTCAGGGGGGGATTAGGTGGGGGCTTTCATCCCGCAGACGATCACTCACTCAAAAACCGCAGCAACACCGCCGCCCGCGCCAAGCCTGTGGCACCATCGATCACCGTCTCGGTCCGCATATGCTCGGCCAGGGTCACCACCAGCCCGGCAGGCGTCAGCCCGTCCTTGGCCGCCACCACGCGCTCGGCAATCGCCAGTGCCGCCTTGCGGCTCGGCTGCCCCGCCCAGCAATGCAGCAGCACCCGATGTTCCCAACCCGGGGTCAGGTCGCCATCGCGCTGGCGAATATCGTGGCGGTCGATCACCACATAGGGCGCCGGCCGGTCGCGCGGCGGCGCGTCGAACACGCCCGCGGTCCCGATCAGCGCCACCAGCGCCGCGTCGCCCATGAGGGCCGCCACAAACGCCGCCTGCAATTGCACGATCGGATGCATGGCCTACCCCGTCACGCTGGTTTCGCTGCAGGCGCAGCTGACATAAGCGCGCCGCCCATTGATGTCGGACGCGCTGAGCACATCCAGCTGCCGCCCGCGATAGACAATGCGATCGCCCGGCCCCAGATCGCTGCGAAAACGCAGCACCACGGCATGGGAAATCGCCACCGACCGGCCATCGGCATTGGTCCCCTGCCGCCCGGTCAGGCTGCGTACCCGCGCCCACACCGTGCCCAACGGCACATAGACCCGTCCATGCCCGCCCTCGTCCTCGGCCACGCTCTGCCGCTGGCGCAACTGCACCCGGTCGGTCAGAGTGCCGATGGGCGGGATTTTATCCCCGCTCACAGCCGCGCCCTCTTGTAGCGGCTCACCAGCCGGTCAAAGCCCGATGGCACCACCGCGCCGGACCCCGCAACAATCACCGCGTCCCGATGCGCGTGCCAATGCGCCACCAGGCCCAGCAGCGCCTGCCTGAGATCGGCAGGCACATCCTCGGGTTCGGTGCCGAAGCCGGCGACATAGTCGATTTCGATGCCGCCCCGCGCCTGCAGCCCCGGCATGCCGGTGACCACGCGCGGCACGATCAGCCGATCCGGCTCGGAAGAAAACTGCGCCAGCCCGATATCGTGGCTGGCGCCATTGTCATCCACGGCCGCGATGGCGGTGATGGCAATCAGCGGCGCCACCGGCAGCTTCACCACGCCCGTTTCTGGCCAGTCATCGAGCACCACGCGCCAGCTCTGCGCCAACAGCGCCCGGCCGGTGATGCCCTCGATATGCAGGCGCGCCGCCCCGATCAGCGTGGTGATCAGCCCATCCTCGGCCGCGTCGTCGATCTTGAGAAAAGCCTTGGCCTCGGCAAGCGAAACCGGCTCCTCGGCGGGCCCCGCCAGGAGATAGGAAATCATGTTCTTGTTCCTTTGATTTTGGGCTGCGCCTAAGCACCCACCGGCTGTCACACCGGTGAAGGCCGGTGCCCATCCTGCCGATATCGGGCGTCACCCGATCCTCGCCACATCGTCATTGCCCGACTTGACCGGGCAATCCACGCCCAAGCGGTGGACCACCCGGTCAAGCCGGGTGGTGACGACCGTCACTGCCGCGAGTGCTCTACCCTCAGCTCTCGCCGAACTTCAGCAGCTTGATCGCGTCGAAATCGGCGATGCCGCCGCCGACGCGCTTGGTGGTGTAGAACAGCACATAGGGTTTGGCGCTGAAGGGGTCGCGCAAGACGCTGACGCCCTGGCGATCTACGATCAGATAGCCGCGGCGGAAATCGCCGAAGGCCACCGAAAAGCTGTCCTCGTCCATGTTCGGCATGTCTTCGGCTTCCACCAGCGGAAAGCCCATCAACGTGGCATTGCCATCGGCCGCCGTCGCCGGCTGCCAGAGATAATTGCCCTCGCCATCTTTGAGCTTGCGCAGCGCGCCTTGCGTCTTGCGGTTCATCACCCAGCTGGCATTCTGGCGATAGCCGGCCTTCAGCGCATAGACCAGGTCGATCAGCACATCGGCGCCATTGCTGGAGGGCAGCGCCCCATCCACGCCGGTGGCGAGATAGCCGAGCTTCCCCCATTCCCAACCGCTCTCGGCCACCTTGGCGGCGTTGAGGAAGCCATTGGGCTTGTTGGTGCCATTGCCATTGACGAAGGCGGTGGTTTCCTGCGCAGCGAAGGCCGCATTGACCTCGTCGGCAATCCACTGCCCGACATCGACAGCCGCATCGTCGAGAAACGCCGTAGTCGCCGCCGGCATGGCATAGAGCTCGGCGGTCGGATAGCTCAGCTCCGCCAGGGTCTGGCTGGTGGTGGTCGGGCGGCTCGCGGTTTCCGCCACCCAGCCGGTCTGCGGCCCGGTCACCGTGATCGGCCGCTTATAGACCGAGCCCGAAACCTGCCGCACCCCGGCAATGGCGCGAATGGGCGAGATATGGGTCATCAGCCGGGTGATTTCGGTTTCGACCTCGGCCGGCACCACATAGCCGCCATCCGCGGGCACCCCGATCGAGAGGGCCTTTTCCTCGCCGCGCTTCACATAGGCCGAGAAGGCTTCCTTGTACTCGCCGTCGGCGATCTGCCCCTTGCCCTCGATGGCCGGGCGCGCCCGTTCGGCCTTGGCGCGGTCCAGCGCCGCCTTCTGCCCATCGAGCACCGCATTGAGCCGATCCAGCTTGCCCTCGAGCAGCCCATCGGCCGTGCCGCGCTTTTCGATTTCGCCCAGGCGCTGGTCATTGGTGCGCTTGAATTCCTCGAACGCCGTCGAGAATTCAGCGAACAGCGCGGCAATATCAGTCCCCGCGCCGGCCTTGGTCTCAAGGCCGTCGTCAATCCGATCCATGTCGGTATCCTTCTATCGGTTGCGGATAGTTTTCGTGGCTGCGGCAATAGCCGCGCCGGCGGTGAGGGGGGCGGCGATGCGCGCGTCCTCCATCATCGGAAAGGTCACGATGGAAATCTCGTAGAGATCGATTTCCGAAAGGCGCCGATGCCCGGTGCCCGCCTCGCGGCTGGCCTTGACCGTGCGAAAGCCGATGGACAGGCCATCCAGTGCGCGGGTTTCGATCAGGTGCCGCAGCGCGTCCGAACGCGGTACCCCCGGCACCAGCCGCCCGGTCACGAACAGGCCGTGGCTATCCTCGGCAATGGTCTCCCAAATGCCGACCGGCTCCTTGGGATCATGCTGAAACAACAGCCGGATCCGACCACGCCGTTTCGCCAATGACTTTGCAAAGGCACCCGGCAGCACGATATCGCCGCCGCTATCGAGTCGGTTGAAGACGCTGGCATAGCCGGCAAACCGGCCTTCCGCATCGATGGGAATGGCCGACATCAGCGCTTGGCCCCACCCGTCCGCACCGCGCCAACCCGCCCCGGACGCGCCTTTGCGGCCCCAGTCTTCTTGTCGGCCAGCGTCCCCGCCAGGTTCCAGGCAAATTGCCGGAACGTCTGCTGCGCATTCTCCCGATTTTGCTTGTCAGCCATCGGCTAATCCTCCTTGCGGAACAATCGATTCAGCGCGGCAATCTCGCGCACGAAGTCGTTGAAGTGCTGATTGGCCCTGGCCAGTTCCTTGAGGCTCCAGACCAGCAGAGCACTCGACCCGCTGGCCCACAAAAACAGCGTGAGATGAGCGAGATCGCCTCGTTCGATGATGGTGGTGGTGAGGTTGTCCATGGACCCTCCGGACACAAAAAAGCCCGCCGGAGGCGGGCTTGGTTGACTGTCAATGTGAGCCGCGTGTGGGCCTGCTTAAGCCCAGTACTGCGCTAGCCGCACCAGGCTCTCCGCTACTGCCGCCGTGCGCTCAAACACCCTATGCGGCCTGTGTCTCAATGCTGCGATCTCCGAGAGCGCATGCGCCACCTCTTCGGTCGAGCCCGGCTTCTCCAATAGCTCAACCAATGTTGGAATGTAATCGTCGTACTCAGACAGCGAAGCTGGGGTGTCCCGTTCGTCGATCAGGTTCAGTTCCGAAACTAGAATCAGCGATACAGCCCGCAGCCGCTGCGCTCGCCTAACGATTGCCTCCGTTCCGGGCAACAGGCGGGCCTCAAAGAAGTCGTCGTGATCAAGAACCAGCCGGACTTCGTCCTCAGTCATTCTTGTGTCCGGATATTCGGGATTTGACCCCATCCTACGGTCCAGCCCAATGGCAACTTGACGCTGTTCAGGGGGAAGTTCTGCGGTCGAAACGATCGTGCACACCTGCCCGTCCTCCACCCTCTGGCCGACGCCGTCACGACCGAACCTGAAGTTCGCCCGATTGAAAATGTTGCGAGCCAACAACGCAGTATCGTCGGCGCTATAGACGAACAAAAGATCCGGCCGCCCATTCTCCCTGAGCCCGAAAATCAAGTCCCCGACCGACACGCCTTTGAGTGCTTGCGTCCTTGACGACATCGTCCCTCCAACATCCGGCACCTTCCTATTCATCCGGTAGGCGATGTGCTTCAAAAAATGCCCTGTGAGATGTCATCAATTTGATTTCCGCACTACTCAGCTTGGTGTCCGGATACTCCGGTTTAGCGGCCCATTTACGATCTAGACCCAACACCGTCTCGTGCATATCAAAAGGTAGTTGGGCAGTAGAGACAATTACACACGAGCCACCATCCGGGGCCCAACTGCTCTTGCCATCGCGCCCGAACCTCGCGCTAGTTTGCGAGGTGACATGTCGTGCAGAAAACCCCTCGTCATCAGCTTCATACACCAAGAGCAGCTTCGGCTGGCCACCTTCCGCTATTCCAAAGATCACGTCGCCCACTTTCACCGCATTGAGGGCCCTCGCTCTTGCTGACATTGGTACCCTTCTTTCGCCAGTTTGAATCGAAGCCACCTAAGGTCTCCGCTATCTCATCGAATGGTAGTCCCTGAAGGCCCAAGAACTTCACTGCGCAGTCAATGCAGTAGCGCTTGCCTGAGATGTGGACAGCGTCGGTTGTACCAAAACTTCCTCCATTTTGGCATCCGCTAGAAAACCCATCACAGCGCGGCCCTGCAACGAGGATGCGCTCAGGCTCTGGTGGACTAACCGTGGTAGAAAAATCACGTATCCACTGGCCACCTTCTGATGTGCCCCTTGGCGCTCGTGGCTGATCCGGTCGGTAGCGTCGCTCGAGCGCTGCAACGAGCACATCCAATTTCAAAGACAATGTCGCCAACCGGATTTCACGGGCTAGCGCCTTCAATTGGTGCCGAGCAATCCGCGCCATGCTTTACGCTCCCAACTCCGCCATTCGAGCGCAGCTCTCTTGGCCTTGGCCGTTAAAATCGCTCCATTGGAGCGATTTTCCTCAAGAGGACGCCCCTAACCCCACCATTTCCCGCTTCTCCTCGTCACTGAGGAAACTCGCATTGCCCACCCGCTCCCATAGCGCTGCACGGTCTTCCGCCAGGGCCTCGACCTTGTCGAAATCGGGCACCACGTCCACGCCCTCAAATGCCGGTCCAAGCCAGCCGCTCAACTCCTGGGCTACCCGCACCACCAGCGGCACCAAGGTCTGCCGCCACAGCGTGCGATTGGCTTCGGCCATGTTGGCATAGGTGTTGTCGCCGGGAATGCCGAGCAGCATGGGCGGCACGCCGAAGGCCAGCGCGATATCCCGCGCCGCAGCATTGCGCGCCTCGATGAAATCCATGTCGCGCGGGCTCATGGCCAGTGCCTTCCAGTCGAGGCCGCCATCGAGGACCATGGGACGCCCGGCATTGCCGGAGCCGGAAAACTGTTCTTCCAGCTCCGCCTTGAGCCGGCTGAACTGGTCATCGGTCAGGCTGCCATTGCCCGCCGAATAGACCAGCGCCCCGCTGGGCCGCGCCGCATTGTCGAGCAGCGCCTTGTTCCACTGCGCCGAGGCATTGTGAATATCGAGGCTGGTCTGCGCCGCCTCCAGCGGCCCCATGCCGTAGTGATCGTCCATGGGATGGAACAGCGCCATATGCAGCACCGATGGGATCGGCAGCGCCTCCTGGCTCAGCCGCACCGCCCTGCCCCCGGCCTTGTACTCATAGGCCACCGGCCAGCCATCGCGCCCGGCCACCACGCTCATCCGGTCGGGCCGCAGCACGAACAGCGTGCGCACCGCGCCATCGACGATCCCGGCCTGCAGATAGGCATTCCCCGCGGTCTGCAGGTAGGCATAAACCGCCTCCAGCAGCTCCGGCCCCGACTGCCGGCCATTGGGCCGCGCCAGCAGCAGAGCCAGCGGATGGTCGGCCACCGTCTTGCCATCCACCTGCACCATCAGCGGCACCCGGTTGGCGGTCTCGGCAATCAGCCTGATGCAGCGATAAACCACCGGATTGCGCATGAACCCCTGGTTGACGAGGCTGGCGTAACCCCGCCCACTCCACTGCGCCGGCCCCAACTGGCTCAGCGTCAACATGGTCTGCCCGGACGACGACTTGGTTTCCGCAGGCGCGCTTGTCCGCCCGCCGAACAGGCGGTTGAGTAGGTTGGGCATCTTTGTTTCCTTAGTTTTATCGAGGCGGCAGGTTCGGAAGAACGAGCAAATCGCTGCTCCAACCACCTTCTCGATCGTCACCCTCGGGCATGACCCGAGGGCTCTAAACTCGACAGGGTGTCCGCTAGTA
The DNA here is from genome assembly GCF_900631955.1 of Devosia equisanguinis. Classification (GTDB taxonomy): domain Bacteria; phylum Pseudomonadota; class Alphaproteobacteria; order Rhizobiales; family Devosiaceae; genus Devosia; species Devosia equisanguinis. Next base: position 6,104 of record NZ_UZWD01000066.1, on the reverse strand, counting down.
CACAGCCCTCGGGTCAAGCCCGAGGGTGACGCCCCGTGCAAAATGACAGCGCAACGGCCAGCAACCGAGCCTCGCTTTCATGGCCTTATTGCCAATAATCGCTCATCGGCCTTAACTGTGGCTCGCCCCTTAAATCCCCCGCACCCGCGGCCTGCCGTCATTGAGCAGCAATTCCGTCAGCGCCCAGACCAACGCGTCCACCCGGTCCGGTGAATGGCCATCGGCCTTGCCGTCGGGCCCGAAGGCGCACAATTCATCTTCTAGCGCCGTCAAACCCGGCATGTGCCAGACCAATCCCCGCCCATAAAGTGCGGCCACCGGCTCGGCGCGCGTCCATTTGCCGAGGCTGGCCCGCACGGGCCGCACCGGCACATTGGGATCGACCTGCGCGATCATCTGCACCACGAGGTCCCCGCCCTGGTTCACCTCGGCCACGATCGCATCGGCCCCATGGGCGTGATAGGCCGCTACCGCCCGCCGCGCCCAGACCAGCGGCAAAGCCGGCTTCAACGTTGCATCTTCCAGCACCACCGCGCCGTCCCCGCTTCGCCCCGCCACGACGATGCCGCAGGCATCCGAACGCGCCGTGCCGGTGACAGGCGGGTCCACGGCCACGACAATCCGGCCATCGACCGGCGCCGGCGGCGCTTTGAACAGGGCCCGCCGCCACAGCGCATCAGGCAAATCCTCGATCAATTCGCCATCCAGTTCCTGCCGCCCCAGCACCGTGCCCTGATAGCGGCTGACCACGGCCTGCAGGAAGCTTTCCGCCAGATGGGTATTCACCTTGCTCGCCGCGCGCGTCACCACCGTCTGCTCGTCGGCCAGAAGCCGCTTCATCAACCGCGTGGCGCGGGGCGTCGTCGTCACCAGTTGCCGCGGCCGCTCGCCCAGCCGCAATCCGAATTGCAGCATGTCCCAGGCCGCCTCCGCCTTGCGCCATTTGGCCGTCTCATCGCTCCAGGCAGCGGCAAATTGCGGGCCGCGAAACCGTTCGGGGTCGGAGGCGGGCAGAATATGTGCCTCCACCCCATTGTCCCAGCGCAGCACAGTGCCGCTCAGCTTTGGCCGGTTCCAGGGCGGGCAGACGCGTAAGACGCCGCTTTCCCCGCGCACCATCACCGCCTCGGCCTCGGTCATGGTCTCACCCACCAGCGCAATGGGGGTCACCCCCGCCTCCGCCAATTGCCGCACCCATTCGGCCCCGGCCCTGGTCTTGCCCGCGCCGCGCCCGCCCAGCAGCAGCCAGGTGGTCCAGTCGCCCGCCGGTGCCAGTTGGTGCTCATAGGCCCAGATCGGCCAGTGATAAAACAGCTTGGCCTGCGCCTCGAACGGCAATTGCTCCAGCAATTGCCCAATGGTGGGATCGCGCGCCGTCATCTGCCTACCCCAGCCCCATGGCTGGCCAAGCGCGCCGGCGCGTCGTATGTCGAATGCATGACGCTCAACCCGCTTCGCCTCCTCGCTTGGGGCGCCCTCTTCGCGCTGGCTTTTGCCACGCTCTCGCCCATCGGCCTGCGCCCGCGCCTGCCGCTGCCGGTCGATATCGAGCGCGGCCTGGCCTTTCTGGTGGTCGGACTACTCTTCGCGCTGGCCTATCCCCGCCGCATCTGGTGGGCGCTGGCCATCGTGCTCGTCGGCGTCTTCGGCTTGGAACTGCTGCAGATGCTGCGTTCCGATCGTCACGGCCGGCTCGACGACGCGTTGGTCAAGGCCGCCGGTGCCATTATCGGTCTGGGCACCGGCTGGCTGATCGCGCAATGGCACCGCCAGCGTCATCCACCGACGCCTTAGCCTGTCGTCGTCTTCGCCTTGGTGAGAGCGTTGATCCGCGCCTCGAGCTTGCGCTGCAGATCGCGCATTTCGCCGGTTTCGCCGTCATGCCCGCTGCGCTGCCCCTCGGCCTTTTCGATGCCGATCAGCTTGTCGAGGTCGCGCACCAGATCGGAGAGCACCTTGCTCTCCACCTTCTCGCCACTGGCCATGCCATCCTCCAGGATATCCATCTGACGTTCGAGCAACGCCATGAGCTTTTGAATGAGAATATGCCGATCCAGCACCATGCTGGCCGCGCGGTCCCATTTGTTCTTGCGGGCGTGATTGTCGAGCTGCAGCCGCCGCAGCCGATGCAGCCGGGCAATGGTGTTGCAGGTCAAATAACCGGCCTCGTAATCCCGCCGCACCGCATCCCAGGCAATGGGCCTGCCATCGCGGTCGAGCTCGTCGGGGGAGACAATGCCTTCGCTCATCCGTCCCCCGCTTCACCCAATTCTTCGACCATGCCTGAACACTAGCACAGCGCCGTGACGCGGGGATTTCGGGGATAGATTTTTTGTAGTTTCGTCGCGCCGGGCCGGCCCGACCAAGGCCTAGAAAGCGCTAAATGCCGGTTTCGCTCGCTGCTGCCGGCAGGCTGGCCGTGTCGTTCACCGGCTGCGTGCTGGCCAGCGTGGACTCAAACCGACTGGCCAGGTCGAGCAGCTTGCGCGCCGCCGCTGGCTTGAGGCTGGGCGGGCGCTGCTCGGCCTCTTCCTCGCTCTCGCCCGGATCGGCTTCCGCCACCATGGTCTGTTCGGGCACGAAGTCGACGCCGAATACCGGCGCAATGGCGATATTGGTGTGGGCATAGGCCATGAATTTCTGCCAGGCGATGGTCGGCAACAGCCCGCCTGTCAGATTATTGGTGGTGCGATAGTCATCATTGCCGAACCAGACCGCCGCCACGTAATTGCCGGTCAGCCCCACGAACCAGGCATCGCGATAGGACGTGGTCGTGCCGGTCTTGCCCAGAGTCGGCACGCCCGGCACCTCGGCGCGACGCCCGGTACCGCTGGTCACCACGGCCCGCATCATCTGGTTCATATAGGCCACGGTCTGCTCGCTCAGCACCCGCTCATGCGGCGCGTCTGCGTCGTTTTCCCACACCAGGTCACCTGACAGCGTCGTCATCCGGGTGATGCCGAAGGCCGGGGTCTTGTAGCCGTGATTGGCGAACACCGCATAGGACGAGGTCATGTCGAGTACCGACACAGAGGCCACGCCCAGCGCCAGCGAACGGGTCACCGGATATTCCTGCCGCAGGCCCATGCGATAGCTCAGCTGGGCAATGGCATCACGCCCGGTCTTGATCGACAGCGTCACCGGCACGGTATTGATCGAGGCCGCAAAGGCACTGATCAGCGTCGTCTGCCCCTTATAGGAGCGACCGTAATTCTGCGGACACCAATCCCCGATACAGACCGGCCGGTCGGAAATGGTGTCACTGGGCTTGAGCCCCAATTGCTCGAACGCCTCGGCATAGACGAAGGGCTTGTAGGACGAACCGGGCTGGCGGGTCGAGACGATGGCGCGGTTGAACTGGCTCTTCGCATAGTCCGTGCCGCCGACCATGGCGCGGATGGCGCCCTTGGTGTCGGTCACCACCATGGCCGCCTGCTCGACGCGATATTGCTCGCCCTGCTCGCGGATCACCGAAGTGATGGCCTCTTCGGCATATTTCTGCAGCGTGGTGTCGATGGTGGTGCGCACCACGAAATTGTTGCCCGGCGCGTTGTTATCCGCGATCAGCCGCTTGGCCTCGTCGAAGGCCCAGTCGAGGAAATAGTTGGGCGAGTTGACGTCGGCGGTGCGGTTGATCGGCGCGGCCGGATGACGGCGCGCTGCCGTCACCTGCCCCTCGGTCAGAAAGCCGGCGGCCACCAGATTGGTCAGCACCACATTGGCGCGGCCGCGCGCTGCCGCGAGGTCCACATGCGGCGCCCAGCGGCCCGGCGCCTTGTAGAGCCCGGCCAGCATTGCCGCCTCGGCCAGGGAAATATCCTGCACGCGCTTGCCGAAATAATAGTCGGCAGCCGCCGTCACCCCGAAATTGCCGCCGCCCATATAGGCGCGGTCGAGATAGAGTTTGAGAATCTGGTCCTTGGAATAATTCCATTCCAGCCACACGGCCAGATAGGCTTCCACGATCTTGCGTTCGATGGTGCGCTCGGACGACAGAAACAGCTGCTTGGCCAGCTGCTGGGTCAGCGACGAGCCGCCATGCAGCGAGGAATCGCCGGTGGCATTGGTCATCAGCGCGCGCAGCGTACCGATGACGTCGATGCCGAAATGCTCGTAGAACCGTCGGTCTTCCGTCGCCAGCGTCGCCTTGATCAGGTAGTCGGGCATTTCGTCCAGCGCCACGCTGTCATCCGAGCGGATGCCGCGCCGGCCGATTTCCTCCCCGTAGCGGTCGAGGAACACCACCGAGTAATCCTCGGCCTTGTTGAAGGCGCCACGGTCGATGATGTTGAAGGCCGGCAGCGCTAGCGCCGTCATCAGCACCGCGCCGATGGCACCAAATGTGAAGGCATCGGACAGAATTTCGACGAAGAAGCGTTTTATGCCGGTGACATGAAACCGGCTCATGAAATCCTGGTAACGCGTATAGGCGCGGCCCAGGGACTGCCAGAACTCGTACAACGAGGAATCCAGCCAGGCGTCCGCCGCCAGCATGCCGCTGGTCGACTTGCGCTTTTTTTCCCTGGTATAGAACGGATCCTGCACGCTACGCCCCGGGCCCCACTGGCGGGAGAATTGTCCACATCAGGCGGACAATGCAACTTGATCGCTGGAATATGATTGCGCCGGGCCGCCGACAAGCGCAAACCGGCAACAGCATGAACGACTGAAAGTTAAGATGGCCTTCTGGGAAGAAAAAAGCCTGGTGGAAATGTCCGATGCCGAGTGGGAAGCGCTCTGCGACGGCTGTGGTCGCTGCTGCCTCATCAAGCTCGAAGACGAAGATACCGGCACGCTGATTACTTCGGATGTGCGCTGCAAGCTGCTCGACGGCGATGCCTGCACCTGTACCGATTATCCCAACCGGCAAAAGCAGGTGCCCGATTGCGTCAAGCTGACACCACAAAATGTTGGCGAAATCCCATGGATTCCAACGACCTGCGCCTATCGGCGACTGGCCGAGGGCAAGGGCCTGGCCTGGTGGCACCCGCTGGTTTCAGGCGATCCGCAGACCGTCATTGATGTCGGTGTCTCGGTCAAGGGCCGCACTTTTCTCGAAACCGAAGTCGAACCGGACGAATGGGAAGATCACGCCGTCGACTGGCCCGAATGGGAACCGCCCGAACATTTGTAGTTCCGGCGTTTTTCTCGATACGACTCAATAGATTGAGTGCTTAATAGTGTTGATGCCGTTTCATCGCTGGCGACGCTGCGCCGCATGCCGATGCGTGGCTCTGCTTACGTTGCCTTAACTATAGTGTGGCCAGATCGCCCGCGAACGACATGGCCCAGGACAGGCTAGATGAATAGAGTGACGATGAGCGGCAGCGATGGCTTCTGGGCCAGGGTGCGGACCGCGCTTGGTGGCGGCAAAATCGCCGAACCCGCTTACGGCCACGCTGAAATCGCCACCACCCCCAATGGCAAGCCCAAGCCCGCCCGCGTCAATGACGAATTGCGCCAGGGCTGGGATCTGGCGGCGCAGCGCAAGGTGTCGCTCTGCGTGATGGCGCTCGAAATCGACCGCTACGCCGAATATGTCGCCGCCTATGGGCGCGACGCTGCCGACGATTGCATCGAGACGCTTTTGGCCACAATTTCGGTCCTGCTCACCCATGACAGTCATCGCTGCATCCGCTCCGGCCGCGCCGGCCTGACCCTGGTCCTGCCCGACATGCCGGTGCTCATGGCCCGCGAACTCGCCCGCAAGATCGCCATCGCCGTCCGCCGCCAGGGCCTCGCCAATCGCGAAAGCCATGCCGGCCACGTTACTCTCGGCATCGGCCTCGCCGTCATCAATCCGCATGGCAAGGTCGACCGCTTGGTGACCACCGCCGCCGAAAAGGCGCTGCGCAAGGCTCAGAAACGCGGCCTCGCCCGCCTCGAAGTCGCCGACCTCCGCACCCACGAAGACGCCACCCGCAGAGCCGCCTGAGGTTTTTCGGCGGGGTTCTATCCCGAGGGCGGTGTTTGCTTGATGCAGCTCCATCGCTCCCTCCCCCCTTGAGGGGGAGGGCCGGGGTGGGGGGTGGTTGAGTGCTTCACTGATGGACCCCCACCCTCATTCCCTCCCCTCAAGGGGGAGGGAGGCGAAAGAGCTTGGC
>NZ_UZWD01000042.1 GCF_900631955.1 Devosia equisanguinis | reverse complement strand
GGTGGGGGTGGTTCAGTGATCCACTGATGGACCCCCACCCTCTGTCCCTCCCCTCAAGGGGGAGGGAGGCGATGAGCCGACTATTTGAGCGCCATTCCAGCCGCATCGAACTTGTAGATGCGGTTGGGATCAGGCGTGAGCCAGACTTGATCGCCATGGGTAAAAGTCTGGTCGCCATCGGTGCGGACGGTCATGAGGCCGAAATCGGTCTGGACGTGGAGGAAGGTGTCGCTGCCGAGCTGTTCGGAGACGTTGACCAAGCCCTTCCAAGCGCCGTCACTGGTGGAGAGGCGAATATGCTCGGGGCGGGTGCCGATGGAATGGGCGCCGTGCTTGGCGGCTTCCGGACCGTCGACAAAATTCATCTTGGGCGAGCCGATAAAGCCGGCGACGAAGCGATTGGCGGGGTTCTTGTAGAGCTCCAGCGGCGAGCCGAATTGTTCGACATTGCCGGCGTTCAGCACCACGATGCGGTCAGCCATGGTCATGGCTTCGACCTGATCATGGGTGACATAGATCATCGTGGTCTTGAGCTGCTGGTGCAGTTCGGTGATTTCGAGCCGCATGTTGACGCGCAGCGCCGCGTCGAGATTGGACAGGGGCTCATCGAACAGGAATGCCTTCGGCTCGCGCACAATGGCGCGGCCAATGGCGACACGCTGGCGCTGGCCGCCGGACAAGGCGCGGGGCTTGCGATCGAGATAGGAGGCAAGGTTCAACGTGCGGGCGGCATATTCGACCTTGCGATCGATCTCGGCCTGCGGGGTTTTCGCCATCTTGAGCGGGAAGGCGATGTTGTCGCGCACGCTCATATGCGGATAGAGCGCATAGGACTGGAACACCATGGCGAGGCCGCGCTTGGCGGGCGGCGCGTCGGTGACGTCCTGACCATCGAGCTTGATATGGCCTGAAGTCGTGTCTTCGAGCCCGGCAATGAGGCGCAGCAAAGTCGACTTGCCGCAGCCGGAGGGGCCGACAAAGACGACGAATTCGCCGTCCTTGATATCGAGGGAAATGTCCGGGATGACCTGGACTTCACCGAAGGACTTGTTGACGTGGGAAAGGGTGATGGAGCCCATGACTATTTTCCTTCGGAAAGATGCAGGGTGCGTGCGGGAGTTTCGAGAGCCCCCCACCTAACCTCCCCCTGGCAGGGGGAGGGACAGATCGAGTTTGTTAAGATGCTGGTGAGCCACTGCTCGGCTCCTCCCCCTGCCAGGGGGAGGTTGGGTGGGGGTAAGCGCCGTATCACTTCACCGCCCCAAAAGTCAGGCCGCGCACCAATTGCTTCTGGCTAAACCAGCCGAGCAGCAGGATCGGGGCGATGGCGAGGAGCGAGGCGGCGGAGAGTTTGGCGAGGAACAGGCCCTGGGGCGAGCTGAACGAGGAGATGAAGGCGGTCAGCGTGCCGGCGCGACCGGAGGTCAGCGTGATGGTCCAGAAGGCTTCGTTCCAGGCGAGGATGACGTTGAGCAGTAGCGTGGAGGCGATGCCGGGAATGGCCATCGGCACGAGAACATGGGTGATCTCGTTCCAGAGTTCGGCCCCGTCCATGCGGGCGGCCTCGAGGATGTCGACCGGGATTTCCTTGAAGTAGGTGTAGAGCATCCAGATGATGATCGGCAAATTGATCAGGGTCATGATCAGCGTCAGGCCATGCAGGGTATCGAGCAGGCGCAGGTCGCGGAAGATCAGATAGATCGGGATCAGCACGCCCACCGCTGGCATCATCTTGGTGGAGAGCATCCACATCAGGATATCTTTTGTCCGCTTGCTGGGGGCGAAAGCCATGGACCAGGCGGCGGGAATGGCGATCAAGAGACCGAGGAAGGTCGAGCCGAAGGACACGATGATCGAGTTCAGCGCGTGCTTGATATAGTCCGAACGGTCCTGCACCGCGCCGAAATTTTCCAGCGTGAAGGTCTCAGGCAGGAAGGTTGGCGGGGTGGCTATGGCTTCGGCCTCGGTCTTGAAGGCGGTGAGGATGGTCCACAGGATCGGCGAGAACAGGGTGAGCGCGACCAGCCAGGCGAGGAGCGTGAAGCCGATGCGGGTTTGGATGGGGACGCGGCGGGCCATTTAATAACTCCCGTTTTCGCACACACCGGTCGTCACCCTCGGGCTTGACCCGAGGGTGTTTGCGACGGCCGGAAGAGCCCTCGGGTCAAGCCCGAGGGTGACGATCTGTGGGGTGGCGGAAGCGCGGTTCATGTTAAGCATCCAGGTTCTTCCCCACGGCGCGCATCAGGAAGATGGCGACCACATTGGCGATGATGACGGCGACCACGCCGCCGGCGGAGCCGGCCCCAATATCATTGGACAAGATGCCGGTGCGGAACACGAGGAAGGTGATGTTGGTGGAGGCATAGCCAGGGCCACCGCCAGTAGTGACGCGGATTTCGGCGAAAATGCCGAGGAGGAAGATCGTCTGGATCAGGATGACGATGGTGATTGCCCGAGCCATATGCGGCAGGATGATATAGCGGAAACGGTTGACCGCATTGGCGCCATCCATTTCGGCGGCCTCGCGCTGTTCTTCGGACAGCGATTGCAGGGCCGTCAGCAGGATCAGCGTCGCAAAGGGCAGCCATTGCCAGGCGACGATGACGATGACCGAAAACAGCGGATATTGGTTGAACCAGTCGACTGGTTGCAGGCCGAAGGCCTTCCAGAGATGCCCGAGCATGCCATAGCCCGGATGCATGAAGCCGTTCTTCCAGATCAAAGCGGCGACGGGCGGCATGACGAAGAAGGGCGAGATGACGAGAATGCGCAATATCCCCTGCCCCCAGATCGGCTGATCGAGCAAGAGGGCAAGGAAAGTGCCGCCGATAATGGTGATCGCCAGCACGCCGCCCACCAGCAGCAGCGTATTGACCAGCGCCTGGGTAAAGCTGGGATCGCCGATGACATAGGCATAATTCGCCCAGCCGGCGAAACCGGTCATCATCGGATTGATGAGATTGTAGTTCTGGAAACTGAACCACAGGGTCATGACCAGCGGCACAGCCATCCAGATCAGCAGCACGACGACGGCGGGCGCCATCATGGTGCGGGCAAGGATGCGGGTTTGTTTGGTGGCCATTCCAGAAATCTCCTGCGTGGAGAAAAACCCCCACCCGGCCTCCCCCTGAAGGAGGGGGAGGGGTTATCTCCACTCGTGGACGACATGCTGCCACGGGCACAGTCTGCTCCTCCCCCTTCTCCAGGGCGAGGTCGGGTGGGGGTGGCGAACCATCCCCACTCTCATCGCGCGGAGCCCTACTTGATATACCCAGCGCGGGTCATGTCGCGGGTGGTGGCCTCCTGGGCCTGGGCCAGGGCGTCGTCGGCGCTCATCTGTCCGGCAAGCGCCGCCGAGAACAGCTGGCCAACATTGGTGGCAATCCCGGCAAATTCAGGAATGGCCACGAACTGCACCCCGGTATAGGGCACCGGCTTGACCGTCGGATTGTTCGGGTCGGCCGAGTTGATCGAGGCCAGGGTCATGGCGGCGAAGGGCGCGGCGGCCTGATAATCCGGGTTTTCGTAAAGCGAGGTGCGGGTGCCCGGCGGCACATTGGCCCAGCCTTCCTTTTCCGCCACCAGGGCCAGATAGTCCTTGCTGGTCGCCCAGTTGATGAACTGCTCGGCCGCCTCGGCATTCTGCGAGGAAGCCGGGATGGCCAGCGACCAGGCCCAGAGCCAGTTGCCGCGCTTGCCGAGGCCCGTATCCGGCGCCTGGGCGAAGCCGACCTTGTCGGCAACGGTGGAGTCGCTGGGATTGGTGACGAAAGAGGCCGCAACCGTGGCGTCGATCCACATGCCGCACTTGCCCTGCTGGAACAGGGTCAGGTTTTCATTGAAGCCATTGGACGACGCGCCGGATGGGCCGGCATCGGCCATCAGGCCGAGATAGGTGTCGAGGGTCGACTTCCACTCGGGCTGATCGAATTGCGGCTTCCAGTTTTCGTCGAACCAGCGGGCGCCGAAGGAATTGGACATGGCGGTCAGGAACGCCATGTTCTCGCCCCAGCCGGCCTTGCCGCGCAGGCAAATGCCGTTGATGTCATTGGCGCGGTCGGTCATGGCGCGAGCGGCTTCGCCGATAAATTCCCAGGTCGGGGCTTCGGGCATGGTGAGCCCGGCCTTTTCCATGAGGTCAGTGCGATACATGATGAAGGAGCTCTCGCCGTAGAACGGCGCAGCATAGAGCTTGCCGTCCATCGAGAGGCCGCCACGGATGGCCGGCAGCAGGTCGTCCACGTCATATTCGGCATCGGCGGAGAGCCCGTCGAGCGGCTTCAGCCAGTTCTGCTTGGCCCAGATCGGCGCCTCATAGGTGCCGATGGTCATGATGTCATACTGCCCGCCATTGGTGGCGATGTCGGTGGTGACGTTCTGGCGCAGAGTGTTTTCCTCGAGCACCACCCAATTGAGCGCGATGCCGGTTTCCTCGGTGAACGCGGACGACAGACCCTGCATGCGGATCATGTCGCCATTGTTCACGGTGGCGATGGTGAGCGTCTGCGCGGAAGCGGTTCCAACCAGCGCAAGAGTCAACGCGCCCACGAAAAGGGGTGTGAGTTTCATCAATTTCCTCCCAAGAACCAAAGCGAGCATTTGCCTTGTTCATGAGCAAATGTTCAACAGAAGAGCAATTGCTGTCAAGCGGGCTTTTGCGAGGGATCGACGAAAGCCCGGCAAGTCGCCCCATTTCTCCGCCGCAAAGGCGCAGAAATGACGATGAAGAAATGTCAGAAAACGCTACGAATGCTCAGCTTTCGCGCTGGGATCAGGCCAGCAGCAATTCGGCCGTGCGCTCATTGGTGATGAGGCCATTGGCCAGCCGCCGGACCAGCGAGGCACGGATGGCCGCAGCCTTGGCGTCACCCACCGCGATAGCGATGACCAGTCCTTTTTCACGACTCGGAATTGGCGCCGAGGCCACCCGGTCATTGATCAGGCCTTCGACCAGCCGCCCCTCGGCATCGAAACACCAGCCGCAGATTTCGCCCACCGCCCCGGCCTTTTGCAGTGCCTTGTGATCGACCTCGCTCATGAACCCATCCACCACCAGCGGCGCATCGGCGCCCAGATGGCCGACACCGACAAAGGTGATATTGGCCTGGGCCGCCAGCGCCAGGGTCGAGGCGATCATCGGCTGCGCATGCAGCAATTCGCGCTCGCGGGCCGTCGAGGCGATGACCGGCAGCGGCATGGGGAAGGACCGCGCCTTGACCGTGTCGGCGACGTTGAAGATCACGTTGTAGAATGCCGCCGAGCCGTCGGGCGCGATATTGCCGGTGAGTGACACCACCTTGTGGTGCGGGCACTCCATAGGCTGCAATTGCTCGACGGCGGCCTTCAGCGTCCGCCCGGTGCCGATGGCCATGACGATCGGATCGGGGGCACGCAGGCAGCGTTCGATTTCGGCAGCGGCGGCACTGGCCACGCCAACGGTGGAGGCGGTGTGTTCCGGATCGGACGGCACCACCTCGCAATGGTCGAGCCCGAAGCGGGCGCGCAGGCGCTCGGCCAGGTCGAGACAGCGCCCGATCGGGTGATCGAGCCGCACCTTGATCAGGCCCTCGCTGATCGACAGCGATACCAGCCGCTGCGCCGATTGCCGGGAAATACCCATCTTGGCGGCGATCTGGTCCTGGGTATTGCCGGCGACGTAATAGAGCCAGCCCGCGCGCGCCGCATCGTCGAGACGAGTGGCCGAATTGTCCTGTCGCGCTGCCATGATCCCCTTCCCGAACCGTGCCTGCAATTATGGCAAAGCCACCCCGCGCCGCAAGCCATGTCCGGAAGGCGCGATGCGCTATCAATATCGCATCGCGCCCCGGCCGGATGTAGCGCCGGCCCGGATGGGCAGCGAAACCAGGGCTTAGACGCGGCCCCAGATGCTCTCTGCGGTTTTCACCACCAGGTCGAGCTTGCGGCGCTGGTCGTCCATGGTCAGGTCATTGCCCTCTTCGGTGGAGGCGAAGCCGCATTGCGGGGCGATGCCGAGCTGGTCGAGATCGGCATATTTGCTCGCCGCATCGAACTTGCGCTTGAGATCGTCGAGGTCTTCGAGTTCCGGCGTCTTGGTGGTGATGAAGCCGGGCAATACGCGCTTCTTGCCCTTCGGCAAGAGTCGCAGCGGCTCCAGCCCACCGGCGCGGTCGGTATCATATTCCATGAAATAGATATCGACATCGGTCTGGTTGAAAATCGCATCCGCCGCCGGGTCATAGGCGCCTTCGGCCACCCAGGTGGATTTGAAATTGCCGCGGCACATATGCATGCCGATCAGCATGTCATCCGGCCGGTCGGCAATGGCGTCATGCATCATCTTGGCATAGCGGCCGATCAGCCAATCGGGGTCCTCACCCCTGGCCTTGCGCTCGGCGCGGATCTTTGGATCGCAGAGATAGGCGAAGAAGATATCATCCATTTGCAGATAGCGGCAGCCGGCATCGTAGAAGGCTTTCACCGCATCCTTGTAGGTGGCGGTGATGGCTTCGAAATAGGCCTCGGCATCGTTCTTGTATTCGCCGACCGCAATATCGGCATCGGCGATGCGGAAATGGATGGCGCTGGGGCCCGGGATCGAGATTTTCGGGGTCACCTTGGTATTGGCGGCGACGAACTTGAAATGCTCCAGCATCGGGTGATCGGCGGGAAAGCTGAGCTTGTCGGTGATGACAGGCACGTCCTGCTTGGTGTGCACGCCATGGAACTGGATGCCGCCGCCCTCTCGCTGGATAATGTCGAGCCCGTTGAGCATGCCCATGAAATCGAAATGCCACCAGGCGCGGCGGAATTCGCCATCGGTCACCGCCTTGAGGCCCGCATCTTCCTGCATCTTGATAACATCACGGATGGCCTCGTCCTCGATGGCCGCGAGTTCGGCCTTGTCCATCTTGCCCTCGGCGCGCGCCTTGCGGGCCGCCTTGATGGAATCGGGGCGCAGGAACGAGCCGACGACATCGGCATGATAGGGCGGCTTGGCGACAGTCATGGAAAGCGATCCTCCTTGGTGGTCGCCCGCAGTGATACCCAGCGCGGCAGGCTTGGCAATGACAATCTTGCAAAATGTATACAACTCGTATTCATTGCCGCCTGAGGATCTTGAGGAGGAGACGACGATGGGTGGCCCCACCTTTCCGATGAACGCCTGGTATGCGGCGGCCTATGATGTGGAAGTGAAGCGCGAACTCTTGCCGCGCACCATCTGCAACAAGCCCGTGGTGCTTTACAGAAAGCAGGACGGCTCTGCCGCTGCGCTGGCTGACGCCTGCTGGCACCGCCTTTTGCCGCTCTCCATGGGCGAGCTGCACGGCGACAATGTCATCTGCGGCTATCATGGGCTGGAATTCGACGACAGCGGGCGATGTGTATACATGCCGTCGCAGGACACCATCAATCCTTCGGCCTGCGTGAAGTCCTACCCGCTGGTGGAGCGTCACCGATTCATCTGGCTGTGGATGGGCGATCCGGCTTTGGCCGATCCGGCGCTGGTGCCCGACCTGCACTGGAACCAACACCCCGACTGGGCCGCCGACGGCAAATATATCCACGCCAAATGCGATTATCGCCTCGTCGTCGACAATCTCATGGACCTGACGCACGAAACTTATGTGCATGGCTCGTCCATCGGCAACCGCGCCGTGGCCGAAGCGCCTTTCGATGCCACCCATACCGACGATACCGCCACCATTACCCGCTGGATGCTCGACATCGACGCACCACCGTTCTGGCGCGGACAGCTCGGAAAGCCGGGCAATGTCGATCGCTGGCAGATCATCAATTTCCAGGCGCCATCGACCATCGCCATCGATGTGGGCGTTGCGCCCACCGGCACCGGCGCGCCAGAGGGGGATCGCAGCCAGGGCGTCAACGGCTTCGTGCTCAACACCATGACGCCGGAAACCGATCGGACCTGCCACTATTTCTGGGCCTTCGCCCGCAATTACAAAATCGACGAACAGGCCCGCACCCACAATCTGCGCGAAGGCGTGTCCTCCATCTTCCGCGAGGATGAACACATTCTGGAGGCGCAGCAGAAGGCCATCGACGCCAATCCCGATCACGTCATCTATAATCTCAATATCGATGCCGGCTCGATGTGGGCGCGGCGGCTGATCGACCGGATGATTAGCGAAGAACACGCCATGCAGCAGGCCGCCGAATGAGCGAAAAACCCGACCGCGCCATGCAATCGCAACGCGCCCTCATGGGCGTGCGCGACCTGGTCATCTCAGGCGAAATTCGCGGCGGCGTCCGCCTCTCCGAAGTGGCTTTGGCCGAAAAGCTGGGCATTTCGCGCACGCCGCTGCGTGCCGCCCTGGCGCGGCTGGAACAGGAGGGGCTGGTCGAAGCCATCCCCTCGGGCGGCTATGCGGTGCGCAGTTTTACCCGCGAAGACGTCATCGACGCCATCGAACTGCGCGGCGTGCTTGAGGGCACAGCCTTGCGGCTGGCGGCCGAGCGTGGCGTCAGTCCGGCGCGGTTGGGGGAACTGCATCGCTTGCTGGTCGAACTGGATCATGCCCAGCAGGGCGAGGTCGAGGCGATGGATTTCGACCGCTATGTCGAGCTCAACGCCACCTTCCACGAAAAGCTCTGGGGGCTGGCCAGCGAAACCATCCGCCGCGAAATCGAGCGCATCACCAGCCGCCCCTTCGCTTCGCCCAGCGCCTTCCTGCACAAGCAGGCCGATGTCATGGCCTTCCGCCGCACGCTTTACGGCGCACAGGCCCAGCACAAGGCCATGGTCTCGGCCATCGAACTGCGCGAAGGCGCACGGGCGGAAGCGCTGGCCCGCGAACACGCTCGGCTGGCAAGGCAGAACCTCGAATTCGTGCTGGACGAGGATCGGAGCCTGATCCGTAGAGTCCCGGCTTTGTCGCTGGTGGTGGGATAGAGGCGCGCCTTCGGCTAGGCGGGATGACGCACCCTTTCCCCAAACACAAATCGTCACCCTCGGGCTTGACCCGAGGGGTCTTATACGAAAGCCGGCGTCGGACTGAAACCTATCCGCTCCTGCGCCTCCCTCCCCCTTGAGGGGAGGGATTGAGGGTGGGGGTCCATCGGTGAATCACTGAACCACCCCCCACCCTCAATCCCTC
>NZ_UZWD01000033.1 GCF_900631955.1 Devosia equisanguinis | reverse complement strand
CCCTTGAGGGGAGGGCCGGGGTGGGGGGCGTTTAGCGATCCACTGATGGACCCCCTCCCTCAATCCCTCCCCTCAAGGGGGAGGGAGGCGAAAGTGCCCAGAGTCCGCTCCAGTTTGAAATCATCTGGTGTTGGGGTGGGGCGGTTGTGAAAGCCCTCCTACAGCATGAAGTCGGAAAACTCGTCTTCGGCTGCTGGTTCGGCGGCGGGTTCGGGGGTGTTGGCAGCGCCGAAGAGTTGGGCGTGGGCGGCGCGGGCGGCTTCCATGGTGTAGAGGCGGCGGAGGCCGTTCATGATCGTTTCGAGCGCTTCGGAGCGATTTTCGGGTAGCGGGGCGTCGGTGAGCGCGGCGATCTGAAGGCGCACATCGTCCATGGTTTCCGACAGCGCGCCTTGACCCGCCAAAGCATTGGCGGCGCCCTGCAATTGGGCGATGACCTTTGGTCCGTCGCTGTTGAGCAGGTTGAGCGCCGCGACCATCTGCTTGTCGAGCTGGCTGAGCAGGTCGAGCGCCAGATTGGCGCGCTGTTCGAGCTGACCGACCTGGCCGGCGCCATCGCCGATGGCGGAGGCGCCGAAGGCACCGGCAAGCGCCGAGGATTCATCGAGCCGCGACATGGCGGCTTCGGCGGCGACGACGGTCTCGCTGGTCAATTCGCGCAGCTGGCTGGCGATGACGGTGAGCGAAGCGCCGCGCGGGCCGAGCTGGGCGCAGCGCACGGCGGCGTTGAGGCTGACGAGGCGCATATTGGCCTCGATTTCCTGGACGGCGTTGACGTGGCCGAGCAGGGTCTGCACGGTGTCCTGCACGGCGCGGGCAACGGTTTCGAGCTTGGCGCGCTCGGCTTCGAAATCGCGCAGGATGTCGACGGCCTTGCGCAATTGCGCGCCGAGGGCGGACATGGTCGAGCTCTTGCCCGAACCGGAGCCGTAAAGGTCCTTGCTGCGGCCCATGATGATTTCGGCATCGGCGGCGAGGGCGGCCAGGGATTGTTCGGCATCGGCCATTTCACCGGCAAAGCTCGACGAGGTATCGGCCAGTTGCGCCTGTTCGAGAGCGGAGATGGCGGCGAGCGCGTCGGCATGCTCGTCAGCCGGTAGTTGGGTGTCGAAGGTGGATTTGCCGTCGAGAATGTCGGCCAGGGCGTCGAGGCCCGCCTCGATATGCTCGATGCGCTGGCGGGTTGAATCCCCAACCTGCAGGGCCATGACGGCGCCGCCGATCCGGCCGACGATCTGGCGCGAGACGCGGCCGGTCTCGGCGCTGCCTGCGGCGGCCTGGTCGCGTTGCGCGTCGAGGGCGGCAATGGTGTCGGTGAGGCTGCCGGCGAGGCCGGACAGGGTGTGGGCATGGCTGGCTTCGAAGCGGGCGCGCTGCTGGGCGGCGCGATCCACCTCGGTGGTCAGCTGCCTATAGACCTGGGCGAATTGCTGGATGGTCTGGCTGGCCGAGTCCGAGAGCGTGGCGATGTCGGTGGTGAAGACGTCGAAATCGTCGCTGTCCCCGACAATGCCGGCGGCGGTGACGCGGGCATTGACCGAAACGATGCCCATCATCTTGACGGTGCGGCGCAGGTCGGAAATCGGGGCGCTGGCGGCGGCGACAACCTCGACCAGGCGGGCCAGGTCGGCCTTTTCCTGGGTGAAGGCGTCGGAGAGTTCACCGGCCTTGGTGGCGACCGCACGCAGGTGATCGCCGGCCGCCGAGACGGTCTCACCCTGCAGGGCCTGGGGCAAAGTATCGAAGAGCTTGGTGAGCTTGTTGAGCGTGGCCGCGCCTTCGGAAAGGCGGGCGCCGGCATCGACAAAGGCGGTTTCGATATCCTGGCGCGGCTTGGCCAGTTCGCCGGCGAGGCGGCGGATATCGGAGGGGCTCGGAATGGTGGTCATGCGTAGTCTCCCGCGGCTGCAGGTCCCTTGCGGCCGAAAGCGGTGATTTCTCCCGCCATCTTGCCCAGTGGCAGAATGCGTGCGGCGGCGCCGCGCTGAATGGCTTCCTTGGGCATGCCGAAGACCACGCTGGTTTCCTCGTCCTGGGCGATGGTGGGACTGCCCATCTGCCGCATTTCAAGGAGGCCTCGGGCACCATCGTCGCCCATGCCGGTCAGGAGCATGCCGAGAGCATTGCGGCCGGCGGACTGAGCGGTGGAGCGGAACAGCACGTCGACCGAAGGGCGGTGGCGCGAGACGTGGTGGCCCTCGATGATCTTGACGGTGTAGCGCGAGCCGTTGCGCACCAGCAGCATATGGAAATTGCCCGGGGCGATGAGGGCGCGGCCTGGCATGACCAGATCGCCGTCCTCGGCTTCCTTTACGGCGATGGCGCAGCCAGCGTCGAGCCGGCGGGCGAAGGCGGTGGTGAACTTGTCGGGCATGTGCTGGACGATGAGGATGGCCGGGCTCGCCGCGGGCAATTGTTCGAGCACTTCGCGCAGGGCCTCGGTGCCGCCGGTGGAGGCGCCGATGGCGACGATGGGGTCGGTGACAGGAAGGCGCTCGATCAGGCTCTGCCGGCGATGGTCGGAGAGCGGGGGCAGGATGGAGTCGGCATTGAGCTTGGCCTCCACCGTCATGGGCGGGGCGGCCTTCTTGATGCCGCGCAGTTTGGCATGGGCAGCGGCCTTGGCGGCGTCGCAAATCCGCATGCGCGATTCCTGGAGGAACTGGGCGGTGTCGACGCGCGGCTTGGCCACCACATCGACGGCCCCGGCCTCGAGCGCCTGCATGAAGGTGTCGGAGCCCGATTGCGCCAGGCTCGAGCAGATGACCACCGGAATGGGGCGCTGCGACATCAGCTTGCGCAGGAAAGTGAGGCCGTCCATGCGCGGCAGCTCGATATCGAGAAAGATGACATCGGGGACTTCGTGGCGGATGCGCTCCACCGCGATATAGGGGTCGGCGGCGGTGCCCATGACTTCAAGGTCGGGGTCGGAGGCGATGATGTCGCTCAGCGTCGTGCGCACCGAGGCGCTGTCGTCGACGATGAGCACGCGGATCTTGTCGCTCATGGCGGCGCCTCAAACCTTCTGGAATACGGCAGGAGCGACCTGCCGCATGGTGATGGAGGTGCCGATCATGGATTCGGAATGCCCAAGAAGTAGATAACCGCCGGGGCGCAAATGCCCGATAAGGCGGGAAATCACCGAGGATTGGTCGGCCTTGTCGAAATAGATCAGCACATTGCGCAGGAAGATGATGTCGACGTCGCGGTCGAACGGGTAGGAGCCGTCCATCAGGTTGAGGCGGCGGAACTGCACCAACCGCCGCAATTCGGGGGCAATGCGCACTTCCGGGCGGATGCCGGGCCGGCGCGAGAACATCAGATGCCGCGACTGCATGGCCTGGGGCACGGGCGCAATCTGCTCGGCCGGATAGATGGCGGCACGGCCCTGGTCGAGCACGTCGGTGGAAATGTCGGTGCCGAGCACGGCAAAGCGGAAATCGCGGCGCTGGGCGGCAAGGTCGGCCATGACCATGGCGATGGTATAGGCCTCCGCGCCGGTGGAACTGGCGGCGCTCCAGACCTTGATCAGCGGATTGCGCTCGGATTTGCGCTCGGTGATGAGGGTGGGTACGAGCAGCTTTTCCATGAGCTCGAAATGCTCGGGCTCGCGGAAGAAGTCGGTCTTGTTGGTGGTGACAGCGTTGATGAGGTAGGGCAATTCGCTCGCCAGCCCGTCCTCGCGGAACAGGTGCTTGCCATAGGCCTCGAAGCCGTCGAGGCCGAGGGCCCGCACACGCTTGCGCAGGCGGCCTTCGATCATCAGGCGCTTGGCCGGCGGCAGGCGGATGCCCACTTCCTGGCCGATCAGGGTCGCGATCTTGTTGAAGGTGACGAGGCTGAGATGATCGTCGTCGTCAGGGCGAGGCTGAAGGCGGGCAGAGAAGGGCAAAGCGAACTCCGGTACTCTTGGGGCCGGCCGGCGCGCACGCCGGCCGCTTACTCGTGAATGGATCAGGCGGCGCGACTGGCCAGCAGGGCGGAATTGCCCAGGAGGCGATCGAGGTCGAGCACGGTGACGAACTGGCCATTGCGGCGGCCAATCCCCTCGATGCAGTGATCGCTCCAACCGGCGCTGACAGAGGGCGGCGGATCGAGGTCGTCGCTGTCGAGCACCGTCACCTCGAAGACGCGATCGGCGCGCAGGCCCAGCGTCACCGGCCCTTCCGAGCCTTCGACGAGCAGCACGACGAAGCGCGTGTTCTCGGTATCGGCTGCACCGGGCATGCCCAGGGTCAGCCGCAGGTCGAGAACCGGGACGCCCTGGCCACGGACATCGATCATGCCGAGCAGATTGTCCGGGGCGCGCGGGAGCCTGGCGATGGGCCGCACGTCCAGGATTTCCTGGACGCGGGCCACCGGCGTGGCGAATATTTCATCGCCGACGCCCAGGGTCACATATTGCGAACGTTCGGCCATGAAGGGCCTCCTCAGGCGGCGCCGCGGCGCGTGAACTCGCTGTCGAGATCGTCATGCGCGTCGTCGAGATCGAGATCGAACCCGCCACCGCCGCCCGACTTGGCCTTGGACTTGGCTGCCGGCTTGCGCGGGGCCATGTGCGGGGCCTTGGCCAGGATTGCCTTGCGCATGTCGGCATTGTTGTCCTGCGCGGCAGCCTGGATGTGCTGGCCGCCCGCGTCGATGCGGAAGTAGCTGATGGCGGACTGCAGCTGTTCGGCCTGGCTGGCCAGCTCTTCGGAGGTCGCCGACATTTCCTCGGCGGCCGACGTGTTCTGCTGGGTGACCTTGTCGAGCTGCTGGATGGCGGTGTTGATCTGGGCGGCGCCGGCATTCTGCTCACGGCTGCCGGCGGAGATTTCCTCCACCAGCTCGGCGGTGCGCTGAATATCGGGCACCAGCTTGGAGAGCATTTCGCCGGCAGACTGAGCGGCCTTGACCGTGGTGCCGGAGAGCGTCGAGATTTCGGCGGCGGCAGCCTGGCTGCGTTCGGCGAGCTTGCGCACTTCGGAGGCGACGACCGCAAAGCCGCGGCCATGTTCGCCGGCACGGGCGGCTTCCACCGCGGCGTTGAGGGCGAGCAGATCGGTCTGGCGGGCGATTTCCTGCACGACCATGATCTTTTCGGCAATGGTCTGCATGGCCGAGACGGCGTTGTCGACGGCTTCGCCCGAGGCGATGGCATCGGCCGCGGACTGGCGGGCGATCTTTTCGGTCTGGGAGGCGTTGTCGGCCGACTGCTTGATGGTGGCAGCCATTTCTTCCATCGAGGCGGAGGCCTCTTCGGTCGAGGAGGCCTGTTCGGTAGCGCCCTGGCTCAGCTGTTCGGCAGTGGCCGACATTTCCTGAGAGCCGGCAGCGACGTTACGGGTGGCCGAGGTGACTTCAGCGACCACTTCGCGCAGCTTCTGGGTCATGGCGTTGAGCGCCTTGATCAGATCGCCCACTTCGTCATCGGAATTGACCTTGGCGGTGGCCGAGAGATTGCCAGCGGCGACTTCATCGGCGAGGCGGACGGCGGCGGTCATGGCGCGGGAGATCGACGTGACGATCCAGACGGCGGCAACGACGGCGATCAGCACAGATCCGGCGAGCAGGGCCAGCAGGAAGATGCGCGATTGCTCGTACATGGCATTGGCGGCGGTCACGGCCTGTTCAAGCCGGACGTCGTTGCGCTGCACGATGGTGTCGATCAGACCTGAAATCTGCTGACGCAGTGGTGCTGCCTGGGCATCATTGATCTGGCCGGTGGCGAAATCGGAACGCTGCACGGCGATTTCGTTACCGGTGTTCATGGCATCGATCAGCGCGGCCACATCGGTGCGGACCTGGTTGACGGCGGCCTGGTCGGTTGCACCTAAGAGGCGCGACAGGCGATCCAAAGCAGGGGCGAACTCGGTGGCGCCGGTCTTGAAGTCCTCGTACCATTCGTCCTGCTTTGCAGGGTTGCTCGATGCCAGGAGCACGTTGCGGTGCTGACGGAACACGTCGCTGGCCATCAGGAACAGGTCGCTGGTGGCCTGATAGGCCTGCGATGCATTGGGCTCGGCGGCGTTCATGCGCACCGCCAACTGGTCACGCAGACGTCCGAGTGAGGCCTCGAGGGCGGTGATCGCGGCGCTGCCCTGGGTGGTGGTAACAGCGAAAGCTTCGGTTTCGCTCAGCTTGAGCGATTGTTCCTGCATCAACTCTACCGCGGTGCGATAGTCGGCCATATTGTTGACGATGGTCTGCATATCGACATTGGACGCCTCGTCCGAGAAGGTGCCGAGCAGCTTCTGAGCCTGGCCGGTGATCTCGGCCAGCCGGTTGTTCATGCCGGTTATGACGCCGTTCAGTTCGGTACGGTCCTGCGATACAATGAGACGCTGGGCGTCGGCGCCCATGGCCATCATGTCGTACTGAATGTCCTTGAGTTCAAACGAACGATCGACCGGTCCGTTGATAATGGTGCCCATTTCGCTGTTGAGCGTGCCGAGATTACCCAAAGCCAGGAACATGCTGACGCCGGAGAGCGCCACGACGGTGGTGAACACCGCCGCAAGTTTTGTCTTGATAGTCAGTCTCACGATGCTGGCCTTTCTTCTGATGCTGCCGAGGACGGGCTTCTTCCGTCCGAAGTTGAGAAAATCTGTTCCATGTCGGGAATGATGATGAAGCCGCCATTGCGCTTGCCGATGCCCTTGATGAATTCGGGGCGCCAGCGCATGCCGACTTTCGGGGCCTCTTCGATGGAGGCCGGTTCGATATCGGTGACGTCGTGGACCTTGTCGGCGAGGATGCCGGCAATGGTCGGCTCCCCGTCGATATCGACTTCCATGACCACGATGCGGGTGTCCTGGTCGGGCTCGGGCCGATCCATGCCGAACATCACCCGCAGGTCGGCCAGGGGCACGACCCGGCCGCGCACATTGATGAGGCCGCCGACAAAGGCGGGCGCATTGGGCACTTCGGTGATCGGCACGAGATCGAGGATTTCGCGGACCCGACCGGCCTCGACGGCGAAGAGCTCGTCCTCGAGGCGGATGGTCAGTGCGGTCATCGGCGTTTCGGTGATGCTCATGCGGCCCTCCCGGTGATGGCGCGGTCGACATAGGACTGGCCCGAGGCCACCAGATGGGCGGTGTCGAGAATGAGGGCGACGGAGCCGTCGCCCAGGATGGTGGCGCCCGAGAAGGACTTGATCGAGGAGTGCAGCTTGGAGAGCTGCTTGATCACCGTCTGGTTGTTGCCAATGATCTGATCGACCACGAGACCCACCCGGCCCTCGCCGGAGGAGACGATCACCACCTTCTGGTGCTGCTCGGGCGGGGTATTGGTGTTGAACACCTCGCGCAGCCGCAAATAGGGCACCAGGCTCCCACGAATATCGAGGAAGTTGCGGCCCTTGGCATGAGCCTCGATGCCCTCGGGCAGTTCGACGCATTCTTCCACGGCGGCCAGCGGGATGGTGTAGCGGCCATTGCCGACCCGGACCAGCATGCCATCGATGATGGCCAGGGTGAGGGGCAGGCGCAGGGTCATGGTCGAGCCCTGTCCGGGGGTGGAGGCCACGTCGATAGTGCCGCGCAGACCGTCAATGGTGCGCTTGACCACGTCCATGCCGACGCCACGACCGGAGAGGGAGGTGACTTCCTTGGCCGTCGAAAAACCGGGCGCAAAGATCAGGTGATTGAGTTCCTGCTCGGTGAGCTTGGTCTCTG
Source organism: Devosia equisanguinis (assembly GCF_900631955.1). Classification (GTDB taxonomy): domain Bacteria; phylum Pseudomonadota; class Alphaproteobacteria; order Rhizobiales; family Devosiaceae; genus Devosia; species Devosia equisanguinis. Next base: position 86,040 of record NZ_UZWD01000033.1, on the reverse strand, counting down.
GGGTGATGAGGCCGTTTTCCTCGGCCTTGGCGCGAATACGCTCGTGGTTGAGCCCGGCGCCGTCGTCGGCGACCGAGATGGCCACTTCAGCGCCGGAATAGACGGCGGAGAGACGGACGGTGCCCTTCGGGCCCTTGCCGGCGGCAAGGCGCCTTTCTTCGTTCTCGAGTCCATGATCGACCGAATTGCGGATCAGGTGCACCAGTGGATCGGCCAGACGCTCGATCATGGTCTTGTCGAGCTCGGTTTCCTCACCGGCGGTGATGAACTCGATCGGCTTGCCCAATTCGCCCGACAGATCATGGATCAGGCGGCGGAAGCGGCTGAACAGGGTGCCTATGGGCACCATGCGGATGCCCATGGTGGTGTCGCGCAGGCCGGATGAGAGGCGTTCCAACTCCTCGGCAATGGTCTTGAGCCCGGTATCGGCGCTCTGCGCCGCGATCTGGCTCAGCCGGGCCTGGGCGATGACCAGTTCGCCGACGCGGTCCATCAACTCGTCCAGCCGTTCGGCTGGGACGCGCAGCGAGGTGGCAGCGGGACGCTCGACCTGTTCGGGCTTGTCGGCGACCGCCCGGGGCGGGGCAACCGGTTCTACAGGAGTTGGCGCCGGGGCTGCGGGCCTGGCAGCGATGGCAGGTTCGGGCGCGGCGATGGCGGGTGCGGGAGCAACGGGCGCAGCTTCGAGCGGCGTGAGCGTCAGTTCCATATTGTCGCGCAGGAACAGGAAGACGTCGTCGATGGCGCTGGTCGGGTCTTCGGCCTCGATATCGACCTGCCAGCCGATATGGGGCACTTCGACGTCGAGAATGTCGAGATCGGGCAGGCGATCGGTCAGGGCGCAGATGCTGGTGGGGCCGATCTCGGCCAGCTCGTCGAGCAGCAGCAGCGGATTGGTGCCATAGGCCAAAGCGTCGGAGGGGAGATAAAAAACCAGCCGCCAGTGCTTGGATTGCGCTGGAACGTCTGGTTCTGCAACGGCCGGCGCGGACGCGGCGTCGAGCCTGGTCGGTGCCGGAGGTGAATGGTTTTCTCCATCGACCACGGCACGCAGGGCCTCAAGGATGGCGTCGCCCCCGGCAATGACGGCGTCGGGCGCCTCGATCAGCTGGTGAATGTGGTCCTTGGCGTCGAGCGCCACCCCGATCAGCGCCTTGTTGGGGGCGCTCTGGCCCTTGCGGACCCGGTCGAAGGCGGTTTCGAACTCGTGCACGAAGGCGGCCACGGCAGTGAAGCCGAACATGGCGCCCGAGCCTTTGATGGTGTGCAGGGCGCGGAAGGTGGAATTGATCAGGTCGGAATTGCCCGGATCCTGCTCAAGGTCCAGGAGGCCGGCTTCGAGCTGATCGAGCAGCTCGCGCGCCTCCTGGCGGAAGGTTTCGGTGGGGTCGGAAATGTTCATACGCCCGTGACCTTCTTGATGATGGCCAGGAGCTGATCCTGCTTGAACGGCTTGACGATCCAGCCGGTGGCACCGGCTTCCTTGGCCTGGCGCTTGAGCTCGTCATCGGACTCGGTGGTCAAAAGGATCACCGGAATGCCCTTGCTGGCGGGATGCTGGCGATATTTGCGGACGAATTCGATGCCGTTGAGCACCGGCATGTTGAGGTCGGTGAGGACGGCATGGATGGGGTTGGCGATGGCCTTGTCATATCCCTCGGCGCCATTGGCGGCCTCGATGACCTCCATGCCCGCAGCCGTCAGCGTCATCGACACCATCTGACGGATGGAGGCGGAATCGTCGATGGTCAGGATGGTCTTGCTCATGAGGGATTGTCCGTTGGCTGATGGAGTGTGGCGGGCCAGAAGTCGGCATCGGCCTGACCGGGCGTGAGGAAGCCTCCGGCGGCGAGAACCTGCTGCAGGGGCGCGCCGACCGGCTCGAGCAAGCGCAGCGAACCGCCCGAAGCCATGGCCTTGCGTCGGGCCACCAGAAGGGTCTGTACCGTGGTGATATCGGCCGCGGTCACCGCCTGGGTGTCGACGGCGATATGCTGGTGTTGCGCGAGGGCGTCTCGCAGGCCGGTCAGCACGTCCTGTGCCGATTTGATGCCTGTGTCTGCACGAAGTACGTGCGTGTGCTGTCCCTTACCGGCCATGGGGATGACCGGGTGCGAAGTCTGATTTCGATGACATTCTGTCTCTCTACCGTGAAAGGTTTGACTGGGAACCGGTAGGTTAAAAGTTGGTTATAAAATAAGGGCGTGACTTTCCCGAGTTCCGTTCTGCGTTTTTGACCGTATTCCCATCCGGTGTATTACAATATTGGCCATCACCACTTAACCGATGGTTACGAAATTCTTCCAATCGATAAAATTGATCCGATAAATAGTACTGTTCTTTATCAAGTATTCAAATCGGTGATTTGTTTTGTGCCGGAGTCCTTTGCGAGTCGATTCAGCCCGCTGGGGAATCCTCTCGGTTTGACTCTGAGTCCTCGGCAAGGTTTTGCACGGTGACTACTTGGCTCAACACTGGCCATATGCGGCGAAGAGAGGGGTGGCTTGAATGGAAGATTGCCAATTGCGGCTCGGTTGGGTGCTCGCGGGGCAAAGCGGCAAATCGAGCGGGGCGAGGCAACACAATGACCGAAATATGTCTGTCAATGGGCAAAAAGTGCCGCCGCCACAGCTGGGGCTGCGGCGGCATGAATATTCACCAAGCGTTAGGGATAAGCGCGATGCGCGGCGTCAGCGCGGGCCGGCCATGATGTCCTGGATTTCGGACCAGCGGGCGCGAAAGGCATCGACGATGGCCGGATCGAAATGACTGCCGCTGCAGTTTACGATCTCGTCATAGGCCTTTTCGATCGGCCAGGCCTTCTTGTAGGGCCGCTCGGAGCAGAGTGCGTCGAAGACATCGGCGAGGGCGACGATGCGGGCTTCGATGGGGATGTCGTTGCCCGAGAGGCGGTCGGGGTAACCGGTGCCGTCCCAGCGCTCATGATGGCTTTGTGCAATCAGCTCGGCGGCGCGGATCAGGTCGGAACTGCCACCTTCGAGGATGCGGGCGCCGATAGAAACGTGCTCGCGCATCTTGGCCATTTCTTCGCTGGTCAGCTTGCCGGGCTTTGAGAGAATGGCGTCGGCAATGCCGATCTTGCCGATATCGTGCAGCGGCGCGGCCAGGTAGATGATGCGGCATTGCTCGGGCGAAAGGCCGATCCCCTTGGCCAGAACGCGACAGATTTGCGCAACGCGGGAGACATGCTCGCCGGTGTCGCCATCGCGATATTCGATGGCGCGGGCCAGCCGCCAGATGATTTCCTCTTCGCGGGCGACGAGATGAGCGGTGGCGCGCTCGACTTCGCGGGCCAGCCAGTTGGCGCGGTCGGCCAGTTCCACCTGGGCCCGGCGCAGGGTCAGGAGATTGGCGACGCGGGCCTGCAGCTCGGTGGTTTCGAAGGGCTTGTGCAGGAAGTCGCTGGCACCGGCCTTGATGGCGTCGATGCGCGTGGTCTTGTCGATGTCGGAGGTGATCATGATGATCGGCACCAGCCGATAGGCCGGACGGGTGCGCAGCGCCGCGGTGAAGGCGACGCCATCCATTTCGGGCATGATGTGATCGACCACCACCAGGTCGAACTGCTCGCGCTCGCACTTTTCGAGCGCGGTAAGCGGATTGAGGCAGAGCTCGATGTCGGCGTCGACGGCATCGTTGAGGATGGAGCCGATAAGCGCAAGACTGGATCGGCTATCGTCAACGACTAGCAAGCGCATTCTGGCCCCCGGCTTCTCCCCTTGCACGATAGGGTTTGGCCCTTATGCGATGCTTAACGGGGATGCGCATTCGGTGCCGTGGCTAACAGATCGGAAATGCCGCCGCATTGTCGCCGGCGGTGGTCCTCACTGCCTCGGTTCAATCGAGATAGACGCGTTCCGCATCCTCGGGTGATCGCACCGCCGCAATGTCGAGAAGGGCGATCAGCGCGTCGTCCTTTTCCAGCATGCCCCGCACCAGATGGGTGCCCGTGCCCATGGCGGCGTGGGGAATGGGGCGAATGGCTTCAGGCTTGGCGAAGACGATATCGGAGACCGAATCGACGCGCAGGCCGAGATCGGCATCGTCGCGGCTGAGGATGAGGATAACGCCGGCCTCCGGCGCTGCCTCGGGCTGGCCGATCAGCGCCGCCAGATCGAATATCGGCACGACGCGGCCGCGAATATTGAGCACGCCCATGGCCCCTGGGGCAGAAGCGGGCAGGGGCGTGGGCGGGGCCCAGCCCCTGATCTCACGCACCATGACGATATCTACCGCCATCATGCGACCGGCACAGGCAAAGGTCAGGAACTGATTGGTGCTGTCCTGAGGCGTGCTGTCTTGGGTGGCGGAGAGTGCAGGGGCCATCAGAACTCGTTCCAGTCGACAGCGACAGCGGCATTGCCTTCGCTCAGCCAGGCCTTGGCGACCGGCGCCGTTCGCGGCGTTGCCGGGACAGGCTTGCGCGGGGGCGTTGCCTTGGCGCGGGGCGCCTGCCATTGCGGGCTTTCGTCCTCGACGGTGAAGACCTCGATAACCTGGTCGAGTTCGGTGGCCTGGCTTTCCGTCTGTTCGATGGCGGCGTTGGTCTCTTCCACCAAGGCAGCGTTCTGCTGGGTCATTTCGTCCATCTGCCGCACGGCTGTGGCCACTTCGGCGATGGCGTTGGACTGTTCCTGGTTGGCTGCGGCAATGCCTTCGATCAGCGCGCTGTTTTCCTTGACGCCCCCCAGCATGGAGGCGATGCGGGTGGTGGCGTCGGAGACCAGGCGCGAGCCGTCGGAAACCTGGGTGGCGGACTGCTCGATCAACACCTTCACATCGGCCGAGGCCGAGGCCGCCGACTGCGCGAGGCGCCGCACTTCCACGGCGACCACGGCGAAGCCCTTGCCCGCGTCGCCGGCCCGTGCCGCCTCGACCGAGGCATTGAGGGCCAGAAGGTTGGTCTGGAAGGCGATGTCGTCGATTAGCCCGATAATGTTGGAAATCTTGGCGGAGGAAGCGAGGATGCGCTCCATGGCGTCATTGGCCTTGGCCATGACGGTGCCGCTGCCTTCGGCGATCTCGGAGACTGCCCTGGCCTTGGACCGGGCGGTATCGGCGCGCTTGGCATTTTCAGTGACGGTGCTGGCCAACTGGTCCATGGCGGCGCTGGTCTGCTCGATGGCTGCAGCCTGGCGAGCGGTGCGGTCGGAAAGGTCGTTGGCGCCGGAGAGGATTTCGCCCGTGGCCTTGCGCAGCGCGCTGGAGGTGATGCGGATATTGCCGACGATGTCGTTCATCCGCTCGATGGTGTGGTTGAAGGCCACGCGGATGGGGTCGAGTTCTGCGATGAACTTGTCGTCGATGCGGCTGCGCAGATCGCCATCGGCCAGCCGGGTCAGCGCCGTGCCGAGCGTGTTGACGGCCTGTTTGCGCGCGGTGATGTCGGTGGCATATTTGACCACCTTGAAAACGCGGCCATTGAGATCGAAGATCGGGTTGTAGCTGGCCTGGATCCAGACCTCGCGCCCGCCCTTGCCGAGGCGTCGATATTCCGCGGCCTGGAATTCTCCACGCGCCAGGGAGGTCCAGAAGCGTTCATAGGAAGGGGAGGCGGCTTCAGCGGGATCGACGAAGAGGCGGTGATGCCGGCCCACGATTTCGTCCGAACGATAGCCGAGCGCGTCGCAGAAATTGGCATTGGCGCCAAGGATTTCACCAGTGGGCGAAAATTCGATCACGGCCTGGGACTTGCCGATGGCGTCGAGCTGGCCCTTGCAATCGGCCGCGTCGAGCTTGGTCGCGGTGATGTCAGTGGCGAATTTGACGATTTTGGCGACCTTGCCTGCGCTGTCGAAAACCGGATTGTAGCTGGCCTGGATCCAGACCTCTCGTCCATCCTTGCCGAGGCGCTTGTATTCGGCCGCCTGATAGCGGCCGGCGCGGAGATCATCCCAGAACTTGCTGTAGTCGGCCGATGCAACCGTGGCCGGGTCGACGAAGATCTGGTGCTTCTGCCCACAGATTTCGTCCAGCGTGTAGCCGAGCAGGGTGAGGAAATTCGCATTGGCAGCCAGGATGGTGCCGTCGGCCGCAAACTCGATCACCGCCTGTGATTTCGAGATGGCCGCCAACGTCGCCCGGTCCAGTTCAGCTTCTTTGCGAGCCTTGCGATTGAGTACCGTCAAGAAGGCCATATCGTTCCCCGAAATATTTGTAGCGCAAATGCTAGCAGCGGGTGATCACCAGCTCCTTACTGAAAGCGCGCGGGCGGACGAATCCCGTGCGCTAAATCCTTTCACCGAAGTTTCAGGCAATCGATTGCGTGAAAAAACCGGTGGGACAAAAAGCGTCTCGGCCGCCGGAGCAGGGGGCGGCGCCATGCGCCTCGCCATGCTGCAATCCGGCTGTCAGGCGCTGGTGCCAACCGGGGTAACGGTGCCATCGGTCTTGCCGGCGGCGATGAGGGCGTCGATCAGCCGGTGGACTTTGAGCGCCTCCTCGCCGGTGACCCTGGGATCGCGATCCTCGCGGATGGCGGCGATGAAGTCGGCGGTGACGGCGCGGTGATAGTCGTGCGGGAAGGCCATGGGATCGGCACCGGTGCCGCCGACGGAGCGGTCGGGCTCCATGACGATCTTCTCGCCATTGTGCAGCTGCACCAGAAGCTCGCTGCCGCGCAGCATGGCGGTGCCATTGCGGGCGGTGATGATGATTTCCTCGTGGAAGCCAGGATAGGCGGCGGTGGTGGCATCAATGGTGCCGATGGCGCCATTGGCATAGCGGACGGCCGCCGCCACCATGTCCTCGGTTTCCATGCGATGGATCGGGGTGGTGGTGGCAAAGCCCTTGATCTCGGTGATCGGACCGACAAGGCTCAACATCATGTCGAGTGTATGGATGCCTTGCGACATCAGCACGCCGCCGCCGTCGCGGGCAAAGCTGCCCCGGCCGGGCTCGTCGTAGTAGCTCTGAGGACGCCACAGGCGAATGATGGTGGAGCAGCCGACGATGTCGCCCAGCGCGCCCGAGCGCAGCAGCTCGGCCAGCCGCATGCCGGCAGGACGGAAGCGATGTTGCAGCACGACGCCCAGCTTGACACCGGCCTTGCGGCAGGCGGCGACCAGCTCTTCGGCGCGGGCGGTGCTGATGTCGAGCGGCTTTTCCATCAGCACATGCTTGCCGGCCTCGGCGCAGCGTATGGCAATGTCCCTATGGGTATTGGCGGGGGTGTAGACGGCGACGGCCTCGACGCTCTTGTCTTCGAGAATGGCCTCGAGACTGTCGCAGGTGAGGAAGGGGAATTTTTCCGCAAAGGCGGCGCGGCGGGCGGCACTGGGGGCATAGGCATAGGCGACATCGACGCTATCGGCGAGGTCCACAAGGCCCTTGGCGTGGGGGGTAACGGCCATGCCGAGGCCAACAATGGCGATGCGGGTCCTGCTCACCGGATTCTTCCTTCTGCGTTAGGCGATAGAAGACCCCTTGGCCCTCCAGGCAAACTTACATACAAGATCGCGGGCAGGTTTTGCCACGAAAAATCTCGGCGCGACAGCGGCTCCGGCAGTCGCTGTTTTCGCGCTTCGGCAGTGGCCGGAAAACGGCGACCCAATGGAGGACGATCATGAAGGCCATGCACATCACCCAGCCCGGCCAGGCGCAGTTGACCGATCTGCCGGAGCCGGTGGCCGGGGCGGGCGAAGTGGTGATCGCGCTGGCCTATGTGGGCTATTGCGGATCGGACCTCACCTCCTATCGCGGACTCAATCCGCTGGTGAGCTATCCGCGTGTGCCGGGTCACGAAATCTCCGGCACTATTGCCGCGCTGGGCGAGGGGGTGACCGGACTTGCCGTAGGGCAGGCGGTGACGGTGCTGCCCTATTTCAATTGCGGCAGCTGCCGGGCCTGCCGGTCGGGTCGGCCCAATGCATGCCCCAGCAACCAGACCATGGGGGTGCAGCGCGAGGGCGCCATGACCGGGCTGGTGGTGGTGCCGGCGAGCAAGGTGATCGCGGTCGACGGCATGGCTTTGCGGGACCTGGCCCTGGTGGAACCGTCGGCGGTCGGCTTTCACGCGGTGCGACGGGCCGAGTTGGTGGCTGGTGAAACGGTGGTAGTGCTGGGCTGCGGCATGATCGGGCTTGGGGTGCTGATGGGAGCGCTGCGGGTCGGGGCGCGGGTATTTGCCGTCGATCTCAGCGATGCGAAGCTGGCAGTGGCGCGCCAGTTGGGTGCGCATGAAGTGATCAATGCCCAGGGCGATCTGAAAGCAGCGATTGCGGCCCTGACCGGGGAAGGGCCGGACGTGGTGGTGGAGGCGGTGGGCGCGGAGGCAACGTTCCTGGAGGCCATCGATCTGGTCGCGACGGCGGGGCGTGTGGTCTATATCGGCTATGCCAAGGCCCCGATCGCCTATGAGACGAAGTATTTCATCACCAAGGAGCTCGACATTCGTGGCTCGCGCAATGCGCTGCGGGCCGATTTCGACGATGTCATCGCCTATCTCGGCGCGCATCCAGGCGCGGGCGAGCTGATCGTGTCGCGGGTGGTGGGACTGAAGGACGCACCGGCGGCGCTCGAGGATTGGCATGCCAATCCGGGTGAGTTCACGAAAATTCTGGTCGATCTGCGCGACTGATGCAGAGGCATTGACTCCGCGGCCCTGCATACGTGGTTGCACGACCGTAAAAAATCCCTAATCTGGCCACTCGTCCGGGGGCGAGAACAAGGCATGTCGGGCTTCGAAGAGGGTTTTGGCGAGGGGTTTCAAAGCGGCTTTGCGCTGGATGATGCCACCGCATTCACCCGACTGATGTTTGAACTTTACGAGTATCGCTGCGCGGTAACCGGGGAGCAGTTTGCCCCGTCCGCGCAACTGCCCCATCCCGAGCTCGAGATCTTCCTGTTCCTGCCGCTTGCGGCTGGCGGCGCACTGTCCTTTGGCAATGCCACTGTCGTCGAGGGCGCGGTCAAGGGGCTGATGGCCAAGGGGCTGGTGGTCGTTGACGACAATTATTGGGTGCTGGGCAAGGACGGGGCGCGCTGGACCAGAGGGCAGATGCTGTGGCGGCATGCGGACCGGGCCTTCTGGCCCGATCGCGCGCTGATGGCGCGGCACCGTGAATATTTCCAACGGCGGGATTGAAATTACACGCCGGGGCATTGGCAATCACGCTGCTGTGAGGGCAGATTGCCTGCATATTTGCGGAGTTCATCATGCCTTTTCCCGATCTCGTTCATCCCGCCATCGATGCCTATGAAAGTAAGGTCACCCCGCCGGGTGATTTCGCTGCCTTCTGGCAATCCAGCATTGCCGAGGCGCGCGCGGCCGGCGGCACGGCGAGCCTGGTGCCGACCGAGACGACGCTGAGCCTGGTCGAGGTGTTCGACGTCACCTTTCCCGGTTTTGGCGGGCATCCGATCAAGGGCTGGCTGACGCTGCCGCGCCAGCGTACTGGCAAGCTGCCGCTGGTGGTGCAGTTCATCGGCTATGGCGGCGGGCGCGGATTTCCGCATGAGCAATTGCATTGGGCGGCTTCGGGCTTTGCGCATTTCCGCATGGATACGCGCGGGCAGGGCAGCGGCTGGAGCACCGGGGCGACACCGGACCCGGTGGGCAGCACCAGCCAGATCCCCGGGGTGATGACGAAGGGCATTCTCGACAAGAACGACTATTACTATCGGCGTCTGTTCATCGACGGGGTGCGCGCCATCGATGCGCTGGGCGACCATGAGGCCATCGACCCGGAGCGGATCGCGGTCTGTGGTGGCAGTCAGGGCGGTGGCATTGCGCTGGCGGTGGTCGGCATCGACAACCGGGTCAAGGCGGTGATGCCGGACGTCCCGTTCCTCTGTGATTTCCCCCGAGCGGTGCGCACGGCGGGACGTGATCCCTATCTGGAAATCGTGCGCTTCCTGGCGCAGCATCGGCAACAGGCCGCGACGGTGTTCGAGACGCTGCGCTATTTCGACGGCGTCAATTTCGCGCGCCAGAGCCAGGCGGCGGCTTTGTTCTCGGTGGCGCTGATGGACGATATCTGCCCGCCATCGACGGTTTATGGGGCCTTCAAGGCTTTTGCCGGCAGCGACAAGACCATCACCGAATACGAGTTCAACAATCACGAGGGCGGCGGGCCCTTCCAGGAGCGGGCGCAAATGGCCTGGCTCAGCGAACGGTTTCTCTAGCTCTGCCCATATGTGAACGGGTGGCGGGGAACTTCGGTCCCGCCCCGCCGTTCCCCGGCCAGCGTCATCACCCCAGACAAACGGAGATGAAGACTATGGCTGACAAGCAACTGGACGATCTTTTCCTCGATACGCTCAAGGACATCTATTACGCCGAACGGCAGATCTTGAAGACGCTGCCGAAAATGGCCAAGGCGGCACAGTCCGAAGAGCTGCGCGCTGGCTTCGAGCAGCATCGTGCCGAAACCGAGGTGCATGTCGAACGGCTCGAACAGGTGTTCGAGCTGCTGGGCAAGGCCCCGCGCGGCAAGACCTGCGATGCCATCCTCGGCATTATCGAGGAAGGCAAGGAGATCATGGAGGATTTCAAGGGCACTTCGGCGCTCGATGCCGGCCTTGTCTCCTCCGCGCAGGCGGTGGAGCACTACGAAATGGCCCGCTATGGCACCCTGGCCACCTGGGCCAAGCAACTCGGCCATACCGAAGCGATGAACCTGTTCCTCGAAACCCTCAAGGAAGAGCAGGCCACCGACAAGAAGCTGTCGAGCCTCGCCAAGAGCTCGGTCAATCTCAAGGCGGCGTAAGCGCCACGGCGTGGCAAAGAAAAACGGGCCCATCGGGCCCGTTTTTATTGGGTCTGCCGCCCTGCGAGCTTAGCTCTCCGGACCTAGTGACCGAGAATCTTCCCACGGTGGAGATTTGCCGCGCAAAGCGCGGACGGTCATCAGTCGCGGGCGCGTTCGACGTAGGAATTGTCTTCGGTCAGGATGACGATGCGGGTGCCGGCGCCGATATGGGGCGGCACCATGACGCGCAGGCCATTGTTGAGCACGGCCGGCTTGAACGAAGACGACGCGGTCTGCCCCTTCACCACCGGCTCGGTCTCGACGATCTCGAAGGTCATGCGCTGCGGCAGTTCCAGCGACAGCGCGATGCCCTCATGGGTCATCAGGTGCACCTTCATGCCGTCCGTCAGATAGGCCTTCTGGTCGCCGACCACGTCGTCGCCGACGGTAATCTGCTCATAGGTGGACGGCTCCATGAAGTGGTGGCCTTCGCCGTCCGAATAGAGGTAGTCATATTCGCGGTCATCGACATCGGCCTTCTCGACCATTTCGACGGTGCGCCAGCGGCCGATCACCTTCACGCCATCGGAAATGCGGCGCATGGTGACGTTGGTCACCGAGTTGCCCTTGCCGGGGTGCACGTTTTCGGCGGTGAGGACGACGTGCAGATTGCCGTCCTGCTCGACCACATGACCCTTGCGCAGGGACGAGGCGATGACCTTGACCATAGTTCTTCCTTGTTCGTGTCGGCGGCGCGTATTAGAGGCAGGGCCATCGAGCGCCAGCATATGTCTGTCGAGCGCCCGATAAACTATTCCGAGCCATTTCGCCAGACCGGACGGCAAGAAACCGCATGTCAGCACCTTTCTCATCGGCGGCAACTCCCTGGTGGGATCGCGACCGCCATGCCGATCGCCGGCCGGCGCTGCTGGCGCGGTCGCGCATAGATGCTGCAATGCGCAACTGGTTTGCCGCGCGCGATTTCCTGATGGTCGATCCGCCGGGGCTGCAGCGGTCGCCCGGCAATGAGACGCATCTGCATGCCTTCGGCACGGTGATGACAGGCAATGACGGGCTGGGGCAGGACATGTATCTGCACACCTCGCCCGAATTCACCATGAAGAAGCTCTTGGCGGCAGGCGAGCGGCGGATCGCGAGCCTGCAGCATGTGTGGCGCAATCGCGAGCGCAGCGCGCTGCACCATCCCGAATTCACCATGCTGGAATGGTATCGGGCCGAAGAGGGCTATGACACCATCATCGCCGACACGCTGGCCCTGATCCGCCTGGCGGCGGATACGACCGGGATTGGTGCGTTTTCGTTTCGGGAGCGCCGCTGCGATCCGCGGGCCGAGGCGGAGCGGCTGAGCGTCGTCGACGCCTTCGAGCGCTATGCCGGCATCGACCTCTTCGCCACCATGGATGCGGATGGCGTGCCCGATGGCAATGCGCTGGCGGCCGAAATGGCGCATGTGGGCATGAGCCTGCCCGATGATCGCAGCTGGAGCTATCTGTTCACCCAGATCCTGTTGGAGCGGGTAGAGCCGCAGCTGGGCAATGGCCGGGTGACGGTGCTCGACCGCTACCCGGCCTGCGAGGCGGCGCTGGCGCGGCGCGTGCCCGGGGACCGGCGGGTGTCCGAGCGCTTCGAGGTCTATGCCTGTGGCGTCGAACTGGCCAATGGCTTTGGCGAACTGACCGACAAGGCTGAGCAGCGGCGGCGGTTCGAGGCGGAAATGGACGAGAAGCAGCGCATCTATGGCGAGCGCTATCCGATCGACGAGGATTTTTTGGCGGCGCTGGATTTCATGCCGGAGGCAAGCGGGGTGGCGCTGGGCTTTGACCGGCTGGTGATGCTGGCTACCGGGGTGCAGCGGATCGAGGCGGTGCTGTGGGCGCCGGTGGCGGCGTGAGTTTCTACCTTCGTCAATTCCCTCAGTCGTCACCCTCGGGCTTGACCCCATGGGCCTGTGCTTTTCTGCCTTTGCTCAAGTGTAGAGCCCTCGGGTCGAGCCCGAGGGTGACGAGCGGTGGAGGGGCGAGCGTTGGACAGGCGAGCGCTGGGCAGGTGAACGGTGGGGTGGCGCGATGAGTGCTCTCAAGACTGTTCGCGGTCTCGTAGAGGCTGGATTGGTGAAAGAGGAAAGTGGCCTCGACGCCGTCGCCGAGAAATATGCCATCTCCATCACCCCGGCAGTGCTGGCGCTGATCGATCCGAACGATCCGAATGACCCAATCGCCCGCCAATATGTGCCCGCGCCGGAGGAACTGGTGACGACGGCGGAGGAGCGGGCCGATCCGATCGGGGACCTGACGCATTCGCCGGTGGAAGGGATCGTGCATCGCTATCCGGACCGGGTGCTGCTCAAGGCTGTGCATGTTTGTCCGGTCTATTGCCGGTTCTGCTTCCGGCGGGAAATGGTGGGACCGCAGGGGCTGGGCACACTGACGGCGGGGGAGCTGGATGCGGCGATTGCCTATATCGCGGCGCACGAGGAGATCTGGGAAGTGATCCTCACCGGCGGCGATCCTCTGGTGCTGTCGCCACGGCGGTTGCACGTCATCATGGAAAAGCTGGCCGGCATCGCGCATGTCAAAGTCGTACGCTTCCATACGCGCGTGCCGGTGGTGGAGCCGGAACGGATCGACGCCGAGATGGTCGAGGCGCTCACCGCCAGCGGCAAGACCACCTACCTCGCCGTTCATGCCAACCATCCGCGCGAACTCACGGCGTTGGCGCGCACTGGCTTTGACCTTCTGATCGCGGGCGGCGTCGTGCTGATCAGCCAGTCGGTGCTGCTGGCCGGGGTGAATGACGATGCGGAGACGCTGGCGGCACTGATGCGCGGCTTTGTCGAGAACCGCATCCGCCCCTATTACCTGCACCATCCCGACCTGGCGCCGGGAACCGGGCATTTTCGGGTGAGCATCGAGGATGGGCAAAGGCTGGTGACGGCCTTGCGCGGGCGGATTTCGGGCCTCTGCCAACCCACCTATGTGCTCGATATTCCCGGCGGCCATGGCAAGGCCGATATCGGAGCGGCGGCGCTGGTCGGGAGTGACGGCTGCTTCACGGTGCGCGACTGGCAAGGCGGCGAACACGCCTATCCGCCGGTGGGCGATTAGCGCTCCTCGTCAGCTCGTGGCCCCACATAGGCGACCTCGCTGGGATAGATTGGGCCGCTGACATTGTCGAGGCCGAAAATCTCTTTGAGCTCGGCGATGATGGCTTCGCCCTCGGCGTGGTGGCGCGCCTCGTGCGCCTTGTCCTCATAGACGGCGACGAGCCGCTCGGTGCCATCGTCCTGGGCCTCGAAGGTGTAGTGCCAGAGATGGATGCGGTCAGCCAGTTCGAGGGGCACATAGAGGTCTGGCAGGCGGTCCTCGTCGGTGTCGGCATCGATGAGGCAATAGCTGCCCCAGCGTGGTTCCAGGCGCACTCGGTAGAGCGGTGGTGGAGGTTTTGCGTTGGGTTCGGGATGCTCGATGCTGGCAAAGGCCTCGACATCGACCTGCCGTTTCGGCGTCCAGATCAGATGGCTGGCGACGGTCATTACGATGACAACACCGGTGATAGGAATGGCGATTGCCCAGAGATCGGTAAGCGGGTGCAGGAGGCCGGCAGCCGCGGCGGCGAAGACCGCCAGTGTTGCAACACAATAGAGCAGGGCGGCATTGGTGGTTTGCCGCCGGCCCCTGGCTTCGAGCGGGGTTTCGGGCGGAAAGGCAAAGTAGGCCCAGGCGAGATAGGTGATCTGGGTCACCAGCCCGATGGCAAAGAGCGGTACGGCCCAGAGATTGAGCACCATCAGTGCCATGCCACCCATGCCGATGGCCATGCCTGAAACGCCCCAGAGCCAACGCTTGACTGCTTCCGCGGCTGGCTGCGGCTTCATGCTGAGCGCCGAGAGCATCTGGTCCATCAGCCGATCCATGACGACGCTGCGCATGACGGCAAGTCCGGCCAGCACGTAGAACCCGCCGACAATGCGCAGCAGGAATTCGATGACGGCCATTCAGCCCTCCGAGGGGGGCAGATAATCGACGCTGACAGGAACGAGGCTATTGTCCTCGATTTCGAAATGGATGGTGGCCCAGCCGCCGCTGGGGCAGCAATTGCCGTCATCGGCGCGCCAGAGCGGGGTGCGGGCATTGAGGGCGCCATAGAACCAGTCGTCGAAATCGAAGTCGACGCCCTTCCAGATTTCGAGGCCTTCGGGCAGCAGCGGCTTGATGTCGTCGCGCCAGCTCTCGATATCGATGCGTGTCCAATCCTCGCGATAGGCTGCCGCCCCGGTATCGCCGAAGAGATAGAGCCGATCGGCATTATAGGCGCCGGTGCCGGCGGTGACCCCCGCGACATGCAGCATGGTCTGTTCGGCGGCGAGGCGGGGCGGCTCGAAGCGGTAGCCGTCGAAGCCGCTGTCGAACAGCGACCAGGCGCCGTCGGCGTAATAGAACAGCACGAAGCCGCCGAGCACGCCATCGGCATCGGTAAAGCCGGACTGGGTCTGCCAGGCGAATAGGGGGTCGCCCTCGGCATCGCCCCAGCCGGAATTGAGCCGGCCCGAGGTCAGGACCTTGCAATTCTTGAGCTGGGTTTCGAGGCAGGTCTGGTCGAGCTGGGTGAGATCGAGCCCGGCGGCAAAGGCGTTGCGGGGCAGAAACAGCAGGATCGCGACGCCGGTTGCGACCAGGATCGGCAGGATGAGGCGGCTGGGACGTTTCATTGGCGGTCTCCACTTGCGGGCATTGTGGCGCGGCGGGCAGAGATTGCAGCCCCGGATTTGGGGTGGCTGGATTTAGCTTTTGGTCGTTGCAGCAGGTTATCACACAAGCCCATGAGCGCTCTGCATACCCCCACCCAACCTCCCCCTGAAGAAGGGGGAGGAGCCGAGACGTCCGTGAGCAGGATCATGTTATGCCAGGCCGCGGCGGATGGCTTCGCGGGTGGCTTCGGCGCGGCTCGAGACGCAGAGTTTCTGGTAGATGACCTTGACATAGGAGGCGACGGTCTGGGGTTGCAGGCCGATGCGACGGGCGGCTTCGGCGACAGTGAGGCCGCGGGCGAGCAGGGTGAGGACTTCGGTTTCGCGGGGGCTGAGGCCGGCCTCATCGTCGCTCTTTTTCGGCGGAGCGCGAAAGTGGCTGAGCATGCGCAGAGCGATGGAGGGGGAGAGCGGGGGCTCGCCGCGCTCGATGCGCTGCAAATAGCTCACCAGCAGCCCGGCCTCCTCGTCCTTGAGCACATAGCCGCGCGCACCAGCGGCGATGGCGTCGAACAAATGGGCGTCGTCGTCATAGATGGTGGCGACGATGGGGAGCACGTCGGGTTGCTCGGCTTGCAGGCGGCGGACGATGTCGATGCCGGTGCCGTCGGGGAGGCCGAGATCGACAATGGCGAGCCAGAGCCCCCGGCCATGCTGATCGAGCCAGGCATTGGCGGCCTTGAGGCTGCCGACCGTGGCGATGTCGATGCCGGGGAAGGCGCGCGCCAAGACGCCCAGCATCCAGTCCCGCGTCGTGGGTTGGTCTTCGATCAAGAGGCAGCGGCGCGGGGCGGGGGCGTGTTCCATCATGGGGGCGAGTCTAGCGCGGCCATTGCTGCCTGCACCCCCGGTTCCGGGGGATTTGCGGCCAGGGTCAGCGTCAGGCTTAGGACGATGGTGGTGCCCACACCATTGCCGATGCTGACCGAGCCGCCCAGATCCTCGATGCGCTGGCGCAGGCTGCGCAGGCCATAGCCGGTGGTTTCGCCCTTGAGCGCGGCAGGCGGCAGGCCCGCGCCATTATCGGCAAAGCGCAGGGTGAGGCGGTTGGCGTGCTGCTCGGGGGTGACGACGAGCTCGGTGGCGCCGGAATGGCGGATGACGTTGGAGACGATCTCGCGCACGGCCGAGGTCAGGGCCTTGTGGATGCGATAATCCAGCCGGAAGGGCGGCGCCTCGGTTTCGGGCAGCGGCCAGTCGAGCGCGATGCCGGCGGCTTCGAGCCGGCGCGCGGCTTCGTGGCGGATTTCGGCCAGCACCCGCTCGAGCTCGGCTTCCTCGCCGGCCAGGCCGGAGACAATGGCGCGGATATCGCTGAGTGCGGCCTGCAGGGTCGGACGGGTGCGCTCGTCGGCGGTGTGGAGGCCGGTGAGGAGGCGGGCGCCGACATCGTCGTGCAGGTCGCGCGCCATGCGCCGCCGCTCTTCGCCCACGCCGCGCATATAGGCCTGGCGGCTTTCCTCGGCGCGCTCGGTCAGCGTGACGAGATTGGTGGCGAGCTTGACATCGGCGGGGGAAAAGAGGCCCCGCCCGGAATGGGGAAAAGTGAGGCGCAAAGGCGGCGAGTTGCCGACCGCGGGCAGGTCGAGAATGAGGCCATCATCTTGGGCGACGGGCGTCGTGACGGGGGCAGTCGCCTCGATCTCAAGCGGGTCGAAGAGCCGGGCCAGCAGAGCGCGCCAGCGCTGGTCGCTTTCCTCGGGCGAGGGCGCAAAGGCGACGTCGAGGGCGGCGGAGAACAATTCATGCTGGGGCAGGCGGCGGCGGGCGGTGAGGCGGCGCCAGACCCAGTCGCGCAGCGGCAGATAGACGAAGGCGACGAGGGCGAGTGACAGGCCCAAAGCCGGCGCGGCGTCGAAATTCAGCACCACGATAAGCGCCATGTCGATGAGCAGCATCAGGATGGCGCCGGAGGTGTAGAAGAGAATGCGATAGGCCCAGTCGCCCAATTCGAACAGGCGGTAGCGTGCGATCCCCAGCGCCAGGCCGGCATAGATGACGATCAACACGCCGGTGACATGGGTCTGCGGAATGCCGATGGGCAGGTCGAGCAGGATGGGCAGGGCGCCGAAGACCGTATAGGCGAGGCAGCCCACGGCGATGGACAGGCCCAGCCAGCCGAGGGCGGCGCGCTCGGCCGGATCGTGGCGGGTCTGCCACCATTGGGCGGCGATGGCGCCGAGAATGACCAGGGTGGCGGCGGCGATGTAGATATAGAGCTGACTGGGGCCGAAGCCGGTCTGCGTGACGATCAGAAACATCATGCCGGCCTGCACCGGCAAGAGCAGCCACAGCCAGGCGAAGCGCACCAGCTGGACCGGATAGATCAGCAATAGTCCGATCATGGCGACGCCGAAGGTAACGGCGCCGATGGAATTGATGGGCTGGAGGATGGAAAAGAGGTTTCCGTCGATGGCCAGCGCCCGATTGGCATAGATGGCCGAGGTCGCGGTCGACATCATCATGCCCAGCGCGCTGACCAGGAACAGCATCGGCGCGAGCTTGCGCGGACGCAGGGCCCAGACCCAGCCGGCGATCATTACCGCGCCGATACCGGTGAGCAGCTGCACCCAGAACCCATCCGGCAAAGCAAAGAAGGGGCGGAACTCGACAAAGGCTGAGGTCACGCTGCGCGTGCCGTCGAGCGGGTCGATGGCGTGGATTTCGATCTTTTCCTGCGGATTGGCAAGCAGGGCATTGAGCAGGCTCTGGCGCGCGAAGAAGGCGTTGATCTCGGCATAGCTCGACAGGCTGTCCGGCTCGGGGAGGATATCGAGGGCCTCGATAGGCACGGGTGCACCGCCGGGAATGGAGATGGCCTCGACCCGGGCGCCAATGCGCGGTTGCGGCTCGGGGAAATAGGCGAGGTCGCTATAGCCCGCGATCACGACGCCCTGACCATCGGGCGCGGCAGCCAGCTTGATGCCGAACCATGGCACCGACATGGTGCCGGCTGAGATGACGAAGAAGGACATCGCCGCGCAGAAGGCGGCGACGATGATCAGCAACAGGCCGGGCGTGGCAAAAGCAGGGCGCATCCGCGCATATGATGGGCGAAATTGCCCGCTGGCAAGGGTTTGGTAAACCCTGCGTTAACGCGCATCCCCGGCCTTTGATGGGCGGCCTTCCTAGCCGCGAAAAATGTCGAAGGCGCCGATAGCCTGGGTCGTTGCCATCAGCTGGATCTTGTTGACGTTGACATGTTCGGGCAGCGAGGTGGCCCAGAAGATGCTTTCTGCGATGTCTTCGGCGGTCATGGCCTTGGTGCCGGAATAGACATTGCCCGCCTTGTCGGCGTCGCCCTTGAAGCGCACGAGGGAGAATTCGGTTTCGGTAAGGCCCGGCTCGATATCGGTGACGCGCACATTCTTGCCCTGCAGATCCGAGCGGATGGCGAGGGCGAAATGCTTCACGAAGGCCTTGGTCGCGGCATAGACCGAACCGCCGGGATAGGCATATTCGCCCGCTACCGAGCCCAGCGTCACCACATGACCGCCGCCGCGGGCGATGAGGCCGGGCAGCAGCAGGCGCACGGTATAAACAAGGCCGGAGACATTGGTGTCGATCATGGTCTGCCAGTCATCTAGACTGGCCTCGGCTGCCGGCTGCAGGCCCAGCGCCAGGCCGGCATTGGCCAGCACGATATTGATGGCGTCGAAGGGGGCGGGGATATCGGCAATGGCCTGTTCGACAGCGGCGCGGTCGCGCACATCGAGCGCGATGATGTGGCAGTTTTCCTTGCCCAGTTCTTCTTGCAGCTCGACCAGTCGATCCTGACGGCGGCCGGTCGCGATCACCTTGGCGCCGGCGGCGACATAGCGCCGGGCGGCGGCGGCACCGAAGCCGGACGTGGCGCCGGTGATGAAGACGACAAAGCGGCTGGGATCGAGCAGCTGGTACATATCGGGTCCTGGGGGATAGGGCATCAAGGCCGGCAGGGTGGACCGAACCGCGCCTCGGCGTCAATATTTGCAGTGGTGCAAAGCCTTGATGGTGGAATGGGTGGGGCAGTGGCGCCGTTGCCCATAGGACACGGTTGGCAAGGCAATTGGCTTCGCAATGGTCTTTGCGGGTGGCCGGGAGCGGCAGAGCGCCCTAAACTTGCCATCAAATCTACGCCATTTGGGCAGGCGCAACGCGTCGGCGCGAAATGGGGGCGGTGTCTTAACACAATCTTTCCGCCCAACTGGCAATTTGAGCTTTAGCCCAATTGGTTGAAGCGTAACGGGCGGGTTTAGGTTGCAGAGCGCGCGTATTGTATCGAGTCTTGGCGCAATGTGCCTCGTGGTTGCCGGATTGGCCGCGACGGCGCCGTCTGCGCATGCCTTTGAACTTTTCGGCATCAAGTTTTTTGAAAGCGATGCTGACCGGGATGCCGAATCCGTCATCGTCGATCCGCAGCCCTATGTGGTGAGCTTTGCCGTCAATGAGACCGGCGATGTCGAAACCGCCGTGCGCAATGCATCGACCTTGTTGTCCGACCAGGCCGAGCCGGCCTCGGGCGCTGCCGGGCTGATCGCCAAGGCGCGGGGCGACTATCGCCGCATCCTCGCCGCACTTTACGCCCAGGGCCGCTATGGCGGGGCGGTGAGCATCCGCATTGGCGGGGTCGAGGCAGCCAATCTGGCGCCCGACGTCAATTTGCCCGATCCGGTGGATGTGACGGTGGCTGTTACTGCCGGACCGGCCTTTACCTTCGGCAATGTGCAGATCGTCAATCAGGCACCCTATACGGCAGACCCGCTGGATCAGGTCGAGCTGCCATCGCTGCGCGGCTTCGGGGCTGGCGAGGTGGCGCGGTCCACGGTGATCGTGCGCGCCGAACAACTGGCCGTGGAGGCCTGGCGGCAGCAGGGTTATGCCAAGGCGGAAGTGACCGGGCGTGACGTGGTGGCCGATCACGCTACCAATACTGTCGACGTGACCATTACCGTCAATCCCGGCCGCCATGCCGCCTTCGGGCCGATCGCGGTCAGCGGCACCACCAATATGAATCCCGAATTCGTCGCCCTGCAGACCGGGCTGGCGGTGGGGCAGGACTATGATCCGGATGATGTGGCGCGGGCGCAGAAGCGCCTCGATCGCCTGGAAGTCTTCCGCTCGGCGCGCATGCAGGCCGGCGACAGCATCGGGGCCGATGGGCTCTTGCCCTATGACCTGATCGTCGAGGAATTGCCGGGTCGTCGTTTCGGTGCCGGCGCCACCTATTCGACGGTCGATGGGCTGGGGCTCGAGGCCTATCATTTGTGGCGCAATCTCTTCGGGCAGGCCGAACGGCTGCGGCTCGATGCGCGCGTCGCCAGCATTGCCTGGCCGATCAATACCTCGCAGTTCGACTATTATTTCGGCGGCACCTTCACCAAGCCCGGCTTCTATCATCCCGACGTCGATCTGGTGGCGGTGGTGTCGGGCGAGCGCACCATCTACCCGACCTATACCGAGACCTCGGCGGCCGGTCGGCTGGGGCTGAGCTGGTTTTATTCGGACGAATTGACCTTCGAGGGTGGCGCCAGCTTCAAGCGGGCGCGCTTCGAGGACGGGTTCGGCACCCGCGATTTCGCCACGGCCGGGCTTTATGCTGGCGCGACCTTTGACGGGCGCAACAGCAAGGTCGACCCGACCGAGGGCTTTTATGCCTCTGGCAATATCGAGCCCTATTACGATTTCATCTATGGCAATCCGGGCGCGCGCATCGTCATCGAGGGGCGCACTTATTTCGGCTTCTCCGAGGACGATGCCTATGTGCTGGCGGGCCGCATCAAGGCCGGGGCGCTGGTGGGGCCGTCGCTCGACCAGATTCCGCCCGACAAGCTGTTCTTCGCCGGTGGCGGCGGCTCGGTGCGCGGCTATGGCTTCAAGTCCATCGGCGTCGACAATGGCTCGGGCGTGGTCACCGGCGGGCGTTATCTGCTCGAAGGGTCGCTGGAAGCGCGGGTGAAGGTGACCGAGGATATCGGCGTTGTCGGCTTCATCGATGGCGGCTATGTCGCTGCCGACACTTTCCCCTCCATCCAGGATCTGCGTCTCGGGGCGGGCCTCGGCGTGCGCTATTATACCGGGCTCGGGCCGTTGCGGCTCGACCTGGCGCTGCCGCTCAACAAGCGGCCGGGTGATCCTGACTATGCTATTTACGCCGGTATCGGGCAGGCGTTCTGATGATGAAACTGTTCAAGAACCGCCGGCGCACCATCATGGCGGCAGTGCTGCTGACGCCATTTCTTGCCGTGCCAGCGGTGTTGGTGGCGCAAGACGTGCTCACCATGTCCGACGACGAGCAGAAGGACTGGCTGACCAGCTTCGTGCAGGATCGATTGTCGACGCCTGAGCGGCAGATCCGGCTGTCCAATATCGATGGCGCCCTGGGCTCGGATGTGTCGGTGCGCCAGATCACCATTGCCGACGAGCAGGGGGTGTGGCTGCGCGTCAACAATGCGCGGCTCAACTGGAACCAGGCGGCGCTGTTCACCGGCAAACTCGACGTGCGCACGCTGGCCGCCGACTCGATCGAATATCTGCGCAATGCCGTGCCGGCCGAAAACACTGTCGACCTGCCGGCGCCGGAAGCGGGCGGACTGGAAATTCCGGACTTCCCGGTTGCGATCCAGCTGGGCGAATTGTCGGTGCCCAAGGTTACGTTCGGCGAAAGCGTTTTCGGGCTCGGCTCGGAAATCTCGCTGACCGGCGCGCTGTCGCTGGAAGGCGGCAATCTCGACACCACGCTCGATATCGTGCGGCTGGACGGTCCGGGGGGCACGCTGGGCCTCAAGGTGGACTACAAACGCGCCGACAATGTCATCGACCTCTCGCTCGATCTCAACGAGCCGGCCAATGGCGTGTTGGCGAACCTGCTCAGCATCGAGGGCCGGCCAGCCATGCAGCTGACGCTGCAGGGGCAGGGGCCGGTGGCCGATCTGACGGCGCAGATGCAATTGCTCGCCGATGGCCAGTCGGCCCTGAGCGGCACCGCAACGATCGCCCAGCAGGCAGAAGGCTTTGCCATCGCCGCCAATCTCGGTGGTCCACTATCGACACTGGTGGCCGAACCCTACCGGGCGTTTTTCGGCGCCGATACGCGGCTGACGGCGCAGGCGCTGTTGCGCAGTGCGGGCGGCGTCGAGCTCTCCAACCTGACGCTCAATGGCGGGCAGCTGGCGCTGACAGCAAGCGCCACGACAACCGCAGATAATTTCCTCTCGCGTCTCGTGATCGACGCCGCCATTGCCGATCCGGCGGGTGGCGTGGTGACGCTGCCGGTCGCCGGCAATGCGACCAAGGTCAACAAGGCGCAGTTCAAGGTCGATTTCGGTACGGCGGGCAGCGAGGATTGGACGGCCGAACTGGGCGTCGACGGCTTTTCGACCGATGACATCCGCGCCGAACGGCTGGCGCTGGCAGTGAATGGCGTTGCCAGCAATCTCTCCGATCCGACCCGCCGCATGGTGACCTTCAATGGCGACGGCACGCTGTCCGGCGTGACCGGCGATGCCGGGCTGGAGGCCGCTTTGGGTGACAGCGTCGGTCTGGGCATAGCCGGGCTGTGGAATGCCGGGCAGCCGATCCAGCTGGCCGAACTGCGCGTCGTGGGCGAGGCACTGGTGGCGACGCTGTCGGGCACGATCGATGGCACCGATTTCGACGGCCGCATCGGCGTCGAGACCGGCAATATTGGGGCCTTCTCGGGACTTGCTGGACGCGAGCTGACCGGCGCACTGTCGCTGGTCGCCGATGGCAAGCTGATGCCGGTGAGCGGCGGTTTCGACCTGCGCTTTGACGGAACCGGGACCAATCTTTCCATCGACGACGCCACCGCCGATGCGCTGCTGGCCGGCACGGTCGATATCGGCGGAAGGCTGGCGCGCACCGATGCGGGGATCGTGGCCGAAGGCTTTTCGATCAGCAATCCGCAGGTGCGGTTCAATGCCGATGGTACCTATGCCAGCGACACCGCCGACTTCACCATTGCTCTCGATCTCAGCGATCTCGGACTGGTTTCCGACGATGCCAGTGGCGCGCTGGCGGTGCGCGGTTCGGCGCGCTCGGCGGCAGCGGACCAGCCGCTGGTGCTGCTGCTGGATGGCCAGGTGCCGAGCGGTACATTGGCGGGACGCGCCTTGCGGAATGCGCAGGTCACACTTGCGGCAAATCTCCTCAATGGTCGTTTGCGCGGCGATGTCACCGGCAGCGCCGAACTCGATGGACATCGGGCGACGCTGATCACCCATCTTGAGTCTGACGAGGCCACCCAGGCGCTGTCCGATATCGGCTTCGAGATCGCCGGCACCCGCATTTCCGGCGGTATCATCCGCAGTGTCGAGACCGGACTGCTGGACGGTAGGCTGGACGTGGTGGCGCCGGATGTGTCGCTGGCTGCAGCTTTGCTGCTGGCCGATGCCTCTGGCGCGGTCAATGCGGCGGTTGAATTCAAGCCCGACAATGGCCAGCAGGGGCTGGGCGTGACGGCCAATGCCAGCAATTTCCGGTTCAACGACATTGCCGTGGGCCGGGCCGATATTTCTGCAGGGATCGCTGACCTCTTCGGCGTGCCGGTGGTCGATGGTTCGGCCAGCGCCACCACGGTCCGGGCGGCGGGCGTGGTGATCAACACGCTCGATGCCCGCGCCAACCAGAGCGGTGACACCACCAATTTCGACGCGCAGGCGGCGCTGGCCACCGGCACCAGTATCGAAGTGGCCGGGGCGCTGAGCCCGATTGCCGATGGCTATCGACTGGCGCTCGACCGCGCCAATCTGGTGCAGGGCAGCCTCTCGGCGCGGCTGACCAATCCCAGCGCGCTGGTGGTGCGTGGCTACAGCGTTGCGCTCGACGCCATCCGCTTCGATGTCGGCTCCGGCAGCGTTACCGCGACCGGCACGGCCGGCACGGCGCTCGACATGGTGGTCGATATCGCCAATCTGCCACTGTCCATCGCCAATGCCGTGGCGCCCGATCTGGGACTGGCCGGCACGCTCAATGGCCGGGCTACGGTTTCGGGCACTGCATCCGACCCGCAGGTGCGCTTCCAGGCGCAGGCCAGCGGCGTCGGGGCGGCTGCGATTGCCTCCTTCGGCATTACCCCGATCAGCGTTTCGGCTAATGGCACCTATGCCGGGCAGGCCGTGGTTCTGGATGCGCTGACGGCCAATGGCGCCGGCGGGCTCGCCGTAACCGGTTCGGGCCGCGTGCCGCTGGAAGGCAGTGGCCTCGCGCTCAATCTCGAAGGCTTGGCGCCGCTGGCCCTGGCCAATCAGTTCGTCGCCGACCGTGGCGGCCAGCTTTCGGGCACCGCCAATATCAATGCGCGGGTGAGCGGCAGCCTCGACAATCCGGTTTTTGCCGGAACGGTATCGACGGCAGGGGCCGGTTATGTCGATCCCGAGCTCAACCTGCGCCTGACCGATATCAATGGCCGGGTGCAGTTGACCGGCACCAGTGCCACGGTGGAAAGCCTTTCTGCCAATCTGTCCACCGGCGGCAGCGTGTCTGCCTCCGGAACGGTAGGGCTCACCGGGGCTTTCCCGGCCAATCTCAACGTCACCATCAATTCGGCGCGCTATTCGGATGGCGATCTTTTCGTCGCCACGGTGTCGGGTGGGCTGGCGCTGACTGGCAATCTCACCGGCACGCCGCTGCTGGCGGGCAATGTGCTGATCGAAAACGCCAATATCACTGTGCCGGAAGGCTTTGGCGGCGGCGCGGCGCTGATCGATGTCACCCATATTCGCACGCCGGCGCCAGTGGCGCAGACGCTGCAACGCGCGCGCATCGACGCCGGTGGCGCGCCGGTGCCGCAGACGCGTTCGCCGGGCCTGTTGCTCGACATCAATGTCAGCGCGCCGAACCAGATCTTCATTCGCGGCCGCGGGCTCGACGCGGAAGTGGGTGGATCGGTGCGGCTCACGGGCCCGATCAGCAATATCCAGCCGGTCGGCGCCTTTGCGCTCAATCGCGGGCGGCTGTCGATCCTGGGCCAGCGCATCACCTTCGAGCAGGGCAATGTGACCCTGGTGGGCGATCTCGATCCGCAGCTCAATTTCGTCGCCACCACCGATAGCAACGACATCACTGTGATCGTGACCGTTACTGGCCGTGTCTCGGCGCTGGAGATCAATTTCTCCTCCAATCCGAGCCTGCCGCAGGACGAGGTGCTGGCGCGCCTGCTGTTCAAGCGCTCGATGGGCGAATTGTCGCCGCTGCAGCTGGCGCAATTGGCGGCAGCCGCGGCGGAACTGGTGGGCGGCGGCAGTGGCGGCGGCCTGCTCAACGATATTCGCGGGGCCGCGGGCCTCGCCGATCTCGATGTCGTTACCGACGCCAAGGGCAATGTCGGGGTGCAGGCCGGCACCTATCTGCAGGACAATGTCTATCTCGGCGTCACTGCGGGGGCCAATGGCCAGTCCAAGGTGACGATCAATCTCGATGTCACCGACAATCTGACGGTCAAGGGCGCCGCCGGACAGGACGGCAATTCCAGCGTCGGCGTGTTCTACGAGCAGGACTATTAAGGCGATGAGCTTCTGGGACGAGCGGTATAGCGAACCGGGCTATCTGTTCGGGGAGGCCCCCAACGCTTTCCTCGCCGCGCAGCAGCATCGGCTCGCAGGCTATCGTACCGCCTTGGCCATTGCCGATGGCGAGGGGCGCAACGGCGCTTTCCTGGCGGAGCAGGGGCTCGATGTCACCAGCATCGACGCCTCCTCGGTCGGCATCGCCAAGGCGAAGGCGCTGGCTGAAAAGCGGGGCGTGTCAGTCGATTGCCAACTGGTGGATGTCGCTGAATATGAATGGCCCGCCGACACATTCGACGTGGTTGTGGGCATTTTCTTTCAATTCGCCGCGCCGCCGCTGCGCGATGCCATCTTTGCCGGCATGATCAGGACATTGGCACCCGGTGGACTTCTGTTGCTGGAAGGCTATGGGCCGCGTCAGATGGAATATGGGACCGGTGGACCCAGAGTGCTGGAAAACCTCTATACCGAGGATCTGCTGGCCGATCGGTTCAAGGCGCTCGAGATCCTCGACCTGCGCAGCTACGACGCCGAGCTCAGCGAAGGCAGCCGTCACAGGGGTGTTTCGGCCCTGGTTGACCTCGTGGCCCGAAAGCCCGGTCGCGGCTGAGGCCAGATCATTTCAAACCAAGGCGGATTCCGGGCACTTTCGCTTCTCGCCCCCGTGAGGGCGAGAGAGCGGGAGCAGAGGCCTCCGGATGGTGGCGGCCGGGTTCTGGCGCGACACATTCAACGAGCGCCAGGCCGCCCTCGGGGCGAGCCCGAGGGCGGAACGGTGGGTGGGAAACGCCGTGCGATAGGTAGCGTCAGGAAACCGCGCAGTTTTTAACTCAAGCCTGCGCGAACAGCTGCCTCTTACTGCGCCGCGCCGCCGGTCTTTGCGGCTTTTTCGGCGTCCCACCACCAGAGGCTGGGGAAGCCGGAGGAGAATTCGGGCAGCGGGTCGGGGTGGCTGAAGCGGTCCCAGCGGGCGGCGCGGGTGGTGCGCAGGGTGTAGCTGGGGATGACGAAATGCTTGGCCAGCAGCACCCGGTCGAGTGCCTTGGTTACCGCCTCCTGGGTTTCGCGATCGTCGGCCGCGATCAGCTGGTCGATCAGCGCGTCGACGGCGGGGTCAGCAATACCGGCATAGTTCTGCGCGCCCTGCGCCTCGGCGGTGGAGGAGCCGAAGAAGAAACGCTGTTCGTTGCCCGGCGAGAAGGACTGGGTCCAGCCCGAATAGATCATGTCATAGTCGAAGCTGCGGGCGCGGTTGATGAATTGCGGGCTGTCGACGGTGCGGATGGTGGCGGTGACGCCGATCTGCGCCAGGTTGGTGACGAGGTTCTGCGCCACCGGCTCGATGGTGGGGCCATTGAGCAGGATTTCGAAGGTGAAGGGCTGCCCATCCGGCCCGATCAACTGGTTGCCCTGCAGCGTATAGCCGGCCTCGGTGAAGAGGCCGAGCGCGGTGCGCAGATTGGCGCGCAGCTTTTGCGGGTCGCCACTGACCGGATTGGTATATTGCGCGGTGAAGACTTCGGGCGGCACCTGGTCCTTGACGGTTTCAAGCACGGACAGTTCCTCGCCTTCCGGCAGGCCCTTGGAGCGGAAGGGCAGGCCGAAGAAGAAGCTGTCTATGCGCTCGTACTGGCCATAGAACAGGGTATTGCTCAGCTCCTCGAAATCGAAGGCGTAGTTCAGGGCTTCGCGCACACGCACATCGGCGAACTTGTCGCGGCGCAGGTTCATGACGAAGCCGACCATCACGCCGCTGTCATTGTAGTCCTGGGGGAAGAGTTCCTTGATCACACGGCCGTCCTTGACCGCCGGGAAGTCATAGGCTGTGGCCCAGCGGCGGGCCTGGTTCTCGCTCCACCAGTCGAACTGGTCGCCTTTGAAAGCCTCGAACATCACCGTCAGATCGAGGAAATATTCGATCTTGTAGGTGTCGAAATTGTTCTGGCCGACGCGGGTCGGCTGCTCATTGCCCCAATAATCGGGATTGCGCTCATAGGTGGTGGTGCGGCCGGCATCGAAACTGGCAAGGCGGTAGGGGCCGGAGCCCATAGGGATTTCGAGGGTGGATTCGGCGATATTGCGGGCCTTGCCATTGGCACCGGTGCCCTCCCACCAATGCTGGGGCAGAACCAGCAATTGGCCCAGGATCAGCGGCAATTCGAGATTGTCGGTCTGGTTGAAGGTAAAGGTCACCTCGCCCGGGGCCGTCACCTCGGCCTTGGTGATATTGGCATAATATTGGGCGCGGTCGGGATTGACCTCGATCAGCTTGTTGAAGCTCCAGACCACGTCTTCAGGCGTGACCGGCTCGCCGTCCTGCCACTTGGCCTTGGGGTCGATGCGGAAGGTCACCGCGCCGTAATCGGCGGCGATCTTCAATTCGGAGGCGAGCAGGCCGTAATAGGTGTTCACCTCATCCTGCGAGGGGATCATCAGCGTTTCGTAGACCAGGCCCAGCCCGTTGGCGACCTCGCCCTTGGGCAGGATGGGGTTGAAGGTGTCGAAACCGCCGAGATCGCCCATGCGCACCGTGCCGCCCTTGGGGGCATCGACATTGACATAGTCGAAATGGGTGTAGTCGGGGCCGTATTTGGCTTCGCCTTGCAGCGTGAAGGAATTGGTCCATTCCCCGGTCTTTGGCTGGGCCGAGGCGGGGGCGGAGAGCCCAAATGCTGCCACGAGGGCAAGGACGGGCAGGAAGAGGCGGGTCAAGAGCGTCATGGCGTGGCTCCGCGGCAAGGGTTTGGTGTCGAAATTAGTCAGATGTCGGCATCGGGGGCAATGGTCGTGCCGTTCACCGTTTCGGGTGAGGCAAGCTCGAAGGCGGCAGCGAGTAATTGGCGGGTGTAGTCTTGCTGCGGGGCGGCGAAAATGTCGGCGGCCAGGCCCTGCTCGACCACCTTGCCATGGCGCATGACGATGAGGCGGTGGGCCAGCGCCCGCACCACGCGCAGATCGTGGCTGATGAAGAGATAGCTCAACTGCCGTCGGTACTGCACATCGCGCAGCAGGTCGATCACCTGGGCCTGGATGGAGACATCGAGCGCCGAGGTGGGCTCGTCCAGCACCAGGAAATCGGGCTCGAGCACCAAAGCGCGGGCAATGGCGATGCGCTGGCGCTGGCCCCCGGAAAATTCGTGCGGATAGCGGCTGGTCACCGCGGGATCGAGGCCGACCTCGCGCAAGGCCGCTGTCACTTTCTCGGCCCGTTCGGCGCGGGTCAGCTGCGGCATGTGCACGCCAAGGCCCTCCTCGACGATCTCGCGCACCGACATGCGGGGGCTGAGCGAGCCATAAGGGTCTTGAAACACGATCTGCATGTTTTTGCGCAGCGGCCGCAAGGCGCGCCAGGATCGGGCCTGAACCGGGTTGCCAAGCACCACGATCCGCCCCTTGGACGGGATCAGGCGCAGCATGGCATAGCCGAGCGAGGACTTGCCCGAACCGCTCTCGCCCACGACGCCCAGAGTCTCGCCCTTTTTGATGGTGAGATCGACGCCGTCGACGGCGCGGATATGGCCGACGACACGGCGCAGCAGGCCGCGCTTGATGGGGAACCAGACCTTGAGGTCGGTGGCTTCGACCATGGTGGGCGCGTCGGCTGCGGGCACCAGCGCGTCCCCGCGCGGCGAAGCGGCGAGCAGGCGTTTGGTATAGTCGTGTTGCGGCTTGTCGAAGATGGCGTTGACCGGCCCGCTTTCGACGATCTCGCCACCGGTCATGACGCAGACCCGGTCGGCAATGCGCCGCACGATGGTGAGGTCGTGGGTGATGAACAGCATGGCCATGCCATTGTCGCGCTGCAGTTTTTTGAGGAGGGCGAGGATTTGCGCCTGCACGGTGACATCGAGCGCGGTGGTTGGTTCGTCGGCAATCAGCAGTTTCGGGTCGTTGGCGAGCGCCATGGCGATCATGACGCGTTGCCGCTGGCCGCCGGACAGCTGGTGCGGAAAGTCGTCAAAGCGGTGTAGCGGATCGGGAATGCCGACGGCATCGAGCAATTCGAGCGTGCGCTTGCGGGCAGCGGTCTTGCGCAACCCCTGATGCACGGCCAGCGTCTCGCCGATCTGCTTGCCGATGCTGTGCAGCGGATTGAGTGAGCTCATCGGCTCCTGGAAGATCATGCCGACGCGATTGCCGCGCACCTGCCGCAGCGTGGCGTCATCGGCGCCGACCAGCTCCGTGCCGTCAAGGCGGATGGAGCCGGAGAGCGTGGCGCTGGGCGGCAGCAGTTTCAGCACCGACAGCGCCGTCACCGACTTGCCCGAGCCGCTCTCGCCGACCAGCGCCACTGTTTCGCCCGGGCTGATGTCGAAGGATACGGACCTGGCGGCGGGGCTAGCGCCGAAGCCGATGGTGAGATCGCGAACCGAGAGCAGGGGCGCGGTCACGGGTGGAGCCAACCGTCTTCTATTGCGGCAATTTCTGAAAGAGTCGGCCTCAGCACCTGTACCGACGTTGACTGCCAGTTTTGCGTCGTTGACGCATAGCTTAACGCATATGGGCCGCGGATGCCTTGGTCCTCACTCATGAAATACTGACATCCCAGCTTGATGGCTGTTGAGATATGGATGGCATCAGGCAGCTTTAGAGAGTGTGCGCTCCGCAGCAGCGCCGCTGCCGCTAATACCTCACGATCGACCGGGGCCACCGTAAGCCAGTCCGTCGTCTGAATTAAGGTTTCGTAGCGTAGCCGGTTGATATCATCATGTTTGCGATAGGGGACGACCAGCAATTCGGCCAGTGTCAGTTCACTTGTTACGAAAGGGGCTGAGCCAGACGGCGTTTCTCCAGAGAACAGCCCGACCAACGCGTGCGACTGCTCGTCCTGGCCCTCGAAAGCTTTGATGAAAATATTCGTGTCCAGGTAGACCGGTTGCACCAATCAGTCATCCCACTCGTCGCGAAGTGCCCGAATTCTCGCTACAGCTTCCTCCGTGGTGACGGTTTCCCCGCGCTCCGCCGCATCGCGCTGCATCTGCTTCATCAAAGCGACTGCCTGCTCGCGAGAAAGTGGGGGCGGAGTCGAATACGTCTCCTCGGTTAAAATGACCGTGACCGAACTTGTCGATACGAGTTCGCGCAAATCCTCTGGCAGGTTCTCGACCGGGTAATGCTGCCGCACGATCTTGTTCATGGCGCGCCTCCTTGCGAGGCCATCATACCACATTTCATCGGAAGGTCTTTCGGGGATCGAAGGCGTCGCGGATGGCTTCGCCGATGAAGACCAGGAGCGTCATCATCAAGGAGATGGTGAAAAAGCCGGTCAGACCAAGCCAGGGGGCTTCGAGGTTGTTCTTGCCCTCTTCGAGCAACTGGCCCAGCGAAGGCGAGCCGGAGGGCAGGCCGAAGCCCAGGAAATCGAGTGAGGTCAGCGTCGCCACCGAGCCCGAGAGGATGAAGGGCATGAAGGTCAGCGTCGCGACCATGGCATTGGGTAGAAGATGCCGCCACATGATCATGCGGTTGGATACACCCAGGGCGCGGGCGGCGGTGACATATTCGAAATTGCGGGCGCGCAGGAATTCGGCCCGCACGATGCCCACCAGCGTCACCCAGGAGAACAAAAGCAAAATGCCGAGCAGCACCCAGAAGCCGGGCGCGATCACCGAGGAGATGATGAGGAGGAGATAAAGGGCGGGTACCGAGGTCCAGATTTCGATCAGCCTTTGGGCGATGAGATCGACCCAGCCGCCGAAATAGCCCTGCAGGGCGCCGGCCGCGACGCCTATTACTGAAGAGGCGACGGTGAGGACGAGGCCGAAGAGGATGGAAATGCGGAAGCCATAGATCAGCCGCGCCATGACGTCGCGCCCGGTTCCATCGGTGCCCAGGACGTGGAAATTGCCTGGAAGGCAGCCGGGATCTGCGAGGCCTTGTGGGTAGCGCTGGCACACCACGTCGCGGCTCATCAACCAGCTGGGCGGGTTGGCGCCGGGAAAGGCTACATAGGGATCGACTGTATTGTAGCTGAAGCGGATGGGCGGCCAGAGCACCCAGCCATTGGCGCTGATCTCATCAGCGATGAATTCATCGCGGTAATTGGTGGTGGCGAGGAACCCGCCAAAGGTGCTTTCGGGATAGTCGATAAGTGCCGGCACCATCAGCTCGCCCTTGTAGGAGACGAGAATGGGCCGGTCATTGGCGATGAATTCGGCGCCCAGCGTCACCACAAAGAGGACGAGGAAGATCCAGAAACTCCACCAGCCGCGGCGATTGGCGCGGAAATTGGCGAGGCGCCGCCGGTTGAGCGGGCTGAGGCGGCCATGCGGGGCAGCGTCGAGGCTCATACGTCGCGGCTTTCGAAATCGAGGCGTGGATCGACCCACATATAGGCCAGGTCCGATACCAGCCCGATGATGAGGCCGAGCAGCGAGAAGATGTAGAGTGTGGCAAAGACCACCGGATAATCGCGGCTGACCACCGACTGGAAGCCGAGAAGACCGAGGCCGTCGAGCGAGAAGATGGTTTCGATCAGCAGCGAGCCGCCGAAGAAGACGCCGATAAAGGCGCCGGGAAAGCCAGCAATGATCAACATCATGGCGTTGCGGAAGACGTGGCCATAGAGCACCTGCCGCTCGGTCAGGCCCTTGGCGCGGGCGGTGGTGACATATTGCTTGCCGATCTCGTCGAGAAAGGAGTTCTTGGTCAGCAGCGTCGCGGTGGCGAAGGCGCCCAGGCCCATGGCGATGATGGGAAGCACCAGATGCCAGAAATAGTCGAGCACCTGCCGCCACCAGGGAAAACTGACCCAGCCCGGCGAGGTGAGCCCGCGTAGCGGAAAGATCGACCAGAACGAGCCGCCGGCGAAGAGGACGACGAGCGCGATGGCCACCAGGAAGCCGGGCACGGCATAGCCGATGATGACGATGGTCGAGGTCCAGACATCGAAACGGCTGCCGTCTTGCACCGCCTTGGCAATGCCAAGGGGGATCGAAATGCCATAGGCAATCAGCGTCATCCACAGGCCCAGCGAGATCGAAACCGGCATCTTTTCCTTGATCAGATCGATCACCGAAATGTCGCGGTAATAGCTGTCGCCGAAATCGAAGCGCAGGTAATTTCCGATCATGGAGAAAAAGCGTTCGAGCGGCGGCTTGTCGAAGCCAAACTGCTTTTCGATGCGCGCGACCAGTTCGGGCGGCAGGCCCTGGCTGCCGCGATAGGCGCCGCCAGTCTGCTGGCGGGATGGGGCGGCCACGCCATCGCCGCCACCGCCGGTAACGCGCTCGCTGAGCGACACGTTCTGCCCCGACATATTGGCCAGGGCCTGTTCCACAGGACCGCCGGGGGCGAACTGGGTGATGACAAAGGACACGGCCATGATGCCGAACACGGTCGGGATCATCAGCAGGAGACGGCGGAAGATATAGGCGCCCATGCCTGCTCCGGCAACGAGACATGCCCGGCTTTGCGGCGTGTGCGACGCAAATCAAAGGGCGATGACAACTGATCGGCACTGCAACACTTCCGTGACGGCGATGCAAGATTGCTCGCCTGCCGATCGCCGGCTTTCACGCGGGTTTGTAGTGCAGGGCTTGCCCTGGCCGCCGCCGCCGTTCAGGATCGGTATCCAACAAGGAGAAGCGGATGCGGTTTCAATCCGTCGGGCAGATCAAGGATATTTCCATCGCCAGGGTGATGCTGGTCGCGCTGCGGGCGCATGGCTTTCACCCGCTCGATCCGGTGGATGGCGGATTGCCGGGGGTTCCGAACCTTTTCGGAACACAGGGCGTTAGTATCGAGGTTCCGGAGGACGAGGCCGAGGATGCGGCTGTGCTTCTCGCGGACCTGATGAAGGATATGAACGACACCCACCCCTAAAACGGCCATATTGCGGCAGCACAAGAAAGGTGCGGGTTGGGCGATTGAACGTGGGGGGCTGTTTGCTTTATAAGCCGCCACAAGTGTTAATTTCCCTTAAGCCCTTGGGGCAGGAGTGATCAATGCAGGTTTGGAAGCGCGGCGCTTCTTCCATTGCGGGTTTGTCGGTATTGGCCCTGGTGCTGGCCGGCTGTGCCTCGACCAGTGGAACCAACACCAGCAATCTCAATGTCATCGGTGCGCCCAGCCAGGCGCAGCCGGTGCAGAACTCGACGGTGCAGCAGAATACGCTGCCGGCGATCGGCGCGACGGGCACGCCCGCCCCGGGCCTTTCCGGCCAGCCGGTTCTGGGCGGCCAGCCCGCCATGACGCAGCCGACGCAGGTTGCGGGCGCCAATGGCTCGATCGTGTCGCTGGGCCAACCGATGACCACCGGCGTCAGCACCGGACCGGAAGGCGTGTGGAACGTGGTGGCTGGCGGCCAGACCTGCCGGCTCAACCTGCCGATGACCGCCAAGACCGGTACCAATTACTATCGCGCTTCGGCGCCGGGCTGCACCGTGTCGCAGATTGCGGCAGTGACGGGCTGGCAGCAGGTCGGCAGCCAGCTGCAGCTTTATGATGATAACGGCAATATCGCCGCGTTCCTGGCGCCGAGCTCGGGCCGTTATATCGGCACGATGGGTGGTGGCCAGCCGGTCTCCATGTCGCGCTAAGTTCACGAAAGCCGGTCCAATGGGCCGGCTTTTTTGTGTCATCCTTCTACATGCTTGAAATTGCCTTGCCACAGAGCAGGTGGCCGCTCGGGGTTGACCCGGGCCGGCTCACGACGCAATGGGTGGTGCGACTGGCCTTGGGGCCGGCGCGGGTTTGGCTCGGTATTGCTTGATGGCTTCTTCTTCCCCCTATTCCTCGGTTCGCACCGCCTATGATGCGCTGGTGGCGCGCGGGGCGCTGAGCGCCGATCCGGCGCAGCGCGAGGCGGCGGACCAGTTCGATCGCGTGCTGAACGACCTGATGGCGGCCAAGCCAAGGCGGCTGTTCGGGTTTTTCGACAAGCCGAAGCCGGTGCGCGGGCTCTACCTGTTCGGCGAAGTGGGGCGCGGCAAGACCATGCTGATGGACCTGTTCTTTGCCGCCGTGCCGTTCCCGCAGAAGCGGCGCGTGCATTTCCACGAATTCATGGATGAGGTGCACCAAGCCATTGCGGCGTTTCGCAAGTCGCCCAAAGGCAGTGCCGACAATGCCGATCCGGTGGAAGCGGTGGTGCGGCCAATCCTCATGAGCGGGTTGCGCGTGCTCTGCCTCGACGAGTTCCACGTCCATGACATCGCCAACGCCATGCTGCTCGACCGGCTGTTCGAAAAACTGTTTGCCGGCGGGGTCACACTGGTCTCCACCTCAAACGTGGTCCCCGACGATCTCTACAAGGATGGTCTCAACCGGCAACTGTTCCTGCCCTTCATCGCCCGGCTCAAGGCGGAGACGGTGGTGGTGGGGCTGCCATCGGAACAGGATTATCGGCGGCTGAAATTTGCCGGGCAGCAGGTCTATGCCTTCGGCACCGGGCCCGAAATCGGCGCGGTCATGGACCGGCTCTGGCTGCGCATTACCGGCGGCGAACTGGGCGCGCCGGGGGTGATTGAAAGCATTGGCCGGGAAATTCCGGTGCCGGCAATGTCCATGGGGGCGGCCCGTTTCGGTTTTGCCGATCTCTGCGAAAAGCCGCTGGGGACCAGAGATTTCGTAAGCATCGCACATTCGTTCGATTCGGTGATGCTCGAGGATGTGCCACAGATGGACCGGACCCGGTCCGATGCGGCCAAGCGCTTCATCCTGTTGATCGACAGTCTCTACGACCGGGGCGTCAAGCTGGCGGCCAGCTTTGCGGTGCCGCTCGAACAATTGGGCAAGGACGACAAGACCGCCTTCGAATTCCAGCGCACGGTGTCCCGGCTCACCGAGATGCAGTCCGAGGAATATCTCGGCAAGGGGTTGCGGGATGCGGTGCCCGACGAGACAGAAGACATTTGACCGAGCCAGTTCTAGATGTCCATCGTCACCACCCGACTTGATCGGGTGGTCCATTTCTGTCCGGCGTTTTGTTGCAGCATGGATTGCCCGGTCGAGCCGGGCAATGACGATGGGTGGGACGTTTCGAGTTCGCAGTCCCTGCGCACATGCCCAACCGGCATTCCCCCTTCACCCATCAGCATGGGCCAAACCCGGCTTTAGACGAAGGGTTCACTTGCTCCTCAATGCGGGGAGGGTTAAGACGTGCGCCAATTCAACGCAGTTGGGATGAGGCTTATGGCGCGCAAGAAGATTGCCCTTATCGGTGCTGGACAGATCGGCGGGACACTGGCCCTGCTGACCGCTCAGAAAGAACTGGGTGACGTCGTATTGTTCGACGTCGTCGACGGCGTACCGCAGGGTAAGGCCCTCGATATCGCCCAGTCGGCTCCGGCCCAGGGCTTCGATTCCACGCTCAAGGGCACGTCCGAATACAAGGACATCGAAGGCGCCGATGTGGTGATCGTCACCGCCGGCGTGCCGCGCAAGCCCGGCATGAGCCGCGACGACCTGCTCGAAATCAACCTCAAGGTGATGGAGCAGGTGGGTGCGGGCATTGCCAAATATGCCCCCGACGCTTTCGTCATCTGCATCACCAACCCGCTCGACGCCATGGTCTGGGCGCTGCAGAAGTTCTCCGGCCTGCCCGCCAACAAGGTGATCGGCATGGCCGGCGTGCTCGACAGCTCGCGCTTCGTGCACTTCATCGCCGAAGAGCTGGGCGTGTCGGTTCAGGACGTCAACGCCTTCGTGCTGGGCGGCCATGGCGACACCATGGTGCCGCTGACCCGCTACTCCACCGTTGCCGGCATTCCGCTGACCGACATCGTCAAGATGGGCTGGATGAGCAAGGAAAAGCTCGAAGAGATCGTGCAGCGCACCCGTGATGGCGGCGCCGAGATCGTCGGGTTGCTGAAGACCGGTTCGGCCTTCTATGCGCCGGCCGCATCCGCCATTGCCATGGCCGAGAGCTATCTCAAGGACAAGAAGCGCGTGCTTCCTTCCGCCGTGCAGCTCAATGGCGAATATGGCGTCAAGGGCACCTATGTCGGCGTGCCCGTGATCATCGGTGCCGGTGGCGCGGAGAAGGTCGTCGAGATCGCGCTCAACTCCTCCGAGCAAAAGGCGTTCGACAAATCGGTCGGCGCGGTCGAAGGCCTGATCGAGGCGTGTAAAAAGATCCAGCCCAAGCTGGCCTAATGATTGAAGCCGCTGGTTCCGCCAGCGGCTTTCGCCCTTTCCGGTCTCTGGAAATGTCCGGCTTACGTCTGCCCACCCAAGGGGAATAGAATGAATATCCATGAACACCAGGCCAAGGCGCTGCTGAAAGAATACGGCGCGCCCGTTGCCGCTGGCGTCGCCATTTTCTCGGTCGACGAAGCCGAGGCCGCAGCCAGGTCGCTGCCGGGCCCGCTTTATGTGGTCAAGAGCCAGATCCATGCCGGCGGTCGCGGCAAGGGCAAGTTCAAGGAACTCGGTCCCGATGCCAAGGGCGGCGTGCGCCTGGCCAAGAGCATCGAGGAAGTGGTTGCCCACGCCAAGGAAATGCTCGGCAATACGCTGGTGACTGCCCAGACCGGCGAAGCCGGCAAGCAGGTCAACCGCCTCTATGTCGAAGACGGCGCCGATATCGCCCGTGAGCTCTATTGCTCGCTGCTGGTCGATCGCTCGGTCGGTCAGGTGGCTTTCGTGGTGTCCACCGAAGGCGGCATGGACATCGAGGCCGTGGCCCATGACACTCCGGAAAAGATCGTGACCGTCGCGATCAATCCCGAAGCCGGTGTCACCGATGCCGATGTGGCCAAGATCGTGGCCGCGCTCAAGCTCGACGGCGTTGCCGCCGAAGACGCCAAGAGCCTGTTCCCCATCCTCTACAAGGCCTTCAGCGACACCGACATGGCGCTGCTCGAGGTCAATCCGCTGATCGTCATGGAAAACGGCCATCTGCGCGTGCTCGACGCCAAGGTGTCGTTCGACGGCAATGCGCTGTTCCGCCATGACAATATCAAGGCGCTGCGCGACGAGAGCGAAGAAGACAGCAAGGAAATCGAGGCCTCCAAGTGGGACCTCGCCTATGTGGCGCTCGACGGCAATATCGGCTGCATGGTCAATGGCGCGGGCCTGGCCATGGCGACCATGGACATCATCAAGCTCTACGGCAAAGAGCCGGCGAACTTCTGTGACGTTGGCGGCGGCGCCGGCAAGGACAAGGTCGCGGCCGCCTTCAAGATCATCACTGCCGACCCCAAGGTCGAAGGCATTCTGGTCAACATCTTCGGCGGCATCATGAAGTGCGATGTCATCGCCGAAGGCGTTGTCGCGGCCGTGCAGGAAGTGGGCCTCAAGGTGCCGCTGGTGGTGCGCCTGGAAGGCACCAATGTCGAACTGGGCAAGAAGATCCTCAACGAGTCCGGCCTGGCGATCACGGCGGCCGACGATCTCGACGACGCCGCCAAGAAGATCGTCGCGGCGATCAACGGCTAATTTGAAGGACCTTACCTGATGTCTATTCTCGTCAATAAGAACACCAAGGTCCTCGTCCAGGGCCTGACCGGCAAGACCGGCACCTTCCACACCGAACAGGCGCTGGCCTATTATGGCACGCAGATGGTTGGCGGTATCCACCCCAAGAAGGGCGGCGAAACCTGGACCGGTTCGAAGGGTGAAAGCCTGCCGATCTTCGCTTCGGTCGCCGAGGGCAAGGAAAAGACCGGCGCGGACGCTTCGGTCATCTATGTGCCGCCTGCCGGTGCTGCCGATGCCATCATCGAAGCCATCGATGCCGAAATCCCGTTCATCACCTGCATCACCGAAGGTATCCCGGTGATGGACATGGTGCGCGTCAAGGCTCGCCTCGACCGCTCCAAGTCGCGACTGCTCGGCCCCAACTGCCCGGGCATCCTGACCCCGGAAGAATGCAAGATCGGCATCATGCCGGGCTCGATTTTCCGCAAGGGTTCGGTGGGTATTGTTTCGCGCTCGGGCACGCTTACCTATGAGGCAGTGTTCCAGACCTCGAACGAAGGCCTCGGCCAGACCACTGCGGTCGGCATTGGCGGCGATCCGGTCAAGGGCACCGAGTTCATCGACGTGCTGGAGATGTTCCTGGCTGACGACGCCACCGAAGCCATCATCATGATCGGCGAAATCGGCGGTTCGGCCGAAGAAGACGCCGCCCAGTTCCTGATCGACGAAGCCAAGAAGGGCCGCAAGAAGCCGATGGCCGGTTTCATCGCGGGCCGCACCGCTCCCAAGGGCCGGACCATGGGCCATGCCGGCGCCGTGGTTTCGGGCGGCAAGGGCGACGCGGAGTCCAAGATCGCCGCGATGGAAGCGGCCGGCATTCGCGTCTCGCCGTCGCCGGCGCGCCTTGGCACCACGCTTGTGGATGTGCTGAAGGGCTGAGAGCCGTCCCCCAGGGCCAATCGCTCCGGTGGAGCGATTGGAGGCGAGCAGGCCATGAGAGCTAGGCTCGAATGGCGGGGCATGTCGGTTGCATTACCGTGGCGTCATCTCGGCGAATGCCGCGATTTACTTGAGATTTCATGACGAGCCCCGGCCCTTGCCGGGGCGACAATCAGCGAAACTGGCCGGATGCAACCCGGTTAGGTCGCGGTTCGGACACAGAGCGGTGATAAGCCCTCGGGCGTTCAATACGGTATGAGTCTATTCGAGCCACGATCCTGCTCAGGGATCGTTCCACTTAACAGGATACTAAGGATAAGCGGTCAGTATCCGCAGCAATTTAAGGACCGCGTGAAACCGGCACTCCCGGTTCGTTGAGAAGGATGGCGGGGCGCAAAGTCCTGCGACACAAGCGATGACACGACAGGAAAAGAACGACACGTTCTTGCTGACTTCTTTCCTCTACGGAGGGAATGCCGACTACATCGAACAACTCTATTCTCGCTTCAAGAGCGACCCGTCCAGCGTTGACGCGACATGGGCCAGCTTCTTCAGCCGTCTCGACGATAGCCAGGACGAGGCGCGCAAGAACGCCGACGGTCCGAGCTGGGGTCGCAAGGACTGGCCGCAGGCCGAAGCCAGCGAATTGGTCAGCGCCCTGGACGGCAACTGGGCCGAAGTGGCGGTCAAGACTGAGAAGGTCGTAGCCAAGAAGGCCGCTGCGGAAGGCAAGCCCGCTCCCACCGCTACCGAAGTGTTGCAGGCCACGCGCGACTCTATCCGCGCCATCATGATGATCCGTGCCTATCGCATGCGCGGTCACCTGCACGCCGATCTCGATCCGCTGCACCTGCGCGCCGAAGAGCCGGCGCCCGAGCTCGATCCGACGAGCTACGGCTTCACCGAAGCCGATTATTCCCGCAAGATCTTCATCGACAACTATCTCGGCCTCGAATACGCGACGCTCCCCGAGATGCTGGCGATCCTCAAGCGCACCTATTGCGGTACGCTTGGCATCGAGTTCATGCATATCTCCGATCCCGAAGCCAAGCAGTGGATCCAGGAGCGCATCGAGGGCCCGGACAAGGAAATCACCTTCACGCCCGAGGGCAAGAAGGCCATCCTCAACAAGCTGATCGAAGCCGAGGGCTTCGAGAAGTTCCTCGACGTCAAATATACCGGCACCAAGCGCTTCGGCCTCGATGGTGCCGAAGCCACCATTCCGGCGCTGGAGCAGATCATCAAGCGCGGTGGCGCGCTGGGCATCAAGGACATCGTCTTGGGCATGGCCCACCGTGGCCGTCTCAATGTCCTCACCCAGGTTTTGAGCAAGCCGCATCGCGCGCTGTTCCACGAATTCAAGGGCGGCGCCTTCTATCCCGACGACGTCGAAGGTTCGGGCGACGTGAAGTACCATCTGGGTGCTTCCTCGGACCGCGAATTCGACGGCAACAAGGTGCACCTGTCGCTGACTGCCAATCCCTCCCATCTCGAGATCGTCGATCCGGTGGTGCTGGGCA
Source organism: Devosia equisanguinis (assembly GCF_900631955.1). Classification (GTDB taxonomy): domain Bacteria; phylum Pseudomonadota; class Alphaproteobacteria; order Rhizobiales; family Devosiaceae; genus Devosia; species Devosia equisanguinis. The sequence continues at coordinate 45,233 of NZ_UZWD01000033.1, read as the reverse complement.
AGTCGCGCGCCAAGCAGGACCAGCACATTGCCCCCGATGGCAAGCTGGTCAATATCGAGCAGGACGGCAAGCCGGACCGCTCCATGGTGCTGCCGCTGCTGATCCATGGCGATGCTGCCTTTGCCGGGCAGGGCGTTATTGCCGAGTGCCTGGGCCTGTCGGGCCTCAAGGGGCACCGCACGGGTGGCTCGATCCATTTCGTGATCAACAATCAGATCGGCTTCACCACCTCGCCGATCTATTCGCGCTCCTCGCCCTATCCGACCGATGTCGCCAAGATGATCGAGGCGCCGGTGCTGCATGTGAACGGCGACGATCCGGAAGCGGTTGTCTTTGCCGCCAAGGTCGCGGTCGAATATCGCCAGAAGTTCGGCAAGCCTGTCGTCATCGACATGTTCTGCTATCGTCGCTTCGGCCATAATGAAGGCGACGAGCCCAGCTTCACCCAGCCTCTGATGTATTCCAAGATCCGGTCGCACCAGACCACCTTGGAACTGTATTCGGCAAAGCTGGTGGGCGAGGGCCTGCTGACCCAGACCGATATCGACCAGCTCAAGGCCGACTGGAAGGCGCGCCTCGAAACTGAATTCGAAGCCGGCCAGGACTATCGTCCGAACAAGGCCGACTGGCTCGATGGCCAGTGGAAGAGCTTCAAGCCGGCGCATGACGAAGGTCCGCGCCGTGGCGAAACCGGTGTCGCCCTCGACAGGCTGGTCGAGATCGGCACCAAGCTCACCCAGGTTCCCGCCGACTTCAACGTGCACCGCACGGTCAAGCGCTTCATGGACAATCGCCTGGCGGCGATCGAGTCCGGCGAGGGCATCGACTGGGCAACCGCCGAGGCACTGGCTTTCGGCACGCTGGTGACCGAAGGCCATCCCGTGCGCCTTTCCGGCCAGGATTGCGAACGCGGCACCTTCAGCCAGCGCCATTCGGTGCTCAACGATCAGCAGGTCGACAACAAGACCTATACGCCGCTCAACAATCTGGCGCCCGATCAGTCGCGCTACGAGGTCATCAATTCGATGCTCTCCGAAGAAGCGGTGCTGGGTTTTGAATATGGCTATTCGCTCTCCGAGCCCAAGGCGCTGACGCTGTGGGAAGCCCAGTTCGGCGACTTCGTCAACGGCGCGCAGGTGGTGATCGACCAGTTCATCTCCTCGGGCGAGCGCAAGTGGTTCCGCATGTCGGGCCTCGTGATGCTGTTGCCGCATGGCTATGAAGGGCAGGGCCCGGAGCACTCCTCCGCGCGTCCCGAGCGCTTCTTGCAGCTGTGCGCGGAAGACAATATGCAGGTCGCCAACTGCACGACACCGGCCAACTATTTCCACATCCTGCGCCGTCAGCTGAAGCGCGACTTCCGCAAGCCGCTGATCCTGATGACGCCGAAGAGCCTCTTGCGCCACAAGCGCGCCGTCTCGGGTCTGGTGGAACTGGGTCCGGACAGCGTCTTCCATCGCCTGCTCTGGGACGATGCCGAGGCCCCGGGCCTGCCCAAGACCACTATTCGGCTGCAAAGCGACGAGAAGATCCGTCGCGTGGTGCTATGCACGGGCAAGGTCTATTACGACCTGCTCGAAGACCGCGAGAAGAAGGGCATCGACGATGTCTATCTGCTGCGCGTCGAGCAGCTCTATCCGTTCCCGGCCAAAGCACTGCTGGATGAATTGAGCCGCTTCCCCAATGCGGAAGTGATCTGGTGCCAGGAAGAGCCGCGCAATATGGGGGCCTGGGCCTTCATCCAACCCTATGTGGAATGGGTGTTCGACCAGATGGGCCGTGGCAACCAGCGCGTTCGCTATACCGGCCGCGCCGCTGCTGCCTCGCCGGCTACCGGCCGCATGAGCGTGCACCTGGAACAGCTCCAGGCATTCCTCGATGACGCGCTGGGCTCATAAGCCTTGTGACATGACATAAAGAGCGCCACATTCGTCCCTAGGACGAAGGCGCTCCGGCCTGAAAAAGAAGGACATACTCAATGTCGACAGAAATCCGCGTGCCGACGCTGGGCGAAAGCGTCACCGAGGCAACCATCGGTCAGTGGTACAAGAAGGTGGGCGACGCCGTCGCTGCCGATGAGCCCATTGTCGAGCTCGAAACCGACAAGGTTACCATCGAGGTTCCGGCGCCCGCTTCAGGCGTTCTCGAAGCCATCGCTGCCCAGCCGGGCGAAACCGTCGATGTCGGGGCACTGCTGGGTGCCATTGCTGCCGGTGCCGCTGCTGCCGCCTCGACGCCCGCCGCTGCCGCTCCGACACCGGCCAAGACCGAAGTTCCTGCCGCCAATGCTGCCGGTCCCGAGCCGGTCAAGCCGACCGACCGGGCTCCGGCTCCCTCGGCGCAGAAGCTGATCAACGAGAACAATCTCGACGCCGCCGGCATTGCCGGTTCCGGCAAGTCTGGTCAGGTGCTCAAGGAAGATGTGCTCTCGGCCCTGGCCCGTCCGGCGCCCGCCGCCGCGCCTGCTGCTGCCCCCGCTCCGGCTCCTGCTGCAAAGCCCGCCGCTCCGGCGCCTTCTCCCGCGCCGCGCGCTCCGGTTGCCGCCGATGACGCGTCGCGCGAAGAGCGCGTGAAGATGACCCGCCTGCGCCAGACCATTGCGCGCCGCCTCAAGGATGCGCAGAACACCGCCGCCATGCTGACCACCTTCAACGAGGTGGACATGAAGCCGGTGATGGACCTGCGCAACCAGTACAAGGACCTGTTCGAGAAGAAGCATGGCGTCAAGCTGGGCTTCATGGGCTTCTTCACCAAGGCCGTGGTGCATGCGCTCAAGGAAATCCCGGCCGTCAATGCCGAGATCGATGGCGATGACCTGATCTACAAGCAATACGCCCATATCGGCGTCGCTGTCGGCACCGACAAGGGCCTTGTGGTTCCGGTGGTGCGCAATGCCGACCAGATGTCGATCGCCGAGATCGAAAAGGAAATTGGCAATCTCGGCAGGAAGGCCCGCGATGGGCAGCTGTCGATGGCCGACATGCAGGGCGGCACCTTCACCATCTCCAATGGTGGTGTCTATGGCTCGCTGATGTCGACCCCGATCCTCAATGCCCCGCAGTCGGGTATTCTGGGCATGCACAAGATCCAGGAGCGTCCTGTCGTGGTCGGCGGTCAGATCGTCATCCGCCCGATGATGTATCTGGCGCTCAGCTATGATCACCGCATCGTCGACGGCAAGGAAGCCGTCACCTTCCTGGTTCGCGTCAAGGAAAGCCTTGAGGCGCCCGAGCGGCTGGTGCTCGATCTCTAAGGTCCGTCGAGGCCGGGGCAAGTCCCCGGCCTCATCTTTTTGGGGGGCCGGATGAATAACGGGGTGGTCGTGATCACCGGCGGATCGCGCGGCATCGGTGCGGCAAGTGCCATCCTTGCGGCCGAGCGCGGCTTCGATGTGGTTGTCAATTATGCCGGTAATCTGGCTGCCGCCGAGGCCGTCTGTGCCCAAATCATCCGTGCTGGGCGCAAGAGTGTTGCCGTGCAAGGCGATGTATCCAAGCCCGAGGACATAGAGCGCATCTTCAACGCGGCGGATGCTTTGGGACCGCTCAAGGGTCTGGTCAACAATGCGGGTGTGGTCGATGTGGCGATGCGGGTAGAGGACGTGGACCTCGCCCGGCTTGAACGCATGTTCGCTATCAATGTCTATGGCGCGATGCTGTGCGCGGGGCAGGCGGTGCGGCGCCTGTCGCGGGCCCATGGTGGCACCGGCGGCAGCATCGTCAATCTCACCTCCGGTGCTGCCAAGCTGGGTGGTGCCAATATGTATGTGGATTATGCGGCCGCCAAAGGCGCCATTGACAGTTTTACGGTCGGGCTGGCTTTGGAAGTGGCCGAACATGGCGTGCGGGTCAATGCCGTCCGCCCCGGGGTTATCGAGACCGATATTCATGCCTCGGGTGGCGATCCGGACCGGGTTGCGCGCATGATCGAGGCCATCCCCGTCAAACGCGCGGGCACGGCCCACGAGGTCGCCGAGGCCATTGTCTGGCTATTGTCGGATGCGTCCAGCTATACCCCCGGATCGATCCTGTCGGTGACCGGTGGGCGGGCAAGCCTGCCCTGATTGAACCGCACTTCTGTGGTTTACAGGGATATCGTTTGCATTCGCATTTTCGTGATGGGCGTCCGGATGAAATACTAAGACTCTGTTAAGGGTCCCGGCCCCTATGAAAAGCGCGATGGATTGCCCCGACCTGGAGATTTCGCGTTGCGTAAAACTGCTGCCCTGGCCGTTGCATTTCTGGGCCTTGTCGCGCCCGCTCTGGCGCAGAACGATACCGAAAATACCGCACTGATCGGCGAGCTGATGGCCTTTCACGGCTCGCAGGCCATCGTCAATGTCATGACCACCCATTGCTACGAAACCACTGGCCTCGACGGCAGCTACAAGCTGGCGGCGGAAAACTGGTATCTGCGCAATATCGGCTTTCTCGATCTCGCCGACCGGGTCATCACCCGGCTGGGCGGGGGCGCCGAAGGCCAGCAGAAGGCGGCCGAGACCTATGGCGGCACGCAGATCATGACCGCTTATAACCAGGCCGGCGATAAGGGCAGCTTCTGCCGCGCCTTTCTCGAGCAGGTGGAAACAGGCGCGCTCGATATCGACCGGCAACTGCCCGCAGCACTGAAGCGCGCGCAGGAGATTTCGGCCTCCTGATCCCCCTGTAACGGGGTAGGAGGCTGAGTGCGGGCGTGATTTCTTCGCGGACAGGCTCCCCGGAGATCGTCCCATGCGTGTCCTGTCGGCATTTTTCCTTTCTGTCATCCTCTGCAGCACCGGCATGGCCACCGAGTGCACACTGGCCAATGCGCGCTACAAGCAGCCCGACGCGCCCTGGTGGCTGACCTTCAAGCGGGTGCCGCAGATCGCGCCCGCCAACCAGACGGCGGCCTTCTATATCGAAATGCCCAATTCCGATGTAGTGCTGGAGGGTGGCGTCAGCGTGCCCAATGGTTTTGGGGCGCCGCTCTGGTCGATTTCCGGGCCGTGCGCAGCGGACAGCACCGAGCAATGTACTTTCCTCGTCGAAACAGACCACCCATCCATCTATGGCATCTATGACGGCAAGGTGCGCTTTCTCGATATAGAGCGCGGGGGCAAGGCGCCCGAACAGGTGATCCTGCCGCAACTGGCGGTCAGCCTCTGGTATTCGAACTATCGCAGCACCGAGTGGGACGGGGACGTATCGCCTGGCGATGCCTTCGAGTTGCTCGATTGCCAGTGATCCGGCAGGATGGGCCCGCCGTTCTATTGGCAGACCCTGATGCATGGAGATGAATGTGAGCGTCGAGTTGACCCTGCTGACCTGGAGTGCCGCGCTGGCTTTTGCCTATGTGATGGTGCAATCCACTGCCTATCGCCTCGACTATGGCATCAAATTTGCCGGCAGCCAGCGTGATAATGAGCGGCCGCCAAACAAATGGGCAGCACGGGGCAATCGCGCGCTGCGCAATTTCCTCGAGACCTATGGCATCTTCATTGCGCTGGCGGTGGCCACCGAACTGTCGGGGCGCTCCGATAGCCTGACGCAATGGGGTGCGCAATTGTGGTTCTGGGCACGCTGGGCCTATATTCCAGGCTATTTCATCGACATTCCTCTTCTGCGTTCCGGCATCTGGATGGTGTCGCTGATTGGCCTCGTGCTCCTGTTTGTCGGGGTGGCCTTCTAGCCGCCCTTGCCCATCGGGCAGGGGAGGCTATCGGCGGCCGCATTGCCGGGGCGGTTTGGCTGGTGTAACGCTTTGCCGCCCACTAACGCGCGGTAGCAGTGATGACCTTCCCCTGGCTGGAATTTGCAGGCCTGATGCTGGCTTTTGGCATCAATGCGGTTATTCCGGGCGCCGATTTCGCCATGGTCTTGCGCCAATCGGTGGTGCATGGCCGGCGCGCGGCGCTGTTTACTTCGGCCGGTGTTGCCACGTCGATCCTGGTGCATGGCAGCTACACGCTTCTGGGCGTCGGCGTGCTGGTGGGCCAATCGCTGCTAGCCTTCAACATTCTCAAATGGGCAGGCGCGGCCTATCTCGTCTGGCTCGCCATCGCGGCGTTGCGCAGTCCGCCGCCGCAGCCGCCCAGCATTGCGGAAGGTGGCGAGAGCCCGCGCGGCGACATGGCCGCCTTTGCGCTGGGGTTCCTCACCAATCTTCTCAATCCAAAAGCGGTGTTGTTCTTCCTCGCCCTGTTCACGTCCTTGGTCTCCGTGCATACGGCGGGCAATGTAAAGGTGATTTATGTGGCGAGCATGAGCATCATGCTTTTTGCCTGGTTTGCACTGGTCTCGGTTTTCTTTACGACCCATTCGGTGCGGCAGGGCTTTTTCCGCGCCGGCCGGTGGTTTAATCGGGTTACCGGCATTACATTTCTGGCGCTGGCGGTTCGTGTCGCGCTGGCACAGCAGCGCTAACAGTTTCGGGGTTTCTTACCATGGCAGATCAATTCGACCTCACCATCATCGGCTCGGGACCGGGCGGCTATGTCTGCGCCATCCGTGCGGCACAGCTGGGCATGAAGGTGGCCGTGGTCGAGAAGTGGCCGACACTGGGTGGCACCTGCCTCAATATCGGCTGCATCCCCTCCAAGGCACTGCTGCATGCTTCCGAGCTGTTCGAGGAAGCCGGTCACGGCTTCAAGGCGCTGGGCATCGATATTCCGGCCCCGCAGCTCAACCTTCCGCAGATGATGAACCACAAGACCGAAACGGTCGCCTCCAATGTCGGCGGCGTGGATTATCTGTTCAAGAAGAACAAGATCGCCGTGTTCCGCGGCATCGGCTCGATCGCGGCCCCCGGACGGGTGCTGGTGACGCCGCAAAGCGGACCGCAGACCGAGATTTCGACCAAGAATATCGTCATCGCCACCGGTTCCGTATCGGCGAACCTGCCGGGCATCGATATCGACGAGAAGACCGTGGTTACCTCGACCGGCGGTATCAGCCTCGACAAGGTGCCGAACAAGCTCGTCGTCATCGGCGCCGGCGTGATCGGACTCGAATTGGGCTCGGTGTGGCAGCGTCTTGGCTCCCAGGTCACCGTGGTCGAATATCTCGACCGTATCCTGCCGGGCATGGACAGCGAAGTGGCCCGCCAGTTCCAGCGCATGCTGCAGAAGCAGGGCATGGAATTCAAGCTCTCGAGCAAGGTTGCCGGCGTCGATAAGCAGGACGATGGTGCGCTCAAGGTGCGGGTCGAACCGGCAAAGGGTGGTGACGCCGAACTGCTCGACGCTAATGTCGTTCTGGTGGCCATCGGCCGTAAGCCGTTTACCGAAGGGCTGGGCCTCGACCTCGCTGGCGTGGCGCTGGACGAGCGTGGCCGGGTCCGCGTCGATGCGCATTACAAGAGCTCGGTCGACGGTATCTATGCCATTGGCGACGTGATTGCCGGCCCAATGCTGGCGCACAAGGCCGAGGACGAGGGCATTGCCGTTGCCGAAATCCTCTCCGGCCAGGCCGGCCATGTGAACTATGCCGCCATTCCGTCGGTGGTCTATACCAATCCGGAAGTGGCTTCGGTGGGCAAGACCGAGGACGAGCTCAAGGCCGAAGGCGTCGAATACAAGATCGGCAAATTCCCCTTCACCGCCAATGGCCGCGCCAAGGCGATGCTGGCGACACAGGGTTTTGTCAAAATTCTCGCCGATGTGCAGACCGACCGCGTCCTGGGTGCTCATATCGTGGGCAAGAATGCCGGCGAGATGATCCACGAACTGGTGACGCTGATGGAATTCTCCGGTGCCTCCGAAGATCTGGCGCGCACCACCCATGCCCACCCGACCCTGTCAGAAGCCATCCGCGAAGCCGCACTGGCCCTGGGCGACGGGGCTATCCACATCTGAGGACTTTATCGGCCCGCATCTATCCCGCCAGAACGGCACATTTAAGCAGCTCTCCAAACACCGGTTTGGGGAGCTTTTTTCATGGTCGCGCAAGCACCTGCAAAGTCATCATACAACATACAAGTAATTGTATGTTGACTTGTCATTTCGTCTTCCATACTAGTTTGCACGATACTCGGGCCTTGCCAAGACAAGCCGGGTTGGTGGCGGGTTTGCCCGCCGGTGGCGTGGGGGAGGAGCCTTGTCGCCACCAAGCAAGACACATTGGGAGGACTTCATGTTTCATCTGCCTAAGATGGCGGCTGCCGCCGTCATTGCGTCTGCCTTGATGGTTTCGACCGCCAGCGCCCAGACGGTGCTGCGCTCGTCCGATACCCATCCCGATGGCTATCCGACCGTCGAAGCCGTCAAGAAATTCGGTGAGTTGCTCTCGGACAAGACCGGCGGCCGCTACTCGGTCGAAGTGTTCCACTCCGCTCAGTTGGGCGGCGAGGCCGACACCATCGAGCAGACGCAGTTCGGCGTCATCGATCTCAACCGCATCTCCATCGGCGCCTTCGGCACCCAGGTGCCGGAAGCCACGGTCACGCAGCTGCCCTACATCTTCCGCTCGGCCGATCACTTCCACAATGTGCTCGACGGTCCGATCGGCGCGGAAATCCTGGCGGCCTTCGATGCGGTGGATGTGGTGGCGCTGGCCTTTTATGATGGCGGTGCGCGCTCGTTCTACAACAGCTCCAAACCGATCACCGCGCCTGAAGACATGGCGGGCATGAAGTTCCGCGTCATGCAGTCCGACATTTTCGTCGACATGGTCGGCGCGCTGGGTGGCAATGCGACGCCCATGCCCTATGGCGAAGTCTATTCGGGCATCCAGACCGGCGTCATCGACGGCGCCGAGAACAATTATCCCAGCTACGACACTGCCGGCCACGCCGAAGTCGCCAAGTTCTATTCGCTCGACGAGCACCTGATGGTGCCTGAAGTGCTGGTGGTCTCCAAGGTCGTCTGGGATGGCCTTTCTGCCGAAGACCAGGCGGCCATGCGCGAAGCCGCCCAGGAATCGGTGCCGCATCAGCGTGAGCTCTGGGCGGCCAAGGAAGTGGAATCCAAGGCCAAGGTCGAAGCGCTTGGTGCCACGATCAACACCGTCGACAAGCAGCCCTTCATCGATGCCATGAAGCCGGTCTACGACAAGTATGTCACTGACCCCAAGCTGCAGGATCTGGTTGCCCGCATCCAGGCCACCGAGGGCTGATTGATCGCGCCGGGCCGGCTTCGGTCGGCTCGGCTTCACCGCGGGGATGAACCGATGAAAAGCGGACTTCTTGCCGTCAGCCGCGTGCTGAACGTGCTCTCAAATCTTGCACTCTGGCTGTCGGGCATCGGGCTTGTCGCCATGACCGTCATTGTCGCCTACCAGGTCTATATGCGCTTCGTCGTCAATGCGTCCCCGTCCTGGACGGAAGGCGGGGCGATCATGATCATGAGCTGGTTCATTTTCCTGGGCGCCGCTGTCGGGGTGCGCGAAAAGTTCCATATGGGATTTGACGTGCTGCTTTACGCCTTGCCGGCAGCTGCCAAGCCCTGGCTGCGCAGCATCAGCGACATTGCCATCTTCGCTTTCGGTTTTGGCATGGTCTGGTTCGGTAGCGAACTGGCCATTCGGGGTGCCAGCGTCCGCATTCCGGTGATCGGTTTGCCGCAGACCTTTACCTATTTGCCCATCATCGTTTCCGGCGTGCTGATCTGCCTTTTCGTGCTCGAGCGCATGGCCCTGCGGCTGGCGGGAGAACCGGTCGACGCTGACATCATCGAACCAACTGTGACTGAGGCCTGATCGCCATGGAATACTGGGTTCTCTTCGGCGTTTTCGGCCTGCTCATGGTGGTGGGTACGCCCATCGCATTCTGCCTCGGCATCGCCAGTTTCGCCACCATCGTCTATATCGGCCGGCCTCCGGTCGTGGTGTTCCAGCAGCTCAATTCCGGCGTCGGGGCCTTCACGCTGCTGGCCATTCCCTTCTTCATCTTCGCCGGCGACCTGATGATGCGTGGCGGCATCGCGGCGCGGATCATCGCTTTTGCGGGCTCAGTCATCGGCCATGTGCGCGGCGGGTTGGGGCAGGTCAACGTTCTGGCTTCGACGCTGTTCGGCGGCATTTCCGGCTCGGCTGTAGCCGAAGCTGCCGCGGTTGGCGGGATCATGATTCCGCAGATGAAGGCGCGCGGCTATGGCGCCGACTATGCGGTCAATGTCACCTCGATGTCGGCACTGATCGCGCTGCTACTGCCCCCCAGCCACAATATGATCATCTATTCGCTGTCCGGGGGCGGACGCATCTCGATTGCCGATCTCTTCACCGCCGGCGTCATTCCCGGGCTGCTGCTGGCCGTCGCCCTGATGATCACCGCCTATGTGGTGGCGCGCAAGCGTGGCTATCCGACGGAGCCCTTTCCGGGCTTCGCGCGCGCGTTCCAGTATTTCCTGGTCTCCATTCCTGGCCTGCTGCTCATAGTCATCATCTTCGGCGGGGTGCGTTCGGGTATTTTCACTGCCACGGAAAGCTCCTGCATCGCGGTAATCTACGCCTTCCTGGTCACGCTCCTGGTCTATCGCTCGATGAGCTGGTCCAATTTCGTGCATTGTGTCACCGGCGCCGTGCGGACCACTGCCATGGTATTGTTCATCATCGGCGCTGCTGCCTCTTTCGGCTGGCTGATGGCCTATCTGCGCGTAGCGCCCATTCTCACCGAATTCGTCGGCCAGCTTACCAGTGATCCGCTGATGGTCCTGCTGCTGATCAATGTGCTCTTGCTGTTGTTGGGCACCTTCATGGATATGGGGCCGCTGATCATCATCACCACCCCGATCTTCCTGCCCATGGTCACGGCTTTCGGCGTGGACCCGGTGCATTTCGGCGTCATCATGATCCTCAATCTGGGTATCGGTCTCAATACGCCGCCGCTCGGGCCGGTGCAGTTCGTCGCCGCCGCCGTCGGCAAGATCTCGATCTGGACGGCGATGAAAAGCGTCTGGCCATTCTATGGTGCCGGGCTGGTGGTGCTGGCCATGGTGACCTATATCCCGGCGCTCTCCCTGTGGCTCCCGAGCCTGTTCCGGTGATCGTCATGTCTGTGATCGAAGCAACGCCGCCTCCGGCGCGCAAACCCAAACTGGCTGAAATGGTGGTCGAGGCGCTGCGCAAGCGCATCGGCAGCGGCGAGGTTGGGGCCGGCGAGAAACTGCCGACCGAAAGCCAGCTCACCCAGCATTTCGGCGTCAGTCGCACGGTGGTGCGCGAGGCCATCGCGGCGCTTGCCGCCGATGGGCTGGTGCAGTCGCGCCAGGGCGCCGGTGTGTTCGTGATGTCGGGCCCGACATCGGCCTTTTCGAGCATTGGCGGGGAACGCTCGAACAAGATCTCGGTGGCGCTCAACGTGCTCGAAGTGCGCATGGGCATCGAGATCGAATCCGCGGGGCTGGCGGCGCAGCGGCGCAGCGCCAGCCAGGAGGCGGCAATCCTTGAGGCGTGGAATGAGTTCGGCCGCCTGCTGGCCATCGGCAACCCGACCGGCAAGACCGACTTTGCCTTTCACCGGGCGATTGCCGCGGCCACCAACAATCCCTTCTATATCGAGGTGCTCGATGCTCTTGGCAGTCGCACCATTCCCTGCGACGTCGCCTCGCCCTGGGGCACGGAAAGCGTCTTGACCTATGACTACCAGGCGGGGCTGCACGAAGAGCACCGCCGCATTCTCAACGCCATCTCCACGCGCGATGCCGAGGGCGCGCGCGAGGCCATGCGAGAGCATCTCTCGCGCAGCCAGGACCGCTATCGCGCCCGGCTGGCCGAGCAAAGCTCATCACTTCAGGACCTGTCATGACCACAGAATTCGACATCCGTTTCGCCATCGATCCCATCACCGCCGCCGGGCTGGGGACCAATGAACTGCGCGAAAACTTTCTCATCGACGATCTGTTCGTGGCCGGACAGGTGCGCTGGACCTATAGCCATTATGACCGCATGGCTGTGGGGGGCGCGGTACCCGCAGGTACGCCGCTGGCGCTGGACACAATCAAGCCTACCGGCACCGCCAATTTCCTCGACCGGCGAGAGTTGATCGCGGTCAATATCGGTGCAGCCGGCCAGGTCCATGTCGACGGTGTCGAGCATGCGGTCGGACCCCGCGACATGCTCTATGTCGGCATGGGCGCGAAAGACGTGCGTTTCGGTGGGGAGGGTGCAAAATACTATCTGCTCAGCGCGCCGGCCCATGCCAGCTACCCCACAACGCTATTGCAGCAGTCCGGCGCCAAGCGGCTCGATCTCGGCAGTCAGGAAACCGCCAATCAGCGTTCGATCTATCAATATGTGAATGCCGACAGCGTGAGAACCTGCCAGTTGGTGGTGGGGCTCACTCAGTTCGCACCGGGCTCGGTCTGGAACACCATGCCGGCGCATGTGCATGACCGGCGCATGGAGGCCTATCTCTATTTCGATCTCAAGCCCGACGCCTTCGTGGTGCATCTGATGGGCGAGCCGACCGAAAGCCGCCACCTGATCGTGCGCAACGAGCAGGCCATCCTCTCCCCGCCCTGGTCGATCCATTGCGGTGCAGGCACCGGCGCCTATACCTTCATCTGGGCCATGGCCGGCGACAATGTCGACTACACTGATGTCGACAAGGTGGCCATGGAGGACCTGCTCTGATGGACCTGTCCGCCTTCGGCCTTGCGGGCAGGACCATTCTGGTCACCGGCGCCAATACCGGCATCGGGCAGGGCATCGCGCTCTGCATCGGCCGGGCCGGGGGCAAGGTCATTGGTGTCGGACGCTCCGGCATGGACGAGACGGCGGCGCTGATGGCCGAACAGGGCGCCGACTTTGCCGCCATGCGGGCGGACCTGGGATCGGTTCGCGACGCCCAGGCGATGTTCGATACGGCCTGGTCCGAGCATGGTCCGATCGATGGTCTCGTCAACAATGCCGGCATCATCAAGCGCGTGGATGCGGTCGACTTCACCGAAGCCGACTGGGACGCGGTGATGGATATCAACCTCAAGACCATGTTCTTCCTCTGCCAGGCGCTGGGGCGCAAGGCACTGGCCGAGGGGCGAAGGGCGCGGATCGTCAACATTGCCTCGATGCTGAGCTTTCAGGGTGGCATCAGGGTGGCCAGTTATACCGCGTCCAAGAGTGGTGTATTGGGCATTACCCGGCTTTTGGCCAATGAATGGGCGGCGCGCGGCATCAATGTGAACGCCATCGCCCCCGGCTACATCGAGACCAACAATACCGAGGCGCTGCGCAACGACCCGGATCGTTCGTCGGCCATTCTCGGGCGTATTCCTGTGGGACGCTGGGGCGTGCCGTCGGATATCGGCGATGCCGCCGTGTTCCTTCTCGCGCCCGCTTCCAACTACATGCACGGCGCCGTCATCCCTGTCGATGGCGGCTGGCTCGCAAGGTGAACTGATGACTGAACAGAAATTCTTCGCCCAGCCCAACGAAACCGAATGGACCGAGCTGGCGCCCGGCAATACGCGACGTGTGCTCATCCATACCCCGGAACTGATGCAGGTCGAGTTCGGCTTCGAAAAGGGCGCCGTCGGCGCGCTGCACAGTCACCCGCATATCCAGGTCAGTTATGTAGCCGAGGGCAGTTTCGAGGTGACCATCGACGGAGTGACGGAAGTGGTCGGCGAAGGCGGCAGCTTCATCGTGCCGTCAGGCTTGGTGCATGGTGTCGTGGCGCTGGAAAAGGGGCGGCTGGTGGATGTGTTTACGCCGCACCGGGCGGATTTTCTTTAGCCAAGCGCATTGAGCATGCCCGCATAGGCCGCCTCATGCTTGCCGCTCCAATTGTCCATGCCGGGGCGGGTAAGTAGGCCGCGGCGGGGCGGGATGAAGCTGTAGATGCGCCGCACCGGGTCTTCGCGCCATTGCAGGTTGAACGCGGCATAACGGGGAAAGAACTCCATGTCCGAATAGGGCAGGTGGTCATGCACCCACCAGGCCAGGGCTTCCCAGTCGCCGGTCGTCTCGTAATAGGGAATGAAGCGGTTGACCACGATGCATGCCGTGGCGCCCATGCGACCCTCGGCGTCGCGATGGTCCCAGATATGGCCCGCATAGTTCTTTTCATTGCTCCCACAATTGAGCCCATTGGCATTACCGAAACCGTTGACCTCCGGGGAACGATAGGCCGAGCGGATCGAGATCCGGCCGAAATGCTGTTGCAGTGGCTCCAGCAGGTCCTCGCAGAGCTTGGTGCCCGCAGCTATGGCAAGGTCGGGATCGTCGGGCAGGTTGGCAAAGCCATTGATCACGGCGATCTCGGAATAGAGAAAGTCGCGCATGAAGAAGCTGTCGCTCAGCCGGACGCGGCCGAATTCTTCGAGCGTGCGGACACTGGCGGGCTGACGCATGGGGCTTGTTTCCAATGGGAAGGACAGGCACATGCTGCTATCGGGACGCGCGGCCCACAACCCGATTTTCGCGCCGCACGGAAAATGACCATGCTGCTGATTGCCTTCTACATCGCCATTGCCGCCGAAGCGATGACCGCAGCCCTGGCCGCCGGGCGCCGCAATATGGACTGGTTCGGCGTCTGCCTCATCGCCTGCGTCACCGCCCTGGGCGGAGGCACCTTGCGCGATATCCTGCTCGATCACTATCCGCTGGTCTGGGTCAAGAACCCCTATGTACTGCTGCTGGTCTGCGGCGCGGCGCTGGCCACCATTCCGCTGGCGCGGCTGGTGGATCGGCTCAAATGGCCGTTTCTGCTGCTCGATGCGCTGGGCCTCGTGGTTTTCACCGTCATCGGCTGCAATATCGGCATCGAAGCGGGTGTGCATCCGATCATCGTCATTGTCGCCGGCATGGTGACCGGAACCGCCGGCGGCATCCTGCGCGACGTGCTGTGCAATGATATTCCGCTGATCTTCCAGGGCGAGCTTTACGCCACCGTATCGATGATCACCGGCATCGTCTATTTCGCCGGGCTCGGAGCCGGCGTGCCCATCGATCTCATGGTCATCGGCTCGATCATCCTCGGCTTTACCCTGCGTACCCTCGCCATCGCCTTCAAATGGGAAATGCCGAAATTCGTCTATGACCGCGACATGCGCAAGTGAGCGCATGAGCCGTGTGCGGCATCAATGAGGCTTCCGACGCAGCGCCGATTGTGGCATTGAACTTCCATACAAGAATGGAGTTTCCAGGTGCGACAGACGTGGCGGTGGTTTGGCCCCAAGGACCTGACCAGCATCGATGACATCACCCAGGCGGGTGCGGCTGGAGTCGTGAGTGCCTTGCATCACGTGCCCAATGGTGTGGTGTGGACGGCGGAGGAAATCGCCAGGCGGCACCAGGACATCCAGACCCGCAAGGATGGCTCGCCGTCCGGGCTGACCTGGGACGTGGTTGAAAGCCTGCCCGTCACCGAGGACATGAAGAAGCAGAAGGGCAATTGGCGCGAGCATATCGAGAACTACAAGATCTCGATGCACAACCTGGCGGCCAGTGGCATCGAGACCATCTGCTACAATTTTATGCCAGTGCTCGACTGGACCCGGACCGATCTGCGCTGGACTGTGGCCAATGGCGGCTCCTGCATGCGGTTCGATATTAACGACTTCGCCGCGTTCGACATTCACATCCTCAAGCGACCGGGTGCGCCGGCCGACTATACCAATGCCATTGCCGACGAAGCGGCGCGGCGCGTCGCCGATATGAATGATGACGAGAAAAAGCAGCTCGCCCGCAACGTGACCATGGGCCTGCCGGGTTCGACCGAGTCGATGACGCTCGAAGACGTGCAGGCCCATCTCGACGAATATGGCGCCATCAGCCGCGAACAGCTGCAGGCCCATTTCATCGACTTTCTCGAACAGGTGGTGCCCACGGCCGAAGAGCTGGGCCTTCGCCTCTGCTGCCACCCGGACGATCCGCCATTCGCTTTGCTGGGCCTGCCGCGCATCATGTCCACCGAGGCGGACTACAAGTACATTCTCGACGCGGTCGACAGTCCTGCCAGCGGCATGACCTTCTGCACCGGCTCGCTGGGTGCGCGGCCGGACAACGACCTGCCGGGGATCGTACAGCGCTTCGGCCCGAAAATTCACTTCCTGCATCTGCGCAATGTCAAACGCGACAGCGACGATATCGCCGGCTCGTTCTACGAGGCGGAGCATCTGGGTGGCGATACCGACATGGTTGCGGTCATCGCGGCTGTCATTGCCGAGGAGCGCCGCAGGAAGGCCGAGGGTCGCGCCGACTGGCAGATCCCCATGCGGCCCGACCATGGCCAGGACATCCTCGATGATCTCGGCCGCCGCTCGCAGCCCGGCTACCCGACCATCGGCCGCATGAAGGGCCTCGCCGAATTGCGTGGGGTGATGACGGCGCTGGAGCACCACGACTTCGGTCTGGGGCGATAAAACAGCTCGGGGTTAGGTCGGTTCAGTCTCGACCGCCGGCTTGAGGCAGGGGCATTGCCTTTGGGTTCGAGCGCGCTGCACACCCCACCCAGCCTCCCCCGTCAAGGGGGAGGAGCCGCATCGCGTTTGGCGCGAGATTTTGCCCAAAGCACTGGTTCTTCTCCCTCCCGGCCTGCGGGGAGGGCCGGGGTGGGGGGTGAGAGCTTGTGGCCAAATGCAATCGGGCTTCCCGTGCCGTGCACTGAGGGAGGGTAGCGGAAAAGGCCCGAGACGTCGGCGCCTTTCGCGCCAAGCGCTAAAGCAGACGACCGCATACCTCCACCACTGACGCTATTTTTCGGAGGCTGGAACTTCGGCAATGGCGGCGCGTTTTATGAGCAGGTTTATTCATGGAGTTTCCCATGCTGTACTATGCTCTGGTCTTCCTTGTGATCGCGCTTATTGCCGGTGTTCTTGGCTTCGGTGGTATTGCGGGCGCCTCGGCAGGAATTGCGCAGATTCTGTTCTTCCTGTTCCTGGCTTTCCTGGTCATTTCTCTGGTCATCGGCCTCTTCCGCCGGACCTGAGTTTTCTAACCCTCTTCCCCTCCCGACCTCCTCCTGACGACACTTAGGCGGCCCCAGTGGCCGCCTTTTTTCATGGGCTCGGCAACAGGTCGGCGGTGCGTCCGGTCCAGTGATAGACAACAAGTCCGATCCACTCCTTCATCGCCACGGTGGTGACGCTGAGATTGTTGACCGGGTTGGCAATGTCGAAGCCGAAGCCTTCACGCCCGGAACTGCGATAATCAGTCGGCCAGGCGATGAGATCGAGCCCCTGCTTGCGGAATAGACCCATTGAGCGCGGCATGTGGAAGGCCGAGGTGACGAGAATGGCCGGGCCATCGACGGTGGCGAGATAGTCGCGGGTGAAGGCACTGTTCTCATCAGTATTGCGGGACGCTTCCTCCAGCACCAGCCGTTCCGGGGCGATGCCCTGCTGGATGAAGAAGCGCTGCATGGTGGTGGCTTCGGCCTCGGTGGTGTCATCGAGCAGACCGGCGCCGCCGCTCAGCACCAGGCTCGCCTCGGGATAGAACCGGGCAAGCCATAGCGCGGTGGTCAGCCGGTCCCCGGCCTCATTGAGTTCACTTGTCTGTCGGGCTGTGCTGGGGCGGGCAAGTGTGGCGCCACCCAGGACGATGATGGTGGCGACATTTTCTGGCATGGTTTCCGGCACCGAAAACCTGGCTTCGAGCGGCTGGATGATCACATAGCCGAAGCTGGTAAAGCTGGTGAGCGTGTGCACCAGCGCCGTCGGAACGAGCAGGGCGATCGCGAGCTTGCGGCGGCCGACAAAGAGCAGGACGATGGCGCAGGCCAACAGCACGAGAACAATGCTCAGCGGCTGCGCCAGCAGCCAGAAAACCTTCGACAGAACAAAAAACACTGGAATTCCATGTCTAAAATGGTGGCGTGATCGACGCCGGGTGATTTGACGCTTGCACTCTGGCCAGCATCTGCTTTTCTACCAAACGGTCAAGATTGCCAGCCTAGCAATTAGGCAATCGCCAGTCAGGAAGGCGCCCGCGTCCCGGGCCAGGTGAGCATGAAGCAAGCTGAACCCGCTGTGGCGGGGGCGATGCCAGTCGTCGAACTGCGCGATCTGCATAAGTCGTTCGGTACCCTGGAGGTGCTCAAGGGCATATCGTTCACGGCGCGCGAAGGGCAGGTGGTGTCGCTGATCGGGTCCTCTGGGTCGGGGAAATCGACCCTGCTGCGCTGCATCAACATGCTGGAAATCCCCGATAGCGGCGATGTGCTGATCGATGGCGAGGCGATCAGCCTCAAGGGTGAGGGCCAGCACCGCCAGATCGCCGACGAAGGCCAGATCCGCCGCATCCGCTCCGAACTGGGCATGGTGTTCCAGTCGTTCAATCTCTGGGCGCATATGACGGTGCTTGAGAACGTCATGGAAGCCCCGCTGGTCGTGCAGAAGCGTGACCGCGCCGAAGTCGAGGCGGAAGCGCGCGCCATGCTCGACAAGGTGGGGATCGGCGCCAAGGCCGATGCTTATCCCGCGCAATTGTCCGGCGGCCAGCAGCAGCGCGCCGCCATCGCCCGGGCGCTCTGCATCAACCCGCGCGTCATGCTGTTCGACGAACCCACTTCCGCGCTCGATCCGGAGCTCGAAGTCGAGGTGCTGCGGGTGATCAAGCTGCTCGCCGACGAGGGCCGCACCATGGTCCTGGTGACCCATGACATGGACTTTGCGCGCACCGTTTCCGATCGCGTCATCTTCCTCCATCTCGGGCTGATCGAGGAAGAGGGCACGCCGGACGAAGTGTTCGGCGCCACCCGCTCGGCCCGCCTCAAGCAATTTCTCAATGCCGCCAACCACGAATGACGGCAGGCGAAACCAGACCCGGACAGCCGGGCACCAAACGAACCAGTCAGCACGGAGAAAACCTATGAAGAAACTTGTCCTCGCCGCCGTTGCGGCACTCGCGCTGGGAACGCCGGCAATGGCGCAGGAAACCGTGCGCATCGCCACCGAAGGCGCCTATGCGCCGTGGAACTTCCTCGACAATAGCGGCGCGCCGGCCGGTTTTGAAATCGACCTCGGCAATGCCATCTGCGAAAAGGCGGCGCTGAGCTGCGAGTGGATCATCAATGATTGGGATTCGATCATCCCGAACCTGCTGGCCGGCAATTACGACCTGATCATGGCCGGCATGTCGATCACCGAGGAACGCCTCGCCACCATCGATTTCACCCAGAATTATTTCCCGCCCGATCCGTCCAAGTTCGTCGCCGCCCCCGGCTCGACCCTGGATTTCGCCAATCTTTCCGGCGCCCGTATCGGCGTGCAGGGTGGCACCATCCAGGCCGCCTATGCCGAAGCCAACCTGGCCAGCGGCAATACGGTGGTCAGCTTCACCACCGCCGACCAGAACATGGCTGACCTGATGGCCGGCAATGTCGACACCATCCTGGCCGATGGTGCCTATCTCGAGCCGGTGGTTGCCGCCTCCAATGGCGCCATCGAATTCGTGGGCGAGGATATCCTGATCGGTGGCGGCGTCGGCGCCGGCCTGCGCAAGGACGATGCCGAGCTCAAGACCAAGATCGACGACGCGCTGACCGCGCTCAAGGCCGACGGCACCGTCGACACCCTGATCGCCAAGTGGTTTGACGGCAAGGGCCCGTACTTCGCCGAATAATCGGCACCAGTCCCAGCGGCTCTATTGCCCTCTCTCCGCTAGCGGGGAGGGGGCATAGCCTCAAAATACGAGACAGCATGCTCGACGACATCGCCTTCTGGGTCAGCTACCTGACAAACGGCAAGCACCTGACCTGGTACGCCAGTTTTCAGTTCACCATTTTCGCTGCCTTGATGGGCGGGACGCTGGCGGTGATCTTCGGGCTGATTGGCGCCACCCTGAAAAGTTCGCGCCACCTGCCGCTCCGGATGATCGGCAGCTTTTATTCGGCCATCGTGCGCGGCGTGCCCGATGTGCTGTTCTTCCTGTTCTTTCCCCTGGCCTTCGAGCAGGCGGTGGAATGGATCGTGGCGACCCAGGTGTGTACGCCCGAAACCATTGCCGCCCAGACAGCGCCCTGGCCGCCCTGTCGGGAGGCCAACTGGTTTCTCGGCACCAGCGAATATCTGATGCTGGCCAGCGTGTCGCTTGGCCTGGTCTATGGCGCCTTTGCCACCAATGTCATCCACGGCGCCATGCGCTCGGTGCCCGCCGGGCAGCTCGAAGCCGCACGCGCCTATGGGATGAGCGCGCGCCAGGTATTGTGGCGCATTCATATCCGCCAGATGTGGGTCTATGCGCTGCCGGGCCTCTCCAATGTGTGGATGCTGATCGTCAAGGCGACTTCGCTTTTGTCGCTGCTGCAGATCGCCGATATCGTGCTCTGGGCCGACCGGCTTGGCGCGCCCAATTTCCTGCCCGCCGTGGGGCTGGTGCATGACGATTGGCGCTGGCGCTATTATCTCGTGCTCTTCGTCTTCTACATTCTCGTCACCTGGCTGTCGGAGCGGGCTTTCGACGCGCTCATGCGACGAACCGGCCGCGGCATTCTCAGCGAGGCGCGCGGCTGATGCAGGGATTTTTCGACGATCTCGCCGTGATGGCGCCGGCGGTGCTGTTCAACATCTACTTCGCTGCGGCCTCGATCCCCATCGGCTTTGCCATGGCCATCTTCCTGGCGCTCGGCAAGGGGTCGAGCAATCCGCTGATCAACCGGCTGTCGCGCGGCTATATTTATGCCTTTCGCGGGTCGCCGCTCTTCATCCAGTTCTTCATGTTCTATTCCCTGGCGCTGTCGCTGAATATGAGCGTCTGGCGGCCGCTGGGGATATCGGGCTTCGTGCTGCATCCGCTGTTCATGGGGCCGCTGGTGCTGGTGCTAAACACGGCGGCCTATACCGCGGAGATTTTCTATGGAGCACTGCGCGCCGTACCGCGCGGTGCGGTGGAGGCAGCGCGCGCCTATGGCATGAGCCGCAGCCAGCAGTTCCGCCGCGTCATCTGGCCCAATCTCATCCGGCTGGCCTGGCCGGCCTATACCAATGAAGTGGTGTTCCTGTTCCACGCCACCGCCATCGTCTATTTCGCCCTGCCGGTGGTGGGGGCGCAGAAGGACCTGATGATCACGGCCAAGGACCTGTTCGAGCGCGACTTCAATGCCTTCCTGCATTTTTCGGTGGCGGCGCTGTATTTCCTCGCCGTATCGCTGGTGATCTTCTTCATCTTCGGGCGCATCTATTCCCATCTCATGCGGCATCTGCCGCAGCCGCCGCGCATGCGTTTCATGCCGCGCTGGTTGCGCTGACCGCCTTCTTCCGGGAGCACAAGCAATGTTCATTGTCGCCGATCTCTGCGTGGTTCCGATGGGCGTCGGGCCATCGGTGTCGCGCTATATCAGGGAAGTGCGCGAGATCATCGAGGGCTCGGGCCTCAGTCACCACATGCATGCCAATGGTACCAATATCGAGGGTGAGATGGCGGCGGTTTCGGCCGTGGTCGAAGCCTGTTGCGAGAAGTTGCAGCAAATGGGGGTGGAGCGGGTGTTCTGCACCATGCATTTCTCCACCCGCAGCGATAAGCCCCAGACCATGGCCGACAAACTGGCCAGCCTAGCGTGAGTATAGCGCGATGAGTTTCCAGCAACACGCCATCACCCTTGCCGGCGATAGCCCCGGCCAGACAACGGCGCTCTATTGGTATAGCGCCGGTCCCGAGAATGCTCCGACCAAGGTGCATTTGCAGGCGGCGCTGCATGCCGACGAGCAGCCGGGCACCATGGCGCTGCATCATCTCTTGCCGCGCCTGCGCGATGCCGATGCGCAGGGCAGGCTCAAGGCGCGCTTTGTGATCTTCCCCTCGGTCAATCCGCTGGGCCTGGCGACGCGCGTATTGCGCCGCCATATTGGGCGCTATGATCTCGAAACCGGCGTCAATTTCAACCGCCGCTGGCCCGACCTTTATCCGCTGGTCGCCAAGGCGGTGGAGGGGCGCTTTACCCAGGATGCGTCTGCCAATGTCGCCCTGCTGCGCGCTGCCGTGGGCGAGTGGCTCGCCGAACAGCGGCCGGTCACCGCCAACCAGACGCTGCGGCTCAAGGTGCTGGCGTCGGCGCATGACGCCGATATCGTGCTCGACCTGCATTGCGACGATCTCAGCCTCAAGCACATTTTCACCTCGCCCGAGCTGATGCCAGGGCTGCAGGATCTGGCGGATCGCATGGGCGTCGCCGCGACCCTGACTGCCGAGGATAGCGGCGGCGGTTCGTTCGACGAGGTATTGCCCGCGCTCTATCGCAAGGCGCAGGCCGCCAATCCCGGTGTGCCCATTCCCATGGCTGCCGAGACGGCGACGCTGGAATATCGGGGGCAGGCCGATGTCAGCGATGCGCTAGGGATCGAGGATGCCAATGGGCTGTTCGATTTCTTTGCCGGGCGCGGGCTGATCGACGCCGCCGTTGCGCCTGCAAAGCCAGCGCCGTCGCCGACCCCTTTCGAGGCCACAGAAATTCTGCGCGCGCCCAGCGCCGGGCTACTCGCCTATCAGGTGGAATTGGGCGAAAGCGTGAGGGCGGGTCAGGTGGTGGCGGAGTTGATCGCCATGGATGGCCCCGAAGCTTTCATGGCCCGCCAGCCGATCCGATCCGGCACGGATGGCATCATTCTGTCCCGCGCCAGCGCCAAATATGTCGTGGGCGGCGCATCCATCGCCAAGATTGTCGGCACGACAATCTTGCCGGCTCGCGCCGGCGGCTATCTGCTGGAAGACTGAGATTTTTCTGGCCGTCCCATCGCCAACAAAAGCGCAAAGAGTACGCCGACCGTCATTCTGCCTGGGAGCGGGTTTGACGGTCGGCGCGGGGGACGGCGGGTGACTTAGGCGGCGTTGCGCGAGCCTTCGTCGAAGAACAGGGCCTGGCTGATCAGAGCCTTGACCATTTCGGGGTTGAACGGCTTGGTCACGAGGAAGGTTGGCTCGGGACGTTCGCCGGTCAGCAGCCGCTCGGGGAAGGCGGTGATGAAGATCACCGGCACCGAGTGAGTGTTGAGAATATCGTTGACTGCATCGATGCCCGAGCTGCCATCGGCGAGCTGGATATCGGCAAGGATCATGCGCGGGCTGGTCTGGTTGAACAGGTTCACCGCTTCCTTATGGGTGCGGGCGATGCTGACCACGGTATGGCCGAGGCTTTCCACCATCTGCTCGATATCCATGGCGATCAGCGGCTCGTCCTCGATGATCATGATTTCGGTCGCCACCTGGCGCGAAATTTCGGTCGAGGCTTCGGAGAGCAGCTGGCCGAATTCGGATTCCGACACGCCGAGCACTTCGGCGGCCTGGGAGTGGCTGAAGCCTTCGACGGCGACAAGCAGGAAGGCCTGACGCGTGCGGGGCGCGAGATTTGAGAGATTGTTGGCGGCGCGCTGCTCCCAGGCGAAACTGGAGGTCGGTTCGGGAACGCGAACGGCAGAGGAGGAAAAGAGAGTGGAGAAAAGTCGATAAAGGGCAATACGGTCGGAAGAGGCTTCCGGGAACAGGGAAATATCGGCGATCAGGGCTTCGAGCGTCGCGGCGACATAAGCGTCTCCCGATGTCTGCGATCCGGTGACTGCCCGAGAAAAACGCCGCAGATAAGGCAGATGCGGAGCGATCCGCATGGACAAAGACATAGACGAAACTCCCAATGACGCTTTGTGATCGTGATTCACGAGACCGTAAAACGGAGAGCTGCGATAAAAGTTCCGAAAGGGTCGGAACTTTTTTTGAGCTCCCGCATTTCTTCATCCAATGGGCATTCAACGGACTGATCGGTCATTGCAGGTATGACAAAAGACAATAGTGCGCTTCAGCAACGTGTGCAGTCGCAGGCGGGGCGGGATGAGGACGGGCTCGGGCCGCATTCCGATATCGGGTCGCGGCTGCGCGCGCTTTACGGCGCCGTTCAGGACGAGGGGGTTCCGGACGACCTGCTCGACCTGCTTGAGCGTCTGGACAGTGCCGAGCAGGCGCAGAAGTCCAAGACGGGCAAACATCAGGACGGAGAGTAAGCCGGTATGAGCGCCGAAACTCCCTCCTTCAAACGCGAAATGCTGGCGACCTTGCCCAGCCTGCGTGCCTTTGCGGTGTCGCTGACCGGCAAGCACGACAAGGCCGATGACCTCGTTCAGGATACGGTCATGAAAGCCTGGGCCAAGCAGTCCAGCTTCGAGATGGGCACCAATATCAAGGCTTGGCTCTTCACCATCCTGCGTAACGAATTCTATAGCCAGATGCGCAAGCGCGGTCGCGAAGTGCAGGATTCCGATGGGGTTTTCACCGAACGCCTGTCGGTGCATCCGTCGCAATACGGCTCCATGGATCTGGAAGATTTCAAGAAGGCGCTGTCGCAGTTGCCCGATGATCAGCGCGAAGCGGTGATCCTGATCGGCGCATCCGGCTTCTCCTACGAAGAAGCCGCCGAAATCTGCGATTGCGCTGTCGGTACCATGAAGAGCCGCGTCAGCCGTGCCCGCTCGCGCCTGGCGGAGATGCTGAAGATCTCGGGCGAATCCGACTATGGCCCCGATGCCGTGTCAGCCCAGGTGACATCGGGCAACCACTCGTTCTGATCCCTGCTGATCGGCCCGGCCATAATGGCTGGGCCGATTGTCTATGGAGTATCGGGTGGCAAGAACATTGCGCTGACCGCGTCAGCCAGGCTTTCTTCCGGAATGGGTTTGGGGAGAATGGGCACGGAATCGAGACCGGCAATGCCGGAATGCGCGCGCAAATCCGTGGTGGTGCCGATGAGCGGCGTCTTGGCGTCGCGCAGGGCGCGCGCAAAGTCGATGGTGTCAGGCCGGTCGAGCGCGATTTCCACGACGGCCAGGTCGAACGCGGTCTCGCCACGCAACAGCGCCTTGGCTTCGCGGATGCCGGGCACGATGGTGGCGTCAGTAAATCCATAGGCTTCGAGAATGGTCTGGATATGCAGGCCGACGAGGTATTCACCCTCGACGATCAATGCACTGCGGCCTTCGGACAAATCGGGATCTCCCATCATGAGCGCCACTAGGTGGGCTCAAGTGGGGGAATTGTCATTTAACTTTGACATGTGGAACGCGCAGGGATGTGCTGCGTTGGTAGCATATCCTCAAGCCCCAGGACCTCGTTTTGAGTCTCGATCTTCCCATAGCGGGCCGGCGTGTTCCCTGTGAACAATGCCCTCTGCGCGCCATGCCGAGTTTTCGTCCTTTCACATCCGAGGAATTGAAGTTTGTTTCATCCTTCAAGTCTGGTGAGCTGGTTGCCGAGACCGGTTCCTCGATCCTGATGGAGGGGGCGCACAGTGCCCATCTCTATACGGTGCTGTCGGGTTGGGCCTTTCGCTACAAGACGCTGGTCGATGGCCGCAGGCAGATCCTGAACTATCTGTTGCCCGGCGATCTGGTTGGGTTGCAGGGCTCGGTGATCGGCGAGATGGACCATTCAGTCGAGGCGCTGTCGCCACTGGTGCTGTGTGTGTTTCAGCGTGACCGGCTCGATGAACTGTTCCGCAATCACCCCGGGCTCGGCTTTGACGTCACCTGGCTTGCAGCGCGCGAGGAGCGGATGCTGGACGAGCATCTGCTCAGCCTTGGACGTCGCAGTGCGCTGGAGCGTGCAGCCTACCTTCTGTCATTTCTGTGCGAACGCGCCGCCAATGTCGGCATGGGCGGCAAGGGCACGACTTCGCTGCCGCTCAGTCAGCAGCATGTCGCCGACACGCTGGGTCTGTCCATTGTCCATACCAACAAGACGCTGCGGCGGCTGGGCAATATGAAGCTTATCCGCTGGCATGATCGCAGCTGCGAAGTGATCGATGTCGCCGGGTTGAGAGAGATTGCGGGCTGGGAAGGTGCCGGCGAGCGGCGGCGGCCGTTGATCTAGCTTGGCCGTATTACTGCCATCGCGCTGCGGCATGGTTGGCCTGCCGGGATGTGCGGAACAGGGAGTTCGGAACGATTCGTGCCTTGGCGGAGAACGGTGCGATCATGGCGCAGCCAATGTGGAGACGTCTGACCGTCCGGCGATTGACCATCTGGTTGTCGCTGGGGCTGGTTTGCGTCACGGCGCTGTTTGCCCTTGCGCTGCTGCGCGGTATTGATCGCCAGATTGCCGACGTCACGCAGACCTATGCGGTGCGCAATTCGGCGCGGGAATTGACCCACGCGCTCAGCCAGGCGGAATCGAGCCAACGCGGCTACCTGCTGACGCAGAATCGACAGTTCCTCGAGCTGTTCGATGAGGCGATGACGACAGTCGCGGACCGGCGCAGCCAATTGCTGGCGCTGACCGCTGACGATCCCCAGCAAGCGGCTCGGCTCGATGGCATTTTGGGCGAACTCAGCGGCAAGCTGGCCGAAATGGAGCGGACCGTCGAGCTCGCCACCAGCCAGCGCGAGGACGAAGCGTTGTCGCTGACCGAAACCGGCATGGGCGCGCGGCTCATGGCCGAGGTCAGCCGTACGCTCGAGGCTTTCATCACCGATGAAGATGCCAAGCTGGTGCAGCGCAATGATGAAATCGACCGCTACCGGCATGGTCTGGTCGTGGCTTTGATGGCAGCGCTGGCCGCTGCGGCGGTGTTGGGCTATGCGCTCTTGACCCGGACCCAGAGGCAGGTGAGCGCGCTGGCGGAGCGTCACTCTGGACTTGTCACGCAGAACGAGGCGCTCGAAGCGCTGGTGGCCGAGCGCACGCGCGATATCGAAGAGGCGCGCGCCCATGCCGAACATGAGCGCCAGCGGGTCGAGGCCCTGCTGCAGGATACCAATCATCGCATCGGCAATTCGCTGGCGACCGTTTCGTCGCTGCTGGCGCTGCAGGTGATGCGCAGCCGCTCCGAAGAAGTTCGGCAGGCGCTGGAGGCAGCGCGCTTGCGCGTGCATGCCGTAGCCTCGGCGCATCGGCGCCTGCGTCTGTCCGATGATCTCGAAACGGCCTGTGCCAGCGATTTTCTGCAGCCGGTGCTCGATGACATAGCCGCCACTCAGACCGATGACGGCCGCATTACGCTCAGCGGCGATATTGCGCCAGTGCTGATGAGTTCGCGCGATGCGACCACACTGGGCATTCTGGTCAGCGAGCTGGTCACCAATAGCCTCAAGCATGCCTTCCCCGATGGACGGCGCGGCGCAATTCGCGTGCGCCTGTTCGCCGGGGCGGATGACGTGGCGATGCTGGCTGTGTCCGATGATGGTGTCGGCATGCCAGACGGTCCGCCGGACGAAGGTGGGCTCGGTTCGGTGGTCATCAAGCAACTGGCCGGCCAGTTCGGTGGCGCACCCGATTATCAGCCGGTCGCAGGCGGCGGGCTTTGTGTGGTTATCGCGATGCCCGGCCTGGGGCAGGCGCGGACCGTGGCTGCTGCGATGGAGTGAACCGGTGCGCGTCAAGGCTGTGTTGAACCGCGGCGGCGGCACTTTGCGCACCATGGATCTCGATGCCTTCACGGCGCGAGCGCGGGACATCTTTGCCGATGCCGGGCATGAGCTTGACTGCGTTGTGGTCGATGGTGACGGCGTCGCCGATGCGCTGCGCCGGGCCGCGACATCGGACGGCACTGACGCGCTGCTGGCGGGGGGAGGCGATGGCACGATATCGTCGGCGGCGGCGACAGCCTTCGAAACCGGCGTGCCGCTGGGCATATTGCCGGCTGGGACCATGAACCTTTTCGCACGGGCGCTGCGCATGCCGCTCGATCTCGATGCTGCCCTGCATGCCATTGCCCATGGCCAGGTCCACCATATCGACATCGCCACTGCCAATGGCCGGCCATTCGTGCATCAGTTCGGCGTCGGCATCCATGCGCGGCTGGTGCGTATTCGCAGCCATATGGTCTATGGCAGCCGCTGGGGCAAGATGCTGGCCAGCCTGCGTGCCATCGGTGCAGCCGCAGTCGATCCGCCGCGGTTCGAGGTCGAGGTCTATGGGGGCGGTGCCACATCGCGGCGGACGGTTTCCGGGATCGCGGTGTCCAACAATCCACTCGATAACGCCCCTGTACCGGTAGCCAAAAGTCTCGACAGCGGACTTTTGGGCGTCTACCTCGCCTCAAGCGTCACGACCCATGAATTGTTCAATCTCGGCATCGACGTCTTGACCGGACGCTGGCGCGACAATGCCATGGTGAGCGAGGTGGAGACGCCGCAATTGACGCTGCATTTCCCCAAGCGTCGCCGGGGCCATCACGCTGTTATCGATGGCGAACTGATTGCTCTCGACCCCAGCGTTCACCTCAAAATCCATCATGAAGCGCTCAAGGTGATCTTGCCTTCGGCGGAGACAGAAAATAACGGAAAATAATGTGGAACGCTTTTGGGGTGGCCGCGTTGGGGTGGATTAAGGCTATGCCATTACTGTCCGACAGCAGGATGCCCGGGACGTGTTGTGAGTGAGACCAAATTGACGCTGCCAGAGGATGTCGGCAGGGCCCTTCACGACGCAGATCGGCTGGCAGTGCTCCACGAGCTGCATGTCTTGGACACGCCTCCAGACATTGATTTCGATCGGATCTCGCGGCTCGCCGCGGCCATGTTCGGCGCGCCGTTCGCGCAGGTGTCGCTGGTCGATGCAGACAGGCAGTGGTATCGCGCCTGCTTCGGTGTGGAAGGCCTGACCCAGACCAGCGCCGACATCTCATTTTGCGCCCATACTATCGCTGTGCCGGATCGTTCACCCCTGACCATCACCGACATGTTCGGCGATGAGCGATTCCGCGACAATCCCTTCGTCACCGGCTGGCCGGGTGTGCGTTTCTATTGCGGCGTGCCGATCATGGTGCGGGGCCAGCCCATCGGCACGGTCTGCGTGCTCGATGATAAGGTGCGGGACAGTGTTGATCCGAGCTTGATCCAGCATCTTCAGGACCTGGCCGAGACCACATCCAGCATGCTGGTGCTCAAGGACGAGGCTCGGGTGCGCGCGCGCACCGCCGCGGCGCTGATGCGCGAGGAGTGGCGCCATGCCCTGACGCTCGAGGCCGGCAAGGTCGGCAGCTGGGTCTGGGACATTCCTGCGGGCGAGATCACCTGCAATGACACGTTCCGCCGCGTGCTGGGGCTTGCTGATGGCGGCGCGGTGCGGGTGGAGGATGTTGCGGCGGCCGTTGCCCCCGCGGAGCGCAAGGCGCTGACCTCCAAGATCATCAACTCGCTCAAGACCGGCGTCGATTTCGAGGCCGAAGTGCGGGCGCTGGCCAGCGGCACCTGGCTGTCGATGCGTGGTCGGGTCTATCAGCGCGATGGCGCGGGACGGGCCATGGTGATGATGGGCGTCTGCATCGACATTTCCGACAGCAAGCAGAATGCCGAGCACACCAAGTTGCTGCTGCGCGAACTCAATCACCGGGTCAAGAATACGCTGGCGATGATCCAGTCGGTGGCGCGCCAGACGCTGCGGCAAAATCCTGACCCCCAACAATTCCTTGAAGCCTTCAGCGGCCGGTTGCGGACCATCTCAGATGCCCATCTGCTCCTGGCCGATCGCGATTGGTCGGGCGTGCAATTACATGAAGTGGTAGCAGCAGAGCTTGGCCGGGATTTCGCGGTGGAAACGCCGCGTCTCAGTGCCGGCGGGAAAGACGTGGCGCTGCCGCCAGATCATGCGCTGGGCCTGGGGCTCATCCTGCACGAACTCACCACCAATGCACATCGTTTTGGCGCCTGGTCCGGCGACGAGGGCAGGGTGGACCTTGCCTGGGAGATCGAAGACAGCCCGATTCGCGGCCTGCGCATGCATTGGGTGGAGAGCGGCGGCCCCGTGGTTTCGGAGCCGAAAGAGCTGGGGCTGGGCGTCAAGCTGGTCAAGCGTGGCCTGGCCAAGGTTCTGGACAGCAATGTCGAGCTGGTTTTTGGCGCCGACGGCGTGAGCGCTGAAATCTGGTTACCCCTGCCGCCGGCCTGAGCCAGCGACAGGAAAAAGATTTCGATCAGGAATCGCCGTCCTTGTTGCGCAACAGCAGAAAGGCGGCAATAGCGGCCGCCGGTACACCGAGACGCAGAATGCCGGGGGCCCGAAGCACGGCCGGCAGGGCGGTCAGTGCCGCGCTGGTCAGCAGCGCGCCGGTTTCACTGGATTTGCGGCGTTCAGCAGCCACGCGACGCCGGCGACCTTCGCCGATCTGCGCGCCGAGATAAACGGCAAGACCGAGAACGAAGAAGCTACCCGCAAAGATCAGCGCGGCGATGATGGGGCCGACTGACTGCGCCAGCAGCATATAGCCTGCCGCGATCAGGAAGGCGACGCCCACCAGAAGCAGCAAAGCGATGGCGCTGCAGATCAGCACCATCGACTTTGCACGATCGGCGACCGCTTCGACCTCGATGCCAAGCAGGCTGGCGAGCGGCAATAGAAAATTCATTTTCAGTGCCGGGTCAGGAGCGCCAGAACGAAGCCAATGCCCAACGCGCTGGCTACGGCGGTCAGCGGCTTTTCGCGGATGGTATCCTTGAGCTGCTTTTCGATTTCGCCGGCCTGATCCTGCGCATCATCGATCATGGTCTGGCCACGGCGCTTGAGTGCAGCGATCTCGGTCTTGGCGATATCCTTGACTTCGCCGGCCTTCTCGTTGGTGAGCTTGCCGAGGGTTTCGGTGATCGATTTGAGATCGGCCTGCAGCTGCGAGATCTGGTCTTCCAGTTCCTGCTCGCGGGTCTTGGAAGAATTGCGCGAGCCGCTGCTGGACTTGCGGCGCGTGGGGGCCATATCAGTCGTGGTTGCCATTTGACGCTCCTATTGTGCTTGTGTGGATTGAACGCCGCAAGGCGCTGTCAGTTCCATCCGCCCCGCAGGGGAGGGGGCGCTAGACGCGCCCCATCAGAACCAGGATCAGCACGATCACCAGGACCACGCCGAGAATGCCGGACGGGAAATAGCCGAAGCCGCGCGAGTAACCCCAATTGGGCAATGCGCCGATCAGCAGCAGGATCAAGATAATGATGAGAATGGTGCCAAGTGTCATGAAACCCTCCAACAGAAACAATGGCGCGCCCTATCCGCGTCGAGCGACCCGGCTGTAGTGAACGGATAGGGACAGCTTTTTCGCGCGTGATGCGCGGTGCGAGGCGAATGCCTCGACTTACAGCAGAGCCAGCAGCAGGCCGGTGGCAGCGCTCAGGATGAGCAGTGCCGGCAGCAGTGCCAGGGCCACGCCACCAAAATGAGTATTGCCGTCATAACCCTCGATCGGCAGAGCGCTGATCGTGGACTGGGCGCGGCGATAGACATTGTGCTGGGATGTGGTGTTCATTCTCTGCCTCCATGGCCCGGGGCACCGGACCTTTGTGCGTGGCGATCAACGCCGCGTGCGACAATAACGGCAGCAGAGAAATTTGGTTCCCGAAGGCTATTCCACGCGTATCACGTCGACAGATTGCTTGGTCTCGTGCGAGCCATTGGTGCGCAGGACGCCGACGATGGGGGAGATATCGGCATAGTCGCGGCCATGGCCGATGGTGATGTGGTCGGGACCAGCGATCATCTTGTTGGTGGGGTCGAACTCCACCCAGCCCAGATGCTGGCCGCACCAGGCGCGCACCCAGGCATGCATGGCGTCGGCGCCTTCAAGTCGTGGCTTGCCTTCCGGGGGAATGGTGCGCAGGAAGCCCGACACATAGCCTGCCGGAATGCCAAGGCCGCGCAGGCCGGCGATCATCACATGGGCGAAGTCCTGACAGACGCCTTTGCGCAGAGCGAAGGCCTCGGCAGGGCGGGTTTCCACATCCGTCGCCTTGGGATCGTAGGTAAAGTCGCGATTGATAGCCATGCAGAGCGCATTGGCCTTGGCCAGAACCGTGTGAGCCGTCGCCGTGACCTCGGCAGCATAGTCGGTAATGGCCGGGACGATCTGCACGCGGGGCGAGGCAGCAAGGAAATGCTGCGGGCTGCCGGGCTCCACCGACCAGTAGCGGCCGATTTCGAGCGGCAGCGCGTCAAGCGCGGGCGACAGGTCATCCAGCGGCGAGACATCGTCGACCTGCACCCGGGCGGTCAGACGCACTTCGAGCTTGTCATGGGGCTCGACATAGATGAGCGAAGTGACGGTATTGCCGAAGAAATCGAGAAAGCTCTCCTGCCGATGCGGCCTGGGGGTGAAGGAGAGCGAGGCGGCCACCACGCGCTGGGCGCCGGGCACGCTGGCCGGGGTGACGCGAATATGGTGGCGTCCGCCATGCACGGGCGCGGCATAGTCATATTCGAGGGTCAGGCGCACATCGTAGAGCATGGGGGTCACGTAAAGTAGGCCGAGGCGACAAGGCCCGAAAGCTGGCCGAGATGATCTGCGAGCAGGTCGAGCCGTTCGGGGGTCAGTTCATGCGGCTCGGCAATAACCAGATCGGTATGGATGCGCAGTGCCGTCTTGGCCGCAGGGGACAATTGGCCATCGTCGATGCCGCCGGGCAGTGTCTCGATCTGGGTGCGCAATTCGGTCAATTGGAACAAAACCGAGCGCGGATTGAGCGGATCGAGGATCAACAGATCGATGGCGCTCTGCGTGCCGGCGCTCACCGAATAGCGGCGGCGGTGCGACATGACGCTGTCGCCGATTTCGAGCAGCATTTCCAGCGAGCCATCGGGCGCATCCTTGTCGGTGAGCCAACCGGTGATGCGCGCGATCTGGATGGCGCGTTCGAGGCGGCGACCGAGTTCGAGGAAACGCCAGCCGGCGAAGCGATACATGTTCTCGTGCACCAGGCCAGAAAAGCCAGCCAGCTTGCGCAGCAATACCGTCATGGCGCGGGTGGAGTCGTCGCCCGTGGTGATGCGGGTGCCAAAGCGTTGGGCGGTCTTTTGCAGATCGTTGAGCGCCAGCCAGCCATCGGGCGAGAAGCGGTCGCGGATCTGGCCGGCACTGTGCACGGCGCTGCTGATCGCGTTCAACAGGCCCTTGGGCATGGCTTCGGACGCGTCGATATCCATGCTTTCGAGGAACTCCGCGCAGTGCGAAAGAATGGGGAGTTCCGGTCGCGACAGTTCGGCCAGACGCGCATTGTAAGCGCGCAGGATGCGGATGCTGGCTTCGCAGCGTTCGGCATAGCGGCCCAGCCAGATGAGATTGTCGGCGGCGCGGCTCGGCAGGCTACCGGGCGAATTGCGCACCAGCTTTTCGCCGTCGCGCGGCAGGAGCGACACCTGTTCCACCGGGCTCGAGGACATGACCCAGACGTCGGCGGCCTGCCCGCCGCGCTGCATGGCGATGGCGGAGGTGTCGCGGGTGGAGCCGACGCGGGCAAAGCCGCCGGGCATGATGGTCCAGCCGTCCTCGGTGCGCGCCGCATAGACGCGCAGGGTGATGGGGCGTGGTTCGAGTTTGCCGTCGATATAGACCGGTGCGGTGGACAGCTGCACCGGCTCCTGTCCGACATAGTCGCCGCCATGGCGGGCGATGCGCGCCTTGAGCTGGGCCTTCTGCTCCTCGGTCATGCTGCGGCCGAGCGCGGTGCCGCGCAGATCGTCGAACGGCAGGTCGGTCGAAAAGGCAGGGCCGATCATCAGGTTGTCGAAATTGTCGAGCACGAATTCGCGCTCGGCGCTTTGTCCGCACCACCAGGTGGCGATTTCGGGCAGTTCGAGCCCGGTGCCGAGCAGATGCTTGCTCAGGCGCGGCAGGAAGGCGGCGAAGGCGCGGGATTCAAGGATGCCGGTGCCCAGAGCGTTGATCATCGAGATCGAGCCGCTGCGCAGCGCCTCGACCATGCCGGGCGTGCCGATATGGCTGTCATAGCGCAGTTCCAGCGGATCGACGAAGCTGGCATCCATGCGCCGCCAGAGCACGCTGACCGGCTTGAGGCCGGCAACGGTGCGCACCATGACCTGGCCATTGTCCACTACCAGATCCTCGCCTTCGAGCAGCATGAGGCCGAGATAGCGGGCGATATAGGCGTGTTCGAAATAGGTCTCGTTGAGCTGGCCGGGGGTCAGGATGCCGACACGACCGCCATCGCGGCGTCCCTGGGCGAAGAGCGTATCCTTGAAGCCGCGGAAGAAACCGGCCAGCCGCTTGATGTTCATGCCGGCATAGATGTCGGACAGTGCGCGGGTGGTGGCAACACGGTTTTCCAGCGCGAAGCCGGCACCGGAAGGGGCCTGGGTGCGGTCGCCCAGCACCCACCAGGCGCCATCGGGGCCGCGGCCCAGTTCGAAGGCGCAAAAATGCAGGAAATGGCCGCTGGTGGGTCGCACCCCCACGAGCGGGCGCAGGAATTCCCCGCTCTGGGCGATCAGTTCGGGAGGCAGCAGGCCCTCCTGCACCAGCCGGTTGTCGCCATAGATGTCGGCAACGATGCGCTCGAGCAGTTCGGCCCGCTGTACGAGGCCATTGGAAATGCGGATCCAGTCGGCTTCGGCGATAAGCAGGGGAATATGGGCCAGCGGCCAGGCGCGTTCCTTGCCCTCAGCACCGTCATATTTGCGATAGAACACCCCGGCATCGCGCAGATACTGGTCGGCGCGTTCGAAGCGGCCGGCAAGCTCTGTCGGCCCCAGCGCGTCAAAGGCCGACATGAGCTTGTCCCAGCCCGGGCGGATGGCGCCGGAGGGGTCGATCATCTCATCCGGCACGCCGGGCAGCAGTTTATAGTCCGCAACAATACCAGGCCCAGCCGGGGGCTTGCCGCGACGTTCTTGATTCCGCGTGATCATTTGCTAGGTGAACCGTGGCGGACGACGCAGGTCAAGGGTCAGCGGGTATTCCTCCGCAGGCATTTCTGCACGCAACCCATAGGGTCCGGGCGTGTAGTTGTGCGGCACGAAGCGGGCTAGGCGCCGGGCCTCGGCCTCGTTGCCATTGACCGGGAAGGTTTCGTAATTGCGGCCGCCGGGATGGGCGACGTGATAGGTGCAGCCGCCGATGGCCCGGCCGGTCCAGGTGTCGTAGATGTCGAACACCAATGGCGCATGGACCGGCATGGCCGGATGCATGCCCGAGGCCGGCTGCCAGGCCTTGAAGCGGACCCCGCCGGCAAAAATTCCGTTGGTACCGGAAGGCTTTAGCGGCACCGGGCGCTGGTTGCAGGTGACGGTGTAGCGGCTGGGATTGTCGGTTTCGAGCGTGACCTCGAGGCGCTCCACCGAGCTGTCGACGAAGCGGACAGTGCCGCCGATGGCGCCCTGCTCGCCCATGACATGCCAGGGCTCAAGGGCTTGATGAAGTTCGAGTTTTACCCCGTCTACCTCCACTTCGCCACAGAAGGGGAAGCGGAATTCTTGCTGGGCGGCGAACCATGCAGGGTCGAAATCGAATCCGTGCTGGCGCAGATCGGCGAGCACGCCGAGGAAGTCGCGCCAGATATATGACCCTAACATGAACCGATCATGAAGGGTTGTACCCCAGCGCACGAAGCTGCCGTCGAGCGGGGCGGCCCAATAGCGAGCGATCAGGGCGCGAACCAGCAATTGCTGGGCCAGCGACATGCGGGCATTGGGCGGCATTTCGAAGCCGCGGAATTCGACCAGACCCAGTCGACCGGTGGGGCCGTCTGGCGAATAGAGCTTGTCGATGCAGATTTCGGAACGGTGGGTGTTGCCGGTGACATCGACCAGCAGGTTGCGGAACAGCCGATCCACCAGCCAGGGCAAAGGCGGCGTGCCTTCGCCGGGCGCCGGAACCTGGGCCATGGCGATTTCGAGCTCGTAGAGGCTGTCGTGCCGGGCCTCGTCGAAGCGGGGGGCCTGGCTGGTGGGTCCGATGAAGAGGCCGGAGAACAGATAGCTCATCGAGGGGTGGCGCTGCCAATGCAGCACCAGGGATTTCAGCAGGTCCGGCCGGCGCAGGAAGGGGCTGTCATTGGGGGTGGCGCCCCCGACCACGACATGGTTGCCGCCGCCGGTGCCGACATGTTTGCCGTCGATCATGAACTTGTCGGCGCCCAGGCGGCAGAGGCGGGCCTCTTCATAGACTGCCGTGGTGGTGGCGACGCATTCGTCCCAATTGGCCGATGGATGGATATTGACCTCGATGACGCCCGGATCTGGCGCCACGCGAATGACATTGAGGCGCGGATCCTGTGGCGGCGCGTAGCCTTCGAGGTGAACGGGCTGGCCGATCTCCTTGGCCGCCGCTTCGGTGGCGGCGATCAGTTCAAGGAAATCTTCCAGCCGCTCGACGGGAGGCAGGAAGACGCAGAGGCGATGGTCGCGCAGTTCGGCTGTGACCGCCGTGCGCACTTGCCCCTCGATCTCGCTGAGCACCTGTTCGGTGATGTCCTGCTGCTCGGTGGCCGCAGTGAATCCTGCGGCGGTCTGGGCGCGTGGATCGATCTCCAGACCGGTCTGTTTGCGCGCCAGCAGTTCCTCGGTATCGGGCAGGGGGGCGCGCGGCGCGCCAGGATCGAGCGGCACGACATGAGGGTAGTCGGTGGGTTTGAGATGCTTTAGCGAACTCAGCGGCAGGCGGTAGCCGGCGGGGCTGTCGCCGGGCGCGAGGAACAGTTTGCCGCGCCGTGTCTTCCACTTCTCGGTGAGCCAGGGGCTGGAGGCGATGGCGTTCCAGCGTTGTACGGGCAGCACATAGCCGGTGGGTGAGGTCAGGCCACGCTCGAACACCTTGGCGATGCGGGAGCGCGCTTCGGGGTCGGCAAGCTCGGAATTGGCCGGATCGACATTGGCAGGCAGGTTGGCTTCCTTGAGCAGCCACTCGCCGGGGTCTTCATAGGCCTCGGCTATGGTGTCGCCGGTGAGGCCGAGATTGCGGGCGAAGGCATCGAGAAAGCGCTTTGCGTCCTCGTGGGTGGCACTGGTCTCAACGCCTTCGCGGGCGATGAGGCTTTCGTCCTTCCACACCGGCTTGCCGTCGAGGCGCCAGTAGAGCGAGAAGGTCCAGCGCGGCAGGGTTTCCCCAGGATACCACTTGCCCTGGCCATGATGCAGCATGCCATTGGGCGCGAAGCGCTGGCGCAGGCGGCGGATCAGGTCGTCGGCCAGGCCACGCTTGGTGGGGCCGACCGCGCCGGCATTCCATTCATCGGCCTCGAAATCGTCGATGGAGACGAAGGTCGGCTCACCACCCATGGTGAGGCGCACATCGTTTTCGGCGAGCACGGCATCCACCTTGTGGCCCAGTGCATCGAGCCGCTGCCAGCTTTCATCGGAGAAGGGCTTGGTGATGCGCGGATGCTCGGCGACGCGCGTCACCTTCATGTCGAAAGCGAAATCCACTTCGGCAAAGGAAGCGAAGCCCGATATCGGGGCGGCATTGCGATAATGCGGGGTGGCGGCCAGCGGCACATGGCTTTCGCCCGTCAGCAGGCCCGAGGTCGGGTCGAGACCGATCCAACCGGCGCCGGGCAGGTAGACTTCGCACCAGGCGTGCAGGTCGGTGAAATCGTGGTCGGTGCCGGCGGGGCCGTCGAGCGAAACGAGATCGGGCTTGAGCTGGATGAGATAGCCGGAGACGAAGCGTGCGGCAAAGCCGAGATGGCGGAGCAGATTGACCAGCAGCCAGCTGGAGTCGCGACAGGAGCCGCGAGCATTGCCGAGCGTTTCTTCGGGCGTCCACACGCCAGGCTCGAGGCGGACGATATAGTTTACCAGCGTCTGGATGCGCGCATTGAGGCCGGTGACAAAGGTGACGGTGTTTTGCGGCGAATGGTCGATATCGGCGATCAGCCGCTGCATCAGCGGACCGGCCGGCTCCGGCTTCATATAGATGGAGAGATCGTCGCGCAGCTCTTCGGGATAGGTGAAGGGCCAGGTTTCGGCGATCTCCTCGACGAAGAAGTCGAAGGGATTATAGACCGTCATGTCGGCGACCAGATCGACTTCGATCTTGAGCTCGGTCACCGGCTCGGGAAAGACGAAACGGGTCAGGAAATTGCCATAGGGATCCTGCTGCGTGTTGACGAAATGCAGGTTCGGCGAGACCCGAAGCGAATGACTCAGGACCTTGGTCTTAGAATGCGGCGCCGGCTGCAGCCTTATGATCTGGGGCTGCAGATAGACCGGTCGGTCATATTTGTAATGTGTCAGATGATAGACGGCGGCTTTGATCGACATGCGTACCAGTCGCTCGCTTCAGGCCACGAAAATGACTTCCCGACAAAGAGCTTAGCGGGGTTTTGCGGCCACCGCTAGGCGCTTGGTGGGGCCAGGTGATGCGTCTTGGGGGCATCACGCCCCAGGAAGACACCAAAAGTGTTTGTCCAACGCTCGCTGGTTTTTGGTGCGATAGATGCACCAGCACCATGCCGCACTCGGTTCGAGCCCGGGGCCGGAACGGTGCTTGCTGCAAACAGGGTCAGAACCCCGCACCTCACTCTTCCAATGCGGGCACTGATGGCGAGCGGTTGCCGGTGCTGGTCGGCAGGATGGCCAGCTTGGTGACGGCGATGCGGATGTCGCGCTGGGTGTCCTTGAGATGGACGCGCATGGCTTCGGCGGCGGCGCGGCCATTGCCCTCGCGGATGCAGTCGAGAATGCGCTGATGCGCATCGATGGTGTCCTGCAGGGTGTGGCCTCGGCTGGCATGGCCGCGGCGGCTGATGAAGAGGCCTTCTCGCAAAGGCGTGGCCATGGCCTCGAATAGATAGCCGAGCACGCGGTTGCCGCTGGCCAGGGCGACGGCCTCGTGGAAACCGACATCGCAGGTATGGAAAACCGTCTCGGCGTCGGGGGCGTCTGACAAGGCGGCTTCGCGCATGCCCTGCAGGGCGCTCTCGATGGCGGCAATACCGGCGCGGCTGGCATGCTTGGCGGCCAGCGTCGCCGATTGCACTTCGAGTGCCAGACGCACTTCGACCAGATCGAACAGGCCCTTGGAATCGTAACGGATCACCGAGGTAAGGAAGTCGGCGAAAGCGGCGCCGTCTGGCTCGCGCACCACCGCCTTGCGGCCGCGCGCCAGTTGCAGCAGGCCACGCCCGGCCAGCAGCTTGACCGCTTCACGCACGGTAAGGCGACTGACGGCGTAATGCTCGGCCAGCTCCGCCTCGCTTGGCAGGCTGGAGCCTGGCGTCAACTGCGTCAGGATGTGTTGCGCTAGGTCGTCGGCGACCGTATGGGCCGCGCTCTGTTCGGCGCGACCGTCCTCAGACAAGGCTGTCAAAGCGTCCCCATGGTATCTGATACCTTTGTGATTGCCTCATGCTCCGTTCCGAGCCCATCTGGCAACCCCCTCCCGGGATTGGGGCACACTAGCCGCTCGTTCCAAGCGCCGCAATCATTGGTCAATATTAATATTCGAGTATCGAAAAAAACACTGAATCCACCCCCTGGAGACCTTTACACCCTTATCTGATTATCCTAGCGTCCCAGCCATGGGCCGGGGAGGGTCCGTAGCGGCATTGCCGTTCCAAGCAGGAGGATTTCGATACAGTTGCACGTTGCGGCCCCGCATGCGGTGCCGCTGCAATTGCTGTGGCGCTGGCCGGGCGGGCATGCTGCCGGGTCGGGTTGTCTGCGGTCGATGTCAGCTGTGTTTGTCTGATCTGTTCCCCATCCCAAAAGACCGACAACAACAATCTCGAATATCAAAGGGAGTCGAGACGTGAAGGTTCTCAAAACAGTAGCGACGCTGTTCGCCACCGGTGCCCTGTTGGCCACCGCTGCCACCGGCGCTTTCGCACAGGACAAGGGCCTGATCGGCATTGCCATGCCGACCTCGTCGTCGCTGCGCTGGATCTCGGACGGCAATGAGCTGAAGTCCGCGCTGGAAGGCATGGGCTACACTGTCGACCTGCAATATGCAGAAGACGAAATCCCGAACCAGCTGGCTCAGGTCGAGAACATGGTCACCAAGGGCGCCAAGGCCCTCGTGATCGGTTCGATCGACGGCACCACGCTCAGCGCCGTGCTGCAGCAGGCCGCTGACCAGGGCGTCAAGGTCATTGCCTATGACCGCCTGATCCGCGACAGCGGCAATGTCGACTACTACACCACCTTCGACAACTTCCAGGTCGGCGTGCTCCAGGCCAATAGCCTGGTGAAGGGCCTCAACGAGCGCTTCGCCGACCAGAAGCCGTGGAATGTCGAGCTGTTCGGCGGTTCGCCGGACGATAACAACGCCTTCTTCTTCTATGATGGCGCCATGGCTGTACTGCAGCCGATGATCGACAGCGGTGACATCGTCATCAAGTCGGGCCAGATGGGCATGGAACAGGTTGGTACCCTGCGTTGGGACGGTGCTGTCGCACAGGCTCGCATGGACAACATCCTGTCCGCCAACTACTCGGACGGCACCCGCGTTCATGGCGTGCTGGCTCCCTATGATGGCCTGTCGCGCGGCATCATCTCGTCGCTCCGCGGCGTGGGCTATGGCTCGGGCGACCTTGCCTGGCCGATCATCACTGGCCAGGACGCTGAAGTCCCGTCGGTGAAGGCCATCATTGCCGGCGAACAGTACTCCACCGTGTTCAAGGACACGCGCGAGCTGGCTCAGTACACTGCTCAGCTGCTTGACACGGTCCTGTCCGGCAACGAGCCGAGCGGCCTCGACACCACCACCTATGACAATGGCGTCAAGGTTGTGCCCTCGATCCTGCTGACCCCGTACGAAGTCGACGCCACCAATTACAAGGAACGCGTGATCGACTCCGGTTACATCAAGGCAGAAGAACTTCAGTAATCATCTGCAATTGTTCTGAAATATCGGGCTCCGCGTAAGCGCGGAGCTCAATCGCAATTGGGAACTGCCTTCGATTTCTAGGTAAATCGAAAATTCGACGTACGTACTTCAATTGCTGTTTACTTGCAGCAATTCGGAGTTCTATATCGAGGCGCGGCCTTTGGAGTGGCAATGCCTCTATCTGGCGCGCAAATTCATTTTTGGGAGTTGAGAATGAACGTGTTGAAGACGATCGCCGCTGCCGCCATGGCCGGTGTGATCGCAGTCGGTTCGATGGGTGTCGCCGCTGCGCAGGACAAGGGTATCGTGGGCGTTTCCATGCCCGAGCAGACCACGCTCCGCTGGAATTCGGACGGCGCGGAGCTCAAGGCGGCGCTTGAGGCCAAGGGTTATACCGTCGACCTGCAATATGCCGGTGACGACATTCCGAACCAGCTGTCGCAGATCGAGAACATGGTCACCAAGGGCTCCAAGGCTCTGGTCATCGCCGCGCTTGACGGCACCACGCTCAGCGCCGTGCTCGATCAGGCCGCCGCTGCCGGCATCAAGGTGTTCGCCTATGACCGCCTGATCCTGGGCACGCCCAATGTCGACTACTACACCACGTTCGACAATTTCCAGGTCGGCGTGCTGCAGGCCAATTCCATCCTCAAGGGTCTCGGCTATCCCGAGAACAAGGGTCCGTTCAATATCGAGCTGTTCGGCGGCTCGCCCGACGATAACAACGCCTTCTTCTTCTATGACGGCGCCATGAGCGTGTTGAAGCCGCTGATCGACGAGGGTGTCCTCGTGCTCAAGTCCGGCCAGCAGGGCATGGACCAGGTCGGCACGCTGCGTTGGGACGGTGCGACCGCCCAGGCCCGCATGGATAACCTGCTCTCCGCTTACTATTCGGATGGCTCGCGTGTCGATGCGATCCTGGCCCCGAACGATGGCGTTGCCCGCGGCATCATCTCCTCGCTGACCGGCATCGGTTATGGCTCGGCTGATCTCAAGTACCCGATCATCTCGGGCCAGGATGCCGAAGTGCCCTCGATCAAGGCGATCATCGCCGGCGAGCAGTATTCGACCGTCTACAAGGACACTCGCGAGCTGGCGCGCGTCACTGCCGATCTCGTCGATGCCGTGCTGAGCGGCAATGCACCGGCCGATCTCGACAACAGCACCTATAATAACGGCAACAAGGTTGTGCCGTCCAAGCTGCTGACCCCCTACGAGGTCGATGCGAAGAACTACAAGGAACTGGTCGTCGACTCCGGCTATATCTCGGAAGCTGACCTGCAGTAATCCCGCTAACATTCAAGCAAGGGCTTCGCAGTCATGCGGAGCCCATCGGTCATTCGGCTGGTCACTGGCCCCCAATGGCGGACAGCGTCCATCAAGGCGAGCAAAGCATGAGCAAAACCATTCTGGAGATGCGCAGCATCACCAAGACCTTTCCCGGCGTGAAGGCGCTGCAGGACGTCAATCTCGATGTGCGAGAAGGCGAAATCCACGCCATCTGTGGGGAAAACGGCGCCGGCAAATCCACCTTGATGAAGGTGTTGAGCGGCGTCTATCCCCATGGCTCCTATGACGGACAGATCATCTATCAGGGTGAGGAGCAGCAATTCCGCTCCATCCGTGACAGCGAGCACAAGGGCATCGTCATCATTCATCAGGAACTG
This sequence comes from Devosia equisanguinis, assembly GCF_900631955.1. Classification (GTDB taxonomy): domain Bacteria; phylum Pseudomonadota; class Alphaproteobacteria; order Rhizobiales; family Devosiaceae; genus Devosia; species Devosia equisanguinis. The sequence continues at coordinate 3,189 of NZ_UZWD01000033.1, read as the reverse complement.
GCGCTGGTGCCGCTCCTGTCGATCGCCGAAAACATTTTCCTGGGCAATGAACAAGCCAAGGGTGGCGTGATCGACTGGGACGAAACCCGCGACGGCGCGCGCAAGCTGTTGTCCATGGTGGGGTTGACCGAAGATCCCGACACGCTGGTGACCAATATCGGGGTGGGCAAGCAACAGCTGGTCGAGATCGCCAAGGCGCTCTCCAAGCAGGTGCAATTGCTCATCCTGGACGAGCCGACCGCCTCGCTTTCGGAAAAGGACAGCCAGGCGCTGCTCGACCTGCTGCTCGAGTTCAAGAAGCAGGGCATTACCTCGATCATCATCAGCCACAAGCTCAATGAAATCTCGCGCATTGCCGACCGCGTGACGGTGATCCGCGACGGCAAGACCATCGAGACGATGGACACCGAGAACATTTCGGAAGACCGCATCATCACCTCGATGGTGGGGCGCTCGCTGGATGACCGCTACCCGTCCCGCACGCCCCAAGTGGGCGATGTGGTGATGGAGGTGAAGAACTGGAACGTCTTCCATCCCCTGCATCGCGAGCGACAGGTGATCCGCGACGTCAATATCACCCTGCGCCGTGGCGAAGTGGTGGGGATTGCCGGGCTGATGGGGTCGGGCCGCACCGAATTTGCCATGAGCCTGTTCGGCAAGTCCTATGGCCAGAAGATTTCGGGCGAGGTGCTGCTCAACGGCAAGAAGGTCGATACCTCGACCGTGGACCGGGCGATCCGCAACGGCATCGCCTATGCCACCGAGGATCGCAAGACCTATGGCCTCAACCTCATCGACCATATCAAGCACAATACCACCATCGCCAATCTGCTTGGGGTGTCGCGCTGGGGCGTGATCGACGATCTCGCCGAGATGGACGTCGCCAACGATTATCGCAAGAAGACCAATATCCGTTCGTCCAGCATCTATCAGGTCACCGGCAATCTTTCCGGCGGCAATCAGCAGAAGGTGGTGCTGTCGAAATGGCTGTTCGCCAATCCGGACGTGCTGATCCTGGACGAGCCGACCCGCGGCATCGACGTGGGCGCCAAATATGAAATCTACACCATCATCAACCAGCTGGCGGCCCAGGGCAAGGCGATCCTGGTCATCTCCTCGGAAATGCCGGAACTGCTGGGGATCACCGACCGCATCTATGTAATGAACGAAGGCCGTATCGTGGGCGAAATGCCGACCAGCGAAGCGAGCCAGGAAAAGATCATGCGCTCCATCGTGCGCGCTGAAGGAAAGGCATCATGACCACCGAAACTGTACCGACCGGTTCCCCGGCCGCTCAGGCCAAGAGCCAAGAACTGACGCTGATCGGCGCGCTGCGTGCCAATATGCGCGATTACGGGCTGCTGCTCGCGCTGATCCTGATCATGATCTTCTTCCAGTCGTTCACCAATGGCGTGCTGTTCAAGCCGGTGAACCTGACCAATATCATCCTGCAGAACTCCTACATCATCGTGATGGCGCTGGGCATGTTGCTGGTGATCGTCGCCGGCCATATCGACCTGTCGGTTGGTTCTGTCTCCGGCTTTATCGGCGCGCTGGCGGCCATGCTGATGATCGGCTGGAAATTCCCGCCGGAGCTGGCCTTCCTCGCCAATCCGATCGTTGCAGGCGCCATCTGTCTGGTGGCCGGCGCGGCCATCGGTGCGGCACAGGGCTATATCATCGCCTATCACAAGGTGCCGGCCTTCATCGTGACGCTTGCCGGCATGCTGATCTTCAAGGGTCTGTCGCTGGCCATTCTGGGCGGCAAGTCCGTCGGCCCGTTCCCGGCCGAGTTCCAGCTGTTGTCCGCCGGCTTCATTCCCGATTTCGTGGGGCCGACGGCTACGCCATTCATTGCCGAAAACGGCCAGCCGGTGGTGCTGCACACCACAACCATGATCATCGCCATCCTGGCGATCGTGGCGATGGTGTTCTTCTCCATCCGCAGTCGCGCCCGTCGCAAGGCCCGCGGCTATACCGTGGAGCCGTTCAGCCTTTTCGTCATCAAGAACCTGGTGATCGCGGCCCTGGTGCTGTTCTTCGCCTATATGCTGGCCTCCTATCGCGGCCTGCCCAACGTGCTGGTGGTGATGGCCGTGCTGATCGCCGGCTTCGTGTTCCTGACCAAGAAGCTGACCTTTGGTCGCCGCATCTATGCGTTGGGCGGCAATCTCAAGGCGGCGGCGCTGTCGGGCGTCAAGACCGAGCGGACCACCTTCTACATCTTCGCCATCATGGGGGCGCTGGCAGCGCTGGCCGGCATGATCTATGCGGCCCGCCTCAATTCGGCGACGCCCAAGGCCGGGCAGGGGCTCGAGCTCGACGTGATCGCGGCCGTGTTCATTGGCGGTGCTTCGGCGCTGGGTGGCGTGGGCCAGGTGGCCGGCGCTGTGATCGGTGCCTTCATCATGGGCGTGATGAACAACGGCATGTCGATCATGGGCGTCAATATCGACTGGCAGCAGATGATCAAGGGCGTGGTGCTGCTCGCTGCGGTGTTCTTCGACCTCTATAACAAGAACCGTTCGGCCTGACCGGATCGGGTGCGACATGAAAAGGGCCGCCGGATGCAATCCGGCGGCCCTTTTCTTTTGGCTGTTTCGCAGGTTGAATCGCTGATTTGCCCCGTGAAGGCCAGAACGCCAGGGCGAATTGGTGAGTGCGGGGAAAGGGTTGCCTCAAAAACCGCAAAAAATCGACTTCGGCCGCAAAGCCCTTAAATCTCTGGTGTCTCAGTCGAGTTTCCCACAGTTGCACCCTGCCGGACGAAGCGAATTTGTCGTTTTTGTCATGATGGGGGTTTACAGGTTCGGGGGTGGGCCCTATAACCCGCTCATCGCTGAAGAGCGCGGCGCCAGACGGCGGCGGGCACGGAGGCAAGCCACTGAAATTGAAGAGAAATTTTCGGTTTCGGGTTTTCAGTTTCCGGGTTGTTCGAACTGGTTTCGAGCGAAACGAAAAATGAAAATAGGGTGTTGACAGACTTAAGTGTCTCGACTACAACCCGCCACGCTGACGACGCCGAGCACGAGCTGCTCCCACAGTTCAGCGATCTCTGACAGGGCAGATGATCTGCCGGGCAACCGGTGCTAAGATCATGTTTCCCTGAAGGAATTCGGAAGCACAGGCTTCCCATGACGTTTCAGCCGGCGACGGCGTTAGGTCAGCTCTTTGACATTGTGAAGATAG
>NZ_UZWD01000014.1 GCF_900631955.1 Devosia equisanguinis | reverse complement strand
GGGGGGGGGCAGCCCGCTCCAACCCACATGCGCTAAAGGTGGAGGGGAGCAGCAGCCGAAGCCCCGCGCGCCCCCAAATCAAAAATTGTCCTTGCCCTTGCGGATCGCGGCAAAAACCTCTGCGGGGTCGGCGCCTTCAAGGCCATAGTGTCGGGCCAGTTCGGGGGCGTCGGCGCGCATGAAGGGGTTGGCTCTTTTGTCCTCGCCCAGAGTGAAGGGAATGGTGGCCCGGCCGGCCAGCCGCAGCGCCTTGACCTCGTCGGCGCGCTTTTGCAGCACGGCATTGTCCGGATCGATGAAGAGGGCGAAGCGGGCATTGCTCTCGGTATATTCGTGGCCGCAATAGACCAGCGTTTCGTCCGGCAACGCGCGCAGGCGCTTGACCCCTTCCCACATCGGGCCGGGCGTGCCCTCGAACATGCGGCCCACGCCCAGCGAGAACAGCGCATCGGCGGAGAACAGGTGCCCGCCCTCGGCATTGTAGAACACCACGTGTCCCAGCGTGTGGCCGGGGGTGGCCATCACTGCAAAGCTGGTGTCGCCGAGTTCGATCGTGTCACCGTCGCCTACCAACTCGTCCAGCCCCTCGATCTTGTCGGCTTCATCGCGCGGGCCGACCACGCGGGCGCCGAAGGCGGCCTTGAGCTCGGCAATGGCCTCGACATGGTCGATATGGTGGTGGGTGATGAAAATGTCGGTCAGCGTCCAGCCACGGTGGATGAGGGCGTTGCGGATGGCGGCGGCTTCGGGGGCGTCGATGGCGGCGGTGCGGCCACTGGCCTGGTCATGCACCAAATAGCCGAAATTGTCGCTGCGGGCGGGAAAGACATCCACGATCAGGGCCATCTTCATCTCCTTGGTTCTGCGGTTTGCCCGCAAGCTAGGGAGTGGGCGGGCGCAATACAACCTTGGATTGGACAAGTTCACGGGGCTTTGGCACAGTCCCAGCCATGACCAGCGATGTTTCGCGCCTCATCGGCTATTACAAGTCCCCCCTGGGCCGCATTTCGCGGGCGCTGGTGCGTGAACAGGTGATGGCCCTGGCCGGCGATGTGCGCAGCAAGCGGGTGCTGGGGCTGGGTTTTGCCACGCCCTATCTGCGATTCGCGCTCGAACCGGCCGAGCGGGTGCTGGCCTTCATGCCGGCCCGCCAGGGGGCCTCGGCCTGGCCGCGCGAGGGCCCGTCCTGCACGGTACTCTGCGATCCGCTGGAGATGCCGCTCACCGATGCGGCGATCGATCTGACCATTGCCATCCACGCTCTCGAGCATGTCGCCGATGCCGAAGAGCTGATGCGCGAACTGTGGCGCGTGACGGCGCCCAATGGCCATCTGGTGCTGGTGGTGCCGCGCCGCCGCGGCATCTGGGCCCAGCGCGACAATACCCCGTTCGGGCAGGGCAATCCCTATTCCGGCGGGCAATTGGAAAAACTGCTGCGCGATCATAGCTTCGTGCCCGAGGCCTGGCGCGATGCCCTGTTCGTGCCGCCGGTGCAATCGGGCCTGGTGCTCAAATCCACCCGCTTTTTCGAGCGCTTCGGGCGCCTGTTCGGGCCGGCGATGAGCGGGGCGATCTGCGTGCGTGCCCGCAAGGAGGCGTTTCCCGCCATTCCCCGGCGCAAGCGTGCCGAGCGCTATGTGCGCCTGCCGGGCCTGTCGGCGGCGACGGCCCGCAACGCATAGAGGCTTTGCCTTTAGGGCGCGGTTTCACTATGGTCCGCGCGGCTTTCCCTGCCCTTTCGCGAAGACCATCATGTCCGAAACCGTCCGCCCCACACCGCAGCCCGGTATTCTCGATATTGCGCCCTATATGCCGGGCAAGTCCGGCAAGCCGGGCAGCAATGCGATCAAGCTCTCGGCCAATGAATCCCCGCTCGGCGCCAGCCCCAAGGCGATCGCCGCCTTTGCCGCCGCCGCCGAAAAGCTCGAAATCTATCCCGAGGGCACGTCGCGGCTGCTGCGCGAGGCGCTGGGCGAAGTGCATGGCGTCAATCCCGATAGCATCGTCTGCGGCAATGGCTCGGATGATCTCTTGCACCTGTTGGCACAAGTCTATCTCGGCGAGGGCGACGAAGCGGTGATGAACCGCTACGGTTTTTCGGTCTATCCGATCATCACCAGGGCGACCGGCGCCCAGATTATCATGGTCGACGAGCGTGACTATTGCGCCGATGTCGATGCGCTGCTGGCGGCGGTAACGCCCCGCACCAAGGTGGTCTGGCTGGCCAATCCCAACAATCCCACCGGCACCTATCTCAATGCAGACGAGGTGGCGCGGCTGCATGCCGGTCTCCGCCCCGATATCCTGCTCGTCATCGACAGTGCCTATGCCGAATATGTGACGGCCGCTGACTATTCGGTGGGGCTCGATCTGGTCGGCGCGCATCAGAATGTCGTCATGGTGCGCACCTTCTCCAAGATGGGCCTGGCGGCGGCGCGCATCGGCTGGATGGTGGGGCCCGACCATGTGGTCGACGCCATCAACCGCATTCGCGGCCCGTTCAATGTCAATCTGCCGGCGCAACTGGCCGGGGCCGCCGCCACGCGTGACGTCGCCTTCACCCAGGCCTTGTGCGACTTCAATGCCAGATGGCGCGACTGGCTCACCGCCGAGCTCCACTCCAACGCCATGCGCGTCATCCCCAGCCAGGCCAATTTCGTTATGGTGCTGTTCGACACCCCCGAGATTGCCGCAGCGGCGTTTAAGACCCTGGTCGAGGCCGGCTATATCGTGCGGGAAATCGGCGCCTCCTATGGCATTGCCAATGGGCTGCGCATTTCCATCGGACCGGAGGCGGCCATGCAGGGCGTCGCCAAGGTGCTCAAGGCATTCGGGGGCGCACAATGAGCGCACATTTTAAGAAGCTCGCCCTTATCGGCATCGGTCTCATCGGCTCCTCTATTGCCCTGGCGGCGCGGCGGCAGGGGCTGGTGGAAGTGATCTCCATCGCCACACGGCGCCAGGAAACGCTCGATGAAGCCCGGGAATTGAACCTGGGCGATATCTACACGCTCGACGCCGCCGAAGCGGTGCGCGGCGCCGATCTCGTCATTCTCTGCGCCCCGGTCGGGGCCTATGCGGCGCTGGCCGAAGCCATCGCGCCGGCACTGGAGCCGGGCGCCATCGTCTCCGATGTCGGCTCCGTCAAGGAGCATGTGGTCAAGGTCGTCGGCCCGCATGTGCCTGCCGGGGTGCATTTCATTCCCGGCCACCCCATTGCCGGCACCGAGCATTCCGGCCCCTCGGCCGGCTTTGCCGAACTGTTTGCGGGGCGCTGGTGCGTCCTCACCCCCACCGCCGGCGTGCCGCAGGCGGCGACTGACAGGCTCGTCGGCTTCTGGCAGGCCATGGGCTCGATGGTGGAATGCATGGATGCAGCCCATCACGACATGGTGCTGGCCATTACCAGCCATATTCCGCACCTCATCGCCTACAATATCGTGGGCACGGTGGCCGATCTCGAAGCCGATACCAAGTCCGAGGTGATCAAGTTTTCTGCCTCGGGCTTCCGTGACTTCACCCGTATCGCCGCCTCCGATCCGGTGATGTGGCGCGACGTGTTCCTCACCAATCGTGATGCGGTGCTGGAAATGCTCGGCCGCTTCAATGAAGACCTGTCACGGCTGCAACGGGCGGTGCGCACCGGCGACGGCCCGGCGCTCGAAGCCCTGTTCACCCGCACCCGCGCCATCCGCCGCTCGATCATCAATGCCGGCCAGGAAACCGCCGCCGCCGATTTCGGCCGCCCCCACGAACAGCCCCCCACCCCCGAACCCACCCCAGTTCGCGACCACGGCGGCGGCGACGACGCCTGAGGCCGCGGGTTCGGGCTTTGCCTGGACCATTGCAAACTGAGGTGCACTCAGGCCTCTTTTGCCTCCCTTTCCTCAAGGGGGAGGGGCGATGGAGCCGCATCAACCAGAACGTGAAAGCTCTAGGGGAGGCGCGCCTTCCTCACCTTTTGGAGAGTGAAGGGCAGAAGCCAGGATCGCAACGCATTTTCAAGGCCAGGCGGTGGAGTGCGGCGGTGGTCAGGCTGAGTGTTCGATGCCGAAGAGTGCGGGGTCGACGGCGAGGTCGGCGAGGCTGTGTTGGTCGAGTTCGGCGATGAAGGCCTTGAGCGCGCGGTTCAGGATGGTCTTGAGGCGGCAGCCGGGGGTGATGCGGCAGCGGTTGTCGGCGGCGAAGCATTCGACCATGGCGAAATCGGGCTCGGTGGCGCGCACCACTGCGCCCAGATTGATCTCGGTGGCGGGTCGGGCCAGGGTCAAGCCGCCGGAGCGACCGCGCACGGCGCGCAGATAGCCTTCGCGTGTCAGAAGATTGGCGACCTTCATCAGGTGGTTGCGGGAAATGCCATAGACGTCGGAGGCCTCTTCAATGGTGACGAGGCGCTCGCCATTTGTGGCGGCATAGATCAACAGGCGCAGCGCATAGTCGGTGAACTGGGTGAGGCGCATGGCAGTCCTGACCGTGACATTTCTGACATCAAGATCGGCCTGATTGTGGCCAAGTACAATGGTGTTGGACTGCACTACGTTGTCGCAGCGCCCACCGTCCTTTTAGGCCGAAGGCGAATTCTTGGGCCGGTGCGGGTGGAATTTTATCCCCTTGAGCAGGAGGCGCAGCGCTTCCCAGTGAATGCCCAGGGTCACCTTCAGCGTCATCAGTGGATGGCTGAAGAAGAGGCCAAACAGGGTTCTGTCGGTGAACTCGTGCCGCTTGCCGGCAAAGGCGGCGTACAGAAGCCGCTCGCCTTTTTCCGTCTCGTCGATGGCCACCCGCACCTTCTCGCCCGGTTCGAGGATGGAGAAGGCATATTGGCAATCCATGCCGATGAAGGGGGAGACGTAAAAGGTCTTGCTGCATGTCTGCTCGGCGCCCGCCGGCAGCACATAGGTGTGGCGCTCGCCGAAGGTGTTGTGCACCTCGTAGATGGTGGCGATGCTCTTGCCCGCGGCATCGGCGCAGAACCAGACGGTCAGGGGATTGAACACGTAGCCAAGGATGCGCGGATAGCAGAGCAGGCGAATGCTGGTTGGTTCGGGCAGGCCATGCGCGCGCAGCTGGGCGAACACCCAGTCGCGAGGCGTCTGGCCATGGCCGTGATCGGCATCGCGAAACGAGAACAGAGAAGGCCGGTTGTGCCCGAAGAGGCGCAGCTGGTTGAGCCGAGGCAAGTCGTCGAGATCGATCAGCAGCGAGAACACGCGATAGCGCAGCGCGTGCTTTTTGGGCCGATGCCGCTGGTGCACCACATGGCCGACATAGATGGCCGAGGCGGTGGTCACGCGACCATCGCCGGGATGGGGGCTAGGGTGATGCGGTTCGAAGGATTGGCCAGCATCCAGGGGCGGGCGGGTGCGCCCATGTCCTCGGCGGCGGCCAAGCCAGCCTGCAGACCATCCTCATGGAAACCACGGCCGAAATAGGCGCCGCAATACCAGGTGCGGTTCTGACCCTGCAGGCGCCAGAGATTTTCCTGCGCTTCGATGGCGCGGGTGTTGAAAAGGGGATGGGTATAGTCGAAGCGGGCCACTTCACCCTCCGGATTGCCCGGCGGGTTGAGGGTAACGAAGAGATCGCGCCCGGGCAGGTGCTGCAGCTTGTTCATCCAGTAGCTGACGCAGAGCGGGGCCTCCTTCTCCTCGCCCATGGCGATGTAGTTCCAGCAGCACCAGACCTTGCGACGGCGCGGCATATAGCTGGCATCGCTGTGCAGCACCGCAATATTGCGGGTATATTCGAAGGCCCCGAGCAATTCGCTTTCGAGCGCAGTCGGCTTGTCGAGCATTTTCAGGGCCTGGTCGGCATGGGCGGCGATCAGGATCTGGTCGAAGCGGTCGGTATTGCCCTTGCCGTCGCGTATGGTCACCCCGGTGGCATCGCGCTCGACCGAGGTCACCGGGCTCGAGAGGCGCACTTCGCCTGAGAACTGGTTCATCAGCGCCCCGATATAGGCACGGCTGCCGCCGGTGACGGTGCGCCAGAGCGGACGGGCGGTCAGCTTGAGCAGGCCGTGGCTTTCGAAGAAGCGCACGAAGGCAAAGAGCGGATAGGCGCGAATATCCTCGGCGGTGGACGACCAGATCGCCGCGGCCATGGGCAGCAGGTGGCCCTCGACGAAGGATCGCGAATAGCGCTGCATGCGCAGATATTCGTCCAGCGTCAGGCCGCGCATGTCGGGCTGATCAAGGACATCGGGGGCTTCGCGGTAGAAGCGGATGAGATCGCGGAGCAGGCTCCAGAAGCGCGGTCGGAAAGCATTACGACGCTGGGCCAGCATGCCGGAGAGGCCTTCGCCGCAATATTCGAAATTGCCCTGTTCCAGCGAGGCCGAGAACGACATTTCGGTGGCCACGCTATCGACGCCGAGATGGGCGAGCATGGCCTGGAAATTGGGGTAATTGGCGTTGTTATAGACGATGAAGCCGGTATCGACCGGACCCGTGCCGTCAACGTCAATGGTGTTGGCATGGCCACCCAGGCGCGCATCGGCTTCATAGAGCACGACATCGGCCGTCTTGGACAATTGCCAGGCGGCCGACAGCCCGGAAACGCCGCTGCCGATGACGGCAATGCGCTGGCGCGGCGGCACGGAGCGGTTGAACGGCTCTGGCGATTGAAACATCTATCTAGTCCCGGTTTCTTTGCAGTAGATACGCGCGAGACGCGCTTTCGGATCATGTCCGGGCCGAATTCTTTTGCCGCCATTGCCGCTGACAAGATTTTCGCTGGTCTGTGGTGATCCGCCCGCCGAAAGGGGGCGTATTAGCCGGCATGACACTGGCAATTTACCCACTGGTCGGGACATGCGAAGATAGCGCGTTCAAGAAACGCCGACGCCCTTTGGCGCGCGCCCAGCATGGAAATCCGCCATTGACAGCAAGCAAGGACAGCGGCCTCACGCCGCCGGCGGATGATATGGCACCCTATCTGGTGGCCATCGCAGCCCATGCCGACATGGCCGCTTTCGAGGCGCTGTTCGAACAATATAGTCCACGCATCCGCGCCTATATGCTCAAACTGACGCGCAATGGCCAGGCTGCCGAAGACCTGATGCAGGAAACCATGCTGACCATCTGGCGCAAGGCCGGTCAGTTCGATCCGGCGCGCGGTCCGGCATCGGCGTGGATCTTCACCATCGCCCGCAATATCTGGATCGATGCCTGGCGCAAGCAGCGTCGGCCCGAATTCAATCCCGAAGACCCTGCCTTTGTCAGCGAACCGCTGCCCGACGCGGCGCGGGTCATGGAAGACAGGCAAAGCCACGACGCCTTGCACCGGGCGCTCGCAACCCTCCCCAAGGAGCAGGTGGATCTTATCCGCCTGTCTTTTTTCGAAGAGGCTTCCCATAGCACCATTGCCAAAGAGCTTGGCCTGCCGATCGGCACGGTCAAATCCAGAATCCGCCTGGCCTTCGGGCGCCTCAGAACGGCGCTGGAGAGCTTGAGATGAGCATCAAACACCATTTGAGCGACGAGCTGCTGGTCGAATATGCCGCAGGCCACCTGGCCGAGGGCTGGTCCATTGCGGTGGCCTGCCACCTGGCCATGTGCCCCGATTGCCGGGCGCGCCTGGCGCTGGCCGAAGCCGCCGGTGGGGCGCTGATCGACACGATTGCCCCCGTTGCGGGCCCTGCCAATGCCTGGGAGCGGATGCGTGCACGGCTCGATGACGCACCCAGGCAAGTGGCGCCACCGATCGCGCGCAAGCGCCCTGCTCATGCGGTCATTCCCGAGCCGCTGCGCAGCTATGTGGGTGATATCGACGCCCTCAAATGGCGCAATATCGGCACGGCCCATCAGGTGCTGATCCCTACCGGCGACCGGGAAACCCAGGTCAGGCTGCTGCGCATTCCTGCCGGCAAGCCGGTGCCCGAGCACAGCCATGGCGGGCGCGAGCTGACCCTGGTGCTGACGGGCAGTTTTCACGACGAGGTCGATCATTTCGGCCCCGGCGATATCGAAGAGGCGGATGGCGAACTGACGCATCAGCCGGTGGCGGACAGGGACGAGGATTGCATCTGCCTCGCCGTGACCGATGCGCCGCTGCGCTTCAGCAGTCGCCTGGTGCGCCTGGTTCAACCATTCCTGGGGATTTGAGGAGGACGCGATGCTGGCCGGTTATTCCCTGATGACGTTCATTGCCGCCTATGTGGGGTCGGCCGTCGTGTTCTTCGCGCTGGATTTCGTCTGGCTATCCTTCGTCGCATTGGGGTTTTACCGGTCCGAGATCGGGCATGTGCTGCTGGAGCGGCCCAACCTGGTCCCAGCGGCGGTGTTCTATCTGTTCTATGTGGTGGGTGTGGTGTTCTTCGCGGTGCTGCCGGCCCTCAACCACCAGTCCTGGCTCTGGGCGCTCCTGGCCGGCATCGGACTGGGACTGATTGCCTATGGCACCTATGACATGACCAACCTGGCCACCATCAAGGACTGGTCCTGGAAGGTGAGCCTGGTGGATGTGCTGTGGGGCGGGTTCCTGACCGGCATTTCGGCCCTGGCCGGCTATTGGGTGGCGCGCTTCACCCTTTGAGCCGGCCCGCCAGGGCAAAGGCGATGGCGTGGGGCAGGCGTGCCAGAAGCCGCAGCGGCCAGATCAGCCGGCGCGGAAAGGCGATTTCGAAGCGCTTGCCATCCAGCCCCTTGATGATGCGGGCGGCGGCATCGTCCACTTCCAGCATGGCCGGCATGGCAAAGGTGTTCTGATCGGTCAGGCGGGTGCGCACGAAGCCGGGGGTGACCAGGCGCGTATCGACCCCCGGCCATAATTCGCTGCGCAGGCTTTGCGCCAGATTGACGATGCCCGCCTTGGTAGCCGAATAGACCTGCCCATTGGGCAATCCGAAAATTGCCGCCGCCGAGCCGAACAGCACCAATTGCCCGCCTGGGCGCAGGCTGGGCACGGCGGCGCGCACCGCGTTGAACGTGCCGCCGAGATTGGTCGCGAAGATCTTTGCCGCCTTGTCGGCATCGGCCTGCATGACCGGGCCGGGATCGTAGATGGCGGCGGTGACGATAACCCGCTCGAATGGGCCGAACTGGCTCGCCACGCGCTCAAGGCTTTCCCGATCGCCGATATCGGCCTTGGCGCCACTATGGCCGGGCCCCAGTTTGGCCACCTGCTGGTCGAGGGCGGCCTGGTCGCGGCCGGAGAGCACCAGGGTCGCGCCGCGTTGGGCATAGGCTTCGGCCAAGGCGGCGCCGATGCCGGCACTGCCGCCAATGATCCAGATTTTCTCGTTGCTGCCAGCCATGATCTCGTCTCCGCTTTTCCCGATATACGGTCCAACGGGACGGATGGATGCGTCTGGTGGCGAAAAACCCTGAGGCGTTGCCGGTCAGGCCGTCGCCATGGCCAGCGGATCAGCGCCGAAAATTGCCGCATGCCCGCCCGAGAGCAGCCAGATGGTGAGGGCAAGGGCGATGATAAAGCCGATGATCATAGCCCGGTCGATCCGCAGTCTCGTGCGGCCGGCGACGACGGCGGCAAAAGGCACAATCGAGGTGGTGGCGGTGATCTCGTTCCAGGCGGGATTGCGTTTGCTGCCGCGCCGCTCGGCCATCAGCATGCCGAAAAGCGCGAACAGCGCAAACACGCCGAACAGCATGAGGCTGCGCAGATCGCCATTGGCGACGAGGTGGTTGATGGCCCAGAGCAGGAAGCCCCAGAGCACGGGGTGGCGGGTCACCGTGGTTATGGCGCCATAGGCCGCGTCGCCGCGCCGGAAGGTGATGGAAGCCGGATTGGGGCTGACCAGCCCGGTGACCAGCAGGAACAGGGCGATAGGCGAGGCCATGAGCGCCAGCCAGGCCTGCCAGGGCGCCGGGTCCCAGAGCGGCACATAGTCGAGCCGGAAGGCGGCGTGGAACACCCAGCCCAATGTGGCCAGCGAGACAAGTGAGTAGAGCACGAGATAGGCGCGGCGGCCCAGGCGCTCGACCAGAACCGTGCGGATGGCGGGAATGGCCGGCACCGAATGCAAGGCGAGGAACATGGCCAGGGCCAGGAGGAACTGGGTCAATTCGGGGCTCCGCTCGCAGGGGGAATCGCATCGAGCAGGATAAGCAGATCCTGTTCGCTGCGCACATGCCGTCGCACGCTCTCGAAGAAGGCGCGCAGGAGATAGCCGGTCGCATCGGGCGACAGCAGCGGCTGTCGTCCGTTGAGAGAGACAAGCACTTCGGCCAGTTCGAGCGCCGATTGGGTATCGGCATCGTGCTCCTGGCGCAGGCGCTGAGCGAGGCGACGCAATTCCGGCTTGGGGGACATGGCCAGGGCCGGCAGCAGCGCCAGTTCTTCTTCGGCATGTGTGTCGGCCAAGGCGGCCAGGATCGCCTTTGCCAGGGCCTTGGTTTCGGCGGCGGTGACCCTATCGGGCAGGCGATCGGCAATGTCCTCAAGCTGATCGCAAAGTTGCAGCAGCTGGCCATAACAGCGCTGCAACGCCGCCCAGCGGCCGGGTTCGGTTGGCTGGAGCGCGATCATGAAGGTTTGTCGGGGCGCGGCACATCCTCGTCATAGAGGATGCGTTCGGAGGCGCCGTCGAGGTCCTCATATTGCCCGGCCCGCAGGGTCCAGAGAAAGACGACGAGGCCGATAAAGCCCAGAATGATCGAGATGGGAATGAGATAGAAGAAATCGTTCATGCTGTAGCCGCCTTTCCGGGAGCCCTGACCCGGTTGCCGAAGGGGTGCCATCCCAGGCGCAGGGCATTGACCACCACGACCACCGAGGATGCCGACATGGCGATGGCGGCCATGAAGGGATTGACCAGCCCGGCAATGGCGATGGGCAGGGCAATGGCATTGTAGAGCAAGGCGAGGACAAGGTTCTGCCGCACCAGTTGGCGCGCCTCGCGGGCCACGGCAAGGGCGGTGGGGATGGCGGTGAGATCGTTGCGCAGGAATACGAAATCCGCGGCGTTGCGGCCGATGTCGATGGCGCTGGCCGGGGCCATGGACACATGGGCGCGGGCCATGGCCGGGGTGTCGTTGAGCCCGTCGCCCACCATGAGCACGACACGGCCGGACTGTTCGAGGGCAGCGATGCGCGCAAGTTTTTCCTCGGGCAACAGCCCGCCTTCGCTGTCCATGCCTAGCTTTGCCGCCAGCCGCGATACCAGAGCCGGGCGGTCGCCGGACAGCACCAGCGTCTGGTAGCCCAGCCGATGCAGGCGCTCGGCAGAGGTCGCCGCCTGAGGTCGCAACTGGTCTTCGAAGGCAAAGGCGACGCAGAATTCGCCGTTTCGCGACAGCACGGTGCCGGCTTCGCTCCCGTCATTGGGGCCCGACCAGCCCATGCGGCCGAGGCGATAGATCCGCCCATCGAGCCGCGCTTCCACGCCGAGGCCGGGATGCTCGGTCACATCCTGCCAGTCGAGGTCGGGCGTCGCGGCAAAGGCATGGGCGATGGCGATCGAATAGGGATGACGCGAGCGGGCGGCAAGGCTGGCGGCAATGCCGAGACTGCCCGGCTCGGCGAGGCTGGCAATGGGGCGGGCGAGGCCGGTGGTCAGCGTGCCGGTCTTGTCGAAGACGACGGTGTCGACCTCGGCCAACCGCTCCAGCGCCGCCCCGTCCTTGACCATGATCCCGGCTTCGAACAGGCGCTTGGCCGCCACCACCTGCACCATGGGCACGGCCAGGCCGAGAGCACAGGGGCAGGTGATGATCAGGACGGCAATGGCGATGGTGGTGGCATGGTGCAGGTCGCCGTTGAACACCATCCAGCCGATAAAGGCGAGGAAGGCGGCCAGATGCACGACGGGCGAATAGAAGGTGGCGGCGCGATCGGCAATGCGGCGATAGCGGTTGCGGCTGGATTCGGCATCGTCGAGCAGCTGCACCAATTGGTTGAGAGTGGAATTCTTCTCGTCGGCAGTGGCGCGAATGGCGATGGCCGCGCTGAGATTGAGCGCGCCGGCCGGTACGGCCTGTCCGGGGCCGGCGGTTTCGGGCAGGCTTTCGCCGGTCAATAGGCTCTTGTCGATTTCACTCTGGCCGGTGACCACGTCGCCATCGACGGGAATGCGCTCGCTCGGGCCGACGGCGATCACCATGCCGGGGCGAATCTCGGCCAGCGGCAGGAAGGCGGGGCCGCCCTCGCCCTCCAGCACCAGCGCGCCTGCCGGCGCCAAGCGTGCCAGGCCCTTGACGGCGGTGCGGGCGCGTTCGCGCATGGCATGGTCGAGTGCCCGGCCGATGAGCAGGAAGAAGATCAGCGAGGCGACGGCATCGTAATAGACTTCGGTGCCGGAAAACACGGTGTCGTAGAGGCTGAGCGCGAAGGCCATGAGGATGCCGATGGTGATCGGCACGTCCATATTGGTGTGGCCCGCACGCAGCGCCGTCCAGGCCGACTGGTAGAAAACCCGGCCGGAATAGAGCAGTGCCGGCAGGGTCAGTGCGGCACAGATCCAGTGCAGGATATCGCGCGTCGCTCCGTCGGCGCCGGCCCAGACCGAGCCGGAGAACATCATGATGTTCATCGAGCAGAAGGCGGCAACGGCAAGCGCTCGGATCATCGCCGAAAGTCCGGCATCCTTGCCGGCTTCCTCGAGCGAGAAGAGGTTGGGTTCATAGCCCAATTCGACCATGCGGTGGACCATGGGCGGCACCATGCCCGCGTCGCGCCAGCGCACGGTGACGCGCTTGCTGGAAAGGTTCACCCGGCTCGAGACCACGCCGGGCAGTGCATCGAGCGCCGCTTCGATGGTGCGGATGCAGCCGCCGCAATGGATGGCCGGGGCAGCGAATTCGGACTGCCGGAGATCTGCCTCGAGCGCCCGGCTGGCCAGGCGCACCTCATTGTCCGAAGGGCCCCGATTGGGCCCCCCGGCAAGGGCTTCGACAAAGGCAGGCGGGGGTGCGCAGCAGGTCATGGTCCGAAATCCGCAGGTGTTGCTCTATTCCTCGCGCACCGCCAGATAGGCGTGCCAGGTGGCGTGGCCGAGCAGCGGGAAGATGATGATCAGCCCCAAAAACCCGGTGAGCAGGCTGACGATCACGAGGCCCACCACCAGGGCGGCCCAGATCAGGGCCGGGCCGAGATTGTTGGTGACCAGCGACAGCGACATGCCCATGGCCGAGAAGGCATCGAGCTTCTGGTCCAGCACCATGGGAATGGAGAAGGCGCCAATGGCAAAGGAGAAGGCGGCAAAGAGCCCGCCTACCGCCGTGCCGACAGCGAGGAGGCCAATGCCCTCGGGCGTGGTCAGCAGCGTCTGGATGATCTGGTCAAAGCCGGGAAAAGCGCGCCAGCCGAAGAACAGGGCATAGAGCAGCACGGCAGCGCGCACCCAGACCAGCATCAGCGTCATCAAGACGGCGCCGACGAAGAACAGATGCATGCCGCCGCGCGGGAACAGCATGTCCCAGAGCGTTACCTTCTTGCGGGCGGCGAGGCGCCGGCTCTTTTCATATAGGCCGGTGGCGAGAAGCGGACCGACCACGAGGAAGCCGGCCAGTGCCGGAAACAGGATCTGGGCCCAGCCATAGGTGAACATCAAAGAGATGATGCCCCAGGAGACGAGAACGACCCCAGAGCCATAGGCGAGGCTTGGCATGGGGTTCGACCAGAGGTCGCGCCAGCCGGCGGCGAGCCAGGCAAAAGGCGCTGACAGGGGCAGATGGCGATTGTGATCGACCGCCCGCGGTGCGGCGGGTTCATAGGGTGGAATGACGTCGGCGGCTTGGGTCATGGCGATTCCGTGAGTTGGGTTGAGCGTCCGATGGGCTGCGGGTCGAGAGCGGAGAACCCCCACCCGGCCTCCCCCTGAAGAAGGGGGAGGAGCAGAGGAAGCGGCGGCTGGGTGGTCCATACCCGGCGCCTGGGCTCCCTCCCCCTTCTGCAGGGGGAGGGTTGGGGTGGGGGTCCTGAGCGCCGCGGCAAGCATCTGGTTTCTCAACACCCCGACTTGGCGGCGCGGAAATGGTCGGGACTGCCATCGGGCAGCTTGAGGTGATCGACGCAGGCGGGCTGTGAGGAAAAGGCGACATAGACGAGATGGGCATTGGCGAGCAGCAGCACGGCAATGATGCCGAGCCCGATCATCCAGCCCACCCGCCAGGTGCGGCGGATGGGAGGGGTTTGGCCCGTTTCGCTCATGGCGTCTTGCCTCGCAGGTCCTGCACGTAGAGCGCCATCATGCGGATCTGGGCGGGCGACAGGCGGCCTTCCCAGGTGGGCATGGTGCCCTGGCGGCCATTGTAGATCGACTGCCGGATCACCGAGCGATTGCCGCCATAGATCCAGAAATTGTCCATCAGATTGGGTGCGCCGGTATCGGTGGACCCCAACCCGTCCGCGCCATGGCAGGCGGCGCAGTTCTCGGCGAACAGCGTTTCGGCGTCGCCGCGTGCCTCGTTGGTAATGGCCGGACCGTCATGCAGGGCGACCAGGTAATCGGCCAGCTGATTGATCTGTTCGCCCGACAGCATCTGGTCACGCCCGAAGGCCAGCATCTGGCCGTAGCGGGTTTCGGGATGCATGGAATTGATGCCGACGCGGATGGTTTCGGCGATGGCGTCGGTATCATCGCCCCACATCATCGGCGATTGGGCAATATTGGGATAGCCGGGATTGCCCTTGCCTTCGGCACCATGGCAGGCGGCGCAATTGTCCGCGAAGATGGCGGGACCGGCCTGGCGCACCACGGTCATGATGTCCTTGTCGGCGGCCAGGCTGGAAAAGTCCTCGGTGGCGAGGCGATCCATCCAGGCGGCACGCTGCGCATTGGCTTCGGCCAGGCTCTGCTTGACCGCCTGATGCTGGTCGACGCCGAGAAGCCCGCGGAAATAGCCGTTGACGCCCGGCCAGGACGGCATGAGCACGGTCCAGACCAGTCCGAACAGCACCATGGAGATGAGGAAGATCCACACCAGGCGCGGAATGGGGGTGTTCAGTTCCTTGATGCCGTTCCACTCATGGCCAGTGGTGACCTGGCCGGTGAATTCATCGCGTTCCTTCAGCGCCATGGCCGGTCTTCCTCTTCGAGCAGGGGCATTTTGGCGGCTTCATCGAAGCCCTTCTTGTTAGACGGCCAATAGGTCCAGGCGAGGCAGATGGCGCTGAGGCCGAGCAGGTAGAACAGGCCGAAGGACTTGGCGAAACCGACGACTGCTTCATGATCAAAAGGCATTATTCAACCTCCGCCTGCTGGGTGGTGTGGGCGACTTGGGTGAGATTGCCGAGCACCTGCAGGTAAGCCACCAGCGCATCCATGTCGGTGAGCGGTCCCTGGTTGCCGTCGAAGGCACGGATATTGGTGTCGGCGCCATAGCGCTCGGCGACGCCGCTGGCTTCCGGACTGTCCGGATTGGCCTGGCCATAGGCGTCGCGGGTGGCATTGGCGATCTGGTCGTCGCTATAGGGTACGCCCACGGCGCGCAGGGCCCTCAGGTGGTCGCCGAGATCGTCGGTGCGCAGTTGGTCGCGCAGGAGCCAGCGATAGGCCGGCATGACCGATTGCGGCACCAGATCGCGCGGATTGTTGAGATGGGTGACGTGCCAGTCATCCGAATATTTGTTGCCCAGCCGCGCCAGATCCGGCCCGGTGCGCTTGGAGCCCCAGAGCTGGGGATGGTCGTAGCTACTCTCCACCGCCAGCGAATAGGGGCCGTAGCGATCGACCTCGTCCCGCAGGGTGCGGATCATCTGGCTGTGGCAGGCATAGCACCCTTCGCGGATGTAGATATTGCGGCCGGCCACTTCGAGCGGGGTATAGACCCGCATGTCCTCGGCCTTTTCCACGGTCTCGTCGATGGTGAAGAGCGGCGCGATCTCGATCAGGCCGCCAATGGAAGCCACGAGGACGATGAAGGCGACGAGGCCGATGGCGCTGCGTTCCAGGCGATAGTGAAATCCAAACATCGGGCTATTCTCCAGCCTGCATGGCGGCGGCCGGCAGGTCGCCCTGGGCGTCCGGCGCGGTGCCGATAGCCGGCATGCGGATGGTCATGATGGTGTTGTAGAGAGCGGTGAGGGCGCCGAGCAGGAACAGGAGGCCCCCGAAGGCGCGGGCGATATAGTAGGGGTGCATGGCCTCGACGGTCTCGATGAACGAGTAGCTGAGCGCGCCGCTCTCGTCATAGGTGCGCCACATCAGGCCCTGGATGACGCCCGAATTCCACATGGCGAAGACGTAGATAACGGTGCCCGAGAGGGCGAGCCAGAAGTGCACTTCGATCAGCTTCGTCGAATAAATGCGCTCGCGCTTGAACATCGAGGGGACCAGCGCATAGAGCGCGCCGAAGGAGATCATCGCCACCCAGCCCAGAGCCCCGGCATGCACGTGGCCGATGGTCCAGTCGGTATAGTGGCTGAGCGAATTCACGGCGCGGATGGCCATGAACGAGCCTTCGAAAGTGGTTATGCCGTAAAAGATCGCCGCCAGCGCCATGAAGCGCAGCACGGCGTCGTCGCGCACCTTGTGCCAGGCGCCATTCAGCGTCAGCAGCGCATTGCCGGCCGAGGCCCAGCTGGGGACCAGCAGCACCACCGAAAAGGCCATGCCAAGGGTCTGCACCCAATGGGGAAGGGCGGTGTAGTGCAGGTGGTGCGACCCGGCCCACATATACATGAAGGTGATGCCCCAGAACGAGACGATCGACAGGCGATAGGAGAAGATCGGTCGGCCGGCGCGCTTGGGCAGGTAGTAATACATCATGC
Source organism: Devosia equisanguinis (assembly GCF_900631955.1). GTDB lineage: Bacteria > Pseudomonadota > Alphaproteobacteria > Rhizobiales > Devosiaceae > Devosia > Devosia equisanguinis. The sequence continues at coordinate 16,653 of NZ_UZWD01000014.1, read as the reverse complement.
CCAGGAAGCCGGCGGTGAGGAAGAAGGCCACGGCGTTATGGCCGTACCACCACTGGGTCATGGCATCCTGGACGCCGGCGAACAGCGAATAGGATTTCGACGAGCCGAACGAGATCGGCACGGCCAGGTTGTTGACGATGTGCAGGATGGCCACGACCAGGATGAAGGCCATGTAGTACCAGTTGGCCACGTAGATATGCGGTTCCTTGCGGCGGGCCAGAGTGCGCATATAGATGGCGAAATAGACCACCCAGACCACGACCAGCCAGATATCGGCATACCATTCGGGCTCGGCATATTCCTTGGACTGGGTCATGCCCATGAGGTAGCCGCTGGCCGCCAGCACGCAGAACAGGTTGTAGCCGAGCAACACGAACCAGGGGCTGATGGCGTCGGGCAGGCGGGCGCGGGTGGTGCGCTGCAGCACATGGAAGGAGGTGGCGATCAGCGCATTGCCGCCGAAGCCGAAGATCACGCCCGAAGTGTGCACCGGCCGCAGCCGGCCCCAGCTCAGCCAGGCGAGGTCTAAGGTGAAATCGGGATAGGCCAGAAGCAGCGCCACCCAGAAGCCGGCGGCCATGCCCACCACGCCCCAGAGCAAAGTGAGGATGAGGCCGACGCGGGTGGGCGCGTCGTAATATTGAGCCAGTCGCTCGGCGGAGGGTTCGGGCAGGTCGAAGCCGCGGATCAGGGTCACAGTGCCCCACAGGCTCGCCGCTACCACGATCCAGCCATGCACGCCCATCAGGTCGTTGCGCCCGCCGATCGCCATGGCCAAGCCCACGACGATCAGCCCTCCGAGCAGGACGAGGGACGTTACCCTCTCGCTGCGCGTGAAATCAGCCACCATCTCAAATGCCCCCAATCCGGTTCTGCGGTCGCAGAAAGTCCACTTATGGGAGCAAGCCGTAGAGCAAAGTGGCTGGGCTTCTTTGATCCAGATCAAAGATGCTTCTGATGTGCATGTTTTTTTAGGGGGCGTGGCCGTTGCGCAGTTTGCGCCGCGACAAAGTGCGGGCAGCCGCGGCGCGCTAACCTCGCCATCGTCCCGGCGTCCGGCCGCCGCCGGGCGCATGATGCCAGGTGCGGCCAGGATGGATTCAATGTCTCAAGCCAATGCGGAAGCCGATCTCATCGACGTGCGCACCATTCCCCCGCGTGCGCGGCACCCGCAGATTTTCGCCAAGGCCAATGCGCTGGCAGTGGGCGAAAGCTTCGTCATCGTCAATGACCACGATCCGCGTCCGCTGCACTATCAGTTGCAGGCCGAATATCCGGGCCAGTTCTCCTGGACCTATCTCGAGGCCGGTCACGAGGTTTGGCGCGTGGCGCTGGGCCGCGAAAAGGCCGCCTGAGCTCAAACCGAGACACCACCATGCTGATGGCCGCCATCTCTCGCTGGACCCTTGCCTTTTTCGGCGCGGCGCTGGGCTTTCTCGTCTGCGCCCTGGGCCTGATGGCGGCCGGTATCGGCTATCCCGAAGCGGCGCTGCTGGCGCCGCAGACCCTGATCGTGGTGCATCTGGTGGTGCTGGGCTGGCTGACGCTGCTGATGACCGGGGCGCTGCTGCAATTCCTGCCAGTGCTGGTGGGCGGTGCGCTGCGTTTCGCCGGCCTTGCGCCCATCGTGCTGGGGTTGATCGTTTCCGGGCTCATTCTCCTGCTGATGGGCTTTGCTGTCATGGATGGCTGGGCGCTGGTGCCGCCTGAAACGCTGCCGCTGGGCGGCCTGCTGCTGCTCACCGGTCTCAGCCTTGCCGCCGTCATGCTGTTTTCGACGCTGCTGAACGCCAAGAGCCTGCCGTTGCCGGCCGGATTCGTGGCGATCGCGCTGATGAGCGTGCTGGTCACGGCGCTGCTCGGAGAAACGCTGGCCAGCGCCATTGCCGGCCTGTTCGGCGGCGACTTCGCGGCTGCCATCATCACCCATGGCGTGCCGCTGCATGCCGGCTTCGGGCTGGGCGGCTGGCTGACTCTTGCCGCCATGGGGGTGAGCTATCGGCTGGTGTCGATGTTCCTCGTGGCGCCGGAGCGCAAGGGACTGCTGTCGCGCCTGGTCTTCTGTTGCGCGCTGATGGCGGTGGCTGGCCTGGGCCTGGCCCTGGGCATGCTGCTGGCCGTCAATGCCGACTTGCCGCTGGCGCTGGGCGTGGCGGGGCTGGCGGGGCTCGGCGCCCTTGCTGCCTATGCCGGCGATATCGTCGCGCTCTATCGCAGCCGGCGCCGGCGCGAACTCGAATTGCACATGGCCGCCGCCATGGCGGCCTTTGTGGCGTTGCCGGTTGGCGGGCTGTGGCTGGTGGGGGCCAGCTGGGCCGGCAATGAAGCCGGGATCGCGGCCGCCGTCTATCTCCTGGCCCTCGGCTGGCTCGGCGGTCTGGGTCTGGCCATGCTCTACAAGATCGTTCCCTTCCTCACCTGGCTCGAGTGCTTTGCCCCGTTGATGGGCCGCAAGCCGACGCCGCGGGTGCAGGACCTGGTGGCCGAGCCCCGTGCCCGGCTCGCCTTCTTCGCCTATTTCGCCGCCGTTCTCGGCGCGGCGCTGGCGCTGCAATGCGGCCTGCCCCTGGTGTTCCGGGCGGCGGCGCTGTGCCAGCTGCTCGCCGTCTCCTGGCTCATCCTGCAATTTTACCGGGCGCGGCGCCTCGCTGATCTGCCCGCCCCCTGGCACGATCACCCCCGACCCCGTCTGCTGCTGCCCCGACAAAGGAGTTTTCTATGAACGATCTCGAGCTGGACGTCCGTCCCCTCTTGCGCGGTGGCGGCGAACCGTTTGGCGCCATCATGGATGCAGTCAATCGTCTCGAACCCGGGCAAAGGCTCAAGCTCTTCGCCACCTTCCGGCCGGAGCCGCTGTTTTCGGTGATGCAGGCCAAGGGTTTCGGCTATGACGAGACCCCGCTCGATCATGGCGAGTGGCAGGTGGTGTTCACGCCCCAGGCCGAAAATGTCCTCACCGGCGCCTCGGTGCCTGAGGATCCGGACAGCTGGGACGACCCCGTCCACTATCTCGAACTCTCCGATCTCGATCCGCCCGAGCCGATGGTGCGCATCCTGACCCAGCTCGAAACCATGAGCGAGGGCCAGGTGCTGTTCGCGCTGCTGGGTCGCGAGCCGCTGCTGCTGTTTCCCGAGCTCAGTGCCCGCGGCCATGCCTGGGCCGGCGATTTCGACGCTGCGGGCGAGCATTACCGGCTGATGGTGCGGGCGGGGCGGCGGCCATGAGCTTTCCCGCCCGCCTGCAGATCGAGGCCGATATCCGCGCGGCCCTGCATGCAGTGATCGATCCCGAGCTTGGCTTCAACATCGTCGATCTCGGCATGGTCTATGCTATCGGGGTCGATGATGAGGGCGCGGCGGCCATTGTCATGACCACCACCACGCGCTTCTGCCCCGCCAGCGGCTTGCTCCAGGATGCGGTGACCAAGCGGGCCGGCGCGGTGCCGGGCGTCACCGCGGTGACGGTAGAGCTTTGCTACGATCCGCCCTGGGGACCCGAGATGATGTCGCCCGAGGTTTCGGCCCAGTTCTGACAGCACGGGAAGCGTGCCTATTCGGCCCGCGGCTTGCGACGCCCGAGAATGGGCGGTGCATATTCGACGACATAGAGCGCAAAGGCTGCCATCCAGCACAGCGCCGTCAGTTCCAGCACCATCATGGTCAGGTCCGGCGACAGCATGGCGGCGGGACGCAACAGCGCCGCCAGCCCCAGCAGGATATAGCTGACAGCGGTCCGGCTGCTGGCTAGCAGCGGCAGCCCGGTATGGCCGCGCGTCGCCCGGCTCATCACCGCCAAGGTCATGAGTCCGATGCCGCCCACGGTGAACACATGCAGCGCCGAGGCCGCGTCGAGAAGCCCGGAGGGCACCAGGGCAATGGCGAAAAAGCCCAGCGGCACGAAGCCATAGGCCAGGTGCAGCACCAGAACCAGGGCCTCCGCGCCGGTCTGCCAGCCTTGCCAGCGGCCCAGCCGCCAGGCCTGCATCAGCCCGGCAATCACCGCCGCGACGGCGGTGCCGATCCATTCGGGCGCGATGACCCAGCAGGCCAGGGCGCCGAGACTGACCAGCAGGGCGGTGGTGTCGAGCCCGTTATAGGGCGTCGGCAAGGCGGTGGCATGGCGCTTGGCCAGCCAGTTGCGGGTGAAGCTGGGCACGATGCGGCCGCCGATAATGGCGATCAGCATGATATAGGCGGCAACGGCGAGGCGGCTCGCCAAGGTCGGGTCATCGTTGGAGACGATCAGCGCGTGAAAGCCGATATTGGCCAGCGCCAAGGCGGCCACGGCGGCCAGTACCTTGAGATCGCGCCATTTTTTCCCGGCGACGATCTCGCGCAAGCAAATGCCGAACAGCAGCACCAGGAAGGCGCTGTCGATGAGGATGGAGAGCGGCAGCCCCAGCAGATCGGGGGCGATCAGCATCAGCCGCCCTGCCAGCCACACCGCGAATAACAGTGCCAGCGGTCCACCCGAGACCGGCAGGCGCCCGGTCCAGTTCGGAATGGCGGTGAGCAGGAACCCGGCCAGGGCAGCGCTCGAATAGCCGAACAGCATTTCGTGCGCATGCCAGGCCGGCCCGCCATAGGACCCGCCAATGTCAAAGCCTGTGGCGAGGGCGGCGATCCACAGACCCATGGCCAGGATGGCCCAGATGCCGGCGGCCAGGAAGAACGGCCTGAAGCCATAGGCAAGCAGGATGGGTCCGCTCTGGGCGAGGCCGCGCGGCACGGGTTTGCGGGGTGTGGGGGTCATGGAAGGCTCGAACTTCGGGACATCGCTATCCGAGCGCTAGCGGGCCTCGGTGCCGGCGTCCTTGTCGTGGCGCAAACTTGCCGGCGGCGGGGTCAGCCTTCACCCTCGGCCAGAGCGGCAAGCCGGGCGCGATCGCGCACCAGCAGTTTTTGTCGTCCACCCCTCACGATTCCCTGGCCTTCCCAGGCGCTAAAAATGCGCGACACGGTATGCAGCGTCGTACCGGTCATTTCGGCTACGTCCTGGCGGGTGAGGGGGAAATCGATGCGCACGCCGTCCTCCTCGCGCTTGCCGGCCTGGTCCATCAGGCGCAGTACCGCATGGGCGACGCGGCGTTCCACTTCTTCGGTGGCCATTTCGCGAATGCGGGTATGGGCCTCCTGCAGGCGCTGGCCGATGGTGCGCATGGCGTTGACGGCCATATGCGGGTTCTGTTCGACGAAATGGCCCCAAACCTCGTTGGGCCAGCACAGCACCAGGCTTTCGGCCGCCGCCAGCGGGGTGCCGGGATAATCGTCGCGCTGCAGCGCCTGGGCGAAACCGAAGAGGTCGCCGGGGTGGACGACCCGCACAATGATCTGCTGGCCTTCGGAGGTGACCTGCATCACCTTCAGGCGGCCATGCAGCAACAGGAAGAATTGAGTAGCCTTCTGGCCCTGCTCGAACACGGCCTCGCCGATCAACAGGCGCCGCAGGCTGGCCCGTGCCAGAAGCCGGTCGATATCGGCATCGCTCATATTGGCGAAGAGCGGCAGGGACCGCACCAGGCTCCGGTCGATATCAGCCAATTCGCGGGTCTCCGGCTTTTGATGCACTTGAAATACATCAAAAGTGGGAATGGCGATACCTGCACGCGGGTCGCACCCCCTGGTACCGGTCAATGGCTCAGATGCCCAGGCGGGCGAGCCAGGGCTCGTACCAGGCCGGCCGACGCACCAGGCGGAAGCCCAGATTGTCGGGCGGGGTGCCGACCGAGCAGCCACCGCTCTTGGCGTCGCGCACAAAGGTGCTCATCGGCGCGCGGTGCTGGCCGTTGAGCATGCGGATGGTGCAGGCCTCGGCGCTGCCGAGCACGGTGCCGGCCGCATCGATATGGGTCTTGCTATAGCAGCTGTCGGTCCATTCCCAGACATTGCCAGCCATATCGATGACGCCATGGCTATTGGCACCAAAACTGCCCAAAGCCCGGGGAAGCGGATCGGCGGCGCGGTTGCGTGCGGCTTCCTTGTTGTAGTCGGCAATCCAGCGCAGGGCCGGGTTGGCGCCGTCATCCAGTCCCAGCGCGTCATCGGTAAAGCGCTCGCCGGCGGCATAGGCCCATTCGGCGTCGGTGGGCAGGGTCCAGCTCTGCCCGGTCCGGGCCGAGAGCCAGCCGGCATAGGCCACCGCATCATTATAGTTTACCCCGGTCACCGGCACATTGCCTCTGCCGATATTGACCGGCTCGGCCCGCTGGCAGGCGCCGTCGGCGACGCACAATCCGTAATCGGCGGCGCTGACCTGGTTCTGCATGATCACCACCGGCGCGTCGAACACGGCGTCGATGAGCGGCGCATCCACCTGGGCGCCATTGCGCATATAGACGCCGGGGGCGCGGTAGTTGAGGTTTCCTGCCGGCAGGGTGACGGTCGGGGGCGCCAGAACGTCAGCGGTCTGGAACACGAGGGGCAACGGGGCGACCTGCACCGCCATGGCCCCGAGCGCCAGAACCAGCAGGCTGGCGGGGAGGGCCAGGTGGTGGGGATGTTTGGCATGGGTGGTGGTGGCAGTCATGAAAGCCTCTCGGAGGGGTTGCCGGCGCAAGGGGTCGCGCCGGTCGCTTGCTTGGGGCAGAAGAGGCGTCCCTAGATCGCCGTGGGGGGCAGCACGCTGGTCATCAGGTCGTCGTTCCAGTCGCCTTCCACCACGAAGTGGCCGGCAGCGCCGAGTTCGAAGGCCTCGATCAGGTTGTGGTTCACATAGGCGTAGACGCCGGGCTGCAGGAACGTATAGAGGGCTGCGCCCGCTGCACCGCCGGGGATGAACCAGGTTTCCTGGTCGACATCGGGCGGGGTGTGGAACTTGCCCGTGGGCCAGACGAAATCGCCATGCCCGCCGATCAGATGCGGCCGCGTATCGCGGTTGGCCTGCGAATGCAGGATCAGCACTTTTTCGCCAACCTTGGCCTTGAGCGCATTGTCGCCCGTCAGTGCGCCGACCTTGCCATTGAACACCACATGGCTGGGGACCAGCTTGCGCATCACCTCGAGCGTATCGGCATAGCCGTCGCCGATGCTCTCGAAGGCCATGTAGTTGCCGTCGGCATCCTTGGGCACGTAGAAGTCCTGCTCCCCGACATAGTAGACCCGGTCATAGGTCAGGCGATTGCCGGCGGGGTCCTTGAGGCCATCGCGCGGCAGCACGGTTATGGCCCCATTCATCCCCGAGGTGACGTGCCAGGGCACCATGCCCTCGGGAGCACAGTGATAGACGAACACACCGGCCTTGCTGGCCTTGAAGCGCAGTACCGCCTTTTCGCCGGGATTGACATGGGTCAGCGCCGCGCCGCCCAGCGCGCCCGTTGCGGCGTGGAAGTCTATATTGTGCATCATCAGGTTGGTGTCGGGGTTGATCAGCGTCAGCTCGACATAGTCGCCTTCATGCACGACCATCATCGGGCCGGGGATCGAGCCATTGAAGGTCATGCCCCAGATTTCGACGCCGTCATCGACCTCGTGCCGTTTTTCCTCGATCGTCATGGTGAACTCGACGATTTTCGGTCCACCGGTGGCGACCTGTTCGTGGGCATGGACGAAAGGCGGAGCGACAAGGTCGACCTTGATGCGTTCCAGAGTGTTGAGGTCGACCGGTGCCGCCATGGCATTGCCCGTTTCTTGTGCTGCGGCCGGCAATATTGCGGCCAACTGCGTGGCCGCACCTATAGCGGCGACGCCGGCCAGCAAAGCTCTCCGCGAGACCGTGTTCTTGTCAGCCATTTTGCTCTCCATCGTGTCGCGGGGTGGTTCCGCTCCGTTCAAGAGGCAAGCTATGCCTTCTGGGGCGCGCCACATTGAGCCGGAACAAATAATGATGCATTCGGTGTGCATCTTTTCTGCTGCTGTTTGATCGGGGTCAAAGTCCGCCTTGTCCCGGCATTGATAGGACTGTGGCGACGGGCCGTCCCCGACCCGGTTTTCCATGGAGAATGAACATGCGCCGTTTCCCCGATATTGCAGTCCTGAGCCAGACCACCACCGCGCGCCGCGCCGTCCTGCTGGGCATGCTGGCCCTGGCGGCTGCCGCCCCTTTCGTGCATGTCGACCAGGCCTTCGCGCAGGGCGTGACCCATGAGGTGCATATGCTCAACAAGGGCGCTGCAGGCGCCATGGTGTTTGAGCCGGCCGCCATCAAGATCGCGGTTGGCGACAGCATCACCTTCATTCCCACCGACAAGGGCCACAATGTCGAGACCATCAAGGAAATGATCCCGGAGGGCGCCGCGATCTTTAAAAGCAAGGTCAGCGAAAATTATACGGTCACCTTCGACGTGCCCGGCGTCTATGGCCTCAAATGCACGCCGCACTATGCAATGGGCATGGTGGCGCTGGTCGTGGTCGGCGAAGGGCTGGAAAACCTCGATGCGGTCAAGGCCTTCAAAGTGCCCAACAAGGTGGGCGAGCGCTTTGCCGCTGCCTATGCCGAACTCGGCCTCTAGAGCGTTTACGTTCTGGTTGATCCGGCCTCATCGCCCCCTCCACCTTGAGGGGAGGGAGGCGAAAGAGCCAAGAGTCCACCTCAAGTTGAAATGATCCAGGACGTCCTGGGCATAACCAGCCCAGCGATCTCGGCTGTTTTGTCGGCAAGGGCAAAACAGCCGATTGTGCTCCGTCGCCGGGCAGCGCATTTTGCGGGCCATGAATGCCATCGCCCCCCAATTGATTCCCGAATTCGATCTTTCGACTCGCAATACCCTGGCGCTGCGGGCGGTTTCGCGCTTCAGCGCCTTTGTCGAAAGCCCGGCGCAGCTGCCAGCACTGTTTGCAGAGGCCGAGGCCATGGGCCTGCCGGTGCGCCTCCTGGGCGGGGGCAGCAATGTGGTGCTGGCGCCGCGCTTCGAGGGCATTACCGCGCTCATGGCGATCTCCGGCCGTACCGTGCTCGAAGAGCGCAGTGATGCGGTGCTGCTCGAGGTGGCGGCGGGCGAGAACTGGCACGATCTCGTCGCCTGGTCGGTGGGACAGGGCTTTGGCGGGCTCGAAAACCTGGCGCTGATTCCCGGTACGGTGGGCGCGGCGCCGGTGCAGAATATCGGGGCCTATGGTGCCGAAGTGGCCGATTTTCTCGACAGTGTCCTCGTCTATGACCGGATGGAGCAGCGCGAACAGCGTTTTGGCCGCGACGCATGTGCCTTCGCCTATCGCGACAGCCGCTTCAAGCGCGAGCCGGGCCGCTATGTCGTTCTGTCGCTGCGGCTCAGCCTGCCGCGCCCGTGGCGGGCCAATCTCGGCTTTGCGGGGCTGGCCGAACTGGGCGAGGGGGCGACGCCGGAGGCGGTGATGCAGCGGGTGGTGGCGCTGCGGCAGTCAAAACTGCCTGATTGGCATGTCGAGCCCAATGCGGGCTCGTTCTTCCACAATCCCATCGTCGCGCCCGAACTAGCCGCTGCGGTTGTGGCGGAGCTCGCCAGTGCCCCCAATTATCCGCAGCCCGATGGTCGGGTCAAACTTTCGGCCGGCTGGTTGATCGAGCAAAGCGGCCTCAAGGGTTTTCGCCTGGGGCCGGTGGGCACCTCGCCGCGCCATGCTCTGGTCGTGGTCAATCACGGCGGCGGCACAGCCGAGGACATCGCGGCGCTGGCCGCCCATATCAAGGCGACCGTCCTCGCCCGATTCGGTGTCCGCCTCCAGGAAGAGCCGGTGTTTTTCTGAGGGCAGAGGCTCCCCGCTATTCCCCGGCCACCCATTCGACGCGCGTCGTGCCGCTATTGTCGTCGTCGAGCAGGCGCGCAAGGGTCGGCAATGCCGTACGCATTTCGGCTTCCAGCACGAAGGGCGGGTTGACGACCACCATGCCGGTGCCATGGAGGCGCGGCGGCGTGGAGGGGGCGCGCATGGTGAGCTCCAGCCGCAGGATCTTGGGAATGCCGGTCGCTTTCAGCGCCTTGATATAGGCCTCGACCTCGCCGGGCTCTTTGATCGGATACCAATAGGCATAGATGCCGCCGGGCCAGCGCTGATGGCCCTGGACCAGCGATCTCGTCATCCGCTCGAACTCGCCCTTTTCCTCGAAGGGCGGGTCGACCAGCACCAGTCCGCGCTTTTCCTTGGGCGGCAGATGGGTGCCGAAAATCTTCCAGGCGTCGAGCGCGGTGATGCGCGTCTGGAAATCGCCGGCAAAATTCTCCTTGAGCCGCTCGGCATCGATCGGATGCAGTTCGAACCCCATCAGCCGGTCCTGCGCCCGCAGCATGTGGCGGGTGATGAAGGGCGAGCCGGGATAGTAACGCAAGCCGCCATCCGGGTTCTGCGCCCGCACGGCAGCGAGATAGGGGGACAGTAGCTCGGCAACATCGGCGGGTAGGCTCGCATCCAGCACCCGGCCGATGCCGTCCTGCCATTCGCCGGTTTTTTCCGCTTGTCCGCCCATGAGGTCATAGATTCCGAGCCCGGCATGGGTGTCTATGACGCGGAAAGCGGCCTGCTTGCGCATGAGATAGGCGAGAATGCGCGTGAGTATGACGTGCTTGACCACATCGGCGAAATTGCCGGCGTGAAAGGCGTGACGATAGTTCATTATTTGCGGCCTTCCGCCAGAAGGATGGTGGCGGCAAAGGCCATGAACACGGCGGCGAAGCTCCAGTTGAGTGCCTTGCCGACCCAGGCATTTTCCTTGAGCGTCCGCGTCAGCCATTCGGCGAAGAGCACGATGGCGATCACCACCGGCAGCGAGACGATGACGAATTCGAGCCCCAGGAACATCAGCTTGCTCGATGCCGCCGGATCGGAGGCCGAGACGAATTGCGGCAGGAAGGTCACGAAGAACAGCGCCACCTTCGGATTGGTGAGATTGATGCCGAGCCCGGTGAGATAGGACTGGCCCCAGCTGGGGCGCTTGCCGGCGGCGCGCGGCACCAAAAGACCTCCGCCATCGCGAATGGCCTGGATGGCGAGCCAGATGAGATAAAGTGCGCCGACGATCTTGAGGGCCCAGAAGGCGGCCGGGGCAGTCACGATCAGAACGGAAATGCCGAAGGCCACCAGCATGGTGTGCACGGCAATGCCCGTGGTCGCGCCCAGCACGGTGGCAAAGCCATGGCTGCGGCCCCAGTTCATGGTGCGCGAGATGAACAGCGCCATGTCGGGCCCCGGCGTAACCGCCAGGACGAAGGCGGCCAGTGCAAAGGCAAGGATGACGGGCAGGTCGGGGACGAAAGCGGGCATGGGTGGCTCGGATTGGATGCAGCCGCGACACTGCCACTATTCGCCGTCCGGCGGTAGGGGCGAGCCATGCCCGACTGAACCCTATTCGGCGGCCTGGACCTGCGGTTCGCTGGCGAGGCGATTGTCGCCAAAATAGCGGAGCGGGCGGATTTCATAGGCGCCGAGGCCCGGATTGGCGATGGAGAGCTGGCGGGCAAAGTCGAGCGCCTCGTCCATGGTCTCGCAATCGGCGACGTAGAAGCCCAGAAACTGCTCCTTGGTCTCGGCAAAGGGGCCGTCGAACACCACTGCTTCGCCCGAGGCCTTGCGCAGGGTCTTGGCCTCGTCGGTGTTCCAGAGACGAACCACGGGCCCGAGCTTGCCTTTGGCGCTCATCCTGGCCTGGACCTCACCGAGCCGGACCATGCAGGCCGCGTCTTCTTCCTTGGTCCATTGCGAAACGGCGTTTTCTTCGTTGTAACACAGGATGGCATAGAGCATGGGGACCTCCTCGGGGCACCAGATTATGCCTCCGCAATCGATATCAGGCAATCTTGGGCTTGTTGCGCCGGGCAATGGTCAGCGTGGCGCCGATCGAGGCCGCCATGATGGCAGCAATACCGGCGATCTGTGGGGCGGCCAGCGTTTCGTGCAGCAGCACCAGCCCGGACAGGGCGGCAAAGGCCGGCTGGCCGCTCATCAAGATGCCGAAGAGGCGGGCCGGAATATGGGGCAGGGCCACCATGTCGAGCGCATAGGGAATGGCGCTCGAGAGCAGCGCAATGGCAAGACCCAGCGGCAAAAGCGCGGGATCGAACAGCGCCGTTCCGGCGGTGGCCAGGCCGAAGGGCAGGGCGATCACCGCCGCCGTGCCGACGCCGAGCGCGGCGATATGGGGGCCTCCGCCGGTGCCGGCGCGCTGGCCGAAAATGATATAGCCGGCCCAGCAGGCCCCGGCGCAGAGCGCCAGGACGATGCCGATGGGAGAAATATGGTCCGAGGCCTCGCCCCAGGGCAGCAAGAGCGCAAAACCTGCCACCGCCAGCCCGATCCAGAAGAAATCGAGCGGTTTGCGCGCGCCGAACAGGGCGACCGCGAGCGGGCCGGTGAATTCGAGCGCTACGGCAATGCCGAGGGGAATGTGCTCGAGCGCGGCGTAAAAGAAGAGGTTCATCGCCCCCATGGCGCCGCCATAGAGCAGCACCGCCCGCCATTGCCGGCCATCGAGCCGCTGTCGCCAGGGCCGGAACACCGCGATCAAGACCAAAGCCGCCAGCGTCAGGCGCATGGCGGTGGCGCCAGCCGGACCGACCAGGGGAAACAGCATCTTGGCAAAGCTTGCCCCGGTCTGGGTAAAGACCATGCCGAGGGTAACGAGCAGAACGGGAAGAACGACGGAATTGGGCCGCACGCGAGAGGCTTTCTATGGGGCTAGCTAAAAGAACAGACCGGTGCCCGCTGCGTCCTTGTAGTTGATTTCAGCGTTTTTGAGGCTGCCGGGTTCAATGAGGCGCGCATTGATGCCCATGCTGGTGCGCGTCGGTTTGCGCGGCAGCCAATGGGTGATGCAGCCGCAGGTGCCGCAGCGGTGGAAATCGACGTTCTTGCCGTTCCAGGCGTAGGTGTCGGTCGGCTGGCGCGCCTCCACCACCACTTCGGCGATTGGATAATAGGCCCAGAGCACGCCATAGCGACGGCAGAGGGTGCAATTGCAATGGGTGATCTCGGCAGGGGCGCTTTTGAGCGTGATGCTGATGGCGCCACAATGGCAGGTGGCGGTGAGAGATGTGTGCTGGTCCATGGCCGTGCTCAGCAAAAATTCTGGAAGCCGATGAAAATGCCTTCTGGCTGGGTAAAGTGCTTGAGCACATAGCCGGTGGGCAGCCCGTTCTGGCCCGGGGCGATATGGCAGCGATAGCCCTCTTGCGTCGCCTGGCAGCTGTCGATCATGAAACACTGGTTGGCCGTGGTCTCGCCCAGCTTGGCGCTGGCCATGGTTGGCTGCTGGCGGATCACAAGTGGGTGCAGGCCGCGTACCCAGAGCGGAAAGGCGGTGGGCACGGCGATATCGGCGGCGTCGGCGCAATAGCCGCTCGCCGGGTGGCGGATGCAGTTCTGCGCCGGGGCGGGCTGGTTGGAGGCGACGTTCTGGCCGCTGAGCGGGGCGAGCAGGGCCGGCGCGCCATCGGCGAAACGCCCGTCCAGCGCCCGGCCATTGGGCGAGAAGGTGGCCACGGGCCTGCCGTCATAGCCGAGGAGATGGACATTGCCCCCTTCGGTCCGCCAGCCATTGACCATGGCCAGTGGGCCCAGGCATCCGAGGCTCGTGGCCCAGAGGCCGGATGTGCTCGAGGTGGTGGCGAGGTTGATGCGGCACATGCCGGTCCCCTCGCCGGTCGTCACCTGCCAGTCGCCGGCATAGCGGCTGGCATCCTGCGCCAGAACCGGCGCCGCGAGCAGGGCCAGGATCGTTACCACCAGCAAGCGCATGCGCATGACCTATCTCCTCCGTCGGACCGGCCGAATGTGCCCCAGGCGGGACGATTCTGCGATGGGCAAGTGCACCGGCATTGACCCGGCCCCGCGAACGCTTTAGCCCTTCGTTACCCGGAACAAAGGAGGAATCCATGGAGTATCGCTATCTCGGGCGCTCGGGCCTCAGGGTCTCGGTCCTGACCATGGGGACCATGACCTTTGGCGGCAGCGAAAAGATCGGCAATACCAGCCCGGCAGACGCCGCGCGGCAGGTGGATATGTGCCTCGATGCCGGGATCAATCTCTACGACACCGCCAATGTCTATAATGCCGGCGTATCCGAGGAAATCCTGGGCGATATATTGGCCGAAAACGGCCGCCGTCAGAAGGCGCTGATCGCTACCAAGGTGCGGTTCAAGATGGGCGATGGGCCCAATGATGCCGGCCTTTCCCGGCACCACATCATCGCGCAGTGCAAGGCCAGCCTCAAGCGCCTCAAGACCGATGTCATCGATCTCTACCAGGTGCATGAATGGGATGGCCGCACGCCAATCGAGGAGACCATGGAAGCGCTCGACACGCTCGTGCGCCATGGCCATGTGCGCTATATCGGCTGCTCGAACTATTCGGGCTGGCACATCATGAAGGCGCTGGCCTCGGCCGATCAGCGGCACAATGCCCGCTTCGTGTCTCAGCAAATCCACTACTCCCTTCATAGCCGCGACGCCGAATATGAGCTGGTGCCGATTTCCCAGGACCAGGGGCTGGGCATTCTGGTCTGGTCGCCTTTGGCCGGCGGGCTGCTTTCGGGCAAATATCGCCGCAGCGGTGGGCCCGAAACCGGCCGCCATGTCGGGGGTTTCCGCGAGCCGCCGGTCTATGACCAGGAAAAACTGTACAATGTGATCGAGGAGATTGTCGCTATTGCGCAGGATCGCGGGGTGTCGGGTGCACAGGTGGCGCTGGCCTGGCTCCTGGGGCGGCCTGGCGTCACCTCGCTGATCATTGGCGGCCGCAACGAAAAGCAGTTCGCCGACAATATCGCGGCGGCCGATTTCAAGCTGAGCGCCGAGGAACGTGCCCGGCTCGACAAGGTCAGTCGCCCGCCGCTGCTCTATCCCTACTGGCACCAGTCGTTCTCGGCGCAGGACCGGCTGAGCCCGGTAGACATGGACCTGATCGGCCCCTATGCCGAGGAGTTCAAGCGTGGCTGATTTCCTGTTCGAGCCCCATGCCCCGGTCAGCGTGCCGATCGCACGGGGCGGCCTCTTCGCGGTGCGCCGCGTCTATTGCGTGGGGCGCAATTACGAAGAGCATGTGCGCGAAATGGGCAATGATACGCGCGATCCGCCTTTCTTCTTTTCCAAGCCGGCCGATGCGGTGGTGGTCGGGGGCGCGTCCATGCCCTATCCACCTCAAACCAGCGATCTGCATCACGAGATCGAGCTGGTCGTGGCCATCGGCAAGGATGGCGCCGATATCGCCGAAAGCGAAGCGCTCGACCATGTCTATGGCTATGCCGTCGGGCTCGACATGACCCGGCGCGACCTGCAGTCGGTGGCCAAGACGGCCGGCCGGCCCTGGGACATGGCCAAGGGGTTCGATCATTCCGCGCCCATCGGCACCATCGAGCCGGCCAGCGCCATCGGCCATCCCGATCATGGCGCCATCACCCTTGTGGTCAATGGCGTCGAGCGGCAGCGGGGCGATCTCGTCCAGCAGATCTGGAGCGTGCCGGAGACTTTGGCCTTTCTCAGCCGTTTCGTGACGCTGAGGGCCGGGGACCTGATCATGACCGGCACGCCCGCCGGGGTTGGCGCGGTGGGGCGCGGCGATGTGCTGGAGGGCAGGATCGAGGGCGTGGGCAGCGTGCGGACGGAGATCGTCTGATGGCGCCGGTCTGGTCGAGCCAGCAGGATGCGGCCCTGGTGGCGGTTTCGGCCTGGCTCAAGGATCGCAACGGGCCGCAGGTTTTTCGTCTGTTCGGCTGGGCCGGGACCGGCAAGTCGACCCTGGCCGTGCATCTGGCGCAGGATATCCGCAACGTCAAATATGCCGCCTTTACCGGCAAAGCGGCGCTGGTGATGCGCAAGCGCGGCTGCAAGGGCGCCCAGACCATCCATAGCCTCATCTACACGCTGGTCAGCGAAGGCGATGGCGAGCCGCGTTTCGTGCTCGACCCGGAAAGCCCTGCGGCGGATGCGGATCTCATCGTCATCGACGAGGTGTCGATGGTGGACGAGCAATTGGGCGCCGACCTCTTGTCCTTCGGGGTCAAGATCCTGGTGCTGGGCGATCCGTTCCAGCTGCCGCCGGTGCAGGGCGCGGGGTTCTTCATCAATGAGGAGCCCGATGTGATGCTGACCGAAATCCATCGCCAGGCCGCTGACAATCCAATCATCCAGCTGTCGATGGCGGTGCGGGAGGGCGGTTATCTCGAGCATGGCTCCTATGGCGAAAGCGTCGTGGTGGGACGCGACAAGGTCGACCGCGATGCGGTGATGCAGGCCGATCAGGTGCTGGTGGGCCGCAACAAGACCCGGCTGACCTATAATGACCGCTTGCGCGAATTGAAGGGACTGCCCTTCCATGAGCCAGTGGTGGGCGACCGCATGGTCTGCCTGAGGAACAATCCGCGCAAACGCCTGCTCAACGGGCAGATCTGGATCGTCACCGATGCGACGCGGCGCACCAATGGCAAATGGAGCCTGATGCTGGCCGATGACGAGGGCAAGGGCGAAGTCAAGGTGATGACGCACAAGGCCTTCTTCTCGGGCGAGGAAGACGCCATGAGCTGGACCGAGCGGCGGGCCTTCGACGAGTTCACCTTCGGCTATTGCCTCACCGTTCACAAGGCGCAGGGCAGCCAGTGGGACAATGTCTATCTGTTCGATGAAAGCTTCGTCTTCCGCGAAGAGCGGGCGCGCTGGCTCTATACGGGGATCACAAGGGCGGCGGAGAAGATCACCATCGTGAGCTGATCCGGTCCTGTCGCTCCCTCGACCCTTGAGGGGGAGGGCCGGGGTG
>NZ_UZWD01000015.1 GCF_900631955.1 Devosia equisanguinis | reverse complement strand
CGCCCGGTGCGGGCGGGGGGTCTCTGGGGGCCATCGCCTATGGACACATTGGCACCGGGCTCTCAGCCCCAACCCTGCGCGCAGGGCAGGGCTATCGCATATGGGTTTGAGCACTCTGCACACCCCCACCCAACCTCCCCCTGAAGGAGGGGGAGGAGTCGCATCGCGTGCCAGGTGAGATATTGCCAAACACGCAGCCCGAACTCCCTCCCCCTTGAGGGGAGGGCCGGGGAGGGGGTCATTTAGCGATCCACTGATGGACCCCCTCCCTCATTCCCTCCCCTCAAGGGGGAGGGAGGCGAAAGAGCGCCGAGACCGGTTATAAAATGCGCCCAAAAGGGGACTGCCCCCGAAACGGAGAGCGGGAGCCGAAGCCCCGACGCTTGCGCCAGGGCTGCATGGTGGCTAGCCGACAGGCGCTCGGGCCAGGCCCAAGGGCGGATTGGTGCTGTTGCACCAAGTTCTGGACCACCGATAAACAAAAAGCACCGCCGGGGTGACCGGCGGTGCTTTGGGTGCTGGCTGCGGGTGACTACGGATGAACCGCAACCAGCAATTCGAGAATGGGGTCAGGCGTTGATCACTGTTACGCGGGCGCCAACGGGGACGCGGGCGTAGAGATCGATAATGTCCTGGTTCATGAGGCGAATGCAGCCCGAAGACACATTGGTGCCGATCGTGTAGGGCTCGGTGGTACCATGGATGCGGAACAGGGTGTCGGCGCCGTTCTTGTAGAGGTAAAGGGCACGCGGACCAAGCGGATTTTCCGGGCCGGGGCCCATGCCATTGGCGTAGGGGCCGTAGCGGTCGGGCTCGCGGGCGATCATCGACTTGGTCGGGGTCCAGCGCGGCCAGGCAGCCTTGCGGCCAATGGTGGCATTACCGCGGAACACCAGGGCCTCGTCCTTGCCGACGCCGATGCCGTAGCGCAGGGCGCGACCGCCCTCGAGCACCAGATAGAGATAGTGCGCCGGGGTATCGACGACCAGCGTGCCAGGACGCTCGGTGGTCATATAGGGCACTTCCTGGCGCCACCATTGCGGGTCGACGCGGCGCAGGTCCATGGCGGCGACCATGTAGGGCTCATCGGTAACCGGCCCATACATGCGCACGTAATAGGGATCGAAGGTCGGTTCGACGACCACGGGCTGGCGCGTGGTGGAGCAGGCCGACAGGGCGGTGGCGGAAATGCCAAGCAGGAAAAGGCGGCGGGAAATCAATACAGGGACCTCGGGGCAGGCATTTCGGGGAAGCGCGCGCAAATCGGTGCGCAGTCACCTCGTGATTACGCTTGTTATCCTTAACGTGGCACGAATTGGGCAGTTCCTCGCCACAATTTGATCTCATTGCGCACTGTTGCAGAACTCCCACACAATCGGCTAGCAGAGCGGGGGTGTGCAGCGCGAAAGGAAGCCTCGCCCATGGAACCGGTTGCCGATCTCTCGCTCTATGTGCGCCTGATCTCAGGCATGATCCTGGGCCTGGCGGTGGGCAAATTGCTCAGCGGCCTCGCCAAGTTCGTGCAGCATCCGCAGGAATATCGGATGAATATCGTCCACGCGCTGTGGATTTTCTTTCTGTTCGGCGCGATATCGGTGTTCTGGTGGGAAGAGGCGCAGACCTTCGGCAAGGTGCAGTGGAGCTATCCGCTCTATCTCTACCAGATCCTTTATTGCTCGAGCTATCTGTTCATGACTGCGGTGCTGTTGCCGGACGAAATCAAGTCCAATGACGGCGCCGAGAACCACTACGAATATTTTGTGGCCCGCCGGTACTGGTTCTATGGCGCGCTCTTGATCAGCCACTCTCTCGACATGGCCAATCTGGTGATCAAGGAAGGCTTTGCCGAACTGCCGATGACGCCGATGTTCTTCGGTATCAACGGGCTGATCTTCGTGCTGCTGGCGCTGGGAATCACGGTGCCCAAGCGGTGGGCTCAAATCAGCGTCGCTGCCATATTTGCCTTGCTGACCATCTTTTCCATGGTGCTCGAGTAACAGCAATGCCGGGGTCGCCCTGGTCCCGCGCTACCGCGCGCTGACCCCGTTTCGCGCCAGCGACGTCGGCACTGCCGAAAGCAGCCGGTTTTGATAGTCGAGATTCTGCTGTCGGTACCCCGCGCTACCGCTAGCCCATCCGCGCATATAGGCTTTCGGGCCTGACATTGTCATCGAGCCGGAAGCGATGGTCGGCCGGCGGATGCGCCCTTTGTCCGCATTCCATGCGCGGGCAGATGCGGCAGCCGACGCCGATGGGCACCACCTGCTGGGCGCTGCCTAGATCCATGCCGTCCGAATAGATCATCTCGCCGGCATGGTGGATGGCGCAGCCGAGACCGATCGAAAGATAGCGGCGCGGGGCGTTGTAGCGATAATCGCCCTTGGTGATGGTGCGGGCAATGCAGAAGAATTTCTGTCCGTCCGGCATCTGGCTCAGCTGCACATTGATCCGCTCGGGCGCCAGAAAGGCCGCATAGATGTTCCAGCGCGGACAGGCGCCGGAATGGCGCGGAATGTGAATGCCGGACAGCGAAAAGCGCTTGGAAATATTGCCGGCGATATCGGTGCGCACCAGATGCAGGGGAATACCCGAGGCGCCCTTGCGCTGCAGCGTGGTCATGCGGTGGCAGACCTGCTCGAAACTGGCGCCGAACCGCCGGCCCAGCCGTTCGATATCATAGCGATAGTCGCGACAGGCCCTTAGAAACGGCGCATAGGGCATGAGCAGCGCCGCCGCGAAATAGGCCGAGAGCACATTGCGCGCCAGGGCCGGCGCATCGCCCTCCGGCAATTCGGCGGCCGCGATCACCGCCTCGATTTCGGCTGTTGCCGCCATTTGCCCCAATTGCTGGGCCAGAAGAAAATTGGCGCTTTCCGCCGAGAGCAGGTCGGACACCAGCAGATGTCGCCGCGCCGGATCGGTCTGGCGGGCAATGCCATGCGGCAGCGAGGCCAGCCGCACCTCGAGCCCGAAGACATTGAAGAGATAGGTGCGGATGGCCGGATCGAAACTGTCGCCGGAATTGTCGATATCGACGCGCACCCTTTCGGCCGCATCTTCCAGCGCCGGAAAATGATTGGCGTTTTCCTGAAGGAAATCGGAAATGGCGTCGGTGGCCAGGTGATAGGGCTCTGCCTCCCCGTCCCGGCGCGGCGCTTCACCCCCGGACGCCAGCACCCGATAGCGATCATAAAGTTTCAGCACCGCCCGCGCCGCCGCCGGATTGGCGGTGGCAAGGTCGCGGATTTCGAGATTGGTGAGGTCGCTATCGGCGAAGAGATCGTCGCCGAACGCTTCCATCAGGTCGCCGGCCAACCGGCCCTCGTCACTGTCCACCAGTTCGCCCGGCTCGACCCCGAAATAGCCGGCGATGGAAAACAGCAAGGGGACCGTCACCTTGCGGCGATTGTGCTCGATCAGGTTGAGATAGCTGGGCGAAATCCCCAGCGCCGCCGCCAGGTCCGCCTGGTTCAGCCGCCGCTGCCGCCGCAACCGCTTGATGCGGCCACCGATCTGGCTTTCTGCCGTATCGACCATGTTTTCCTCCGCCCCCGGATTTACAGAATTTACAGAACTACGCTCCGGAATTGACCGCCGATTTACAGGTTTACAGGCGGTGTTCAGGCTATTTCTTGCATTCTTCTGCCGGTTGTCAAATATTTACATCAACCAGCGAGGAGAAATTCCAATGTCCCCCATCACCGCCGAACGCGACGAATACATCACCATCATTGCCCCCACCGCCAACGAGGCCATGGCCCAGTTCAAGGCTCGCGGGCTCGACGTCCAGGGCTATGCGATTGCCGGCCGCATCGGTCGGCACCAGTTCACCCTGGTTGGTGGCGAAGACGCGCAGGAACTGTTCTCCGGCGCCGGCATGATCGCGGCCACCTTCTCCCGCCGCGTCGCCGGCTAACCGCCGCGCCCCCAACCCAAAAGTTCCACGTGAATCATTGCCAGCCGTTTTCGGACGGACCGGCGCAGCCATGTCCAAATTCGAGGAGAACCGACATGCTCGACAAGCCACACAAGCCCGAAGCCTTCCCGACGCCGGATTATGCCCCGGATCGCTGGAAGACTATTGCCCGCACCTATACGCCCGCCGATGTGCGCCGCCTCGCCGGCTCCCTGCCCATCCGCCATACCCTGGCCGAGAACGGCGCGCAGAAGCTCTGGCAGCTGCTGCACAGTGAGGATTTTGTGCCCACGCTCGGTACCTTTACCGGCAATCAGGCCGTCCAGCAGGTCAAGGCCGGTTTGAAAGCCATCTATCTCTCCGGCTGGCAGGTTGCGGCTGACGCCAATTCTTCGGGCAATATGTATCCCGACCAGTCGCTCTACCCGGTCGACAGCGTGCCGGCCGTGGTCAAGCGCATCAACAAGGCCTTGCAGCGCGCCGACCAGATCCAGACCATGGAAAAGGCTGATGGCACTGCGACCACCGATCTCGACTTCTTCGTCCCCATCATTGCCGATGCCGAAGCCGGTTTCGGCGGCGCGCTCAACGTCTTCGAGCTGATGAAGGCCATGATCGAGGCCGGCGCGGCTGCCGTGCATTTCGAGGACCAGCTTGCATCCGAAAAGAAGTGTGGCCATCTCGGGGGCAAGGTTCTCGTGCCCACCAGCCAGTTCGTCCGCACCCTCAATTCCGCCCGGCTCGCTGCCGATGTCATGGGCGTGCCCACCATGATCATGGCGCGCACCGATGCCGAGGCAGCGCGGCTGATCACCTCCGATATCGACGATTACGACAAGCCTTTCGTCACCGGCGAGCGCACCGCCGAAGGTTTCTATCGGCTCAAGGGCGGCATCGACTGCGCAATTGCCCGGGGCCTGGCCTATGCGCCCTATGCCGATCTCATCTGGTGCGAAACCTCGACGCCTGATCTCGGCGAAGCGCGCAAATTCGCCGAGGCCATCCGCCGGGAGCATCCCGAGCAGATGCTGGCCTATAATTGCTCGCCCAGCTTCAACTGGGCCAAGCATATGGGCGAGGCCGATATGGAAAAGTTCCAGCGCGAATTGGGCGCCATGGGCTATAAATACCAGTTCATCACCCTGGCGGGCTTCCACAATCTCAGCCTCACCACGTTCGAATTGGCCCGGAACTACAAGGCGCGGGGGATGGCCGGCTATTCTGAGCTGCAACAGGCCGAATTCGCGGCGGAAAAACACGGCTTCTCCGCCGTCCGCCATCAGCGCGAAGTGGGCACCAGCTATTTCGACGCCGTCTCGATGACGGTGAGCGAGGGCCAGAGCGCCACCACCGCCATGGCCGAATCCACCGAAACCGCCCAGTTCCACTGAGGCAAACCCCGCGCCGGTCCCACCCCGGCGCGGATTCACGTGAAACCTTTTGCGGGCGGCTCCATCGCCGCCTGCCCCTTTCAGGGCAGGGCTATCGTATATGGCGAATTGGCACCGGGCTCTCATCCCCCCACCCCAGGCCTCCCCTCAAGAGGGGAGGGAGTTCGGGCGGCGCTTTTGGCAACATCTCACCCAGAACTCGATATGGATCCCGGCCTTCGCCGGCTTGACACCATGGGGGCGGGTTGTCCCGGCTCGGCCCGAAGGCCAAGCGCCGCTACTGCGCCGGCTGCGCCGAGAGGAAGATTTCGCTCAGGCGGTAGGGATATTCGCCATCGGTGCGGTAGACGTCGTCGATCTTCCAACCGCCATCTTCCTTGACCAGATCGTAGTAGATGGTCATCGGCTGATCGAAATTCTTGAAGTCCACCTCGACCACTGCCGTGTCACCAGAAATTTCCGGTGTGCCGATCACCAGATCGGACAGCATATAGTCCTGGCCATCGACATAGGGATCGAAGTCCAGCGCGCCCATTTCGCCTTCCGGCGTGCTGTTGGCATCGGCATCGTAAAGGGCGTTGAGCGCAGCCGAGCGGAACACCGACTCGTCGTCGTAGAAATTGTCGCTGAAATAGGGCTCGTAAAAGGCCTCGAGCAGGGCCTGGGGCGTGTCATAAGCCTGGGCACTGGCAAGACTGCCAAAGGCCAGGAACAATCCGGTCACGAGGGAAACAAGACGCATTGGAGACTCCAGGGGGTTAAGGGACTGTTGGGGCCGCTGCTGCGGCCTGCGCGGCGCGGGCGAAGCCGGCCGCGTAAAGATCGGTCATGCGATAGGATTTGCCGGCCATGGTCGAGACGACATCATCGATGCGCCAGGTGCCATCTTCACGCACCAGTTCGACGGTGACCGTGCCCGGCACGCCATCATTGTGAAAGGCGACATCGACAGCGGCGGTCTCACCATCCATGCTGATATCGCCGATTTCATGGGTGACCACCGCGCCGGGATAGGCACCGAGAAAGGGATCGAAATCGAGCGCGCCGGGCAGGCCCTGGAGTTGCAGGCGGTTACTCTCTTCGACCAGCGCATTGAGCGCGGCCGAGCGCAAGGCGTGGTCACTGCCATCGTAGTTGATCTGGGCATAGCCGGCATAGAATTGCTCGACGACAGCAGCGGGATCGCTCCGGTCGCCGGCAAGCGCTAGCGGTACGGCCAGCACCAGCGCCATGGCGAGGGCCAGCAGCCGGCGCATCAATTGAACCACACGATAAAATTCGGCCAGTTGTCGCCGAAGACGCGATTGCCGGCCACAAAACTCTGTTCATCGGCCACCGGCCCGTCGCGCAGGAAGGGCAAGGCCCCCTGCCCGGTCAGCAGCATGATGAGGTCAGTTTCGGTCGCCGTTTCGAAATAGGCCGGCAGGCTGAACCCCTGGCGGAAGCGCCAATGCGGGATCAGCAGATCACCGGCCAGGATCTGGTCCACGGTGTCGAGCGTTTCCATCCACGCATCGACAATCTCCTGGGTCACGGCCATGCCGGGAACCAGCGAGGTCTGGGCCGGCGAGGGCACCAGCTCGCGATTGTCATCGGTTTCGGCGAGGATCGCTTCCCAATTGCGCCGCGACAGCGCCGTGACGCTGCGCATGCGCTCGAGCACGCCGGCGAGACGGGCACTATCCTCCACTGGGAAGGACGCCGTGTGGATGGCCGCAATCATATCGGCTATGAACCCGTCGCTTTCGGCGTCCATCATCAGCGTGCCGCGCGGCTTGGAAAAATCCTGCATCGGCAGGCCGGCGCGGGGAAACACCCGGTGCAGCGCCGCGTCGAAGAACTGGGAAAAATCATGGGCCAGGAGCAGATCGACGGGCGCCGCGGTGATCTGCGTATAGCCAGCGAACCAAAGGGCATCGGCGCGGTCGAACCCGATCGTGGTATCGACAGGCGCTGTCCGCCCGTCCTTGGTCTTGCCCTGCGGCAGCTCTATGGCATCTCTGAGCAGCAGCGCCAGCGTTTCGCCCTCCGAAGAGGTGCCGTCACCATTGAGGTCGAGCCGCACACGCAGCGGATCGATGAGCAGGACAAAGTCGTCGTCGAATTCCGCCGCCAGCACAAAACCTTGCTGCGCCTGATCGAGCCCGCCGACGAAATCGTCGAGCACCTGGCGCAGCCCATCATAGGTCAGCGGCTCGGGGTCGGGATTGCCCGAGGCTGCGACCTGCGCCTCGCCAATGCCCAGCAGCATGGCCGCCGCCGGCATGTCGGGCGCGGTGGCACCGTGGCGATAGAGGGCCTGGGAAAAGCCCTCGGCGGTGAGGATGAGATCGATGAGGCCGACGCCGAAACAGGCTTCCGCGTCGCCCTCGTCGCAGGCGGTGGCATAGGCGTCGCGCTCGGCGGTGGCAGTCCCGGCATAGAGCAGGTCGGGCAATTTCTCGCCCAGGGGGCTGGCGATCGCTGCGCCGGGGGCCATCACTGCCGCCAGCGCCATTCCCATAACCAGGCGCATCTTCACCCTCCCAAAACTATTTGCCGACGCGTTCGAACCACTCGTCTTCGCTGATCACCTCGACGCCCAGCGCCGCGGCCGACTTGAGCTTGGAGCCAGCACCGGGCCCGGCCACCAGAATATCGGTCTTGGCCGACACCGAGCCAGCGACCTTGGCGCCGAGCCGTTCGGCCATAGCCTTGGCTTCAGATCGTGTCATTTTTTCGAGGGAGCCGGTGAACACCACCGTCTTGCCGGCAATCTGGCTGTCGGCTGAAATGGTCACCACATAGGGCTGCGGCTTGACCTGCAGCAGCAGTGCATCGAGCACCGCGTCATTGCGCTCATTGCCGAAAAAGTCGACCAGTGCCTCGACCACGGTGCCGCCAATGCCGTCGATCGAGGGGAAGGCGGCCATCGGGTCCGCCGCGGCGGCGGTTTCCTTGCCGACGCGGATGACCTCCTCGATGGTGCCGAAATTGCGCGCCAAGGCCGCGGCAGTGGTTTCGCCGATGTGACGGATGCCCAGCGCGAAGATGAAGCGATCGAGTTCGGGCTCGCGGCGGGCGTCGATGGCGGCAAAGAGCTTGTCGAGGCCCTCGTAATTGCGGTCCTCGACGCTGCGCACATTCTTGCGCGTCTTGCCCGAGGCTGCCTCACGTGCCCGCGCCTGCTCCTCGCGCCGCTCGGCAAGAGCCTGCTGCACGGCCGGGCGGCGGTCCCGCAGGGTGAAGATATCGGCAGCCGTACCAAGCAGGCCCTTGGAGAAGAACAATTCGATATTTTCCGCGCCGAGCCCCTCGATATCGAGCGCCCCGCGGGAGACGAAATGCTTGAGACTCTCGACCGCCTGGGCGGGGCAGCTGAGTTCGCCGGTGCAGCGACGACGCGAATCGGCCTTGCCGGTCTTTTCGTTGACCTCGCGCACAGCGGGCGAGCCGCACACCGGGCAGGTGTCGCGCATTTCATAGGGCAGCGCCTCAGGAGGGCGCTTTTCGATCAGCACATCGACGATCTGCGGAATGACGTCGCCGGCGCGCTGGATGACGACGGTGTCGCCGATGCGGATATCCTTGCCGTCGCGGATGGGGTCGCCCTTGCTGTCGAACCCCTTGATATAGTCCTCATTGTGCAGGGTGACATTGACCACAGTAACGCCGCCGACGCTGACCGGATCGAGCCGGGCCACCGGCGCCAGGGTGCCGGTGCGGCCCACCTGGATATCGATGCCGCGCACCACGGTCGTGGCCCGTTCGGCGGGGAATTTGTGGGCGATGGCCCAGCGCGGCTCGCCGGTCACAAACCCCCAGCGCCGCTGCAGCTCCAGCTGATCGACCTTATAGACCACGCCGTCGATATCGTAGCCGAGCGAGGAGCGCTGGGCCTCGATGGTCTTGTAATGGGCGATCAGTTCCTCGGCCGAAGTGGCGCGCACCATCAGCGGGCTGATCTTGAACCCCCATTCGGCAAATTTCTGCACGGCCTCGAACTGGGTCGGTGCCGGATCGGCACTGGTAAAACCCCAGGCATAGGCAAAGAATTTGAGGTTGCGGCTGGCGGTGATCGAAGGATCTTTCTGGCGCAGCGAACCGGCGGCGGTGTTGCGCGGATTGACATAGTCCTGCCCGCCAATGGCGGCCGAGCGCTCCTTGAGCGCCTGAAACTCGGCATAGGTCATATAGACCTCGCCCCTGATCTCGATCACCTCTGGCCAGCCAGAGCCGGCGAGGCGTTCGGGAATATCCTTGATGGTTCTGAGATTGGCGGTGATGTCCTCGCCCACCGTGCCGTCACCGCGAGTCGCGCCCTGGACGAAGACGCCATTTTCGTAGCGCAGCGAAGCCGACAGCCCGTCGATCTTCGGCTCGGCCGTGAAGGCTAGGGCCAGCCCCTCGTCGCGCTGGAAGAAGCGATGGCCGCGCTCGATGAAGTCGGTCACATCCTCGTCGGTATAGGCCTTGGCGAGGCTGAGCATGGGCACGCCGTGGCGTACCTTGGCAAAGCCCTCGGCCGGGGCGGCGCCAACCTTGCCGGTGGGCGTGTCGGTCCGCACCAGTTCCGGGAAAGCCTCTTCGATGGCGTCGTTACGGCGCTTGAGCGCGTCATATTCGGCATCGGTGATCTCGGGCGCATCATTCTGGTGATAGGCAATGTCTGCCGCTGCTATGGCAGCGGCCAACCGCTCCAGCTCGGCACGCGCCTCGTCCTCGGAAAGGTCGGCAACGTCTTTTGAGGAAAGGTCGGACATGGGATCACTCATTGAACAGCCTTGCCTTCTCCCCTTGCGGGAGAAGGTGGCGCACAGCGCCGGATGAGGGGTCTACGATGCTTGGTCCTCTAGGGCAATCAAAGCAACCCCTCACCCACCCTTCGGGCACCCTCTCCCGCAAGGGGAGAGCGAAGAAAGGTCATCCCACAGCCCCAAGCAATTTCTTGGCAGCAGCGCGGGCTTCGTCGGTGATCTCGGCGCCGGCGAGCATGCGGGCTACCTCTTCCTGGCGTGCCGGCTTGTCGAGCGGGCGGACATGGGTGCGCATGAAGGCGCCCTCATTGACCATCTGCTTTTCGATCAAGAGGTGCCGATTGGCCCGCGCCGCCACCTGTGGCGCATGAGTGACCGTCAGCACCTGCACGGTGCCGGCCAGCCGCGCCAGGCGGCGGCCAATGGCGTCGGCGACGGCACCACCAACGCCGGTGTCGATTTCGTCGAAAATGAGCACCGGCGCCGAGCCGCGATCGGCCAGCACCACTTTGAGCGCCAGGAGGAAGCGGCTCAATTCGCCGCCCGAGGCCACCTTGAGCAGCGGCCCGGGCGCGGTGCCCGGATTGGTCTGCACGTGGAAGGCGATCTGGTCGAAACCGGTGGCGGCCACCCGCTCCCCGTCGATCTGGTGATCGACGATAAATTTGGCCGCGCCCAGTTTGAGATCGGGCAATTCGGCTTCTACGGCCTTGCTCAGCGCCTTGGCTGCCTTCTTGCGACCAGTGCTGAGAATATCGGCCGCCTCGCGATAGCGGGCGCGCGCCGTCGCTTCCTCGGCTTCGAGCGCCCGCAACCGGCTTTCCCCGCTTTGCAGCGTATCGAGATCGCCCTCATATTTGGCCAAGACCTCGACCAGGCCATCACAGCTGGTCTGGTGTTTGCGCGCCGCAGCGCGCAGGGCGAAGAGTCGCTCCTCGACCGCCTCCAATTCCGCCGGATCGAAGGCCATTTCGCGCTTGAGCTCTTCGAGCGCATCAGTGGTGCGATCCAATGTGATCAGGCTGGCATCGAGCGCCTCGACCAGCGGCTGGAACAGGGAGGCGCCGCCATCCACCTTGCGGATCAGCCGGCGCATCAGCCCCGCCAGTGCCGGACCGGGGGCGTTGGCGCCATTGAGGATATCGTCGATCTCGACCACGTCGGAGGAGGCCTTTTCGGCCTGCTGCAATTGCTGGCGGCGCTCGGCCAGTTCGTCCTCTTCGCCCAGCACCGGCTTGAGCTTGCCCAACTCGTCCACGGTGTGGCGGGCATATTCTTCGGCGGCGATGGCCTCGGCCACCAGGGTCCGCTGTTCGGAGACGGACTGCTGGATTTCGGCCAAGGCCGCCCAGCATTCCCGCACCGCATTGGCGTGCGGGGCCAGCTCGCCGAAAGCGTCGAGCGCCGCGCGGTGTGTCGCCACATCGACCAGCGCCCGGTCGTCGTGCTGGCCGTGAATTTCGACGATCTGCCCACCCACCTTTTGCAGCAGCGAGGCTGATACCGGTTGATCGTTGATGAAGGCGCGGGTCCGGCCATCGGCGAATTGCACGCGGCGCAGGATGACGTCCTCGTCGTCGGCAATGGCATTGTCGCGCAGCAGCGCCCGCGCCGGATGATCGGCCGCCAGCTCCAGCACGGCCACCACCTGCCCGCTGTCCTGCCCCTGGCGCACCAGCGAAGCGTCGCCGCGACCGCCCAAGGCCAGCGTCAGCGCATCGAGCAGGATGGATTTTCCGGCTCCGGTCTCGCCGGTGAGCACCGTCATCCCGGCATCGAGCGCCAGATCGAGTTGATCGATAAGAACGATATTACGGACCGACAGCGCGTTGAGCATGTCCGAGCTTTCCGAATTGGACCGACCACCCCGCTATACCACCGCCCTGCCCGGTTCACGGGCGCGCCATCACCGCTTCCACAGCAAAGACGAGCAGCACGAGGCCGATCCGCATGATAGCAAACCAGAACAAATTGGCAACACGGATTTGCGTGGTGCTCGAATGGACTGGGATTGAGGATTGGGGTGCTGAACCCTCCAGGACTCCGTTCGTTGATGGGAGTTTGCTGAACCTGCAGCACCCCCACCTAACCTCCCCCTGTAGAAGGGGGGAGGGAGAGCCGGAGCCGAGGGCTAAGAAGCGCCTCCCAACGCGCTCAAAGTGAACACCTCCCCCTTGAGGGGAGGGGGCGATAGCGCCGCATCAACCAGAACGTGAAACGCTCTAGATCATTTCAAGCTGAGTTGGCCTTCGGCCCATTTCGCCTCGCTCAGCCTTGAGGGCAGGGCTATCGCATATGGGTTTGAGCGTGCTCCACACCCCCTCCCGGCCTCCCCCGTCAAGGGGGAGGAGCCGCATCGAGTGCCAGGTGACATATTGCCAAACACGCAGCCCGAACTCCCTCCCCCTTGCGGGGAGGGCTATCGCATAGGACCATCATGCCCTCGGAAGGCAGTAGTCGGGTTCTGGCGCGACAGATGAAACGCGCACCACGCCGCCCTCGGGCCTGACCCGAGGGCCTGTCGGCGGGCCGCCAGACAGTACCGGTGCAGGCGGAGATTGGCCCTCGGATCGAGCCCAAGGGCGGAACGGTGGAGGGGAAACGCCGGGACAATACGAGGCGCCAAGTCGCGCTTTCGCTCGTGGAGGACCAGAGCCCAGGACAATATGCGATGGCACTGCTCGCAACGGGGAGGAGACGACAGAACTGAGGGTCCGGCTCAGTTTGAAATGCCCTAATAGGTCGCGCGGCCGCCTGAGAGGTCGAAGACGGAGGCGGTGGTGAAGCTGTTTTCGCGGCTGACCAGCCAGGCGACCATGCTGGCGGCCTCCTCGACCTCGAGGAACCGGCCGCGGGGGATGCGGCTGAGCATATAGTCGATGAATTCGGGCTTGAGCTCGTCGAGAATGCGCGTCTTGGCCGTGGCCGGCGTGATGGCGTTGACGGCGATGTCGTATTTGGCCAGTTCCTTGCCCAGTGCCTTGGTCATGGCGATGACGCCACCCTTGGCCGCGGCATAGGCGGCGGCATTGGGATTGCCCTCCTTGCCGGCAATCGAGGCGATGTTGACGATGCGCCCGTAATTGGCCGCTTTCATGAAGGGCACGACGGCGCGGTTGACATAGAAGGTGCCGTTGAGATCGATGTCGATCACCCGTCGCCACTCGGCGGGGTCATATTCGTCGAGCGGCGCGTTCTTGCCGGCAATACCGGCCGAATGCACGAGGATGTCGATGCCTCCATGGCTTTGCGCGACTTCGGCGGCGGCCCTGGCCACCGCATCGCCATCGACGATGTCGACCACGAGGGACGAGGCGGCATCGCCGAGGCGCGCCGTGGCCGCGGCAAGCGCTGGCGGGTCGATATCCCAGAGGCTGACCCGCGCGCCCGAGGCGACAAGCCGGGCAGCGATGGCCAGGCCGATGCCCTGCGCGCCGCCGGTAATGATGGCCGTCTGATTGTGCAGGTCGTAGGAATTCATCGCTTTGGTCCGCCTCTTGCTCGGCGGATCGTAGAAGCGGGCGGCAGGGTCCGCAAGCCGCCTATGGACCGGTCATTGGCTGGGTCATGCCTGCGCCCGACGGACAAAGCCGGGCAGGGCGCAGGCGGGGAGGATCAATCCTCTTCGACGAACACTTCCTTGCGCTTCCTGCGGATGGAGGGCAGGACCGCGATGATGACGGCAAGCAGGGCCAGGCCCAGCAGCGTGGCCGAGATCGGGCGCTCGAGGAACACCATCGGGTCGCCGCGCGAGATGATCATGGCGCGGCGCAGATGCTCTTCCAGCAGCGGCCCAAGCACGAAGCCGAGCAGCAGCGGTGCCGGCTCGCAGCCGAAGCGGATCAGCACATAGCCCAGGATGCCGAAAAAGCCGATGGCGTAGATATCGAAGATGTTCTGGTTGATCGAGTAGCAGCCTATGCAGGCGAACAGCACGATGGCCGGGAACAGCGCGCGATAGGGGATGGAAAGCAGCTTCACCCACAGCCCGATCAGCGGCAGGTTGAGCAGGACCAGCAGCATATTGCCGATCCACATCGAGGCGATGATGCCCCAGAACAGCGCCGGCTGGTCGTTGATGACATTGGGGCCGGGGGTAATGCCCTGGAGAATGAACGCGCCCACCATCAGCGCCATCACCGGATGGGCGGGAATGCCCAGGGTCATCAGCGGGATGAAGCTGGTTTGCGCGGCGGCATTATTGGCCGATTCCGGTCCCGCCACCCCTTCGATGGCGCCATGGCCGAATTCCTCGGGATGCTTGGACAGGCGCTTTTCAGCCGAGTATGAGGCAAAGGAGGCCAGGATATGCCCGCCACCCGGCAGGATGCCGAGAATGGAGCCGAGCGCAGTGCCGCGCACCACCGGGCCGGTGGAGCGGCGGAAATCCTCCTTGGTCAGCCACAGATTCTTGACCGCCTTGACCATGACCTCGCGCCCCTTTTCGAGCTCGAGATTGCGCAGGATTTCGGCGACGCCGAAAATGCCGACGGCCACCGAGACGAAGTTGAGGCCCGAATAGAGCTCGCGCTGGCCGAAGGTGAAGCGTGGCTGGCCGGTATAGATGTCCTGCCCCACCATGCCGAGCAGGAGGCCCAGAACGATCATGGCCAGGGCCTTGAGGATCGAGCCATGGGCCAGGGCGATGGAGACGAGCAGGCCCAGAACGATCAAAGCGAAATATTCCGGGGCGCCGAAATTGAGCGCGGCGCGGGCCAGGGGCGGAGCGAAGAAGGCCAGGAGCAGCGTGCCGACGGTGCCGGCGAAGAAGGAGCCGAGTGCGGCGGTGGCCAAAGCCGGTCCGGCCCGGCCCTTCTTGGCCATCTGATAGCCGTCGATGGCGGTCACCGCCGAAGAGCTTTCGCCCGGCAGGTTGATGAGGATTGCTGTGGTCGAGCCGCCATATTGGGCGCCGTAGTAGATGCCGGCGAGCATGATCAGCGCCGTGGCGGGCGATAGCGAGAAGGTGATCGGCAGGAGCATGGCGATGGTGGCGGTGGGCCCGATCCCGGGCAGCACGCCCACCAGGGTGCCCAGAAGCACGCCGACAAAGCAGTAGAAGATGTTGATGGGGTCCAGGGCGACGGAAAAGCCCAGGCCAAGCGAGGCGATGATATCCATGGGCCGCTCCTATTGACCGAGCCAGGGGCCGAACAAAGCCACCGGAAAACCGAGGCCGACCACGAAGATGAGGGTGCACATGACGGTGAGGCCCACCGCCAGAATGGCGGCGAACAGAGGCGAATTCTGCCGGCTGGCCATGGCGGTGCCGAAGGCCGAGACGAAGACCACGGGAATGAAGCCAAGCCCGCGAATGGTAAGGGCGAAGAAGATGATGGTGCCCAGGATCAACACGATGGCGCGCCAGGAGGGCGGATCGCGCTCCTCGGTATCGGGCTTGCCCAGGCCGCTGATGGCAACGGCCACCCCGAGGGCACACAGGACGCCGCCAAGCAGCAATGGCATGAAGCCGGGGCCCATGCGGAACGCGGTGCCGATCTCGTAGCTCAGCGATTCCAGCGTGAAATAGGCACCAAAGGCCACGAACAATCCGCCCGAGACCAATTCCTTGGTCGAAGCATTAACGGCCATGCGCCGTCCTCCCCATGATGTTTGGCTTGTGCCGGATCATGCGGCCGCCCGCCAATGGGGCAGGCGGCCGCTGTCAGGACTTAGTCGGCATAGACGCCGGCGGCTTCGATCACCGCGCGCCAGAGTTCGATCTGGCTGGTGAGGGTCTGCGTCAGGGCCTCGGGCGTGGCTTCGGCAGCGGTGACCGGATAGGTGCCCAATTCGGCAAAGCGGGTGGTCACCGATTCATTGGTGAGCGCCTTTTGCAGCGATGCCTCCAGCCGCGCGATGATGGCCGGGTCTGTGCCCGCGGGGGCGTAAAGGCCATGCCAGACACCGATTTCGAGGCTCAGCCCGCCTTCCCTGGTGGTGGGCAGCTCCGGCAGGGTCGGCAGGCGGGTCGAAGAGGTGACGCCATAGGCCTTGACCTCGCCGGCCAGGATCTGGCTGGTCGTATTGGTGGTCTGGTCGCAGATCAGGTCCACCTGCCCGCCGATGATATCGGTCATGGCCGGGCCGGAGCCCTGATAGGGCACGGTGGTCATCGGGGTGTCGACCGCTTCCATGAACAGCATGCCGCATAGCTGGCTGGCCGAGCCGATACCGGCATGGGCATAGGTGATGTTCTCGCCATTGGCTTTCACATAGTCGAGCAGCTCGGCCATGGTATTGGGCTCGAAATCCTTGCGCGCCACCAGCGTCATCGGCACCGAGGTGATCAGCCCGATGGTGGAGAAATCGGTCAGCGGATCATAGGGCAGGCTGCGATAGAGGGTCGGCGCGGTCGACATGCCGATGTGATGCAGCAAAAGCGTGTAGCCGTCATTGGGCGCGGTGGCGACCTGGCCGGCACCGAGCGTGCCGCCGGCACCACCGACATTCTGCACCACCACCTGCTGGCCCAGATCCTGGCTCATCGCCTCGGCGACGAGACGCGCCACCGTGTCGGTGGGGCCGCCGGCCGAGAAGGGCACGACCACGGTGATCGGCTTGGTGGGATAATCCTGCGCCAGGGCGGTGCCCGACAGGGCCATGGTCACCAGCATGCCGGCGGCAAAAATCGACTTCATTGCGTTCCTCCCGAAAACATTCGCTCCGGCTCCTCCGCCGGCTCGCTGTCCATCTTGCAAAGCCCGTGCCAAGTGCGATTTGCAAGGCTGGCCTGCGTTTTTTGCAAATCACTCTGGCAAGTTTGGCGGAAAATTGCCAGGATATGCGCGATGGCTTGGCAATATCTTGCCGGAGGCGCCTTGGGCATTCGCGAAAGGCTGAAGCAGCGCAGCGTGATCCTGTTCGCCCTGGCGCTGGTGGCGGTGCTCGGTACCGGCTGGGCCGTGTTCGAGTTGACGCTGTCGGCGGGCCTGCGCACCGCGGGGCAGCAGGCCGACCGGCGCCTGGCGCTGTTCGACCGCACCCTCGAAGCCATCATCGAGCGCTTTCACTATCTGCCCTCCAGCATTGCGCTGGCCAGCGACACCCGCGCCGTGCTGCTCGATCCGGGCAATGCAGAGACCCGGGAGGCCGCCAATGCCTTTCTCTCCCGCCTCAACGACACGGCCGGGGCAGGGGAAATCTTCGTCATGGCCACCGACGGCCAGGTGGTCGCGGCCTCGAACTGGTGGGCCTATGACAGTTTTGTCGGCGAGAACCTGGCCTACCGCCCCTATTTCGAAGAGGCCATGTATGACGGGGATGCCAAATTCTATGCCGTGGGCACGGTCACCGGCGTGGCGGGCTATTTTCTGGCACGGCGCATCGATGGCGAGAATGGGCCGCTCGGCGTCGCCGTGGCCAAGATCAATCTCGGCGAGATCGAAGCCAATTGGTGGCGCTCGGGCGAATTGATCGGCATTGTCGATCTCAACAATATCACCATTCTCTCCACCCGCCCCGACTGGCGCTATCGGCCGATCGCCCCGCTGCCGGCGGGCACTTTCGCGATGATCGCACCGCAATTGCGCTATGGGCCCAAGGGCGCACGCGAAACCCCGGTGGCCGTCGACATCTGGCCCTCGCGCGGGGTGGATTTCGCCTACATCGCCGACCAGAGCACCGATACCAGCGGCATATTCGTCGTCGACGAAATGCGCCTGCCCATGCATCAATGGCGCATCATCTCCTTCACCCCGGCCTGGCCGCTGTTTCGCGACGCCTGGATTGCCGCCCTCGCCGCCGCTCTCGCCATTGCCGCCCTGTTCCTCATCGTCGCGCTCCTGCTGCAACGCCGCCGCATGCTGGCCCAGCGCCTCGCCGACCATGAAAAGCTCGAGCAGCGCGTGGCCGAGCGCACCGAAGACCTGCATGTGACCAATGAGGCGCTGCGCACAGAAATCGCCGAACGCATCCGTGCCGAGGCGGCCGAAAGGGCGGTGCAGGGGCATCTGGTGCAGGCGGCCAAGCTGGCCAGCCTCGGCCAGGCGCTGGCCGGGGTGGCGCACGAAGTCAGCCAGCCGGTGGCCGCGCTCACCACCCATCTGGCCAGCGCCAAACTGCTGGCCGCCCGCCGGCAGGATGCCGATATCACCCAGGTTCTGGGCCATATCGACCGCATCGTCGACCGGCTGGCCGGGCTCACCGGGCACCTCAAGACCTTTGCGCGCAAGCAGACCGCGGCGCCCATGCAGGCCGATGCGGGCGCAGTCATTGCCAATGCGCTCGACCTGGTCGATCACAAGCTGCGGGCGCTGGGGATCGAGGTGGAGTATCGCCGCCCGCTCCCTCCCGTCGAGGTAGCCGGCAATCCCGTCCATATCGAACAGGTGCTCATCAACCTCTTCACCAATGCCGCCGACGCCATGGCGGGCCAGAGCGTGCGGGTGCTGTCCATCGCCGTGACCGATGCTGACGGTGCGGCGCGCTTTTCGGTCAGCGACACCGGCACCGGCATTGCCCCCGACGCCCTGACCAGCATTTTCGATCCCTTCTATTCCACCAAGTCCGCCGGGGAGGGGCTGGGGCTGGGCCTTTCCATTTCTTATGGGCTGGTGCGGGACATGGGCGGGACCATCACCGTCACCAGCCCACCCGGCCATGGCGCCAGCTTCACCCTGACGCTGCCCCTCGCCCACGCCGCCGAAAGAGAACAAATTGACTGAACCCAGCGTGCTCATCGTCGACGACGAGGAAATGATCCGCACCGCGCTCGAGCAGTGGCTGCGGCTGTCCGGCTATGCGACCCATGTCGCGCCCGATGCCGCCTCGGCGCTGGCGCGGCTCGACGCCATCCGCCCCCATGTCATCCTGAGCGATGTGCGCATGCCCGGCCTATCCGGGCTCGACCTCCTGCGCCGGGTGCGCGAGCTCATGGTGCCGGCCGAAGTCATTCTCATCACCGGCCATGGCGACGTGCCCATGGCGGTGGAAGCCATGCGCCAGGGCGCCTTCGACTTCCTGCAAAAGCCCTATGTGCCCGACGAGTTGGTGGCCAGCATCAAGCGGGCAGCCGAACAAGCCGGCCTCAAGCGCGAAATCGCCGATCTGCGCCGGCAACTCGATGGCGGCGATGCCGAACTCGCCCTGCGCCTCGTCGGCAGTTCCGAGGCGGTGGAACGGCTGCGCCACATGGTGCGCGAGCTGGCTCATATCCCCGCCGACGTCATCATTCTGGGGGAAACCGGCACCGGCAAGGAAGTGGTGGCGCGGTGCCTGCACGATTTCTCCCCGCGCGCCAAGGCGCCCTTCGTCGCCGTCAATTGCGCCGCCATTCCCGCCGAGCTGATCGAAAGCGAACTCTTCGGTCACGAGGCCGGCGCTTTTACCGGCGCGGGGGCACAGCGGGTGGGCAAATTCGAATATGCCAATGGCGGCACGCTGCTGCTCGACGAAATCGAATCCATGCCGCTTCTGGCGCAGGCCAAGGTCTTGCGCGTCATTCAGGAGCGGGTGGTGGAGCGCGTCGGCTCCAACAAGCAGATCCCGCTCGATGTGCGGATCATCGCAGCCTCCAAGGTCGATCTGGCGGCCGAAAGCATGGCTGGCCGCTTCCGCGCCGATCTCTACTATCGCCTCAACCTCGCCACCCTGACCCTGCCGCCGCTGCGAGCGCGGGGCGACGACTGCGTGCTGCTGTTCCACCATTTCCTCGGCGCGGCGGCCAAGCGCTTCAATCGTCCGGCGCCGAGCCTGCACCCGGCCGATCTCGACGCCATAAGACGCCACGGCTGGCCCGGCAATGTGCGCGAACTCAAGGCTGCCGCGGAGCGCTTTGCCATCGGGCTCGACGCTTCGGGCCGCTCGCTGGCCGCCATGATCGGCCCGGCCGACGCCTCAATGCCTGAAGCGACGGGGGGCCTCGCCGAACGCGTCGCCGCCTATGAACGACACCTGATCGAAACCGAACTGGTCCGACACGGCGATTCCATCGCCGCCACCGCCGAGGCCCTGCAGGTGCCAAGACGCACGCTTAGCGAGAAAATGACCCGGCTGGGCGTGAGGCGCTGAGGGGGCGGTCTGGTTGGTGCTCTGCCCGATGCAACCTTATGCCGGAACGGCGATTTTTCCCGGCGCCAGCCGATTGACGTGCGCCGCGCCGCGCGATCTGCTTGCGCGACAGGGCCAGCGTCCAAGCCGGCCATTCCGGAGATGTCCATGCCGCTTCACCTGATCGCCGTCGCCCTCTGGGCCGCGCTGCATGGCATCGCGGTCATCCGGGTGCTGCTCAATGGCGATATCACGCCCAGCGGCCGCATCGCCTGGCTGATGCTGATCATCATTGCCCCCTTTGTCGGGGTGGCGGCCTATTTCATGTTCGGCGAGCCGTGGATGGCGCGGCGCTTCCGCCGGGCTGCCGACCTCATCGAGCGCCAGCTCGCCAATGTGGCCCTGACCGAGGACGAAACGGCGGGCCGGAAATCGGTGCCCGAACGGTTTCGCCCCGCCTTCGCCGCCTGCGAGCATCTCAGCGGCTGCCCCACTGCCAGCGGCAACAGCGCCCGGCTGACCATGGATTCCAATGCGGCGATCGACGATATGGTGGCCGATTTCGATGCCGCCCGGGACACCATCCATATCAGCTTCTATATCTGGCTGACCGACACCAATGGGCTCAAGGTGGTGGAAGCGCTCAAGCGCGCGGCGGCGCGTGGCGTCATCTGCCGGGTCGGTGTCGACGCGCTGGGATCGCGCGCCCTGATCGCATCGGACTACTGGCGGGCCATGAAGGATGCCGGTATCCGCCTCTGCATCTCGCTCAAGCCGTCGCTGCCCCTACTGGTCGGTTCGGCCAATCGCCCGGACCTGCGCAATCACCGCAAGATCGTGGTGGTCGACAATGCCATCACCTATTGCGGCAGCCAGAATTGCGCCGATCCCGAATTCCGCATCAAGCCCAAATTCGCGCCCTGGGTCGATATCCTCATTCGCTATGAGGGGCCGGTGGTGCGCCAGAACCAGCGCGTCTTCGCCAGCACCTGGCTGATCGAATATGGCGAGGATCTTTCCGAACTGCTCGACGACGCGCCGGAAGCGGCTGACGCCCCAGGCTTTCCCGCCATCGCCTTCGGCACCGGGCCGCTGTCGCCGCGCGGGGCCATGTCGGATGTGTTCGTCGCCGTGCTGGGCAGCGCGCTGCGCGAGGCGGTGATCTCCACCCCCTATTTCGTGCCCGATCCCTCGCTGCTGGCCTCCATCCTGTCCTGCGCCAGGCGGGGCGTCAAAACCACGTTGATCCTACCGGCGCGCAACGATTCACGCGCCATCTCCTCGATCAGCAGCGCCTATTTCGAGCAATTGCTGGCCGCCGGGGTCGAACTGCACCTGTTCCAGGGCGGCCTGCTGCATGCCAAGAC
The DNA here is from genome assembly GCF_900631955.1 of Devosia equisanguinis. Taxonomy (GTDB): domain Bacteria; phylum Pseudomonadota; class Alphaproteobacteria; order Rhizobiales; family Devosiaceae; genus Devosia; species Devosia equisanguinis. The sequence goes on along the minus strand of NZ_UZWD01000015.1, from coordinate 96,053 downwards.
CCTCGTGGTCGACAAGAGCCTGGCGCTGGTCGGCTCGGCCAATATGGATTTCCGCAGCCTCTATCTCAATTTCGAGAACAATATCCTGTTCTATGCGCCCGACATGGCAGCCCAGGTGCGGGCGCGGCAGGATAGCTATCTGGCGCGCTCCATCCCGGTGTCGCGCGCGGAAGTGGAGGCGCGGCCGGCCATCCGCGTCGCCTATGACAATCTGCTCACCACCATCGGGCCGGTGTTCTGAGCTCTGTGGATCAGCCGCGTGCAGCCAGCGCGTTTCCGGGCTGGTCGAACAGCAGGGCGCGAGTGGGATCGACATCGAGCGCCAGGCTTTCCCCGCGCGTCAGCACCTGGTCGCCATCGAGAACCGCCAGCCAGGTCGCGCCCGAGGGCAGTTCCAGGTTGACGATGGTTTCATTGCCCAGCCGCTCGACCATGATGACGCGCCCGACAATGGCGCCGGACGGCGCGACCACCAGATCATGCGGACGCACGCCCAGGGTCAGGGCCTCGCCCGGCCGCGCATTGGCCGCCCCGATCTTGACCGGTACGCTCACCACGTCCTTGCCGCTGACCGTGATCGTCTCGCCTTCGATCTTGTCGACTGCGACCGGCACGAAATTCATCCGCGGCGAGCCGATGAACCCGGCCACGAACAGATTGGCGGGGCGCTGGTAGAGTTCAATGGGCGCGCCCACCTGCTGCACCACGCCGCCATCGAGCACCACGATCTTGTCTGCCAGCGTCATGGCCTCGACCTGGTCGTGCGTCACATAGATCATGGTGGCGCCGAGCTCGGCATGCAGCTTGGCGATCTCCATGCGCATGTCCACGCGCAGCGCCGCATCCAGATTGCTCAGCGGTTCGTCGAAAAGGAAGACTTCGGGCTGGCGCACGATGGCGCGGCCGATGGCGACCCGCTGGCGCTGACCACCGGAGAGCTGGCTCGGCTTGCGATCGAGCAGATGTTCCATCTGCAGGATGCGGGCTGCCTCGCGAATCTTGGCGTCGCGCACATCCTTGGGTGTCTTGGCCAGCATCAGCCCGAAGCCGACATTGTCGTAGACGCTCATATGCGGATAGAGCGCGTAGGACTGGAACACCATGGCGATGCCGCGATCGCGCGGCTCCATGGCATTGACCACCCGCCCGCCAATGGAGAGTTCGCCCCCGGTAATGTCCTCCAGCCCCGCAATCATGCGCAGCAGGGTGGATTTCCCGCAGCCCGAGGGGCCGACGAAAACGACGAATTCGCCATGTTCGATCTCGAGGTCGATGCCCTTGATCACATCGACCGCGCCATAGGATTTCTGAAGGTTCTTGAGTTCGAGCCCGGCCATGGGAGCCTCCTTGGATAGCGCGTGCGATCAGCCTTTGACGGCGCCTGCAGTCATGCCGGCCACGATCTGCCGGTTGAAGAACAGGAAGACGAGCAGCGGCGGAATGGTGATCAGCAGGATGTTGGTGAACAGCAGATTATAGGCGGTGTTGTACTGGCTCTGGAAATTGTAGAGCGTCAGCTGCACCGTGGCATTGGCATTGCCCGGCAGATAATAGAGCGGGTTGGTGAAGTCGTTGAAGATGGCGACCGACTGCACCACGATATTGGTGACGGTCACCGGCCAGAGCAAAGGCAGGATGACGCGGAAGAACACGTCGAGCGGGCGCGCACCATCGATGATCGCCGCCTCGTCCAGTTCGCGCGGAATGGTGGAGATGAAGGCGCGGTAGAGAATGATCGAAAAGGACAGGCCATAGGCCACTTCGATCAGGATCAGCCCGTGCAGCTTGCCGAAAAGGCCAATGCCCTGCAGCAGCCAGATGGTAGGGACCACCGCCGGCGGCATCATCAGGCCAGCCAGGATCAGGAAGTTGATCAGCCCGTTCCACTTGGTCTTGCGGCGTTGCAGCACGAAGCCGACCATGGCCGCAAAGATCACCAGCAGCGTTACGCTCACCACGGTGAGGATGGTGGAATTGACGAAGGCCGTCACCAGCATCCAGTTTCGCGTGGTGATCACCTCGACGATATTGTCCCAGAGGTGAAAGCCCGTCGGCCAGGCGAAGTCCAGCAGCGCCGCCTCCTGCTTGTCCTTGACGGCGGTGAGGATGATGAAGACGAAGGGCACGAGAAAGACCACTGCCGACACCACGACAGCGACGGCGTTGAGCCAGTATTTGCGCAGGAAATTCACTGGTGGCCCTCCCGGCGGTTGAGGAACATGGTCAGCGGAATGACCAATAGGGCGATGAGGATGAACAGCACCACATTGCCGGCAGTCGACAGGCCGTAGAAGCCGGCCTGGTACTGCTTGTAGATGACCGAGGCGATGGTATCGGAAGCAAAGCCGGGCCCGCCGCGCGTCATGGCCCAGATCAGATCGAAGGTGCGCAGCCCGCCGATGAAGGACAGCGTGACCACCGTCGCCGTGGCCGGGCGGCAGAGCGGCAGGGTGACGTAGCGGAAGCTCTGCCAGGGGGTCGAGCCATCGATACGCGCCGCCTCGTAGTAGTCCTTGGGGATGGAGACGATGCCGGCGATGTAGATGACGGTCGCCAGGCCCACGCCCTTCCACACATCCACCAATGCCACCGAGAAGAGTGCCAGGTTCGGGTCGGTGAGCCAGCCCGGCCCCTTGATGCCGATAAGGGCCAGGCCCTCGTTGATCATGCCCTGGGTCGGATGCATGAGCACGGTGAAGGTGATGCCGACCCCGACCGTCGAGACCAGTACGGGAAAGAACACCACCGAGCGCAGCCAATCGCGCCAGACGCGCGGCGAGGTCAGCAGGATGGCCAGCGCCAGCCCCAGCACCACCTTGAGGCCCGACGTGGTCACCGCAAAGATGACAGTGTTTACGAGGCCCTTGATCAGGAACGGTTCGCGGAAGAACTGGGCAAAATTGTCGAGCCCGATAAAGGTCGAGCTGAAGAGGTTCCAGCGGGTGAGGCTGAACCAGGCGGAACTGAATGTGGGAAAGAGAAACAGGACCGAATAGATCACCGCCGCCGGGGTGATGAACCACATCGGATAGGTCGAGCTGCGCTTGGGCAGGGGTGGGCCACTGGCCTGGGACAATGTCGTCATCGGTGTGCTTCCTCTAACCATATCCACTGTCGGGATTTCAGGTCGATAGCCACGCTTCCCCTTGCGGGGAGGAATTGGGGGAGAGTGGAGGGGGCAGTGCGATACCACCCCCTCCATACCTTGCCTCAGGACCCTTGGGGGTCAAGCTCCGATACCCTCCCCGCAAGGGGAGGGTGGGAGGGAGCCAAATGGCCGGCTAACGGCTTACCAGCCGGGAAGGCCGAGCTGCTGAGCCTGCTTGCGCACATCTTCGTCATAGAGCGCAGCGCCGTCAGCGGCCGGGCGGATGCCCGAGCCCACTTCGACGGTGATCTGCTCGAGCGCCGGACCCTTGATCGGGGACAGGAATTCCAGCGCCGGGCCGTTCTGTCCACCTTCGGCGAAGTAGGGCAGCATGTCGGAGACGGCAGGCGGAATGTCAGCCGGCAGGGTGCAGCCATTGACGAGATAGGGACCGCTGGCGCCACCGGCGCGCGTCTGGGCCTCGCAGCCCTCGACGCTGGCCACGAAGGCGACGAACTTCTTGGCCGCATCCAGGTTGGCGGTTGTCTGGGGAATATAGATGCCATCGGGCATCCACACGGTCAGACCATTGAGGGTGGCGTCGTCGCCGGGCTGGGCGAAGAAGCCGACATCGGCCAGCTTGTCGGGAACGGTCTGCGCGATCGCCGTGGTGGCGAAAGTCAGCATCGGGTAGTGAGCGCCGTCGCCATTGGCGACCATGCGGATGCCGTCGTCATATTTGGCGGCGCCGAAATCTTCGTTGAAGAAGCCCGCATCATGGGCGGCCTGCAGCTTTTCGAAGCCGCGCAGCGCATTGGGATCGGTGGCGAACTTGGCCTCACCCGCCGTATAGCGATTGGCGAAGGACTGGTCTTTGGCCGCGACGTTGTAATAGTCGGCGAGCACGAAGAGCTGGCTGGTCCAGGTATCGCCATAGGTCTGGATGACCGGCACCTTGCCGGCCGCCTTGATCTTTTCGTTATTGGCCATGAACTCGTCCCAGGTCTTGGGCACGGAAAGGCCGAGCTCTTCATAAATCTTCTTGTTGTAGTAGATGCCGCCACCCATGGCCGCGCCCATCGGTGCGCCGCGGATCGTGCCATCGGGCGCCGTCACCACCTGCTTGAAGGACGGCTGGATATCGGCTTCCCACGGCTCGTTGCTGAGATCGACGAGGAACTGGGCCGGGTTGATGGCCTGAAACAGCGAGCCCGAATTGTAGCGGAAGATGTCGGCCATGGAGCCGGTGGCCAGGCGCGTCTTGACCAGGTTGTCGCCTTCCGAGCCGCCGGGGCGGGTTTCGATCTCGATCTTGATATCGGGGTTCTTGGCTTCGAATGCCTTGACCAGTTCTTCGGCCACGGCCACGCCATCGGCGCCGCTGGGAATGAGATAGCTCAGGGTCACGCTCTGCGCATAGGCGGCGCCCGACAGCGCGGTCAGCGCCATGAGGCCCGCGGCAAGCCCACCCAGCAGGGCTCTGCGATTGGTCTTGGTCATAGATAGTCCTCCCTTATTGGTCCGCCATCCGGACCGTGGTTGTCGCGTCGCCGTTTGATCAGGGCGTGCGCGCGTTGATGTTCGGCCCCGCGGACTTGGTGCGTCGCTGGGGCGAATAACTGAATTCGAGACTATGCCGGCCGGGCGCCAGTCCGGTGACGGTGCCGCTGGCGGCCTGGCCGTCGAGGCTGGCATTGCGATAGGCCTCGGCAATGACGAGGCGGCCGGTGCTGCCCTGAGGTACGGTGAACTGGTAGTGGACGGCGTCTCCGTCGACGCTCCATTGCGCTTCGATCCGGCCCTTGGGGCTGTCATGATGCGCCGTCACCGGCGACAGTTCGGGCACGATGACAGGCTCGAACACCACCGTGGCAAATCCCGGGTCATTGGCATCGGGGCGGAACCCGGCAATCGCTTCCAGCAGCCACTGGCACACCGCGCCATAGGCATAGTGGTTGTAGGAATTCATCTGCGGATTGTAGATCGTGCCATCGGGCTGGATGGCATCCCAGCGCTCCCAGATGGTGGTGGCGCCCATCTTGACCTGGTAGAGCCAGCCCGGCACCTCTTCCTGCAGAAACACGTCAGCGGCCAGGCTCGGATCGCCGATCTTGACCAGCGCCGGCAACAGGGCCGGCGTGCCGATGAAGCCGGTGCCGATCCGCCCGTCGGTGCGGGCGATGGCGTTGCGGAAATAGTCCTTGGCGGCGTCGCGCTTGTCCTCGGGAATGAGGTCGTTGACGAAAGCCAGGGCGTAGGAGGTCTGGTCGTCATAGGCGAGGCGGCCGGAGGCGGTGATGAATTCCCGCGCAAAGGCGGCCTTGACCTCGGCAGCCATGGCGGCAAGCCGTGTTTGCGTGGCCGTGTCGCCGATGATGCCGGCAATCTCGGCGACCCGACTGGCCGCCATATAGAGATAGATCGTGGCCGAAGCGTCGTCGCCGATCGTGGGCAGGGGCTTGGCGCTCGGCCCTCCCGGCTGCAGCCAATCGCCAAAGGAGAACCCGCGGGCCCCCCAGCTGCGCGGCGGTTTCACCACCGGGCCATTGCTGATCGACCAGACGAAATCGACCCATTTGGTCATCGCCGGCAGCGTTTCCTGCAACAGGGCGGTGTCGCCATAATGCAGATAGACCTGCCATGGCACCACCCAGATGGCATCGCCCCAGCCGGTGGAGCCATAAAAGCCAGGATAGTCCTGCGGCTTGAGACGGGTCGGATCGGGACAGACATGGGGCACGGCCCCGTCTTCGCGCTGATCCACCATCAGGTCGCGCAGCCATTTGCGGAAAAAGTCCTGCACATCGGCCAGATAGCAGGCGGTGCCGGCAAAGACCTGCGCATCGCCCGTCCAGCCCAGCCGCTCATCGCGCTGCGGGCAGTCCGTCGGCACGTCGATGAAGTTCGAGCGCTGGCTCCACAGCGTGTTGAGGAACAGCCGGTTCACCAGCGGATTGGCTGAGGTAAAGCCTGCCTTGACCTCCGACACCGAGGAAATCGGCACCGAAACGATATCGAGCAGCTGCGCCTCACCCTCGATGGTGACGCGGACATAGCGATAGCCCTGGAAGGTGAAATAGGGGCGATAATGTTCCTGCCCGCCACCGGCCAGGATATAGTCCAGCCGAGCGGCCGCGGTGCGGTAATTGCCGTTGTAGAACTGGCCATCCTGGTCGAGCACTTCGCCATGCTCGACGCTGATCTTGGCGCCGGCCTGGCCTTGCACCGTGATGGCGACATTGCCGCCGGCATTCTGGCCGAAATCATAGACGGTGCGGCCCTCGGCATCGGTCCAGCTGCGCACCACCGGCAGTGGCTCGAGCTCGCGCGGCGGGGTGGTCTCGTGCGGCACCAGCCTCGCGCTGTCGAAGGCCAGCGCTTCGGTGCCGGCGCTCACCTGCGGGGTAATGCGGGCGTCAAAGATCTCGCCGAAATAGATGCCGGACTTGCGCACCGGCAACTCGCCGCTCTCCCAGCTGGCATCGGTGACCAGCACGGCATCGTCCATGCCCACGGCGCCACGCAGCTCGGCAATGGCCGCGATCTGGTCGCCCCAGGTGTTGAAGATCGGCTGCTGCCCCCACATCATCTGCGAGCGCAGCCAGCCATCGGCGAGCCAGATTTCGATGCGGTTTTCACCCGCCTTGAGCAGCTGCCCGACCGGATAGGACTGGTAGCTGAGCCGGGCATCGTAGGCGGTCCAGCCAGGCGTCAGCAGATCGTTGCCGACGCGCTGGCCGTTGATGAAGGCCCGGTAGAGACCCAGAGCGCTGATATGAAGGATTTCCGTGCCACGGACGCTGTCCAGGGTGAACGACTTGGCCACGAAACTGGCCGGCGTCCCCACGCCCTGATCCGCCTGCGGGCGGATCATCTGCGCGCTCCAGGCAATGGCGGCGGGGCCGCTGTTCTGGATGTGCGAAATCGTTGCGTCGTTCACGCCGTTCCTCCCGGATATCGCCGCCAGCGCGGTCTTGTAGAATGTTCTACGTGTATCGTTCTACGTTTTCTGCCTTTTGGCAATAGCGATTCTTGCGATAGGGTGTCGGCCGGCGCAATTGACCCGGTCCGGACAGCAAAACCGGCTTTGCAATCAGGGTCTTGCGGGGGGAGAATTTTGGTGGCGAGCACGGAAAAGGATAAGGGCAACCGGCGGGTGACCATCCGCGAAGTGGCTGAAGATGCAGGCGTTTCCGTCGCGGCGGTGTCCAAGGTGCTGCGCGATGCCTATGGCGTGTCCGACACGCTGCGCGCCAAAGTCCGCCAGTCCATGGATGCGCTTGGTTATCGGCCGCTGGCCGCGGCTCGGGGCATGCGCGGCCAGACCTACACCATTGGTCTCGTCTTGCCCGACATCCGCAATCCGTTTTTCTCCGACATTATGACCGGGGTGAACAATGCGCTGGAGCGTACGCAATATCGCGCTTTGATCGGCATCAGCCAGTCCTCGGCCACCGGCGAAATGGCCATTGTCGAGGCCATGATCGACCGACAGATGGATGGGATCATCCTGATCGGCGCCACCGAGGATCGCGCCAATCTCGACGCCATCGCCGCGCGCAAGCCCTTGGTGGCGGTGGGTCACCACGAGCCCGACATCACCACTTTCGACACGGTGAACAACAACGACCAGCAGGGCGGGCAACTGGTGGTCCGGCAGATGGTGGCGGCAGGCTATAAGCGCATCGCCATGATCGGCCTCAAGAGCACGACCTCTACCATTCTGGCCGAGCGCGAGATTGGCTATCGCCGCGGCATGATCGAGGCGGGGCTGGGGAGCGCCATCAATATTGTCCAGGAATCCCAGACCTTGCGGGACGTGCAGATCACCGCCCGCCGCATGCTGCAGGCACCCAACCGGCCCGATGCGATTTTCTGCTGGACCGATTTCATTGCTCTCGAAGTGATCAGCGTCGCCACCGAACTGGGATTGCGCATTCCCGAGGATGTGGGCATCGCCGGCTATGACAATACCGTTTATTGCGACTTCGCCCAGAACGGGCTTTCCAGCATCGACCAGTCCGGCGAACTGCTGGGGCTGCAGGCGACGCGGTTGCTGATCGAGCGGATACAGGGGCGCAGCCAGGCCGAGCATTTCGTGGTGCCGCCGCGCCTGGTCATCCGGCGCAGCACCAGTCCGGGCTGACGATTTCGCCACTGGTCGCGATATCGCCGCGAAACCCGGGCACAAACCATCCGACACATTCGGACATTAGGCACACCAAGCAATTTCAGGGAGGTTGATATGAACGACATTCATTTGCTGATCGACAACGAGGATCGCCCCGCCAAGACCGGCGCCACCTATGACCGCATCGACCCGGTGACCGACGCGGTGGCGACCCGCGCCCCCGCTGCCAGCACCGAGGATGCCATTGCCGCGGTCGAAGCCGCCGCCGCCGCCTTTCCGAAATGGAGCGCCACCGGTCCCAATGAACGGCGCAAGCTGCTGCTCAAGGCCGCCGATATCATGGATTCCAAGGCCGGCGAGTTCATGGCCCTGGTGACGGCGGAAACCGGCGCTACCGGCCCCTGGGGCGGGTTCAACACCATGTTCGCCGCCAATATCCTTCGCGAAGCCGCGGCCATGACCACCCAGATTGCGGGTGAAGTTATTCCCTCCGACAAGCCGGGCAATCTCTCCATGGGCATCCGCCAGCCCGCTGGCGTCTGTCTGGGCATCGCCCCCTGGAATGCGCCCATCATTCTGGGCACCCGCGCCATCGCCATGCCGCTGGCCTGCGGCAATACCGTGGTGCTCAAGGCCTCCGAACTGTGTCCGGCCACCCATCGCCTGATCGGTCAGGTGATGCGCGAAGCCGGCTTCCCCAAGGGCGTCGTCAATGTGATTTCCAACGCGCCAGAGGATGCCGCCAAGGTGGTCGAGACCCTGATCGCCCATCCTGCGGTCAAGCGCGTCAACTTCACCGGTTCCACCAAGGTCGGCAAGATCATCGCCAAGCTGGCGGCAGAACATCTCAAGCCGGTGCTGCTCGAACTGGGGGGCAAGGCGCCGCTGCTGGTGCTCGACGATGCCGATCTCGATGCAGCGGTCAACGCCGCCGCCTTCGGCTCCTATATGAACCAGGGCCAGATCTGCATGTCGACCGAGCGCATCATCGTCGACGAAAAGGTTGCCGACGCCTTTGTCGAAAAGCTCGCCGCCAAGGCCAAGGCGCTGCCAGCGGGCGATCCGCGCGGCCAGGTGGTGCTCGGCGCGCTGGTCACCCGCCAGGCCGCCGAGCGCGTCGAGGAAATGATATCGGATGCCGTGGCCAAGGGCGCGGTGCTCGCCGCCGGCGGCAAGCGCGACGGCGCCATCATGGAAGCCACGCTGCTCGACCATGTGACGCCGCAGATGCGCATCTATGCCGAAGAATCCTTCGGGCCGGCCAAGAGCGTGATCCGAGTGAAGGGCGACGACGAAGCTGTTCGCGTCGCCAATGACACCGAATATGGTCTCTCCGCGGCGGTCTTTTCCAGCGATATTCGCCGCGCCATGGCCGTCGCCCGTAGGATCGAAAGTGGCATCTGCCACATCAATGGCCCGACCGTGCATGACGAGGCGCAAATGCCCTTTGGTGGCGTCAAAGCCTCAGGCTACGGCCGTTTCGGCGGTCGCGCCGCCATTGCCGAATTCACCGACCTGCGCTGGATTACCGTCGAAGACCCCGACCAGCACTATCCATTTTAGTCGCTCAAGCCGCAAAGACCCCGCCGGTCTTTGCGGCCCCGCTTCACCCCGCCAGGAACAGCTTGACCACGAGGCCGATGGCGGTGACGCAGAGCACGCCGGCGATCCACAGCCCGAAGAACCAGAGATAGCGGTGCCGGGGGACGTCTGGCATCAGTGATAGCCTTCTTCGGGGTCGAGCTTGCCGCGGAAGACCCAATAGGCGTAGCCGGTATAGGCCAGGATCGTCGGCACCAGGATCACAGCGCCTACCAGCAGGAACATCAGCGAGGAATCCGGCGCTGCCGCCTCCGCAATGGTGAGGCTGCCGGGCACGATATAGGGATAAAAGCTGATCCCCAGACCCACAAAGCTCAAGACGAACAGCCCCAGCGCCGCGAGGAACGGCTGCAGGTGCTTGTCATTGGTCAGGCCGTGCCAGAGCAGGAACGCACAGACCGCAAGCAGGAGCGGGACCAGCGCGGAAAAGAACGCCGTCGGCCAGCCGAACCAGCGCTCGAAATAGACCGGATTGATGAAGGGGCTCCACAGGGACACGGCGGCGATCAGCACCAGCATGGCGATGCCCAGGCCCTTGGCGAGCTTGCGCGCCTTGTCCTGCACCGCGCCCAGCGTCTTGAGATTGAGCCAGCAGGCGCCCAGAAGCGCATAGCCCACGACTACGGCAAAGCCGGTGAGGATCGAGAACGGCGACAGCCAATCCCACCAGCCCCCAGCATAGGCCCGATCCACCACGGTAATGCCCTGCACCAGTGCGCCCAGCGCAATACCCTGTGTGAAGCCGGCCAGAGTCGAGCCGATCCAGAAGCCATAGTCCCAATAATGCGAGGCGCGCTGCGTGCGCCAGCGGAACTCGAAGGCCACGCCCCGGAAGATCAGCCCCAACAGCATGATGATAATGGGCATATAGAGCGCCGGCAGCACGGTGGCATAGGCCACCGGAAACACAGCCATGAGGCCGCCGCCGCCCAGCACCAGCCAGGTTTCGTTGCCGTCCCAGACCGGCGCGATGGAATTGGTCATCAGGTCCCGCTCCTGTCGCGCCGGAAAGAACGGGAACAGAATACCGATCCCCAGATCAAAGCCATCGAGCACGACATAGGCCAGGACGGCAAAGGCGATGATGCCGGCCCAGATGGTGGGAAGATCAATCGGCATGGCGTAGTCCTTCCTTGATCGGGTCTTCCTGGGCCGGGCCGGGGGTGATGCCGGCGGCGCGATGCGGCGCCTTGTCCAGTTCGTGGTCCTCATCGAGAATGGGCGGGCGGCGGAACAGGCGGAAGAGGTAGAAGACCCCGGCGCCGAAGACGAGGAAATAGACAATGACGAAGGCGACGAGCGATGCGCCCACCGCCGGCGCGTCCACCGGCGAAAGGCTGTCGGCGGTCCGCATCAGGCCATAGACCGTATAGGGCTGGCGTCCGACTTCGGTCGTGTACCAGCCTGCCAGCACCGCGACGAAGCCCGAGCCGCCCATCACCACCGCCGAGCGGTGCAGCCAGCGATTGGTGTAGAGCGTCTTGCGCCAGCGCGACCACAGCGACCACATGCCGAGCCCGAGCATCAGAAAGCCAATGCCGACCATGATGCGGAAGGTGAAGAAGGGGATGAGCGCCGGGGGCCGGTCGGCGCGGTCCCATTCCTTGAGGCCCTTGACCTCGCCATCCAGCGAATGGGTGAGGATGAGCGAGCCGAGCTTGGGGATTTCCACGGCGTAATGGGTGGTTTCGGCCTCATCGTCCGGAATGCCGAACAGGATCAGCGGCGCGCCATCCGTGTGGGTTTCGTAATGGCCCTCCATCGCCGCGATCTTGGCGGGCTGGTGCTCGAGCGTATTGAGCCCGTGCATGTCGCCCACGAAAATCTGGATCGGCGTGACGATCGCGGCCATCCACATGGCCATGGAGAACATGATGCGCGCCTGCCGGTTTTCGCGATCCTTCAACAGATGCCAGGCGCCGACCGCGCCGACGGCGAAGGCAGTGGTGAGGAAGGCGGCCAGCACGGTATGGGTCAACCGATAGGGGAAGGATGGGTTGAAGATGATCGCCCACCAGTCCTCGGGAATGAAGGCGCCATTGGCGTCTAGGCTGAAGCCGGCGGGTGTGTGCATCCAGGAATTGGCCGAGGTGATCCAGGTGGCCGAAATCAGCGTGCCAATGGCGACCATGGCGACAGCCACCATGTGCAGTCCGTCGCCGACGCGCTTGCGGCCGAATAGGGCAATGCCGAGGAATCCGGCCTCGAGGAAGAAGGCGGTGAGCACTTCATAGCCCATCAGCGGCCCGATGACGGCGCCGGCCTTTTCGGAAAACACCGACCAGTTGGTGCCGAACTGGTAGCTCATCACGATTCCGGACACCACGCCCATGCCGAAGGTCACGGCAAAGATGGTCTTCCAATATTCGAAGAGCTTGAGATAGGCCGGGTCCCGCTTCCACAGCCACAGCGCATTGAGCACGGCCAGGAAACTGGCTGTGCCGATGGAAAAGGCCGGGAAGATGAAGTGGAAGGAGACCGTGAAGGCGAACTGGATGCGCGCCAGGATCTCTGCAGTCAGTCCGAAGGTCATCGATGCGGCCCTTGCGTTCTGGTTGGCCCCTATGGGCGAGTATGCCGGTTCTGCGTGTCGGCCCTTACGATCCTGCGCCACCCGAGGCGGTGCGCCGATAGGATTTGACCGTAAAGCCCGGCACTGCTCAAGTTCCCAAGCATAGCCACCCAATCACAAAGCGGCCATTCCACTGGCATGCGTGTAAAGGACGCGGTGCCCGCGTTCGACGCCGCACCGGGCCGCCACACCCTGCTTGCTCTGCACGGAACGGGCAGGCACCAGGCACTGCATCGGCCTCAAAATCGCTCAAAATCCCGGAAAACCGGGGTTTTGCGGTCGGCGTCAAAAATTCTGCAGTTTTGTGCAGGTTTTTTGGTTCAAGCTGGTGAACCATTCCTATAATGGACCCGCGTCTTCAGAACAGCGGGCGGAGGAATGCCTCAATGCAGGGTAGCACGACGACCGTGCCGGTTCGCGACCGGGGGATGATCTTTGTCGCCTTTTTCGTGGCTTTGCCGGGGGGCCGCGTCCATGCAGCCTGATGCCTGCCTCTTCGTCATCTCGGCCTATAATCTCAGCCAGCGCCGCCTCACCGAGCTGCGCCAGGCGACCGAGGCCGAGGCGCCATGCCCCTCTTTGCTCATCCGGCTCGAGGGCACCGGCGCCTCGCTGCCGGATGCGCTCGATACGCTTTATGGCGATGGCCACCTCCGCATTCTCATTCAGCCGCTGGGCATGCCCTTCACCGAGAGCCTCTTGGCCTGGCTGCCGGGCGCAGTCGCCAGCTGGGTCGAACAGCGCGGGCTCGACGATGTGTCGCTGCTGATCGGCCAGGACAGCAGCCTTGCGCCCCTGGTGATGACCGAGGCGGTGCAGCAGGCCTTCGCCAATATCGACAAGGCCAAGCCGGTGGTGGGGGTGAAACCCTCGCTCGGCAAGCCCGGCTGGCAGGATCCGCCCGATTTCACCCATCATCTGCTCGTCTGCACCGGCCCGCGCTGCCACTATCGCGATGCCGCCTCGCTGCTGCATGCGCTCAAGGAAGAGACCGCCCGGCAGGGCATTGCCAATGAGTGCCTGACCGCGCGCACCGGGTGCCTCTATCCCTGCAATCAAGGGCCTATGGTGGCGCTCTATCCGCGCGGCGAATGGTATCGCCTGCCCGATGCCGACAGCGTCCGCCGTTTCGTCGGCGATGTGCTGGCCGAGGGCCGCACGCTTCCCGACCTGCTCATCCACACGGCCAAGGCCGCGCGTCATCCTTCCCCGTCCCATGAGGATCAATCCGCATGATCAAATCGTCTCTCGCCGCCCTGTTGGCGCTCGCCCTCACCTCGACCGCCGTCCTGGCCCAGGATGGCCCGGCGCCGTTGCGCATCGTCACCTCCTTCGACATCGAGTCGATGAACCCGTCGGAAGACGGCTTCTGGATGCAGGAATTCGGCGTCGCCGAACTGCTGATGAAGTTCGAGCGCGATGGCACCAACCAACCCTGGTTGCTCGAAAGCCTCGATGCCGTGGACGACACCACCTGGGTGGCTCGTATCCGTCCCGAAGTGACGTTCCAGAACGGCAAGCCGGTCAATGCCGACACGGTGCTGGCGGCCATCAATCGCGCGCTCGCCACCTCGGACTCGGCCAAGGGCAGTGTTCCGGAAGGGGCGGTGTTCGAAAAAACCGGCGATCACGAGATCACCATCCGCACCGCCGCGCCCTGGCCGGAACTGCCTGGCATTCTGTCCAATGAAAGCGTGTTCCTGATCTATGATGCCGAGGCCGTCGATGCGGTGGGCGAGGATTGGGCGGCACTGGTCGGCGCCGGCATCTATACCGGCCCCTATCAGGTCGCCGCGCTCAATGGCGATCAGTTGCAGACCACCCGTTACGACGACTACTGGCGCGGCGAGCCTGCCTTGCCGGGGGTCACTGTCAGCTTTGTCAGCGATCCCAATGCCCGCATTCTGGCGGTGCAGAACAACGAGGCCGATATCGCCCTTTATCCGCCTATCGCCGCGCGCGCCGTGGTCGATGCCACGCCCGGCATCCACTTCAATTCCGGCACGCCCTCCACCGGCGGGTTCCTGGGCTTCATGAACATCAAGGAAGCCCCGTTCGACGATGTGCGCGTGCGTCAGGCGCTGCTCAAGGCGGTGGACTATGACGAACTTGCCAATACCGTCTTTGGCGGGGCGCTCGAGCAGGCGCGCAGCCTCTACAATGCCAGCTTCCCCTGGGCCGTAGAGAATTACGAGACCGACCCGGCGGCAGCCGCAGCGCTGCTCGATGATGCCGGCTGGGTGCTGGATGGCGATCTGCGCAAGAAGGATGGCGAGCCGCTCACCATCAATCTCATCATCTATCCCCAGCAACCCGATCTGGTGCCGCTGAGCGGGGCGCTGCAGGCGCAATTGCGCAAGCTGGGCATCGTGGTCAATATCCAGTCGGTCGATGACGTCTATGCCGCCCTGGTCGGCGGCGCGCCGGGCTGGGATCTGGGTATTTCCAGCGAAGGCACGGTGAGCTGGGGTGTTACCTCGCCTTTCCTCAACCGCTACCTGACCACTGCCAGCAGCCGCAATTTTGTCGGCTACGACAATCCCGAAGTCCAGGAACTGGTCGCCGAGCTCAAGGTCACGGTGGATACCGCGCGCCGCGATGCCATCCTTGAGCGCATCCAGACCATTCTCGTGGACGAGGACCCCTATGTCTTCGCCATGACCATCCATAAGGGCCGTATCGTCGTCAACGATCTCTATGCCGGCCAGCAGCCAAGCTTCGCGCTCTACCACGTCTCCTGGGAGACCAAGCCGAGCCCGGCGCAGTAACCATGACGCTGGCGGCAGCAATTCTTCGCCGATTGCTCCAGGCAGTGCTGACGGCCCTGGTCGCCAGCACGCTGGTCTGGGCCCTGCTGCCGCTGGCCCCCGGTGACCCGGTGATGCGCATCCTCGAGGCCAGGCACATCACCGAACCAAACGATCTGCAGATCGCCAATCTGCGGGCGGAAATGGGGCTCGATCAGCCTCTGCCGCTGCAATATCTGCAATGGTTGGGCAAGGTGGCGGGGGGCGACCTCTCCACCTCCTACCGCACCGGCCGTCCGGTGCTGGCCGAAATCGCCGAGCGCCTGCCCGCGACCTTGCTTTTGCTGGGCACGGCGCTCGCCGCCTCGGTGCTGCTCTCGATCATGCTCGCCATCATCGCCGCCGCCTGGCGTGACCGCTGGCCCGATCGGATCATTCTCTTCTACACCCAGATCGGCGCGGCGCTTCCCACCTTCGTCTTCGCGCTGCTGGTGCTGCAATATCTGGTCGTCGGCGCCGGCATCGGAAAGGTCCTGCCGCAGGGCACACTGGCTCTCGTGCTCATTCCCGCCCTCACCATCGGCATCGATCGCGCCGCCGGCTGGACGCAATTGCTGCGCGCCAGCCTGATCGAGGCCGGCAATGCCAATCATGCCCTCGTCGCCCGCGCCCGCGGTGCCACCCGCTGGCGCGTGCTGCTGCGCCATGCTCTGCCCAATGGCATGCTGCCCTTCCTCACCTCCATCGGCATCAGTATCGGCGCGCTGATTGGCGGCGCCCCGATCATCGAGGAAATCTTCACCTGGCCCGGTGTCGGCCGCTATGTGCTGCAGGCGCTCTCCGCTCGCGACTATCCGGTCATCCAGGGCTTTGTGCTCTTGAGCGGCTTGAGCTATGTCGCCGCCAGCCTGCTCGTCGATATCGTCGCCATGCTGCTCGATCCCCGCCTGCGGAGTCCGGCATGACCCTGCTCGACCGCTTTGCCGCCGTCGCCCGTCCCGCCCCCATCGCCATGACGCCGGGAACATCGCGCCGGCTCTGGCCGCGCCTGCTTGCCCATGGCGGTTTCCGCACCGGGCTGGTGCTGGCGCTGGCGCTGTTGATCCTGGCAGCGCTCGGTCCCTTCATTGCTCCCTATGAGCCAAACTGGCCCGATTATGCCGCGACCCTCAAGCCACCCGGCGCCGCGCACTGGCTGGGCACCGACGCCACCGGCCGCGACGTGCTCTCGCGCCTGCTCGACGGCGCCCATCGTTCCATCGGCGCAGCGGCGCTGGTGCTGGGCACCATCTTTGCGATCGGTCTCGTTATCGGCACCATAGCGGGTCTGGCCGGCGGGATCGTCGATACCGTGCTCATGCGCCTGGTCGATGTGATGATGACCTTGCCCGGCCTGGTGCTGGCCTTTGCCATTATCGGCATTCTGGGCCCCGGCTTTCTCAACCTGCTGCTGGCTTTGGTCATTGCCGACTGGGCCTATTATGCCCGGCTCTCCCGTGCGCTCACCCTGTCGGCGCGGCAGCGGCCCGATGTCGTCGCAGCGCGCATGGCCGGCATCGGCTGGCCCCGCATTCTCTTCGGCCACATCCTGCCCGGCGTCGCCCTGCAATTGGCTGTCGTCGCCACCCTGGGCATGGGCGGCATGATCGCGGCCATTTCCGGCTTTTCCTTTCTCGGCCTCGGCGTGCAGCCGCCTTATGCCGAATGGGGCGCCATGCTGGCCGAATCCCGCTTCTATTTCCCCATCGCCCCCTGGCTTCTGCTGGCCCCGGCTGTCACCATCTTCGCCTCGGTCATGGCCTCCAACCTCATCGGCAATGGGCTGCGCGACGTGCTCGAACCCAAGGGCCGCTCATGACCCTTTTGTCCCTCACCGATCTCTGTGTCGACTATGGCGATGCACGCCTCGCCCTCAATCGCGTCAACCTCTCCGTCGGGGCAGGGGAGTGCGTGGCTCTGGTCGGCCCCTCCGGCTCCGGCAAATCCACCATGGCTCGCGCCATTCTCGGCCTCCTGCCCAAGGGCATCGCGGCGCGCGGTGCTGTCGCGTTCGAAGGCCGCGAGCTCTTGCAGCTGGACGAAGCGGCCCTGCGGTCCCTGCGCGGCCGGCGCATCGGCTATGTCGCCCAGGACCCCTATCAGGCCTGCGATCCCCTGCGTCCCGTGCATGATCACGTTGCCGACGCCTGGCATGCCCATGGTCTTGGCCTGCCAGAGCATGCGGTGGCGAATGGCCTCGCGACCGCGGGGATCACCGAAACCGCCCAGCGCATGTGGCAATATCCGCATCAATGGAGCGGCGGCATGCTGCAGCGCGCCTCCATCGCTGCGGCCACCGCGCACAATCCGTCCCTATTGATCGCCGATGAGCCCACCAGTGCCCTCGACGCCGACCGTGCTGACGCCATTCTCGATATGCTCAAGCAGTCAGGCAGCGGCATCCTGCTGATCAGCCACGATCTCGAGCTGGTGCTGCGCCATGCCGATCGCATTGCCCTGCTCGATGCCGGGCGGATCGTGGAGACCGGCCCCGCCACGGCATTCGATCTTGAAAAGCTGACCGGCCCGCGCGCTCAATCCCGTCCGTCTGCCGCCCGGCGCGCCGCCAATGCCACGCCGCCGCTGCTGACGCTCGCCGGCGTTTCCCGCCGGTTCGGTGCCGGCCGCCACAATCGCACCGTGCTCGACAATCTCGACCTCGCCATTGCTCCGGGTGAGATCATCGGCATTACCGGCCCGTCCGGCTGCGGCAAGTCCACCTTGCTGCGCCTCGCTTCGGGGCTCGATCGACCCGATAGCGGCGCCGTTACCCGGCATGCGGCGATCCGCGCGCCCGGCACGGTTATGCCGATCTTCCAGGATCCGGTGGCCGGTCTCAATGCCCGCTGGCCGATTTGGAAGAGCTTGACCGAGCCGCTGACGGCGCCGCATCTGCCGCGCCTCTCGGGCCGCGAGCGCCGTGCCCGCGCACTAGCGGCTCTCGCTCAAGTGGGCCTCGCCACGCTGGACCCTGAAAGCCGGCCGGGCGAACTCTCCTCCGGCCAGTGCCAGCGCATCGCCGTGTCGCGGGCACTGATCGGACGGCCGGCATTGCTCCTGGCCGACGAGCCCACCAGCGCGCTCGACACCGTTTCGAAATACCAGGTGCTCGATCTGCTGACCGCCGCTTCCGCCTCCGGCACCGCCATTGTCGTGGTCAGCCACGACCGGGCCATGCTCGAAGACATCGCCGATCGGGTGCTGTGCTACACCAATGGCACATTCCGTCCCCTCGCGGCATAGCCTCTGCAACCGCCTAGACCGTTTCACATTCTGGTTGATGCAGTTCCATCGCCCCCTCCCTTTGAGGGGAGGGAGGCGAAAGAGCCCTGAGTCCACTTCAGTTTGAAATGATCTAGCCCGCCCGCTGCGCCCGGCGATAGGCAGCGGGGGTGGTCTGGAAGTGACGGCGGAACATGCGCGTCAGGTGCTCCTGATGGGTAAAGCCGCAATCCAGCGCGATCTCGGCAATCGGCTTGCTCGTTCGCGCCAGCAATTGCTGGGCACGCTTGATGCGGACGCTGATCAGGTAGCGATGCGGCGGCATGCCGACTTCGGATGCAAAGACCCGCGCCAGGTGGCTCGGGCTGCGATAGGCGGCGTCGGCAATATCCTGCAGCCCGATCGAGCGGTCGGCATTGGCTTCGATATAGTCGATGGCGCGCACCACTTCCGGCGAAATCACCCGCCCGCTATCCGATGTGCGCCAGACCGGCCTGACGCCCTGATGCACGGCCATGATATGCGAGGCCATGCACCGTGCCAGATGATCGGTGAAGGACGGGTCGGGGTCGGCAGCGTTCATCGCCGTCACGCCGGCCATGCACAGCATGGCCAGCATGGGCTCGGCCTCGAGCAGGCGCGAGTCGAAGGGGACCCTGGAGGGTTCCTTGCCGGTCATGTCCATCGCCACTTCGTTCCAGATTTCCTGGCGGATATAGAGATGGACGGTATCAGCCGGTTCGCATAATTCCGCCTCGAACGGCTCGTCGGGCGCGACGAAGCGGATCGAGCCGGCAGGGGCCTGCACCTGCTTGTCCCGCTTGAGGTCCATATAGCCGATGATCTGTTTCTGGTGGAACACCACCAGCGGGTCACGGGCAGAGAACGAGCCGCGAAAGGGGTTCTCCGTCTGCGACGACATGTAAAGTGAGCGCCAGTTGAGGCCATCACTGCTTTTTTGATTTTGCACGCCGGGCAATGCCAGCATGCCATGCGTCTCCGCCACCCCAAAGGGGCGCTTCGACATCCTCCACTCGGTGACCATTTTTCCGTTGTGTTGTTTGGGGCCAACCCATCAAGAGTAGCTGAGATCACGGATTGTGCAAGACGGGTGCTGCATTGCCAGCTCCGCTCACCGGGCGCCTCTACGGCCTGCCGCGGCAGGCGCCCGCCGCGCCATACCTGCCTGTGCAAGAAACCAATCGCTTTGGGCAGGCTCGCCTTTGCGCCGACGCCTATCGTCATGGGCAGGAGGATTGCCCATGCATTCTGATATTTCTTCGTCTTCCCAATCGTCCGCGCCCGCTCTCGAGCCAACCGAGTGCAGCCGCCGCGCCTGCCTTACCGCTATTCTGCGGATGGCCGGCATGCGCCCGACCCGGCAGCGGCTCGATCTGGCCGACCGGTTGATCGGGCGGGATCGCCATGTCACCGCCGAGGAGCTCTATGTCGAAACCGCCGCGGCCGGGCACGAATTGTCCCTTGCCACGGTCTATAATACGCTGCGCCAGTTCCAGAGTTCGGGGCTGGTGCGCGAGCTGGCCTTCGAGGGCATGCGCAGCGTCTTCGATACCGATACCTCCCGGCATCACCATTTCTATCTCACCGAAGAGTCGCGGATTATCGATATTCCCGCCCACACTCTGGCGGTGACCGATCTGCCCGGTATTCCCGAAGGCTACGAGGTCAACCGCGTCGAGGTCGTGGTGCGCCTGCGCCGCAAGGAGCATTGAGACGCCCGCATCTCGGCACCTGCTGGAAAATGAAAACCGCCCGGTTCGCAAGAACCGGGCGTTGCAGTTGACGGCGTCAGGGAGAACGGGTCGCTTCCGGCAAGACAGTGGTGCCGGAAGCGGGGAACAGGGCCTAGAGGGCGGCGAAGGGATCGGCACCGGCGGCCGGCGTAAAGCCGATCATGCGGCCGAAGACCACGATGGCAGCCCAGAGCAGGATCGAGAGCAGCCCGGCAATGCGTGCCGAATTCGGCGGTGGCTGGGTGGTGTCCCAGCTCTTGACGTCACGGGCGGTGACGAATTCGAACACGAACATGTTGAGCCCGGCCAGCACCAGGAGCGCCATCTTCACCTGGAAGCTGACATTGATGGCAATGCTGGTGGCATTGGGCAGGAACAGCAGGATGCCCGAAGTGACCGCCAGGGCGAAGCCGATCCAGGTCAGATGCAAGAGGTCGTGGGCGACGCGGGTGAAGGGACGGTTGGTGGAGGCGACGCCGAGCAGGCGCAGATCGACGATGAGAATGGTGCCGAACACCATGGCCACCGCCAGCACATGCAGGCTCTCCACCACCGGATAGGTGGCGCCGCCGGTATTCACCCATTGGGCGAGGTCGGAATATTGCAGGCTTTCGAGCAGTGCAGTGAAGTCCATGTCAAGCACTCCTACGAGCCGGCGTAGATGGAGGCGATCGGGGATGCAGAGCCCCAGATCAGCGGGTCATAGGCGATGAAGCGTCCCATGAAGATGATGATCACCACCATGGCCACCGTCACGATGGCAGTGACGCGCATCTGTGGGGTGCCCTTGGCCTCGGTGTCGGCAAGGCCGGCATTGACACGCACCGTGCGCATGAAGCGGGCCGAGATGACGATCAGGGCCACCAGCAGCGCCATCTTCACCCAGAAGGAGATGGCCATCAGCTCGCGAATGGGCTCGGCCATGATCAGGATGACGCCGGTCAGCGCCAGCAGCGCCAGCGCCGTCCAGGCCCAGGGGGCGAAACGATCCACTGTCTGGCGGATGGAAACGCCGCCCCAGCTGACCCCCACCACGCGCAGCGCGGTGATCAGCACCGAAACGAAGACCACGGCAATGGCCATGATGTGAATGGATTGCATCGTGGGCACGACCCATGGGGACGTGGCCATAGCCAGGCTGAGAGGGGATTGGCTCAGCTCTATAAGAAGTTCAACCATTTAGAGGGCATCCTCCTCTGCCCGGACAGAAAAAACGGGGTCGGAGACATCGGTCTCCGACCCCTGATTGCAAGACGATTACTGGATGCCTTCGCCCTTCTTGGCTTCTTCGAGGGACATGTAGCCCTTCTCGATCCAGGTCGGCCATTCGGCGGCGCGCTGGTTGGCGCGACAGCCGGCATCGGCCGGGTTGTACACGGTGCCATCGGCAGTGATGAACAGACCGGAGGCGCCGCCATTGCGGCCGTCGCGCAGCGGGCACATCACCACGGTGATCTCATCGCCTTCCTTGAAGGTGTCGCCCTTCATGGAGGGATTGCGGGTGAGAAGGCCCGGAGGGGCGGAGCCCTCGAAGGCCCAGACCTTGCCGTCTTCGGTCTGCAGCATCATGAAGGTGTGCGGGCTGGTGAAGGCCCAGCGGGCGACCTTGCCCTTGAGCACGATCTCGACGTCCGGGTTGAACATCGAGAAGCTGTGGTGGGCGAAGGCGGCCGTGGCGGACGCCGCGCCAATCGCGGCGGCCAGGGCCAGGGCGAGATATTGCTTTTTCATCTGCAGGGGTCCTTTTACTGTGCGGTTCCTTCGGCAGCGCCGAAGAAGTCGTCGAAGTCGGTTTCGCCAGGGGTCTTGGTCTGACCCGACAGGTCGGCCGGCAGATCCGGGTTGCGCATCTCGTGCCAGGTCTTGCCGCTCTCGCCCGGCAGGCGGATCGTGGTCTCGTTGTTTTCCGTCTTCTGCTGGATGTTGGCATCGCAGTTCCAGTGACGGATGCGGTAGCCGGCGTCCTCGATCTGGGTCGCGCGGGTCCAGGTGTAGACACCGCTCAGCGGCTTCACCAGGCTGACCGGGTCATAGAAGGTGACCTGGGCTTCCAGGCGGGTCATACCGTTGTCGAGGGTCTTGAGTTCATAGACCTCGATGATTTCCATCTCGTTGGAGAAGGGCGGGTAGCCGCGGAAGTAGTCGGCAGGCCACATGTCATTGGTCCAGACGATGAGCTTGTCACCGTTCCAGAAGCCGATGCTGTCACCGGTCGGCGAATGGGAGCCGTCGATGTTCTTGTGTTCCTGGTTGATGTAGACGCGGCGGGTTTCGTTGGCCAGGTCGTTCAGCCACCAGGACTGGTCCGGCGTATTGACGAATTCGCGGACATAGGGCTCGAGCAGCCAGCGCGGAACACCGGGCGCTTCACAGGTGGTCAGGCGGTCATAGGGCTGCTCGTTGTACGCCAGCATGTGCTCACGACGCTGCTTGAAAGCGGCTTCGTATTCGGGGGTCAGCACGCCCTCAGCCACTTCACCGCCAGCGGACACGCCGGGCGGAATGGGGCCAACGAAGAAGGGCGAAACACCGCCACTAAGGTCAAGGTTGACACCGCCACTAATGGCAATGTTGTTGTAGCTGGCTTCCCACAGGCCTTCCCACTTGGGAACGGACTCATAGGTGTGCTTGGTGCCACCACGAGCCTGGGCCAGAAGGTAGTTGTAGTGTTCTTCAGCGGTCTTGAACGCGCGCGGCGGCGCAACCACTTCGGGGTTATGCTGCGCATAGGTCAGCATCGGGCCGCTCACAGCGACCATCAGCCCCAGCGCAAACGCCACCAAGACTTTCTTCGTCTTCATGATATTTCCTCTCCTCGGCCACATGACTGCGCGGAGAGTGGTCAGCCGTATCCACCCCCCGTTTGGCGCCGATGGGGCGGCGCCTGATTGCGGTCTCCCACCCGCAATCCTCGCAGCGCGTCACAGCATCAGAATTATATAACCAAAACTCATATTTTTATTGGTTCGGCTATATAGTGCGTCTGAGTGTCATTCGTGCTGGGGCAGCCCTCGCTTTGCTGCAATCCCATAATTTCAGGGGTTACCGGCATATCCCTGCACGGAGCTTGCTGATCATTTGCATGAAACGATCATGTTTACGTCAGGACCGGGATATCGCCTTTGGTAATGTCTTTCGCCGGGCAAGCGCTGCAATCGTTACAGTCGCCGCCATCCAGGCCAGCAGCATGGCCACCGGCGGCACGCCGAGATAGATCCAGAGGTCGGGGTTGATATTGTCCGCCAGCGCCGCCCAAAAGTCCTGCCCGGTGCGACCGGCCTGGACGCTCACCAGCCAGAGCGGTTGCAGCAAAAGGGCAAAGACAGCGGCCGCAAGGCCAAGGCCCGCCAGCGCCTTGGGGTCATTGCCCAGGCGCCGCCGCTCCAGCAGCCGCCAGCCCATCAGCCAGACATAGGCGCCGGCCATCAGGAACGGCACGCCCTGCAGAGATCCGGGCGAGAGGAGGAAATGCAGCACCGCGAGAAACGCCGCCGCATAGACGAGAGTGTGCAGTTTTTTCCAGCGCTGGCCCATGCTCCGGATCACCCCGTCAAAAGAGGTGAGGGCAAGCGCCAGCAGGACGAGCAGGGAAAGGGTGGCGATCCACAGGCTCAGCCGCCCGGCCAGTTCGCTGCCTAAGGCCGCCCAGTCCCAGACGCGCAGTCCGAACCAGGCAATGACATGCAGCACGCAATAGCAAAAACTCGCGACGCCCAGAAGCCGCCGCAACTGCGCCAGCCGGCCCATGCCGGTGATGCGGCGCATGGGCGTGACGGCCAGGCAGGCGAGCAGCAGATAGGTGGCCCAGAGGCCAGAATGGTAGATGAGGTTCACATAGGGCGATGGAAAGTCCCAAGTGCCGGAGCCGAGTTCGCCCGCCATCCACAGGCCCGGCAGGCAGCAGCCGGCAAGGACCGCCAGCTTGAGAAACGAGAAGCGCCCGGCCGCGTCGAACCAGGGCATGGATTGCCAGAGCCGCAGCGCATGATCCATCAGCGTTTCCTCCTCGCCATTGCCAGGCAAGGTTAGGCGCTTCCTGGCGGCGCGGACTGCATGTTTCGATCCCAGCCCTGCACGTTTCGGCGGTGCTCAGGTGCGTCTGGTGCAGGCTTTTCCGCCGATTGTGCAGGACGCCCCACCGGCCTTCTTGGTCTTCTCGAACAAAACCGAGGAGGGTATGCGATGCGTCGCGACATGCTTTTTGCCGGCCTGGCCGGAGTGATGGTGCTGGGCACGCTGGCGCTGCCGCCGGCCCTGGCGCAGAACGCCCCGGGCCCCGCCGAGACTGCGCTCACCAGCCAGCAGGACAGCACGCTGGCCCGGCGCCTCCTGATGCACAGCATCGGCGCCAACAATGACATCGTGCACGATATTCTCGACGGTACACTGCCCATGGACGATCTGGAGCTGCGCGGCCGGCTGCAGTCGATCGGCGCGGCCCTTTATGCCATGCCCAGCCTCTACCGGGCCGAGGCCAATCCCTATTCGGAGGAAGCCGAAAAGGCCGACGCACTGCATGTGTCGCTGGCCAATGCCAAGGTCTGGGAAGATTTCACCACCTTCCGCGACCTGTCCTACGCCGCTTTCTTCAAGGCCCAGGAAGCCGCCGACGCTACCCCCGACCAGATGCTGGCACGCGTCGAGGAGCTCGAGGTCATGTGCGACAGCTGCCACGAAACCTATCGCACGCCGTTCGAATATTTCGACTTCGACCGCATCGAGGACTTCCTCAAGGAATGACCGCGAAGGCTCGGCCGTACGCACCCTTCGGGCGGCTGGGCCATCCGGCGCCGGCTGCCCCGACATTGGCTCTCATTGTTCTGGTGTTCTCGGCAGTCCCGGCCATTGCCCATGGCGTGGCCGGGGGTGACGCCGCGTTCCTTGAAACCGCGCGCGGCGTGCAGTTCTGGCCCTATCTTTATCTCGGCGCCAAGCACATGTTCACCGGCTACGACCACCTGCTGTTCCTGCTGGGGGTCATCTTCTTCCTCTATCGCCTGCGCGACGTCGCCATCTATGTGACCATGTTCTCGATCGGCCATTCGATCACCCTGCTGTTCGGCGTGCTTTCGGGGCTGCGGCTCGACGCCCATATCATCGATGCCATCATCGGCTTTTCGGTGATCTACAAGGCCTTCGATAATCTGGGCGGCTTCCGGAAGCTACTGGGCTATTCGCCCAATCAGAAACTGGTGGTGCTGGTCTTCGGATTGATCCACGGCTTCGGCCTTGCCACCAAGCTGCAGGATCTCAGTCTCTCTGCCGATGGCCTCGTGCCCAATATGATCGCCTTCAATATCGGGGTCGAACTCGGGCAATTGGTGGCGCTGGCCTTCATTCTCACCGTCTTGCAGCTTTGGCGCAGCACGCCCGGTTTCACCCGGCAGGCCGCGGCCATCAATGTCTTGATCATGGCAGCCGGTTTCGCCCTGGTGCAAATGCAATTGGTTGGATTTTGGAGCACGCCATGAGCGCCGACAGCCCCGCCCCCATGCCCCATCCGACGACCCGCCAGCTGGCGCTGCAAGTGGCGGGCGCCGCCCTTCTCGGCACCGTCCTCACCCTCACCGTCATCCTGCCCACCGAATACGGCATGGACCCCACCGGCTTTGGCGCGCTGACCGGGCTCAACAGCCTCTCCGCGCCGCCCGAAGTCGTGGTGGAAACCCGCTTCTCCGCCCCGCCCGAGATTGCCCGTCCTGAGCCCCTGCCGTTCCGGCAGGATGTCATCACCGTGCCCATCGGCGCCTTCGGCCGCACCCTGGGCGCCACCGAATACAAGGTGACGCTCGCCGAGGGCCAGACCATGGTCTATTCCTGGAAGGCCTCGGTCCCCATTCTCTTCGAGTTCCACGGCCATACCACGCCCACCGATGGCAGCCCCGCCGAGGTGATGGACTATGGCAAGGGTACGGCACAGGAGGGCAATGGCGCCCTGACCGCCCCGCTCACCGGCATCCATGGCTGGTATTTCGCCAATCCCACCTTCGAGGACGTCACGGTCGAATTGACCCTGGCCGGCTTCTACACGCTCGAACCCGGCCTCATCGGCATTCACTGACGCATCAAGAGGGCGTCGAGCGCCCCGATCAGGGCGGGGCCCAGTTCTTCGATGGCGTCGATGCGGCGGGCCGAGCGGTAATATGTGTCGACATCGTGCCGCACGCCGATGGCGGTGAGCTCGATCTGCCCGCTGCGCTCGATCTCGCCGATCACCTCGCGCAGGTGCCGGTCGAGAATGTCCTTGTCGTCATTGGCCTCGATGGTTGCCTGGTCCACCGGCGCGCCGTCCGAAATCACCAGAAGTATGCGGCGCTGTTCCGGGCGCCCCATCAGCCGCCGCGCCGCCCAGGCCAGAGCTTCGCCGTCGATATTTTCCTTGAGCAGGTCGGCCGACATCATGGCGCAGAGATTGAGCCGGGCGCGCCGATAGGGTTCGTCGGCGCCCTTGTAGACGATGTGGAGGAGATCGTTGAGCCGCCCCGGACTGGCCGGCCGTCCGGCCCGCAACCAGTCCTGTGCCGATTGCCCGCCCTTCCAGCCCATGGTGGTAAAACCGAGCACCTCGGTGGTGACCGAGCAGTTCTCCAGCGCCGCGCAGATGAGGTCGGAAGCAATGCAGGCGAGCTCGATGGTCTTGCCGCGCATCGAGCCGGAATTGTCGATCAACAGCGTCACACAGGTGTCGCGAAACCGCGATTCCTCTTCCTGCTTATAGGCGTCGGCAAAGCCGGGATTGACCACCACGCGGTCGAGGCGAGAGGCATCCACCAGCCCCTCCTCGAGATCGAAACTCCAGGAGCGCGTCTGCTTGGCCATCAGCCTCCGCTGCAATTGCGTCACCAGCCGTGCCATGCTGCGCCGATTGGCGCTGCGCCGCTTGTCCAGTGTTTCCTGCGCCTGCCGCATGGTCTGCTGCGGCACCAGGTCTTCGGCGCGCGCCACCTGGTCGTGTCGCGTCGTATAGGCCCGATAGGGCAGGGGCCGCGCCTGCCGCAGCACCTCCAGCGGCGGCCAGATCGAGGGCGCGTCCTCGTCTGCCGTCAGTGCATCCGGCCCCGGCTCGAAGCTCTCGTCCTCGGTCTGGTTCGAGCCATGTTCGAGCTCGCCCTCGTCCGGTCCGCCACCGGCGCGATTGCTGATCTCGCGGCGCACCGGTCCCTCGCCGCGCCCATGCAGCGCCGTGTAGAGCGCCTCGATAAAGGCGCTGGCCGCTGCGCCATAGGCGCGCTGGTCCTCAATATTGGCCTTGAGCGCATCGAGCTGCCGCTGCAGCCGCTCATGCATCCAGCGGTTCCACATCCAGAAGCCGGAGGTCGGAATGGATGGCTCGCTGCGGCCGACCAGCGTATCGCCCACCACCATGCGAATGGCCTCTTCGAGCGGCACCAGCGAGGCCAGATGCGCGCCCAAAAGATCGGATTTGGCCAGGCGCGCCAGATGCGCGGCGGCGAGGTTGTCGCCGATGCCCTTGAGCCGCGCGGCGCCCGCCGCCTCGCAGCGCAAGAGCTCGAGCAGGTTGAAGAGCCTCGCATCTCCCAGGCGGTCGGGCGTCACACCGGCATGGATATCGGCGTCGTGATAGCGCAGGAACAGCGCGGCGGAGTCGATGCGGCCGCGCAGCGCCGGCATATTGTCGGGCCGCAATTCGTCGAGCGCTGCTCGCAATCCGCCGGAGGGATCGGCCTCCCCGATCTGCACGTCGATATCCTCCCGGCCGGACAGCGAGCGCGCCGCCGCCGACAGCTGGCCGGCCAGTTCGAGCTGGTGGCGTTCCGTACTCTGCTTCTCGCGCATCTCGGCGCGCGAGCGCATGGAATCGGGGTCCGACCACAGCGCCAGCCATTCGGCACCGTTGCGCACCTGGCCCTTTTCGTCCCGCTTCAGAATGGTCGACCGGATATCTTCGTCTGCCATTTTCTCGTTCCCTGCTGCGCTTCGAAAATAACGCAAAAGAGACTGCAGCGGGCAGTTTACGGGCGCGGAATGCGCAGAAGGATGCCCGCTTTGTGCAGGCCCCCAAGCGCTTCGATTGCCTAGTGTTTCGGCCGAAGGTCCAGCACCGACACAGTTCCAGAGGAGGTTCGCCGTGGGTCAGTACACCACAGATTTCGGCTCCATTCATGCCTATAAGAAGGGTGGCGTCACCGCCATCGACGATGATCCGAAGCGCTATGTCTTCTCTAACATGTTCGAAGTCGCCGCCAAGTCCGCGCCCTATGAGCGCGTCGCCGTCGCCAAGAACTTCGAATATGTGATCGAGAGCGCCAAGGCCGAGGGCGATTCCCCCTGGTACACCGCCGCCCATGACGAGTTCGTCATCTCCATGGACGGCAAGGTACGCGTCGACTTCATCAAGCTCCCCGATCCCGATGCCCTGGTCGACCCCGAGAGCGAAGGTGCCGTCCAGATCGATGGCAAGCCCGAGGGCGCCAATATGGGCTATGTCGTGCTCGGTCGCGGCCATATGGCCATGCTGCCGGTCGGCTCCGCCTACAAGTTCAGCGCGGCCGAGACCTGCACCATCCTCATCCAGTCCATCGACGGCGCCGTGACCCAGCACAAATGGGCGCAGTTCTGCCAGAAGTAATTCCGAGCAAGGAGACACCGCCATGGCTATGAAAGAATCCGCTTTCGCCGGCACCGAAGAAGAGATCAGCAATCCCCGCGGCCTGCCGATCAACAGCACCTATGCCGTCAATCCGGCCGACAACATCACCGGCTACAAGTCGTTCCAGGCCGGCTCGTTCAAGTTCCACCGCGACGAGTATTTCTGCTACGTCACCACCCCGACCGCCGTGCATACCATGCCGGCCGACGCGTTCCTGCGCGCCCTGATGCGCGACGTCGCCTGGGGCTTCTTCTACGGCACCGTGAACTTTGACCAGGTCTTCGGCACCACCAATTACTATGGTGAAGTCGACATGTTCATGGGCGCCACCAACGAGGCCTATACCTCTGCCGGCCGTGACTTCGTCGAGCGCTTCAAGGCCGACAAGCTCATGGACGTGTTCAAGAAGATGGTCTCGGACTGGACCAATGAGGGCTACGACCCCTTCGCCGCGCCGATGGAAACCGGCGTGCCGTGGGGCATAAAGAATGGCGACAATGACGAGGCCGTGAGCCGCGAACGCGTCACCGCCCGCCGCATGGTCGGCCTGCCGGGCGATACCCCGGTGCGCACCGATGCCAATGGCTATCCGGTCAACCGCATGTTCGACGACGTGCCGCAGGACCAGCCGGAAGTGCATGCCGAGCCGGGCTTCGAGCATGAAGTTTCCGCCTATAACCTCTTCGGCTACCTGTCGCGTTCCGACGTGACCTGGAACCCGTCGGTGTGTTCGGTGGTCAAGGATAGCCTCTTCTGCCCGACTTCGGAGGAATACATTCTCCCCGTCGAGCACGGCAATGACCGCTGCGAGTGGTTCATCCAGCTGACCGACGAAATCACCTGGAACGTCAAGGACGGCGCCACCGGCCGCCCGCGTGCCGTGATCAACATGAAGGCTGGCGATTGCTGCTGCATGCCCGCCGACATCCGGCACCAGGGTTTTTCGGCCAAGCGCTCCATGCTGCTGGTCTGGGAAAACGGCTCGCCGAAAATCCCCGAACTGATCCGCCAGGGCCTCGCGCCCGACGTCGCGGTCGAGTTCTAGGAACGGGCGGTCGCTCCCACTTCCGCCCTGCGGCCGGTCTCCACCTTGCGTGGAGGCCGGCTGCTTAGGCACTTCAATCCCTTACAAAAGCATCGGTATCAGCTGTGCAGACCAAGCTCTTTATTGGCGGTGAGTTCGTCGATGGCCTCGCCGGGGGCACCATCCCCGTGTTCAATCCCTATTCCGGTGAGATCATCTGCGAAATCGCCGAGGCGCGGGCCGAAGACGTCGATCGCGCCGTCACCGCTGCTAAGGCCGCGCAGTTCGCCTGGGGTCGCGCCGATGCCGCTGACCGGGGCAATCTGCTGCTCAAGCTCGCCGATGCCATCGATGCCCATGCCGACGAACTGATCGAACTCGAAGCGCTCGATACCGGCCATCCGGTGCGCGATGCGCGCAAGCTCGACGTGCCGCGCACCTCGCGCTGCTTCCGCTATTTCGGCGGCATGGCCGACAAGTTCGAGGGCTTTGTGCCCCCGGTCTATCCCGGCTTCCTCAATTATGTGCAGCGCGAGCCGGTCGGCGTGGTCGGCCAGATCGTGCCGTGGAATTTCCCGCTGATGTTCACCAGCTGGAAAATGGCCCCTGCCCTTGCGGCCGGCAATGCAATCGTCATTAAGCCGAGCGAGCTGACCCCGCTCTCCACCCTGCGCATCGCCGAATTGATGCGCGATGTCGGCTTCCCCGCCGGCGTCGTCAATGTCGTGCCCGGCTATGGCCACACTGCCGGCGCCCGCATCGCCGAGCATCCCGAAATTTCCAAGGTGGCCTTTACCGGCTCGACCGCCACCGGCCGCCGGATCGTTCAGGCCTCGGCGGGCAATCTCAAGAAGGTGCAGCTCGAGCTGGGCGGCAAGGGCCCCAATATCGTCTTCGGCGATGCCAATGTGCGCGCCGCCATCGGCGGCTCCGCCTTCGCCATCTTCCACAATCAAGGCCAGGCCTGCATTGCCGGCTCGCGCCTCATCCTGCACAAATCCATTGCCGACGAATTCCTCGATGGCTTTACCAAGTTCGCCCGCTCGATCAAGCTGGGCGACCCGCTCGATCCCACGACCGAGATGGGTCCGCTGACCTCCAAGCAGCATCAGGAGCGCGTCTTGCACTTCTCCCAGGTCGCCAAGGACCAGGGCGGGGAAATCCTCACCGGCGGCAAGCAGCCCGACCGCGACGATCTCGCCAAGGGCTATTTCGTCGAGCCCACCATCGTGCGCGCCAAGCCCACCGACCGCGTCAGCCAGGAAGAGGTGTTCGGCCCCTTCGTCACCGTCACCACCTTCGAGGATGACGAGGAAGCCCTCGCCATCGCCAATGGCGTGCAATACGGTCTGGGTTCGGGCCTGTGGACCGCCAATCTCACCCGCGCCCACAAATTTGCCCGCGATATCCGCGCCGGCATGGTCTGGGTCAATTGCTACAAGGTGGTCCATCCGGGCTCGCCCTTCGGCGGCGTCGGCGAAAGCGGCTATGGCCGGGAAATGGGCTTCGAGGTCATGCGCGAATATACCCAGCCCAAATCTGTCTGGATCAACTTTGACTCCAAGATGCCGCCGCACTACGACCGCTAATCACCAGATAGAACCAGTGGTGGACCATGGACTTCGTCTATAATGCCAATCCTTCCCGCGTGATCTTCGGTGCGGGCAGCCGCGCTAAGGTTGCCGAGGAACTCGATCGTCTCGGCATCGAGCGGGCCATCGTCATCTCGACCCCGGATCAGTCGGGGCTCGCCGCCGAAATCGCCAAGGCCATAGGCGGCCGCGCCGGCATCATGTATCCCGGCGCGGTACAACACACCCCGGTCGAGGTCACCGAATCCGCACTGATGGCCGTCAGTTCCGTGCGCGCCGACGGGTGCCTCGCCATTGGCGGCGGCTCCACCACCGGCCTCTCCAAGGCCATCGCCTACCGCACCGACCTGCCGCAGCTGGTGATCCCCACCACCTTTGCTGGCTCGGAAATGACCCCGATCCTCGGCCAGACCGAGGCCGGTCGCAAGACCACCGTCTCCGACCCCAAAATCCTGCCCGAGACCGTCATCTACGATCCGGAGCTGACGGTCACCATGCCCAGCTTCATCTCCGGGCCCTCGGGCATGAATGCCATCGCCCATTCGGTGGAAGCGCTCTATGCCAAGGATCGCAACCCCGTCATCTCGATGATGGCCGAAGCCTCGATCCGCGCCCTGGGCGGCGCCCTGCCGACGCTGATGGACGATCCGAGCAATCTGCACGCCCATTCCGAAGCGCTTTACGGCGCCTGGCTGGCCGGGGTCTGCCTCGGCGCCGTCGGCATGGCCATCCATCACAAGATCTGTCACACGCTGGGCGGCACGTTCAACCTGAACCATGCCGACATCCACGCGCTGATGATCCCCTACACCTCCGCCTATAACCGCGACGCCGCGCCCGAGGCCATGGCCAGCATTGCCCGCGCCCTTGGCACGGTTGATGGACCCACCGGCATCTACCAATTGACCCAGCGCGCCGCCAGCAAGCGCTCGCTGGCCGAAATGGGCCTCACCGAAGCCGATCTCGACACGGCCGCCGATATCGCCCTGCAGAACCCCTATTACAATCCGCGCCCGGTTACCCGCGAAGGCGTGCGCCACATGCTGCAGGCCGCCTTCGAGGGCAGGGCGCCCTGAGGTCGGCATGGCATATTTCTGTGTCCATGCCCTGGATCGCCCCGGCCGGCTCGAAGACCGCCAGCGCCTGCGTGAAAGCCATCGGGCCCGCCTCCGGCAGCATGATCATCCGGTCAGCGTCCGCATAGGCGGCCCGCTGCTCGACGGTGCCGCCGCCATGATCGGCACCATGCTGGTCATCGAGGCCGACAACCGCGCGGCGGTCGAGACCTATCTGGCCGGAGACCCCTATATGCTGGAAAACCTCTTTGAGACCGTCACCATCACCGGCTTTAACTGGGGCCTGGGCCAGCCGGAGCCCGCCCATGGCTGACGCACTTTCCCAGCCCGATCCCATCCTCTGGCGTACTCGCCCGCGCGCGCCCATGCCCGGCACGGTGCTGGCCCCGCTCGAAGAGCTGGCCGATGGCGCCGCGAAGGAATTTGTCTTCGGCCGCGGCACCACGGTGTTTTCCATGTTCGTGGTACGCCGTGGCGCGCAGGTGTTCGGCTATCTCAATATCTGCCCGCATTATTCCTCGCCCCTCAACCATCGCGCCGGCCATTTCCTCAACGAGGATGGCAGCCGCATCCGCTGCACCATGCATTTCGCCGAATTCCGCATCGAAGACGGTTTTGGCGTGGCCGGCGCGGCGCAGAACTGCTGGCTCGACCCCGTTCCGGTGCATGTCGAGGACGGCAATATCGTGATTTCCCGCCCCGGAGACCAAGCGTGATCCAGGAATTGTCGCCCGGCGCCCGTCCGGATATCGAGCTCTCCATTCGCGACACCTTCGGCCTCGATGTCGAGGGCACGGTCCCGGCCTTTTCCACCCGCGACGAACATGTTCCGGCGCTCGATCCCAGCTATCGCTTCGATCCGGCCACCACCATGGCCATCCTTGCCGGCTTCAACGGCAATCTGCGCGTGCTGCTGCAGGGCCGCCACGGCACCGGCAAGTCCAGCCATATCGAGCAGGTGGCCGCCCGCCTCAACTGGCCCTGCCTGCGCCTCAACCTCGACAGCCATGTCAGCCGCATCGATCTCATCGGCAAGGACGCCATCGTGTTGCGCGACGGCAAGCAGGTCACCGAATATCGCGAGGGCCTCTTGCCCTGGTGCTATCAGCGCCCGGTGGCGCTGGTGCTCGATGAATATGATGCCGGCCGGCCCGATGTGATGTTCGTCATCCAGCGTGTGCTCGAGGCCGAGGGCAAGCTGACCATTCTCGATCAGAACAAGGTCATTCCGCCCAATCCGTTCTTCCGCCTGTTCGCCACTGCCAATACGGTGGGCCTGGGCGACGTCACCGGGCTCTATCACGGCACCCAGCAGCTCAATCAGGCCCAGCTCGACCGCTGGAACATCATCGCACGCCTCGATTATCTCGATGAGGGCGCCGAGGTCGAGGTGGTGCTGAGCAAGGTGCCGTTCATGGGCGAGGCTGAACGCGGCGAGATGCTGTTGCAGATGGTGCGCATGGCCAACCTGACCCGCGCCGGCTTCGCCGCTGGCGATGTTTCGGTGGTGATGTCGCCGCGCACCGTCATTTCCTGGGCACAGAATTATCGCGTCTTCGGCGATCTCGACTTCGCCTTCAACACCGCCTTCCTCAACCGCTGCGACGAGGCCGAGCGCCCGCTCTACGGCGAATATTACCAACGCGTCTTCGGCCGCGAACCCGCCAACACCGCCCCTGAAGACTGGAAACGCGTCTAGCTCTCTTCCCTCTTTCCTCTCCCTCTCGGGGAGAGATGGCCGCAGCGCAGCGAAGGCCGGAGAGGGGGGCTCTTCCGTGCCCCTGCGCGTCAGCCCCGCGCTGCCACCTCCGCCGCCGCTTCGCGCACGGCGTCGAGCAAAGCGCTGGTGACCACGCTCAACTGTTCATTGCTGCGCATGGTGATGCCCACCGGCCCATGACTGGCGCTGGTGTCGAGCGCCAGCGCCACCAATTGCCCGATCTCCAGGTCATGGGCGACGACGCTGCGCGAAATCGTCCAGATGGCGTCGTTCTCAAGCGCATAGGCGCGGGCAAAGCCGTTTGACACCGTCTCGATCTCATAGCGGAACCGGCCGGCGCCTCCAGCGATGAACAGCGAATCCACGATCGGCCGGATGATGGCATTGGCCGGTGGCAACAGCATCGGATAAGGCTCAAGCTCGCGATAGCTCAGCGTCGGCTTGCTTGCCAAAGGATGGCTCGGGCGCACCGCAAAGGTGAGTTGTTCGGAATAAAGATGCTCGAAGATCAATCCGTTCATCACCTCGGGACTGGCCAGGCGCCCGACGATGAAGTCGAGATTGCCATCGCGCAGCATGGCCAGCATGTGGCCGCTGGGGCCGCTTTCCACATGCACCCGGCAGGCAAAGGGGGTGTGCATGAAGCGCTCCACGGCGCGCGGCACCACCTCCACTTCCACGGTCGGCAACGCGCCCAGACGCACCACGGTGTGGCTGGACCGGTTGAGGTCCATGCTCTCGATCCCCTCGCGGATCGCCGCAGCCGCCGCCATGGCATGGCGGGCGAAAATCTCGCCCTGCCGGGTCAGCACCAGCTTTCGCCCGGAGCGGTCGAACAGGGCGGTCTGCAGCAGGTCCTCGAGCTCGGCGATGGATTTGGACACCGCCGGCTGGCTGAGCCCCAGCGCCTGGCTCGCCGGCACCACGCCGCGCTGCCGGTTGACTTCCAAAAAGCAGCTGATGTGCCGCAACTTGATACGCGGGTCGAGGAGGCTGGTCGCCATCATATCATCCAGAGTTATATATCAGGGCAAAATTATCATTTTACTGCCCAGTTTCAATGGGCAATATACAGCTATTAGTTATGGCAAAAGAAACAAGACGATGAGCAAATTTGTGCCGCTCAGCCAGGCGGTGGGAGAAAATCTGAACAATGGCGATGCGGTGGCCTTTGAAGGCTTCACCCATCTCATCCCCCATGCGGCGGCCCATGAGGCGATCCGCCAAGGCTTCAAGGATCTCACCCTGATCCGCATGACCCCCGACATCATCTATGACCAGATGATCGGCATGGGTATGGCCAAGAAGGTGATCTTCTCCTATGCCGGCAATCCCGGTGTGGGGCTGTTGCGTCGCATGCGCGATGCCATCGAGAACGCCTTTCCGCGCGGCATCGAGACGGTGGAGCATTCCCATTCGGCCATGGCCCAGGCCTATGAGGCCGGCGCCTCCGGCCTGCCGCTGGCCCTGTTCCGTGGATACAAGGGTGCCGATCTGCCCAAGGTCAATCCCAACATCAAGATGATGACCTGCCCCTTTACCGGCGAGCAGCTGGCAGCGGTGCCGGCCCATCATCCCGATGTCACCTTCATCCATGCCCAGAAGGCCAGCGAGAAGGGCGATATCCTGATCGAAGGCATTATCGGCGTGCAGAAGGAAGCCGCCCTCGCCGCCAAGCGCGTCGTGGTCACGGTCGAGGAAGTGGTGCCCAGCTTCAAGGGCCTGCATCCCAATCTCTGCATCCTGCCGCATTGGACGGTCGATGCCATCGCCGTGGTGCCGGGTGGGGCGCATCCCTCCTATACCCATGGCTATTACCAGCGCGACAACGCCACCTATCTCGAATGGGACAAGATTTCCTCCGATCGTGAGCTGTTCGCCGGCTGGATCAAGCAGAACGTGCTCGAGGCCACCCCCGAGGCATTTGCCGACCGAGTAAGGGATTTGCGCGTATGACCGACTTCACGCCCAACGAGATGATGACCATTGCGGCAGCGCGCCAGCTGAGCAATGACGATGTCTGCTTTGTCGGCATCGGTGCGCCCTCTGCTGCCTGCAATGTCGCCCGTCTCACCCACGCGCCCGACATCACCCTCATCTATGAAAGCGGCACTATCGGCACCGCGCCCGATGTCCTGCCGCTCTCCATCGGCGATGGCGAATTGTGCGAGACCGCGCTCTGCACCGTCGCCGTGCCCGAGATGTTCCGCTACTGGCTGATGGGTGGCCGCATTTCCATCGGCTTCCTCGGCGCGGCGCAGCTCGACCGTTTCGGCAATATCAACACCACCGTCATCGGCGATTACAACCAGCCCAAGGTGCGTCTGCCTGGCGGCGGCGGTGCGCCGGAGATCGCCACCTCCTGCGGCGAGATCTACATCACCCTCAAGCAGGCGACCCGCTCGATGGTCGACAAGATCGATTTCTATACCTCGTTCGGCCATGGCGAAGGCGGTGACCACCGCCAGCGCCTGGGTCTCAAGACCAAGGGGCCGACGCTGCTGATCACCGATCTGGCCATCTGGCGCCCCGACCACGAGACCAAGGAATTCGTCGTGCGCTCGCTGCATCGCGGCGTCACCCGCGACATGGTGCAGGAAACCTGCGGCTGGAAAGTGCGCTTCGCCGACGATCTCGAAGAAACCCCCGTGCCGACCGCCGAAGAGCTTGGTACGCTGCGCGATCTGCAGGCGCGCACCACTGCCGCCCACAATGGCACCAAGAGGGCCGCATAAATGGCTGAAGCCTTTATCTGCGCCTATAAGCGGACACCCATCGGCCGGTTCGGCGGCAGCCTCTCGGCTGTCCGCCCCGACGATCTCGGCGCCATTCCGCTCAAGGCCCTGATGGCCGAAGCCGCCGGTGTGGACTGGGATGCCGTCGACGACGTCATCTTCGGCAATGCCAATCAGGCCGGCGAGGACAATCGCAATGTCGCCCGCATGAGCCTGTTGCTGGCCGGCCTGCCGGTGGGCGTCACCGGTACCACCATCAATCGTCTCTGCGGCTCCGGCATGGATGCGGTCATCGCTGCCGCGCGCGCCATCAAGGCCGGCGAGGCCGAGCTGATGATTGCCGGCGGCACTGAATCCATGTCGCGGGCGCCCTTCGTCCTGCCCAAGGCCGACAGCGCCTTTTCGCGCAATGCCGAGATTTACGACACCACCATTGGCTGGCGCTTCGTCAATCCGCAGATGAAGGCGCAATACGGCGTCGATTCCATGCCCGAGACCGGCGAGAACGTCGCCCAGGAGTTCGGCGTTTCGCGCCAGGCCCAGGACGAATTCGCCGTGCGCAGCCAGGACAAGGCCGTCGCCGCCCAGGCCAGCGGTCGCCTGGCCCGCGAAATCGTGCCGGTCACCATCCCCCAGAAAAAGGGCGATGCCGTTATCGTCGACAAGGACGAGCATCCGCGCGCCGGCACCACGGTTGAAACCCTTGCCAAGCTGCGCCCGCTCTTCCCCAATGGAACGGTCACAGCCGGCAATGCTTCCGGCGTCAATGACGGCGCCGCCGCGCTGATCATCGCGTCGGAAGCCGCTGCCAGAAAATACGGGCTGACCCCAATCGCCCGCATTCTCGGCGGCGCCACCGCCGGTGTCCCGCCCCGCATCATGGGCATGGGGCCGGCCCCCGCCACCAAGAAACTCTGCGCCCGTCTCGGCCTCACCCCCAGTGCGTTCGGTGTCATCGAACTCAACGAGGCCTTTGCGAGCCAGGGCATTGCGGTATTGCGCGATCTCGGGCTGGCCGAGGATGCGCCGCAGGTCAACCGCAATGGCGGCGCCATTGCCCTCGGCCATCCGCTTGGCATGAGCGGCGCGCGCATTACCGGGACAGCGGCGCTGGAACTGTCGATCACGGGCGAGCGCTATGGCTTGGCCACCATGTGCATCGGTGTCGGCCAGGGCATCGCTGTCGGTCTGGAGCGAGTTTAGGAGAGTTCATCGGCGGGGATAACCGCCACAACAAAGTCCTCGATCACCGAGGCACGCGCTTTCAAGCGGCCGATAAAGAGCCGGAAAGCGCAAGTGGGAGAGAAGAAATGTATGCTCGACGCCCCTTCGGCATAGACGAAACGCATGGCATGCTGGCGCAACCAAGCGCCAGGATCAAAGCCAATAGTGACGGACGCGACTGGACATCCATGTTCGCGTCCGTGCAACGGGAGACCCCCTTCCAGGGTGTGTTCCAATCCTCGCGGGACCATCTTCTGGTCCTGCATCGCGACGGCCCCGTGCAGGTGGAAAGCCTATGCGACCGCCGCATCGGCAAGCGTGTGGTGCCTGCCGGTGGCATCCACATCATCTCGCCGGGTGTCGATTTCGGCATCAACCTCACCGGCTCCATCGAAACGGTGCATGTCTATGTGCGCCGCGCCATCATCGAGGAAGTCGCCCTCGAAATGGTCGATGGCGACCCCGCCAAGCTCGAAATCCCCAGCAGCATCGTGGAGACCGACAAGGCCCTGCATGCCCTGATCGATGCTTCCGCCTATGCGGTGGAAGATGAGAGCATCGGCTCCTCCATGTTCACCGACTACCTATCGCGCACCATCGCGGCCCAACTGATCCGCGGCTATTCCAAGGCCAAGCTCAAGGGCGGCGGCCGGGTGTCGGGAGCCGCAAGCCTGTCGCCGACGCTCTCGGACGCGGTGGACTACATGACCGCCAATATCGACGAGGCCATCAACCTTGCCGATATCGCCCAGGCGACCAATCGCAGCCCCAGCCATATCGCGCGCATCTTCCGCACCGAACTGGGCATGCCGCCGCATCGCTATCTCATCAATCTGCGCGTCGACAAGGCCCGCCGCCTGCTGGAAAAGACCAGCATGTCGATTGCCGAGATCGCTTATGAATGCGGCTTCGCCCATCAGGAGCATCTGACCCGTCTGTTCCGCCGTCACTGCGGAACCACGCCTGCAGCCTACCGGCGCTCGAAGCGGAACTGATCGTTTCGTGCAAGATCGGCGCTGCCGCTTGCAGGAATAACCGCTTCCGCATCCCTAGTCTGACTTTCGCGAATAAAAATAACCCGGCCTGTCCCTTTACGGGGCAGGCCATCGCAAGGTTCATCGGAGGGAGAAGTAATGTCCAAATCCACCAAGTTTATGCCGGTCAGCCGGCGCATCTTCTTGGGGGCGACCTCGGCGCTGGCCGTACTCGCCATGTCTCCGGCCGTCATGGCGCAAGGCGAAACCATCAAGATCGGTTATGTGACGCCCCAGACCGGCCCGCTCGCCGCCTTTGCCGAAGCCGACGATTTCGTCATCAAGCAGGTCTATGACATTCTTGGTGGCAGCATCGAGACCGCCAATGGCCCGGTCAATGTCGAGATCATCGTTCGCGACAGCCAGTCCAATCCCAATCGCGCCGCCGAAGTGGCCCGCCAGCTGATCGTCGACGACGAAGTGCAGCTGATCGTGGTGGCCTCCACGCCCGAAACCACCAATCCGGTTTCGGCCCAGTGCGAAATCGAAGGCATCCCCTGCATTTCCACCGCCGCGCCGTGGCAGCCGTGGTTCATCGAGCGCCAGGCCAATCCGGGCGATCCGTCCACATGGGAATCCTTTGACTACACCTACCATTTCTTCTGGGGCCTCGAAGACGTCATTGCCACCTATCAGGGCATGTGGAACCAGCTCGAGACCAACAAGCAGGTCGGTGGCCTGTTCCCCAACGACGCCGACGGCAATGCCTGGGGCAATCCCGATGTCGGTCTTCCCCCGGCTCTGGCCGCCGGTGGTTACACCGTCACCGATCCGGGTCGCTTCCAGAACCTGTCGGACGACTTCACCGCCCAGATCAATGCGTTCAAGGCTGCCAATGCCGAGATCGTCACCGGCGTGGTCATCCCGCCCGATCTGACCACCTTCTGGACCCAGGCCAACCAGCAGGGTTTCAAGCCCAAGGTGGTGTCGGTCGCCAAGGCCATCCTGTTCCCGATCGCCGTGGAAGCCCTTGGCCCCATCGGCAACAACCTGTCGAGCGAAGTGTGGTGGTCGGCCTCGCACCCCTTCAAGTCCTCGCTGACTGGCCAGAGTGCGGGCGAATTGGCTGAAGGCTTCACCGCCGCCACCGGTCGTCCCTGGACCCAGCCGATCGGCTTTGCCCATGGCCTGTTCGAGGTTGCGATCGACTCCATCAAGCGCGCCGACGATCCCTTCGATCCGGATTCGCTGGCTGAATCCATTGCGGCGATCAACCTCGACACCATCGTTGGCCATGTCCAGTTCGGCCAGGAA
Source organism: Devosia equisanguinis (assembly GCF_900631955.1). Taxonomy (GTDB): domain Bacteria; phylum Pseudomonadota; class Alphaproteobacteria; order Rhizobiales; family Devosiaceae; genus Devosia; species Devosia equisanguinis. The sequence goes on along the minus strand of NZ_UZWD01000015.1, from coordinate 55,628 downwards.
GGCCTGCCGCCCGTGGTTGCCGCCAACGTCTCCAAGACCCCGCTGGTCGGTGGCCAGTGGCGCATTCAGGACGATGGCAGCTTCGAGCTGGTGATCGTCGAAAACGCTGCCCATCCGGAAATTCCGCTGGGCGGCAAGATGGAAGCTATCGAGTAGTCAAATGATCCTGAGACTTGCCGGCGTATCCAAGCGCTTTGGCGCTGTTGTCGTGGCCGATAATATCGACCTCGAAGTGGCCCACGGAGAAGCCCTCGGCATAATCGGCGCCAATGGCGCCGGCAAGTCGAGCCTGTTCAACCTCATTACCGGCGTCATCACCCCCGATGCCGGTACGGTGACCCTGGCTGGAAAGGACGTCACCAATGTGTCGCTGCGCAATCGCTGCGTGGCGGGCATTGGGCGGTCTTTCCAGATCCCGCGACCTTTTGAGAGCCTGACCGTCTTCGAGAACCTTCTGGTCGCCGCCGAATATGGCCGCGAGCATGGCCACCGCGGCGCCAACGAACTCTGCGGCTCCATTCTGGAGCGCACGGGCCTTGCGCCGCACGCCAATACCCTGGCTGGCAAGCTCACGCTACTCAACCGCAAGCGTCTGGAAATGGCGCGCGCTTTGGCCACCGAGCCCAATATCGTGCTGCTCGACGAAATCGCCGGCGGCCTCACCGAGGCCGAGTGCCACGAACTCGTCGAGTTCATCAAGCAGGTCAACCAGCAGGGCGTCACCATCGTCTGGATCGAGCACGTCGTGCACGCGCTCATGTCGGTGGTCTCCCGTCTCATGGTCCTGGAATTCGGCCGCAAGATCGCCGACGGCGAGCCCCACGCCGTCATGGCCGATCCTCAGGTCCGCCGGTCCTATCTCGGCATCGATGACGAGGTCGCAGCATGATGGCCTTGCTCGAGACCAAGAACCTGGAAGTCTTTTATGGCGACTTCCAGGCCGTGTTCGGCGTGGATTTTCACGTCAATGAAGGCGAGACCGTCGCCATTATCGGTGCCAATGGCGCCGGCAAATCGTCTTTCCTCAAGGCGCTTTCCGGCCTGGTCAAAAGCCGGCCCGACGGCATTCTGCTCGATGGCAAGCCGGTTGGCGGCAAGCCCGCCTTCGACATGGTGAAATCCGGCATTGCCCTCGTGCCCGAAGGGCGCCGGCTTTTCCCGTCCATGTCGGTTGGCGACAATCTGCGCATGGGTGAAAACGGCAAGAGCGGCGATCGCGGCTGGAACTACGAGACCATCTGCGATCTCTTCCCCATATTGCGCGAACGCGCCGATCAGCTGGCCCCCACCCTTTCGGGCGGGCAGCAGCAGATGGTGGCTATCGGCCGGGCGCTGATCTCCAATCCGCGCGTTCTCTTGTGCGACGAGATCAGCCTTGGCCTCTCGCCCGCCGCCGTCAAGGACGTCTATGCCGCCATCGCCGAGATCAAGAAGCGCGGCACCACCATCGTCATCGTCGAGCAGGACCTCAACGCTGCCTTGAGCGCTGCCGACCGCATTTATTGTTTCCTCGAGGGCAAGGTCAGCCTGGCTGGTCGTGCGGATGAATTCGATCGTTCGCAGATCCTCGCGGCCTATTTCGGAAGTTAGGGATGGAATACCTCAACACCATTGTACAAGGCGTCCTGCTGGGCGGGCTCTATGCCCTCTATGCCGCGGGCCTGTCCCTGATCTTCGGCGTCATGCGCCTCATCAACCTGGCCCATGGCGATCTCATCGTCCTGGCCGCCTTCGTGCTTCTGGCCATGGTCACCGCCTTGGGCCTGCCGCTGCCGATCGCGCTGCTCATTCTTTTGCCCTTCGCCTTCGCGCTGGGCTGGGCTCTGCAGCGTTATCTGCTCAACCGCACCCTGGGCGACGATATCCTCCTGCCGCTGCTGGTCACCTTCGGCCTGCAAATTCTCATTCAGAACGGGCTTCTGGTCGCCTTCAGCGCCGATAGTCGCAAGCTGTCGCTGGGCCCCATAGAAACCCAGTCGGTCAATATTCTGGGTCTTTCGCTTGGCGTGGTTCCGCTGATCACCTTCGCCGTCGCCGTGGTGGTGCTCGGCGTCCTCAGCTACATCTTCTATGGCACCGGACTCGGCCGCCGCCTGCGCGCCACCTCGGACTCGACCGAAGTGGTGCAGCTCATGGGTGTCAATCCGCGCATCGTCTTCGCCATTGCCATGGGCATTTCCTTCGTGGTGCTGACCATTGCCGCCTTCTTCATGGGCATCCGCTCCAATTTCGACCCCAGCGTCGGCCCGGCGCGCCTGCTCTACGCCTTCGAGGCGGTGGTGATCGGTGGCCTCGGCAGCCTCTGGGGTACCCTAGCCGGCGGCGTCATCCTCGGCGTGGCCCAGGCCATCGGCGCCCGTATCAATCCCGAATGGCAGATCCTGGCCGGACACCTGGTCTTCCTGGTGTTCATCATCTTCCGCCCGCGTGGCCTGTTCCCGAAGCAGTAGAGACATGTCCCAACCCATCCCTACCGCCGCCCCCGAGCCCGTCGCAGGCGGCTACACCGTCCGCGTCGCCACCCGCACCTCGCGTATCTTTACCGTCATCGCCCTGGCGCTGGTCGCCGTGCTGGTCTTTGCCCCGGCCTTCGCCTCCCGCCCGATGCTGCAGGATCTGATCCTGGTTTTCCTGCTTGCCTCGCTGGCGCTGTGCTGGAACCTCATGGCCGGCTATGCCGGCCTGATCTCGGTCGGCCAGCAGGCCTTTGTGGGTCTGGGTGGTTATGCGCTCTTCGCACTGATTATTGTCGGCGGTTTTGATCCGCTCCTCTCCATCCCCGTCGCGGCCATCATCGTGGCGCTGCTCTCCATTCCGGTGGGCTCGCTGGTCTTCCGCATGCAGGGCGCCTATTTCGCCGTGGTCACCTGGGTGGTGGCCGAAGTCTTCCGCCTGCTGCTCGCCCAGTGGCGCGAGCTGGGTGGCGGCACCGGCACCTCGTTGCCGCGCTCGGCCACCGGTGACATGTTTGGCCTCGAATTCGTCAGCGAGCTGTTTGGCGTGCGCAGCGCCGCCGCCCGCGAGATCATCATCTATTGGGCTGCGCTCTTCACCATCGTGCTGGTGGTCGGCGGCTGCTACTACCTCTTGCGCTCGCGTGTGGGCCTGGCTTTGCGCGCCATCAAGGATGGTGAAGTGGCGGCCCAGAGCGTTGGCGTCAGCACCACGCGAATCAAGTTCGCCATCTATGTCTTTGCCGCCTTCTGTGCCGGCCTGGTCGGCGCCATCTACTTCCTCCAGACCTCGCGCATCTCGCCCGACGCCGCCTTCTCGCTGCTCGACTGGACCGCTTACATCATCTTCATCGTTGTCATCGGCGGCCTCGCCACCATCGAAGGGCCGATCATCGGCGCCATCCTCTTCGTGCTGCTGCGCAATGCCCTGTCCGGTTACGGCCCCTGGTATCTCATCGTGCTCGGTGCGCTGGGCATCGCGGTGATGCTGCTCGCGCCCAAGGGTATCTGGGGCAATTTCTCCCAATTTACCGGCATCCACCTGTTCCCGACGCGGCGACGCCTGGATATCGGCTCTGCCAAGGAGCAGAAAAAATGACCGCCCAGACCCTCAAGAGCGATGCCAATGCGCTGACCGAAGAGGTCGTGGCCAGCTTCGCCAATGCCGAAAATCCGCGCCTGCGCGAAGTGCTGCAATCGTTGGTCCGCCATCTGCATGCCTTCGCCCTCGATGTGAACCTCTCCATGTCCGAATGGGAAACCGCCATCGGCTTCCTCACCCAGACCGGGCATATGTGCGATGACAAACGGCAGGAATTCATCCTGCTCTCCGACACGCTGGGCTTTTCCATGCTGGTCGATGCCATCAATCACCGCAGCATGGAAGGCACGACCGAGACGACGGTGCTGGGGCCCTTCTATGTCCCGCCGCTCAAGGAACGGCCGCATGGCAGCGACATTGCCGGCGCCAGCCAAGGCACGCCGCTGCATGTGAGTGCCCAGGTGCTGACCCCCGACGGCAAGCCGATTGCCGATGCCTGGGTCGATGTCTGGCAGTCCGATGACGACGGCTATTACGATGTGCAAAAGCCCGGGCAGGAGGAAAACCTGCGCGCCCGCTTCCGCACCGATGCCGAAGGCCGGCTGTCCTTCTGGTCGATCGTCCCGACCTTCTACCCCATCCCCCATGACGGTCCGGTCGGCAAGATGCTCGAGGCGGTGGGCCGCCATCCCTATCGCCCCGCCCATATCCATTTCATGATCGGCAAGGATGGCTATGACACGCTCGTCACCCATCTCTTCATCGCCGGCGACGACTATCTGCACAGCGATGCCGTGTTCGGCGTCAAGGAGCAGCTGATCGTCAACCTCACCGACGAAGAAGCTGGATGGAATGCGTCCGGCGAGCGTATCGGCGCCCATAAGTCGCTCGATCATACCTTCGGCCTGCGCCCCGCCGCAGCCGCGTCCTGAGCCTCAAACACCGGCGGATCGCTTTTGGCATGGCTGGCTGTCGTCACGACCGCCAGCCATGCGGCGTTTTGTTCATACTTCGTTCATAATGCGGTCACCTAGAGTCATTTTGTGGACCGATAAAACCTGCAACGATTAGCAGGTTTATGTTAAAACCTGCTCGATTGGTGCAGGTTTTGATAAGGGGGCGGGCGCATAGTAATCCTCAGGAAAGCGCAGCTTTCCGCTCCCATTCTCTCTCCTCGGGAGTTCTACCGGTGGCAGGGGCCACAAGAATAAGCCGGCGATGTTGGGGCATCGCCGGCTCTTTTCATGTGCTAGAGGATGCAACCCTCAGGCCGGCATCAATGCGGTCCGTGCTCGGCTGCAGGCCGTTTCGACGCCAGTCCGGCGCCACTGCCGGAGCCCCAGCCCTGTATCGATTTTCCGAAGGATTTGAAGCCGTTAGCCATGGTCTGGCCCGGCACCAGTCGCGCCGAATTAAGAATGAAGGCCAGCTCCGACCCGGTATGGATCATCGCCGCTTCCACCGGGCCGATCCAGCCGGCCATCGCCGCAGCAATGCCCAGAATGTCCACGGTGACAGTGCCGGCGAAGTTGAACCAGATGATCTTGCGGGTCCGGCGCGCCAGATGCACCGTCTCGGCAAAGCGCATGAGATCATTGCCCAAAAGCACGATATCGGCCTTTTCGCGGGCGACTTCGGTACCAGAACCCATGGCGATGCCCACCGAGGCGGTCGCCAGCGCCGGTGCATCGTTGACCCCATCGCCCACCATGGCCACGGTGCGGCCGCTCGCCTTTATAGCCTTGATTCGCTGGAGTTTTTCGGTAGGCAACAGTCCCGCTTCGACTGCGGTGATGCCGAGATCGGCCGCGACCCGCCGGGCCACCTGCGCCGTGTCGCCGGTCAGCAGTTGCACATCGATGTTCATGCCACGCAGCTTTTCCACCGCCTGGCGGGCCTCGGGCCGGACCTTGTCTTCGACGACGACATGGCCAAGCAGGCGCCCCTCGCGGGCGATAAACACTCGTGTGCCGACAAAGGCGCCTTCCTCTGGCACGGCGCCCACGCCATTTGCCGTCATCCAGGCGGCATTGCCGACATAGATGGCCCCTTCCGCATCGCTGGCCTTGATACCGCGCCCGGGCTCGTAGCTGAAGCCGCTGACGGGCAGGGGCGTAACGCCATGGCTGGCCGCCTCGGCGATGATGGCCTTGCCCAGCGGGTGCTCGGACAATGCCTCGGCGGTGGCGGCGGCCCGCAGCAACTCATCGGCGGTAATGCCCTCGGCCGGAAGGACATGGCTGACTTCAGGGCGCCCGAAGGTCAGCGTGCCGGTCTTGTCGAGCACAACCGTATCGACCTTGCCCAGGGTTTCGAGATGCACCCCGCCCTTGATGATCGCACCCATCTGCGCGGCCCTGCCAATGCCACCCAGAATGGCCAGCGGCGTACCGGCGGCGACGCCACAGGCACCGGCGACGACGATGACGGCAATCGTTGAGTTCACGTCGCCGCCGGTGATCCAGTACTCGAAGGCGGCAAAGCCCAAGGCCACATAGACGATATAGCCCGCCAGCCGATCCGCCAGACGCTGCACCGGCGCGCGCGATCGCTCTGCTTCTTCCACCGTTTCGAGAATTTGTCCGTAGCTGGTGGCGCGGCCGACGCGTTCGGCGCGGATTTCGATGGCGCCGGACTGGTTGACGGTGCCGGCATAGGCGTAGCTGCCGGCGATCTTCTCGACCGGCATGGATTCCCCGGTAATGCGGGATTCATCGACGAACGAATTGCCCGAAACCACGGGCCCGTCCACTGGCACGCGTGCCCCCGGCGCCACGACGACGAGCGTGCCCGGTGTGACCTCGCCAATGCCTGCGGTAACCACCTGGCCATCGCGGCGCAACTGCACCTCGCTGGGCAAGAGGGCCATCAGGTCGCGAATGGCGCGGCGCCCGCGTTCCAGCGTCATGCCTTCGAGCACTTCGGCGATCAGGACGAAGAAGGTGATGATCAAGGCGACGAAGAAATAGCCGGTATAGGCTGCCGCCAGCACCGCAATGCCCATCGATAATTCCATGGTCATGCGGCGCTTGCGGATGCTTTCCCAGGCCTCCTCGAACAGGGGCCAGCCGCCGATGACCAAGCCGATCAGCGCGTACCAGGAGAAGTTGAGATAGAATTGGTCGGCAAAGCTTATGTAGGAATGATCGGGAAATCCCAGCCACACGGCCAGGGCGCAAAGGCCGGTCAGGGCAATGCGAAACACCTCGGTCGGGCCGAAAGCGTGGCTGTGGTGGTGCCCATGATCGTCGTCGTCATGAGGGTGGTCATGACCATGCTCGTGGTGATGGTGATGATCGTGATCATGTCCGTGGTGGTCATGATCGTCATGGTGGTGGCCATGGGCATGGCCAGCATGCGTGTGGGTACTCATTGATCTCCTCCCCGGACACAGGCTTGGGCATGCCTGATCTCTTATCAGGGAAGATGGGCGGCAAAAGCACCCAAATCCTGCACGTTCCTTGCAGGATTACCGCAGATTTGGGCATGCGCGCCGGCCGGAAGCGATCAGTTGAAGGCGGCGAACGGATCGAAGACCACGTAACTCTCGTGGCAGGACGAGCAGGATTGCGCCACCTTGTCCCATTCGGCCTGGAAGCCCGCGAGATCAGCGGCTTCCGAGGCAGCGCGGGCATGCGCAGCGGTGTCGCGCAGCAGCTGCCGGAAAGCCGGAAGGTCGTCCCAGATCGCGGCCGCAGCCGTGGTATCGACGCCCTCGATGGCAGGCGCGCCACCCAAAAGATTGCTCTGCGGCGGCAGGAGGACGGCGAAGGCATCGAGCGAGGCCGCAGCGGCCTGGCCGAGATCGTAGAGTTCGGGGGAATAGCCGCCACTGCTCACCCGCGCATCGACCAGCGTCTGCAGCGTGGCCAGCTGGTTCATCAAGCCGCGGCGCGCGGCGATGGTGTCGCCCACCGCATTGTTCGGCGCCTCCGCCAGCACCAGGCCGGTGCCAAGGCAAATAACCACGAGAGCTGACAACAATGGGGGTCTCAACATCCCTGCCTCCGATATCCGGGTGATACGCGCTCACAAGACACCCGAGGGCACGGCGAAATCCTGCACAAATGCAGCCAGTTTTTACCACTGCGATTCGGAGCGGACTGTCTCAGCTCTCCGAGCGGGAGATGGCGGGCTTGGGCGTCCAGCCGGGATTGGAGGCGCGGGGGGCCACCTTGTGCAGGCCGAGCGCTGTCGCGACGCCCTCGGTATCGGCGACAAGATCGGCAATGGTGTAGCTTTCAAGCACCTGCGCAAAGGCACGCATGGCCTCGCCCAGGGCGCTCTCATAGACGCAGGTGCCGCCGAGTGGACAATGGGCGCACTTTTCCCGTCCGCATTCGGTGAGGTCGAAATCTTCCTCGGTGACGCGCAAGACGTCCATGATGCTGATTTTATCGGCCGGCGCACCCAGCCGCACACCGCCATTGCGTCCACGAATGGTTTCGAGCAGGCCGCTGCGGCCGACGGGGACGAGGATCTTGAACAGGAACATTTCGGACACGCCAAAGGCGTCGCCGATATCGCGTATGCGGCTAAGGCCAGTGCGGTTGGCCGCACAATACATCAGCGCCCGCACTGCATAATTGCTTTGCTTGGTCAGGCGCATACGACACAGCCCCTCCTGACATCCACACCTATACGATAGGCAGGAGGCTCGCAACGCCGGCCTGGTAGAGTGCCGTCAGTCCCACCCCGGCCAGGACACCCCCAAACACCCGCGCATTGGCATAGAGCCGATCGCCGCGCCAGAACCAATAGGCGGCCAGCATCGCCGTCCAGGCGACCATGGTCTGTATGATGGCAAAGCCCAGCAGATAACCCTGCAAGGAATTGTTCTCGCTGCCGATAATCGCCTGAGAATAGGCAAGGCCATGCAGGGCGCCCGCGACGAGGAACAGCCATTTGTGCCAGCGGCCATCAGCATCGTCTCTGCCCCAGGCCAGATAGCCGCCAATCAGCAGGGCGCTGAGTGGCACCATCCATTCGGCGGGTTGCAACTGCAGACTGCCTGCATTGAGCAGGCAACCGAATACGGTACCACCCACGAACCACACCGGCAGCCAGAAGCCGCCCTGGGCGACGGCGGTGAGGACACCCACGGCCAGGACGAAGGCCAGATGGTCGACTTCGATGACCGGATGCGCCAGCCCTGAAAGCAGGCCCTCGCCGAAGCCGATCGGCAACTTGCCACCCAAGGCATGATGCGCATGGGCCTGCGTGGTGAGCAGCAGAAAGGCCATGGGCAGGCCAAGTCCCAGCGATATCTTGCGCATGTTCCGTTCCCTTGCACGCAGTCGGCCTTCGGGCCCGGCCTTGTTTGCCATTGTGCCGCATGTGTCGTCTAGCCTGCCCAAGCGGGGCAAGGCGCGCCTGCACTTCCGTGCCAGGAGACTGCATGTTTCTGTCTATTCGCGCCGGTTTGGTCGGCAAAGACGGAAAAGCCCGGCTGTTGGGCCGGGCTTTTCTGCGATCTGGGGTTCAGCGCGTGGCGTTGAACCGCGGTTTATGCCCATTTCCGAGATCGGTCAGCATGGTTTCGAGCATGGCGATTTCGGGCGGCGATACCTCGTGTCCACGGCCGGGGAAGAGGTCGGTGCGCAGCTGCAGCTTCTGGCGCCCGAGCTCCAGCATCGCCTCGGCAGAGGCGGTGACCGGAATCCATGGGTCGGCGTCGCTGCCGCTCAAATAGACCGGTAGGTCGGCCGGCGCTGCCAGCGGGCGATCGCAGCTGGTGGTCCCCACCCGGCAGCCCGTCAAAGCAGCCAGTGCGTCAGGCGCGTCTTGGCCGCGACAGACATATTCGAGCGAAAGACAGGCGCCTTGAGAAAAGCCCGCCAACAGGAGCGGCAGCCCCGGATAATCTGCCCGCAAGGCGGCGATCTCGTCGCCGAGCAGGCCCAGCGCCTCCTCGAGCTGAGCCCGTGTCGTGCTGCTGATGGGATCCACCGCCTTGGCATCGTACCAGGCGCCACGTGGCGCCCGGGGCAGGGTGAAGGCCACATTCGTCGCCCAGAGGCGCTTGAGAACGTGGCTTTCCATTTCCTCGGGCGACTGGCCGCGACCATGGACGAAGACGCACAGCGCCTTGACCGCGGAACCACTGGCTCCGCGCCGGAGGCCGGTCGCTGCTGCCATTAGACGAAGTCCGCCTGTTCGAGGCCCTCGCGCAGCTCGTCTTCGCGGTCCTTGAACCAGGGCGGGAACACCAGCGTCTTGCCGATCGAGCCGGCCGGCTCGTCCTTGGTCCAGCCTTCCGGCGTGGTCCAGGCCAGTTCGAACAGCGCGCCGCCGGGCGAGCGGACATAGCAGGACTTGAAGTAGTTGCGGTCCTTCTGTTCGGAAATATCGGTGAAGCCGAGGCCCTCGATATGGGCGCGCAGTTTCAGCTGGCTTTCCTCGTCGCCGGTATTGAGCGCCAGGTGGTGAATGGTGCCGCCGGACAGCGTCCAGGTGCCCTGCGGGCTCTGGCGGTCGGTGATCACCTCGACGCGCTGGATCACGCCCGAGGAATCGGGAACGCGATAGACATCGCCGTCATCGGTGCTGGATTCGAGTTCCAGCGGCAGGGCGATGGTGAGGAAGTCGTTCATGGCGGTCTTGTCGGTCACCGCGACGACGCTGCCGTAAATGCCCTTGATGCCGTGATCCTTGCCGATGCCCTGGCTGGCATTGGTGATCGGCTCGCGCTTGTCGCTGTCGCTTTCCACGAGCTCATGGGGAATGCCGCAGGGATGGGCGAAGATCACGCGATCGGTGCCGAAGCGGGTCACTTTCTTGGCTTCGATGCCGCGACCGTTGAGACGATCCACCCAGAAATCGGCGGCGCCCACTGGAATGGCCTGCAGGATGGCGCGCGACTGGTTGGTGCCGCGCCGGCCATAAACGCCGGGCTTGCGGAACGGGAAGGTGGTGATGATGGTGGAGGCATCGCCATTGGGCGAGCCATAATAGAGGTGATAGACCGGGATCACGCCGTCGAACAGCACGGTGCGCTTGACCGAATGCAGGCCCAGCGTCTTGGTGTAGAAGTCGAAATCCTCCTGCGCGCCGTCGGTGGACAGCGTCAGGTGGTGATAACCACTGATCTTGCTCATGGTGAGATGCTCCTTCCTTGATGTGGTGGCGTGCTGCCCTCCTCCGGGCAGAGCACGAGCGTGAAGTCGAGCGCATGGCCCGCGCGCCCATTCTCGGGGGCGACGGCGCGGAACTCGGCCAATAGTTCGGGTTTGACCCCGAAGATTGCATCCCGACCGATGGCAGGGTGAGCCCGGTCGAAGATGTGGGTGGTCAGCGTCCTGTAGCCCTTGGCCGTGACGCGGAAACTGATATGGGCCGGGCGATCGAGCGACAGGCCCAGACGGGTGAGAAGCGCGGCCACCGGCCCGCCATTGGGAATGCGGTAGCCGCCTGGCTTGATCGTTCTGAACCGGAACCGCCCCTGACCATCGGCCACTATGCGGCCGCGCAGGTTGAATTCGGGCTGCCGGTCCGGCTCCTGGTTTTCGTAGAGCCCATCGTGATTGGCATGCCAGATTTCGATAGCGGCTCCGCCAACCGCGCGGCCATCGAGGCCCAGGACTTGCCCGGAGACGGCGAGGGGAGCCCCCTTGCCATCGCGCGACAGCGTACCATCCATCGCGATCAGCGGCGCGTCGGGCCGATAGAACGGGCCGGTCCGGGCATTGGGCGTGGCCCCAGGCGGAAGGGCGAGGTTGATATCGTCCACCGCACTCGATAGTCCCAGCACATCGGCCAGCAACAGGAATTCATGGCGGCGGCTATCGGTGTAGTGGCCGACCTCGGCGAGGAAATCGAGTACTAGCCGCAATTCGGACTGGGTCGGGCGGATTGTGGCAACCAGCTCATGCAGGCGCGCGCCGATGACCGCGATCATATCGGCCAGCCGGGACGGGTCGGCCTGAGCCAGCCGCGCCAGCAAGGCGTCAGCAGGCGCCGTATCGCGCGCAGCCAGCATGTCGCCCTGGCCAGAATCCATCGACGGGACCTCCCTTTCCCGAGGCATAATCTGGCATGTCCCGACCGCCGGATTGATGAGTTATGGTATTCATAATATAGCAGTTTGCTATGAAGCTGAACGAACGCCATCTCATGCAGCTGGCCGCTGTCATTGATGCCGGAGGTGTCTCGGAAGGGGCGGCGCTGCTGGGCATGACCCAATCCGCCGTCAGCCGCTCGCTGTCCATGCTCGAGGCACGGGTGGGCGAGGCGCTGTTCGTGTCCGGGCGCCGGCCTCTTCAGCCGACGGCGTTGGGCAATCAGCTGGCCATTCATGGCCGCGCCATTCTCACCGCTTCCCGCCGCGCCACCGATGCGGTGCAGGGCCATCTCAAGGGCACGAGCGGCGTGGTGCGGGTGGGCGGGGTGCCCTTCTTCATGGATGCGCTGGTCAGCCAGATGATCGCCGAGTTCCATCGCGAAGAGCCCGAGGTCACTGTGCACCAGAGCTATGGCAACCTGCCCGAACTGGTATCGGCGCTCGATGCGCACCTGATCGATCTCGGGATCGTGCCCATCGGCTCCACCCATCCCGGCTCGCACTATGACTTCACCGAACTGCTGCCGGGCCGCAATGTGGTGGCCTGCCGGGTCGGGCATCCGCTCCTGCGGCGGCGCGTGCCCAAGGCCAATGATCTGGCCGCCTATCCTTGGATCGCGCCGCTGCCGGGATCGCCGCTGATGTCGGATCTGCAGATGATCCTGATGAGCATCGGCGTTTCCGATCTCAATATCCGCTATGCCGGCGGCTCGCTGATGAGCGTGGTCAATTTCCTCGCCGAGTCCGACGCTCTGGCCGTGCTGCCCTTTTCAGTGCTGTTCGCGTTGCGCAAGGAGAACCGGGTGACGCTGGTGCCCTATGCCATCCCGCAGCCGGATCGATCGCTGGGCATATTGCGCCGCGTCGATACCCAGCGCGTCCCGGCTGCCGACCGGTTCGCCTTGCATCTCATCACCGTGTTCGAGAATTTGCGCCACGTCATCAAGCGCCATGAAAGCGCGGTGGTCTGGGGTGGGTGAGCGCTAGATCTGCACCAGCGTGACGCCGGCAAGCGCATCGGCCTGGTCGAAATGCTCGTGCGGCGTGCCATTGGTGATCAGCACGTCGACTTTTGACATTTCCGTCACCAGGTGTGGCGCCTTCTTTTCGAACTTGCCTTCATGGGCCAGCAGGATGACCTGACGGCTCTGCGTCAGGATCTCGCGTGTCAGCTCGACTTCGAGCGGGTCGAATTCGAGCACGGCGCCGTCCCGGTCAATGGCGCTGGCGCCGATCAGAGCAATGTCAAACTTGAACTGCTGACGGGCCGCACCGCTGATGGTGAGGATGGAGGTGTCCTTGTTCCGCACATAGCCGCCATAGGCATAGACCGTCGCATCGGTATGCAGGGCGCAATTGTAGATGACTTCGAGATTGGGGCTGGCCACCAATACGCCCGGAAATTCGGCCAGGACCGTGTGCAGCGTATGGAAAGTGGTGCCCAGACCCACGAAAATGGTGGCGCCGTTGAAGAGGAAAGGACGCAGGGCTTCGATCAGCTGCCGCTTGATTTCGACTTCGGTGTTGTGGCGTTCGCTATAGGTGTAGCGGGCGACACCCGGCGCGGCGAAGGCGCCACCAAAACCCTTGACCAACAGGCCCCGGTCACCCAGCACCTTGAGATCGCGGCGAATGGTCTGGGTGGTGACCGAGAACTGAGCGGCCAGTTCGGAAACGGCAGCGGCGCCATTGGCGCGCACGGCCTCCAGGATCTGGGCCTGGCGCTGGTTCAAGTCAGCAGGACTGGAACCAGCCAGATCAGGCGCGGAACGGGGTAGGTCCATCCGCGCATGGCCGCTCATTTCAGGCGCACGCCCATATAGGTGCGGTCGTCGGTCAAGGCGATATCGGTGGTGCCCTTGGTGCTCATATAGCGGCCGATCTTGTGCAAATCCTCGGCTTCGACATCGCGGAACCCCTGTTCCCAGGCCGCGACGCCAAAGCCTTCCCCCAGCTTGAAATAGCCATCGGAGAATAGCTCGATTGTATCGATATCGGCCAGAGCGTAGGAGCGGGTCTCCACATATCGTTCCGGCACGGCAAATCCGTCGAGACCGCCATAGCCGAGCACCTTGTCAGTGACGTTCTGGAAGTCGCCTTGTCCGTAGCAGATGCCGCCATGCACGAGCGTCTCGATCTCGGCGACGGGCACATTCGGTAGATGCGCCTTGCAGGCGGCGAGCGAGCGGCTTTCGATTTCGGCAATAACACCGGCGTCAGCTGTTTCCGCGCCTGACGGTTGGTGGCGCGTGCCCTGCCAGGTGATGAGGGCGGAGAGGCGGTCGCAATCGGCGGTGCTGCGGCCAAGGGCTTCGAAATAGCGCCAGGTTTCGCGCCGCATGATGGCGGTCACGTCGTCCAGCGGCTTGAGCACCTGCAGCACGTCGTTACCATTGATGCGCAACCCGCTATCGCCCACAGCGACCACTTCCAGCTGGTCGCCGATAATCAGCGTCGCCATGACGGTGCAGCCGCCGCGCAATTTCCAGTCGGCGGTAACAGCGTCGAGCACGCCATTGGCCACATAGCGGGCGCGGATGGCGCGGCCGAGATAGTCTACGAAATGCTGGCCGCCGGCGAATTGCAATTCGGGCTGGCTGGCATCGCCCTGCGCCAAAATGAATTTCTCGATGGCGCCCTGCACGACACGGGAGGCGAACTGCCCCGACAACATGCCGTCATAGCTGGTGCCATTGCGGTCGGTTACGCCATCGATGACGGCGTAACCACGATTGGGCATGATGACGAGACTGTCCTCATTGGCTCCTGGAGCGCTGAACTTCTTGCCCAGCGAGAAGGCTTCCATGTGCTGCATTCAGAATAGTCCCGTCATCACGTGCTTGGTTTTGTTCTTATTCGCCGATGGCCGTGCGCCACTCGGCCAGCACGGCCTCGGCCCCGCCAAGCTCGCTCAGCGGCTTGATCTTGAGCACATTGGCGTCGGCCAGGTTCGGCGTGCCCGGAGGCGGTGCGACGTCGAGACGAACCGAGCGGCGGCCGATATCATTGGCCAGCAGTTCCTGGGTCGACTTGGACAGGGCCCAATCGATGAAGGCCTTGCCGCCATCGGGATTGGGTCCGCCCTTGACCAGGCCAATACCGTCCGGCGTGGCCACGGTGCCGTCGCTGAGCAGGATCACCCCGATCGGGGCGCCGCCCTGCACATATTCGAGCGCATTGTCTTCGAGGGTGAGGCCCATGGAGGTCTCGCCATCGGCAACGAAGCGCGGCACGGCGCCGGAGCTGTCGGTGAACACGAAGTTCTTGGCGATCTCCGCATATTCTTCCCAGCCCTTGTCACCGAACAGGGTGAGCACGGCCTGCAGCTGCTGCATGGCCGAACCGGAACCATCGGCACGGGCCGAGGCGATCTGGCCCTGCCACTTGGGATCGGCCAGGTCGGCCCAGCTCTTGGGGGCGTCTTCGAGCGAGAGCAGGTCGGTGTTGACCGCCAGCACATAGACAACGGCGGTATAGGGGGTCCAGGCGTCATTGGCGACGAACTGGGGATCGATCTGGTCGAATTCGGGCGGGCTATAGGGCTCGAGAATGTCGGCCAGTTCGGTCAGCTGGCTACCGGAGATCGACCAGATCACGTCGGCGGCCGGGGCATTGGCTTCGGCGCGGGCGCGGCGGGCGACATCGCCCGAACCAAGCTGCACGACTTCGGCCTTGAGTCCGGTTTCCTGTTCGAAGACCGGCAGCAGGCGATCGACGATCGAGGACTTGTGGGCGGTGTAGATGACCACGGACGCGTCCTGGGCCAGGATCGCCGGGCTCAAGGCCGTCGTGGCGGCAAGTGCGAGAGCCATGCCGATGAATGTTCGTTTTGCAACACGCATAATTTCCTCCTGTACTCCCATGATCAGTTTTTGATCGGTTGCGATCATGAAACGACATTTCACTTGTTGCAAGACGAAAATCGTGTTTACGTTTTAGAAAATCGACCTAAGGGCTAGGGAGGGCTCGTATGGCCTATCTGACTGTTAATGACGGTGTGAAGCAGTTCGCGACGTTCCGGGCGCTGAATGGAGTGTCCATTGCGGTGGAACGCGGGGAGTTCTTCACGCTGCTGGGGCCGTCGGGCTGCGGCAAGACCACGCTTCTGCGCGCCATTGCCGGCTTCAACGACCTCAGCTCCGGCAGCATCATGCTGGACGGCAAGGATTTGCGCGCCATCCCGCCGCACAAACGCGATATCGGCATGGTCTTCCAGGACTATGCCGTGTTTCCCCATCTCAGCGTCTTCGACAACGTCGCTTTCGGCCTCAAGCCACGCAAGGTGCCGGCCGAACAGATCAAGACCCGCGTCGCCGAGGCGCTGTCGGCCGTGCATCTGCAAGCCCTGGCCGAGCGTCTCCCCGCTGCCATGTCCGGCGGACAACAGCAGCGTATCGGCCTCGCACGTGCCATGGTCATCAATCCGCAATTGCTGTTGATGGACGAGCCGCTCTCCAATCTCGACGCCAAGCTGCGCATCGAACTGCGCGAAGAGATTCGCGACATCCAGAAACGCGTCGATATCGCCACCATCTATGTGACGCATGATCAGGAAGAGGCGCTGGCCATTTCCGACCGCATCTGCGTGATGAGCGCCGGCCATATCGAGCAGATCGGCACCCCGCAGCAGATCTATGGCGATCCCCAGACCCTGTTCGTCGCCAATTTCGTGGGCACGCTCAATACGCTGGTTGCAGGCGAAGGGCTCTCCCGCCTGCTCGCCGATCTCGGCCTCGGCCGTGCCGCTGCGCACTGGACGGTGCGCCCCGAACGCCTGTCACTGGTCGAAAGCGGTGCAACGGCTCCTGTCGGTGCAGTCGTGGTGTCGGGGACCGTCAACAAGTTCACCTATCTGGGTCGCGAGGCCCATGTTCTGGTCGATACCGCGGCCGGCCCGGTGGTGGTTCAGGTCTCCAACCCCGCCCTTGGCGCGGTACGGAATCCGGGCGACACGGTCTCGGTTCTCTTCGAGCGCAACGCCTTGATGGCATTCGATGCCGATGGCAAGCGCCTCTCGCTGGAGGGCTAGTCGATGTTGCGCAAATTCGATTTCTGGACGCTGGTGATGCTGGGAACCTGGGGCATTCTGCTCCTGCTCCTCTTCATCCCCGTCGGCTCGGTTCTGCTCTCGAGCTTTTTCGACACGGCCGGCAATGCGACCGTCGAAAACTATCTGCGGTTCTTCGGCGAGCCGCGATTCCAGCGCGCCTTCTTTAATACGCTTGTCGTCGGCTTCGGCGGGCTGTTCGGCGCCTTGCTGCTCGGCTCGATCATGGCCTTCTGCATTTCGCGCTTCCAGATCAAGGGCAGCCGCTTCGTCTCGCTCCTCGCCATCCTGGCCCTGGTGTCGCCGCCCTTTATCGGCGCCTATTCCTGGATCGTGCTGTTCGGCGCCGGCGGCGTCGTTCGTGCGTGGCTGCGCGATTTCGGCATCACCATGCCGCCGATCTATGGCGTCGGCGGCATCCTCATCGTCTTCGCGCTCAAATTCTATCCTTTCGTCTATCTGATGGTTTCGGGGGCGCTCTCCAACGTCAACCGCTCACTCGAGGAAGCGGCCGAAGGGCTGGGGCTCACGCCGCTGCAGCGTACCTTCAAGATCTCGTTCCCGATGGTGTTTCCGGCTCTGACCGCTGGTGGACTTCTGGCGCTGATCCAGTCCATTGCCGACTTCGGCACGCCCCGTCTGCTCGGGCGCGGCTATAATGTGCTGGCGACCGAAGCCTATACGCTCTATTCGGCCGAAGTGGGCTCCAACATGTCGATGGCCACCACCATCAGCGTGGTGCTCATCGTCGTCTCCATGGTCTTCGTGATGATGCAGCGCTTCATGTCGCGCCGGAACGTCTACCACGGCAACATGATCAACAAGCCCACCAAGATCCAGCTCAAGGGCTGGCGCAATGTGCTGGCGCATTTCGCCGTCTATTTCATCGGGTTGTGCGGCGCCATGCCGGTGATCATTTCGGTTATCTACTCGCTGCGTCGCACCAATGGGCCGGTGTTCCAGGACGGCTTCGCGCTGCAGAGCTATGAGCGTATTCTGTTCAATCTCGGCGACGTGGTGCGCAATTCGCTGACCTTCTCGGCCAGCGCCGTGGTGATGATCGTCATCGTTGGCACCATTGTGGGCGTGCTGGTTGCCCGGCGTACCACGCTCAACACCTCGCTGCTCGATGGCGCCTTCATGATCCCCTATGTCATGCCGGGGATCGTCATCGGCATCGCCTATATCGCGGCCTTCAATACCGGTCCGCTGGTGCTGACCGGCACGGCCTCGATCATCGTGTTGTCGATCTTTATCCGCCGCCTGCCCTATACGGTGCGTACCACCTCATCGGCCTTGCGGCAGATATCCCCCAGTCTGGAGGAGGCTGCGGTTTCCCTTGGCTACAGCCCCTTCCAGGCCTTCCTGCGCATCACCGTGCCGCTCATCGTTCCCGGCATTATCGCCGGCGGTATGCTGAGCTTCGTCACGGCGATCAACGAGCTGTCCTCCTCGCTGGTGCTCTATGTCGGCTCGACCATCACCATGCCGGTCCGCATCTACCTGCTGATCCTCGACGGTGATTTCGGCACGGCAGCGGCCATGTCCACCATCCTTCTGGTGCTGAGCGGTATCGCCGTCTACATCGCCTTCCGGCTGATGGGACGCAACGAGCAGGCTTTGCTCTAGGCCAAACGAAAGAGGGCGGGAACCCAAGGGTCCCGCCCTTTCTGTTTTTGGGATCAGGCGACGCCCTTGCCACCGGTCACCCCGAACACTTCCCCGGTAATATAGCTGCCCTCCTGGGAGGCGAGCAGCACGTAGATGGGCGCCAGTTCCACCGGCTGCCCCGGCCGCCCGAAGGCACTATTCCCTCCGAACGTCTCGACCTTCTCCGGAAATTGTCCGCCGCTGGGCTGCAGCACCGTCCAGAACGGGCCGGGCGCCACGGCGTTGACGCGAATGCCGCGCTCGATCATCTGCTCCGCCAGGGCCTTGGTATAGGCGACGATCCCCGCCTTGGTGGTGGCATAGTCGAGCAGATGCGCCGAGGGTTCATAGGCCTGGATCGAGGCGGTGGTGATGATCGACGCGCCGGGCGGCAAATGCGGCACGGCGGCCTGCGTCATCCAATGCAGCGCGTAGAGATTGGTTTTCATGGTGCGGTCGAAGTCCTCGCTCGAGACTTCTTCCACCGATTCCCGCGCCTGCTGCCGCGCAGCATTGATGACGAGAATGTCGAGGCCACCCAGCTGCTTGATGGCTTGCTCGACAATAGAGCGGCAAGTCTTTTCCTCGGATATATCGCCGGGCAAGGCATAGCCCCTGGTCCCGGCCTTTTCGATATAGCCGATCACCTCATTGGCGTCGTCGATCTCGTCAGGCAGGAAGTTGATGGCGACATCGGCGCCTTCGCGCGCAAAGGCAATGGCGGCAGCGCGGCCAATGCCGGAATCGCCGCCGGTGATCAACGCCTTGCGGCCGAGAAGGCGGCCGAAACCGGCATAGCTTTCTTCGCCGTGGTCCGGCGGCGGCGTCATCTTGCCGACAATGCCCGGCTGGGATTGCGGCTGGCGGGGAAAGGGCGGCGCTGGATATTGATGGCGCGGGTCCTGCATGGTGAAGCGGTCGGTCATTTGGTCCTCCGTGGTTGGGAGGCCAATGTCCGGCAGGGCGGTGAGTTCCGCTCGGCGCGGTCACGCTTTGCCCGCGGCGCGAAATGCCTGGCTATGCCGAGGCCCGCAGGTCCTGTGCTTGAGGCAGGCGCAGGGCCGTCACCAGCGAGCGATATTCGTGGCGGGCGTTGATATGCGACATGGTCGGTGCGCCGCCGAGCAGGTCGGCCTCCAGCGGGTCGAACACGGTCATGCCGGTGAGGAAAAGCGAGCGGAAGATCACGCGGTCGGCAATGCCGTCGGCAACCCGGCAGCCCAATCCTTCGGCGAGGCGCTCTACCGTCTCCTGCACGCGGCTGGCATTGTGCGAGCCGAGATTGGAAATGCGATTGCGCACCAGCACCCAGTCGATGGCGCCCCCGTTCTCGGCCTGACGCTCGGCGCGCGCCTTCTGCACATTGCGCGAATAGGGGCTGGCCTCGAGCGGCGCACCGGTCTTGGGATCGATGCGGGCCAGCACGTCGAGATCGATCATGCTGTCATTGATGGGGGTGACCAGTGTATCGGCCGCGCCATGGGCAAGCCTGGCGAGGTTGCCGTCAAAGCCGGGCGTGTCGATGACGACGAAATCCACCTGGCCGCGCAGGCCATCCATGGCGCGCGTGAAGATTCCCAACTCGACCTGCTGGTTTTCGCGGATGGAGTCGCCCCAGGCGGTCGGCAGGTGCACATGCTTGGGCATCAACACATCGCGGCCGCTGGCCTCGGCCGAGGCGCGGCGATTGCGGACGTAGCGGGTCAGGGTCTGCTGGCGGCTATCGACGTCAATGGTGGCGACCCTGTGCCCCAGATGCAGCAGATAGACCGCCAGATGCAGCGCGGTGGTGGATTTGCCCGAGCCACCTTTTTCGTTGCCGACCACAATGACATGCGTGCCGCCCTGGGCCATTTCGAACTCCAAATCAGCAGAGATCCCGTGCTGCCCATCAGCTGCCGTCATGGTTAACAATACGCTAACAAGACGGAGCGGCGGGGCGAAATGCACCGATTGACGAACCGCGCCTGCCCATAGCGCGTGGGGTTGATGGAGGCCGGACAGGCCTTGCCTCTGCCGCTAGTGCGCAGCGGGCAGGGAGCCGCGGATGAGCGTGGGCATGGGCACCATCTGTGGCTTGGCCTTCTGACCGGCAAAGAGCAGGTTCACCGCGCGGCGCCCCATTTCCTGGTGGGGCAGGCCGATCGTGGTCAGACCCGGCCGGAGATAGGAGGCGAGCTCGTCATTGTCGAACGAGACCAGCGCCACGTCGTCGGGAATGGCGAGCCCGGCTTCCGTCAGGGCCTGGTAGGCGCCGAAGGCCAGCCGGTCATTGAGGCAGAGCAGGCCGCGCGGTGTGCCTTTCTGCAACTGCGCCTTAGTGAGAGCGTAGCCCTGGTCCGGCTCCCAGTTCCAGCAACTGAGCTCGGCGTCGAACCGCAGGCCACGCGCCCCCATCTCGTCGCGAATGCCGGCAAAGCGCCGGGAAATGCTTTCCGAGCGAAACAGCCCTGCCTCTTCTTCCGCATTGTGGCCAACAAGCACAACGCTCTCGCTCACCCCTGCCTCGACCAGAAGTCTAACCGCCGTGCGGCCACCTTCATATTCGTCCGGCAGCACCGACAGGGGAAAGCGCGCGCTGGTGCTGTTGAGCATCACCGTCGGCACATTGATGGCGATATCGGGCACGAACACTTCGCGCGCCCGCATGGCGGCGAAGATCAGCCCGTCGACCTGCCGATCGAGCGCCGCTTCCACCGCCTGAATCTCGCGCGCCGGCTCGCCGCCGGTTTCGAGCACCAGCATGACATGCTTGGCGTCCTCGGCACCGGCCAGCGCGCCGCGAATAAGGCCGCTGGCGAAACGCGTTGTCGCCACATAGTCGGAAATGAAGGCGATGGAGCGCGATTTATCGGTGCGCAGCGCGCGGGCGGCAACATTGGGACGATAGCCGAGCGTGGTTGCGGCCTCATGCACCTTGGCATGGGCGTCGGCCGATAGGCGCGTATCCGGCCTGCCCGTCAGGATCATCGATGCCGCTGTGGTCGAAAGCCCGGCAAGCCGGGCCACATCGGCCAATGTCACACGCTTTTTCGGCAAGCCCTATGCCCCTGTTGATGCCGGCGAAATCAGCGCCATGCATTTTCGACTGGATAGCCATGCAGCGGACGCTTGACAACTCTCCCGCCGCGTAGCATTTGCTAAATGGTTTTAGCAGGGGCCTTGCATGTCTTTCAACCTTCCCGATCACTGGGTTTGGGATTTCTGGTTCGCCGACGATGGCGCCCAGTTTCACCTATTCTACCTGCATGCCCCGCGCGCGCTCGGCAATCCCGACCTGCGCCATCGCAATGCCCGTATCGGCCATGCCACGTCGCCCGATCTCGTGTCCTGGACCGATCATGGCCTCGTGTTCGATGCCGGCCCCGAAGGCAGCTTTGATGGCAGCGCCACCTGGACCGGCTCGATCGTGCGCGACGATGTCGGCCTCTGGCGCATGTTCTATACCGGCTCGCGCTTCCTCTCGCCCGACAGCTTTGCCAATATCGAAACCGTTGGCCTGGCGACTTCGCCGGATCTGTTCGCCTGGACCAAGCAGCCCGGCCCGGTCGTCGTCCCTGACCCCTCGCTCTACGAAACGCTGGGGACATCGAGCTGGCCGGAAGAGGCCTGGCGCGACCCATGGGTGTTCCGAGATGCCGCAGGGCTCTGGCACATGCTGGTGACCGCCCGCGGCAAGGATGGTCTCGAGCCCGATCGCGGCGTCATGGCTCATGCGACCTCATCCGATCTCAACAATTGGACAGTGCAGCCGGCGCTCAGCGCAGCCGGTTCCGGCTTTGCTCATCTCGAAGTGTTCCAACTGATCGCCATCGCCGGGCAGAACCACATCGTCTTCTGCTGCGACACGGCAAAACTCTGTGGCCCGCGCGCCGGGCAGACCGGCGGTGTCTGGACCCTGCCGGTGGGCGAGATGCCCGGTCAGGTCGATTTCTCCAAGGCGCGGCTTCTGGTCGACGAGCGGCTCTATGCCGGTCGTGTCGCCCTGGATCGTGCGGGCAAGCCGCATCTGCTGGCGTTCAACAATGTCACTGAGAACGGCGACTTCCGCGGCGGCATTTCCGATCCGCTGCCCCTGGTCGTCGGAGCTGACAATTATCTGGTCGTGGAGGCTTAGGGCATGAGCGTGGATATCAACGGTTCGGTCGAACCCGGTTTCGAACCCCTGGCCGACGCCTTCGCGCTTGGCTTTGCCGATCGTCCGCAAATGGGCGCAGGGCTGCATGTCCGCGTGGACGGCAAGACCGTCGTCGACCTCTGGGGTGGGGTTGCCGATGCGCGCAGCGGGCGTGTCTGGACCAAGGACACGCCCACCACGGTCTTTTCCTGCACCAAGGGTCTGGTTTCGGTTCTGGCGGCGCGCCTGGTTCAGGATGGTCGGCTTGACTACGACGCCCCGGTCAGCCAGTACTGGCCCGAATTCGCCGTGGCTGGCAAGGACAAGGTCACCGTGGGCCAGGCCTTGGCGCATCAGGCGGGGCTGTCCGCGCCGCGCGCCGATCTCAGCGAAGACGATATCGTCGATTGGGATCGCATCACCGCCATTCTGGCTGCGCAGGAACCGCTCTGGCCGCTGGGCACGGGCTATCAATATCATGCCCTGACCCATGGCTGGCTCGCCGGCGAAATCATCCGCCGCGTCACCGGCATGTCCGTGGGCCAGTATTTCAGTGAACTGATCACTGCCCCTCTGGGCGCCGACGCCTGGATCGGCCTTCCCGATGCGCTGGCCGATCGGCCCGCCCATATCCGCGTCAGCCAGCCGCTGATCGATCTTTGGGCCGAGGAAAGCAAGAAGCCGCAGCCGAACTGGCCATACAAGGCCATGACGCTGGGGCACGCCTTGCCCGTCGACCTCGTCAGCGAGACCGGCGGCTTCAACAAGCACCGTATTCGTGCCGCCGAAATCCCGGGCGCCGGCGGCATTGCCTCGGCCGAGGCTCTCGCCACCATCTGGTCGGCTGTCGTAACGCCCACAGAAGGTGTCCGGCTGCTCGACGATGCGGTCATCGCCGAGGCGACGCGTCCGCAAAGCCAGGGCGAGCCGGTGTTTGGCGGGGAGCCTCCATTTTCTCGCTGGGGCTACGGCTTCCAGCTCGATTCCGAAGCGCGGCGCTATCTCGGCGACGGCTGCTTCGGGCATGACGGCGCAGGTGGACAGGTCGGCTTTGCCGATCCCCGGCGCCGGATCGGTTTCGGCTTCGTCACCAACTGGATGATGGGGCCGGAAGACCGGCGCGCAACGACCGTCATCGAGGCTTTGCGCAAGCTGGTATAGTCGCTGCGCATCGGCAGGAGGGACATATTGACTCTCCTCCGGCTCCATGCGCTAAATCCATTTAGCAGACGGAAATATCCACTGCCTTTACCCTGGAGGAGGTCGTCTTGAGAAATCAGTCCCGCCACGCACTTCGTATCGCCGCGCTGACCCTGTCGGTGGCCGCAACGGCCGGCACCGCAATGGCCGCGCCCACCTGCGGCACCGACCCGGTCGTGCTCAATTCCTATTTCGAAACCGGCTTCCCGCTGCCCACGCGCCTGGCCGAAGAGTTCACCAAGCAGTTCCCCAATGTCACCTTCGACATCAAGGAAGACCAGTTCGCCAATATGATGGAGAACTCCCCGCGCATTCTGTCCGAAGACAATGCGCCGGACCTGATCCGCGTGCCCTCGATCACCGATCTGGTTGCCAACAACCTGTTGCGCAATCTCGACGACGATTTCACCGCGCTGGGCTGGGACCAGTTCCCCGCGGGCCAGCTGGTGCAGCTGCGCGTCGAAGAGGGCGGCCGTCCGCGTGGTACCGGCTCGCTCTACGGCATGGGCCTCAACTACTCGATGACCGGCGTGTTCTATAACAAGGAACTGGCCGCCAAGATCGGCATGACCGAGCCGCCGAAGTCGCTGGCCGAACTTGACGCCGCCATGGCCAAGGCCAAGGAAGCCGGTATTCTGCCCGTCATGCAGTGGAACAAGGGCACGGCAGGCCTCGCCTTCCCGCTGCAGAACCTGATGGGTGCCTACGGCGCGCCCGAGCCGATCAACGACTGGATCTTCCAGAAGGACGGCGCCACCATTAACACGCCCGACAATCTCAAGGCTGCCGAGCATCTCGATGGCTGGATCAAGGCTGGCTATTTCCCCTCCGATGCCAATGCCATCGAATATTTCCAGATGATGAGCCGCTATATCGGCGGCGAAGGTCTGTTCATGTTCAACGGCGACTGGGAGTCGGGCAATCTCGACACCAATGCCAAGGACAAGTTCGGCTTCTTCATCATGCCGAGCCTGGAAGATGGCGGTCGCCACGCCTCCATGTCCTCGCCCCTGACCTATGGCATTGGGGCCAAGGCCGCCAATCCGGAATGCGCCGCCTTCTTCCTTGATTGGGTGGCTCGCAACGAACAGGCTCGCGCCATCAATGTGGAAGTCGGAGGTTCCAACCCCGGCGGCCCGACCGATCTGCCGCTGCCCGCCGTTGAGCCGGGTTCGGTGACCGAGCAGTCGCTCGCTGCCGGCGCGACCCTGGCCAAGGACAATGGCGCCATGGACTTTATCGCCAACGCCACCGGCGCCATCTTTGCCGCTGGCTGGACCCCCGAACTGCAGAAGATGGTTGGCGGTCAGCAGAACGCCACCGGCCTGCTCGAAGCCGTGCAGCGCGAATACGAAACCCAGTTGTCCCGCTGAGGATTTCGAGCCGCTGCCGACCCGGATCAGGTCACTCTCCCAGGGAGTGGCCTGATCCAGTTCTTGCTATGACAGAGGCCCTAGGGGCACTCGAGCCACAGCGATGGTGAAAGACATATGACATCGACACCGGCCGCGCAGCGGCAAGACACAAAGCGGCGGGCGCCCGCCAAGGGCAATCGCAAGGCCGTCATGACGGCCTGGCTGTTCATCGCGCCCGCCGCCATCGCCTATGCTGCCTTCGTGCTCGTGCCTCTGGCCATGAGCTTCTACTATTCGTTCCTGCGCTGGGACGGCATCGGGGAAGCGCGCTTCCACGGGCTGACCAATTACATCACCGTCCTGACCGACCCCAAGCTGTTGCAGATCATCGGCAACGCCTTCCAGCTGGTGGGCTATTTCACCATCATACCGGTTGTATTGGGTCTTGCCGTCGCCTCGGTCATTCGTGGCCACATGGCAGGCGCCTTCGGCACTGCCACACGCACCATTCTGTTCCTGCCCCAGGTCATTCCGCTGGTTGCCGCCGGCATCGCCTGGAGCTGGATGTTTGCCTCGACCGGCGTCGTCAATCAGGGCCTGCGCGCGATTGGTCTGTCCGACTGGGCGCGCGGCTGGCTGGGCGATTTCGTCTGGGCACTGCCCGCTGTCGGCATGATCGGCGCCTGGGTGCTGCTCGGGCTCTGCACCATGCTGCTGGTCACCGGCATCACCAAGATCGACCCGAGCCTTTACGAGGCCGCCCGTCTCGACGGCGCGCGGCCATGGCATGAATTCCGTTACATCACCCTGCCGGGCCTGCGCCAGGAAATCGCCGTCTGCGTGACGCTGACCGTCATCTCGGCGCTGGCGAGCTTCGACATCGTCTATATCTCCACCCTGGGCGGGCCGGGCATCACCACCACCGTGCCGGGGCTCGAAATCTACAGACTTGCCTTCGCCCACCGCCAGGTCGGCCTCGCCTCGGCCTTGGCCATTGTGCTCATGGTGCTGGTGCTGATCTCGATCACGCCGATCCAGTGGTTTGCCCGGGAAAAGAAATGAAGACGACGCATTCCAATACGCTGGTGGCGCGCGGGCTGATCGTCCTGTTGATGGTCATCACCCTGCTGCCCTTCCTCGCCATGCTCTCTGCCGCTTTGGCGCCGCAGGGGACTTATCCCAATGGCTTGCAATGGCCCGCCGATCCGCAATGGGGCAATTTCGTTCGCGCCTTCGAAGTCTCCAAGATGGACCAGCTGCTGCTCTCCAGCGTGCTGATCGTGCTGGGCGTGGTGCCGATCTCGGTGCTGATCGCCACCATGGCGGGCTATGGCCTGGCCAAGCTCACCACCAATAAATACAAGTGGCTCTACCTGCTCTTTGTCTTCGGGCTGACGTTGCCCTTCGAGGCTGTGATCACACCCCTCTATTACGAAGTGCGGGCGCTGGGCCTGCTCAATACGCGCTTCGCGATCATCCTACCGCTGATCGGGCTCTATATGCCCTTCGGTGTCTACTGGATGCGCGCCCACTTCCTCAACGTGCCGCATGACCTGACCGAGGCCGCGCAGCTCGACGGCGCCACCCGCTGGAAGGAATTCTGGATGGTGCAGGTGCCGCTGGCGCGTCCCGCCATCATGTCGCTGACCATCCTGCTGTTCCTGTGGACCTGGAACCAGTTCCTGCTGCCCGTCGTCTTGGTGCAGGACCCGATGCAACGCACCATGGCCGGCGCCCTCGGCGCCTTCCAGGGGCAGTGGGGCACTGACATTCCGCTGCTCTGCGCCGGCGCGCTGCTGATCCTCGCGCCCACCATCGCACTCTTCCTTCTCTTCCAGCGCCAATTCGTCGCCGCCCTGATGCAGGGCGCGGTGAAGGGCTAACAGGAGTTTCCGAAATGGCAGGGCTGACCCTCCGTTCCGTTCACAAGAATTATGGCGAAGTGCCCGTCATCAAGGGTGTCGATCTCGACATTGCCCATGGCGAGTTCGTGGTTTTCGTCGGGCCGTCGGGCTGCGGCAAGTCCACCTTGCTGCGCATGATCGCGGGCCTCGAGGACATCACCGATGGCGAAATCACCATTGGCGACCGCGTGGTCAACGATGTGGAGCCGCGCGATCGCGGTGTCGCCATGGTATTCCAGTCCTATGCGCTCTATCCGCACATGACCGTCTACGACAATGTCGGTTTCGGACTGAAGTTGGCCGGCACGCCCAAGGATGTGCGCGACAGGAAGATCCGTGACGCCGCCAAGGTCTTGCAGATGGAGCATCTGCTTGATCGCCGCCCGGCCCAGTTGTCCGGTGGTCAGCGTCAGCGCGTTGCCATCGGACGGGCCATTGTGCGCCAGCCCGACGTGTTCCTCTTCGACGAGCCTCTGAGCAATCTCGATGCAGCGCTGCGCGGCGACATGCGCATGGAGCTGGCGCGCCTGCACAATGATCTCGACGCCACCATGATCTATGTGACCCATGATCAGGTCGAGGCCATGACCCTGGCCGACAAGATCGTGGTGCTCGATGGCGGTGTGGTGCAGCAGGTGGGCAGCCCGCTCGATCTCTACAACAAGCCGGCCAATCTCTTCGTCGCCGGCTTTATCGGCTCGCCCAAGATGAATCTGCTGCCGGCCAAAATCGTCAGTGCCGATGGCGGCGCCCTGCGGCTCGCGACGGCCGGTTCCGAAGTGCAGGTCCCCGGTCGTAGCGATGCCAAGGCCGGTGACAGCGTCACCCTTGGCCTGCGCCCCCATGCGCTGCATCTTGATCCTTCGGGTCCCTTTAAGGGCGCGGTGCAATTGGTCGAGCGGCTTGGCAATGAGACAGTCATTCGCGCGCGGTTGGGCGATGGCCAGGAAATCACCGCCGCCCTGCTTGGGCAAAGCGCGCTGGAGGTCGGCGGCACGGTAACCCTCGGCTTTGCGACCGACGAGGTGCATCTGTTTAGCGCCCACGGGCAACGCCTAAACTGACGGACTTATCCCGTCAGCTGAAAATGAAGTGGCCGTGGCATGGGAAAATCCCAGGCCACGGCCGTTGTGTTTCTCCGCGTTTTAGAGCGGCAGTGTCAGCGCGCTCTTGCGGGTGATCTGCTGCTGCAATGGCAGGTCGGTCGAGCACAGGCCTACATGAATGGTGAATGCACCCGCCTCGACCAGCCAGACTTTGGCATGGGTGTCGAAGAACGCGAAGCTGCGGGCATCGAGCGCCAGCGAGACAGTTGTGGAGGCGCCGGCCTCCAGCTTGATCTTGGCAAACGCCTTGAGCTCCTTGGCCGGACGCGGCGCCGAGGCTTCAGCGTCGCTGACGTAAAGCTGCACCACGCTTGAGCCCTCGCGCGCCCCGGTATTGGTCAGCCTGACCGCAACATTGACCACGCCGTCGCTCTCGAAGTCACTGTCATCGACCACGAGATCCGACAGGGCGAATTGAGTGTAGCCGAGGCCGAAGCCGAAGGGGTAGAGCGGGGTCAGACCCAGCTTGTCATAATGGCGATAGCCGACGAAAATGCCTTCTTCGTAGCGCACCTTGCCCTCGAGGCCCGGATAGACCTCGCGGTCCTGGCTATGGGCGGGATTGTCGGACCAGCGCACCGGAAAGGTCTGTGGCAGGCGACCGCTGGGCTCTGCCGCGCCGGTCAGCACGTCCGCGATGGCATTGCCGGCCTCCTGGCCGGGATACCAGGCTTCGAGCACGGCGGCCACCGAGCCAATCCAGGGCATTTCCACCGGCCCACCGGTCTGCAGCACGACGATGGTGCGGGGATTGGCCTTGGCGACGGCCGCCACCAGCTCATCCTGCCGCCCGGGCAGGGTGATCGACTGCAGGTCGCTGCCCTCGGTGTCCCATTCGCCATTGCGGCCGACAAAGAGGATGGCGACTTCAGCACCGCTGGCGGCCCCTACTGCTTCGGCAATCGCCGCATCGCCCAGCGGATAGCCGATGCCACAGGCCAATGCGGCGAGGCCAAGGGTCGAGAAATCCTTGGTGGCGAATTCGATCACCACCTCATGGGCGCGACCGGCCTCCAGCATCACCGACCCGACCACCTCATCGCAGCCTTCCTCGAAGAAGGTGCGGCCCTTGCTCCAGTTGGTCCAAGCATCGGCGATGAGCTTGCCGTCCACATAGGCCTTGGCAAAGCCCGCAGCATAAATGCCCAGATTGTGCGCGCCGCTGTGCTCGGGCTTGAAGTGGCCGGTCAATCGGACCGAGAAGTGCAGCGGGTCTACCTTGCCCTCGGCGACGCGGCCGATCCAGAAGGTCTGCGCGTCTTCCTGTGTGCCGACATAAACAGGCGTGCCGCTGAGCGTCTCATTGTCGAAATACTCGGCATCAAATGGACCGCGCAGCACCGGCTGGAAGCGGTCATTGGTGCAGCCGGGCGCGTAGCGGAGCCGGTTTTCGCCGACCGCCGAGACCAGGCCCTGCCAGGGCGAGATGCGGTAATGGGCATTGAGTTGGGCGCTGCCGCCGCCCATGATCTGTGCGGTCTTGGCATTGGGGCCGATCACCGCGATCGTGCCGGTGCCGGCGAGAGGCAGTACGCCCTCGTTCTTGAGGAGTACGGCGGCCTCGGCACCGGCGCGGCGGATCAAGGCGCGCGTCTCCGGCCGGTCGTCGGCGCGTTCGGCATGGGGACGATGATCGTCGAGCGAGCCGACGCGGTCCATCAGGCGCAGCATGGCCAGCACACGCCGATCGAGAATGTCCTGGTTGACCGTTCCGGCCTTGACGGCATCGACCAGCTTCTGCCCGCGGTCACGCGTTGGCCCCGGCATTTCAAGGTCGAGTCCGGCAATGACGGTTTCGGCGGTCGAGTGGCTGCCGAACCAATCGGACATGACGATGCCGTCATAACCCCATTCGTCGCGCAGCACAGTGCCGAGGAGCCAGTTGTGCTCGGAGGTGAAGGTGCCGTTGAGCCGGTTATAAGAGCTCATGACGCCCCAAGTGCCGGCTTTCTTGACGGCTGCCTCGAACGGCAAAAGGTAGATTTCGCGCAGCGCCCGTTCGTCGATTTCGCTTGAGATCGTGGTACGCTCGATCTCGCTTTCATTGCCGACAAAATGCTTGATGGTGGCGCCAATTCCCCGATCCTGCAGCCCCTTGATATAGCCCACGGCCAGTTCGGCGGTGAGGAACGGGTCTTCCGAATAGCATTCGAAATTGCGCCCATTGGTCACCGAACGGTGGATGTTGACGGTGGGCGCCAAAAGCATATGAGCGTTCTTGGATTTGACTTCCTCGGCCAGTGCGGCGCCGATCTCTTCGAGCAGCGCCACATTCCAGGTCGATCCCAGCGCGATGCCGACCGGGAAACTGGCGGACTTCACCCCGCCAACCAGGGAGCCGCCGCCGCGCGCCCCATTGGGGCCGTCGGTCACCCGCAGCTTGCCGATACCCAATCGATCGACGGCAGGCACGCTCCAGAAATCTTCGCCCGAGAGGATGGACACCTTCTCCTCCAGCGTCATGCTGGCCAGAAGCTGTTCGATGCGTTCGGAATTGCTCATGATTGTCCTCCCTTGGCCGAGCTGGCCGGTGTTTGATAGAGGGTTTTGAAGGTCTGGCGAAGCACGTTCTTCAGCCTTTTGCCCATGGTTTCGCGCACGCTTTCGGCTCCGTACCACGCGGCAAGTGCAGCGTCCGGCCAACACCAGGCTCTATGGCGACGCGCTGACCGCGACCGAGCCTAGTATGGGCCATGACTGTCGATGGGGTTGAAAGCTCCGCCAGGCAGAGGCTGGCGCTATTCGTGCTCGAGATTGAACCAAAGTGCGCGTGTTTCAACGTCGCCTGGGTTCCAGATCCTGTGCATCCGGCGCGCCTGATAGGCAATGAGGTCACCGGGGCCCAGGTCGTGAACGGCGCCATCCACTTCGACGGATAGAACGCCGTCGAGCACGTAACCATATTCAAAACCGTCATGCGACGCTGGCGACTCGTTGCCGCCGCCGCGTGCGGCAAAATGGGTCAGCGAGACCGAAACGCCGCTGGCACGGTCCTGCTTGAGCAATTGCGTGACCATGTGCTCGGGCGTCTCGACATGGCGGCCCTTGCCGGCGCGTGTGACAATTGTTTCCTCGCCGTTCGGGTCGGCCACCAGCAGGTCCGGCACGGTCAGTTCGAGCGCGCTGGCGATCACCATCAGCGAGGCAATGGAGGGGGACGCACGGCCGCGTTCGACGAGGCTGAGCATGGAGGTGCTGAGGCCCGATGTCGCCGAAAGCGCCTGCAGGGTCAGCTTGCGCGTCCGCCGCGCCGCACGAATACGCATGCCGATGGCATTCAGCATAGCGGCTGTCGCCTTCTCAAGGTCCGGCGATAGGGTGACTTCGATGGCCATTTCAGGTCCTCGTCACGACCCTGCACGCCCAAATGCGATGAGACAGAAATGGGACGGCGCTTCGCAGTTCAGGGGAGGCCAGGCCATGAGGATCGGCTGCTTTGTTCAAATTGAGAATCGAATGTTGCATCGTTTTTGCGCAAATCAATTCGTTTTGTCGACATATCCTTTGCTTGTCGTGAACTGCGTCGTCAGCGGCGATTTTGTCCGCTATACGTACTTATCCTGATACGGCGCAAAAATATCTTGCTGTTTGACCCAATGATTTTGAGTCTAGTTCAAAAATGCGCCTGGTTGGTGCCGTGATCAGGCGCTCGGGTGCAGCGCCTTAACGCGCTGTCTGGCGGGCCCAGTTCACAATGTCGGTGCTCGACATGGCGCCGGAGACGCGGCCCGCTTCCTTGCCGTTCTTGAACAGGATCATGGTCGGGATGCCCCGAATACCAAGCTGACCTGCAAGCGCCTGATTGTCGTCGGAATTGAGCTTGACGAAGCGCATCTCCGGCTCTGCCGCACGCGCTGCCGCTTCGAATTGCGGTCCCATGACACGGCATGGTCCGCACCAGGGCGCCCAGACGTCGACCACCACTGGAATGTCGGATTTGGCGATTTGCTTTTCGAGAATGGCGGCTGGCACGTCGGCCGGAGTGCCCGAGAACAGCGCCTTGCCGCAGCGCCCGCATTTGCCGCGCGCCATCGCTTTGTCAACGCCAATGCGGTTGGTGGCCCCACAGGCCGAGCAGACGATATTGGTCATGCCGCTTCCCCTTCTTCACCTGTTGTACGCAGGCGGTGCGCGGCAATCGCTTGCATGGCCTGATGCTGGCTGAGATGAACCCCGGCAAGATGGGCGATAAAGTCCGTGCGCTCCAGCTTATCCATCACCGGCCCCTTCACTTCCGACAGGTGCAGTGCAATGCCGATGTCGTGCAGCCGATGCGCGATGGCCTCGAGGCTTTCGAGTGCCGACATGTCGATAGTGTTCACCGCCGAGCACATCAGCACAATGTCGGTGATGCCGGGATGGTCCGCAACCTGTTGCAGCACCAGATCCTCCAGATAGCGGGCATTGGCGAAGTAGAGGCTTTCGTCGACGCGAATGGAAATGACGCCGGGGACGGTGTCCACCTTGTGGCGCTTGACGTTGCGATAGTGCTCGGTTCCCGGCACCTGCCCGACAATGGCGGCATGCGGCACCGAGGAACGGTAGAGAAACACCAGGATCGAGGCGCCAACGCCCAAAGCGATGCCGGTTTCTACGCCCAGCAGCAGTGTGCCGACCATGGTGATGGCGACAGCGGCAAAGTCCGCGCGCGAATAGGTCCAGGCGCGCTTGAGGATAGAGAAATCCACTAACGTCAAAACCGCAATGACGATGGTTGCGGCCAGGGTCGCCTTGGGCAGGATGGCGAGGAACGGCGTCAACAGCAGGGTGGCCAAGGCAATGCCGATGGCGGTGAAGGCGCCGGCCGCCGGCGTCGCGGCGCCGGCGTCGAAATTGACCACCGAGCGCGCGAAGCCGCCGGTCACCGGATAGCCGCCACCAAGTGCTGCGGCGATATTGGAGGCG
Organism: Devosia equisanguinis; assembly: GCF_900631955.1. Lineage (GTDB taxonomy): Bacteria > Pseudomonadota > Alphaproteobacteria > Rhizobiales > Devosiaceae > Devosia > Devosia equisanguinis. The sequence goes on along the minus strand of NZ_UZWD01000015.1, from coordinate 22,790 downwards.
CCGAGGCCGATCAGTTCCTGATTGGGCGCTATGCGCTCCCGCCGCTTGGCGGCGAGCGTCTGCGCCACGGAGATGGATTCGACAAAGCCGACGATGGAAATGATGAGTGCGGGCAGTGCGAGCTGGTTGATCACGCCGAGATCAAGGTTGGGCATGCTCAGCATCGGCAGACCCTGCGGGACATCGCCCACCAGCGCCACACCCTTTGCGCCCAGATCCATGCCAACCGACCAGGCCATGGTGAGAAAAACCACCAGGACTGGCCCGGCGCGCACCAGGACGGTCGCGACACTTTTGGGAATGCCCAGGCGAGCCAGCCAGTTCTTGAGATCGAGCCGGATCCATAGCAGCAGTGCCAGCGCGACGGCGCCCACGGCCAGGGTCCAGAGATTTATAGCGCCCAGATTGGTCCAGATGGAGATGACAAGCTCGGGGAGGGTGTGGCCCTCGGTCTTGATACCGAAGAGGCCTCCTATCTGGCTGGTGGCGATGATGATGCCCGATGCGGTGATGAAGCCGGAGATCACCGGATGGGATAGAAAATTGGCGACAAAGCCGAGCCTGAACAGGCCCATCATGGTCAGCATGACCCCAGAGAGCAGGGCCAGCATGATGGCGGCGCTGGCATAATCCACGCTGCCTTCTGCGGCGATGCGGCCGACCGCGCTGGCGGTCATCAGCGATACCACCGCCACCGGACCCACTGCGAGTGCCGACGACGTGCCGAAAACCGCATAGGCCAGCAGCGGCAGGATCGAGGCGTATAAACCCACTTCCGGCGGCAGGCCGGCCAGCAGCGCATAGGCCAGCGATTGCGGGATCAGCATGATGGTGACGATCACCGCCGCTATCAGATCGCTGGTCAGCGTCTGCCTGTTATAGCTGCGGCCCCAAGTAAGGATGGGGAAATAGGACTGCAAGCGCACCGCTCGATACTCTGTCTGTGCACCACAATGGGCCTGTGGTCGGGCATGGGGCTATTGGTTCAGTGTGGCATAGAGGCTGCCGGCCCGGGCACCGGAGCGGCAATAGCCCAGCATCGGCTTGGGCATGCTCGCCCAGGCATCATGGAAGCGGATGATCTGGCCTTCGCCCAGCATGCCCGAGACCGGGACATGCACGATGGCGATCCCTTGCTCCTCGGCCGCCTTGGCCACGTCGGCGAAACTGGGCTGGCCGGGTTCTTCGTCATCAGGGCGGGCACAGAGGATGGATTTGAAGCCGGCTTCGGCCGTGGCCTTGACCTGGTCGGGCGTGATCTGGCCGGTGGCCGAGAAGTCGTCGCTGATCTTGCGGATAGTCATCGATTTGCTCTTGGGCTTGAAGAAGGAGAACATGGTTTGGGCGGTCGCGTGCTAGAGGCCGTTGACCGGCACCTTGAGGAAGGTCTTGCCATCCTTGTCCTTGGGCGGCAGCTGACCGGCGCGCATATTGACCTGCAGTGACGGGATGATCAGCTTGGGCATGGCCAGTGTCGCGTCGCGCGCTTCGCGCATGCTGACAAAGCTGTCCTCGCTGGTGCCTTTGCCGACATGGATATTGTGGTCGATTTCGTCGCCGACCGTGGTTTCCCACTGGATATCACGGCCGTTTGGACCGTAGTCGTGGCACATGAAGAGCCGCATCTGCCGCGGCAGTTGAAGGACCCGTTGGATGGAGCGGTAAAGCGTGCGCGCATCCCCACCGGGAAAGTCGGCGCGGGCCGAGCCGCCATCGGGCATGAATAGCGTGTCCCCGACAAAGGCGGCGTCACCGATGACATGGGTCATGCAGGCGGGGGTATGGCCAGGCGTGTGCATGGTATGGGCGGTCAGTGAGCCAATCTGGTAGCTGTCGCCATCCTTGAGCAGGCGGTCGAATTGCGAGCCATCGCGCTGAAATTCGGTGCCTTCGTTGAAGATCTTGCCAAACGTGTCCTGGACGATGGTGATGTTCTCCCCGATCGCCAGCTTGCCGCCGGTTTTGGACTGGATATAGGGCGCGCCCGAAAGGTGATCGGCATGCACATGCGTCTCGATCAGCCATTCCACCTTGAGCCCGTTGTCACGAATGAAGGCGATGATCCGGTCGGCGCCGTCATAGGTGATACGCCCGGCGGCATAGTCGATATCCATCACCGAATCGATCACCGCGCAGGCCTCGGAGTTCGGGTCCTTGACCACATAGGAAATGGTGTTGGTTGGCGCGTCGAAGAAAGCGGTCACTTCCGGCTTCACCGAAAGGTCGGGGGTGAAAGCAAGACTGGCCATGAAAAGCTCCTTTGGTAAGGGTCAGGCGGATTGCGTGGCGCGCTGGGCGAGCGATTGGCGCAGGGTGCGAGCGGCGAAGATGCCGGCCATCATTGCGCCCACAAAGGCCCAGGCCGTTACTTCCCCCAGGCCGAGGGCTGGAATGGCGCCACCCGGGCAGAACCCGGATATGCCCCAGCCGATCCCGAACACGGCCGCGCCGGCGATCAATGGCATGTCGATCCGGCGGTTGGTGGGCAGGTGGAACCTGGCTTCGAGCACCGGCTTGGGCCGCCTCAGCACGAAACGATAACCGATGGACGTGACCAGGAGGGCTGAGGCCATGACCAGCAGCAGCGACGGGTCCCAAGTGCCGGCCACGTCGAAGAAATTAAGCACCTTGGCCGGGTTGGCCATGCCGGAAACGGCAATGCCGGTACCGAAGACGATGCCGATCAGGCCCGCAAGAATGGTGCGCTGCATCAGAAGCCTCCCAGCACGTGACGAATGACGAAGACGGTCAGCATGGCAACGCCGAGGAAAACCGCGGTGGCGACGATGGAGCGTGGGGAAAGCCGCGCGATGCCGCACACCCCATGACCCGAGGTGCAGCCCGAGCCGAAATACACCCCGACCCCGACGACGAGTCCGCTGGCAATGATCCACGGCATTGGCACCGGGCTGGAATAATCGACGGTGAAGCCGGACACGGCCATGACCAGCAGCGGGGCGACGATGGCGCCGGCGATAAACGCTGCGCGCCAGGCCCAATCGCTCGAGAAGGGCGGCAAGAGCCCTGAGAGAATTCCCGTCATGCCGGCAATGCGGCCATGAAACGCCATGAGCAACACGGCCGACAGGCCAATCAGCGCGCCGCCAAGCAGCGACGCCACGGGCGTAAATTCAGTCATGGGTTGGAAACCTTGGAGGTAGAGAGGCCGATAAGCCGATAAAGGGGGCAAAAACGCAAAGCCGCGGTAGCGATCATGATCACGCCCGCGACCAGGCTGATCCAGAACAGGGCGGGGTGCGGCAACAGGCCGGTAAGCGCCAGCGCAACCAGCACGACGCCGGCGATGAGGCGGATCAGACGATCGGCAGGGCCGACATTGACGGACATCTCCAAACTCCTTGAAAACCGGTTCCGAAACAGCGATAGTGAACTAACGATTATTCTCATATACGAGATTTCTAATATGATCAATATGGAACTGGAGAAGATGGAGCAGAATGCCGAGAAGGCATCCGAGCTCCTGACGGCCATGGCCAACCCCAAGCGCCTGTTGATCCTGTGCAATCTGCTCGACCAGGAGCTCAATGTCGGGCAGCTGGCCGAGCGTGTCGAGCTGGGACAATCACCGCTGTCCCAGCATCTGTCGAAGCTGCGCGCCTGGGGGCTGGTAAAGACTCGTCGCGATGGTCCGCAGATCAACTACTCGTTGGCCTCGAGCGAGGTGCGCCAAGTTCTCTCCACTCTCTACAATATCTACTGCGCCTGCTGAGGCGCCCGGTCAGCCCTTGCGACCAGCCTGCCAGACCAGTGGCACCAGCACCAATGCCACCGCCGGAAAAACCAGCCAATTGATGGTCTGCCAGCCCGAGGCGTGCAACAGCGCCCCGGCGAAGAACGAGGCGACAGCGACGGTGCCGAACACCAGGAAATCATTGGCGCCCTGGGCCATGCCGCGCTCTTCGGGCGTATGGCAATCGGTGACCATGGCTGTGGCGCCAATGAAACCGAAATTCCAGCCGATCCCCAGCAGGATCAGTGACACCCAGAAATTGAACAGCTCCAGACCCGCCAGGGCAAAGCCGGCCGAAATGCCGATGAGCAGGAGGCCCACGGCCGTCACGCGTTCCTTGCCGAACCGGGCCATCAGCCTGCCGGTGAAAAAGCTCGGCGCGAACATGGCCAGCACGTGCCATTGAATGCCGAGCGCTGCATGGTCCACCGAGTGACCGTGCCCAACCATGGCGATAGGCGCGGCAGTCATGACGAAGACCATGAGCCCGTAGGACACGGTCCCTGCGGCCACGGCCAGCATGTAGCGCGGCATCAGCATGATCTGCATGAGTGTGCGGGTGGGCGCGGCACTGCTTTGGGCCTTGGTGTTGGCAGGCTTGGCCGCGAGCAGCAGCAGCACCGGAATGGCCAGCAGCGCCAGGACGGCCTGGCTCAGGAAGCTGCCGACAAAAGGCGTGCCGGGAAACAGGTCGCGCGTCCAGATGACCAGTTGCGGGCCGATGATCGCAGCCACGAGGCCACCAATCATCACCCAGGAAATGGCCCTGGCCTTGTCCGGCCCTTCGACCGCGTCCGCCGCAGCAAAGCGATAGCTCTGTACATAGGCCGCATAGAAGCCCGCGATCAGTGTGCCGGCGCAAAAAACAGCAAACGATGCCAGGTAGATGCCGAAAGCCGCAACGATGCCGGCAACGACGCCGATGCTGGCACCGAACACATAACCCCGCCGCCGCCCAAAGCGTCGCGTGACATAGGCCGATGGCAGCGTGCCCAGGGCCAGCCCCAAATTCAGCATGCTGACCGGCAGCGTCACCAGAGCCGGATCGGATGAGAGCTGCTGCCCTACCAGGCCGCCCAGCGCGATCACGATCGGCGGGCTGGCACCGCCCAATGCCTGCGCCGCGGTCAGCACCATGACATTCTTGTTGCGCGTGATCGGCTGGCTCATATCGGAGTCCGGGAATGGGGAGATGTCGAGGTCACAAGACCGCGACTGTCCTGCCACCAAACCAGACATATTACAATGAGCGAATATAAATCCCGTCCTCGGCCGTTTCCGGCAGGACAAGGCCGCCCTAGGCGGAAAAATGGTCGATAAAGACCCGGTTTCGCCCCTCGTTTTTGGAGCGGTAGAGCAAGGTGTCGGCCTGGGCGAGCAATTGCGTCGTGGTCAGTCCCTGCGACTGGGTGACAATAACGCCGCCGCCGCTGAGCGTCAGGACGGCTGATGTCGGCGAGCGTGCATGGGCGATGCTCCGCGCGACGATGGCCTGGCGCAACTCCTCGGCAATATCGGCGAAATTGCTCGCCTGGGGCATCAGCAGCACAAATTCTTCGCCGCCATAGCGTGCGGCCACATCGCCCGGTCTGCGAGTGAAGTGGCTGAACACCGCCGCGACCTGACGCAGCGCCTCATCGCCGGCGCCGTGGCCGTAAAAGTCGTTGTACTGCTTGAAGTGGTCGACATCGAAAATGGCCACGCCCATGGCTTCGCCTTGCCGGGCGGCGCGTCGCAGGCAGCGCTCGAAGGCGTCGTCGAAATAGCGGCGATTGGCGATGCCGGTCAGCCCGTCCTGAAGGGACAGCCGCTCCAATTCCCGGCGTTGCGCCGCGAGCTTGAGATGGACCTTGACCCGTGCCTTGACGATGGCAGGGCGGATCGGCTTTTGCACATAATCGGCCGCGCCCAGCATCAGGCCCTTTTCCTCGTCCTCTTCCTCGGCCATGCCGGTGATGAAGATGACACCGATATCGGCAGTCTCGGGATTGGCGCGCAGGCGGCGCATGACCTCGTAGCCATCCATGCCGGGCATGGACACGTCCAGCAGGATGAGGCTCACATCCTCGCGCTGGGCGATGTCGAGGCCCGACAAACCGTCCTTGGCCAGCAGCAGTCGGCAATCGTCCTTGAGCAATTCGGCCAATAGTGCGCGGTTGAGCCGGTCATCATCAACGATCAGGACCGTGGGTTGCTGGCTCATCGGGCTGCCTCCCTTTCCGGCGCCGATTCTGCAAGCTGCGCGCGCAATGCGCGCAAGGCCGACACCGCCGCCTCGATTTCGAGCTCGTCGAACAGGTCCTGGATATGGACGCTGTCGGCCTGAAGAGCGTTTGCACCCAAAGTGCGGCTGAGCTGTTCGAGCAAGGCGTTGGCGGCGAATTCGCCCTTCTGCACCAGCGGCAGGGCCCGCTCGACCAGATCCAGCGCCGCAAGGCTGTCAAACGCCGTGCCGGGCGTTGCGGTGGGCGTCGCGACTGCGGCAAGGGCGTTTTCGAGAGCGGCGAGACTTTTGCGCAGGTTGGCGATGAATGGGGCCGCTAGCGGCAAAACGCTCGCCATGTCATGGCGCCGTGCCGCGCGCTCCAGCGCTTCGGCACTGTCGACCAGCCCTGCGGAGGCGACATAGCCTGCCCCACCCTTGATCTGGTGCACGAGCTCAGCGAGGCCCTCCCAATCTTGGGTTGCCAGCAGGCTCTCCAGCTGCGTCGGCGCGGCCGAAAAGTCGCGCAGGAAACCGCGCATTACCCGCTCGGTGCGCTTGTCATCGCCGCCAAACCGGCTGCGAATGGCCACGAGGTCGATCTCCTCATTCGAAATATCCGGTGCGGCCTCGTGGCCAGCGCCATCATCTCCTGAAAGGCCGAGCACCTCCATCAAGGTGCCATAAAGCGCCTTTTCGTCGATCGGCTTGGTCAGATGGGCCGTCATGCCGGCTTCGATACTGGCGCGATGGTCCTCGACCCGCGCCTGGGCCGTCAGCGCGACGACCGGAAGGTTGGCCCATTCGGGGCGCTTGCGAATTTCGCGTACCGCATCGAGCCCATTCATCACCGGCATGTGCATGTCCATCAGCACCACGTCGAAACGCTGCGCCGCGATCTTGGCGAGAGCATCGACGCCGTTGACGGCCGTCTCCACCTTGACGCCAACCAGTTCGAGGAAATCGGTAGCCACTTCGCGGTTGAGCGCATTGTCATCCACCACCAGCACCCGCCGTCCGGCCAGCGCCGCCAGGTCCGCCCCACTATTGGCCGGTGTCCGCGATCGGGCAGCCCCATCCTCAAGCGCGCCTTTGGCGGGCGCCAGAGCGCCCAGAATAGTGTTGAACATCAGCGACTGGGTCACCGGCTTCAGCAATACCCCCTGCAGCCCGATTTCATCGACCGCCTGCATCACCACTTCATGACCATAAGCGGTGACCATCAGCACCGCCGGCATATCGGGGAGGCCCTGGTCGGCGCGAATGAGACGTGCGGTTTCAAGACCGTCCTGCTCCGGCATGCGCCAATCCAGCAACACGATGTCGAAAGGGGTGCTCAAGGCGGCCTGCTCGCGCAACAGGGCGATCGCCTTCTTGCCGGAGGCCACCGTCTCCACCGACATGCCAAAGCCGCCCACCATTTCGGCCAAGGCTTCGCGCGCGCTCTGATTGTCATCGACGATCAGCGCCCGCCGTCCGCGAATCTGGCCCGAGGTCTTGATGGCCACCGCCGGGATTTCGGCATCGCGCACCCGCTCGAAGCGCGCGCTAAAGCTAAACGTGCTGCCGAGGCCCGGCTCGCTCTGAACACCGATTTCGCCATCCATCATTTCGACCAGGCGGCGGCAGATGGCCAGCCCCAGCCCGGTGCCGCCATAGCGGCGCGAGGTGTCGCTGGCCGCCTGGGTAAACGGACGGAAAAGTCCGGCCATTTCGTGCTCGGTCAGTCCGATGCCGGTGTCCTTGACCGAAAATTCCAGTCGGATGGCGTCGCCTGTCATTATGCCGGCAGGGCGCACGGAGACGACGATTTCGCCCTGGTCGGTGAATTTGACCGCATTGCTGACCAGATTGGTCAGCACCTGGCCGAGCCTTAGCGCATCCCCCTGTAGGTGTGAGGGTATGGACGGGTCGACGGCGAAGGCCAGCTCCAGCCCCTTCTCCTCGGCGCGCAGTGCGGTCACGGCCGAAACGCCTTCGAGCACCGATTCCAGTGAAAACACTGCGCCTTCCAGCGTCATCCCGCCCGCTTCGATCTTCGAGAAGTCCAGAATGTCGTTGATGATCCCGAGCAGCGCCGTGGCCGAGCCGTTGATTTTCTCGAGATAGTTGCGTTGCCGGGCATCGAGGTCGGTCTGCAGCGCCAGCCGCGTCATGCCGATCACCGTGTTCATCGGCGTGCGGATTTCATGGCTCATGGTGGCGAGGAAATCGCTCTTGGCACTCTCTGCGGCTTCCGCAGCGTCCTTGGCCGCACGCAGCGCATCGGCGACTTCCCGCTCGCTGGTGATGTCGCGAGCGATACCGTCCCAGACGAAGCTGCCATTGGCCTGCAGGCGCAGCGCGGCGCGAATATGCATCCAGATGGTGCCGCGTGGGCCAGTGTTGACGCGTACGGCGTGATCGAACACCTGGCCAGGCTGCAGGCTGGAGTCGAACAGCGTGTCGAGGCCCGGCTGGTCCTCCGGATCGACCAGGGCCACGAAGCGCGCGAGATCGTCCACTATTTCAGCAGGAGACAGGCCAACCAGATCTTCGATGCCGGCACTCACATAGCTGGCGCGCATCGCGGTGCCGCTGCCGCGCTCGAGCCGGAAGATGACGCCGCTGGGCAGGTTATCGGCCAGAGCCGCCAGCCGCTTGCGCTCCTCGTTGCGTTCACTGACGTCCTGCACCGTGCCGCTCAGCTTGATGGCCTTGCCATGCTCATCGCAAATGCGCTGCCCCTGGATGAACGCCTGGAAGTGGCGCCCGTCCTTGCGCAAGTGCTCCACCTCGATGCCATAGGGTTCGCCCGTGGCAATGCAGCGATCCATGGCGCGCTGCATGTCGCGCAGGCTGTCGCGCGTCATGAACCGCTGGAGATCGGCCACCGTAAGAGGGGGACCATCGGGATCGGCACCATTGAGCTCATAGAGCATGTCCGAGCAGACGAATTCGTGGGTCGCCAGATCAAGAGTCCAGCTGCCGATACGGGCCAGTCGCTCGGCTTCGCGCATTGCCTGGGCACTCTGCAGGGCAGCGTGTTCGGCGGCGCGGCTTTCATCAAGGCTGCGATGCAACACCGCATCGGCCTGATCGAGGCTGGTGCGCAAGGTCTCGAATTCGCTGACGAAAGAAGGTGGCACGGCAATGTCGGGCCGTCCTGGATTGGCGGAGTCGTCGGCCACGATGGCCTGGGCGCGTTTGACGAGGCCACTGATGGGGCGCAGCACCTGACGCGCCAGCAGGATCGCCATGACGATTGCCAGGAGCACGGTAATGGCCGAGGCGATGACCATGGTCATGATCGGGCCCTGCCAGCGGGCATCGAAGCTGGCGGCCGGCTCCCCTACCACCGCCATCCAGCCCGGCGTGCCGGGAATTGCGCTAAAGGCGAAGACGATCTGATTGCCCTCGATGGTCGTTGCCCGGAACCAGCCCCTGTCGGTGCCCAGGGCGCGCAGCGTTTCCCAGTCCGGCACCGGCCGGCCGACGAACCGCTCGCCATCCACCGACCGACCGATGATCCGGCCGCTGCCATCGGTAATGGCCAGTATTGCATTGCCACTCGTATGGGCGGTCCGGGCCAGAGACCGGATCAATTCGGCGGGCGACGCCACCAATACGGCAATCTCCTCGCGGCCTTCGCCGGAGCTGTGCGGCACGGCAAGCACCAAATGGGGACCTTCGTCGCCATCAAGCCCCTGCGCGATGATGTTGGAAAGGCTGGGTTGACCGCTTCGCGCCGCCTCCAGCGCAATAGTGCCAATCTCACCTGGGCCTGCGGCGACAGCCTGACCCTCTTGCACGGTGACGAGCGCGAAACTGCCACCAAGCAGGGCCGCGCCGTCGCCAGCGGTCTGGTTCTGCGCGATCTCGAGGCGGCGCAGTTCGGCAACGCCGTGCATCAGCCGCGCCGTGGCATCGAGTTCGCTGTCCACCGCCTGCGAGACCACTTGCGCGGTTTCCAGCAATTGCTGGGTCGACGCCTCGCGGTATGACGCTCCGGCATTGAGGATCGCCATGCCAATGACGCCCAAAATGGGTATAAACACGCTGATGATGATCAGTATAAGCGCGGTCTGGATTGAGATTTTTCTGCCAAACATCGCTTTTCTCGCCTCTTCTGAGAGTTTGCGACCTCATTTTCGCAGCGAGATCGGCAGTTTTTGGCGCTGAGATCGTGTTAAAGCTGGGCGCGCCTCGCTCAAATCTGGGTTGGACTTGTTTATGGGAAGTTGACACGCCCGCATGACCGGTCGGCTTCGTCAATATTGGGTTACGATCCTGACCCAGGATTGCTTGCGCTTTGCAGCAATTGGTTCGCGTCGTCCGCAATCGATTGCCTGTCTTGGTCCGCCGCACCTTTGCTTTGGCGGGATTTCAATGCTCAATAGCTTTGACGCGTCGCCAATTTCAGGAGCCTGGGCTATGGCTGAGCATCTCTACGACATCCGTGACCCCCGTTTTCTCGATTGCGTGGTCACATCGGCGGGCCTTGAGGAAATCGCTGACAATTGTCGCTGGACCGAAGGGCCCGTCTGGTTCGCCGAACATAATCTCCTGCTTTTTTCCGACATCCCCAACGAGCGCATCCTGCGCTGGCTCCCGGGGCAGGGGGTCAGTGCCTTCCGCGCGCCCTCGAATTTCGCCAATGGTCATACGAGGGATCGGCAGGGTCGGCTGGTATCCTGCGAACATGGCACGCGCCGCGTGACCCGCACCGAGCCGGACGGGTCGGTCACCGTCTTGGCCGACAGCTTCGAGGGCAAACGCCTCAATTCCCCCAATGACGTCGTGGTCAAATCCGATGGCTCGGTGTGGTTCTCCGACCCCACCTACGGGATTCTGTCGGACTATGAGGGTTTTCGTGCCGAGCCGGAGCAAGCGGCGCGCAATGTGTTCCGCCTTGATCCGCAGAGCGGCCAGTTAAGCGCCGTGATCAGTGACTTCACCCAGCCGAATGGTCTGTGTTTTTCGCCCGATGAAAGCCGTCTCTATGTCGCCGAGAGCGGCGGCAGTCATGACGCCACGGTGCCTTCCGTGATCCGCGTCTTCGATGTCCATGGCGACACGGTCTCGGGCGGCAGCGTCTTCTGCACCCTCGACAGCGGCATCCCGGACGGCATTCGTTGCGACACCAATGGCAATGTCTGGTCGAGCGCCGGAGATGGCGTGCATGTGTTTTCGCCGCAGGGCGAATTGCTCGGCAAGATCAGGGTTCCGCAGCGCGTCTCAAACCTCACCTTTGGCGGCCCGCGTCGGAACCGACTGTTCATCACGGCCACCAGCTCGGTCTATCTTGTCTATGTCGCTGCCACAGGCTGCCGATAGTACTCACCAAAAGGTGCCTCCTTACCAATAGTGAGCGGCGCGATTATGTGTCGTGACATCTCGCCAACTGGACAGGAGAACGACATGGCAAAGATTACCGTATTTGGTGGCACCGGCTACGCTGGGGCGGCTATCGCCCACCAGGCCCAGTCGCGCGGCCATGAAGTGACCGTGGTCAGCCGCAACAAGCCCGCAGCCCCCATTGAGGGGGTCCGCTATGTTTCCGCCCCCGCCGATCAGGCTGCCGACGCCATCAAGGGCGCCGACGTGGTGGTCGCAACGCTTTCGCCGCGCGGTGACAGTGCTGGCACGCTCGGGCCGATCTACCTGCAGCTGGCCGATCAGTCTGCTGCTGCCGGCGCACGCTTTATCGCCGTGGGCGGCTTCAGCTCCACGCGCCCGGCGCCGGACGCACCCCGCTTTGCTGAAGGCGATGGCATTCCGGAAGCCTATGCCGCCGAGGCCAAGGAAATGAATGCGATTCTCGAACAGCTCGAGGCCGGTGCCACGACGGCCGACTGGCTTTTCGTCAGCCCGGGTGGCGAATTCGGCGCCTATGCTCCCGGCGAAGCGCTCGGCACCTATCGCGTCGGCAAGGATGTGGCTTTGTTCGATGCGGCCGGCAAATCCGCCATCAGCGGTGCCGACTTTGCCCTGGCGATCGTCGACGAGATCGAAAAGCCCAGCCTGAGCAAGACTCAGGTTCACTACGCCTATTGATCGATCCAGCGGGCAGGCGAGGACACTCGGCTGCCCGTAGTCCCGTGGTGTGGAGTGACGCCTGGAGATGCAAAAGCCTGAAAAAGCAAAAGCGGCCCCGAAGGACCGCTTTTCTGCTTTTCCCTTTCGGGAAACTGGAGCGGGCGATGGGATTCGAACCCACGACCCTAACCTTGGCAAGGTTATGCTCTACCCCTGAGCTACACCCGCGCTCCGTGTCGCCGGCGCCTTGCAGCGCGTCGACGAGCGCCTATATGCCCAATGACATGACCGATTGCAACCCACTATTTTGCAGTTCGATGAACTTGTGCGTAGCCTGTGGGAAACGGGACTTGCCACAAGGGTCCCGGCTTGTGCAAAAAGGCCGGGAACGCTGCTGTATCGCTGAGCCAAAGAGCTTAAATCCATGACCCTTTCTTTTGATGGTGCCCCCACTGCTGCGCCGGCCACCGCTGATCTTGTTCGCGAATCGAGCGATGCAGCGTTCAAGGCCGACGTCATCGATGCCTCCCGCGAGGTGCCGGTTCTGGTCGATTTCTGGGCGCCCTGGTGCGGCCCTTGCCGGCAGCTGACTCCTGCGCTCGAAAAGGTGATCGCCGAGAAGGCCGGCAAGATCCGCCTGGTGAAAATCAATATCGACGAGCACCCGATGGTGGCCGGGCAGCTCGGCGTGCAATCCATCCCCGCAGTGTTCGCCTTTGCCGGCGGGCGGCCGATCGACGGCTTCATGGGGGCCATGCCTGAGGGCGAAGTGCGCCGCTTTGCCGAGCGCGTCATCGCCGCCGGTCCGGAATCGGGTCCGGCTCCCGATTCGCTCGAAGCCCAGATCTCGGCCGCCCTTGAAGCGGCCAAAGCTGCGGTTGCCGCTGGTGATCTTGGGCAGGGCGCGCAGATTTTTGGCATGATTCTCCAGCATGCCCCCGACAATGCCGAAGCCCTGATCGGTCTTGCCGGCATCTATCTGTCTGCCGATGAAGTCGAGCAGGCCAAGGCGACGCTCGACATGCTGGCCGAAGACCAGCGCAGCGGCGAAGACTATAGCGCACTCATCAATTCGATCCGCCTGCGCGAAGAAGCCTCGGGCCTCTCCGAAGCGGCAACACTCGAGGCGGCCATATCCGCCGATCCGGACAACCTGCAGGCGCGTTTCGATCTTGCCGTGGTGCTCAATGCAGAGGGCAAGCGTCTGGAGGCGGCCGAGGCTTTGATTGCCATTTTCAAGCGCGATCGGACCTGGAACGACGATGGTGCCCGCAAGAAGCTCCTCGAATTCTTCGAGGCCTGGGGTCCGAAGGAACCGGCAACGCTCAAGGGGCGCCGGCTTTTGTCCGCAGCTCTGTTTTCCTGAGGCGGCGCCTATGCCCAAGCGTCCTGCCGCGCCTGCAGATCTGCCCGGTGCTGTCCCGGTCTTTCCCTTGAGCGGGGCCTTGTTGCTGCCCTTCTCACATCGCCCGCTCAATGTCTTTGAGCAGCGCTACATAGATATGGTGGACGATGCCCTGCGGGCGGACCGGTTGATCGGGCTGATTCAGCCCGAAGACCCGAGCGAGGAAAGCCCCAAGGGGCAGGCGCCGCTGCAGAGGGTGGGTTGCCTGGGCCGCATCACCCATTTCGAGGAAAACGGCGATGGCCGCTACTTCATCATTCTCGAGGGTGTGTGCCGGTTCCGCGCGCTGCGCGAGGTGACGACCGAGCGGCCCTATCGCATGTTCGAGATCTCCGGCGAAGGCTTTGCCGCCGATTTCGAGCGCAGCCATGGCGAGGATCAGGTGGATCGTGTGCGCTTCGTGCGGATGATGCGCGACTATGCCGAGTTCGCCAATGTCGATCTCAACTGGGAAGAAATCGAGCGCACCGGCACGGCCGATCTCGTCAATTTCTGCTGCATGGTTTCACCCTATGGTGCGGCCGAGAAGCAGGTGCTGCTTGAAGCCCAGACGCTCAATGAGCGCGCCGAAACCCTGATCGCCATGACCGAGTACGAAATGGCCAAGGGCGGCGGCACCGCCGCGCCGCTCAACTGATGGTCGAGCCGGACACCAACCCGCGGCACCGGCTCGATCCCAAGGCGCTGGAAATGCTGGTCTGCCCGCTGACCAAGACGCGGCTGGTGCTGTCGGCGGATCGGGGCGAGCTCATTTCCATGGCGGCGCGCCTCGCCTTTCCGATCACGCGGGGCGTGCCCCTGCTCAGCCTTGAAGAGGCCCGCAATGTCGAGCCGGAGGAGCTGCAAGCGATGCGGCACCATCCAGACCTCGACTGATCATTTCCCTAAAGGGGCAGCCCGCTCAGCAGCTTGGGGCCGGTATTGCCGAGCCCCGAAGCGGCCCGGATCAGAGCCGACTTGACCGGTGCGGCCCGATCCACCAGACCCAGGCCGAAGTCGCGCAGCGCCCGGATCGGGGCGACGTCGTTGGAAAACAGCCGGTTCATGCCATCGGTAACCAGCGCCATCGAGGCGGTGTCGAGCCGTCGCCAGGCCTGGTAACGCCCCAGCACGTCCTCGCCGCCATGATCGAGCCCCAGCCGCATGGCGTCCACCACCACCTCGGCCAGCGCCGCCACGTCCTTGAGGCCGAGATTGAGCCCTTGGCCGGCAATCGGGTGCACCACATGGGCGGCGTCGCCGACAAGTGCCAGTCGCGGGCCGATGAAGCTGTGAGCCAGTTGCAGACGCAGCGGGAAGCCCATGAGCTTGTCCTCGACGCTGACGAGCCCGAGCGTCGAGCCCATCGCCGCTTCGATTTCCAGTGCCAGCGCCTCATTGGCGAGCGCCAGAAGGCGCGTGGCCTCCTCCGGGCTTTCCGTCCAAACCAGGGACGAGCGATTGCCGGGCAAGGGCAGGCTGGCAAAAGGACCGGCGGGCCGGAAGTGCTCATAGGCGACGCCGTCATGGGGCAGTTCGTGAGCAATGGTCGCCACCAGCCCAGTCTGGCGATAGTCGTGCTGGATGACGCCGATGCCGGCACGCTGCCGCAGCGCTGACTGCGCGCCGTCGGCGGCGACGATCAGCGGTGCGCGCAAAATGCGGCCGTCGGCCAATGTCAGTTGTGCATGGACGCTGTTCGCGGACCAGTCGGCAATCTCCGTAGGGGCGATGATCGTGATCTGTTCGGCCACCCGCATCAGTGCCGCGGCGCTCGCCTGATTGGGCACCATATGGGCAAAGGCTTCGCCCGGAGCGACATCGCCTTCGAAGTTGAGAAAGACTGGCCTCGCAATGTCGCCAGTCCCCGAATCGGTGATGCGCATGGCGGTCATGGCCTGCGACTGGCTGGCCATGTCGTCCCATACCCCCAATGCCTCGAAAATCCGGCGCACGCCGGCGGCGATGGCCGAAGCTCGATTGTCGCGCGGCACGCTGAGCGGGCGCCGATCCAACAGCGCCAGCCGAATGCCTGGAGCCGATTGCGCCAGCGCCAGGCCCAGCGTCAGCCCCACCGGCCCACCACCCACGATGATGATGTCGAATTGATGCTGAATGTGCTCGTTCATGGCCGGCTCCTTGGGTCTCTATTGTCTGCCTCGCCAATCCCGACTGCAAGTGTCGGCAATGCCGCGGCCCTTATGATCAATCGGTGGGCATGTGCGAAAATCTGCACATCTATTGCACAATTCTTGTGAAGCCACGAACTTGCCACAATGCGTTCTTGTCCCGTGCTCGCCGGAAAAGCCGTTAGTTTTCAGCAATTTTTGTGCTGCCAAGCCAGTTTGGCACACCTCTTGAGTCCTTGGTGGCTGTTGAAAGCGCAAGGAACAGAAAGGGGCATCCATGAAATTGGTGGTTGCAATCATCAAGCCGTCACGGCTCGAAGAGGTGAGGCAGGCTCTCAACTCGCTCGACGTGCACGGCATGACCGTCACTGAAGTGAAGGGCTATGGCCGCCAGAAGGGCCATTCCGAAATCTATCGCGGCACCGAATATGCGGTGCATTTCCTGCCCAAGTTGAAAGTCGAAATTGCCGTGGACGATGCGCTCGCCGACGCGGTGGGCACGGCCATTCGCGATGCTGCCCAGACCGGCCGCATCGGAGACGGCAAGATTTTTATCCTCGACCTGCTCGCCGTCACCCGCATCCGCACCGGTGAAACCGGCGCTTCCGCGCTCTGACGCCCCCGACATCAGGAGACACAACACAATGACAGGGTTCAACACTCCCCTAAAGATCGCCGGCGGCATTGCGCTGACCTCGCTGCTTCTAGCGCTGCCTGCCCTGGGTCAGGATGCGCCGGCCGAAGCCGTCGTCGAGGTCACGGCTGGCGGCGAAGCCTCCGCCCAGACCCAATACATCCTCAACTCCTTCCTGATGCTGTTCGGCGGCATTCTGGTGTTCTGGATGGCGGCGGGCTTCGCCATGCTCGAAGCCGGCTTCGTTCGGACCAAGAATGTCTCCATGCAGCTGCTCAAGAATATCACCATGTATTCGCTGGCCTGCTTCGCCTATTACCTGATCGGCTACATGATCATGTATCCCGGTGATGGCTGGCTGATCGATGGTGTGTTCGGGGCTATCGGCATTGCCGTTCTCGAGCCGGTGGGTCTTGCGGCCGAGGCCGCCGACCTCACCTATGCCACGGTCAGCTCGGACTTCTTCTTCCAGGTGATGTTCTGCGCCACTGCCGCCTCAATCGTCTCGGGCACCGTGGCCGAACGCATCAAGCTGCTGCCGTTCCTGATCTTCGTGGCGGTGCTAACTGCGCTCGTCTACCCCATCCAGGCATCATGGAAGTGGGGCGGTGGCTTCCTCGACCAGATGGGCTTCCTCGACTTTGCCGGCTCCACCGTCGTTCACTCGGTCGGCGGCTGGGCGGCGCTGGCTGGCGCCCTCGTTCTGGGCGCACGCAAGGGCAAGTACAATCCGGATGGCACTGTCCGCGCCATTCCCGGCTCCAACATGCCGCTGGCAGTGCTCGGCATGTTCATCCTCTGGATGGGTTGGTACGGCTTTAACGGCGCCTCCCAGCTGGCCATGGGCACGGTGGGCGACATCGCCGATGTCGGCCGTGTCATGGCCAATACCAATGCCGGTGCCATTGGCGGGGCTCTTGCTGCTGCGGTGCTGACCGCCGTGATGTACAAGAAGGTCGACTTGACCTTCGTGATCAATGGCGCCCTGGCCGGCCTGGTCTCGGTTACCGCCGAGCCGTTGACGCCGGGACTTGGCATGGCATCACTGATTGGTGCCGTCGGCGGCGCCATCGTGGTCTTCTCCGTGCCGCTGCTCGACCGCTTCAAGATCGATGATGTGGTGGGCGCCATTCCCGTGCACCTGCTCGCCGGCATCTGGGGCACCATCGCCGTGGTTCTCTCCAACCCCGACGCCAATATCGGCGTGCAGCTTCTCGCCATATTTGCCGTTGGCGTCTTCGTCTTCGTCATCAGCCTGGTGGTGTGGCTCATCCTCAAGGCCACAATGGGCCTGCGCCCGAGCGAGGAAGACGAGGATCTGGGGCTCGACGTGGTGGAAGTCGGCGTCGAGGCCTATCCAGAGTTCAAGTGACACAACGGATGGTCGCGCTTCGGCGCGGCCATCCTTCGCCTGCCGCTCTCCAGGGCAAGTCACAGCCCACGCTGCGCGAAAATCGCGCAGAATGCTCGCCCGCATCAGTGCTGATTAATTTTTAGCCACGAACGGCCCTGCCTGCACAGAAAATGCGCTCAATTTTGTGTCATCGCGAGGCGGGTTTTGCACTTCCTTTCTAACATGCTGAAAATAAAGAGTATTTTGTTGGGTATGCATTTGGCACGCGGCTTGAGTCTAGGAGGGCAGTCCAGCACGCGCCAGGTCGGCGCCAAGGGGGTCATATGAAACTGGTGGTTGCCATCATCAAGCCGTCCCGGCTCGAAGAAGTCCGGCAGGCGCTCAATTCGCTCGACGTGCACGGCATGACCGTCACCGAAGTGAAGGGGTATGGTCGGCAGAAGGGCCATTCCGAGATTTATCGCGGCACCGAATATGCGGTGCATTTCCTGCCCAAGCTCAAGGTGGAGATCGCGGTCGATGACGCGCTCGCCGACGCCGTGAGCACCGCCATTCGCGACGCCGCCCAGACCGGCCGCATCGGCGATGGCAAGATCTTCGTGCTCGATCTTCTGGCCGTCACCCGCATCCGCACCGGCGAAACCGGCGCTTCCGCCCTCTAAGAACCCGTTCTGTTCGGAGCTCACTCATGTCAAGCAAGACATCAAAGATATTGGGAAGTGCCGCCCTGGCCTCCCTGTTGCTGGCCCTGCCGGCTCTCGGTCAGGACGCGGTGCCGGCCGAAGCGGTTGAGGTTGCAACCATCGATACCGGCGACACCGCCTGGATGATCGTTTCGACCATCCTCGTCATCCTCATGACCATTCCGGGCCTGGCCCTGTTCTATGGTGGCCTCGTCCGCTCCAAGAACATCCTGTCGGTGCTGACCCAGGTCTTCGCCGGTTTCGCCCTTATCGCGCTGCTCTGGGTCACCTATGGCTACTCGCTGGCCTTTGCCGGCCCAACCGAAGGTGGCCTCTCGGCCTTTATTGGCGACTTCTCCAATTTCATGCTCGGCGCCACGACGCCCGACTCGGTCTCCGGCAGCATTCCGGAACTCGTCTTCGTGGTGTTCCAGCTGAGCTTCGCCTGCATCACCGCCACCCTCATCGTCGGCGGTATCGCCGAGCGCATGAAGTTCGGCGCCGTAATGGCCTTCCTGGCCATCTGGTTCACCTTCTCCTACCTGCCGATCGCCCACATGGTCTGGTCGGGTGCGGGCCTGTTCTTCAACATGGGCGCTCTCGACTTTGCCGGCGGCACCGTGGTGCACATCAATTCGGGTGTTGCCGCTCTCGTCGCCGCAATCGTACTCGGGCCGCGCCTTG
Organism: Devosia equisanguinis; assembly: GCF_900631955.1. Lineage (GTDB taxonomy): Bacteria > Pseudomonadota > Alphaproteobacteria > Rhizobiales > Devosiaceae > Devosia > Devosia equisanguinis. Next base: position 3,950 of record NZ_UZWD01000015.1, on the reverse strand, counting down.
GCTATATGAAGGAGCCGATTGCGCCGCATAACCTGGTCTTCGTCTTTATCGGCGCCTCCCTGCTCTGGGTTGGTTGGTTCGGGTTCAATGCTGGTTCTGCCCTTGCCGCCAACGGCGTCGCTTCGCAGGCCTTCCTCAATACCATCACTGCTCCCGCTGCCGCGGCTCTGGCCTGGGCCCTGGGCGAAAAGATCACCCGTGGCCATGCCTCGGCCCTGGGTGCCTTCTCCGGCGCCGTCGCCGGCCTCGTCGCCATCACCCCGGCTGCAGGTTTTGCGGGTACGTTCGGTGCCATCGTGCTCGGTGCCGTAGCAAGCCTGGTCTGTCTCTGGGCCGTGGTCAGCCTCAAGCCGATGCTGAAATATGACGACAGCCTCGACGTGTTCGGCATCCATGGCATTGGCGGCATTGTCGGCGCCATCGGCACCGCCATCGTCGCCGATCCGGCCCTGGGTGGCTTCGGTGCCGAGGGTTACGCCATGGGCGGCCAGCTGGTCACCCAGATCCTTGCCGTCGTCGTTGCAATCGTCTGGTCGGCAGTCGTGACCTTCGTGGCGCTGTTGATCGTCAAGGCCCTGTTCGGTGGCCTGCGCGTGTCGGAAGCCGGCGAAAGCGACGGCCTCGACCTCTCCTCGCATGGCGAGCGTGCCTATAACTGATGCAATCCTGGAAGTGGCGCTTCGGCGCCGCTTCCCCGTTGTCCGCGGCGTGCGGCCCATGTCCTCTTGGCCCGCCACAGAGGCTTCCCACTCGCAAATCGCATGGGCCGCACACCCCGGACAACTGCCGGTAAAACTGGCAAATGAACCGCAAATGGAATTGGTTAGCCTGCGATTAACCACAGGCAATTAGCATGGCGGCACATCGGGTCCGCTCCTCCTGGACCCGGCAACGAGTATGCGTGCCCATGCCCAGCCATCCCGTTCCGACGCTAGACGATGTCCGCCCCGTGCCCCCGCGTGCTCGGGCTCCGAGCAGCAAAGCCAGTGTGCCAACGCCCCCGCCGGCGATCGCCATTCGCATCCCGTTGCGCGTTGCGGGACTGATTTTGCTGGGCTTTTCGGCGATTTTGCTGGCGGCCATGGCCTCGTGGTCGGTGGATGATCCGTCCTTGTCCTTTGCCACCGACAAGGTCGCGGCCAACTGGCTCGGCTATCCCGGCGCGGTAATTGCCGACCTGGTTTTCCAGTTCCTGGGGCTCGCCGGTCTGGTGATGGTGGTGCCGATGGCGCTCTGGGGCTGGGCCATGGTCCGGCGTTACCAGCCGACACGCATGCCGCTGCGCGCGCTGGCCTGGATCGGCGCAAGTCTTTTGTTTTGCGGGGTTTTTTCGTTTATCCCCATGCCCGAAACCTGGCCCTTGCCGACCGGTTTGGGGGGAATCGTGGGCATGGGATTCGTGACTTTGGCGAACATGATCGTCGGGGCCGATCCGCAGCCGGTGACTGCAACATTGTTCGCCGTTATTCTGGCCGCGCCGGCGCTGGCGCTGTTCTGGATCGCCATGGGCCTGGGCACCGCCGTGCGGGCCGTGCCGAAAAAGGTCAATGGCCGCAAGGGCGTAGCCGAAGAGGCCATGGACGAGCGCGAGCCCAATCCGCTGGTGGAAGTGGCTATCGGCGCGGTGGTGCATATGGGCTATTCGCTGCGCACCGCCTTCCGCCGCGCCCGCGCCGAGTATCAGACCCGCCGCGAGGCCGAGGCGCCTGAACCCCAGTTCGGCGCCGAGTCTGACCGCGATATGAACGAAACCTTAACGCCCGAAGTGTCCATTCCGCGCGAGCCGATCATGGCGGCGCCGCAGCGGCGGATTCACGCTCCGGTCGAGCCGGCGATCGAACCGAGCTTCGAACCCAGTTTCGAGCCATCCGCGCGCATCCTGGCGCAGCCCAATTACGACGATACCGAAATCGACTATCCCGACGAGCCCGAGGACGATATCCCCTTCGTGCCCGACATGCCGGCGCCGACCCAGACAATGCGTGGCGATTCGCGCTTCCATCCGGTCGATCATTCGGCGCCGCGTGTCGCCGTGGCCGCACCTGCTCCGCGTCCGGTCCAGGGCCAGCGCGTGTTCCGCGAAGCCCAGGGCTCGCTGCTGGATGAACCGCATGGTTTCGAGCTGCCGGCGCTCAGCCTCCTGGCCGAACCCAAGCACAAGGGGCCCTCGCCCGAGCACGCGCCAGAGCGTCTCGAAGCCATGGCGCGTCGCCTCGAGGAGGTGCTGGGCGATTTCGGCGTCAAGGGCGACATCATCAATGTGCGTCCCGGCCCGGTGGTCACCCTGTTCGAACTCGAACCGGCCCCCGGCATCAAGTCGTCCAGGGTCATTTCGCTGGCCGACGATATCGCCCGCTCGATGAGCGCTATCTCCGCCCGCGTCGCCGTGGTGCCGGGCCGCAATGCCATCGGTATCGAGCTGCCCAACCAGGTACGCGAGACCGTGTTCTTCCGCGAAATGCTGGCCAGCTCCGACTTCGAGAAGATGAAGGGCAAGCTGCCGATCTGCCTGGGCAAGACCATTGGTGGCGAGCCGGTGATTGCCGATCTGGCGCGCATGCCGCACCTGCTCATCGCTGGCACCACGGGCTCGGGCAAGTCGGTCGGTATCAATACCTTCATCCTCAGCCTGCTCTACCAGATGACGCCCGAGCAGTGCCGCATGATCATGATCGATCCCAAAATGCTGGAACTGTCGATCTATGACGGCATCCCGCATCTGCTCACCCCCGTGGTCACCGACCCCAACAAGGCGGTGGTGGCACTCAAATGGGCGGTGCGCGAGATGGAAGACCGCTATCGCAAGATGAGCAAGATCGGTGTGCGCAACATCGACGGCTTCAACCAGCGCGTGTCCGAAGCTGCGGCCGAAGGCAAGACCATTACCCGCACGGTGCAGACCGGCTTCGATCGCGAAACCGGCGAGGCGATCTTTGAAAGCGAAGAGTTCGATCTCGAGCCCTTGCCCTATATCGTCATCATCGTCGACGAAATGGCCGACCTGATGATGGTGGCCGGCAAGGACATCGAAGGCGCCATCCAGCGCCTCGCCCAGATGGCCCGTGCCGCCGGCATCCATATGGTCACCGCAACGCAGCGCCCGTCTGTCGACGTGATCACAGGTACCATCAAGGCCAACTTCCCGACCCGCATCTCCTTCATGGTGACCTCGAAAATCGACTCGCGCACCATTCTGGGCGAGCAGGGCGCCGAGCAACTCCTGGGCAATGGCGACATGCTCTACATGGCCTCTGGCGGCCGCACCAAACGCCTGCATGGCGCTTTCGTCTCCGACAACGAAGTCGAGTCGGTCGTGGCCCACCTCAAGAGCCAGGGCTCTCCGGACTATCTCGACAATATCACCGAGGAAGACGAAGAGGGCGGCGAGATGGGCGGCGATGCCGGCGGCGACAGCTATGCTGGCTCGGGGGATGAGCTTTACGACAAGGCGGTCCATATCGTCATGACCGACAAGAAGGCTTCAACCTCCTATGTGCAGCGGCGCCTGGCCATCGGCTACAACAAGGCCGCGACACTGATCGAGCGCATGGAACGCGAAGGGGTCATCAGCGGCCCCAACCACGCCGGCAAGCGCGAGATTCTGGTCGGCAACAATGCCGACGGCTACTGAGCGGCGATAGATGCCCTGATGTGAAAGAGCCCCGGCCATGTGCCGGGGTTTTTGTTTTGGGGCGGGTGGCGGGTGGCTCTCGGGTCGGGCCCGAGAGCGGAACTGTGCGGGGCAATACTCTTCTCCTCCGGCCGTCACCCTCGGGCGAAGACCCGAGGGGTCTTTGGCTGGCGCGGTGGGGCAAAGTGTAGGGCCCTCGGCTCAAGGCCGAGGGTGACGACCAGTGGGTGTGGGTACACTGAAGGGGCAACCCATACGGGGCGGCCCTCGGGCGGAGACCCGAGGGTGACGACCGGTGGGTGTGGGTGCACTTAGGGGG
>NZ_UZWD01000028.1 GCF_900631955.1 Devosia equisanguinis | reverse complement strand
GGCCGGAGCGGCGGACCGAGGTGGTGACGCTGGCGGGCGGGGGCGAGCAGCGCAATGGGCGCTGGCAGCATTCGCGGCGGCGCTACAATGCCGGTTATGGCGTCAAGTCGCGGGCCGACATGGCGGCGGTGCTGGCGTTTTTCGAGGAAAGGCGCGGGCGGCTGCATGGCTTTTTGTGGCGCGATGGGCTCGATCACTCCTCGGGCGGCGCCATGCCCCAAGCCACCGACCAGGTGCTCGATACGGGCGATGGAGAGCGGACGCAGTTTCAGCTCACCAAGCGCTATGGCGCGGATTTCGATCCCTATCTGAGGCCGATCAGCAAGCCGGTTTCCGGCTCGGTGAAGGTGGCGCTGGATGGGGTGGAGCAGGCGAGCGGCTGGACGGTGGATGCGACCACAGGTTTGGTCAGCTTTGCCGTGGCGCCGGGGGCGGGCGTGGTGGTGACGGCGGGATTCCTGTTCGACGTGCCGGTGCGCTTCGACACCGATCGGCTCGATATCGAGACGCATAGTTTTGATGGCGCCGAGGCGCCCAACATTCCGCTGGTGGAGATTTTGCCATGAGAGCGATCGATCCCGACCTGGCTGTGCATTTGGCGCAGAGCGAGACGACGCTGGCCAAATGCTGGCGGGTGATCCGCAGCGATGGCGTGGTGCTGGGCTTTACCGACCACGACCGGGGTCTGGTGGTGGAGGGGACCGCTTGCTCTCCCATGCATGGGCTGGATGGCAGCGAAATGCCGGCGCGGCTGGGGGCGCAGGTGGACACGGGCGAAGTGCTGGGCGTACTCGACAGCGCCGCCATTGCCGAGGACGACATTCTGCTCGGCCGCTATGACGGCGCCAAGGTGGAAAGCTGGGTGGTGAACTGGAGCGCGCCCGAGCAACGGCTTTTGTTGCGGGTGGACACGATCGGCGAGATCGTGCGCGAGGATGGGGTTTTCCGGGCGGAACTGCGTTCGCCGCAACAAGGGCTGAACCTGACGCGCGGACGGATCTATCAGGCACTGTGTGATGCAGTTGTGGGAGATGGACGCTGTGGCGTCGATCTCGAAAATCCGGCCTTTCGCGGCAGTGCGACCGTGGTGCGGGTGGATGATCCCTTCCGTATCGTGGTCAGTGGGCTAGAGGGGTCTGCCAAGGGCTGGTTCGGTTTTGGCGTGGGGCTGTGGGACGATGGTAGGCGGGTGGGGCTCGCCGATGCGGTGCTGACCCAGCAGAAAACGCCTGAGGGCGATGTGCTGGGTTTTGCGGCCAAGGTGGGCGAGTGGGTGGCCGTGGGCGACCGGCTGACGCTGACGGCCGGCTGCGACCGGCGCTTTGCCACCTGCGGGAGCAAATTTGCCAATAGCGCCAATTTCCGCGGCTTTCCGCATATTCCGGGCAATGACTATGTGCTGCGCCATCCGCGCGCTGGCGATGCGCTGGACGGACGGGCGGTGGTGCGGTGAACGGCGACAGCGTGGTCGCGGCGGCGCGGCTGTGGCTGGGAACGCCCTATAGGCATCGGGCGTCGACGCTCGGGGCCGGCTGCGATTGCCTGGGGCTGCTACGCGGCGTGTGGCGGAGCCTTTATGGCGAGGAGCCGATGGCTGTGCCGCCCTATCGCGCCGATATGCGCGACCCCGCCCATGCCGGCGCGTTGCGGGCGGCTGCGAAACGCTTTCTGCGGCCGGCCGAAGGGCCGTTGGCGGCGGGGCAGGTGGTGCTGTTCACCCTCGGTGGCATGGCCCACGCCAAGCATTGCGGGATCCTGGTGGCGGCCGACCGGTTCATCCATGCGCAGGAAAAGCTGGGCGTGGTGGAAGCGAATTTGACCGACGCCTGGGCGCGGCGGGTGAGCGGACGGTTCGGGTTTCCGTGAGTTTCGCGGTGGCGTTTGGTGATCCACTGAAGGACCCCCTCCCTCATTCCCAGGCCATTCGAGCGTAGCTCAAATGGCCTTCTCACCTAAAATCGCTCCACTGGAGCGATTTTGCCTCCGGCACGGTTCGAAGCACCTCATCCGTCTCTCGCTGGGCGCGATCCGGCTTCTCCCGCGCGACGAGAAGGGCAGCCGGTATGTACCCCGATAATCTGCAAGGAACAAAAACATGGCGACTTTGGCGTTGTCGGTGGCGGGGCAGTTTGCCGGGGCGCTGGTGGGCGGGCCGTTCGGAGCGACCATCGGGCGGGCGCTGGGAGCGCTGGCGGGGAGTGTCGTCGATAGCTGGCTGTTCGGCGAGAAGGCCGAGGCGCCGGTCTTCGATGTGCGCCTGGGCGCCTCGGCCGAGGGCGGGGCCATCCCGAGGCTCTATGGCTGGGGACGGCTGGGCGGCAATATTATATGGGCGCGTGAACTGGAACGGCTGGGCGGCGAGCAGGCCGGCGCCAAGGGGCTGATGCCGGAGGCGGACGACGAGGAAATCGGCGCCAGCTTCGCCATCGGTTTCTGCGAAGGCCCGGTGGCGCGACTGGGACGCATATGGGCCGATGGGCAATTGCTGGATACGCGCGGGCTGACGCTGCGCTTTTATCACGGCGACGCGGCGCAGCTGCCCGATGGGTTGATCGAGGCGACGCAGGGCGTGGGTCAGGCGCCGGCCTATCGCGGGCTCTGTTATCTGGTGGTCGAGAACCTGCCGCTGTCGCGGTTCGGCAATCGCATCCCGCAGATTTCGGCGGAGCTGTGCCGGGTGGTGGGCGAGCTGGAGCCGGCGATATCAGCGGTGACGGTCATCCCGGGGGCGACGGAGTTCGGCTATGACCCGGTGCCGCGCGTCCGCATGGTCGGGCGAGGCGCCGGAGTGAGCGAGAACGCGCATCTCCTCGCCGGCGTCAGCAATTGGAGCTGGTCGATCGACGAGCTGCAGGCGCTTTGCCCCAATCTCGAACATGTGGCGCTGGTGGTGACCTGGTTCGGCGACGACCTGCGCTGCGGTGAATGCAAGGTGACGCCGCGCGTCGAAGCTGCCGGGCGCAGTATCGAGGGGACGGAGTGGAGCGTTGCCGGGCTGGGGCGCAGCGATGTGCCGGTGGTCTCGCAGCACAATGGCGGGCCGGCCTATGGCGGCACGCCGTCGGATGACAGCGTATTGGCGGCAATATCAGACCTCAAGGCGCGGGGGCTCAAGGTCACCCTCTATCCGCTGATGATGATGGACGTGCCGGCCGGCAATGGGCTGCCCGATCCCTATGGCGGGGGCGAGCAGGCCAACTATCCCTGGCGTGGTCGCATGACCTGTTTTCCGGCCGCTGGCATCGAGGGCTCGCCCGATGGGACGGGTATGGCCGCGGCGCAGGTGGCCGCCTTCGTGCCCGGATATCGCGACATGGTGCTGCATTATGCCGGCCTCGCAAGCGCGGCCGGTGGTGTCGAAGCGCTGCTGATCGGCTCGGAAATGCGCGGCCTGACCACGGTGCGCGGCGCCGGCAACAGCTTTCCGTTTGTCGAGGCGCTGGTAACGCTGGCGGCCGATGTCAGGGCGATTGTGGGACCAGGAGTGAAGCTCAGCTATGCGGCGGACTGGAGCGAATATTCCGGGCATCAGCCGGATGGGCAGAAGTTCTTTCATCTCGATCCGCTGTGGGCTTCGCAGGACATCGATGCGGTGGGGATCGATTGCTACATGCCGCTGAGCGACTGGCGCGATGGGGAGAGCCATCGCGACCGCGCAATCTCAGCCAATGGCTATGAACTCGATTATCTCGGCGGCAATATTGCGGGGGGCGAGGGGTTCGACTGGTATTATGCCAGCGACGCGGACCGACTGGCGCAGCGGCGAACGCCGATCACAGATGGGCTCCATGGCGAAGACTGGGTCTGGCGCTACAAGGATATCGCCGCCTTTTGGGGCAATGCGCATTACAACCGCCCCGGCGGGGTGCGCGACAGCGTGCCGACCGCATGGGTGCCGGGCTCCAAGCCGATCTGGCTGACCGAACTGGGCTGCGGAGCGGTCGACAAGGGTGCGAACCAGCCCAATATTTTCGGCGACGACAAGAGCGCCGAGGGCGGTCGGCCGTATTTTTCGAGCGGCCAGTCGGACGCCTTGATCCAACGACAATTCCTGCGGGCGCACTTCCGGCACTGGGCCGATGCGACGAAAAATCCGCCTGGAATGGTGGATGCGGGGCGGATTTTTGCCTGGACCTGGGACGCGCGGCCCTATCCGGCCTTTCCTGCGCAGGACGATGTGTGGGCCGATGGACCCAACCATCGCACCGGCCATTGGCTGACCGGACGGCTTGGGGCGCTGGCCTCGGACGAACTGGTCGGGGCTGTGGCCAGTGAACATGGCTGCACGCTCGAAGCGGTGCCGGCGGCGCCGCTGGTGACGGGGCTATTGCTGGAAGGGCCGAGCACAGCGCGCGAAGCCGTCGAGCCAGTGCTGGAGATCGCCGGATTGCGGCTCAAGGCCGAAGGCGCGGCGCTGGTAGCTCAGGCACAAGGAGGCACTGGCGCTGCATTGGACCGGGACGAACTGGCGGAGATCGATGCGCCGGTGGTGTCGCGCCGGCGTGGTGCGGCAACCGAGCGGGCGAGCCGGCTGGGATTGGGTTTCCTCGACCGCAGCCGCGACTATCTCGCTGCCAGTGCCACGGCCATTCGCCCGGGAACGGGGCCGCTCGAAACGCGGCGCCTGCCCATGGTGCTGGATGATGGCGCAGCGCGGCAGGCGGCCGAACGGCTTCTCGATGCCAAGGCGGGTGAGGATGACCGTCTGGAACTGGCACTGCCGCCCAACCGGCTGGATCTGGAGGTCGGGGATCGGATTGGTGTGGTTGGACTGGCCGAGGGGCCGTTCGAAATCGTCGAAATCCGCGACGGTTTGGCGCGACGACTAACGGCGCGGGCCGTTTCGGCCGCCGACGCCAAGGCCGCGGGTGGGGGACGCGCCATGACGGCACCGGCGCTGCCGCCGGCTGCGGTGTCGCCGCATGTGGTCTTGGCGCATCTGCCGCTGCCGGCGGGGGAGGGCGCAGGGAGCCGGATGGTGATCGGCGCCTATGCTGATCCCTGGCCAGGCATGGTGCGGATCGAAGATGCCGCGAGTGGCGGTCGCGTGTTGGCACTGGCCCAGCCGGCGGCGCTTGGCGAAGTCATGTCGCCCTTGGCGCCGGGACCGGTGCACGTGTGGGACCGAGGCAATGCGCTCGAGATCGAGCTTTATCGTGGGCACCTCGCCGATGTGGACGAGCAGGCACTGTTTTCCGGGGCCAATCGCCTTGCGGTGGAGACCGATAGCGGGGACTGGGAAGTTATCGGCTTTGCCGAGGCGACGCTGGTGGCACCGGGGCGCTATCGGCTGACCGGCCTGCTGCGGGGACTGGATGGGACGGAAGCCGCGATGGCGCCGGCGTCTGCTGGTCGCTCGGTGGTGGTGCTGGATGGACGCGTCGGGACAATGGCGGTCGATCCGCAATGGATCGGCGATGGCCGGGCGCTGCGCTGCTTTGCCGGCGGTACCGACTTGGTCGGACAGGAACTCGCTGTGGCCTTCGGCACCACAGCGGTTTTGCCGCCGTCGCCAGTGCATCTGCGTGTCCGGAGGTCCGAGAGCGGGGCCATCACCATCGGCTGGATCAGGCGCAGCCGCGCTGATACCGGCAATTGGGGGCTGGCGGAGCCGCCCCTCGACACAGGCACCGAGGCCTATCGGGTGAGCATTCGCTCCGGCGGCAGCATCGTTCGGACGATGACGACGCTCGTGGCGGAGGCCGTTTATGAGCTGGCCGCGCAAGTCACGGATTTCGGTGGGGCGGCCACTGATTTTGGGATCGAGGTGGCGCAGGTGAGCCCGGCTTTCGGTCCGGGGCCGGCACTAACGGGAGGGTTTGCGGATGAGTGGACGGTTTGAGGCCTGCCTGGCTGAGGTGCTGCGGCATGAGGGTGGCTATGTCGATCACCCTTCCGACCCCGGCGGGGCTACCAATATGGGAATTACCCGCAAGACGCTGGCGCGCTGGCGACATGTGTCGCCGTGGTGGACCTTACCCAAAACTGCGGTGCAGGGGCTGAGCCGAGAGGAAGCGGCGCGCATCTATCGGGCGCGTTACTGGAATGCCTGCAAGGCCGGTGAGATGCCCGGCGGCATCGACCTGGCGCTGTTTGACTACGCGGTCAATTCCGGCCCGGACCGGGCTATCCGCACGCTGCAGGCCATTCTCAATGTTGCCGCTGACGGGCAGGTGGGGCCGCTGACCATTACTGCCGCCAGCAAGGCCAATGCGCGAACAGTCGTCCACGCCCTCTGCGACCGACGTCTGGGCTTTCTACGCGGGCTGTCGAATTTCTCCGTCTTCGGCACCGGCTGGACGCGCCGTGTGGCTGCGATCCGCAAGGCGGCGCTGGCCATGGCGCCGATAAATCCTATCGTTCAAACAGGGAAACACACCATGGATATCCTGTCAGGATACAAGACCTATATTGTGGCTGCCTTCATGTTGCTGGCGGGGCTGGCGCAACTGCTGGGCATCGACCTGCCAGCGCTGGACGGCGGTGGGGCGGGCAATCTGATGCTCGAAGCGCTGGCGATCATCTTCCTCCGCCGCGGCCTCAAGGGCGATATCGGTAAAGCCTGAGCCTTGCGGTGGGGCAGGGCGTGTATGATATTGGTGCCTGGAAGGGGTGCCAGCATGACGCAAAGGGTATTCTCTGTTTCAGCCGAGTGGGATGAAAAGGCGAAAGTCTACTACTCGTTAAGCGATATTGTCGGTCTCCATATCGAGGCCGCGACGCTTGACGAGTTTGAAGACCTATTGATGGACGTGGCGCCAGGCCTGATCGTGACGAACCACATGTCTGCCGCAGCGCTGGCCTCGGGAAAGCCGGAAGATTACATCCCGGCCATTGTCTGGCGGCGTCCTCAGCACCGTGCGGCCTAGATGGTCGATGGCTATTACACCATCGTGATCAGGGAAATTCGATCTTTGGGCTTCCGCTATCTTTCCAACGCCAAGGGATCGCATGAAAAGTGGGGCAATGACGCGGGGCGGTGTTGGTCGTCCCTCGCAACATGTTCAGCCGCCACACTGCAAATGCCATTCTTAAGGATGCCAAGAGTGTGCTGAAGCTGTGAGTCTGCCTCATTCATGTCCCATTCAGCAAGGGGACGATAGTTTGTCCATCATGACACAGAACGCCCCCAAACCCACCGCCATCGTCACTATCGCTCTGGCGCTCGCGCTTGCTTTCGCGGGTACCACTGGCGCTTCCGCGCAGGCCTGTCTCGACCGCTACCAGATCCAGGAAGCGGTCGCCTCGGGCCAGATCCAGTCACTCGATGCCGTGCTGGCATCGAACGGGGTCGACGGCCGGGCCGAAATCCTCAACGTCCAGGTCTGCGACCAGGGCGGCAGGCTCGTCTATATTATCGGCGTATTGAATCCGGATGGGACTGCACAGAATCTGACTTTGGGTGCACAATAAGGCATAAGTGGTGGGGGTATCACATGCGCGTTCTGGTTGTTGAAGACGATACGAACCTTAATCGTCAGCTCAAGGATGCCTTGACCGAGGCGGGTTATGCCGTCGACGTGGCGTTCGATGGCGAAGAAGGACATTTTCTCGGCGATACCGAGCCATATGACGCGGTCATCCTCGATATCGGCCTGCCTCGGATGGACGGTCTGTCGGTTCTCGAAGAATGGCGCCGGGCTGGCAAGACGACGCCGGTGCTGCTGCTGACGGCCCGCGATCGCTGGAGCGACAAGGTGCAAGGCATCGATTCCGGCGCCGACGACTATGTCGCCAAGCCCTTCCATATGGAGGAAGTGCTGGCCCGTGTCCGCGCACTGGTGCGCCGCGCTGCCGGTCACGCCAGCAACGAGATCGTTGCCGGCTCGGTGCGGCTCGATGCGCGCTCCGGCAAGGTGACTGTGGATGGCCTGTCCGTGAAGCTGACCAGCCACGAATTGCGCCTGTTGAGCTATCTCATGCACCACAAGGGCAAGGTGATTTCGCGCACTGAATTGACCGAACATCTTTACGATCAGGATTTCGACCGCGACAGCAACACCATCGAAGTGTTTGTCGGCCGGCTGCGCAAGAAGTTGCCGGAAGACTGCATCCAGACGGTACGTGGCCTCGGTTATCAGATCGTCGGGGATTAAAGCTTTGACAGTGGCCCGCCTGCGGTACGGCCCAAGAATCCATTATGCTGCGTAAGGGCTCCATCGCCGCTTCGTTGTTCTGGCTTTCGGCCGGATGGCTGGTGCTTGGGTTGGTCGCGACCGGCTTCCTCCTGACCGACCTCTATTCGCGCGCGCTCGATACCTCGCTGACCCAGACACTGGATTTTCATGTCGAAAGCCTGGCCGGCGAATTGCTGGAGGCAGGCGATCCGCGCGACGAGTCCATCGTGCTGGCAGATCCGCGCTTCGAGCGTCCGCGTTCGGGGTGGTATTGGGTAATCCGGGACGGCAATGGCGCGGTGGTCAATCTCTCCGCGTCCATGGTCGGCATCGACTTGCCGCAAATCCCGGTGGCAGATCGCGATGCTTCTGGGCGCGCCACGGCCATGCTGCAGGATGCATTCGGCACGCAGATGCGCGTGGTCGAACGCACCGTGACGCTCGCCCCGAACAGCTACACCATTTCCGTTTCCGGCAATTTCACCGAAATCCTGGAACTCGTCGACGATTTCCGCGGCCAGGCCTTCATCGTTCTGGGCGCCGTCGGTATCATGCTGGCCGGCATGAGCGCGATCGTTGCCCGCTTCGCCATGCGGCCGATTTCGCGGCTCAGCAGGGCCATCGAGGCGGTGCGAGAGGGTGACAGCGCCGAAGTGTCGGGGAGCTATCCCACCGAAATCGCGCCCTTGGCCGAAGAGGTCAACGAACTCCTGCGCTCCAATCAGCAGATCATCGAGCGGGCGCGCAGCCAGGTGGGCAATCTGGCCCATGGCCTCAAGACGCCGATCGCCGTGCTGCGCAATGAGGCCTTCGCCCGCAAGGGCGCATTGGCCGACATCGTGCAGACCGAGATCGAAAAGATGAGCAACATGGTCTCGACCTATCTCGAGCGGGCGCGTCTGGCCGCGCGTACCTCGGTGGTGGGCAAAAAGGCCGATGCCACCATGATCATGCTGCGCCTGACGCGGGTGATGCGCAAAATCCATCCCAATGTCACCATTGCCTTCCAGCGCCCTGATGCGTCGCTGCCCTGGTTCCGGGGCGACGAAGCCGACCTGGAAGAGATGGCCGGTAATCTGCTCGACAATGCCTGCAAGTGGTCCAAAGGCCAGGTTGGCGTGCGTCTCAGTAGCGAACGCGGCGACAAGGGCACGTTTCTTTTGATTCGGATTGACGACAATGGACCGGGCCTCAGCGAGGAAGATGCGGTCAAAGTGTTGCGCCGCGGCGTCAGGCTGGACGAGAAAACACCCGGAACCGGGCTAGGGCTGGATATCGTCAAGGAACTGGTCGATGTCTATGGCGGCAGTCTCGACTTCAAGCGCTCGGCGCTGGGCGGGCTGCTGGTGGAGCTTCGCCTGCCGACCGCGCGACTGGGCGGCCTGGTCCGCCAGCCTCAGGGCTGACGCACTTTTGCCGTATTGCGCCAACAAGAACCGAATGACCGTGTAGAAGGCCATATTGATGAATCGCTTCGTTACTGTTGCTATCCCCGCCCTTGCTTTGTTGCTCGCCGGTTGCGCCAGCTCCGGCCCGACGCGCGTGGCGCAGGCCCCGGTGGTCAGCCAGCCGGCCGTCGTGGCCCAGCCGCTGGTCCCCACCACGGCCCAGACCGTGCAGCAGGCGCGCCTCACCACCAGCATCGCCAACGGTTTCGTCGATCCCGCCGCGCTCAATCTGATGACGGCTAAGGATTCCAGCGAAGCCAACAGCGCCCAGTTCTACGCGCTGCAGTTCGGTCGTCCCGGCGCCCCGCGCCAATGGGCCGGCGACAAGGGCACGACCGGCTCGGTGGCTGTTGGCCCCTATGTCCGCGTCAACAATCTTGACTGCCGCGATTTCACGCACTCCGTGAAGATCAGCGGCGCCGACTATGTGCGCAAGGGAACCGCCTGCCGCGAGCAGAACGGCAACTGGAACGTGGTGCAGGGCGCGGCCTGATCCGCGCCGCTCTGCATCGATCGCGAATAAACATTGTTTACCTGCACACGTTAGGGTCGATGGGTAATCACCCTTTCGTTGTGCGTAGATGAGCCAGCCAGCCCCTATATCTTCTGTCGCTGCACCGGCTTCCGCCCGGACCGCGAGCCGTAATGCCGGTGCCGCGATCCGGCCTTTTGCCGGCCTTATAGATCCCATCCTGGTGGACGAGCCGGTCTTGTTCACCTTTCCCGGTTCGCTGGGGCGGGACGCAGCCATGGCTGCCTGGACCTGGGCGGTGCGCGACACCAGCGGCGACCTGGTCTCGCTGGACGGCGTGTTCAATGGCGCACTTACCGGCGCCGATTTCGAGCCCGTAGCCACCGAGGTTGCCCTGCGCATGCGCGCGGGGCTGGAACAGGCTGGCAAGGACCCCGATGCCGCCCGCCGCCTCAAGGCGCAGATGGCACGCGACGACCATCGCGAACTCCTGGTCACGGCCATTTCGGCGTTGCGGCACCGCAGCCTGCTCGCCAAGGCGCAGGCCTTCGGCAAGGCCACCAATGCTATTACCGACGATGCCGCGCTGCAGACGGCTTTGCAGTCCATGCCGCTCAAGGACCCGCAACTGGCTGCCTTGCTGTTCCAGGCGGCAGTCGGCAAGGTTGCCAATCCCGCCCGTCTCATCACGGCTGTGATCAAGCTCGCCGGCGGCGCGACCGATGCGGCCATCGGCCGGGCTGGTTTCTCCCCAATGATCGACGCCTATCTGGCGCATGCGCAAAACCAGCTGCACAATCTGCAGCTGCTGGGGCCCTTTGCTGATTTCGACCTGGTATGCCGCAGCCTCGATCGCTTCCATCGTCTGGTCCGGGCGCTGACCGGCTATATCGAATTCAGCCGTGGCAGCCGGGCTACCCAGGTGTTGTCGGCGTTGACAAAGCATGTGTCGGATCGTGTCGAGCCGCGCCTCAAGGAAGTCGCGGTCGATGTGAACCAGGCATTGCGGCGGCCACGCGAAGGCGCCGACCGGCTGGACGATGACCGGCTGCTGGCCGCGGTCAATGGCGTCTATCTTCTGTCCGCCGTGCGCGACTCTCGCGATTCCCTTGCCCTCAATGCCGTGTTCGACCAGGCCTGGAGCCAGACCGGTCAGGCGCTGGAAATGCATGCCCAGCGCATTATCGAGCATTTGCGCCAGGCGCCGGGCGATGCGCTCGGTGGCGCGCGCATGGATGCGACCATCAAGATGGCCGAAATCCGCTTCAATGCCGACTATGCCGAAACGCTGCGCCGGGCGCGCCTTGCCGCCGAGCGCCGGAGCTAGGCGGGCAGCGTCTCGGTCAATGGCACCACTCGCGCTGTCACGGCCCGCCCCTGATCGCGCAGAGTGAGCAGGCCGCCGGACTGCGAGGCTGCTGCCGAAACCAGCGCCAATGGTCCGCCGGGGCCGGTGCGCAGGACGGTTCCGATAGCCTCGAGTGGGCTCTTCGCGTCAGAACTGCGATAGAGCAGGGCGCCGATTGCGACCGCCCGGCTCTCTTCCAGCGCCAGTCGCACCACAATCCCATCCCCGCCAAATCGCCCGACGAGATAGTCGGGCACGCCCATCGCCTGCACGGGCGCTGCGCTATCCATGTCCTCGTTGGCAGCGGCCGACGTCAACGGCACCAGCGCAACACGCTCCTGCGCCACGATTCCTGCTGAAGCGGGCGGAACCAGGCCAAGCGATACGCCGGCCGAAACCTCGGCGATGGTCAGCGGTTGCGATGCCTCTGACAGGGCCGGCAGGCTCGGTGTCTTCGCCCGACGGAACAGATGCCACCACGCCTTGGGCTCGACGCCAGGCCGCTGCAACAGTCCGGTATGGTCGAGATAGGCTATTTGCTCTGTTTCGGTGGGTAAGGCGAAGGGCAGATCGTCATCCGGTGTCTCGTGCAGCGCGTCGATCACCGGATCATCGATCACCTGGCGCTTTCGACCAAGCAGCAGGTCCACCGCGTCCGCGCCGCTCTGGATGCAGCCGCGACGGGTCAGGAAGCCAGCGGCGCTGCCGGCAAGTGCGATCCCATCAAGCGGGCCGACCGGTTCGAGCCGGTGGTGCGCGCCGTTCCACTGGCTGGTCCCGCCGGCCACGTGCCAAAGCGTCAGGTCGGGTTGCCAGCCGCCATTGACGATCAGCCGTTCGGTGATGGCGGTCTGTTCTGGCTCGACGCCGAAGCGCACGTCTACGGCGCCGCCGTCACCAGACACGACGACTTGCTGCGGTCGTGTGCCGGGAAACTGGCGAATGCCATAGGCCTTGGTGAAGGCGATGAAGCGAGAATTGGGCTGGCTGCGGCTGTCGAAGATGCGATCGACCGAGATGCCCGCATCGCTGGCCAGCTTCGCCAGCCAATAGGCGGCGTTGCCGGCAGTGGCTATGATGGCCGACCCTCCGGGCCAGACGCCGTAGCGGGCAGCCAGTTCATAGGCGTCGAGGGCGCCGATCACCCCCGGCAGACGATTGCCGGCAAAGATCGGGAGGCGCTCCAGCGATCCCGTCGCGACAATGATGTGCCTCGTGTCGATATCGGTGACACGGCCCTGAGCGGTCCCGCCATCCACCACTACCTGATGCAGTCGGGCCTTGCCGGGGCGCAGAGCAAAAACCTGGCTGCACGTCAAGACCGATATCGCGGGCTGGGCGGCGATGTCGGCGGCGAGTCGGCTCATGCTGGCATCGGGGCTATCCTCGCCCTCCTGCGTACCGAAAATGCCCGAATGCCCTCCCAGAACCGGACTGGCTTCGACCAGCGTCACGGACAATCCCGCACGGGCGCCGGCCAGCGCCGCAGCCATCCCGGCGACGCCGCCGCCGATGACCAGGAGGTCCGTTGCTGCGGCGGGCACACCGCTGACATCGCGCCATGGCTGGTCGAGGGCGTGCGGGTCCTCAAGCCCGAGGCCAAGCGTTCGTCCGGGTTGGAACAGTCGTGCCAGCAGGCCCGCCCGGCGTGCTCCGCCGACCGTGACCAGGTCGGCGCCAGTAAGCGCCGGCGTGCGGTCCATGGGTAGTGCACGCTGGCCGTCTCGCGCCAGCGCAGCATAGGCAATGGGCGGATGGCAATGCGGGCCCAGGCCCAACAATTGCTCGTGATGACTGCCCAGCGTGTCTATGCCGGCGGCGAGAACCGCGCTGAGCACAGTGTCGCCGACAAAACCGCTGATCTGGCGACCATCGAGCTGAAAGGTCAGGGGACGACTTCTGTCGATGGCGCGGCCGGCAAGCAATTTTGCGCTGTCCGGCGACAGGCGCGCGCTTTGGTGCCTCATGGCCTGGCCTCGCTGAGAGGCGGCGCGAATTCGGCGACACGCCGATCGTTGGCGTCGCGATTGACGAGACGCGCACCGAACCACGCGGCCTCCGCTGGACTGGCAGCGCCTGCGAGCCAACGCGCCAGCGCCGGAGCAAGGAAAGCTCCGGCCATGCCCAGCCCCGCCACGATATCGGCGCCTTGCCCTGCGGCGCGACCGACAAGGGGGCCTCCATCGATGGAGACCAGCCGCTGATAGCCGGTCTGACCGGCCTGCTCCACCTGCCGATCGCGCCCAAGCAGCGCCTGAAGGCGTCCCGAAAACACTGCCAGATCTTCGGAACCCAAGGCGGCAATGCCCCCCTCTGCCTGTTGCTTCAACACAGTGCCGGAGCCGATCTGCACCATGGCCGGCGCGGCCAGAGGCTTGGTGGGCGTGGTGAGGATGGTCGCCCCGGCCTGTCGTCGCAACAGCATTGGCCAGTGCTGCAACGGGAGCCAGGCGATGATAGCCGTATCATCGGCCAGCACGGCCTGATGTGCCACCAATTCCCCCGCCGATGTCGCCACCACCGCGCTGCCGTCGAGCCCGATTCTGAGGCCCGAAATTTCGGGTCGCTCGACGCCGATTTCGGCAAGCCACGTATCGAGCGCCGGTTCGAGAACCGGGCGGTTGAGGCGAATGGCGTCGCGGAACAGCAGCCCCTCGCGTCCCTGCCCGAGCAGCGATGGGGCGACCTTCTCCACCGCCACACCAAACCCGGCAGCCATCTGCCCGCAATGGGCCAGAGCCTCGCGGTCGGCCGCGTTATCGGCAAAAAAGATCGGATCGATATGGCGCAGCGCCCCGCGCCCCGCGATGCGGGTGATCAGCCTGGCGGTCTCGTCGCTGCTCGGACGCAGCAGAGCCCAGCTTTCAGGGCGTGTCAGCGGCGCCACAGACAGATCGAGGCTGCGCGGCAGGCGGTAGGTGGCCTGGCTCTCGCCTACGAAGATGACGCGCCGGCCATGCAACTGCGCCAGAAGTCCCGCCACGAGGCGCGCCAGCGGCGTCGATCCGGCCACGAGGAAGTCGGCTGGTGCGTCGCTCATGTGGCAAAAATGTCTGCGACGATGCGACCCTGTGGCAATGCGTCCATGACCCCCAACGCGGTTTTGATGGCTTTTCGCCGCATTCCCACTATAGAAAACACAACGTTGAGACGCGAACCAAACAAGCGTTTGGGGCCCATGATTTTCTGGTCGATTGCCATTGCAGTAACCGCCATTGCCTGCGCTGTCATGTTCTATGCGGCTGCGGGGCGAACGGTCAACGCAGCCGGTCCGGAATTGACCGATGCCAATGCTCACTTTCGTCAATTGCTGGCCGGCATCGATGCCGACCTTGCCGCAGGCAAGCTCGGCGAAGCCGAGGCGATTGCTGCCAAGGGCGAGTTGGCGCGCGAATTGCTGCGGGTCAAGGCCGATGGCGGCATCAATCAACCCAAGGGTGAAGTCGGCCGCGGGGTGATCGGCATCGGCGTGGCGCTGGTGGCGGTGATCGCGCTCGGACTCTATAGCGTGCTCGGCCATCCTGACCTGCCGACCCAGCCCCTGGCGGGGCGACCGGAGGCGGTGGCGCAGAACATCGACCTCGAGACGGCCGTGTCGCAGATCGAAGCCGCGCTGGCGCGCAATCCCGAGGATTTACGCGGCTGGACGGTGATCGCCCCCGCTTATGTCGAGATCGGCCGTTTCGCCGACGCGGTCAATGCCTATCGCCGCATTCTGGCGCTGTCGCCACCCAATGCCGAGGTGCAGACCAACCTCGCCGAGGCCTTGCTGCTCGAAGCAGGCGGCGATGGTTCCAACGAAGCCATGGACCTGCTGCGCGCCGCGGCGGCCAGCGATCCCAATCACATCCGCTCGCGCCTTTATGTCGCCGCCGAGCTCATGCGCACCGGCGACTACGCGCAGGCGGCGCAATGGTGGCAACAGGCCCTGGCGCTGTCCAAGGGCGACGAACCCTGGTTGGCAGCGGCGCAGCGGGGCCTGTCCGTCGCGGAAAATAACGGCGTCGATGTCGCTGCCCAGCAGCAGTCGGAAATGATCCAGCAGATGGTTTCGGGCCTGTCGCAGCGGCTGATGAGCGAGGGCGGCACCGTCGCGGAATGGACGCAGCTGCTCCGCTCCTATCTCGTGCTCGGCGATCAGCAGCAGGCGCAGGCGGCCTATGACGCCGCCGTGAAGGCCTATCCGGCTGCCTTTGATCGTGGTGAATTGGACACTCTGGCGCTCAGCGCCGGCCTCACACTGAACGGAGACGCGCAATGACCATGCCCGCTGCTGCCCGTCGCAAGGGCATGACCCGCAAGCAGAAGCGTTTGGCCGTTATTGCCGGCCTTGCCGTGGTGATCGCCATTGCCGCGGCGCTGGTGCTAACCGCCCTGCGCGACCAGATCGTCTTCTTCTATTCGCCCAGCGACGTCATCACCCGCGGCGTCGAGCCCGGCCATCCCATTCGCCTCGGCGGACTGGTGAAGGATGGCAGCTGGGTCCGCAACGGGCAGGACAATGTCTTTGTCGTCACCGATGGCGGCGCCGAAATCGAGGCCAGCTATACCGGTATCCTGCCCGACCTGTTCCGCGAAGGGCAGGGCGTGGTGGCCGAAGGCAGCATGGGCGATGACGGCAAGTTCGTCGCCACCAATGTGCTGGCCAAGCACGATGAGAACTATATTCCCAAGGAAGTCGTCGATGCGCTCAAGGCGCAGGGCGAGTGGCGTCCGGAGGGCGGCGCGCAGTGAGTATCGAGCTCGGCCATTTCGCCTTTGTGCTGGCATTCGCCATCTCCGTGGTCTCCGCGCTGGCGGGACTGACGCTGTGGCGGCGGGGCGACCGGTTGGCAATGGCGCTGAGCCAGGCCTCGGTCCTGCAGTTCATCCTCATTGCCGCGGCCTTCGCGGCGCTGGTGCAGGCCTTCGTTGTCTCCGATTTCTCGGTGGCACTGGTCGTCAACAACTCTCATTCGCTCAAGCCGCTGATCTTCAAGATCTCCGGCGTTTGGGGCAATCACGAGGGCTCCATGCTCTTGTGGATCCTCATCCTTGTGCTGTTCGGCGCGTTGGTGGCCGTTTTCGCGCGGCGCCTGCCGTCCGATCTCACCAGCCTCGTCCTCGGCACGCAGAGCCTCCTGGTCGCGGCCTTTTCCGGCTTTACCCTCTTCACATCCAATCCCTTCGCCCGCATCGCCGTGCCGCCGCTGGAAGGCAATGATCTCAATCCGATCCTTCAGGATATCGGTCTCGCCATCCATCCGCCGCTGCTCTATGCGGGCTATGTCGGGTTCTCCATCTGCTTTTCCTTCGCTATCGCGGCGCTGATCTCGGGCCGCATCGACCAGGCCTGGGCGCGCTGGGTGCGGCCCTGGACCATGCTGAGCTGGATCTTCCTGACCCTAGGCATCGCCATGGGCTCCTACTGGGCCTATTACGAACTCGGCTGGGGCGGCTGGTGGTTCTGGGACCCGGTGGAGAATGCCAGCTTCATGCCCTGGCTGGCCGGCACTGCGCTGCTGCATTCGGCTTTGGTGATGGAAAAGCGCAATGCGCTCAAGGTCTGGACGGTGTTCCTCTCCATCATCACCTTCTCGCTGTCGCTGCTCGGTACATTCCTCGTCCGCTCGGGCATCCTCACATCGGTGCATACCTTTGCCAGTGACCCGACGCGCGGGCTGGTGATCCTCTCCATCCTGGCGGTTCTGATCGGCAGCGCCTTCCTGCTCTTTGCCATCCGCTCGCCGGCTTTGCGGCAGGGGGGGCTCTTTGCCCCGATCAGCCGCGAAGGCGCGTTGATCCTCAACAATCTCTTCCTCGCCACGGCCGTCGGCGCAGTGCTGGTCGGCACGCTCTATCCGCTGGTGCTCGATGCCCTGACCGGCACTTCGATTTCGGTCGGCGCGCCCTTCTTCGATTTCACCTTCGGGGCGCTGATGGCGCCGCTCCTGCTGGTGTTGCCATTCGGGCCGCTGCTGCCCTGGAAGCGCGGCGACATGGTCGCGGCCGGACAGCGCCTGGTGGGGGTTGCCGCACTGGCTATTTTCCTCACCATTCTCATTTCAGCGCTAGGCGGGGTGTCGATCTCGCTGGTGCCGCTAGGGCTGCTTCTGGGCTTCTGGGTCAGCTTCGGCTCCATCGCCGAAGTGCTGGAACGCGGCCGCGTCGGGCGCATTCCGGTCAGCGAGAGCGTGCGGCGCCTCGTGGGACTGCCGCGCTCGATCTGGTCGACAGCCATAGGCCATCTTGGGCTGGGGCTGACCGTGCTCGGTGTGGTCTCGGTGACGGCCTGGGAGACGGAACTGGTGACCACGCTCAATCCCGGCGAGACTGCCGAGCTCAGCGGCTACACCATCCACTTCGACAGCTTCGAGCAAGTGCCGGGCCCGAACTACATGGCCGATACCGGCATTTTCACCGTCACCGATGCCGGCGGCGGAACAGCCCGGCTCGAAGCGGAACGGCGCATCTACGCCGCCAGCGGCATGCCCACTACCGAAGCGGCCATTCAGACCTACGGTCTCTCCCAGCTTTACCTGCAACTGGGTGAGCCATTGGCCGACACCCATGTGATCCGCGTCTGGCACAAGCCCTATATCCTGCTCATCTGGCTCGGGGCGTTGGTCATGGCGGGTGCGGGTGTGCTTTCGCTCACTGACCGCCGCCTGCGCATCGGTGCGCCTAACAAGGCCGCCAGGCCCAGCCTCAAGGCTGCCGAATGATCTGGCGCGCGCTTGTTCTCTGCCTGATGCTGGCGCTGCCTAGCGCTGCCCTCGCCGTCAGCCCGGACGAGGTCTTGGCCGATCCCGTCCTCGAGTCCAGGGCCCGCGACATATCCTCCGGGCTGCGATGCCTCGTCTGCCAGAACCAGTCCATCGACGACAGCGATGCCGACCTGGCGCGTGACCTGCGTCTGCTTGTGCGCGAGCGCCTTGTGGCCGGCGACAGCAATGATGAAGTCGAGCAATATCTCGTCGATCGCTATGGCGAATTCGTGCTGCTCAATCCGCGCGTCAATTCCCATACATTGCTGCTTTGGATCGCCACGCCCGGACTGCTATTGGCCGGGTTGATCGCCATTTTCGTCGCCTCCCGACGCCGGAAGACTTCCGATCCCGCACCCGCCCTCACGCCGCAGGAACAGGCCGCCCTCGACGCGCTCAATCGCGACGAGGATTAACTGTCTTGTCGTTCACACTGTCGTCATGGGACCGGTGGGCAATGGCGATTGTGATGGAATGCCGAGCCGACCTTGTTGCGCGCAAAGAAAGCATTTGCGTCAGGTATTGGGGCGTCCCGCTGGCATTGCCACGAAATGTCCAGAGCTATTTTGCGGCGTCGATCGCGCGCGAATTGCCGCAATCCTGCCCGCTAGATTGCCAAAGCTTAATGTTGGCGCAACTTCACAGAAAGGCGGGACGTTCCATATCTAGGTCCATAAGCTGTTGAGAGCTTAACGAAGGAGATTCGTTACCATGCGTTCGACTATTCTCTCGCGCACCCGTCGTTGGCTGGGGGCTTCTGCCCTGGCCCTGCTGGTCGGCGTCGGTGGCGTTTCCACCGCATTCGTCCTCAACGGACAGGTCGCCAATGCGCAGGTGCAGAATGCCGCGCAGATCGTCGTGCCGCAGACGTCCGTGCAGCAGGGCTTTGCCGATCTGGTCGATGCGGTGAAGCCGGCTGTTGTGTCCATCCTGGTTGAGGCCGAGGCGCCCGGTCGCGCGGTTCAGCGCGGTGGCCCGAACTTCAACTTTGATTTCAATTTCCCTGATCTGCCCAAGGATCACCCCTTCCGTGACTTCTTCGACCAGTTCGGTGGTCCCGGCGGCCCTGGCGGACCTGGTGGTCCCGGCGGCGAACCCGCGCCGCGCCGTTTCATGGCAGCAGGCTCCGGCTTCATCATTTCCGCCGATGGCTATGTCGTGACCAACAATCACGTTGTGCAGGACGCAACCAAGGTAACGGTAGTGTTCGAGGACGGCAGCGAGCAGGTGGCCGAGATTGTCGGTACCGACCAGCGCACCGACCTTGCCGTGCTCAAGATCAAGGGCGAAGACCTGCCCTTCGTGACCTTCGAGCAGAAGGCCAGCCGCGTGGGTGACTGGGTCGTGGCAGTCGGTAATCCCTTTGGCCTCGGCGGCACCGTGACAGTGGGCGTCATCTCCGGTTCGGGCCGCAATATCGGCGGTTCCAGCTATGGCGACTTCCTGCAGATCGATGCGGCCGTCAACACCGGCAATTCGGGTGGTCCGGCCTTCAACACCAATGGTGAAGTGGTCGGCGTCAACACCGCCATCTATTCGCCCAATGGCGGCAATGTCGGTATCGCTTTCGCTATCCCCGCCCATACCGTTCAGCAGATCGTCGATCAACTGATCCAGGATGGCTCGGTGACTCGCGGCTATCTCGGCGTGTCCATCCAGGACGTGACCAAAGACATTGCCGACAGCGTCGGCTTGCCCAATGCCCGCGGCGCCATCGTGCGTGAGCCCACCGCTGACGGCCCGGCAGGTACCGCCGGCGTCAAGTCTGGCGATATCATCACCAAGGTCGATGGCGACCAGATCGATGATGCGCTCGACCTGAGCCGCACCATTGCCGGCAAGGCCCCGGACTCCACCGTCGAGCTGACCATCTGGCGCGACGGGGCCGAGACCACGGTTTCGGTGAAGCTGACCCAGCTCAAGGAAGCCGCTCCGGAAGAGCCGCAGGCCCCGACCCCTCCTGAAGCAATCCCTGAAGCCACCACCAGCCTGGGCATCACCGTGGTTCCCAATGGTGACGGCACGGGCGGCCTGCTGATCCAGGATGTCGAGGCCAACAGTGCGGCGAGCGATCGCGGTCTGAGCGTCGGCGATGTGATCCTGGAAGTCGACAACGCCGCCGTGCAGTCGTCGGCCGACTTCACCAAGGCCATCGATGCGGTCAAGGCCAAGGGCCTCAACACCGCACTGCTGAAGGTTGCGCGTAACGGCGAAGCCCGGTTCATCGGCCTGCCGATCACCGAGTAACCTATTGGGCCTCGGGGCATTGCCCCGGGGTCCTTCTCTGCGCTGGGGGCCGAATTGAAAATTCTCTTGATCGAAGACGACCGGGAAGCCGCCAGCTATCTGATCCAGGCGCTGGACGAAGCCGGTCACGTCACACACCATGCTGCCGACGGCGAGACTGGCTATGCCATGGCCTCGGGCATGGATTACGACGTGCTGATCGTCGATCGCATGCTGCCCCGTCGTGACGGTCTCTCCATCGTCGAATCGTTGCGCGCCGAAGGCGATGCAACCCCGGTGCTCATCCTGTCTGCGCTGGGCGAGGTCGATGATCGCGTAACCGGCCTCAGGGCAGGGGGCGACGACTATCTCACCAAACCCTATGCCTTTACTGAACTCTTGGCGCGCGTCGAGGTGCTGGCGCGCCGCTCCAGTCCGGCCGAAGGCGCCACCAGCTATTCTGTGGGCGATCTCAGCCTCGATCGCTTGAGCCGCAAGGTCGAGCGTGCCGGTGAGGCCATCCTGTTGCAGCCGCGCGAATTTCGCCTGCTCGAATATCTGATGAAGCATGCCGGCAAGGTGGTGACCCGCACCATGCTGCTCGAAAATGTCTGGGACTATCACTTCGATCCGCAGACCAATGTCATCGACGTGCACATGTCGCGCCTGCGCTCCAAGATCGACAAGGGCCATGCCAGCCCGCTGCTGCATACCGTGCGCGGTGCCGGCTATATGATCCGGGACTAGGCCGTGAGTCGCTTTGCGCAGGTCTGGCGCACCTCCACCGTCAGGCTGACTGCCACCTTCATTGCCATCTTCGTGCTCTTCGCCATCCTGCTGATGGGCTTTATCGGCTGGCAGTCGAGCGTGCAGATCCAGCGCCAGCAGGCCGACGATATCGACCGCGAAGTGCGCCTGTTCCAGCGCATCGAAGCCAATCAGGGCATTCGCGCCTTGGCGCTGGCGGTCAATCGCGTGTCGAGCCAGCCGGGGCCAGGCGTCTATTTCCTTGGCGACGCCTCGGGGCAATATCTGCTTGGCAATATGGTGGCCGTACCAGCTGAAGTGCTGATCGAACCGGGCGTCTATAGTTTTGACTATGAGCGGCCTGATCCGCTCAATGCCGAGGCCACGCTGCCGCCGGGGCCCGAGGGTGGACCGCGCCGGGCCGGTGTGGCCGTGGTGCGTTCGGTAGAGCTGGGCAATGGCATGCGCCTCGTCGTGGGGCGCGATGTTGTGGAGCGTCGTGGCTATTCGGCCATCATTTTGCAGAGCTTCCTCGTGGGCGTGGTTGGGATCATCGTCTTTTCGATCATTGCCGGCGGGGTAACGGCGCGACGGGTGCTTCGCCGCATCGACGCCATTCGCGACACGTCCACCAAGATCATGTCCGGTAATCTCTCCGAGCGCATTCCCCTGACCAAGCGCAATGACGAATTCGATGGCCTGGCCACCAACCTCAACGCCATGCTCGACCGCATCGAGAAGCTGTTGCAGGGTCTCAAGGAGGTTACCGACAATGTCGCGCATGATCTCAAGACCCCACTGACGCGGCTGCGCAACCAGGCCGAGGCGGCTTTGCGCGACACGGCCAGCGAGGATGTGCGCGAGCGGGCGCTGGAAACGGTGATCGCGGAAAGCGACAGGCTGATCCAGACCTTCAATGCGCTGTTGATGATCGCCCGCGCCGAGGCAGGCGCGCCCTCCGGCGCCTTGGTCGATATCGATGTCAGTGCCATCGTCTCCGACATGGCAGAGCTTTATGCACCGGTGGCTGAGGATGAGGGCATCGCTATCACCACCTCAATCGAGCCTGAGGTGATGCTTAAGGCCAATCGCGAGCTTATCGGCCAGGCCATGGTCAACCTGCTCGAAAACGCCATGAAATATGCCAAGCCCGAAGCAGGGGGACAGGGGCGCGTCGACGTTTCGCTCAGCCGCGACGCCAATCAGGTGCGCATCGCCGTGGCCGACAACGGGCCTGGTATTCCGGCAGCAGACCGTCAGCGAGTGCTCGAGCGTTTTGTGCGGCTGGAAAAGAGCCGCTCCGAACCGGGCTCGGGCCTCGGCCTGTCGCTGGTCAATGCCGTGGCGCGCCTTCATGGCGGGCGGTTCGTTATCGAGGACAACGCGCCCGGTGTCCGCGCCGTGCTGGAATTGCCGCTGGTCTGACTCTAGCTCTCCGCACTGCCTTGCCGGGCTTTCGGCGCCGGGCTATGCCTCGCTCATGAGCACACATCTCTCCCCGCTGCCCGCCATTGACCATCCGCATTTCGAAGCGCTCATGCTGGAGCTGAAGCCAGAGATAGGGGCCTATCTTGTCGCCCAGGGCGGCCTGCTCGGGCCACTGCTCGATGCGGCTCCATATCTGCTTGAGCTGACCCGAACCCACGCCGCCTGGCTGGCCGATGCGCTGGACGGCGATATCGAGACCGCCTTTGCTGCGCTGCTTGAGGAGGTGGGCGAGATGGGCCGCACGGCCGACGAGGCCAGTGTTGGGCAGATGCTGCGCATGGCCAAGGGGCGCACGGCTCTGCTCGCCGCCGTGGCCGAAACCGGTGGCGCCTGGACAACTGCGCGGGCAACCGAGGCGCTCTCCGATCTAGCTGACGCCGCCCTGGAAGCCGCGCTCGACCTGCTGATGCGCCAGGCCTTCGACAAGGGCCAGCTGGTGCTTTCCGCCGACCAGGCCCGCGCTGCCAATTCCGGTCTTGCCATCTTTGCCCTGGGCAAGCATGGCGGGCGCGAGCTCAACTATTCCTCCGATATCGACATCGTCGCCTTCTTCGATCCGCAAAAGAGCGTGCTGGTCGAACCGGGCGAGGCAACGAAAATCTATTCGCGCATGGTGCAGAAGCTGGTCGGGCTGATGGAGGACCGGCAGGCCTATGGCTATGTCTTCCGCACGGACCTGCGCCTGCGCCCCGATCCGGGGTCGACGCCGGTGGCCATCTCGGTCGATGCGGCGCTCGCCTATTACGAGGTGCGCGGGCAGAATTGGGAACGCGCCGCCTGGATCAAGGCGCGGCCCTGCGCCGGCGACAAGGCGGTGGGCGAGCTCTTCCTCAAGGAGCTGGCCCCCTATGTCTGGCGCAAGCACCTCGACTTCGCCACCATTGCCGACATCCAGGCCATGAAGCGGCAGATCAACGTCGCCAAGAATGTCGGCGACATTCGTGTCGAGGGTCACAACGTCAAGCTGGGCCGTGGCGGCATCCGCGAGATCGAGTTCTTCGCCCAGACCCAGCAGCTCATCGCCGGCGGTCGCGACAAGGCGCTGCGCGTCCGTCCCACCGCCAAGGCGCTCGCCGCGCTGGCTGCCGCCAACTGGATCAGCCCGACTACTGCAGAGGAACTAACCGAGACCTATTGGTATCTGCGCGCCGTGGAAAACCGCCTGCAGATGCTGCGCGACGAGCAGACCCATATCATGCCCGCCACCGCCGAAGACGTGGCCGTGATTGGCCGGCTGCTGGGTGAGCCGGATCTCGCGCAATTCGAGGCAGATTATCGCGCCGCGCTCGAACGCGTCACCCGCTATTATGCCGAGCTCTTCACCCAAGGCGAAAGCCTTGGCTCGGGTGAGGGCAATCTGGTGTTCACCGGCAGCGACGATGATCCGGGAACCCTGGAAACTCTGACCGGCATGGGCTTTGCCGACGCGCACAAGGCCATCGAAACCGTGCGCAAATGGCACTATGGCGGCTATGGCGCCACCCGCGCCTCGGCGGCGCGCGCCCATCTCACTGAATTGCTGCCGGCGCTGCTGGCGACGCTCGGCCGTGCCGGTAATGCCGACGAGGCCTTGGCGCGTTTCGACAATTTCCTCTCGCGCCTGCCGTCTGGCGTGCAGCTCTTCGCGCTGCTGCGCAACCATGAGCAACTGCGCACGCTTCTGGTGCAATTCATGGCCTCGGCGCCACGTATGGCCGAGGCCGTCATTCATCGCGCCCATGTCATGGACGGTCTCATCGATCCGGCCTTTGCCAGCGACGTCACCCGCCGTGACGTGCTGGTGGCCAA
Source organism: Devosia equisanguinis (assembly GCF_900631955.1). GTDB lineage: Bacteria > Pseudomonadota > Alphaproteobacteria > Rhizobiales > Devosiaceae > Devosia > Devosia equisanguinis. The sequence continues at coordinate 135,823 of NZ_UZWD01000028.1, read as the reverse complement.
GGTGGATTCGTTCCTTGCCGAAGCGCGGTCCTATGAAGAAGTCATCGACCGCGCCCGCATCATCGGCCAGGAGCAGAAATTCCTGGTCGCGGCGGGGCTGCTCTCCGGCACGGTCAGCGCAGCTGGGGCAGGGGACCAGTTCACCGCGCTGGCGGAAACCCTCTTGAACCGGCTTTTCATCAGCGTGCAGGCCGAGTTTGCCAAGCGCCACGGCAACATCCCCGGCGCCTCGGTGGCGCTGCTCGCCTTCGGCAAGATGGCCAGCCGCGAGATGACCTTCACGTCCGACCTCGACTTCATCATGCTCTATGATGGGCCGGACACGGAATCCGACAGCGAGCGGCCGCTGGCCACGCCGCACTATTTTGCCCGCCTCACCCAGCGCCTCGTTGCAGCGGTGTCAGCGCCGACCGCCGAGGGCGTGCTCTACGAGGCCGATATGCGCCTGCGCCCCTCCGGCAATGCCGGACCTCTGGCCACCAGCCTGTCTGGTTTCCGCGCCTATCACCGCGACAATGCCTGGACCTGGGAACATCTGGCGCTGAGCCGGGCCCGCGTCGTTGCCTCGACCGATGGCCTCGGCGCCGCCGTGGATGACGCCATTGCCGAGGTGATGAACCGGCCGCGCGATCACGCCAAGACTATCGAGGATGTGGTGTCGATGCGGGCACTCATGGCCAAGGAGCGCAAGCCGCGCCACCTGTTCGACCTCAAGCTGGCCACCGGCGGTCTGGTCGATCTCGAGTTCATCGCCCAGTCGGCGCAATTGGTGGCGGGGCAGCAGGTTCACCTGCCGCAGGCCCAGACCGCCCGCGTCCTCGCGCGCCTTGGTGAAACCGGCCTCGTGCCGCAGGGGCAACGCCTGGCCGAAATCCACACGCTCTATTCGACCATCCTGCAGGTGATGAGCTCGGCCCTGGTGAGCCCCTTCAAGGACGAAGCATGGACGCCGGCCTTCAAGGATCTCTTGGCGCAGCTCGCGCACTATCCCGATTTCGGTCGGCTCGAACTGGATATCAGGGAAATGCAGGCCGAAGTCGCAGAGGCGGCCAGCGCGTGGTATGGGCGCGCCGCGGCGATGTAGATCTCAGTCGTCTTAGGGTGGCTGTCTAATGCCGCCGCTCGGGCAGGGGGAGGTTGCGGGCCGCCAATTCACGCTTGATGCTTTCGGGCATGTCGCGGCATCCGCACGCGGTGGCGTGTTCGACATGCCAGGCAATGCGCTGGTCTAGATTTGCCTTGGGATCAAGGCGGTGTCCGTCGTGCCATTCCTTGTTCATCTGATCACGCTGCCATTTCGCTCATTGCGGTTTCTATCGGCAGTGATATCGCCACAGTGGTGCCCAGGGAAGGGGCGGAGTCGATGACCATGTGGCCGCCGCTCTGCTCGGCAATGGCGCGCGCGATGGAAATGCCCAGGCCAGGCCCTACGCCTTCACGCGTAAAGGTGGCGTCGCCGAGCGCGAAGGGCTGGCTGAGGCTGGCCAGGCGCTCCTCGCTCATGCCGATGCCGGTATCGCTGATTTCGATGACCACGCCATCGTCGGCGGCAAAGGCGGCGAGGCGGACATGGCCGCCGCGTTCGGTAAAGCGGATGGAATTTTCCACGATATTGCCGAGCATGCGTACCATGCCGAGGCGGTCGCCGCGCAGCACCGCACCACAGCTCTTGCCGATGATCAGCCTGATGCCCGCCCGGTGCATCTGTCCCTTGAAGCGTTTGGCGACGGAATCGATCACTTCGTCCACCGGCACCGCATCCTGGCGCAGCGCCTTCTGACCGCTGTCGAGTTCGGCCAGATCGAGAATGGTGCCGAACGAAGCCAGCAGGTGCTCGCCGGAGGCCTTGATCGACTGCACATAATCGCGATAGCGCGCATCGCCCAGCGGACCATAGGTCTCGTGCTTCATCAGCTCGGCAAATCCGATGATGTGGTTGAGCGGCGTGCGAATGTCGTGGCTGAGATGGGCGAGGAAATTGGTCTTGGCGCGGCTGGCCGCCTCGGCCTTGAGCTTTTCCTCGTGATAGCGGCGAGCGAGTTGGCGCTGTTCGACGCGGATGCTGTCGAGCATGGCGCTGGTGCGTTTGTGCTCGGTCACGTCGGAGACCAGCGTCATGAAACAGCCATCACCCAGTGGTCGTTCGTCGATCATCAGGCAGGAGCCGTCCTGCCGGTGCAGCTCGAGAATGCGGTTGCTGTCGTCCTCACGCACCAGCTTCATATAGCCGCCTGCGGCGAGCCGGCTCACCGCCTGGTGATAGCTGGTGCCGTCCTCGTCCAGTTCCAGCCGGTTGCGATAGCTGTCATTGCAGACGATCAATCGGCCTTCGCGCGTCCAGCAGGCCAGGCCCATAGGAATGGCGGCAGCCAGCTGGCTGTAGTTGAAGCGCTGCATGGTGTTGGGCATGTCGTCGCCCGGGCGGCGTCGCGCCGCGACTAGGGTGAACAGTCCGGCCAGCCCGAAAGCGGCAGCGCCGCGACCGAAAAGGCCGGACAGGACGTCGCCGGCCGGTGTCGCTTCGACATGGGTGGTCTGCTTCTGAACCGGAAGGCTGTCTGCTACCGGCGCCATGGCAAAGCTGGCTTGGGTAAGCAGGGTTTTCGGCTCTGGTTGCGTGGCGTCGAGCGGCAGGAAAGACTGCGCGACCAGTGACCGCGCCATCTGCGTAGTAGGTCGCTGACTTATGGCAGCAGCGGCCATCATTGTGGCTACAGGGGCAGCCTGGCGGCGAGCGACGTCGAGGGTGTGGTAGATGTCATAGGCGACAAACAGGCCGGCCGAGAGGAAGGCGGTGGCGGCCACCGCCAGTGTGACTGGGGACAGCACCTGGCGCCAGGCGGGCAGAACAGAAACGGACGAGGAAACGCGCTTGGTTCTCGTGGAATCTTTGGCGCAGAATCCAGATGCGCCGGCGCCGGACATCTCCGTCGACCGCATGAAATTCTCCATCCTTGAAAGGAACTTAGACGCTAACTAAAATCGCTCTTAACAAGATATGAATCAGCGGCCCCCCGCTTGTCCAGAGTCCGAAACTGCCCCTGTGGGCCCTATTCGAAAAAGCGGAGTCGGCTGAATCACTTAGCGGTGAAGAAAAATCCTTCTAAGAAACTTGTCCTGTGGAAAGCTGTGCAGTTTTCCATGGCTGACTTGGGGTGGATGCAAAAGGCCCGCCGTCCGGGTGGGGCGGCGGGCCTATTTTCTGTGCTGCAGGGTGTCTTAGCCGGCCAGGATACGGTCGAGAATTTCACCCACATTGCGGCTCAGCGTGTGCTGGCTCTTAAGGGTTTCGAGCGCCACGCGGCCTGCCTCGCGGCGGCGGGGCTCCAGCATGGGCAGGATGCGCATGCCGGTCAGAATGCGCGATGCCACTTGCGGATTGACCTTGTCGATTTCGGCCACCGCCTCGGTTACGAAGCGGAAGCCGGCGCCATCGAGGCGGGTGAACTGGGTCGAGCCGCTCATCACGAAGCTCCCCAGCAGCGACCGCAGCCGATTGGGGTTGGTCTTGGGAAAGTCCGGTGCCGCCAGAATGGCGCGCATGCGCTCGATCACGCCATCATCCGGCGCCTGGGCTGATGCGGTGAGCCACTTGTCGAATACCAGCGGATCGCCGGCAAAGCGGGTGCGGAAGTCCCCCAGCAGCGCCGGCGCTTCATCGGTCCATGACTGGGCGGCGATGGCCATGGCCGCATAGCGGTCGGTCATATTGCCTGCTGTCTCGTATTGCTTCTGGGCCAGATCGCCGCGACCAGCGCCGGAGACGAGCAGTTGCAACAGTCCGTTGCGCAGCGCCCGCTCGCCGGCCTGAGCAGCGTCGGGGCTATAGGGCGCGTCGCTTACCAGCGCAGCGTAGCGCTCGGCCAGTTGGTCGGCGATCGGTCCCACCAGCGTCGTGACGAGATCCTTGCGTGCCGCCGAGACGGCATCGGGATCGACGTCCTTGCCGATATGGCGGCTGACCATGCCGGTGCCGGGAATGGCGATGGCCTGTGCCTTGAAGGCCGCGTCGAGGTCCGGATTGGCCAACGTGTCCACCAATGCCTGCCGCAAGGCATGGGCATCGTCATCGGACCAGCGGCGGCCGCGGGCTGCTTCGGCGATCAGCTGCGTGGAGACGGTCTGCAACGCGTCCCAGCGGTTGAACGGATCGCTGTCATGCCGCGCGAGGAACAGCAGGTCGGCCTGGTCCAGGTTGGACGACACCTTCACCGGCGCTGAGAAGGCGCGGAACAGGGACGGCACTGGTTTGTTGGCGACGCCTGAGAAAGTCAGCGTCACGCTTGGCTTGTCGAGCAGAATCAGGTCGCCCTCCACCGTGCCGCCCGAGACACCGTTCCAGCTCATCGGGCTGCCATTGGGGCCAATCAGGCCGAAGCGCACCGGGATCAGCAGCGGCTTCTTGTCCGGCTCGCCCGGTGTCGGTTCGACCGTCTGCGTCAGCGTCAGCGTATAGGTCTGGCTGGCGCCGTCATAGCTGTCTGATACCGTGACCTGCGGTGTGCCGGCCTGCAGATACCAGGTGATGAACTGGCTGAGATCGCGACCGCTGGCATCTTCGAAGACCTTGATAAAGGCCTCGATGGTTGTAGCCTCGCCATCATGGCGCTCGAAATAGAGGTCCATGCCCTTGCGGAAGCCGGCTTCGCCCAGGAGCGTCGCCAGCATGCGCACCACTTCGGCGCCCTTCTCGTAGACCGTGGTCGTATAGAAGTTGTTGATCTCGCGATAATGGTCCGGCCGCGGCGGGTGAGCCAAGGGGCCGCCGTCTTCAGGGAACTGGCTGGTGCGCAGGTTCTGCACGTCGTGAATGCGCTGCACCGGGCGGCTGTGCTCGTCTGACGAGAACTCCTGGTCGCGATAGACCGTCAGGCCTTCCTTGAGGCAGAGCTGGAACCAGTCGCGGCAGGTGATGCGATTGCCGGTCCAGTTGTGGAAATATTCATGGGCGATTACCCGCTCGATCGAATGATAGTTTGCGTCGGTGGCCGTCTCGGGCTGAGCGAAGACCAGCTTGTCGTTGAAGATGTTGAGGCCCTTGTTTTCCATTGCCCCGAAATTGAAGTCGGAAACGGCAACGACGTTAAAGACATCGAGATCATATTCACGACCGAAGCGGCGCTCATCCCAGGCCATGGAGCGCTTGAGGCTGTCCATGGCGTGATGGCACTCGGCCTCCTTGCCGTGAGTGCAATAGATGGCGAGGTCGACATTGCGGCCGCTCACGGTGGTGAAACTGTCGGTGATCGAGCCGAGATCGCCCGCCACCAGTGCGAAGAGATACGCGGGCTTCGGGAAAGGGTCCTGCCACACCGCATAATGCATGCCATCGCCGGCATCGCCGCGGTCGATCGGATTGCCGTTGGACAGCAGTACGGGCGCAAGTGCCTGCGGCGCTGTCATGCGCACCGTGAACGGAGCGAGCACGTCGGGGCGGTCGAGATAATAGGTGATGCGGCGGAAGCCTTCCGGCTCGCACTGGGTGCACCAGGTGCCGCTGGATCGATAAAGCCCCATCAGCTTGGTATTGCTCTCCGGCTTGAGGAAAACCTCGGTCTCCAGCACGAAGCGGCGGAAGGGCGGTTCGACAATGGTCAGGCCATTGTCGTCCGCGGCGTAGGACGCCAGGGCCAGCGGCGCACCGTCGATGGCAATCGAGCTCAGGCTGAGGCCGTCGCCGTCCAGCACCAGCGATGTGCCCGGCGCGGTGGTGTCGCGCGGCTCGATGGCCAACTGGGCGCGCACCCTGGTGTTCTCTTCCAGAATGCGGAAGTCGAGCTCTACTGACACGATGCGGTAGGGCGTCGGCGCATAGTCCTTGAGGTAGATGGTCTGTTCGGTTTCCGTGCGCATGAAGGCGGTCCAGTTGTTCTTGTTGTCGCGTTGCTCAGTGGTGCCATTTAAGGCCCACCCTGTCAGTTCGGCGAATGCACAAGCCCCTGAAATTGTGCTTCGCTCCGGCTTTCGGCGGCGGAGAAGTCGTCCGCCCTGAAGAAATCCGGCTCGCCTGTGTCTGTCCGGTTACAGGCGACTCGTCTTTATGGTGTATCCTTTGCAGTTCATGGCTGCATAGCAAACTCTTCGCCGTCAATTGAGACGGTATTGGGGAGGGGGAGGTTATGCCGCTGTCTTCATGCCGTTCCTCTGTGTCGAGTGGGTCGCACGAACGGTGGTTCCGAAATTTCCGCACGGATATCTGCCGTCGGCCATCAACAACTTTCGCCTCGACCGTGTTCGAGGGCGTCTGTCTTTCCGGTCGTCGCGTCTCCGCTGCCTTGCTAGTGATGGTTTGACACATGTTGCGTTGGTTTGAATCTCGGCTGAACCCTTATCCCAAGGAAGATCCCGTCGAGCCGCCCAAGAGCTTGCTGGCCTTTTGTCTGCACTACAGCAAGGGCGCCAAGCGCTGGCTGGCCCTGATGGCCGTTGCTGCCGCTGCGGTTGCCATCGGTGAAATCATCATCTTCGGCTTTATCGGCGATGTGGTGAACTGGCTCGCGGGGGCAAACCCGGAAACCTTCCTGCAAACCGATGGCTGGAAGCTGGCGCTGATGGGCGCGATGATCGTCTTCATCCTGCCCGCCATCGCGTTGGTCTCTACTTTGACCATGCACCAGACCTTGCTGGGCAATTTCCCGCAGCGCATCCGCTGGATGAGCCATCGCTATCTGATCCGTCAGTCGATGAGCTTCTTCCAGGACGAGTTTGCCGGCCGTATCGGCGCCAAGCTGATGCAGACATCGCTCGCCGTGCGCGAAGTGGTGATGAAGCTGCTCGACATGCTGGTCTATGTGGTCGTCTATTTCACCGGTGCGGTGATCCTGGCCGCATCGGCAGATTGGCGCCTCGCCATTCCGTTCCTGCTCTGGCTCGTCGCCTATGTGGCGATGATGTTCTATTTCATCCCGCGCATGGGCAAAATTTCCCAGGAACAGGCCGATGCGCGCTCGATGATGACGGGCCGCATTGTCGACAGCTACACCAATATCGCCACGGTCAAGCTCTTCAGCCATTCCAATCGCGAAGAGACTTACGCCAAGGAGGCGATGGACGAGTTTCTCGATACCGCCTATCGGCAGATGCGCCTGTTCACGGTGCTCAACACATTGGTGTTGTGGTCCAATTCTCTGCTGCTGGCCGCCGTGGGCGGCACCGGCATCTGGCTCTGGATGCAGGGGCTGATGACGCCCGGCTCGCTCGCCGTGTCGCTGGGTCTGGTCATGCGCTTCCAGGGCATGAGTCAGTGGGTGATGTGGGAAATGTCCTCGCTGTTCGAGAATATCGGCACCGTGCGGGACGGCATCTCCTCGCTGTCGGTGTCGCGCGTCGTCTCCGACGCCCCGGACGCCAAGCCACTGCCCGAGGTCAAGGGTGACATCAAGTTCGAGAATGTCTCGTTCCACTATGGCAAGAAAGGTGGGGTGATCGACAACCTCAACCTGCATATCCAGCCGGGTGAGAAGATCGGTCTTGTGGGGCGGTCCGGTGCGGGCAAGTCGACTTTGGTCAACCTGCTGCTGCGCTTCTACGACCGTGCCGACGGCCGCATCCTGATCGACGGGCACGACATCGCGAAGGTGACGCAGGACAGTCTGCGCGCCAATATCGGCGTGGTGACGCAGGATACCTCGCTCTTGCACCGTTCGGTGCGCGACAACATCATCTATGGCCGCCCCGATGCGACCGAGGAAATGATGCTGGCTGCTGCCGACAAAGCCGAGGCGTCCGACTTCATCAAGACACTGTCCGATCTGCAGGGGCGCAAGGGCTTTGATGCTCATGTTGGCGAGCGGGGGGTGAAGCTTTCCGGTGGGCAACGACAGCGTATCGCCATTGCCCGTGTGCTGCTGAAAAATGCACCGATCCTTGTGCTCGACGAAGCCACTTCGGCGCTCGATTCCGAAGTCGAGGCCGCGATCCAGAGCCAGTTGCAGATGCTGATGGACGGCAAGACCGTGATCGCCATCGCCCATCGGCTATCAACCATCGCCATGATGGATCGGCTGGTGGTACTGGATAAGGGCCGCGTGGTGGAGCAGGGTAGCCATGCCCAACTCCTGGAAACGGGCGGGATTTACAGCCAGCTCTGGCAGCGCCAGAGTGGTGGATTTATCGACGCCGACCAGGGTGAAGAGGCGGCAGAGTAGGCTGGCCGGAGTTGCCCCTCTACCCATGCCCCCAAAAAGGGCAGGTGGACAGAATGCGAAACATCTCTCCCTCATGGGAAAGGTAAAGTGGCAGCGTCACCGTCATTGCCCGGCTTGACCGGGCAAGCCAAACGGTGTCACCGCAAAGTGGTGGACCACCCGGTCAAGCCGGGTGGTGACGATCAAAAGGACATCGTGTCCAACCAAACCAAAGGAGAACCCAGATGGGTGACATCATCACGATCCGAAATCTTAGCCATCACCGCGCTGCCTTTGCGGCCACATGCACCAAATCGGACCGATACCGAACCTGACCGCCGAAAATATGCGTCAGGCGCGGCTCACTATAAGAGCACCAAAATGTTCAACCGCGTCGTCAACTTCTTTGACAATCTCTATTCGCCTATCGCCCTGGCCAAGAACCGCCAGCCGCCCATGGGCCTCAAGGCCTTCGTCGGCTATTTCGTCGGCCAGTTCAGAGGCGCCTTTCTCCTCCGCATTATCCTGGTCGCCATCGGCTCCGTCGCCGATGCGCTGATGCCTGTCTTCGTCGGCCTCGTGGTCGGCATGCTGGCCACCACCAATCCCGGTGAGATCTTTGACCAGCACAGCGCCACGCTTCTGTGGATGGTGTTCGTCGTCGTGCTGGTGCGCCCCACGGCCTTCCTGCTCGATACGCTGATCCGCAACCACGGCATCGTCCCAAATCTGGTGGACCTGATCCGGTGGCAGAGCCACTGGCATGTCATTCGGCAGAGCTGGACCTTCTTCCAGAACGACTTTGCCGGGCGCATCGCCAACAAGATCATCCAGGCCGGTGAAGCCATCGAAATCGGGGTGAACCTCACTATCGATGCGGCCTGGTATGCGCTGGTCTTCGTCATCGTCGCGGTGGTGGTGCTGGCCCAGCTCGATCCGTTGCTGCTGGTGCCGATCGGGGTGTGGCTGCTGCTCTATGCCGTGCTTTTCACCATCACCATGCCGCTCATCGCCCGCTATTCCGAAACGCTTTCGGAAGCCAAGTCGGTGATGACCGGCCGCATCGTGGACAGCTACACCAATATCCAGACGCTGAAGACCTTCGCCTCCGGCGAGCACGAGGACAAATATGTCTCCGACAGCGTCATGGATCATGCGGTGGAGTTCCGCAAACTCATGCGGATCTTCACCTATATGTGGTCGATCCTGTTCCTGCTGAATGCCGGGCTGGTGGTCTCTGTCACCTGGCTGGCCCTGACCGGCTGGAACAATGGCGTGCTCAGCGCCGCAGCGGTGGCCACAGCCATCCCCTTTGCACTGCAGATCATGAACATGAGCGGCTGGATTCTGGAAATCGGGTCCAACATCTTCCGCCAGGTCGGCACCACCAAAGACTCGATGGACACCATCGCCCAGCCTCTGACCATGCTGGACGCACCGGGTGCGAAGCCGCTTGATGTAAAGGCCGGTGAGCTGGCCTATGACACTGTCAGCTTCAACTACTGGCGCGGCAAGTCCGGTTCGGTCATCGACGATTTCAGCCTCACCATAAGGGCGGGCGAGAAGATCGGCCTCGTGGGGCGCTCCGGATCGGGCAAGTCGACGCTGGTCAACCTGGCCTTGCGCATGTTCGACGTGCAGGAAGGGGCGATCCGCATCGACGGCCAGGACGTTCGCGAGGTCACCCAAGAGAGCCTGCGTGCTGCCATCGGTCTCGTCAGCCAGGATACCTCGCTTCTGCACCGTTCGGTGCGGGAGAACCTAAAATATGGTCGGCACGACGCCAGCGACGCGGAGATGATCCGCGCCGCCGAACAGGCCAATGTGCATGAGGTGATCATGGGCCTGTCCGACCCGCAGGGCCGCAAGGGCTACGACGCCCATGTCGGCGAGCGGGGCGTCAAACTGTCGGGCGGGCAACGCCAGCGTGTCGCCATTGCGCGGGTGCTGCTCAAGAATGCCCCGATCCTGGTGCTCGATGAAGCCACATCGGCGCTGGACAGCGAGGTCGAGGCAGCGATCCAGGAGCAGCTCACGCAGCTCATGCAGGGCAAGACCGTAGTGGCCATAGCCCATCGCCTCTCCACCATAGCGGCCATGGATCGGCTGGTGGTGCTGGAAAAAGGCCGGATCGTCGAAGAGGGCACCCATGCCCAGCTTCTGGCCTCCGGCGGCCACTATGCCATGCTCTGGCAACGCCAATCCGGCGGTTTCCTTGACTTGGAGGCGTCCTGAAAGGCCAGGCGCGCCAGTGGCGCGACTGGAGCCGACAAGGCCACGAGAGCTATGCTCGAGTGGCGGGGCGTCCTGAAAGGCCAGGCGCGCCAGTGGCGCGACTGGAGCCGACAAGGCCACGAGAGCTATGCTCGAGTGGCGGGGCGTCCTGAAGGGCCAGGCGCGCCACTCAGGCCCAGCCTTCGTGGCCTTCTCGACGTCAAAGGCTCCACTGGAGCCTTTGATCTGCTGCGCAGACCGCCGTCGAAGTGGCGCGACTGGAGCCGACAAGGCCACGAGAGCTATGCTCGAGTGGCGGGGCGTCCTGAAAGGCGGGCAAACACGAGCGGGCGGAATTTCGGTTCCGCCCGTTTGGTCAGCCGGCGCGTTCGACCGGCTGGGGCACCACGCCGACTCGCCGCCGTTCGCTGTCGAGATAAGTCTCGATTTGATCGCAGGCCATAGGACGACCAAAGAGATAGCCCTGCATCACCGTGCCGCCGAGGCCCAGCAGGGCTTCCAGCTGCTCTTCTGTCTCGATGCCCTCGAAAACACAGGAAATCCCAAGGTTGCGGCAGAGGTCGATCATGGTCTTGACGATGGCCCGGCTGGCGGGGTCACAGGTGACCTCGGCCACAAAGCTGCGATCGATCTTGATCCGGTGCAGCGGTAGCTTCTGCACATGAGTGAGGCTCGAATGCCCGGTGCCGAAATCGTCGAGCGCTATGCGCGCGCCCAACCCCAGCAGGGTCAGCAGCGATTGATTGGCCTGCTTGAGGTCGCGCAACACCGCGGTTTCGGTGATTTCGAAGTCGATACGGCAGGGCGAGGCGGCAGCCCCGACAAGCGCCGCGATCTGCTCGATGGCGGCGGAAGAACCGATATCGTTGGCTGAGAGATTGACCGAGAGGCGCAGGGGGCGCGGCAGCTGTTCGGCGACGATGAGTGCCTTTTGCAGCACCACTTGGGTGATGCGGCTGATCTGGCCGGTACGTTCGGCCATGGGAATGAAATCTGCCGGCGAAACCTCGCCCAGAAGCGGATTGCGCCAGCGCGCCAGCACCTCGAAGCCGGTGGTGCGGCCCAGAGCCACGTCGAACTGCGGCTGCAGCAGAATGTAGATTTCGCGCTCGAGATCGGCGGTGTGCAACAGGTTTTCCATGAGCCGCACCTGCTGCAATTCGCGCTGATGCACCCCCGAGAACACCACGCTGCGCGCACGTCCGTCGCGCTTGGCCACCCAGGTTGCGTAGTCGGCGCGGTCAAACAGGGTGTCGGCGGTGTCGCCCTTGCGCGCGGCAGCAAAGCCGCATGAGGCGGAAAGGCGCACAGTACCGAGCGGCATGTCAAACGAGGGGCGCAGGGCGTGGGCGATCATCTCACCGCACCGGACAAGCGAGGCCTCGTCGGTTGGCTCCTGCAGGATCAGAACGAAATTGTCGCCATCGAGACGCGCCAGGATGCTGCTGTCCCGCTTGATGGATTCGATGCGGCGCGCGATCTCCACCAAGATCCGGTCGCCGGTGATCTTGCCGAAGATTTCGTTGACAGATTTGAACCGGTCTAGGTCGATGCGGGCAACGGCGATGGATCGACCATTTTGCTCGGCCGCCCCCAACGCCTCGTGCAACTGCCGGGTAAACGATCGCCGGTTGGGAATGCCCGTCAGCGTATCGACATTGGCCAGGCGATGGTTCTCGTCCAGCAGTCGCTGGGTCTCGGCCTGCCGGTTCGCCATTTCGTTGCGCGAGGCCACCAGCGCGGCAAAATCCTTGTTATTGCCAAGCAGAATGATCAGCAGGACCGCGATCACCATCACCATGTTGATGGAAATGGCAATGAATGTCGGCTGCCCGGTGGCCGCGAAGAAGATGGTGAAGGGAACCACGACACAGACGCCCACCGCCAGCGCGCCGGCCCGGACATGCATCAGGCAGAACATGCAGCCAATGGTGGTGATGCCCATATAGAAGGCCACCTGCGATTGCAGATAGGCGTCGCCGTAGGGAAAGAGGCTGAAGCTCCAGGCGGTGAACCCGAGCGCCAACGCGGCGCCGAGCACGACCATCTTGGCCAGCGTGCGCCGCGCCTCTTCTGTGGTCACGTCTCGATTGCGCTTCAACCACCACTGGATGGTGCGAACCACGCATAGCACCGTCAGGATGCCGGGCACCAGAATGGTCAATTCGAACGGGGCGACCGGCAGATACATGCCGGCGACGATCAGCGTGTTGGACAGCAGCAGAAAGTAGAGCAGGGGGATCTGGCGGCTGAGTGCGCGCCACTGTGCCAGAGCGAGCGCAGGGGAGTCGTCCCCCCCCACAAACTTGCTCACAATGCCCCGGACCAGCGCCATTATTTTGCGTCTCCTAGCCCTGACCCTAAGCTGGCAAGTCCTAATAGAAAGGAAAACCAGTTCTGGGGTCTGCCAAGAAAATGTCGCAATCGCGCCGATCGAGAATTGTTCGAAACCGCTGCAGCCCCCATTGGAACGCTTGCTCAAAATCGCTAAAAGCGTGTTTCGAAATCGATTTCGATGTCGGAGCTGTCGACAGCCCGGTCGAGCCAGCGCAAAAGGACCTTCCATGGCCATCGCCGCCAACAATACGTGCCTGGACCTGCATGGCCAGTACACACTGACTGCGCCTGCCCGCGGCATCACCACCGCGATCCAGCTGCCCGGCGACGTCCACCACGCGCTGCTCGCGGCTGACCTCATCCCGGACCCCTATTACGGGGAAAACGAAAAGCAGGTGCTATGGGTCAATGAGACGGCCTGGGAAGTCGAGCGCCGCTTCACGGCCACTGCGGCCGATATTGATGGCTATCTGACGCTGACGCTGGCCGAAGTTGACTGCATTGCCACCATTTTCCTGAACGGCGCCGAGATCGCCCGCACCGATAACAGTTTCCTCCGCCACGACATCGACGTGACCGGCCGCGTGCATGAGGGCGAGAACACGTTGCGCATCGCCTTCGACATCGCTCCCGACATAGCCAAGGCCCGCGCCAAGGCCCATCCCTTTCCGATCCCGTTCACCAAGAACTACCAGACCAACGGTCTCAAGGGCATCCACATGAACTTCATCCGCAAGGCAGCCTGCCATGCGGGTTGGGACTGGGGCATTTGCCTGATGCCGGTCGGCGTCTATGGCCGGATGAGCCTGCGCAAATCGCGCCTCGCCCGCCAGGAGAGCGTGCAGGTCGAGCAAGCCCACGGCGACAATAGCGTTGAGCTTGCCATCAAGACCCGTCTCTTCGCCTTTGCCCATGGCGAGGTGGAGGTCGAGCACAGCATCGATGGCCAGGTCATCACCCACAAGGTGGCAGTGCAGCCGGGCGAAAACGTCTTCACCCATACGCTCACCATTGCAAACCCGAAACTTTGGTGGCCGGCCGGGCAGGGCGAGCAGCCGCTCTATGCGCTTGTCACTAATGTGGAAGGCGAAATCACCACTCGCAAGATCGGGCTGCGCAAACTGGAATGGGTGGTCGAACCCGACGCGATCGACCATACCTTCAAATGCCGCATCAACGGTCGCGATATCACCATGATGGGCGCGAACTGGATTCCTGCCGACGCCATTCCCAGCCGCGTTACGCCGGCGGTCATTCGCGACCTCCTCGACAGCGCCAAAGCCGCCAATATGAACATGCTGCGCATCTGGGGCGGCGGCCAGTATGAGCCGGATTATTTCTACGATCTCTGCGACGAGCTTGGCCTGCTGATCTGGCACGATTTCATGTTCGCCTGCATGAGCTATCCCTCGGACCGCCCCTTCCTCGCCAGCGTCCGCGCCGAAATCACCCAGCAGGTGCGCCGGCTCAGCCATCACGCCTCGATCGCTCTTTGGTGCGGTGACAACGAAGTCATCGGCTCGCTGCACTGGTATCCCGAGACCAAAGCCGCGCCCGAGCGCTATGTAGCCAATTATGATCGCCTCAACTCCATGCTCGGCAATATCGTCGAGGACGAAGATCCGGATCGTCGGTTCTGGCCCTCCTCGCCCTCCATGGGCTATCTGGACTTTTCCGATGGCTGGCATGCCGATACGCGCGGCGACACGCATTATTGGGATGTATGGCACTCGGCCAAGAGCTTTGAGGCCTACCGCTCCGTCAATCCGCGCTTCGCCTCGGAATTCGGCTTTCAGTCCTTCACCTCGATGAATGTCATCGAGACCTTTTCCGAGCCCAAGGACCGCAATCCGTCCTCGCCGGTGATGGAAAATCACCAGCGCAATGACGGCGGCAATGCCCGCATCCTCGAAACCATGACGCGCTATTTCCGCTTCCCGCGCGATTTCGACCAGATGGTCTTCCTCTCCCAGGTCCAGCAGGGCCTCGCCATCAAGACCGCCATCGAATATTGGCGCTCCACCAAGCCGCGTTGCATGGGCACGCTCTACTGGCAGATCAACGACATCTGGCCCGTGGCGTCCTGGTCGAGCCTCGACTATGGCGGGCAGTGGAAGCTGATGCATTACATGGCACGCCGCTTCTATAATCTCGTCAATGTCGTCGCTGTGCCGCAGACGCGTGATGTGCGTACCAATTCGCGCGGCATCCCGGTCGCCGGCCAGCTTCCGGACGAATTGCTGCTCAAGGCCATCAACGACACCGGATACGACGCGGCAATCACGCTCGAGGTCAAGGCGATCAAGGTGTCCGGTGGCGAGCGCAGCTTGTTCTCCGGCCAGACCAATGTCGGCCCCGACGCCGCACTGGATGTCACATCCATCGACATGGCAGACCTCGCCTCTGACGAATTCCTGTTCTTCGTCTGGAAGGACGACGCGGGCAGGGTATTGGGCGAAAACGACTACTTCCCCAAGGCTTACAAGGCCTATGAGCTGGTCCCCGCCAGCATCGCGGCCACCTGGTTCGACCGGGACGGGAAGCCGGTCCTGATCCTTGAGACCGATAAGCCTGCGCTGTTTGCAACCGCCAGCGTAGATGCGCCCGGCCACTTCTCGGACAATGCCATCACCCTGTTGCCGGGGCGAAAGGCGGAATTGGTGTTCCATCCGCGCCATGGAGCAAGAGTGACCTCTGCCGATTTGCAGAAGTCGCTGAAGATCCGGCATCTGGCAGAGACATTCTAGGCGCGGCTATCTAGGCCGCGCCGAAGACCACGAAGGGCAGCGCGTCTTAGAAACTTCCATACAAGTTTGCGGCGTTGCGCATTGACTTCGCCGACGCTTTCTTCGACGCTCTGACGGCGCCGCATTTGTCTGGCGTCCGGATCAGCAATGTCGACCAATTTTACTCCGCCCACCGAACGCCGCTTGTTTGGCATCGGTTTGGCGCTTCTGGCCTATTTCATGTTCACCGGCATCGATTCCTCGGCCAAATGGCTGGGCATGGTGGGTGTGTCATTCATCCAGATCGTATTCCTGCGCTACTTCATCCATCTGCTGATGGTGGCCGCCATTCACCTGCCGCGCCACGGCACCGCATTGGTCCGTACCGGAAGCATCAGGCTGCAGGGCCTGCGTGCGCTGGCACTTCTTGGCTCCACCGCCTGCAATTTCCTCGCTGTGCAGTATCTGCCGCTTACCGTCACCGGCTCCATCGCCTTCACCGTGCCGCTGCTGATCTGCGCGCTTTCGGTCCCAATGCTGGGCGAGAAGGTCGGCTGGCGCCGCTGGACCGCTATTGGCGTTGGTTTCCTCGGTGTGCTGGTCATCGTCCGCCCGGGCACTGACGCCTTCCACCCCGCCGCCTTGCTCAGCCTGCTCGGTGCGCTCAGCACCGCCTTCTACATGCTGTTTACCCGGCGGGTCTCGGGCTTCGACAGCGCGGCGACCAGCCAGTTTTATGTCGGCATTTTCGCGACCATCTGCCTGTTGCCGATCGTGCCATTCTTCTGGTCCTGGCCCAGTACGGCCGATGGCTGGTTCGCCTTCTTCGCGGTGGGCGTTTTTGGATTTGTCGGACACCAGTTGATCACCATGGCCTCGGGCCTTGCTCCCGCCACTGTGCTGGCCCCCTTCGCTTATTTCCAGATCTTCTTCATGGCGGCGGCCAGCTGGTTCATCTTCCACCAGCCGCCCGATGTCTGGCTCTATGTCGGCGCACCCATCGTTATCGCCAGCGGCCTCTATATCTGGCTGCGCGAGCGCAAGCTGGCCAAGCCGGTGGTGAGCATTGCCAACGAGGCTTGACCTACCGAAGCGGCGCGCTAACCGGCCTCGTCGACCTCTTCGAGTGGCGCCTTTTCCGTCGCCATGCCGTGGGTGATCAGTCGCGAACTGCGCTGGCCGGTGAGATAGATCCATAGCCAGCTCATCGCCACGAAGATGCGGTTCTTGAAATCCACCAGGAAATAGATGTGGGCAATGCCCCATACCCACCAGGCGATCCAACCCTTGAGCTTGGTTGTCCCGAAGTCGATCACCGCCGATCGCTTGCCAATGGTGGCGAGGTCCCCGGCATGGGCATAGCGAAAGGGCAGGGGGCTGGCATCGCCGCGCAGTCGCGCCAGGATCAGCTGCGCCGCATGTGCCCCCGCCTGTTTGGCAGCCGGAGCCACGCCCGGAACCGGCTTGCCCTCTGGTGTCGAAATGCTGGCAGTATCGCCCACCACGATGATCTCTGGGTGGCCGGGTAGGGTGAGGTCGGCATTGACCTTGACCCGGCCGGCCTTGTCGGCCTCGGCGTCAAGCCATTTTGCCGCCGGCGAGGCCGCAACGCCGGCGGCCCAGATGATGGTCTTGGTGAGAAGGCGTTTGTCCCCGAAGCTGACACCGTCGGCGTCGATGGCCTTCACCATCTGCCCGAGCTCTACCTCCACCCCCAGATCGCGCAAGGATTTCAGCGTATAGGCCGAGAGGTCGGGGCTGAAATTGAGCAGCACGCGATCGGCGCCCTCGATCAGCACGACGCGCAAATCCGCTGGGGTAATGTTGCGAAACTGATCCTTGAGGCTCGCGCGTCCCAGTTCGACCACTGCGCCTGCCATTTCCACGCCCGTCGGCCCAGCGCCGATAATGGCAAAAGTCAAAAGCGCCCGCCGCGCTTCCGCATTGGTCTCGCGCTCTGCTGCCTCGAAGGCAAGTAACAGACGGCGCCTTATCGAAGTGGCGTCTTCGAGCGTTTTGAGTCCGGGCGCGAACTGCTCCCACTCGTCCTTGTCGAAATAGGCGTGCTGCGCGCCCGTCGCCACCACCAGTGTATCGTAGGGCACATGGCTGCCATCCTCGAGGATAACAGCGCGCTGGTTGATATCCACGCCGACAACTGTGGCCATCAGCACCTGCACATTGTCCTGCTTGCGCAGAATGTGCCGTATGGGCCAGGCCACCTCGGAGGGGCTGAGTGCCGCCGTGGCCACCTGGTAGAGCAGCGGCTGGAACAGATGGTGGTTGCGTCGGTCGATCAGTGTTACCGCGACATTGGCGCCCGCAAGTTTCTGCGCCGCGGCCAGTCCGCCAAAGCCACCCCCGATAATGACGATTCGGGGTTTGGGACTGGTCATTGCGGCCTCCTCTGTCGTTGGCGATGTCAACGCGATCCGAGGCCGACGTCAACCAGGGCTAGCCGCCGACGCGCTCGGTCCATCGGGACACATAGGCATCGAAGCCTTCGACCGCCAGCGGCGGAACCGGCTCCCGCAAGGCGCTGTGTGCGGCTTGTCCACCGAACAACAGGCTAGCCCCCAGGCTGGTTCCGGTACTGTCGCCCGAAGCCCTGACCGGCACACCGGTCAGCTGTGACAGGGCAGAGGAAAACAGCGTGTTGCGAGCCAGCGGTCCCTCGAGGGTAATGCTGCGTCCAAGGCCACAAAGCGCCATCGCCGCGCGCGCCAAAAGCGCAAGATAGAGCGAAACCGCTGCGGTGCGCTCGCCGGCGCTGAGCGTCTCCGGCGCCACCGTCCAGCGTCCCTGCTGGTCGCTAAAGGGCCCGACCCCTGGTACAAAACTGGGCAGCACCTGGATATCGTCTGCGATCACCCGCGCCACCTCGGCCACACTCGGTGTGGCGATCTCCGGCACGAGCAGATCAAATTCGCGCCCGCCCATGAACCGGGCCGTCGGCACCGGCCGCCCGAAGGCGTCGACATTGGCGAGGCTGTCCCGTCCGGCGTCAAGGCCAGACGTGTCGCCCCCAACCGTCATCACGATGGTCCAGGTGCCGCTCGAGACGATGGTGAAAGGTGGCTCCTGCGCCCCCAGATGTGGCAGCAGAGACGCATTTGAATCGTGGATGCCGACGGTGACAGGTGTCGCCGTGGCAAGACCGGTGATTTCGGCCAGGTCGGGCAGTAATGCGCCGAGCACAGATGCCGCCGGCCGCACTGGCGGAAACAGGTGCCGCCAGCCCATGGCATCGACCAGGCTGGAAAAATCTGCCTTGTCCGGCGACCAGAGGTCCGTATGACAGCCGAGCGACGTGACTTCGCTCGCCAACACCCCGGTCAAACGCCAGGCCCAATATTGCGCATAGGGCACGATCGCCGAGACCTCGGCAAATTGCTCCGGGAAGCTGCGCGCCTGCCAGAACAACTGCGCCCCCCAATTGAGCCCATTGGGCAGAGCGGGCGAAAAGCTTCCGCTGAAATCGGGCCGCACACCAGCATATTCGCTAGCCAACTCATCTGGCCCGCCAAATTCATAGTCCAGCACTGGCAGCGCCAGCCGGTCGCCGGCCAGCAATGCGCCTGTGGCGCCATGGGTTGTGATGGAAATACCATCGATGCCGAATTCAGCACCGATCTCGGTCAGGCTCGACAGGATGAAGGCCCAAAGCCTTTCGGTGTCGGCATGCGGATATGGGCCATCGCTGCGCACATGATTAGGTGTGGAGCGCGCCGCCAGTTGTGCGCGATCGGTGGCATCGATCAACACCACCTTGGCATTGGTTTTGCCGATATCGATAACGGCAATGCGACGAGGCGTAACTTGGCTCATGGCGCGACAATCCCGGGGCGTTCAAACGCCCATAGCGGAAATTGCCGCGCCATGCCAGCGCTAACATGTTAGTGGCAATTGCGTCCCGCCGCCGCTATTTGATGATCAGCACCGGGACGTCCGAGTGGGCGAGCACTTCTGCGGCTTGGCTGCCCAGCAGCAGTCGCCCCAGTCCACGCCGGCCATGCGATCCCATCACGATCAAATCGGCCGTATTCTCCTTGGCCGCATGCAAAATGCCCTCGGCTGCCGGACTGTTGGCGACATGCACCGTGGTGATCGCCTGGCCATCGCCTTTGGCGACCACTTCGGCATCCGCCAAAGTCGCTTTGGCAGAAGAGGCCTTGGCCTCGTCGAGGTCGGAAATGATGCTGCTGGTATCGACCATCATGATCTCTGCACCCGGCGCTACGATCACCGAAGGTTCGGTGACGGTCACAGCCGTTACCTTCGCGCCGAGCTTGGCCGCCAGCGCCAAAGCATGCCGCAGGGCCTTGGTGCTCAACTCCGATCCGTCTATGGCGCAAACGATGCGAGAATACATGATGGGCTCCTCTGGCCTGATATGAACTTACCCTACATCAACACACGTCCCGCCGCTTTGATCCAGATCAGTTGGCGGGCGTTGTGCGCGTCAGCTTTGCGCGCTTGTGAAGCCTTGCCGGTCGGCAGGGGCTGGACAAGGACGTCAGAATGAAAGATTGCCTTGCCTATGATGAGCTCTGCCCGCCGCTTTTCCGTTGCGCCGATGATGGACTGGACTGATCGTCAGTGCCGGTACCTGCATCGGCTGCTGACGCGTCATAGTCTGCTGTTCACCGAAATGGTCAATAGCGGGGCGGTTGTGCATGGGGATGCCGAGCGGCATTTGCGCTATCATGAGGTCGAGCACCCACTGGCATTGCAGCTGGGCGGGTCCGATCCGGCAGAACTGGCCAAGGCTACCGGGGTCGCAACCGCATTCGGTTATGACGAAATCAATCTCAATGTCGGCTGCCCCTCGGATCGGGTGCAGTCTGGGCGCTTCGGTGCCTGCCTGATGGCGGAGCCGGCGCTGGTCGCGGACTGCGTGCGCGCCATGCGTGATACCACCGATCGGCCGGTGACCGTCAAGTGCCGCATCGGCATCGACGACCAGGATGTCGAGGAAAGCCTCGATCGGTTCGCCGATGCCATGGTGGAAGCCGGTGTGGCCGCGCTCTATGTGCATGCGCGCAAGGCCTGGCTGCAGGGCCTCAGCCCCAAGGAAAACCGCACCATTCCGCCGCTCAATTACGAGCGCGTGCATCGCCTGCGCGCTCGCCTGTCGCCGCTGCCGGTGATGATCAATGGCGGCATCGAGACACTGGAACAGGTGGACGAGCAGCTTGCCTATACCGACGGCGTTATGCTCGGCCGCGCTGCTTATCATAACCCCATGCTGCTGGCCGATGTCGATCGCCGCATTTTCGGCGATGACCGCGACGTGCCCGAGCTTGCGGCCATTATGGCGGCCATGGCCGAGTACGCCGAAGGTGAACTGGCACAGGGCGTCCGGCTCAATGCCATTGCCCGTCACATGCTCGGCCTTGCCAATGGCCGCCCGGGCGCGCGTCAGTTCCGCCAGATCCTCAGCGTTGACGCTTGCAAACGGGGAGCGGGCCCCGAGGTTTTCGAGCGCGCTCTGGCAGTGGTCGAAATGCGAGATTTCGCCGCTTCTGCCTGATCCTGTCGCTAAGCCTTTCGTCTAGTCGGACGGCACCCTAGGTGCCGCTCGATACCCATGTCCTTGTGCGGAATGACGAATTTCCCTTGCGGTCGAATTTTCGTTTCTGTTTAAAGTCGTTTCGTTTGCGTTCGCTTTTCTTTCGCGTTGACGCTAAATTGCGCCTGTCGCTGTGCCATAGGCATAAGCAACATGTGGGGAGCTCCTTTCAATGACAATAAAAAATCGCCTGTTCCACGCGGGGTGGATCATCATTCTTATCGGTGCGCTTCTGGCGCACTTCATCCAGACTTCGGGTGGCATTTCCATCCGCGATCTGCGCTTCAATGGCCAGAGCGGCCAGGTGCTGAGCGGTCTGCTCTATGTGCCGCCCGGCGTCTCCGCCGAGAACAAGGCGCCTGCAATTCTGGCCGTGCACGGCTATTTCAACAGCCGCGAAACCCAGGACGGTTTCGCCATTGAATTTGCCCGCCGCGGCTATGTAGTGCTGGCACTTGACCAAGGCGGCCATGGCTATTCCGACCCACCGGCCTTTGCCAATGGCTTTGGTGGACCGGGCGGCCTGGCTTATCTGCGCTCGCTTGATTTCGTGGATACCGACAATATTGGTCTCGAAGGCCACTCCATGGGTGGCTGGACGGTTCTGGCCGCCGCTGCCGCCATGCCCGACGCCTATAAGGCCGTCGTACTGCAGGGATCGAGCACCGGTGCACCCTTCGCCAAGGAAGCCGATACCAGCTGGCCGCGTAACCTCGCCGTCGTCTTCTCAAAATTCGACGAATTTTCCGGCACCATGTGGGGCGTCCCCACCGCGCAGGAGGTGCCCACCAGCACCAAGCTTCAGACAGCATTCGGTGTGACCGAACCAGTGGTCATCGGCCAGATCTATGGCGATATCGCCAACGGCACGGCGCGTATCCTGCAGCAGCCCAACACCACCCATCCGGGCAACCATCTGTCGCCCGAAGCCATTGGCGACGCCATCACCTGGTTCGACCAGACCCTCGAAGGGGCCCAGCCCATTCCGGCCGATAACCAGATCTGGTTCTGGAAGGAAATCGGCACGCTGATCGCTCTGGTCGGTTTCGTCGTCCTCATGGCCGGCACCTTTGACATGCTGCTCAAGACCCAGGCCTTCGCGCATCTGCGTAAGGAGCCTGCCGTCGCGGCCTATGACAAGCGCAATGGCAAGTGGTGGCTGCAGTTCGCTCTGGCGACGCTGATCCCTGTGCTGACCTACTATCCGTTCTTCTACTGGGCGACCCTGGTTTTCCCGGCCTCTGCGATTTTGCCACAAAGCTTCACCAGTCAGATCGTGCTGTGGGCAGTGCTGAACGGTATTATCGTCCTGGCGCTGGGCCTGGTGTTCAAGGGCAACAAGATCGAAGGCCGCGGCGATATCTGGGGCTCTGTCCTCATTGCTCTTGCCACTGTCGGCATCGGCTATCTGGTCGTCGCTGCCACCGACTTCCTCTTCAAGGTGGACTTCCGCTTCTGGGTGGTGGCGCTCAAGCCACTTGACCTTATCCGCACCAAGATCGCCTTGGTCTACCTGATCCCGTTCACCGCCTACTTCATCCTGGCGATGCGCGGTCTGCATACTGGCTTGTCGGTGCGTACCGACAGCCGCGTGGCGCAATATCTGTCCAACATCGCAGTGATGATTGTCGGCTTCATCCTGTTCCTTGGCTTCCAGTACCTAACGCTGCTGTTCACCGGCCACCTGTTCAGCATGAACGAGTCGCTCACCACGGTCATCGGCATGCAGTTCGTGCCGCTGCTGGCGATCGTGGCATTCCTGTCCACCTTCGCCTGGCGTCGGACTGGCAGTTACCTGCCGGGTGCGTTCATCAATGCGCTGTTCGTCACCTGGTATGTGGTGGGCAGCCAGGCGATCCAGTTCGCCATCCGTTGATCCAACCTGAAAGGGCCGGTCCTCGCGGCCGGCCCTTTGTCAATCCACCAGCTCCAGTGCATTCTGCGAGACACTGTAGCGGCTGAGGGTTTCAAGGAAGGTCATGCCCAAAAGGCTGGTGTCCATCGCCCCCGCCTCGGTCACGAACGCCGTGACATTGCGCCTGACAATCCCGCCCACTTCCAGCATTTCGAGCCGCGTGCGCGCCGCCATGCCGCGCCCATTGGCGGTGGACACGGGCACGGTATAGCGCAGGCCCGTCGTATCGATGCCCGCCGCTTGTGCGTCCTCTACCGTCAACACCACGGCGCTGGCGCCGGTGTCGAAGATCATCGGGGTCACGTGGCCGTTGATATTGGCATTGACCTCGAAATGTCCGCCCAGCCCGCGCCTGAACGTGGCGGTGCCAGTATTGCTGTCGACAATGGCCATGCCGGGCCGCAATTCGCCCGTCACCCGGCTGACCACGCCCAGAATGTCGTCGCGATAGGCATAGCCCACCATGACAGCGGCGAAGATGCCCACCCACAGCATCAGCCCGCCCACCAGTTCCGCCGCGCGATGACGTCGGGCGAACAGCCCACCGGCGAAAACAATGAGGATGATGACCAAAGGCACCAGCTGTGCCGTCTGGTTCTGCGTCAGCCCGATCATGCTGCCGGCATCGGCGCTGATCAGGAGAACGATGGCGGCGGCAACGACGAGGGCAAGCCCGATAAACAACATGCGACTTTGGTCCCTTTCGCCTTCGTCTCTATCGATTAAAGGCTTGCTGGCGACGATTTCAAGGCAATGGGGTAAAGATCAGCAGCAAGCTCAGCGCCGCCACCTCCCCAAGTCCGCCGGCTGCGCCGATCAGGTCGCCGGTCTGCCCGCCCACCAGCCTCCGGCACAACGCCGTCCAGCCCACTGCCACCAGCCCGATGGCGACGAGGGCCAGCGACAGCCCGACCAGACTCGTAAACGGAGCGCCGAGCACAAAGGCCAGCATCATTGCCAATGCCGCGCCAACGGCGAAGCGCGAACCCGGCAGCATGCCTGCTGCGGCCGACGCGCCATCGCTGCGCGCCGGGGGCAGGGCGACCGCCACCCACAATCCCCCTGAGCGGCCGGCAATATTGGCGGCGAGCCAAATTCCCGCCGCCGCCAATGGATTTGTCGCGGCGACACTCCCCAGTGCGGTAACCCGCAACAGCAGAAACAGGCAAAGGGCGGCGACACCGAAGGTGCCGTGTCGGCTATCCTTCAAGATTTCCAGTCGCCGCTCGCGCGTGGAACCGCCAAACAGCCCATCGGCTGCATCGGCCAGCGCGTCTTCCATCATGCCGCCACCCACGACCACCACAGCTCCAACCGCTAGCACCGCCGCGAAGTAACTTGGCAGTCCCGCCATGGTGCCACCGATCAGCAATAGCGCTGGAATGATCCCCATCACCAGGCTCGCCAGCGGCAGCGCCATGGCGATGCGGTCGAGATCGGGTGGCAGGTGCGGAGAATCGCCGGTCGGCAGGCGCGAAAAGAAGCGCAACGCCATGACGAAATCGTCTTTGAGCCCCATCGCCTGGGGCGACGAGCGCGGTTTGTCGGCTTCGGTCACCGCCGGATCGATCCCGTCGGGGGCGTCTTCGTGCACCTCTGGCGTCAATTGCAATTCGCTCCGTTATGAGCAACAAGTCCGGCGCCCCTCCTATCATATCGTGCTGGACCTGCCATGCCCGCCCTCAATCCCGCTTTTTCCGATATCGTCGAACTGCTGACCGCCGTGCCCGATGGCGACGATGCCGCCGTAGCGGCCGTACGGGCCCGCGAAATGCAGTTGACCAAGCCGGCCGGCTCGCTCGGCCGCATGGAAGAGCTGGTCGAGTTTCTGGCCCGCTGGCAGCACCGGTCGCGCCCCCGTCTCGACAACCCCATGGTCACCATTTTCGCCGGCAATCACGGCGTCACCGATCAGGGTGTCTCGGCCTTTCCGCGCGAAGTGACGGCTCAGATGGTCGCCAACTTCACCAATGGTGGCGCCGCCATTTCGCAGATATGCGGATTGCATGAAATCAATCTCAGAGTGTTCGAGCTGGCGCTGGAATTGCCCACCGGCGACATCACCCAGGAGGCTGCGCTCGACGACCAGATGTGCGCGGCCACCATCGCCTACGGTATGGAAGCGGTGGCGGGCAAACCTGATCTCATCGGCCTGGGCGAAATGGGGATCGGCAATACGACTATCGCTGCCGCCATCTATGCTGCGCTCTATGGTGGCAGCGGCGCCGACTGGGTCGGTCGTGGCACCGGCGTTGACGATGCCGGCCTCGCCCGCAAGGCCGATGCCGTTGATCGTGCCCTGGCGCGCCACGCCGGTGAACTCGACCATCCTCTCGCCATCCTTGCCCGCCTCGGCGGCCGTGAAATCGCTGCCATGCTCGGCGCTCTGATTGCCGCGCGTCACCAGAAGGTTCCGGTCATCGTCGATGGCTATGTGGCGACTGCGGCGGCCGCCATCGCCCATGCGGTCAATCCTGCATCGATCAACCACTGCCTTTTCGCCCATGTCTCGGCCGAAGGTGCCCATGCGCGTGTGCTCGAGAATATGGGCCAGACCGGCCTGCTCGATTTCGGCATGCGCCTGGGCGAAGGCAGCGGCGCGGCTCTCGCCATCGTCATGGCCAAGACCGCCCTTCACCTGCACAACAACATGGCGACCTTCGAAAGCGCCGCCGTCAGCGGCAAGGGCGACTGAGGTTTTTGGTGGCTCCCGGCACGCCGGCTGCCGCTCGCCTCACCGCGCCTTCGGCGCCAGTCCTTCGGGACCAGGAGCCAGCGCCAGCAGGTCAATCCCCATCTGCTGGCGGAAGCGCGCCACCGACGCGCTCGAAAGTTTGAACAAAGCCTCGATATCCTTGCGCGCCACTGCATCGTTGAGCGCGGCGTGCTCCAGAAGGAAGTTGAGGATATAACCCTCCGCCATTTCCTGCTTTTGCCGATCGTTCATGGTGCGGAAATTGGGGTCATCGGCGAGCGCCTGGCGCACCTGTGCCTGTACCGGGCCATTGTCGACCTTGGTGTCATAGGCCGCGTTGGCGGTAATCCAGTTGAGCACCCAATAGGCGGTCAGTGCGTCGGCAGCGTCACCGGTCTTGAGCCCGTCCGCCGCCACCAGCTCCTGCCAGATTTCACCGGGGCTGCGCTCGGCAAAGGCGGCCGCCAGCTGGTCGCGCGCCGGAATGCCGGCAGACCAGCGCACATTGTCGAGAAATTGCCGCTGCAGCCGGGCCGAAACCACCGCCGAAGGCCGATAGGTCGTCACAATGGCAGGCTGGTTGTCCCCGGGCGGTACGTTGAGGTTCTGCGCCGTGGCGCCCAGCGTCAGCATCAAAAGCGTCGCGACGGCGATGAGCATACGGTTCACGTGAGGTCTCCTGTGCCATGCCCTTTCCATGCCCTGATCCGGGCGAAATTGGGACGCATGTCTGGAATAGGCGACGACGGGATCAGCCGGCTTCCGAGTAGATCTCGAGCCGGTTGCGGCGCTGCACCACCGGAGCCACCGCATCCATGACCCGGGCGCGGGGGAAGGTGGCGATCACCTCGGTGCCGAAACGGAGCTTCGAGAACAGATCGAACCGGCCCTGATGCAGGTCCATGATCTTCTGGACGATCGGCAGGCCCAGGCCGGCACCCTGTTCGGCCGTCTTCTGCGCCAGCGAGCCCTGCCCGAACGAGGAGAGCACCGTCTCGATCTCGTTTTCGGGAATGCCGGGGCCATTGTCCTTGACCGAAATCAGCTGCCCGCCATCGGCGCTGCGCTGCACCACCAGGGTGACGCGGCCATTCTGCGGGGTGAACTTGATGGCGTTGGACAGAAGGTTGAGCAGTACCTGGCGGATCGCGCGTTCATCGCCCCACAGCTTGGGCAAGTTGTCGCCAATGCTGAACACCAGCTCGATCCCCTTGGACTTGGCGCGCAGCTCCATCATGCGGCGGCAGTCCTCGGCGATATCGGCCAGAGACACCACTTCCTCGTTGAGCTCATACTTGCCCGCTTCGATGCGGCTGAGGTCGAGCAGCTCGTTGATCAGGTTCAGCAAATGCTGGCCGCTGGAGTGAATGTCGCCGGCATATTCCTTGTATTGCGGCACCTGGTGCGGTCCCAGCAGTTCCGATTTCAGCACTTCGGAAAAGCCGATAATGGCGTTGAGCGGCGTGCGCAGCTCGTGGCTCATCGTCGCGAGGAATTGGCTCTTGGCGATATTGGCCTGTTCGGCATGGCGCCGGGCCTCGTCGGACATTTCGCGTGCTTCTTCCAGTTCGCCGATCAGCGTGTCCTTTTCCGCCTGATGCGAAATGGTCTCGAGCTCAGAGGCGTGCAACTGACGCGCGAGGAAAAGGAAGAACACCTCGCCACAGATCGCCACGGCGGCCAGAGTGTAATTCAGCGTACCGCCAAAGGCGATCAGCGTTCCTGCAACCGTCACCGTCACCGGCAGGGTGCTGGCAAGGGTCGCCGGGGGCAGGGTGTGTGCGGCCACCGCATTGGCGGCCACGCTGACCAGCACCATGGCGAACATCACAGGCGCGAGGTCTGCCGGATTGCCGACCAGGGTGAACAGGGCCAGCAAGGACAGGGCGATGCCGAATGCCGTCTCGGCCGCGACAAAGCTGGTTTTCCACTTTGTGGCGCTGAATTTGTTGGGGTCGCTGTGCTTGAACCTTCGTGCCGTGAGCACCACGACAAGCAGGCCGGCAATCACCATGCCTGCCCACAACGCCGAAAAAACCAGCGGCACCCAGAAGCTGGACAGCGTCGCCAGAATGCCGACAATCGCCGCCATTGGCAGCGTCGCGCCAAGGCGCGAGTCCGCATAATCATGCATCAGTTGGAAGTCGTAATCCGAGCGCGTACCGGAGCTCGAGGTCAGGCGCTGGCGCGCATCGAGCACGGTCTTGTGGGCTGTGCGCTTACCGTCACGCCCTTCAAATGCGCTGAAATCGGCGTCTCTGGCCAATTGCGACGGCATGGAACTCTTACTCGTTACTCAACACTGCGAACAAAAACGCGCTCGCTACACTATGGCTGGCACAC
Organism: Devosia equisanguinis; assembly: GCF_900631955.1. Taxonomy (GTDB): domain Bacteria; phylum Pseudomonadota; class Alphaproteobacteria; order Rhizobiales; family Devosiaceae; genus Devosia; species Devosia equisanguinis. The sequence continues at coordinate 107,874 of NZ_UZWD01000028.1, read as the reverse complement.
TAGGAGCCTTGTGGTTAATACCCGGTGAAGGGATCCGGCCCCACGCATGCAACTTGCCACCACTTCGCGGTCAGTGCGGTTAACAAAGTCCTACGGGCGAAGTTATTTTTGCCCGCGCAATTTTATTGCTTATGATCGCCGAATGTGGCAGTTGGATAGCCGCAAATTTGGCAGTTTTACGCCGAATTGAAAATCATATTCCTGGGGGTCATGATGGCGCTGGACAAGATTGATCGGAAAATTCTGACGCTGCTTCAGAAGGATGCGACCATGCCGGTGGCCGAAATCGGCCGCAAGGTGGGCCTGTCCACCACCCCGTGCTGGCGCCGCATTCAGAAGATGGAAGAAGACGGTGTCATCCAGCGCCGCGTCGCCATTCTCGATCCGGCCAAGGTCAATGTGGGCGTCACCGTGTTCGTCTCAGTCAAGACCAACGAGCACAATGAAGGCTGGATGCGCAAGTTCTCCGGCGTCATCGACGAGTTTCCCGAAGTGGTCGAGTTCTACCGTATGAGCGGTGACGTCGACTATCTGATGCGCGTCGTCGTGCCCGACATCCAGGCCTATGATGCCTTCTACAAACGGCTGATCAGCAAGATCAACCTGACCGATGTGAGCTCCGCTTTCGCCATGGGCCAGATCAAATACACCACCGCCCTGCCACTCGACTTTGCCATCGTCGTCGACGACGAGAAATAAGTCTGCCGTGTCATCCTAAGACGCGATCCAGGCGGCGTTCTCGCGCCGCTGATAGACGATGGTTCAGCGCAACGCCGAGTGCCAAATGTCGAGTGCGCTGTCGATGAGGCCGGAGACGTCATTCGCCGCGGCTCTCTGATGAGCCGCGTCTTTTCGATACTGCCCGGGCGGCATGCCATAAGCCGAGCGGAAGGCCTTGCTGCAATGGCTTTCGCTGGCAAAGCCAAAGGCAAAGGCCAGCTGGGAAATCGAACGCGTCTCCGTGCTTCTGCGCAATGCACGTGCAAGTCGCTCCAGGCGTCGCCCGAGAATGTATCGAGCCACGCCTCCCGACGACTGGAACAGTTGATAGAGAACGGTACGCGACACACCTAAGCTGTGCGCGACATATGCTGCGTCCAACTGATCGTCGGCAAGGCGAGCGTCGATGAAAAGTTCGGCCCGCTCCCGACGCAGGCTGCCGGCCCCGGTATCACCGTGCTTTATCAGGTGGCCGCCATAATTGGCGAATGCACCCGCCGTGAGTTCGATCAGGGCCTGAGCCGCGCTGTCTGCTATGGCCGCCGGACTGTCCGCGCCTAGGCGCTTGAGCATGAGCATGAATTCGCCAAGCAAATGGGATGTGGAGGCGGGGAGGACGACGCCATGCATGGCAGGCGTTACCCGAAGTGTTGCCTCAATGAGATCTCGAGGCAGATTGATAGTGATCAGTTGAGCCAGGTTTGCCCAGTTCCGTTGCGGACGAGCCATGTCGAGGAGAATGATTTCCCCCGGCGATACGAGCCGCTCTTCTCCCGGTGGGCCACCGGTCCACTGGCCAGAGGTCACCATCTGGACGACGACATGGTCGAACCCGTCCTGTCGCGCGTGGCGTGCTTCCCTGACATGGGACACACCGCTGATCATGCGGTCGACAACGATCATGCGCGAAAGGCGGTGGGCGTGGGCCTCGGCGTGGAAGCCTTGCCCCGTGGCGGTCACGTTTGAGGCTACCGGATAGAGATCGTGGTAGCGGCCGAAACCGTCTTCGGCGTCCAGCGCTTTTGAGGAAAATCGAAAAGGCTGATCAACACTACCCAATGGAGCACTCGACGCTGTGTTTCACCGGCCTGTCCCTGCCATGACGGCAAGTCTTGCCGCGCTGGTGCACATAGACGGGTAGCTTTGCTCAACGTCGAAGTAAAGTGTCCTGCGGATCTTCCTTTGCCTCAAATAGCAGGTGGCCTGCGCCGATCAGCGCAAGCCACAAATGCCAAATAGGTCAGCGATTAGTCGTAACTGGCCTCGGCCCCGTCGAAATAGATCGTGTTCGCATCGCAAATGTCGATCGTAGTTACGTCACCATCGATGTTCGAGCCGTCCTCGGCTTCCCAAGTCACGTAAAACTCGATGTCGCAGGGGCCATCATAATTGAAGGCCATCTGAGCGGTCTCGCCACCCTTGAGTTTGAAGTTCATCCAGTTGGAGCTCCATTCACCGTTCTCCCCGGTATAGAAGCCGGTGATGATGTAGTCCGAGCTGTTCTGGATGTCGAAATTCATGCCGGCCGCATTGGCAGCGGTCGCCGATAGCATGGCAAGAGTGGCAGCAAGCGCGGCTGATTTGAAAGTCATCGTCACGTGACGGTCCTTGTATATGCTTGCCGAACATGACGCTGGCAAACGCTATGAGGTCTGAGTTTCTTGGTGAGCTAAGGGGTTATCGAGAGCGGCAGAGGCCGGTCGTCGTGGTCTCTTTGTCGCCATCGTCATAATTGATGCCAACCTTCTCGCCGGCAAGCGAAGCGATCGTGCCCGGATACCACTCACCGGCCTTTTTGAAATTGCACTCGACGCGGCTGCCGATCATCCAGTCATAAGGGCGCACGTCGCGCAGACTGACCGTCTCGCGCTCGCCGTCGTCATAACGGATTGTTACCTTGCCACCATTGATGGATTCGGCGATGCCAGCGAACCAGTAGCCGGACTTTTGGTAGTTCCCCAGAACCCAGTCGCCCACGGTTTGAGCATACGCACTGCTGCTGCCCAGCGCGATAATAGCGGCAAGCAGAATGAACGCATTCCTGATCAACTCTATGTCTCCCAATGTCGGGCACCGTGCTTGGTGCCCGTCGTGGGACTCTTATCCGCCACCGACCCCGTGCGCATTGTCGCGGTGTCCGGATGAATTGTACCAGCGTCCCGATTTTGGGCGGACCGGCCTAAGTCTCAGCCGCCCGTCACGCTCATATGGCGGGCGACGGCGGGTTCGCGGCCGGAACGGTCGACGACGAAGTCATGCCCCTTGGGCTTGATGCGCATGGCGTGGTCCAGCGCTGCGTCCAGGCCCGCCGCGCCACCCTCTCGCCAGGCGTCGCGCAGATTGACCTGGTCGTCCTGGCCCAGGCACAGAAACAATTGCCCCGTCGCCGTCAGCCGCACCCGATTGCAGCTTTCGCAGAAATTGTGGCTCATCGGGGTGATGAAGCCCAGCGTGCCGCCGGTTTCGGCCACATGCACATAGCGGGCAGGGCCGCCGGTGCGGGTATCGAGCCGGGTCAGCGTATAGCGCCGGGCCAACCGTTCATGCAGTTCGCGCAGCGGCAGATAGGAGTCCGCGCGGTCGATGTCCACCTCGCCCAGCGGCATGCCTTCGATCAGCGTCAGCCCCATGCCGCGTCCATGCGCCCAGGCCATCATCGGCTCGATCTCATCGTCATTGACGCCGCGCATCGCCACCATGTTGATCTTGATGGCGAGGCCCGCCGCCTGCGCGGCCTCTATGCCCGCCATGACATCTTCGATCCGTCCGCGTCTCGTGATGGCGCGAAACCTCTCGGCATCCAGCGTGTCCAGCGATACATTGAGCCGCCGCACCCCAGCCGCTTGCAGTTGCACGGCATATTTGGCGAGCTGGCTGCCATTGGTCGTCAGCGTCAGTTCCTCGAGCCCATTCCCGATCCGCCGCCCCAGCGCCGTGACCAGTTGCATGATGTCGCGTCGGACCAGCGGCTCCCCACCTGTCAGGCGGATCTTGGTGGTGCCGCGCGCGATGAAGGCGCCGGCCAGCGCTTCGATCTCCTCAAAGCTCAATACATCCCGCTTGGGCAGGAAGGTCATATCCTCGGCCATGCAGTAGACGCAGCGGAAATCGCAGCGGTCGGTCACTGAAATCCGAAGATAGGAGACGCGCCGGCCGAAGCCATCGATCAGGGGGCGCGCAACAGGGGAGGTCGTCGTCATGGCCACCACTTTACTGCCGCGGAGCGCAAGTGCAAAGCGCACAAAAAAAGGCCGCCTGTCGGCGGCCTCGTTGGTTCAGTCCGGATCGATCAGTGCTTGACGACAATCTGTGCGCCGACCTGGACGCGATCATAGAGATCCATCACGTCGTCATTGGTGAGGCGGATGCAGCCCGAGGAAACGGCCTGGCCGATGGACCAGGGCTCGGAGGTGCCGTGGACGCGATAAAGCGTCGAACCGATATAGAGCGCGCGGGCGCCGAGCGGATTTTCCGGGCCGCCGGGCATATAGGCCGGCAGGTCGGGAACGCGCTTGCGCATTGCCGGGGGCGGGGTCCAGCCGGGCCATTCGGCCTTGCGGGAAATGCGGTGTGTGCCGGACCAACGGAACCCGTCGCGGCCAACGCCGATGCCATACTTCATAGCCTTACCGCCTTCGAGTACCAGATAGAGGCGACGCTCGCTGGTTTCGATGACAATTGTGCCCGGCTTGTAGCTGGTCTGGTAATCGACGATCTGCTTCTTGATCGGGCTGCCACCACGATTGCGCTGCTGGGCGACAGCGCGCTCTTCGAATGTATTGGTATCGGGATTATACCAGCGCGCCGCAGCGGCCGGCAAAATGACACTGACCGACAAGAATATCGACATCACAAGCGCCATTGCGATTCTGAACTTGCTCATGCGTTCACAGGGCCTCTGCAGTGAGTGAGGTATGATTCGGATACCTCTAATGAATTCGGCTACTTACTTGCTTGCTGGTTAACCGCAAAGGGCCAAACGCCCCATTGCAGCCATAGATTGGTCATCATTGCCACATTGTGTTGCCGGCCGGTTACAGTGGTCGTTCACCAATGCGTGAACGCCGACTTTGGGATGGCTTGACATGGCGACGCTGCGCCTGCCAAACCCGCCGCGACTGTGGAGGAAAATGCCATGAGCGAGGCGCTGAAACGCGAGGCTGCCGCCCAGGCTTTGACCGAGGTGCGCTCGGGCATGCGGCTGGGGTTGGGGACCGGGTCGACGGCCAAGCATTTTGTCGAGCTGTTGGGCGAGAAAGTCGCCTCCGGTCTCGACGTCATCTGCGTGCCGACCTCCGAGGTGACGGCGGCGCAGGCGAAGAGCCTCGACATTCCGCTTTCCGATCTCGAAACTCTGGATCGGCTCGATCTCACTGTGGATGGTGCCGACGAGCTCGATGCAGCGCTTAATCTCATCAAAGGGGGCGGGGGCGCGCTCTTGCGCGAAAAGATCGTTGCCGCTGCGTCCGATGCGATGATCGTCATTGCCGACGGCACCAAGCTGGTCGAGACGCTCGGGCGTTTCCCGCTGCCGATCGAGGTCAATCGTTTCGGCTTGGGGGCAACCCGCCGCACCATCGCAGAAGTGCTGCTGGCCCATGGCGCCGAGGGGGGCCTCAAGCTCCGTGGCGAGGACAAGGGGACGCCTTTCGTGACCGACGGTGGACACCTCATTCTCGATGCTTTTTTTGGCCGCATTTCACGGCCAGAAGCGCTTTCGATGGATTTGCTGAACATTCCTGGTGTCGTCCAGCATGGATTGTTCCTCAATATGTGCAGCAAGGCTTATGTAGCGACGCCGGATGGCGTAAAACGTCTTCTCAAGAACAACTGACCAAGCGTGGATCGGGACAATATGGCTTTCTGGACAAACCCAAACCTGGTGCGCAACGCTCGGGCTCTCGTGGCGGCCGTGCTCACCATCGGCACTCTCGGCCTTTCCGTGCCGGCTATGGCTCAGGAAGTGGCGCCCGAGCACCTGGCTCTTGCCCGTAAATATATCGACCTGACGGATCGCGCCGCGGTGTTCGAGGTGACTGTCGTCGAGACCGGCATCGAGACCATGCAGCAGATCGTGCAGCAGAACCCCGAAATTCTGGACAAGACCAATGATGCCGTCGGCAAGGTCATCCAGGAATATAATGGTCGCAAGGGCGAACTGCTCGACCAGTTTGCGCGCGTCTATGCGGTGCGTTTCTCCATCGAAGAGCTGCAGCAGATTGTTGCCTTCTATGAATCGCCGGTCGGCATGAAGCTGTCCCAGGCCAATTCCGAGCTGAACACCGATCTGCAGCGCGTGCTGCAGGTCTATACCAACAATCTCAAGCGCGAGTTCTTCGCCAAGGTGCGCGCCGAGCTGCGTGCCCAGGGCATCGAGATCTGATCGCCTGCGCCCTGACGCATACCGGCCCCGCCTTGTGCGGGGTCTTTTTTTGTGCGAAGCGGCTTCCCACATTCATCGTTGATTGCCGATAAACTAATCCGGGGGCTTCCATGAGCTATGACTACGATCTTCTGGTGATCGGTGCCGGTTCAGGCGGTGTGCGCGCGGCGCGCATGGCCGCGACCTATGGCGCCAAGGTCGCCGTGATCGAGGAGTTCCGCGTCGGCGGCACCTGCGTCATCCGCGGTTGCGTGCCCAAGAAGCTCTATGTCTATGCTTCCCGCTTCAAGGACCAGTTCGACATTGCCTCCAGCTTCGGCTGGCAGGTCGATGCCAGCTTCGATTGGCCGGCCCTAGTCGCCGCCAAGGAGCGCGAAATCACGCGTCTCGAACATGCCTACACGTCCAATCTCGAAAAGCCCGGCGTCGAGATCATCCGCGACCGCGGCGTGGTCACTGGCACCAACAGCGTGCGCCTCGTCGCTGGCAATCGTGAACTGACCGCCGAGCGCATTCTCATCGCCACCGGCGCCCGTCCCTTCATTCCCGAAATTCCGGGCGCCGAACTGGCCATCACCTCCAACGAGGCCTTCGATCTGCCGGCGCTGCCGCGCTCGATCCTCATCGAAGGCGGCGGCTATGTGGCGGTGGAGTTCGCTACCATCTTTGCCGGGCTGGGCGTCGACACCACGCTCATCTACCGCGGCGACTGCGTCTTACGCGGGTTTGATGAGGACATGCGCCGCGGCCTCGAAGCCGGGCTCATCGACCGCGGCATTCGCCTCATCTACCAGACCAGCATCACTGCGCTTTCCGAAGCCGGCGACGATGTGCGCGCGACCTTCAGCGACGGCGTCTCCGCACCCTATGGTGCGGTCATGTTCGCCACCGGCCGTCGCCCCAATGTCGATGGGCTGGGGCTCGAAAGCGCCGGCGTAAAGGTCAACGATTTTGGCGTCATCGCCGTCGACAAGTTCTCCCAGACTTCGGTGCCCTCCATCTATGCGGTGGGCGATGTCACCGGCCGCGCCCAGCTGACCCCGGTCGCGATCCGTGAGGGCTGGTATTTCGCCGAAACCGTCTACAACAACAACCCGCTCTGGGTGGATCATTCCCTGATCCCCACCGCCGTTTTCGCTGAACCCGAAATCGGCACCGTCGGGCTCACCGAGCATGAAGCGGCCACGCATGGGGATATCGACGTCTATGTCGCGCGCTTCCGCCCGATGCAGAACACTCTCTCGACCCGTACCGAGCGCATGGTGCTCAAGCTGATCACCGAAAAGGATGGCGGCAAGGTACTTGGCGTCCACATCCTGGGCCCCAGCGCCGCGGAGATGATCCAGATTGTGGCCATCGCCGTCGGCATGTCCGCCACCAAGGCCGACTTCGACCGCACCATCGCGCTTCACCCCTCGGCGGCCGAGGAACTCGTGACCTTCAAGTCGCCCAGCTATATCTACCGTAATGGGCATAAGGTCTGATCCATGGGCCCTTGGCAGGCCTCCCGTAGATTGATAGACCGCCCACAAGCCCAGCAGTACCGGCGTAAGCGAGACCGACAATGACCAATTGGACCCCCAGTTCCTGGCGCGAGAAGCCGATCAAGCAGGTTCCGGCCTATCCGGATCCGGCGGCTCTTGTCGAAGCCGAACGCCAACTGGGCTCCTTCCCGCCGCTGGTCTTTGCCGGTGAAGCTCGCGAACTCAAGTCGCGCCTGGCCGCGGTGTCGCGTGGCGAGGCCTTCCTGCTGCAGGGCGGCGACTGCGCAGAGAGCTTTGCCGAACACGGCGCCGATCACATTCGCGACTTCTTCCGCGTCTTCCTGCAGATGGCGGTGGTGCTGACCCATGGCGCCTCCAAGCCGGTGGTCAAGGTCGGCCGCGTTGCCGGTCAGTTCGCCAAGCCGCGCTCCGCCGACACCGAAGTCATCGATGGCGTCGAGCTGCCCAGCTATCGCGGCGATATCATCAATGCCATCGACTTCAACGAAGCCTCCCGGGTGCCCGATCCGGATCGCATGCTGCAGGCCTATCGACAGTCGGCCGCCACGCTCAATCTGCTGCGCGCCTTCTCCATGGGCGGCTATGCCGAGCTGACCCGCATCCATGAATGGACCATGGGCTTCATGAAGGGCTCCAACTGGAGCACCCGCTTCGAGGAAGTTGCCCGTAAGATCGACGACGCCATCACCTTCATGGCGGCGCTTGGCCTCAACCCGGAAAACACGCCGGCGCTCAAGCAAACCAGTTTCTACACCAGCCATGAAGCGCTGCTTCTTGGCTATGAGGAAGCCCTGACCCGCCGCGACTCCATTTCCAACAATTGGTACGCCACCTCCGGCCATATGCTCTGGATCGGCGACCGCACCCGCAATCCCGATGAGGCGCATGTCGAATACTTTGCCGGCATTCACAACCCCATCGGCATCAAGTGCGGGCCCAGCCTCGTCAATGACGACCTTCTGCGCCTGCTCGATCGGCTGAACCCGACCGATGAAGCGGGCCGCATCACGCTGATTTCGCGTTTCGGAGCCGACAAGGTGCATGAACACCTGCCACGCCTGGTGGAAACCGTTCAGCGTGCCGGTCGTACCGTCGTCTGGTGCTGTGATCCGATGCATGGCAACACCATCAAGGCCTCGACGGGCTACAAGACCCGCCCCTTTGATCGCGTACTCTCGGAAGTCCGCAACTTCTTCGAAGTCCACCGCGAAATGGGCACCTATGCCGGTGGCGTGCATATCGAGATGACGGGCGACGACGTGACCGAGTGCGTTGGCGGCGTCTCTGCCGTCACCGAGACCACGCTGGCAGACCGCTACAACACCTATTGCGACCCGCGCCTCAATGCGAGCCAGGCGCTGGAACTGGCATTCCTGGTCGCCGAGGAAGTTCATGCCCAGAAGCCGCCTCGCCAGCAGCGTCTTGCGGGAGAATAATTCTCACCGCGCTGTGAACTGAATCCTGGGGCGGCGCGTTGATGTCTTCGGCGAGCGGCCTTTTTGCGATCGGGCATTGCCACTACGTCTCTACGGACCGCTAGAGTAGGCAATGCCCAAATCTTTGTTTCCCAATGCGTCCGCCGCCCAACGAGAGACGCTCGAACAAGATCCCGCGATAAGACTATTCAATACCCAGGATTGGGCTTCCAACCCGCTCGGCCCGATCCCCGAATGGCCCGATACCCTCAAGGGCGCGGTTCGCCTTATGGTGGCCGCCTCTACTCCTATGGCGATGATGGTCGGCCAGCAGGGCATCCTTCTCTACAACAATGGCTACGCCGACTTTGCCGGCCACAAGCACCCTCATATTTTTGGCATGCCGGCCCTCGAGGCCTGGCCGGAGATTGCCGACTTCAACCGGCTGAACATCGAGCGCGGCCTTCGGGGAGAGTCCTGGACGTTGAACGGCCAAGAATTGCTGCTCAACCGCCATGGCGAACTCGAATCCGTCTGGATGGACCTCCACTACAGCCCGATCATGGGCGATGATGGCCTGTCCATGGGCACCCTCTGCGTCGTGCATGAAACCACCGAGCGCGTACTGGCCGAACAGGCGCTGGCGCGCAGCGAAGAACGCATGGCGATGGCCATCAACGGCACCGATCTGGTCGGTACCTGGGACTGGGATGTGATCAACGACAAGGTCACCGCCGACGATCAGTTCGCCGCTTTGTTCGACCTCGATTCCCTGCGGGCCGGTCTCGGCGTGCCGATCCAGGAATTCCTGCGTGCCATTCACCCAGACGACGTCCAGCGTGTTGGCGAGGAGATAGCCCAGGCCCTGCGCGAAGGCTCGCCCTACAAGTCCGAATATCGCCTCTTGGGCAAAAATGGCGATGTCACCTGGGTGGTCGCCTCCGGCCGCCCCCGTACCGACGCCAATGGCCGGGTCAACCGTTTTCCAGGCGTCGCCATCGACGTTACGGCGCAGCATCGTGCCGTCGAAGCCCTGCGCGAAAGCGAACTGCAGTTCGGCACGCTGGCCGACACCATGCCGCAAATGGTGTGGTCAACCCGTCCCGACGGATTTCACGACTACTATAATGCGCGCTGGTACGAGTTCACCGGCATGAGGGAAGGCACGACAGACGGCGAAGGCTGGAACGGGATGTTTCATCCCGATGATCAGGAGCGTGCCTGGGCGGCCTGGCGCCACTCGCTCGCCACCGGCGAACCCTACCAAATCGAATACCGCCTGCGGCATCACAGCGGCGAATACCGCTGGACGCTCGGCCGGGCACTCCCCATCCGCGGCGAGGACGGGCAAATCCTTCGCTGGATCGGTACCTGTACCGACATCCATGAGTCACGGGTCGCCGCAGAAGAGCGGGAGCTCGTGGCCCAGGAGCTGAGCCACCGCATCAAGAACATCTTTGCCGTCCTCAATGGCATTATCGGTCTTTCCGCACGCAGCTACCCGGCTTCCAAGGATTTCGCCGACCAGCTCCGCCAGCGCATCTATGCGCTCGGTGAAGCCCACGACTTTGTCCGCCCGCATAGTGCTTTGTCGGCACCGACAGACGGGCAGGGCACGCTTGCCGCGCTCATCGCCCGGTTGATGCGCCCCTATAATGATGGTGCCGACCAGGCGCGCGTTGTCTTCCTCGGGGACGACATCCCCATCGATGACGCTGCCGCCACGCCCTTGGCGCTTCTGTTCCATGAATTGGCGACCAACGCCGCCAAATATGGCGGCCTGTCCGCGCCAGGTGGCAAAGTGGAGCTCACCGGTTCGCGTCTGCCCGACATGTACCGCCTGACCTGGCGGGAACTGGGGGGGCCAGAGACTTCCGAGCCTGTTCAATTGTCCGGCTTTGGTTCACGCCTCGTCAGCCTGTCGGTGGAGGGGCAGATGCGCGGGCATCTGGAACGCGAATGGAATGCCGGCGGTCTGGTAGTCGCGGTGCAAATTCCATACGAAGCGCTCAGCCGCTCAGACCGCCTCCGCCAGTGCATTCACGACTGATATCGGGCCGCACCAATGCAGAATTACGAAGCATCATTGCAGCGAAAGCTGCAACTGTGCCTCGGTTCACTCGGCAGAAAAGTATGGTAATTCAGGCGTAGCTGCCGTCGTTCCAGTCGAACAGCCGCATGCGCTGCGGTGGGTTCGCTTTCTTCCTCGTATGCTGGGCAACGGCGAAGTTCACCACATCATGCAGATCGCGATCCGTCGCCGGCTTTGGAAGCACGCCGAGCGTGCCCGGGACACCATCACCGAGCTGCGAGGGATTGGCGGTCATGAAAACCACCGTCACTCCATGCGTCTGCGCCAGGATGCGGCCAATGGTCATGCCCGTAGGGCCATCGCGCAAGTTGAGGTCGACCAGGGCCACGTCCACATTGCCTGCGAGCGCCAGAGCCGATTTCTGATCGGCAGCAATCCCCGCCGGAACGTGACCCATATCGGCGATCACGTCCTCGATTTCGGTTGCTACGATGATTTCGTCTTCGACGATAAGAATGCGGTAACTCATGGATACAAGGCTGGTTGGTTAAACTTTCAACTATCGACAGGAGTGCAACTCGCAATACTGCCCAGGGGTTGCGCAGATGTGATCACCGTTTCGCGCATAACCCGATGATGCGCTGTGCTCGTTACCAAACCACCAACATTCTGGCCACCCGCTTAGTGGAACATTAACCCTAACCGATCATAAACGGTGTGGAAGATGGCCGTTTTGCAGGCGGGGGACATGGAAATGATGCGCAGCGTTTCGACCACTTTGCTGGTACTCTTAACCACGACCGCACCCGCCTGGGCCGCCGATTATCTCACCCCGGGCCCCGATCTACGCCCGTCCTATCCCACGCAGTGGGAGATGGGCGAGGACAGTGGTCTGCATATCGAAGCCGGTGTCCGCTACTGGTACTCGTTTGGGGCGCAAAAACACCAGATCGGGCCGTACACACAGACCATGGATACCAAGACCCATGCCGGGGAAGTGTTCGTGCGCGTCGATGACCGGCCGACCCGTTCCTATCTCGAAGCCTCTGGCGCCTATGGCGTCGCCCATGAAGGCACCTACACCACCAATGGCGGGCCCGCCGTCAATCTGCCGGCCGCGCGCCTTGGCTATGGCGCTGCCGATTTTGGCTGGCTGCCTTTCGGCACTGACCAGGCCAGCTTCGGCTTCGTGACCGGCTATCACTACACTTATGATTCTCCCGACACCGGTCGCGCCAATTACACCACCGCGAAGAGTTCGAGCGACATCGCCTGGTCCAATGCCACCGGGCTCTGGAGTGTTGGTGCTGACAGCAAGACCAACGATTTTCACGTCCATGGCCTCAAGCTCGGTGTCGCCGGTCGTATCGATATGGGCATGTTCGACATCACCGGTGAAGCGGCTGCCACGCCCTATGCTTGGGTGAGCGGCACCGCTGGTTCCGCCCAAGTGGGCCCAAATGGCCCATTTGCTGGTGGGCCGTTCGGTGCCACCTCACTCCAGGCCTCGCCCGCTGCCATCAATGGCTTCGGATACGGCGCAAGCGGCAAACTCATGTTTGGCCTCAAGCCGACTGAGAACCTCGCCGTGCGTTTCGGCGGCCGCGCATCCTACCTCCAAGGTGCCTATGACGTGACCTGGGATCAGGCCACCATCACCCATCCGACCGCCAATCCAAGTGCACCGCCGGCCTTCTCTGCGCCTACACTGGCTAAGCAGGGTATCATCAGCAACAACAACCCGTTCTCCATGCTGCGCTATGGCCTGTTGGTCGAGGTGAGTGGACGGTTCTAGAGCAGGGGTGACCTGCTGGGCGCTTGCCCTTGCCGGGTTCACCCGGTAAGTCTCGCGCGTCTATGGATCGTGTCCATACCCCGTCCCAGCATTAGGCCATCATCGCCGTGACCGACCAGCTTCGTATTGCGCTCGCCCAGCTCAACCCCAAGGTCGGCGATCTGCCGGGAAATCTGGCCCTGGCGCGTCGGGCCCTGGCCGATGCCCAGGCGGCCAAGGCCGATATTCTCATGCTCTCCGAGCTGTTCCTCACCGGTTATTTCCCCGACGACCTGCTGTTCAAGAGCCAATTCGTCGCCGATGCCATGGAAACAGCGCGCAGCCTCATTGCCGATACCGCCGGCACCGATGTGGTGCTCATCCTGCCCACCATCTGGCAGGACAAGGGCAATCTCTACAATGCAGTTCTCGTCGGCGAAAACGGCGCGATCATCGCCACGCGCTACAAGCGCGAGCTGCCCAATACCGACGTCTTCTACGAAAAGCGCTATTTTGCCGCCGGTCCGTTGCCGCAGCCGGTCGATATCAAGGGCGTGCCCGTGGGCATACCGATCTGCGAAGATATCTGGCACCGCCCGGTCTGCGAGCATCTCGCCATGCGCGGTGCCGAGATCATGCTCTGCCCCAATGGCTCTCCCTACTGGACCGACAAGCAGCATGTCCGCAAGGACCTGGTGCGCGCCCGCGTCGGCGAAGACGACGTACCGCTCATCTATCTCAACCAGGTCGGCGGCCAGGACGAACTCGTCTTCGACGGCGCCTCTTTTGCCATGGAGCCCGGCGGCAAGCTGGTCGTGCAGGGCAAGTCCTTCGAGACCGATTTCATCGTCTCCGACTGGTCCCGCGGCGAGAACGGCTGGACCTGCACCAATGGCCGCGTCGAGGACCTGACCTCCGTCGAGGAAGCGCCCTGGCGCGCCGCCGTTCTCGGCCTGCGCGACTATGTCCAGAAAAACGGCTTCCGCGATGTGGTGCTGGGCCTTTCCGGCGGTATCGACAGCGCTGTCGTCGCTGCCATGGCGGTGGATGCCTTCGGCCCCGAAAAAGTCCACTGCATCATGCTGCCCTACCGCTACACCTCCGAGGATAGCCTCCGCGACGCCAAGGATTGTGCCACGCGCTTGGGTGTCCGTTATGACGTCGTCGCCATTGGCGATCCGGTGGACGCCGCCCTGCGTGAACTGCAGCCGATCTTTGGCAATCGCCCGCTCGATACCGCCGAGGAAAATATCCAGTCGCGCATGCGCGGCACCATTCTCATGGCTGTCTCCAACAAGCTCGGCTCCATGCTGCTGACCACCGGCAACAAGAGCGAGATGGGTGTCGGCTACGCCACCATCTATGGCGACATGAATGGCGGCTATAATCCGCTCAAGGACATGTTCAAGATGGAAGTCTATGCGCTGGCCGACTGGCGCAACAAGCATCTGCCCGGCGACTGCCTCGGCCCATCGGGCGAAGTCATTCCGCAGTCGATCATCGACAAGGCCCCCAGCGCCGAACTGCGTCCCGACCAGACCGATCAGGACAGCCTGCCGCCCTATCCGGTGCTCGATGACATCCTGCGGTCCATCGTCGAGGACGAAATGTCCCTCGGTGAGGTGGTGGCGCGCGGCCATGATCCGGCCCTGGTCAAACGCATCGAGCGCCTGCTCAACATCGCAGAATACAAGCGCCGCCAGTCCGCGCCTGGCCCGAAACTGACCCCGCGCGCCTTCGGCCTCGGCCGCAAATATCCCATTACCAATGGCTATAAGGATTTCACTGTCGGATGAGTGTCATCGTACGCTGGGCGCCCTCGCCAACCGGCCGCATTCATCTGGGCAATGCCCGGCCTGCGCTGCTCAACTGGTTCTTCGCCCGTCGTCACGGCGGCAAATATGTGCTGCGCATGGACGATACCGACCTGGCGCGCTCCACCCGCGACTTTGCCGATGGCATCGAAGAGGACCTTGCTTGGCTTGGCGTCACCCCGGACTTCCTGGTCCGCCAGTCTGAGCGCACCGCCCTTTATGACGCTGCCCGCGACCGCCTGATCGCCGCTGGACGCCTCTATCCCTGCTACGAAACCGAGGAAGAGCTCGATCGCAAGCGGGCCCGCGCCCGCCTTCTCGGCAAGCCGCCGATCTATGACCGCGCCGCCCTGGCACTCACCGACGAAGATCGCGCGCGCCTTGAGGCCGAGGGGCGCAAGCCACATTGGCGCTTTAGGCTCGATGGCCGTCCGGTACAGTTCGCCGACCTCATCAAGGGCGCGCAGACCGTCAATACCGGCTCCATGTCCGACCCGGTGCTGATCCGCGCCGACGGTTCGTATCTCTATACGCTCCCCTCCGTCGTCGACGATATCGACCTGGGCATTACCCACGTCATCCGCGGCGAGGATCACGTCTCCAATACCGGCACGCAGATCGAGATCTTTGAGGCGCTGGGCGGAACGGTGCCGACCTTTGCCCACCATAACCTGCTGACTGACGCGCAGGGGCAGGGTTTCTCCAAGCGCCTTGGCTCTCAGTCCATCGCCGACTTCCGCGCCGAGGGCTATGAGCCGCTGGCCATCGCCATCATGGCGACGCTCACCGGCACGAGCCTTCCCATCGAGCCCTATGACGGTCTCGATGCCATTGCCGCAGTGCTCGATTTCTCGATGATTTCCCATGGCGCGGCGCGCTTCGACCCCGCCGAGCTCGACGGCCTCAACGCGCGTCTCCTCCATACCATGCCCTATGCCGCCGCCGCGCCGCGCCTTTCGGCCCTGGGGCTTGAAGGCGAAGCCATGTGGCTGCTGCTGCGCGAAAACCTGGCACGGTTTGCCGATATTGCCGAATGGGCAAAACTGCTCACCGGCCCGATCGAGCCGGTCGTGGCGCCCGAGGATGCTGAGTTTATTGCTCTCGCCAAGGCGCTGCTGCCACCCGAGCCCTGGGACGACACCACCTGGGGCCAATGGACCAATGCGCTCAAAACAGCCACCGGGCGCAAGGGCAAGACCTTGTTCCTGCCGCTGCGCATGGCCCTGACGGGCCGCCATGATGGCCCTGAGCTTAAGTCCCTGCTCGTCCTGCTTGGGCGTAAGGCGTGTCTGGACCGACTACCCTGACCGCCTTGTCGCCGAAATGCACGATGCGCATGCTTGGCTCCACCGGCGCCTGAGCGCTGGTCGGCAGGGCGGCGACTTCGCCCGGTCCGGCCGGGCGGCGACGCGGGAAGGGCACCTCGATCATGGCCACGGTTTCCACCGGCGCGGCCGCAACCGCGGCCTGCACCGGCACCACGCCGCGCGGATCGCGCAGGGGCAGGGGGAAACTGACGCCATTGACCTCGATGATCGAGCGATTGCTGCCATCGGGCGCGGCCGCCAGCGTCACGGCGCCGCTGCTGGTCGGTTTCGCCCGGCAGCTCGCCTCGCGGTCAAAATTGTTGCGATAGGCAAAGGCCGTCGGCAGCGACGTATAGGGCGACCCCGACATATTGCGCATCTGCTCCGGCTCCTGGCCGGGATTGTCGTAATAGTAGAGATCGACCGCCGTGTTCGGACACATGGCCTGGCAGGTCTGTGCGTCCTGGCCGATGAAATCGGAAATGGTCGAATAGCTGATCGGCCAGAAATAGCCGTCCGTCAGCCGCACGCACACTGTGCGGATAGTGTTGTAGCCCTGATAGCCCCAATAGTCGCCGCCATCAATGAAATCGCCATTGGTGAAATCACCCTCGGTGGTGCTGCCGAAGATGCGGTCGAAAATGCCCTGGCGTTCCTGGTTGAAGTTGGCGCTGGAGCCTTGGGTTGCGCAGCCGAAACGGGCCATTTCCTGCAGGATCGCCTCGCGCTGCTGGGCGATGGCACCGGCAGTCTCAACCGATTTGGAGACATTGGCGAACTGGTCGCGCAGGCGCAGCACTTCGCGCGCGATCTGCTGGCACTGGCGCGTCAGCGTCCGCCCGGCCTTGGCATCGTCGTTGCAACCCTCGCGGATATAGCGGCTTTCCGCGTTCTGCACGTCGCGTTGCAACTGCCGCGCCGCCTGGGAATTGCCGTCGAACTGGCGGAAATCCGAATTGCGGTCGAACTGCTGCAGGGCGTTGACGAGACGATTGCACTGGCTCGACTGCGCATGGGCCATTTCCACGTCCAGCGCGAAAAAAATCATCGCCAGAAGCCCGAACACTATGGCGCGCACGCCGTTTCTGCTGATCGTCACCATGTCGTCCCGTTTGCGGCCGTCAACGTATTGCGGCCTGCCGCCCTTAAGACATCGCTAGGGCCATTGGCAACATTATAGCGTTGAGTCGGAGGCGCGATAGCGCGCCAGGGCAACACAACAGCGAGAGAACCGCCGCATGAAACTGGCAACCCTGCGCTCTTCCCGCCCCGATGGGCAATTGGTCGTGGTTTCGTCGGCGACCGATCGCTGCGTTTCGGCCGGCCGCATCGCACCCACACTTCAAGCCGCCCTCGACGACTGGGACATGGCCGCTCCGGCGCTCGAACAGCTCGGTGCTCAGCTCGACGCCGGCGCCATCGCCGGTCAGCCCTTCGATCCTGCCGCCGCCCTGGCCCCGCTGCCGCGCGCCTTTCAGTGGATCGATGGCTCCGGCTATATGAGCCATCTTGAGCGCGTCCGTTCGCTCAAGGGCAGCAAGGATGCGGAGCTGCAATCTGTACGCCCGCTGCTCTATCAGGGCGGCTCCGATTCGCTCTCCGCGCCCACCGCGCCCATTCTGGTCACCGCTGACGATCTGGCGCTCGATTTCGAGGCCGAGGTCGCCGTTATCACCGGGCCGGTGCCCATGGGTGCAACACGCGAACAAGCCAGCGCCGCCATTCGCCTCATCACCATTTGCAACGACGTCTCGCTGCGCAAGCTGGTGGCCGATGACCTGCAGAACGGCTTCGGCTTCTTCCACTCCAAGCCGTCCACATCCTTTGCGCCTATTGTCATCAGCCCTGGCAGCCTCGGCAGCGCCTGGCGCGACAATCGCCTGCACCTGCCGGTGCGTATCGAGGTCAATGGCACGCTTTACGGTCAACCTAATGCCGGTATCGGCGTGCATTTCGACTTCGCCGACCTGATCGTCGAAGCCAGCCGCACAAGGGCGCTTGGCGCCGGCACTATTGTCGGCGGCGGCACGGTGTCCAATGCCCATGATGAAACCCTGCCGATCAAGCGCGACAATATCGGCTTTGCCTGCATCGCCGAGGCGCGCACGGCCGAGAAGGCCAAATATGGCCGCGCCCGCACTCCCTTCCTCAAGTCCGGTGATCGGGTGAAAATCGGTGCCATTGGTGCCGGAGGCGAGGCGGTTTTCGGCTTCATCGATCAGCCGGTCACAGTGCTGCCGCGATGACGGATAACATTCCCGTGTTTGCGTTGGGTGCTGTGTCCCGGCATGCAATGGTGCCTGTATGGGAAAGTGTTTTCCCTATCCTGCCGAGAGGCAGCGACCGCGCCACGCGCTGAGTGGCCAGACAAATTCTCTTTCGCCTCCAAAGCGAATAGGGCGGCCTTCGGGTCGCCCTTTTTTGTTTTCACTTGCTTTCTTGTCCTCGCCCGGTCAATCTCCGGCACCATGAAGACCAAGTGCACCATTACCTGCTGCATTATTAGCTGCTAACCCAAGCGTTGGCGGAGTGGTCTTCTACATCCCGATAGTCAAAAACGGATAGAGGCTCCCCCGCCAGGGCACATTTATGTCTGGCCACAGGAAGCCTTTATGACCACGGCAAAGCCGCAGATCAGCCTCTACAATACGCTCACCCGCTCCAAGGCGCCCTTCGTGCCCATGGATGCGACCAATGTGCGCCTCTATGCCTGCGGCCCCACGGTTTACGACTTCGCCCATATCGGCAATGGCCGCGCTGCCATCGTCTTCGACCTGCTGTTCCGCGTCCTGCGCCACGTCTATGGACCCGAGCACGTTACCTATGTGCGCAACATCACCGACGTGGATGACAAGATCAACGCCCGCGCCCTGCGCGACCATCCCGACCTGCCGCTGAACGAGGCCATCCGCAAGGTTACTGAAACTACGGCTGCCCAATATCAGAAGGACGTCGCCGCGCTCGGCTGCCTCGAGCCCAGCGTGCAGCCGCGCGCCACCGAAAACATCGATGAAATGCAGGCCATGATCGGGGCGCTGATCGCGCGCGGCCACGCCTATGCGGCCGGTGGCGAAGTGCTGTTCCGCACCCGTTCCATGCCCGATTATGGCCAGCTCTCGGGGCGCAACCTCGAAGACAATCTGGCCGGCGCCCGCATCGCCGTCGATGCCCACAAGGAAGACCCGGCCGACTTCGTACTCTGGAAGCTGTCCTCGCCCGAGGAACCCGGCTGGGACAGCCCCTGGGGCCGCGGCCGCCCCGGCTGGCATATCGAGTGCTCTGCCATGTCCGAGCGCTATCTCGGCAAGACCTTCGACATTCACGGCGGCGGGCTCGACCTCATCTTCCCGCACCACGAAAACGAAATCGCCCAGTCCCGTTGCGCTCATGGCTCCCACGCCATGGCCAATGTCTGGATGCACAACGGCTTCCTGATGGTGGAAGGCCAGAAGATGTCCAAATCCCTGGGCAACTTCTTCACCATCCACCAGCTGCTCGAAACCGAAGACTTCGGCGGTCGCAAATGGCCCGGCGAAGTCCTGCGCCTGGCCATGCTGATGACCAGCTACCGCGAGCCGATTGATTTCACGGTGAGGAGGCTGGAAGAGGCATTGACGCTGCTCGAACGCTGGGAACGTGCCGCGGGCGATGCCGCGCCAGCAGCCCAGCTTTCGAGTGATCTCGTCGAGCGCTTGGTCGACGATCTCGACACGCCCGCCGTGATCAACCGCATCCACACCCTGATCCTGGAAGAAGGCCGCGCCGCAGATGGTCTCGCCTTGGCCGCCCTCATGGGCATCACGGTAAAGCGTGATGTTGCTGTGGACGACACCGTCGCCACCCAGATCGCCGCCCGCCTCGCCGCCCTCAACGCCAAGGACTTCGCCGAAGCCGACCGCATCCGCAACGATCTTGCCGAGCAGGGCATCGCCTTGATGGACTACAAGGACGAAGCCGGTCAGCGCCAGACCAAGTGGGAGGTGAAGCGGTAGATGTCTGCGCAAGCGGATAAAACCCCTCACCCGTCTCGGCCCTTGGCTGATCCACCCTCTCCCACAAGGGGAGAGGGGAACACCGCGCATAGACCGGCCACCGCGCGCCCTTCTCCCCTCGTGGGAGAAGGTGCCCAAAGGGCGGATGAGGGGGACCTTGCCAGCCAGTCCACCAGGCTTCGGAATTTCGCCCGTTCCATGCGCCGCAAGCCTACGGAGGCGGAGCAGGCGCTTTGGCTTCTTCTGCGTGATCGTCGTTTCTTGGGCTTCAAGTTCCGACGTCAGGTGCCTATCGGCCCATATGTCGCTGACTTCGTCTGCTATGCATCCAAGCTGGTCATTGAGGCCGATGGGTTGCAACACGCCGAGAGTGCCCGCGATTTGATACGAGATGCTGAGCTGTCTCGCCGTGGCTTTCGGCTGCTTCGCTTGTGGAACCACGACATTCTGGCCCGCCCGCAAGGGGTTGCGGAGCTTATCTGGTCTGAGCTGCAGGGCGGCAAGCCATGACAAACCGGCCTTCCAGAACCGCCGTCTGCCATGTCTGTGAACTGTCAGCAGTCCTCCTGACACCCCCTGTCACGGTTTCGCGATCAACCGATGCCTCCACACCAAAGGAGACATTGCAATGATCGACCATACCGGTATCCTCGTCGCCGACTGGGCCAAGTCCAAGGCCTTTTATGACGCCGCGTTCGCCCCACTCGGCTATACTCTGCTGGCCGAAGTGCCGGTCGAATATACCGGCGGCGTCAAGGTTGGCGGCTATGGCAAGGGCAAGCCTGATTTCTGGCTGACCGAAAGCCAGGATGTCGGTCCCGGCCGCCACTATGCCTTCGTTGCCAAGTCCACGGCCGAAGTCGACGCTTTCTATGCCGCGGCCATGGCTTCCGGCGGCAAGGACAATGGTGGGCCCGGTCCGCGTCCGCATTACCACGAGCACTATTACGGTGCTTTCGTGATCGATCCCGATGGCAACAATGTCGAGGCGGTATTTCATGGTGGATAGAGAAGCCCATACCGGAGGCTGCCAATGCGGCGCCGTGCGATTCAGGGTGACCCGTTTGGGTCGCCCGTCCATCTGCCATTGCCGCATGTGCCAAAAGGCCTTTGGCGGCTTTTTTGGCCCCCTTGTCACCGCCCATAACGCGGTCTGGACCCGCGGCGAGCCCAAATGGTTCCAGTCCTCCAATGCCGCCCGCCGCGCCTTTTGCGGCGATTGCGGCACTCCACTTGCCTATGAGACGCGCTTCGGGCTGGAACTGGCCATCGGTGCCTTCGACGAACCCACCGTCGCCGCCCCGGAAATCCAGGTGAATCTTCACGATCGCCAGCCCTTCTTTGCCGGCCTCAGCACGCTGCCCGAACGCCATGACGTCAGCGACGAGTGGCGCGATTTCATGGCCGGCATCCATTCCAACCAGCATCCCGATCACGACACGGCCGACTGGCCGCCGCGCGGAGAAGACGATGAGTGAAGCCTGGTCCGGCGGCTGCCAGTGTGGCGCGGTGCGCTATGTGTTCAGCCAGAAGCCGCAAGGCGCCCACATCTGCCATTGCCGCATGTGCCAGAAAGCCTTCGGCGCTTTCTATGCCCCGCTGGTCGGCGGCCCAATGCAAACCTTCACGGTGACGCGCGGCGAAATCGCCCTGTTCCGTTCGTCCGATCAGGTCGAGCGCGGTTTTTGCCGCGATTGCGGTACGCCCCTGAGCTTTGCCTATATTGATGGCGACTGGATGAGCGTCTCCATCGGCTCGCTCGACCATCCAGAAGCCTTCCCGCCTAAGGACCAGCACGGTACCGAAAGCCGCCTGAACTGGGCCAATGGCCTTGGCGCGCTTCCCGATGTCGCGCCGACCGAGGAACGGCATCCCGAAACCGCAGCCTTCATCAAGTCCACCAACCACCAGCATCCCGACCACGACACATCTGTCTGGCCACCCAAGTAAGCATCCGAGTTAGGCCCCCGCCCATGTCCCGTGAACGCCTTTATCTCTTCGACACCACTCTGCGCGATGGTGCCCAGACCGCCGGCATCGAGTTCTCGCTCGAGGACAAGATCGCCATTATCGGCCTGCTCGAGGATCTTGGCGTCGACTATATCGAAGGCGGCTATCCCGGTGCCAATCCGGTCGACACCAGCTTTTTCGAGCGTCGCCGCACGAAAAAGGCTGTGTTCACCGCCTTCGGTATGACCAAGCGGGCAGGGCGCTCTGCTGCCAATGATCCGGGCGTCATGGGCCTCACCCAATCGGCCGCCGACGCCACCTGCTTCGTGGCTAAGGCCTGGGATTATCAGGTCGAGCTGGCGCTGGGCTCGACCACAGACGAGCACCTCGAAGGCATTGCCGACACGGTGCGCACCGCGATTGCCGCCGGCAAGGAAGCGCTGATCGACCTCGAACACTTTTTCGATGGCTACAAGGCCAACCCGTCCTATGCTCTGGCGTGCGTACAAACCGCTCTTGACGCCGGTGCCCGCTGGGTGGTGCTCTGCGACACCAATGGCGGCACCATGCCGTCTGAAATCCGCGAAATCGTCGGCGCGGTGCTGAAGATCGCCCCCGGCGATCGTCTCGGCATCCATCCGCATGACGATACCGGCCAGGCCGTTGCCAATGCGCTGGCTGCCGTGGAGGCCGGCGTGCGCCAGGTGCAGGGGACGCTCAATGGCCTCGGCGAACGCTGCGGCAACACCAATCTGGTGACGCTGATCCCGACCCTGGTACTAAAACCCTACTATGCTGAGCGATTCGAAACCGGCATCACGCCCGCGCAGCTGGAGCGTCTGACCCACATTTCCCGTGCCTTCGATGACCGGCTCAATCGTGCGCCCGCTCGACAGGCGCCCTATGTCGGCGCCTCCGCCTTCGCCACCAAGGCCGGCATCCATGCGTCGGCTTTGCTCAAGGATTTTTCCACCTATGAGCATGTGCCGCCCGAAAGCGTCGGCAATGAACGTTCGATCATGGTCAGTCAGCAGGCCGGCAAATCCAATCTGCTCACAGCCCTGGCGCGGCACCACATCACCCTAGAAAAAGACGATCCGCGCCTCGAAAAGCTCCTCGCGACCGTCAAGGAGCGCGAGGCGCGCGGCTATTCCTATGACGGCGCCGACGCGTCCTTTGCGGTGCTGGCGCGGCGGGTGCTCGGCACCTTGCCGAACTTTTTCGATGTCGAGAACTACCGCGCAATGGTCGAGCGGCGCCACAATGCCCAGGGCGAGGAAATCACCGTCACCGAGGCCGTGGTCAAGATCCGCGTGGCCGGCGAACTTCTGATGTCGGTTGCCGAAGGCAATGGTCCGGTCAATGCGCTGGACCTGGCATTGCGCAAGGATCTGGGCATCTATTCGCGCCGCATCGAGGACCTTGAACTGGTCGATTTCAAGGTGCGTATCCTGGACGGCGGCACGGGCGCGGTCACCCGTGTACTGGTCGAAAGCCGCGATGGCAGCGGTGAACGCTGGGTCACCATCGGCGTCTCCCCCAATATCATTGATGCCTCGTTTGAAGCTCTGTATGAATCAATCACCTACAAGCTGTTGAAGACTGACGCGGCACAGGATTCGGCGGACTAGCGCAGTAGAAAAATCCATCGGTCCATACGACCGTCTGTTCATCGCCGGGAGGGTAAACTGGCCGACACTGCTCCGAAACGTCCTCTAGCTCTGACTATCGGAGCGGCAGCTGCAACTCTGTTGGTTGTCCTCGGTGTCCTCACCGGTCCGTCCGTCGTTACCTGCTTCAACAGCCCCGACGGCATGGGTCAGTGCCTGCGTGGCAAGATGGTCGATGCCGGCCTCTTCCCGCCGCCGCCCGCCACCGAGATCGCCGAAACCGAAGCGCCGGCCGAACCCGCCGTCGAGACCCCGGCCGCTGCGCCAGCCGAAGGCGAAGTCACCGAGGCCCCAGCGCTCGACGTCACCGAGCCGACCCAGACCGCAATGGCGCCTGCCGATGTCGTCGCCGCCACCTTTGGCCTGTTGCGGGCCGAGCCCGATGGCTCCGTCGTCATCGCCGGCAGCGGCACGCCCGGCAGCGAGGTTGAAGTCTATCTCAATGGCTCGCTTCTCGGCCGCGCCACCGTCGAAACCTCGGGCGATTGGGTGCTCGTGCCCGATGCACCGCTGCCTCCCGGCGGCGTCGAGATCACGCTCGGCGAAAAGGGCAAGACCGGCCAGTCTCCTGATTCCTTCGTTGTCGTCATTCACGACGACAAGACCACCCAGCCGCTTGTGGTTGCCAGCGCACCCGGCCAGGCCAGTGAAATTCTCCAGGGCCTGATCCGCACGCCCGAGCAACCCATCCAGACCGCCACGGCTCCCGCCACCACGCCGGCAGCGCCTACGACAGCAGCGCCTGCCACAGAAGCCGTGGCTGTGCCGCCTGCTGCGCCGCAGCCGACGCCTCCTGCCTCAGAGCCGGCCGCCCCGGCAGCAACTGAAACTCCTGCTGCTGACACGCCTGCTGCTCCCATGCAGACCGCTTCCAGCGAACCCGCTGCCACGACGCCCGAAGCGCCAGCTTCAGCCGTGGCAGCTGGCGATACAGCGGAGCCCGCGCCTGCTGCCGCATTGCCGGACACCACTGCGCCTGCCATTCCTGCAGAGCAGCCCGCGTCCACGCCGGAGTCCGCGGTTCCGACTGCACCGGCACCGACCCAAACGGCTGCTACCACCCCGCAACCGGCAGGGGACACGGCTGCCGCTGCCGCTGCACCCGAACCGGCCGCGCAAACAGCTGTGGTGAGCCCGCAGCCAGCGACCGATCCTGCACCAGCGTCGCCCACCTTGGCCGACACCGTTACCACCATCGACGCCATCGAAATCGAAGGTGCGCGCACCTTCTTCGCCGGCGGCGGTCCCAATGGCGGCATCATCCGGCTCTATGTCGATGATGTGCATATTGCCGATGCCGTCGTCGACAATGGCCGCTGGCTGGTCGAAGCCGGCTCGGTGCTCGACAAGCCGAGCCAGCGCATCCGCGCCGATCTGCTGCAACCGGGCTCAGCCACCGTGCTGTCGCGCGCCGAAGTCGATTTTGTCGTGCAACTGCCCGAAACCGAGCAATCGTCCATTGCCGTCGCCGACGCCCCTGTGGCGCCTGCTGCGCCCGCGTCCCAACCCGCAGCCACTGCGGCCGCTGCCGCGCCGGCTGAAGCGCCAGCCAGCGGCGAAGCCACTGCCGCGCCGGCCCAATCGGCATCGGCCGTGCCGACGCAGATCGCGCCGTCAGCGCCCGTTGCCCCGGCCTCCAGCCAGCAGGAGCCAGCGGTGCCTCCGCCAGAAGTTCCGGCGACGGCACCGTCTGTACAGCAGGCCCCTGCCGCCGCGCCCGCGGCAGCTACGCCGGCGGCACAGCCCGCGCTAGCAGCGCCGCAGCCTGAAACGGCTCCGGCCGCACCGCCGGCCGAGCCTGCCAGTGCTCCGCCCGCTCCGTCGTCGCCTGCCACCGCATCCGAGCCTGCGCCTGCAACGGCAGCGCCGGTCCCTGCGGCCCAGCCGCAACCGGCTGTGCCCACTCTGGTGGCGGTGTCGGTCGGCGATCCCGACGCCCAGCGCTTCGCCGCCGGCAAGGCGATCATTCGCCGGGGCGACAATCTCTGGACCATTGCCCGCCGCGTCTATGGCGAGGGCATCAAGTACACCACGATCTACGAGGCCAATACCGGCCAGATCCGCGATCCGCATCGCATCTATCCGGGCCAGGTGTTCGATCTGCCCACCGGCCAGTAACCCAGCAAAAAAACGGCGCCGCGAGGCGCCGTTTCTCCATTGGGATTGACCTTGCGGCCAATCCTCCCCATCTTCTATCGTAATTATGCGATCAACTGGCCCCCTAGAGATGCGCGACGACGACATTGCCACCATCATGCGAGCCTTGGGCCACCCGGTCCGGCTCAATATTCTGCGCATCCTGGCGACCCAGCAACAGGGGCAGTGCTGCTGCGCCGACGTGACCGAATCCCTGCCGCTGGCACAATCGACTGTCTCTCAGCACATCAAGGTGCTGCTCGATGCTGGCCTGATCGAGCGCAAGCCGCACGGCACGCGCAATCGCTATTGTATCCGCCATGACCGGCTGTCCGAACTGGGCGCCGCCTTTGGCGGCCTGCTCCAGGGTCTGACGCCGCTCGCGGTCCCCCAGGAAGCGGAACTGGCCTGATGTCTCAGAACAATGCTGAAAAGAAGCCGTCCGTCAGCGCGGACGAGGGCTCGGTATTCGCTACCGTTCGCAATCTCTGGGCCTATATGTGGCCGGCCGACCGGGCCGATCTGAAGCTCCGCGTCATCCTCGCCATTGCGGCGCTGCTGGCCAGCAAGGTGGCCACCACGCTCGTGCCCTTCGCCTATAAGGGCATCATCGATAGCCTCGACGGTTCCGGCGCCAATGGCGCCCTGATCCTGGGTCTGGCTGTGCCGATCGCGCTTGTCATCGCCTATGCGCTGGGCAACGTCATCGATGCCGGCTTCCAGCAATTGCGCGACGTGCTCTTCGCCAGTGTTGGTCAGCATGCGGTGCGCAAGCTGGCGCTCGAAACCTTCCACCACATGCATCGCCTCTCGCTGCGCTTCCATCTGCAGCGGCGTACCGGTGGCCTTTCCCGTGTTATCGAGCGCGGCACCAAGGGCATCGAGACGGTCGTCCGTTTCGCCATGCTCAATATCGCCCCCACCATCGTCGAATTCGTCGTCGTGGCCATCATTTTCGTCTGGCTGTTCGGCGTCAGCTATCTCGGCGTGCTGGTGGTGATGATTTGGGCCTATCTCTATTTCACCATCAAGGCCTCGAACTGGCGCATCGCCATCCGTCGGGACATGAACAATTCCGACACCGATGCCAATGGCAAGGCCATCGACAGCCTGCTCAATTTCGAGACCGTGAAATACTTCGCCAACGAGAAGATGGAGGCGGAGCGCTACGACGCATCCATGGCCGGCTATGAGCGCTCGGCCATCCGCATCTGGACCTCGCTCGGCTTCCTCAATTTCGGCCAGGCCGTCATCTTCTACGGCGGCTTCCTGATCATCTCGATCATGGCCATCGTCGGGGTCATGAACAAGACGCTCACCCTGGGCGACTTCGTGCTTCTCAACACCTTCCTGATGCAGATCTACCGGCCACTCAACTTCATCGGCTTCGTCTATCGCGAACTTCGGCAGGGCCTCACCGATATCGAGGAGATGTTCAAGCTGCTCGATCAGGACCCGGAAATCGTCGACAAGCCCGATGCCAGGCCGCTGGCCGTCTCTGGCCCGGTCATTCGTTTCGAGGACGTCACCTTCCACTATGACCCCGATCGCCCCATCCTCAAGAGCGTCAGCTTCGAGGTCCCGGCCGGCAAAACCGTAGCCATTGTCGGCCCGACCGGGGCCGGCAAGTCCACCATTTCGCGCCTGCTGTTCCGCTTCTATGACGTCACAGGTGGCCGCATCACCATTGACGGTCAGGACCTTCGCGACGTGACGCAGGAGAGCCTGCGCTCGGCCATCGGCATGGTCCCGCAGGACACCGTGCTGTTCAATGACACCATCGGCTACAATATCCAGTACGGCCGCCCCGGCGCCTCCATGGATGAGGTGCGCGAGGCAGCACGCATGGCCCAGGTCGGCGATTTCATCGATGCGCTGCCCAAGGGCTACGATACGCCCGTCGGCGAGCGTGGCCTGAAACTTTCTGGTGGCGAGAAACAGCGCGTGGCGATCGCCCGCACCATCCTCAAGTCGCCCTCCATCCTCATTCTCGACGAGGCCACCTCGGCGCTCGACACCAAGACCGAGCGCGATATCCAACAGGCTCTCGACGAGGTCTCGCGCAATCGCACTACTGTGGTCATCGCCCACCGGCTGTCCACCGTCGTCAATGCCGACGAAATCCTGGTTCTGCGCGAGGGCCTGGTGGCCGAACGCGGCAATCACTATGAGCTTCTGGCGCAGGACGGCCTCTACGCCCAGATGTGGAACCGCCAGCGCGAGGCCACCGAGGCCGAGGAACTCCTGGCCCGCACCCAGAACGACCCCGACGGCTTCGTCCGCCGCGGCACGCCGGCAGCGGAGTGATGTCACTTCACGAACCGCTTATGTGGCCAATCAGCTCGTAAGCGGTTCGGTGTTTTGACGCAGCCACTCTTCCAGCACGTCCTTGCGAAACGTACCGGCTTCGAGATGACGATAAATGAACGTTTCGATCTCGACGTTGTCGGCAGCGATGTCCGTGCCATTGAGCTGCAGGAATAGTTCGAGGCAGGCATAGGCAACGCGTTTATTGCCGTCGACAAAGCCGTGGTTCATGGCCAAGCTTTCCCACAGTGCGGCTGCTTCCTCGATCAGATCGGTATAATAGCCAGTCTGAGGTCTTAGCAATGCTGCCTCGATCAAGCCCAGATCACGTACGCCCCTGGCGCCGCCAAACGCGGTGATCAGTATCTCATGGATGCGCAGAGCTTCGTCCAGAGTTAGATAACTGAACGCCATCGCAGCTTACTTCGCCAATGCCTCATATAGCGACTTGCGGCGCTCCACGCTGCGCTTCATGAGGTCTTCTATGACAGGCCGTACCTTGGGCTGCGTTTGCGACGCTTCCCAAGCAGCAAACTGTTCGCCCGACAGGATCACGGCCACGTCTCGTCCATTTTTCTGGACACGTACGGGTTCCGCTTGGGCCATCTCCAGCAACTGGCCGAACTTGTTTTTCGCTTCCGTTGCAGACATAGAGGCCATATAAAAATCCTTAGCTGAATTAGCTATTTCATAAGTTAGCTATTTTAGCTGAAAATGCAAGAGGCCCACATTGCTGCGGGCCTCTCTCAGGTCAGTGTCGGTTTAGGCTCAGCTACTCCGCCGCGTCCCGTCGGCTGACAACCGTCACGCCATTGGCTTCCTTTTCCACCAGGCCTGCCTCCTTGGAGACGATGTAGCGCCTGGCGCCGTCGGCCTCCTCGGGGACTTCGACGGCCATGCCATCGAAACCAGCAGGGGTAGCCATGGCGGGCTTGCGGCGGAAGGGGTTCGAGATGACGCCGCCCAGGGCCACAAACAGCCCGCCCAGCCATTTCATCTGTTTCCACAACACTGTGGGTGCGGTGATCATCACCGGCACCATGATCAGCGTCAGCGCCGTCGAGAAGAACAGGCCCGATACCAGCGCCGCCGACAGATGGATGAACCACGACCCTGCAAGACCGCCAATGACGATCTCGCGGCGGATGAAGTCGAACTCCACATTCGCCCACATCGGGATCACGCCCAGCGCCGTGAGGAAGGCGGTGAGCAGCACCGGCCGCACGCGCTGGCTCACGGTCAAGAGCATAGCCTTGACCGCCTCCACCTGTTGATGGCGGTGATAGTCGTTATAGGTGTCGATCAACACGATGCCGTTCTTCACCACGATACCCGCCAACGCCACGATGCCGAGACCGGTCATGATGGCCGAGAAGGTCATCCCGGTGATCAGCATGCCCAAAAGCACGCCGGCCACCGACATGATCACCGTCGAGAGCGTCACCATCACCTGGTAGAAGCTGTTGTACTCGAGCAGCAGGATGAAGAAGATCAACGCCATAGCCATGCCGAAGGCCTGGACAATGAATGCGTTGGCATCGCCCATCTGCTCCTCGGCGCCGCCGAAGGTCACCTTCACGCGTTCTGGGAAGCCCTGCTCGCCGATCCAGGTCTGCAGTTCCTTCACCTTGTCGGCGGCATAGACGCCCTCGGGCAGGTTCACGAGGCCCGCAGCCACGTTCATCGTATAGACCTGGTTGCGACGCTGGATGGTCGCCACCTTCGGTACGGCCTTGCGCTCGATGAAGTTGCTGACCGGGATCAGCCCCTGTGCCGTGGCGATACGCATGGAGTCGAGCGCGTCGAAGGTCCGCTCGTCCTTGGGCAGCCGCACCCGGATATCCAGCTCGTCGCCGGTTTCCGCGTCACGATAGGTGCCCAGTTTCACGCCGGAGGTGATCAGCTGCACATAGGGCGCCAGTTCGCGCACGCCGATGCCATATTTGCCGGCCTCAACACGGTCGATGGTGATCTGCCAGTCGATGCCGGGGGAGGGGCGACCGTCTTCGAGGTCGACCACTTCCGGCCAGCTGGCGAGATGGTTGCGGATCGCGGTGACCGCCGGAACCAGGTCGTCATAGCTGGTGCTTTCGACCCGCATATTGATGTCCTTGCCAGCAGGCGGACCGTTCTCCGCCGCCAGCACCTGGATGTCGAGACCGGCAAAGCCGGCCACGCGCTGGCGGATTTCGGCGAAGATCGTCTCGGCCGGCACGCGATGGTTCCAGTTGGTCAGCTGCAGCTGGAAATTGCCGATCGTGTCGGGCGGTGTGGTGCCGAACGCGCCGGTCGAGCCGAACTGCATGATCACGTCCTGCACGCCCGGAACCTGGATCAGCTGATCTTCGATCTCCACCAGCATGTCGCGGATTTCTTCGGGCGAGTAGTTGCCACGCCCGACCACGGCCACCGTCGCGAATTCCGGTTCGGACGCCGGGAAGGCTTCGGTGCCGGTCGGATTGGCGGCATAGGTGGCAAAGATGACCGCGATAATGCCGAAACCCACCGCCAGCGTAGGCAACGGCCAATGCAGCAGCTTGTCCATGACGCGAACATAGAGCCCGGTCAGGCCGCCGACTTTTTTGACGTCGAACTTGTCGGGATACATGACGATATCGGCCTTGGCCTTCGCCTTCTCGTCCACATGGGTCGAGGCGATCACCGAGCCGATCACCGGCATGAAGATCAGGGCCGAGATGAAGGAGGCGATCATGACGATGATCACGATCATCGGCAGATAGCTCATGAACTTGCCGATGATACCCGGCCAGAACAGCAGCGGCACGAAGGCGCCCAGCGTCGTGGCCGTCGCGCCCACCACGGGCACGAACATCTTGCGCATGGCCATGATGAAGGCTTCCTTCTTCGGAACGCCTTCCATCAGCTTTCGCTCGGCATATTCGACCACCACGACGGGGTCGTCCACAAGGACGCCTACCGCGATCACCAGTCCGAACATCACCATCATGTTGATGGTCATGCCCAGCATATCGGCGACGAGGAAGGCCATCATGAACGACAGCGGAATGGAAAGGCCGATCATCAGGGCAGGGCGCACGCCGAGCGTCGCCACGCAGGTGATCAGCACCAGCGCCACGGCCGTCAGCACCGCCGCTTCCAGCGAACGGAACAGGCTGGTCGTGGTTTCGGCCTGGTCGAGGAAGAACGAGTAGGTCACCCCGCTCGGCCAGTCCTTGGCCACTTCCTCGGTGGTCGCGCGGACCTTGTCCGACACGTCGATGATGTTGGTGCCGAGCTTCTTGGAAATGCCCAGGATCAGGGCAGGAGAGCCATTGACCTGGGTATATTCGGTCGCGTCGGCCAGCGTGCGCGTGATGGTCGCCACATCGCCGAAGGTGACGATGGTATTGCCATCGGTTTTCAGCGGCAGCGCATAGACGTCCTCGGCCGTGGTGATAAGCCCCGGCACCTCGATGTTGAACGAGCCCTGTCCGGTGTTGATCGTGCCGCCGGGCACGACCATGTTGTTGCGGGCCAGCGCGTCGAACAGCTGTCCGGCGGTCAGGCCATAGGTTTCGAGGCGCAGCAGGTCGACACGGACTTCCAGCTGCTCCTTGCGCGAGCCGGAGAGCTTGGCTTCGCGCACTTCGCCGATGCCTTCGAGTGCGTCCTGCAGCTGCTTGGCGCGGCGCACCATTTCCTTCTCCGGCGCCGAACCATATATGGCCACCGAAATGATCGGCTGGCCCACCAGGTCGATTTCGTTGACGCTGGGATCGGTGGCGTCGTCCGGCAGTTTGGCCTTGACCGCGTCCATCTTGGCGCGGGTGTCGGCCAGCGCCTTGTCCTTGTCGGTATTGATGTCGAATTCGAGGAACACCGAGGCATGCCCGGTGGTCGAGGTGGAGCTGATATTCTGCAGCCCCGGCAGGTTAGCCAGCTCTTCTTCCGCCGGCTTGGCCAGGAGGTTTTCTGCGTCGCGGGGCGACACGCCGGTCTGGCTGATCGAGACGTAGAGATAAGGCACGTCGATGGCCGGGAAACTCTCCTTGGGCATCGACACATAGGCTGCGGTGCCAGCGGTCAGCAGCAGCACCATGACCGTCAGGACGACTCGCGGCATCCTGAGTATTTTTTCGATGAAATCGAGCATGTCTGCGTCCCTCAGCCGGCCGTGGTTTCGGTCTTCTCAGCCGTCGGGCTGGCATCGACATGCTGCCCGGCAGTGACGTTTTCCTGACCCACCGTGATCACATCGGCGGAGATCGGCAGCCCGGTCACCCAGACGCCGTCACGCGTGTCACTGACGATCTGGATCGGGTAGAAGGCGACAACGCCGTTTTCGACGGTGCGCACGCCCAATACGCCTTCATCGTCCAGCGTCAGGACAGATTGCGGCAGCAGCTGGCCTGGCGCGGTGCCGATCTTGACCACGGCCTGCGCGGTGACGCCGTCGCGGATCGAGTAATCGGCATTGGGCAGCTCGATTTCGGCCGGGAAAGCACGCGTGGCGTTGTCGGCGACCGAAGAAATATAGGTCACCTTGCCCTCGACGGTCTGGCCGGTCACCGTGGTGACAGACGCCGCCAGGCCCAGCTTGGCGAGACCGATATGGGCCTCGGGGACCATGCCGGTGAACACGATGGGGTTGAGCTGCACGATGGTGGCGCAGGGCTGGCCGGCCGCGAGCATGGCGCCGGCATCGGCCAGCGGGCTTTGCACGAGACCCGCCACCTTGGCGACGATTTCGGTACGATCCAGCTCGGCCTTGGCATTGTCGAGCCCGGCCTGGGCCTGGGAAACTCCGGCCTTGGCCTGGGCCAGGGCGACCTCGACCGACTGCGCGGTATTGGCAGCGGCAAGGCCGCGCGAGCGCAGGTCGGTGTTGGTATCGTAATTGAGCTGTGCCTGGGCCAGCGCCGCCTGTGCAGTGGCGAGGCCGGCCTCGGCCTGCGCCACGGCGGCGGCGCGCGTGCCCTGGTCAAGCGTGCACAGCTTGTCGCCGACATTGACCTGCTGGCCGCGCGTCACATGAACGACGTCGATAGTGCCGGCGGTCTCGGCAACGGCGGTGACGGTAGCCTTGGCCTGGGTCCGGCCGCGCAGCGGCACTTCGATCGCCATGGGCTTGGCGACAAAGGTCTGCACCCGCACGCTCTGCAACGGTGCCGCGGCGCCGGTCGTGGCTTCATTGCGCTGGGCAATGGTCAGCGTGGGGTCGACCTCGGGCTTGTGATGTTCGGCCAGCACACCGGCATCGCCGAGCGCGGTGGCAAGCGGGCCGTGCTCTTCGCCTTCGAGCACCGAAACGATCGGCTTTTCTCCCTTGCCCGGGCCCTGTCCGCCCTGAACCAGAGTGCCGGTCGCCAGCCATCCGCCCGCCAGCAGCAGGATCATGAAGGCAAGGCCATAAGAAAACAGTGCGCGCATTATTGGTCTTGCCCCTTATTCCGCGGCGTTCTTGGCAGGTTCGGCCTGCGCCAGATCGATTAGTTTGTGCATATGGGTACGCATATAGGCCATGGCAACGTCCCCGATGGCTCGGCCGAAATCGATGATCCACTCATCGGCGGCCGTGCACTCCATGTCCTCGGTAGTGGTCTCGAGTTTGGACCAGCGGTCCTCCTGGCGTTTCAGGAACTCGTTGCAGCGCTGCTCCACCAGTTCGCGCGGCAGGATATGTGCGAAGCGGGCGAACAGCAGGAACGGGCTGCGGAACACGTCCTCGGCCAGCGGCCCGGACAGCTGCTCGGCAAAGGCCTGGCGGCCCGCCTCGGTAATGGTATAGACGCGTCGCGCTGGCTTGCCGTCCTGCGGCACCAGCTGGCTGGTCACCGAGCCCTCTTCCTCGAGCTTGGCCAAGGCCGGGTAGATCGACCCGTAGCTTGCCTCCACGAAATAGGCGAACTCCTCGTCCGTGCACATGCGGCGGATATCGTAACCGCTGGCATCCCCGTTATAGAGGATGGACAGGCAGAGGGTTTTGACGTTCATGCACCCGTTCCAGGCATATTATGGGCCGATATATGCTTGCCCTATATATTCTGGTCCGGAATATAGCAACCGGGTGCGTGGCGGCGAGTGCGCAGGTCAGTTAAGCATTGATTGCATGGGCGCCGTCTAGTCCAGCAATCTGCGCATTTCTGCCGCAGCCTGTTGCGCCAGGTCCAGGCTGGCGGCCGCGACGAAATAGGGGTTGAGGAATTTGAGAGATCCCTTCCCATAAGCCATCGGCGCACCATCCAGCGTCACCACGGCTCCACCCGCCGCTTCAAGCACAGCCTGGCCCGCAGCGGTATCCCATTCGCAAGTCGGCGTAAACCGGGGGTAAAGCTGCGCCTCGCCCCGCGCCAATAGGCAGAACTTCAGCGACGAGCCTACCGACAGATCCGCCTCGACATCCAGCGTCCGGCACAACTGTTCCAGCGCGGCATGGCCATGTGAGCGGCTGGCGACGATTTTCGGCCTTGGCCGCGCGGCGACGCCGATAGGCCGACGCTCGGTGACCACGCCATCCACAATCTTGCCTGACCAGGCGCCACCCTCATCGCCCACGAAAATCTCGCCCGTAGTCGGCGCCAGCACCACGCCCATAACGGGCCGACCATTCTGCACCAGCCCGATATTGACGGTGAATTCGCCATTGCGCTTGATGAATTCCTTGGTCCCGTCCAGCGGATCAACCACGAAATACAGGTCGCCCAGTGTCGGCACGATCCCCGCCGCCACACTCTCTTCACCCAGCATCGGAATGCCGGTCGCCTCAAGATGGCGGATGATGACATCTTCGGCCGCCCGGTCCGCCTCGGTCACCGGCGAACCATCGTCCTTGCTGATCACCTGGATCGGCCTGTGATATATCGTGCAGATGGTCTCGGCCGCTTCGATCGCCGCCGCAATGGCGATGTCGGTAAGCGATGGGGCAGGGGTGGCCATGGCGCTCACGTCGCCGCCCCAATAGAAACGTCGAGCCCAAGATCGAGCGGTTTGGCGCCCATGGTGATCTGGCTGGTGGAAATATAGTCGACCCCGGTCTCCGCGATGGAGCGCACGCGATCGAGCTTGACGCCACCGGAGGCCTCGAGCTTGGCGCGACCCGCAGTGATGGCCACAGCCTGCACCAAAAGCGCATTGTCCATATTGTCGAGCATGATCACGCGTGCGCCTGCCGCCAACGCCTCTTCCAACTCAGCCAGCGTCGTCACTTCGATCTCGATGGCCACAAGATGCCCGGCAAAGGCCTCAGCGGCCCTGTAGGCAGCAGTGACGCTACCGGCGACGGCGATATGGTTGTCCTTGATCAGGATAGCGTCGTTGAGGGCATAGCGGTGGTTCGACCCGCCGCCACAGCGCACCGCATATTTTTCGAACGCGCGCAGCCCCGGTGTGGTCTTGCGCGTGTCGCAAATGCGCGCGCTGGTGCCTTGGATGGCATCGGCATAGGTCCGGGTCAGGGTCGAAATGCCGCTGAGATGATTGAGGAAATTGAGCGCCACCCGCTCGCCCGACATCACCAGCCGTGCCGGCCCCGTGACCTCTGCCACCACGCCGCCCACCGCAACGCGGTCGCCATCCTTGAGCCGCGGCGCGAAACTCACCCCGTCTCCCACCAGCCGAAAAGCCGCCGCCGCGAGGTCGAGACCCGCGATCACCCCAGCCTCGCGGGCGGAAATCTTGGCTGTTGCCCAGGCCTCTGGCGCCAATGTCGCCTGGCTCGTCAGGTCACCGGCCAGCCCCAGATCTTCCTCCAGCGCCGCCGCCACGGCACGCTCGACCAGAAGGCGGGGCAATTGAGCGGGAAAAGCGGTCATGGGCGGGGCACCGGCAGGGAAAAGCTGAGGCTGATTTACGCGCCGATATCGCCCGAGGCAACCACGCCCGGGAGTTCGCTTTTGCCCCAATTGCCGCTAGCGCAGCAAACTCTGCCCCCCATCGATCCAGACCGGGCTGCCGGTAACGTGCCGCGCCCCATCCGAAACGAGGAAGGTGATGACATCGGCCACGTCGCGGGCCTGGCCGCTTTCGCCATCGGTCAGCGGGATGTCGCCATCGGGGAAATCCACGGCAATGCCTGATTTTTCGCTGTTGCGATGCTCGGTATTGTCATCGATATCGCTTTCAATTGCGCCGGGGCAGACGGCATTGATGCGGATATTGCGCTTGCCCAGCTCCAGCGACAGCTGCTGCACCATGGCCAGTTGTCCCGCTTTCGTTGCCGAATAGGCGGTCGCGCCCGGCGAGGTGAACGTGCGCGTGCCGTTGATCGAGGAGACTACGACGATCGCCCCGCCACCGGCCCGTTCCAACGCCGACACCGCGTGATGGATGGTAAGGTAGGTGCCCTTGAGGTTGACCGTCATGGTCTGGTCCCACTCTTTGGGCGTCAACTCGTCGATCGGCGCCCACACCCCGTTGATCCCGGCATTGGCCACCACGATATCGAGCCGGCCATGCTCGGCCTCGATCCGTTCGATGAGCTTGCGCATGCCAGCATCGTCGGTGATATCGGCCGTCGCCGCCACGGCCTTTCCGCCCTGTTGAACGATCTCGGCCGCGGTGGCTTCGACTTCTTCGGCCGTGCGGCTCATCGCCACCACTGTGGCGCCCGCTTCCGCCAGCGCCAGGGCCGTCGCCTTGCCGATGCCCGATCCGGCGCCGGTTACCAGCGCCACCTTGTTCGTCAGTCCTGCCATTATCGGTTCTCCATGCTGCCCAGGGGCAACGCGAAGAACCGGCAAAGGTTGTCGGCGAGGAGCGCTTAGTAGCCCGGTCCGCCGTGATCTGTGGTGATGATCGAGCGCGTCAGGCTGCCATTGGCGGGATAGAGCGGGATCAGGCAGGCCTGCAGGGCATGATAGATGTCCGGCTTGCCCACGAAGAGCCGCGAGGTCGGCGTTAGGTCTTCCTTGAGTTCGCTGATCCAGCCGCCGCGCACATGGTCGATCACGTGATTCTCGGCAAAATCCCAGAGCTTGCGATACCAGTGCTGGAAATATTCGTCGTGGTCATAGGCGCCGATATAGGCAGCGGCCCCGATCGCCTCGGCCACGGGCCACCAGAGCTTTTCCCGCATAATCGGCTGGTTGTTCCAGTCGAGCGTATAGAAGAAGCCGCCATGCACCTTGTCCCAGCACAGGTCGACGGCGTTGCGGAACAGGCCGCGTGCGGCCTCGGTCATCCAGCCATGCTCCTTGTGCCCGAGCACAAAAAGCTGGAACAGGAGGCGCGACCATTCCAGCGCATGGCCCGGCGTCGTGCCCGATGGGCGGAACATTTCCGAGCCCACAAAGTCCTTGTCGAGGCTCCAGTCCTCGTGAAAATGCTCGGCGACGCGATGCTCGAGCTTGACCGCGTTGCGGCGGATGATCAGGTCGGCAATCTTGGTTGCCTTCTTGATATACTCCTCCTTGCCGGTGGCTTCGAACGCGGCCATCAGCGCCTCGGTCAGATGCATGTTGGAGTTCTGGCCGCGATAGGTGCTCACCTGGCTCCAGTCATTGCCGAATTCCTCGCGCACTGCGCCGATCTTCTTGTCCCAGAAGCGGGTGTCGATCACCTCGGTTACGTCAGCGATCAACTGGTCGGCCAGTGGATGGCCCACCAGCTTGGCGCTGGCGCCGGCCAG
Source organism: Devosia equisanguinis (assembly GCF_900631955.1). Taxonomy (GTDB): domain Bacteria; phylum Pseudomonadota; class Alphaproteobacteria; order Rhizobiales; family Devosiaceae; genus Devosia; species Devosia equisanguinis. Next base: position 70,283 of record NZ_UZWD01000028.1, on the reverse strand, counting down.
CAGCACGAAGGCATGGCCATAGGCCTGCTTGCTGGCATCGACATAATTGCCGTCATCCAGCGACCACACATAGCCGCCATGGCGCTGGTCGCGGTGCTTTTCCCACAGATAGCGCATGCCATGATCGACGATCTCGTCCGATCCGGGCCGCCCCAGCAGGCTGCCGATGACGGCGCAATGGATCATGCGGGTGGTGACATGGATCTGCCGCACCGCATTGTCCGGATTCAGCGGCTCGCCATCGTCGCTGAGTTCGTAGAACCCGCCCTTGGGGTTGATCGAGGCCGCCTCGAAGAAATCGAACAGCCGATTGGCCTGCTCCATCAGATACTGCCGATGAAACGGCCGGATCTGCCAGGCGCCGGCATTGGTCTTGGGCAGGGAAAATTTGGCGTCGCTCATCGGGGCTCCCATCCGGCCATGCGGCCCGGCACTAATCTCCCGAGCCTTCTACCCAAACCCCGGCAACGTTGCAATTTTCGCGTTGGCCGCGATGCTTGTGTCGAGGCCGTTATCCCCGCGCGTACCAGGCCTCCACCCGCTTGACCTCTTCAGACGAGCCGAGAATGACCGGAATGCGCTGATGAATGCCGGTGGGCACCACCTCCAGCAGGCTCTCCCGCCCGGTGGTCGCGCGTCCACCCGCGCCCTCGATCAGCCAGGCCATCGGATTGGCTTCATAGAGCAGCCGCAGCCTGCCGCCCTTGGCGCGGGTCTCGCTGTCGAGCGGATAGAGGAAAATGCCGCCACGCATCAGGATGCGATGAACATCGGCCACCATCGATCCCACCCAGCGCATATTGTAACGCTTGCCGGCGGGCCCCGTTTCTCCCGCGACGTTCTCGCGCACATAGCCAGTGGTCGCCGCGTCCCAGAACCGGTCGCGCGCCGTGTTGATGGCATATTCGGCTGTGCTGTCCGGCACGCTGGCCTTGGCTTGGGTGAGAACCCATTGGTCCGCATCATCGAGTGTGAACACCGCCACATCGCCCGAAATGCGCAGCACCAGATTGATCGCCGGGCCATAGGCGATATAGCCCGCCGCCAGTTGCGCCCGTCCCGGCTGCAGCAAGCCGCCAGCCACGCCGAGCACCGAAAAAATCGTGCCCACGGTGACGTTTACGTCGAGGTTCGAAGACCCGTCCAGCGGGTCGGTGGCGACGATGAACCGGCCTTGATTCGCCATCTCAACCGCTTCATCCATCTCTTCCGAGATCAGAATCCCCACGGCAGGATTTTGCCCTAACTGATTCAAAACAATGTCGTTTGAGATGACGTCGAGCGCCTTTTGCGCCTCGCCCTGCACATTGACCGCGCCGACCACCCCGATCTGACCCTTGATTGCCGCCTGACGCAGCACCGAGGCGATTTCCACACCCGATGCGGCCATGGAAACAATGACGCTGCCGAGATCGGCGTCGTCGGTTTGGGCGCGCAGCCAGTCAAGCAGAGTGGTCATGAGGAGCATCCTTTCGATGCCCCACTGTCCCCAACCGCACCTATCAGACAAGGCAGACTTTCGGTTAGCATGGCGCGCCGGGCGTCTGGCCGCTGGCGCGGTGCGATCGGGCGCAGGCCTTAAAAGGCGCCGAAATGGACGGTGATGGCCAAGGTCAGAACCATGGCAGCGACCAGGGCCGCATAAGACACAAGCTGAGAAACCTTCGGCATGCATGCCCCCGGAATGATGTCGATACAAACACTACCAGATCAATCGAGTTTAACAAGGGGTAAACATTCTTGCCCTTGGTGGCCGAGGAAACGCTTTGCTCGCCAAAATGGCTGCACCGAAAACTCATGCCCATTTTATCAATCGCGCCTCCCTGAAAAAGCATGCGCTCCCCAAAGCGGCAGTGTCTCGACAAGCGACTTGTCCCCAACCGCATGGCGCAAGTCAGGCCTTCCGTGGTGATGCCGACGGGGGGGAGGAAGTCGGCAGAACACCCGCCACCGCAAAGGGCGACGTAAACCGATGCAGCACGACGATCGTCTGTAGAGCACGCACCCGTCTGGATTGCCTATGGCCGTCATTCGCCACCAGCCTTACATCGACGGCCGCCGCGGTCTGGGCGGCACCTCGAAAAGGGCAAGATCACTCGCTCGAGGTTCGGCTAAGGCGTCGTTTCGCTCGCGCTGACGAACTCAATCAAGGCATTGGAAAATTTGGTCCGTAAGGATTCCGCAAGGAAGCTTGCGTTGATGGCGTTGAGGTTTGCCGCGACAAACTCGCGCGTCGTCCACCCAAAAACCGCGTCGAGCCTTTGATACTCTTGCCGAAGCGTCAAATCCGTCGGACCGCGAGCGTCAGTATTGATGGAGAGTGGGATGCCGGACTTGCGCAGCCGGTCGACTGGGTGGTCAGCGTAGGTCCGGAAGACGTCGATCTGGATATTGCACGAGGGGCAGACCTCAAGGTGCACGCCATGCTCGAGGAGAAGGTCGATGACGGCGGGATCCTCTATACTGCGCACACCGTGGCCGATGCGCCGAACACCCAGCTTGGCGACCACTTCTGCCACGCTCTCGGCGCCCGCAGCTTCACCTGCATGGGCCGTGACATTGACGCCTCTGTCGGCGGCGCGGCGGAACACCGGGATATGTTCGGCCAGTCCATAACCGGCCTCGTCACCGGCAAGGTCGATGCCGCCCACGCCCCGTGCCGCGTATTTTTCCGCGAGAGCCAGAATGTCAAAGCCCTGCGCAGTGTCATCGGGGCGAAGGGTGCAAAGGATGAGCCGGGCTTCGATGGGGTAGAGGGTCTTGCCCTCGTCGAGGGCCGCGAGGACGATTTCGACAACTTCATCGCTGCGAAGGCCCTCACGCTGATGAAGGTGCGGAGCGAAACGAATTTCGGCGTAAATGACGTTGTCTTCGGCCAGCTGACGCATGAGGTCCATGGTGGCGACACGCAGGGCGTACCCGGTCTGCAAAAAGGCCAGCGGCGCGGCGAGATAGCGGAAATAGTCGACGAGGTTGGCGCATTTTTTAGGGGCAAGAAATTCGGAGCGGTACCGCTCCCGCGTCATCCCGGGCACGAGAGCGGCAACGGCTTCAAAGCTCATCGAGCAATCGAGGTGGAGATGGAGCTCGACCTTGGGCAGATCAGCGACGGATGTGGTCTTGGCCTCGCTCATCGCACGCGCTCGCCGGTCGTCGCGTCAAACAGAAATGCACGCCTGGAGTCGAAGCTGGTCTCGAGAACAGTGCCACGGCCGACATCGCGAGCGTCGCGCATTTCGATCGTCAGAGGATAGGCACTGCCCGAGCCGACATAGGCGTAGGATGCCCCGCCAAGGTGCTCGACGAGATCAACCTTGAGGCTAAGCCGTACATCCTGGTTCGGCGCAAAATGCTCCGGGCGAATGCCGAGCAGCAGTTTTTGGGCGGGCTGTGGCGCCGCAGCGAGCGTCAGAGGCACGGGGACATTGCCATGATCGGGGAGGCGGATCGTGCCATCGACGTCCGGCGCCGCGCGCAGGAAATTCATGCGCGGCGAACCGATGAAACCGGCGACGAACAGGTTTGCCGGATCGTCATAGAGCGATAGCGGCGTTCCTGCCTGCTCCACCCGCCCGGCGCGCAGCACCACGATCTTGTCGGCAAGGGTCATGGCCTCGACCTGATCGTGGGTCACGTAGATCATGGTCGCGCCCAGCTCGGCATGCAGTCGAGCGATTTCGAGCCGCATCTGCACCCGCAATTCGGCGTCGAGATTGGACAGCGGCTCGTCGAAAAGAAAGACGTCCGGCTGACGCACGATGGCTCTGCCGATCGCGACGCGCTGGCGCTGCCCGCCGGAGAGTTGCTTGGGTTTACGGTCGAGCAAATCGGTCAGATGCAGAGCGGCGGCGGCATCGGCCACCTTCCGGTCCACCTCCAGCCGCGGCACACCGTTCATCCTGAGCCCGAAGCCGATATTGTCGCGCACGCTCATATGCGGATAAAGCGCGTAGGACTGGAACACCATGGCGACGCCACGCTCGGAGGGATCCACATCGGTAACATCGCGACTGCCAATGGCGATCTTGCCATCGGTGACGCTTTCGAGCCCGGCAATCATCCGCAACAGCGTCGATTTTCCGCAGCCCGAAGGGCCGACAAACACCACGAATTCGCCATCGGCGATATCGAGGTCGACCCCGTGGATGATCTGGGTTTGCCCGAAGGCCTTCTGCACGTTTGAAAGGGCAAGACCTGCCATGCTTGGCTCCTTCAGCCCTTGATCCCGGCGCCCGCCAGGCCCTGCACGTAGTAGCGCTGCAGGGGCATCAGCAAGGCGATTGGAATGAGGGCGGTAATCACCGAAACCGCAAACAATTGGTTCCAGATGGTCTGATATTGTTGCTGAAAGGCGGCCATGCCGACCTGGATGACTTTGAACTGCTGGCTGGGCATGGCCAGTAGCGGCCACAGAAAGGCCTCCCACTGGAAGATGAACAGCAGTAGCGCCGCACTGATGCAAGTAGGCAGCGACAACGGCACATAGATGCGCATGAGAATGTTGAGCCAGCTGACACCGTCGAGGCGTGCCGCCTCGGCATAGTCCTTCGGCACCTGGCTGAAGAACTGGTAGAACAGGAACACGGCCAGCCCATTGGCGACGCTGGGCACGATCAGCGCCGCGATATTGTCGAGCCACCCCAATTGCTGGGTCACCGTATAAAGCGGCAGGGCAATGGCCTCGAACGGCAGCATGAAGCTGATGATCACAGCCGAGAGGATCACCTTCTTTCCCTTGAACTCGAACATGGCGAAGGCAAAGCCTGCCGCCCCGTTGACGAGGAGGCCGGCGACCATGGTCACTAGCGCCACCAGCATGGTGTTGGCGATGATCTGCCCGAAGCCGCGCTCGAACACCCCAGTATAGGCTTCGAAAGTCAGTGGGCTCGGCAGCAGCGCCTGCGGTGTGAACGGAAAGATATCGGCAAACACGGCGCTATTGGGCCGCAGCGATGAGACCACGGCCCACCAGAGCGGCAGCACGAAGATGAAGGCGATGACCAGATAGGCCAGGTGCTTGAGCCCCAGGCCCAGCGCCCTTTTAGGCGCTATGTCGCGCGCGCTCATGAGCGGGCCTCCCGGTTCGACAGCAGCCGGAACTGCAGCCCCACGATGACAAGGAGAATGGCGACCACCACCACGATGATGGCCATGGCCCGCCCCATGTCTCCGAAGATGAAGCCGGACTTGTAGGCCTCGTACATCAGCACATTCGTGCTGTCGGCGGGCCCGCCTTGGGTCAGCATGAAGATCGGCGCGAACAGCAGGAAATTGATGGTCACGTCGGCCACCAGCACGAAGAGCAGCGTCGGGCGCAGCAGTGGAATGGTGATGAAAATCAGCCTCTGCCAGGATTTGACCCCGTCAATGCGCGCCGCGTCGTAGATTTCGGGTGCAATGGTCTGCAGCCCCCCGATGATGAAGATCATCCAGTAGGAAATGCCCTTCCAGGTGGCGATGGCAATGATCGAATAGAGCGCCAGGCTTTCCGAAGTGAGCCAGGGCTGCGCCGGTGCGCCGGCAATGCCGATCAGCCCGTTCACCAGCCCGTCCTGGCTGAGCATGATGCGCCAGATGATCACGGCGGTGGGCAGCGACACCCCGATGGGGATAAGAAACAGCACGCGATAAAGCGTGACCCCCTTGAAATTCTGCACATAGAGCAGCGCCAGCCCCAGGGCGAGGGCGATCTGGATGGGGTTGATCAGCAGGTTGAACCAGAAGGTCACCTGCATGGATTTCCAGAACGTCCGGTCGGTCAGCAGCGAGACATAATTGTCCAGCCCGACAAAAACCTGCTGGCCGCGCACCATGTTGAACAGGCTGTCGCTGGCGGCCAGGGCCACCGGATAAAGTCGGAAAACGACAAGCCCGATCAGCGCTGGCGCCAGCAGGGCCGCAATGAGCAGAACTGGACTGCGCGATCGGGACATTGTCGTTTCCTCCAGGGGCGCCCGCGGGAGGTCGGGCGCCCGCTGATTGCTACTGCGCCACGCGCGAGGCGGCGGCCTCGAACTTTTGTACGGCGCTGGACAGCGCATCGGCAACCGGCACGCCATTGGCGATATCGACAAACGCGGTGCGGAACGCGTCCTGCAGCTGCCCATAGGCCGCCGTCACCGGACGAGCCACGGCGGTGTTCAGCGAGTCATAGACGCCCAGGCGGAAGACGTTCTGCGGGAAGGCGTCGTAATCGGGCGAGGTGCTGATGGTGTCGAGCAGCGGCGTATAGGTGGGCAGCTGCTGCAGGCTGTCGAACCAGGCCTTGGTACCGGCATCGCTGGTGGTCAGATAGCTGGCAAAATCCATGGCTTCGACCTGGTTGGCCGAGGCGGCATTGACGCCGACATACCAGGAACCGGTGGGGGTGACCACCGAGCCGCCCTCGAAATAGGGATAGGGGGCGACGCCGAAGTCGATATCGGTGGCGCCCAGGATTGGCAGGTTCCAGGTGCCGCCGGCGAACATGGCCAGCTGGCCATTGCCGAACAGCGAGGCGGCCTCGCCATAGCCCAGGCTCTTCGGGCTCACCGCCCATTCATTGTAGAGATTGCTCCAGAAGGTCGCGCCCTTGGTCCATGCCTCGCTATCGAGATAGCCCTTGGCGGTGTAGCCGTCCGGCCCGATCACTGGGCTGCCCAGCGACTCGCCGAACGGCTGCAGCTGGTAGAGCTCACCGAACTGCTCGACGGTAAAGCCATAGGTGGTGGTCCGGCCACCCTCGGACACCGTCAGCTTGCGCGCGGCATCGGCCACCTGTTCCCAGGTCCAGCGCTCGCTGGAGGCCAGCGTGTCGACCTCGGCCTGGGTGGCGCTCTCGCCCTTGGTCAGCCCGGCGGGCGGGGTAATGCCGGCGGCCTCGAACAGGGCCTTGTTGAAATACAGCACCTGCGCCGAATTGTTGATCGGCAGCGCATATTGGGTGCTTTCATACTGGCCGGCGGCCAGCGCACCGGGCACTAGCTTGCTGGTGTCAATCCCGGCATCGATGGGCGCAAGGAACCCGCGCGAGGCGTAGCTGGCCAGCAGCGGTGCATCGACATAGACTAGGTCGATCCCGGCATCGGCCGAGCGCAGGCGCAGTTCGGCGACCTGGAAGAACTGGGCGAACGGATAAGCCTGCAGGTTGATGGTGACCCCGGGATGATCGGCCTTGTAGGCATCGACCACGGCCTGCATCGCGGTGGTGTCGCCACCTTCGATGACGATCATGTTGAGCGTCTTGTCCTGGGCCAGCGCGGTGCCGGCGAGCAGGCTGGCCGCAAGGCCGGCAGCGATGGCGAACTGGATAATCTTCATCTGGGGCACCCTTTATCGTGTTGAGGTCATGCGGCCGGCAGCCCAGCTCAGAGCCTGGGTCACCAGCGCGGCAAAGCGTTGCGCATCGGCCTTCACGGCCACGGCGAGATTCTTGATGCGCGTATCATGCGCCGCATCCTGCGGCCGCATGTCGATCAGCGTCTGCCCATAGCCGCCATCGGCGCCGACCAGCACTTCGCCCGGGCGCTCCACAAGCTCGAAGATGGTGGGGTCGATCAGCCAGGCAATGGCGCAGGGATCGTGCATGGGCGCGCCGGGTTTGTCGGCGCCGGCAAAATTGTAATAGGTGCCGCAGTAGAAATCCATGATGTCGGCCACCGGATTGCTGCCGGCCCGCGCCGCGCGGATCGCCGCCACGTCTTGGCGCCGCATCAGCGTTTGGTGCGTGGCATTGAGCCCGAACATCACCAGCTTGACGCCGGAGCGGAACACCATCCGCGCCGCCTCGGCATCGGCCCAGATATTGAATTCGGCCGCCGCGGTGACATTGCCCTCGGTGGCCGAACCACCCATGAACACCACTTGCTTGATCGTCTGGGCCAGGCTCGGTCGCAGCGCCAGGGCCAGCGCCAGATTGGTCATTGGCCCGATCACCACCAGGGTGATTTCCCCCGGTGCCGCCTCGACCCGTTCGATAATGGCCTCGACAGCATGCTGCCTCTGGGCCGCACTGCTGGCGGGCGGCAGATCTTCGCCGGCGCTATCGAGCCCGCTGGGCCCGTGGAATTCGGCCGGAAAGGCGTAGCGGTGCAGCAGCGGCGCTTCGGCGCCAGCATAAACCGGCACATTGAGCCCGAACGCATCGACGATGCGCAGCGCATTATTGGTCGTATGGCTCAAAGGCGCATTGCCGCACACGGTGGTAATGGCTTCGAGCTGGATCGAAGGATGCCATGCGGCCAGCAGGATGGCCGCCATGTCGTCATGGCCGGGATCGCAATCGATGATGATACGGTGGGTGACACTCACAGCGGCAGACTCTTCCATGACCTAGTTTTGCTGAGGTAATTCCGCAGTGACCAGAAACCCTGACCTCCGCTGTAACTCCCTCCAAAAGTTCGGTTGACGCTAGGGCAGATGACAGAAGTGCAACAGCAGACTATTTTACCTTTCGATTGACTTTTCCTGAGGCAAACCATGCTGCACCTGCTCAATGCCATGCGCGCATTCGAGGTCGCTGCGCGTCTCGGCAGCATTCGACGCGCTGCCGAGGAGTTGCACGTCTCCGATGGAGCGGTGAGCCGCCATATCAAAAATCTTGAAGATGAGCTGGGCGTGCCCTTGTTTGAGCGCGGTAATCGTTCGCTGCGTCTCACCCCGGCGGCCGCCACCTTCGCCGCCACGCTCACCGAGGCGCTGGCCTCGATCAATCGCGGCACCGAGCACCTCAAGGCGCTGCATGATCAATCCACCATCATGCTGACGGCGCCGGATACGTTCCTGCTGCGCTGGTTGGTGCCGCGCCTGCAAAGCCTTGAGAAAGCGCTGGGCGGAGTGTCGGTGCGGATCACCACCTGGACGCGCGAGATCAACCCGGCCGATCGCTCCATCGATCTTTACGTGGGTGTCGGCAAGCTGCTCGATATTCCTGGCATGGTGGTCGCGCCGGTGGCGCCGGAAACCTTCGGGCCCGTGCTCAGCCCAATGATCGCCCCAGGCCGGCGCATCGACTCCGAGGCGATGTGGACCCTGCCGCGCCTCGATATTCGCTGGCCACCGGACATGTGGACCAATTGGGCCCGGGAGGCGGGCGTGGTGCTGCCGCCGCGCGATTGTGTCTGGTATGACAGCCTCTCTTTCAGCGTGCAGGCGGCAGAAGCAGGGCAGGGGGTAGCAATCGGTCCGGGGCCTGCTGTCTGGGACGCACTCGAGCAAAATCGCCTTGTTGCCCCACTCGGCATGGCCAAACGGTCGGGCTACTGGTTCCTGGCCTGGCGGGAAGATCGCTCCAATAGGATGATGCAAACTGTTCGGCGGTGGTTCGAGACGGAGATGGCGCGGGGTCTTAAATTTGAGGATCGCTCTGCCGCGTAGTCCCGCAGAGTGGATGGCGCTGCGCAAGGCAATCGCGGCCAACCATTGTCGTCCGGGAACGTGTTCCTTCCCAGCCGTTTTCGTTTCGGTAGCAGGCTCCTTCAATCCGCGTAAAATACCGTCTCAGTCGGCTTTGTGCAGCATGATCCTGAGGTCCCCGGTCAGCGAACATTTAAGACCTGTGTTGTTTCGCCCGAATGAGCAAAGCGATCCGGGAAAGCGTCTTTGACGCCGCTCCGTCCCTTTGGCGTCTGCTGGTATGATCTCACCTGTTGGCCAAGGCACGGCGCCGGCAGGTACCAGTAAGCGAATAGCCGCTTGACAGTCGTTATAACGTCATAACACTCTAGTGGCGCTGCGGGTTGGAGAAGCCGCGGCTTAAGGATGGGAGAATGGTCGTGAACTTACGCAACGGTTGGCGCTTCGCTTTTGCAGCGACGCTCATGATGTCGAGTGCAGCGGTTTCTCAGGCTGCCGAGATTTCTTTTTTGACTCACTGGGGGCCCGACACAGTGGCGCTGCTCGACGCAGCCATCGAAAAATATGAGGCAGCCAACCCCGGCGATACCGTTACAGTGCGGGCGGTGCCGTTCGGTGACCTGCTGACCACGCTACGCACCTCTGGCGGCGGCGCGGGCGGGGCGACCATCGCGGGCATTTACGATGCCTGGCTCCCGGACCTGGCGCGCGACAAGCTGGTAAGCCCGGCAGGCGACGATATTGCCGCCGACACCAAGGCAAACTGGCCGGCCGGCGTGGTCAGCGCGGCCTCGGTGGGCGGTTCACTCTACGGCATTCCCAACGAGATCGACGTCTATGCGCTCAACTATAACAAGCGCCTGTTCGATGAAGCCGGTATCACGGCACCGCCGGCGACCTGGGAAGAGTTCCTGGCCGCAGCCGAGAAGCTCACGGACAAGTCCAAGGGCCAGCAGGGATTTGGCCTGATCAACTCCTGGGCCGCAGGCGTGTTACACCCCTTCGCCTCCCTGCTTGTTTCCAACGGCGGCGATCTTATCGTGGATGGCAAGCCGGTACTCGACAGCGAAGCGGCCAAACAGACATTCGACCTCTATGAGAAGCTCATAACCTCGGGCTACTCCGATCCGGCCATGGCCACGGCCGACGCCAATACCACCGGCCCATTCCTCGACAACTTCGTTTCCGGCAAGACCGGCATGATCATCATGGCCAACTGGTGGGAATCCGCTCTCAAGGCCGGCATGGGCGATGCCTTTGCCGATATCGCCACCGCGCCCATTCCGGTTGGTCCCTCGGGTGACACCGCCCGTTCGATCTCCTATTCCTGGATGACCGTTGTGAACGCGCAGGCCAGCGCTGAGGAGCAGGAAACCGCCTGGAAATTCCTTTCCTGGCTGAATGGCCCGGATTCCGGCGAGAACGGCGCCTCGGCCATGGGCGACATCCTGATGTCCATGGGCATCCTGCCTTCACGCACCTCGGACGTGACCGCTTTTGGTGACCGGTTGGCCAGCGATCCTTTCCTTTCCGGCTATACCGAGACCTTGGCTGATGCCAAGCCGTTCCCGGTGGTTTTGGGCGGTCAGGAATTTTCGGAGGCGCTGCAGCAGACCCTCGAGGCCATGCAATTCGGACAGCTGACCGCTGCTGAAGCCCAGGCCAATGCACAATCCGACGCTACTGAAATCCTGGCGCGCAACGCGCAGTAGTTCGCACTCTCCAGAGACGGGTGGGGCCCTGACTCCACCCAGTCTCCCTCACGATAGAGCCCCCCAATGATTGGCCGCTACCGTCGCTCGACCATAGGCATGCTTGCACCTGCCACCGGGCTTATCGCGCTATTCGTGTTCGTGCCCATGGTGCTGACCATTGGGCTGTCCTTCACGCAATGGTCGACACAAACCGGTTTTGACACGGCGCGCTTTGTCGGCATTGCCAACTTTGCCGATCTGCTGGGTCCCACCTCGATCGGTCGCGACTTTCGCGCCGCCTTCATCAATACGGGCATCTATACCGGTCTTTCGGTGGCGCTGATCCTGCCGCTTTCGGTGCTGCTTGGGCTTCTGGTGCATCAGACCTTTGCGCCTGGCGGCATCCTGCTGCGAACGGTATTGTTCTCGACCTATATGGTGCCCATGATCGCCGTGGCGCTCGTTTGGTCCAAGCTTTATTCGCCAACAGAGGGGCCGATCAACCAGATGCTGGGCTGGGTCGGCATTCCGCCGCAGACCTGGCTCTCCGCGCCCAATACCGCGTTGGTTTCGATCGTCATCCTCAATGTTTGGCAGCAGGTGGGTTACTTCACAGTTCTGGCGGTAGCCGGACTGACTCAGATCCCGCCCTCGTTATATGAAGCCGCAAAGGTTGATGGTGCCTCCGCCTGGGTGCAGTTCTGGCGGATAACCCTGCCGCTCCTGCGCAACACCTTGCTGTTCTCGGCCGTCATCGCCGTCATCAATGCAGTTCAGGTCTTTGAGCCGGTGGCGCTGATTACTCAGGGCGGGCCGGTCAATTCCACGAATGTGCTGACCTATCATATCCGCCGCGTTGGCATCGAGCGCGCCCAGGGTGGGTTGGGCTCTGCCATGGCGGTAACGCTCATGCTCTCACTGATCGTGGTCATCGTGCTGTTGTTCGCATTGTTGCGAGATCGGGGAGAACAACGATGATCGGTGGCGCGCAGTTCTATCGACGCCATGCACGGACCTGGCAGGAGGGTGCCCTTACCCTTGTTATCATCGCCATTGCGGTGATCGCGGCCTTCCCGCTTGCCTGGATGGTGCTATCGAGCCTGAAGACCCCCCAGGAGAGCATGCAGGTGCCTCCGGTCTGGTGGCCCGGTTCGCCCAATCTCGATGCCTATTCCCAAGTTGCCGATGTGGTCGGACTGGGTCGCTCGTTCCTCAATTCCTTCTTCATCGCTCTGGTGACCACCACCGCAATCGTGATCACCAGTCTCATGGCGGGCTACGCCTTTGCCAAATACCGCTTCAAGGGTCGCGATTGGCTCTTCGCAGCGCTCATCGGCACCATGTTCTTGCCGCCCATCGTGACACTGATCCCGCTCTACCGCATCACCGGCTATCTCGGTCTCAATGCCAGCCTGTTCGGCGTTGTCGTTCCCAATCTCGCCAACGCCTTCGGCATCTTTCTAATGCGTCAATACATCAAGGGCGTTCCGGACGACCTGATCGACGCGGCTCGGGTGGATGGGGCGTCCGAGCTCACCATTCTCTTCAAAATCGTGGCGCCTACCGTGTTGCCGGCTATTGCGGCGCTGACGCTCTTTGCCTTCGTCTATCACTGGAACAGCTATCTCTGGCCGTTGACGGTTTTACAGGGCAACACCGACCAGTATCCGATCGTCATCTCGCTGAGCCGGCTTCTCAGCTACAATCGAGGCGCTATGAATACCGGCCTCGTCATGGCGGGGGCGACGCTGGCGGTGCTGCCGCCGGTCGTGCTCTTTGTGTTCCTGCAGCGCTTTTTCGTCGACTCCATAGTTGCCACGGGAGTGAAGGGATGAGCGCCATCCTTGCCATAGACCTTGGTGGCACCCGCTGTCGCATCGGCTTTGCCCAAAGTGCCGATCCCGCAGCAGTCAAGCTGGTTGACGATGTGCCGGCGCCTCCGAGCCGAGAGGACTTCGTGGGCCTCGTGGCGCAGCGCCTCAAAGCGCATGAGGCGAGCCGGCTGGGCCTCGGCATTCCCGGTCTGGCACAGGGCAGCATATGCCGGTGGGTTCCCAACCTCTCCTATCTCGACGGGCTCGACCTGGAGGTGGCGTTCCCGGATGTGACGGTCGGCCTGGGCAATGATGCACAGCTCAGCCTGCTTGCTGAGATGCACACCGGAGCAGGACGTGACATGAAAGATGCCGTGCTTTTGGCTATTGGCACGGGTATCGGGTCCGCCGTGCTGGCCTCGGGCACGATCATCTCTGGCCAGGGCGGCGGCGCCTGTTCTTTCGGCTGGGCTACGGCGGCGCTGGACGACGCTGGTGAGAATACGAGCGGTTGGCTCGAACGGCAGGCGGCGGGGCGCACTCTTGACCGGGCTGCTGCTCGGCTCGGGCTCACTGACGGCAAGGCACTCATTGGAGCAGCACGTGCCGGCAAGGCCGAGGCAGCGGCGGCGCTTGAGCGTCCCATGCATGCTCTTGGCACCGCAATCGCAGCGGCGGTGGCGCTGCTCGACCCGTCAGCAATAATCATTGCGGGCGGGGTGGCGGATGCGTTCGACGTCATCGGCCCGATGCTGCGCCGACACGTGGACCGGTGCATACCGCCCCATTTGCGGGGTGTCCGAATAGTGCCGGCTGTGCACGGGTCGAAGGCGGGGCTCGTCGGAGCCGCCTTTGCAGGCGCGCTTGGCGCAAGCTGGAGGAGGACAGCATGAGCGACGAACCTACGGGCCTGGTGCGGCCTGACCGTCGCAGGCCTGAGCCGCTCTGGCATCAGGCCGAGATGGCGCTGCGCGATCTTATCGACCAGGGAGAATGGGGCGCAGGGTTGCAGATCCCCAATGAAGACCGGCTCTGCGAGATGCTCGGCATTTCCCGCATCACCCTGCGCCACGCGCTGCGAAATCTCGAGGAAGCAGGTATGCTGCGGCGCGAGCACGGCCGCGGCACCTTCGTGCGCTCAGCTACCATGGTGGCTGGTGTACGTGGGCTCACCAGCTTCACCGACGAGATGCAGTCCCTCGCCCTGTCGCCGGGAACCCGCCTTCTGGCGGCCTATACCATTGCCGCTACGGGGGAGATTGCCCGGGCGCTCGAGATTCCCGAGGGTGAGATGGTGGTGCAGTTGCGGCGCTTGCGACTCGGAAATGGCGATCCCATCGGCATCCAGACAACCCATTTGCCGGCCGCGCGCGCGCCCGGGCTTTTCGAAGCCGCGTCAGAGATCGGCTCGCTCTATCGCTGGCTCAAGGACAATGCCGGCATTGTACCGGTCAAGGCCAAGGAAGTCTACCGCGTCGGGGCAGTTGCATCGGGAGATGCCGCCGATCTCGAACTGCCTGTCGGCACACCCGCCTTCGAAGTCGAACGCATCACTTTCGACCAGCGCAGCCCCTTCGAATTCGCGGTCTCCACCATGCGGGCCGACCGCTACGAAATTCGCTCAACCCTCTACGTCTAGTTTTGAAAGGCCAGACCCGATGTCCACTCTCTTCATTTCCAAGCTCGCGGCAATCGCCGAAAAGACCGCCGGCGAAAACGAAGCCGCATTCGAAGCTGCCTCCAAGGCCATGAGCGAAACCCTCGCCAATGGCGGCCTCGTGCATCTCTATGGCTCGGGCCATTCAGTGTTGCCGGTGCAGGAAACCTACCCGCGCTATGGCTCCTATCTCGGCTTCAATCCGCTGACCGACCCGCGCGTCATGTGGCACAACATTCTGGGGGCCGGCGGTGTGCGCGAATTGCTCTGGCTCGAACGCACAGAGAAATACGCTGAGAAGTTCCTCGATCATCAGCCGCTCAATCCCGGTGATACCATTGTCATTTTCGGCCATTCGGGCAGCAATGCCTCGGGCATCGATACCGCCCTCTACGCCAAGGAACGCGGTCTCACCGTGATCGCCATCACGGCGAAGTCCAATGCCAGCAAGCCGGCGACACATAGCTCCGGAAAACGCCTGCCGCATGCGGCCGACATCGTCGTCGATACCGGCGCACCGGTCGAAGATGCCATCGTTCCGATCGAGGGCTGGAGCCGCCCGGTTTCGGGCTCCTCGACCGTGCTTGCAATGATCATGATGCACGAACTGGTATCGCGCACCGCCCAGAAGCTGGCGGAAAAAGGCATTGAGCTGCCGGTTTTCGCCTCGCCGACCATCCCCGGTGTGACGCTGCATGACACCGACATCATCTACGGTCAGTATCGGGAGAAGATGATCGACGCTCAGTCCAGGCACTTGGCCCAGTTCAAAAAAACCATGGCCAATGAAGGCTGACAGTAACCGGGGTGAAGGGACGGTGCGCGATTGCCTTGCCGCCGTCTCTATCGCCTGCTGGTCCGCTTTATGCATTTTTAGGAGGTCGCGACGCCGTTCCCAATGGTCGTCTTCCTCTCCCCCTTAATCGCCAGCCTTGCATGCCCCCTGTGACCAAGGGACCAGAGACAGGGCGGGGTTAACCGCCTAAGGTGCTTGGGCGAGTCAGGGGAGGGCACTATGGACGGGCGCGTCGAGTCTTTGCTGGATCGGGCGATGGAGCATGCCGGCGACAATGCCAGCCTCTCCCGTTTCCTGGTCGAGGCCATCCGTGCCGCCGATCCCGACGATCTCGCGCGCGCCGATATGGCGGTACTGATGGCGGCCTTCGGGCATGCCCATGAGCGTCTTCTCGCCGGTTCCCTCGATAGCACCCGCATCGAGGCGACCCCGCCGCAAAAGCTGGGCGATCCGCTCATTCTCGACATCATCTGCCCCGACATGCCCTTCATCGTCGACAGCGCCCTTGCGGCGCTCCGGGCTATGGGTGGAGCGGTGCGGCTCTTCGCCCATCCGGTGGTGCGCGTTGCCGGGGGTAAGGTCATGGGCGACACCGGCGCTGCGGTCAGCGTCCTGCACATCCATAGCGACCCCGTTGCCGACAGCGATGCCCTGATTGCCGAACTGCGCCGCACGCTCGACGACGTGCGGCAGGCTGTGCGCGACTGGCAGCCGATGCTGGAGCGCGTGCTGAAGGCCATGGGCGGGCTCGCCCCCGCCAAACCGGCATTGCGCGATGAGGGGCAGCGCTTCCTCGAATGGCTCACCGAGCACAATTTCACCTTTCTCGGCCTGCGCGAATATCGGCTGGTGGGCGACGCGCTCGAACCGGTGGACGGCACCGGCCTCGGCATCATGCGCGATGCAGCGCTCAAGGTGGTGCGCAGCGGTCCCGACTATGTCGACAGCACCCCGCAACTGGTCGACTTCGTCAAAGGCCAGGAACCGGTTCTGGTCACCAAGGCCAATCTGCGGGCCCGCGTCCACCGCCGCGTGCACATGGACTATGTCGGCGTAAAACTCTTCGACGAGCGCGGCCAGGCATCAGGCGAGCTGCGGATCGTGGGCCTGTTTACCGCCCAGGCCCTGTCAACGCCACATACCGATGTGCCCCTGATCCGCCGCAAGATCGCCGAGGTCATGCGCCGTTCCGGCGTCGATCCGCTCGGCCATGCCGGACGCACTCTGCTCGGCGCTCTCGATGCCCATCCGCGCGACGAACTCTTTCAGATCGACATTGCTCAGCTGGCCGAATTTGCCGAGGCCATCGCCGCGCTCTATGATCGCCCCCGCGTCCGCGTCCTGCCGCGCATCGATCGCTTCGACAATTTCGTTTCCGTCCTCGTCTATGTGCCGCGCGACCGCTATGACGGCGCCATCCGCGCCCGCATCACCCAGTTCCTTGCGCAGGCCTATGACGGGCGCGTTTCCGCCTTTTATCCGCACTTTCCCGAGGGTGAACTGGTGCGGCTGCACGTCATTATCGGCCGGGTCGGCGGCAGCACGCCGCAGCCCACCCGTCAGGCGCTGGAAAGCGGCGTCGAGGCCATGCTGCGCGATTTCTGGGACCGGCTCGTGGTCGCTGCGCCCGATCCTGGCGCCATCAGCGATTTCCGCCAGGCCTTTTCGGCCGCCTACCAGTCACGCAGCACCATCGAGGATGCCCTGGCTGACATCGCCGTTTTCCGTGCTCTGCCCGATGGCGATGTCGCCATCCGCCTGCGCCAGCGCGCCGGAGCGGAAGGGGCGCTCGGGCTGAAATTCTACCACCGCGCCACCGCCATTCCGCTTACCGACCGCGTGCCCATGCTCGAGCATTTTGGCTTCCGCGTCATCGACGAGCGCACCTATACGATCGTGCCGCGAGATGGCATTCCCCTCTATCTCCATGACATGGTGCTTGAGCCGGCCAGCGGCCGCGCCCTCGACGTTGCCGCTCGTGGTCCCGCCATCGAAGCCGGGCTGATGGCCGTGTGGTCCGGCGCCGCGGAGAGCGACCAGCTCAATACGCTGGTCACCGAAGCCGAGCTCGACTGGGTCGACGCTGCCCTGCTGCGCGCCCTGTCGCGCTATCTGCGCCAGGTCGGCACATCCTATTCCCAGCGCTACATCGCCCAGGTCCTCGTCAACCAGAACACTGCGGCAAAGGCCCTTTGCACTCTCTTCGCCGCCCTCCACGATCCGGCACAGCCGGATGGCGAAGCCTCAGCCGAGGCCGCCCGCGCCGAAATCGCCGCCCAGCTCGACGCCATGTCCTCGCTCGACGAAGACACCATCATCCGTCGCTTCCATAATCTGGTGGAAGCGAGCCTGCGCACCAATGCCTGGCAGCGCGATGAAGCCGGCGAGCACCGGCCGGCCCTGGCCATCAAGTTCGACAGCCACCGCGTCGAAGGCATGGCCGCCCCGCGTCCCTATCGTGAAATCTATGTCTATTCACCCCGCGTCGAGGGCATCCATCTGCGCTTCGGTGCCATTGCCCGCGGCGGCCTGCGCTGGTCCGATCGGCCGGAGGATTTCCGCACCGAAGTGCTGGGACTGGTCAAGGCGCAGCAGGTCAAGAATGCTGTCATCGTGCCGGTCGGCGCCAAGGGCGGCTTCGTGCCCAAGCGCCTCACCTCCGGCATGTCGCGTGACGCCTTCATGGCGGAAGGCACCGAAAGCTACCGCATTTTCATCGTGGCCCTGCTCGATATCACCGACAATCTCGTCGATGGCGCCGTGGTGCCGCCGCTTTCGACAATCCGCCGCGATGGCGACGATCCCTATCTCGTGGTAGCCGCCGACAAGGGCACCGCACAGTTCTCCGACACCGCCAACGCCATTGCCGTCAGCCGCAATTTCTGGCTCGGCGATGCCTTCGCCTCCGGCGGCTCAGCCGGCTATGACCACAAGAAAATGGGCATCACCGCCCGTGGTGCCTGGGAAGCGGTCAAGCGCCACTTCCGCGAGGTCAATCGCGATATCCAGGCAGAAGCCTTCACCGTGGCCGGTGTTGGCGACATGAGCGGCGACGTCTTCGGCAATGGCATGCTGCTGTCGCGCGAAATCCGTCTCGTCGCCGCCTTCGATCACCGCGACATCTTCATCGACCCCAATCCGGACGCCATCACCAGCTTTGCCGAGCGCCAACGCCTTTTCGCACTGCCGCGCTCCAGCTGGCAGGACTACGACAAGGCGCTGATTTCCCAAGGCGGTGGCGTCTTCTCCCGTGCCGCCAAGTCGATCCCTCTGTCGCCCGAAGTTCAGGCGCTCCTCAGCCTCGACGCCCCCGCAGCCACCCCGGCCGAAATCATGCGCGCCATTCTCTCCGCGTCCGTCGACCTTCTCTGGTTCGGCGGCATCGGCACCTACATCAAGGCATCCGGTGAGGATGACGCCGCCGTCGGCGACCGTGCCAATGACGCCATTCGCGTCACCGCCGACCAGCTCCGTGCCCGCGTGGTGGGCGAGGGCGCCAATCTCGGCGTCACCCAGCGCGGCCGCATCGCCTACGCCCTGGGCGGCGGACGCATCAATACCGATGCCATCGATAATTCCGCCGGCGTCAACTCCTCCGACCTTGAGGTCAATATCAAGATCGCCCTGGCGCCCATCCTCGCCTCGGGCCAGTTGGACCAGGCGGCGCGCAACACCTTCCTCGCCGCCATGACCGACGAGGTTGCCGCGCTCTGCCTGCGCAACAATTACCTTCAGACCCTCGCGCTCTCGCTCACCGAACGGCAGGGCCTCTCGGCGCTGCCCGGCCAGCGCCTGTTGATGGATGGGCTCGAAGCCGACGGCCACCTTGATCGCGCCGTGGAATTCCTGCCCAGCGACGCCGTGCTCACCCAGCGCGCCGCCGAGGGCAAGGCCCTCAGCCGGCCGGAATTGGCGGTGCTGCTCGCCTATGCCAAGCTCAATCTCTACGCCGACCTGCTCGCCGGCACCGCCATCGACGACGATTATCTCGCGGGCGAACTGCCGCGCTATTTCCCGCCCACGCTCAACCGAACCTATCCCGATGCCGTGCAGACCCATCGCCTGCGCCGCGAAGTCATTGCCACGGTCCTCGCCAATGCCATGATCAATCGCGGCGGTCCCGCTTTCGTCGCCGAGTTGATGGCCGCCACCAGCGCCAGCGCCGGCGAAGTCGCCCTGGCCTTCGCCGCGGTGCGTGATATCTACGGCCTGACCGATCTCAATGCCGGCATCGATGCGCTGGATGGTGTCGTCCCCGGTGGGGTGCAACTGGCGCTCTATGGCCAGGTCGCGGCGCTCCTGCGCCAGGAAGTGCTCTGGTTCCTCCGCAATACCGATATCGCCAGCGACGTTGCCGGCCTCGTCAGCCGCTACCGGAGCGGTGTCGAGCGCCTGCGCCTGGCCACCGATCTCCTGCCGGAAGCGCAACGCCAGGCCCTTGACGCCCGTACCCGCGGTCTCACCACCCACGGCGTCCCGGAAATGCTGGCCACAGCTATCTCCGAATTGCCATTGCTCGGCCATGCCAGCGATATCGTGTTGGTTGCCGAGCGCAGCGGCGTCGATATCGAAACCGCCGCCACCGCCTATTTCGCCGCCGCCGATCTCTTCGATCTCTTCCGCATCATCGAAGATGGCCGCGCCATCGTGCTGGAAGACCGTTTCGACCGCATGGCGCTGGACCGGGCGCTGGCCAATATCATGCGTGCCTTGCGCGACGTCACGGCAGACGTGCTCGCCTCAGGCTCCCTCGACGCCTTCCGCACGCAACGCGCTGTCGCCGTCGATCGCACTGTGGCGGCAGTCCGGGATCTCACCTTGGGCGGCGTCACCGTCTCCCGCCTCAGCGTCGCCGCCGGCCTTCTCGCCGATCTGGCGCGGGAGATGTGAGAACCGGCCTAATGCAGCAGCGCCGGCTCCACCGGCGTTGCCGGGCCCGACCCGATTTTCGGTCCGGCCCAGAACACCACGTAAAGCAGTTCGCGCCCGGAGGCGTCGGTGATCTCGATGGAGCGCGGAAGGTCCATTTCCCCGCCTTCGCCCGCGACGCGGTCGATGATGGCGCGGCCGATTTCGGCGGCATTCTGCTCGGCGGCCTCCAGATTGGCATGTTCGCTGCCATCCGGGTCGCGGATCAGTTCCTTGTCGGTGCGGTAGTGAAAGAAGTAGCGGGGCAAGATCCTCTCCAGATGAGCGGGAGAACGCAACGCGGCTGAGGCCGTTGCATCGGGCCGAGTCGGTCGCAGTCTTGCACCTTGTGCCGGGTCAGTCGAGCCCGCCGGGCTGGTGATAGCCATGCCGGTGCCACATAAGCGGCTGCCGCTCGGTTGCAGTCTCGGCCTCGATGATGGCGCCGGCAAACAGCACATGCGTGCCTGTTTCCATCGCCCCGATCACTTCGCAATCCAGCGCCGTCGCCGCGCCAAGCAGCATTGGCTGGCCCGAAGGCCACTGGCCCCATTGCCCATGCGTGAACCGGTGTTCGGCCGCCACCTTGCCGGCAAAGGCATCGGCCACCGCCGTCTGGTCGCTCGCCAGCATGGCCAGCGAAAACCCGCCAGTGCGCGCGATGAGATCGGCCAGCCGGCTGACGATATCCACCGAGATCAGCAGCGCCGGCGGGTGCGCCGACAGTGACATCACCGAGGTCATCGTGCGCCCCACGCGCTCATCGCCGCGCCGCGCCGTCACCACATGCACCGTCGATGCCATGCCCGACATGGCCGCGCGAAACTCGGCATCGCTGACGGTGGGGCGGCGAAGCGGGCGGAGCGCCATGGTGTCGGGCAGGTCGAATTCGGGCATGAGCGTAGTCATCGCGCAGAGTCGCTATCGGTGCAAACGAAGTTTGGTCTTGCCCCGCGCGGGGCAAGACCGGAACTGTCGGGTCAGGAACAAGATCAGCCGAGATTGGCTTCGGCGAACTCGTAATTGGCCAGCTTGTCGAGGAAGTTGCTCACATAGTCCGGGCGACGATTGCGGAAATCGACATAGTATGAGTGCTCCCACACATCGAGCCCGAGCAGCGGCTTGCCTTCGCCCGTGGCCAGCGGATTGGAGCCGTTCGGGGTCTTGGTGGTCTTGAGCTTGCCATCTGTGCCGAGCACCAGCCAGGCCCAGCCCGACCCAAACTGGGTGGTGGCGGCAGTCTTGAAGCTCTCCTTGAAGGCGTCGACCGAGCCGAAATCCTCGACGATCTTGGCTTCGAGCTTGCCCGGCAGCGCGCCGCCCTTCGGCGACAGCGCCTGCCAGAAGTGAATGTGGTTCCAATGCTGGCCGGCATTGTTGAAAACCGGGGCCAGATCCGCCTTGTCCTTGGCAAAAGCGACGATCTCTTCGAGCGACTTGCCCTGCAGGTCCGGGTTCTTCTCCACGAAGCCGTTAAGCGCCGTCACATAGGCCTGGTGGTGCTTGCCATGGTGCAACTCCAGGGTTTCCTGGCTCATGCCGCGCTCGGCGAGGGCATTGACGGAATAGGGCAGGGTGGGCAGCGAAAAGCTCATTTCGGGTTTCCTTTCGGTCGATTCCGGCCGCTGCGACATTGTCGACCGGCCGGTGCCTTGCGTTTTTGGCGCGAGGCGTTTAATTTCCAAGCAATGGCTTTGAAAACCCTTTCCGCTGATATGTCAAGTTCGACCTTGGAAAATGCGTCCTGGTCTCCCCGCAATCCTGCCGAGCGGGTGCTGATGACGCTCAAGATGCAGGGCGGCCTCTCTGCCGCTGCTTTGGGCGAGCGGCTCGGCACCTCGGGCGAGGCGGCGCGCCAGCAATTGGTGCGCCTTGCCGAAGAGGGTCTGGTCGAGCCACAAAGCGTGCCCGCCGGCGTTGGCCGCCCCACCCAGGTGTGGAGCCTCACCGCTGCGGCGCAGGCGCGCTTCCCCGATACCCATGCAGCGCTTACCGTGCAATTGCTCGATATCGTGCGCAGCCATCTCGGCGATGCGGCACTCGACGCCATCATTGCAGCGCGCGAGGCCGACACGCGCCGGGCCTACCTCGCCGCCACCGCGAACGCCGCCACTCTCAAGGACCGTGTCGCCGCCCTGACTGAGTTGCGCAGCGCCGAAGGCTATATGGCCGCCTGGACCGAACAGCCCGATGGCTCGCTCTTGCTCATCGAAAATCACTGCCCGATCTGCGCAGCCGCCACCGCCTGCCAGAATTTCTGCCGCGCCGAAATCGACGTGTTCCGTAGCGTTCTGGGTCCTGGCGTGGACGTCGAGCGACAGGATCATATCGTCAGCGGCGGCCGCCGCTGCACCTATTCCATCAAGGCCACCGACCATGTCTCTGCCTGAGCGTCCGCCCGAACTTACGCGCCTCACCCGCATCGGCTGGGACACGCCGGACGGCCTCGACGAGACCATGATCCGCGCCGTTGTCGATGAATTCTATGCCAGGGCCCGCCGCGACGACGTCGTCGGCCCGGTGTTCAATCGCGTCATCCCCGACGCCGAATGGCCTTCTCATCTCGCCAAGATCGCCGATTTCTGGTCCGCCATGTTGCTCGGCACCGGCCGTTTCACTGGCCGCCCCATGCCCAAGCACATGGCCATTCCCGAACTGGGCGACGCCCACTTCATGCGCTGGCTGCGCCTGTTCCGCGAAACGGTCGAAGAGCTCTGCCCACCCGCGATCTCAGCGCTCTTCATCGAACGCTCCGAACGTATCGGCAATTCCTTCCGCATGAACATCGCCATGCGCCGTGGCGAGGATATTGCCCATATGGGCCCGCTCAAGCGCGAGACCTCGCCCATCTGGAAACCGGAATGACCCGTCCCGGGCAGTGAGGCTTGCCTGTGTGGCTGACGACATCGCACACCAAACACGACGCGGCTCCTCCCCTTTTGCAGCGGAATGTTCACTTTGAGCGCGTTGAGAGGCGCTTCAGCTTCGGCGCCTGCTCTCCCTCCCCCTTCTACAGGGGGAGGTTAGGTGGGGGTGCTGCAGGTTCAGCAAACGCCCACCGGCGAACGGCCATCTCCAGGCGGTGCCCCACCTACCGCCAAACCCTTTCCAGCAGCGCCCGTGATCTCCGCACATCCGCCTCGGTCTGCGAAATAAGCGCCGCCACACTCTCGAACCGGCGCATTTCCCGCAAGCACGTCAGAACCCGGAGCGTCAGGCGCTGCCCATAGAGGTCGCCCTCAAAATCATGGATGAACACTTCGACACGCGTGCTGGTGACGTCACCAAACGTCGGGTTGAGCCCGATGCTGCAGGTGGCGCCATGCGGCCCAGCGCTGTCCCCCAGATCGACCTGGCAACAATAAACCCCGTCCGCCGGCAGCGGCGCTGACACCGCGTCCACGGCCAGGTTTGCGGTGGGAAACCCAAGCACCCGGCCGCGCTTGTCGCCATGCACCACCACACCGTCGATACGGATCGAGTGACAGTCAGGATGCGCGGGAAAGGCCAAGATAC
The DNA here is from genome assembly GCF_900631955.1 of Devosia equisanguinis. Classification (GTDB taxonomy): domain Bacteria; phylum Pseudomonadota; class Alphaproteobacteria; order Rhizobiales; family Devosiaceae; genus Devosia; species Devosia equisanguinis. Next base: position 46,565 of record NZ_UZWD01000028.1, on the reverse strand, counting down.
TGGCTCTGGTGAAAGACCAGCGGGGCGACATTGGGGAACACGGTGGTCTTGTGCACCTCGAAGAGGATGATCAAATGGTCGCCGCCCTCCAGCCGCGCATGGATGCTGCAGTCGAGCCATAGCGTCGCCCCGTCTATGAACAGCGCGCTGCCTTCGCCCCGGGCCAGCGAAACGCCGGCAAAGCGGTCGCCGTTGCGCGAAGACAATTGCCGCGACAGCCGTTCTTGATCGGCAGCGAGAATGCTGAGGCCGATGCGCGGCAGGCGGTCTAGCCTGGGCCAGGTGGTGGACTGGCGCGCCACGCATACCGAAACCAGCGGTGGATCCAGCGACACCGAACTGAACGAATTGACGGCAATGCCCACCGGCCCGTCCTCGTCCTCTGCGCACATGGCGACGACACCAGTAGGAAAAAGCGAGAAAGCCCGGCGCAATGCCCCTGCAGCCTCTTGATCCAACATCTCCACCCCTTGTAGTCAAATTTGATTATTTGAGATGACGCTAATCCATTTGTAAAAGGGTGGCAAGCATCAGCTCTGGCCATCACCTTGGAGACGCGTCATGTCCAACATTACCCGCCTGGTCGTGCTCGGCGCCGTGCGCCAGTTCGAACCGGTGCATGGCTACTTCCTGCGCCGCGAACTGATGACCTGGCATGTCGACGAATGGGCCAATATCCAGCCTGGCTCCATCTACAATGCACTCAAGTCGCTCAAGCAAGACGGCTATATTCAGGAGGCCGGCACGGAAGCCTCCGGCAATCGGCCCGAACGCACCACCTACCAGACAACCCCGCAGGGCGTGGTCGAACTGATGCGCCTGCTGCGCCAAACCCTCTGGACCGTCGAAACCTTCGACCCCAAGCCGGTCATGGCGCTGACCTCCTTCATGTTCCTGCTCAGCCGCCCCGAAGTCGTTGCTGCCCTGAAATTCCGCATCACCGAGATCGACGCCAAGATCGCCAGCAACGGCTTCGACATCGCCGATGTGGCCCGCTCGACCACCACGCCGGCCTATGTCCGGGAGATCTTCGAGCTCTCGAGCGTCCGCCTGCGCGCCGAACAGGAATGGGCGCGCGGGCTCTACGACCGCATTCTCGCCGGCCACTACGTCTTCGACGGCGAAGCCGGTGCGCCGGGGCGGCCATCGACTGATGTCGCCCCGGCGCCTGTCACCTAAAGCTTGCGATAGCCCGCGCCGGGGTGATCGTCGCGCAGCATCGGCGTGGGCGTGCCCAGCAGGCGTTCGCGCAGCGTGTCGCCTTCGTAATCCGATGCCGCGACGCCCCGTTCGCGCAGGATGGGCAGCACCATTTCGATGAAGTCGCGGGTCGAAGTGGGCTGAATCAGCGGGGTAAACAGGAAGCCGTCGAGATCGGTCTTTTCCGCCAGATCGCACAGGATATCGGCGATCTCCTCGGGCGTGCCGACATAGGGATTGGTGCGCACGCCATGGGCATGCCAGTCCTTGAGCACTTCACCCACGGTCTTGTCGCCGAAGCGGGCAATCTGGGTCTGCGACAGCTCGGTATGCAGATCGCTCATCTTGGTCGCCGGATCGAAGGATGACAGGTCGAGCCCCGTGAACCAGGCATAGGAGGCGACAGCCACCTCGGGCGTCTGCGCGTCGAGGATCTCCTGATGCTTGCGCTGCGCCTCTTCCCTGGTGGGCGCGACTACGCAGGAGAAGGCGCTCATCAGCTTGATCGCGTTGGCATCGCGGCCATTGGCGACGGCCTCGTCGCGGATTGATTTGACCTGCGCAGCCAGCTTTTCCGCTGTGCCGCCACCCAGGAAGATGCATTCGCCATGCTTGCCGCCAAAAGCCTTGCCGCGATCCGACGAGCCCGCCTGGAACAGCACCGGCGTGCCCTGGGGCGAATAGGAGGCGTTGCCAAAGCCATGCGAGCGGAAATAGGGGCCGTCATGGGCGATGCGGTGCACCTTGTCTGGATTGGCATAGCGCCCGGCCTTGTTGCGCTCCAGCGCGTCGCGCTCCCAGGCGCCCTCGAACAGCTTATAGACCAGCGCCATGAAGTCGTCTGCCATATTGTAGCGCTCGTCATGGGCCACCATGGGCACGCCGAAGGCCGCGACGGCAGTCTCGGCCGTGCCCGTCGTCACCACATTCCAGCCGATGCGGCCCTTGGACAGGTGGTCGAGGCTCTGCATGCGGCGCGCAAAGGCATAGGGCTGTTCGAGCAGGGTCGAGCCAGTCATGACGATGCCGAGCTTGTCGGTGGCCGAGAGCAGCGCCGCGCCGACAATGGCAGGATCGAGCCGCGGCAGGTCCAGCCCTTCGGTGTCGCAGATGTCCGGGCGCTTGCCCTTCACATCGGCCCAGCCCCAGGCGTCGGCCAGGAACAGGAAGTCGAGCTTGGCGTCCTCGCACATGCGGGCAATGTCGAGCCAATAATCGAGCGTATCGAAATTGTGCCGTTCGCTGTCGGGATGGCGCCAGGTGGACGTGCCGGAATCATTGGTCTGGGCGTTTTCGAACAGCCCAAAGCGCAGCTTTTTCATAGGTATGGTCTTTCGTGAATTGGGGAGGGTGATGGGCGCCTCAGCGCCCGATCACATCCGCGTCGCTCCACCAGAGGACGCGCTTGCGCAGCAGGGCCAGCAGCGACACCAGCACCACGCCGAGGAGACAGAGCAGGGCGATACTCGCCCAGGTGACCGGCAGGTTCGCCTGCGCCGCCGAAATGGTGACCAGCGATCCCAGGCCCGCCTGCTGGCCTGCGGCCACGAACTCGGCCACCGCCGCACCGACCACGGCCAGCGGCATGGCGATGCGCAGACCGGCAAAGACGAAGGGCATGCAGCCGGGAAACCGCAGGTCGCGGAACACTTCCCAGCGGCTGGCATGCAGCGTCTTGAACACGTCGAGCGCCTTTTGGTCGACATCGCGCAGACCGGCCAGCGAATTGACCAGCATAGGGAAGAACACCACGAGCCCGGTGACGATGTATTTGGGCAGCATGCCGAAGCCGAAGGCCACGACCAATGCCGGGGCGATGGCAACGACCGGCGTGACCATGATCACCACGATCAGCGGCATTACCGCCTTTTCGACGATCGGCAGTTCCGACATCAGCACCGCGAGCAGGAAGCCACAGAGAATGCCGGCGCCGGCGCCGATGGCGATTTCCTGGCAAGTGACCAGCATATTGGCCCAATACATGCGCGGATCGCTGGCCAGGCTGTTCCCGATGGCATCCAGCGTGGGCAGCACATAGGGGTTGTTGAGGGCCACCAGCTGCCACAGCACTGCCACCAATACGAAGGTCACCGCAGGCGGCACCCAATCGCTGACGAGTCGCGCCATCGGCGATGCGGTCCTGCGCTTGGTCTCAACGGGCGCAACCAAGGTCTCAGACATGGGCGACCTCCATCACCTTGCGCAGGGCCGAGCGCACATAGCCCTCGAGATCGCGGAAGGCGTCACTGGCATACATGGCCTCGTTGCGTGGCCGCGGCAGATCGACATCGATGATTTCCGCGACCCGCCCGGGATGGGCGGCCATCAGCACGATACGGTCCGACAGCATGATCGCTTCGGGCACCGAATGGGTCACGAACAGCACTGATTTCTGGTTCGACTGCCAGAAGTCGAGCAGCCCCATGCGCTGCTGGTCGCGGTTCATCTCGTCGAGCGCCGAGAACGGTTCGTCCATCAACAGGATGTCGGGGTCGAACACGAAGGCACGGGCAATGGCGGCGCGCTGCTGCATGCCGCCCGACAGCTGGGCCGGATAGCGATCCATCGCCTTGCCCAGGCCGAAACTGGTGAGAATTTCGCGCGGATCGCGCAATGTCCGACCGGCATTGGCTTCAGGGTTGATGCGGATCGGCAGGCTGACATTGTCGAGAATGGTCCGCCAGGGCAGAAGGGCCGGGGATTGCGGCACAAGGCCGATGGCCTTTCGACGTGCCGCTTCTTTCACCGATTTGCCATTGATGGTCACCGTGCCGCCATCGGCGGATGAAAGTCCGGCAACCACCTTGAGCAAGGTGGATTTGCCACAACCGCTGGGGCCGATCAGCGACACGAACTCACCCTTGCGGATGGTCAGCGACACCCCGTTGAGCACGGTGACGCGGGCATCGTCGGGGCCGAAGCTCTTGGTGATATTGGCGACCTCCACCCCGGCAATGCCGGGGTGTCGATCCGCGAGAGCGTGAACAGAGGCAGACATGGAAATGGTCACTGTCCCGGCCAGATCAGCGTGCCGTCCTTGTAGAGCGAGGCAACCAGATCGGGGTCCATCATCTCTTCGATGGCCGGCGGGTTCTTGAGCCCACCATATTTCTGGGCCATTTCATATTCGCTCTGCCAGCCTGCAACGGTCTGCACGCCCGGCGGGCCGAATGTGCTCGAGCGCACCCATTCCGATTCAACGCCCCAGGTGCGGGCCTGCTGCTCGCGCGGGAAGGCCGAGCCCTGGTTGTTGTCGGCGGCGAGCTTGCTGATCAGGTCGACGCATTTTTCTTCCTCGGTGAGGCAGAAATCGAGCGCCTTCAGCGTTGCACGCATGAAGTCGGCCACCGTTTCGCGATGCTCGGCCAGGAACTTGCTGTTCACTTCCATGACGTTGTAGGTGCCCTGCAGCCCCAGTTCGGACGGCAGGAATTCGCTGAATGGCAGGCCCATGGCCTTGAGCGTCTGCGGTTGGTTGGATGCATAGCCGACAATGGCATCGACCTGGCCGCGGGTAACCACGGTCGGGTCGTAATTGGTCATCTTCACCAGTTCGACCTTGTTCACATCGACGCCTGCGGCATCGAGCATGGCGAGGGCCATAGGCGTGATATTGATGAAATAACCCAGCCGCTTGCCTTCGAGATCCTTCAGCGATTTGACGCTTTCATTGGCGAAGATCGAGAACGGCGAGGTGCTGCCATAGGTGGCGACGGCCGTCAGATTGCGGCTGTTCGCGGCGGCCAGCATCACGTCCGAGGCCGAACCGAGCGCGGTAAACTGGGCCTGGCCCGACGATACCAGCAGCTGACCGTTACCGCCGGCGGCATTGATGTCGACGGTGAGGCACAGGGCATCGAAATAGCCCAGTTCCTTGGCGAGGAAAACATCGACCTGACCGGCGCTGGCGGAGTAGCCATAGCCCGAAATATAGGTAATTGTACCAGCGTCTTTGTTGCGCTGGCAGTCCTGCTCGCTGATCAGCACCGTGCCGGGGGCCGCGTCCTGGGCATGCGCGGGCATCGCGCCAGCAGCAGCCAGCGCCAACATGGCAACACTTGCCAGGCGCCGCGCATGCGGGCGTGCTCCCAGAGAAATGGGTTCAGAAGACAATAATTCCTCCCTTGTCACGTCTCGTCCTCCAACGAGACAAGGGACGCTAACATATTCAAAATTGACTATGCAAGTTTGATTTCGTCAGCGCCTTATCCCCCCTGCTTCAAACCGGGGTGATCACTGTGTCGGCGCTATTGGCAGGCGGCGAGGCGCGCATCCTGCATTCCGGCGCTTCCGTCCGCGGCCAAATCGCCCGCGCTGGCGTCGCGTTGGGCCAGAGCATTGCCGACGGCAAAGATCGTGGGTTTGGAGAGCGCAAAATTCTCGACTGCCTTGGCGGCGTCGCCGATCGTGCCGCGCCAGGTCTGCTGCGTGCTCGAACCGACGCAGGCTGCGATGACGCACGCTGTATCGGGCCCCATGCCCCCGGTCATGAGCCGCGCCACGATCTCAGGCAAGGTCCGGCGGGCCATGTAATAGACATGTGTGGTCGCGGGATCAGCGAGCGAGCGCCAGTCCAGCGTCGACGGCAGGCCACCGCGCCGCGAATGAGCGGTCACGAACCGCACCGATTGGGCATGGTCGCGATGGGTGAGGGAGACCCCGAGGCTACTTGCCAGTGCCAATGCCGTGGTGATGCCGGGGACCACGCTGACGGCGATGCCTTCGCGTTCCAGCATCTCGATTTCTTCGCCCGCACGCCCGAAGATCATCGGGTCGCCGGATTTGAGCCGCACCACGTGCTTGCCCTGCCGGGCGAGGGTCAGCATCATTGCGTTGATATCCTCCTGCGCGCAGCTTTCCCGTTGCGCCCGCTTGCCGACAAGCATGCGCTTGGCTTCGCGCCGCGCCAGTTCGAGCACTTCGCCCGAGACCAGATCGTCGAACAGGATGACATCGGCCGATTGCAGCGCACGCACGGCCTTGATCGTCAGCAGTTCCGCCTCTCCCGGACCCGCGCCCACCAGCGTAACGCGCCCTGCAGGGGGTGCAGCGGCAAAACCGGGGTCTGCGTCGGCCGGTTCGGGCGCCCGCATGCCGAAGGCGTTTTCGGCGAGTCGCTCCCAGAAGGCGCGGCGCTGCGCGCCGGGGGCGAGACGGTCCATCACTTCGTCGCGGAGCTTTGCGGCGAGTTGCGCCCAAAGCGCGAGGGTTTGGGGCAGCAGCATCTCGATGCGCCGCCGCACTGCCTGCCCGAGAATGGGCGCTGCCCCAGCGGTGGAAATCCCCACCACCACGGGCGAGCGATTCACGATGGCGCCGAATTGGAACTGGCAAAACTCCGGTCGGTCGATGACGTTATACGGGACCAATGCCGTTTTGGCGGCTGCGATGAAGGTATGGGCCTCTGCATCGTCCTCAATATCGGCAATGGCGAGAGCGGCACCGGCCAGATCGTGGGGCGTCCAGTGGCGGCGACTTATGGTGACGGATGTGGCAGGACGTGCGGCCAGCTCCTCGCAAACCTCCTCCGCAAAGACCTCCACCTGCGCCCCCGCCGCGGCAAGCAGCTCGATCTTCCACGCCGCCGGCTCGCCCCCGCCAATCACCACCACGCGCTTGCCATTGAGGTCGAAGAACACCGGCAAGACGGCGAGCGGCGCGATACGGGCTTTATTCGGCTGCGGCGAGACGGTTTGCATCGACAATGCTCCTGATTTCGGCGCGGCAAGAGCCGCAATTGGTGCCGGCGCGGGTCAGCGCGCCGACCGCTTCGACGGAACTGCAGCCTTGGCGGCTCACCACCTCGGCGATGGTGTTGATGCCCACGCCAAAGCACGAACACACAATGGCCCCGCCATCGGGTGTGTCCGCCCCGGGTCGCCCGGCCAGCACTTTCGAGGCAGAAAGGTCGCTTTGGGCCAGCAGCCCTACCGCCCATTGCCGCGAAACAAGCACCGGGTCGGGCGATGTGTAGAGCGCGGCGACCAGCCGGCCGTCTTCGACGAGCGCAAAGGCGCGTCGGCCCGAGCTGTCGTCGCGCAGGGATTGAAAGCCGACTTCGGTGCCGAAAGTCTTGGCGAGGAAGGCGGCCCAGTCCCCGGGCTCTGCGAAAAAGCCCAACTCGCCCCGCCAGCCGCCTTGCGCCGGGGCCAGTGCCCAGTAATCGGTGGCAAGGTCGGGTTTCATTGTGGCGACGAAAAAGCCATAGAGTTGCACTGCTGCCGGCTCGGCATGAACCACCGCCATCTTCAAGGCCGGCTGGCCGGAGACCGGATCGGTTTTGCCTGCAACCAGCGCGTCAATGCGGCCATTGCCGGCAAATTGGTCGGTCCAGTGCATGGGCGAGAACAATTGGCCCCGGCTTTGCCTGTCGGTCACCAGCGCCCGTACCAGCACATGGCCATGCGGACTCGAGAGGCGGACGAGACTGGCCCGACGAATGCCCAGCGCTTCAGCATCCGCCGGATGAATCTCGACAAAGGGTTCCGCCATATGCGCCGAGAGGCGCGCGGCTTTGCCGGTGCGGGTCATGGTGTGCCAGTGATCGCGCACCCGCCCGGTATTGAGGAGGAAGCTGCCCGGCGCGAGGGCAAAGGCCGGCGGCGGTTGAATCGGCACGAAGCGCGCCTTGCCGTCCGCCGTGAAGAATTTTCCATCGGCGAACAGTCGTGCGACGGACTTGCCACGTACCGGCCACTGCACCGGCGCCAGACTCTCATAGTCTGCATCGACGAGCCCGGAGAGATCGAAATCGCGGCGGCCCTCGTTCTCGAAGCCCGCGAGCGCGACATGTTCGGCAAAGATTTCGCCCGGCGCTTCGTAGTCGAACGCCCGACCATGTCCCATGCGATGCGCTACTTGCCCAATGATCCACCAATCGGGCCGCGCCTCGCCGGGCAGGGGCAGGAACGGCCGCTGCCGCGAAATGCGGCGCTCCGAATTGGTCACCGTCCCATCTTTCTCGCCCCATCCGGCGGCGGGCAGCCTGACATGCGCCAGCGCCATCGTATCGGTGTGCCGGTTCATGTCGGAAACGACGACCAGTGGGCATGTGGCAAGTGCGGTGCGCACGGCATTGGCCTCGGGCATGGAATCCACCGGATTGGTGGCCATGATCCACACGGCCTTGATCTCGCCCCGCGCCATGGCCGCGAAGAGATCGACGGCCTTGAGGCCAGGCTTGCTGGCCATGCGCGGCGCGCCCCAGAAGCGCGACACCCGCTCGATATCCTCAGGCACAAACTCCATATGCGCCGCCAGCATATTAGCCAGCCCGCCCACTTCGCGCCCACCCATGGCATTGGGCTGGCCGGTCACCGAAAACGGGCCCATGCCCGGATAGCCGATCCGCCCCGTGGCCAGGTGGCAATTGATGATGGCATTGACCTTGTCGGTGCCGCTGGCCGACTGGTTCACCCCTTGCGAATAGACGGTGACCACCCGACGCGTCCGCGCAAACAGTTCATAGAAGCGGGCGATCGAAACCGCCGACAGCGCCGTCGCACCGGCGACCCGTTCGATGCTCCAGTCCTCCGCTGCCAGCAGCGCCGCTTCGAACCCGGATGTATGCGCAGCGATATAGCTGCTATCGATCACGCCCAATCGGTCGAGATGGGCCAGCAGTCCCACGAACAAGGCGCCGTCCCCATCGGGCGCCACCGGCAGATGCAGATCGGCAATGTCGTTGGTGACGGTACGACGCGGATCGATGAGCACGATTTTCATCTGCGGCCGCTGGGCCCGGGCCGCGACGATGCGCTGGTAGAGCACCGGGTGGCACCAGGCCAGATTGGAACCTACCATCACGATGAGGTCGGCTTCTTCAAGATCCTCGTAATTGCCCGGCACCGTATCCGACCCAAAGGCCCGCTTGTGCCCGGCGACTGATGAAGCCATGCACAGCCGCGAATTGGTGTCGATATTGGCCGAGCCGATGAAGCCTTTCATCAGCTTGTTGGCGAGATAATAATCCTCGGTCAGCAGCTGGCCCGAGCCGTAAATAGCAACGGAGTCGGGACCATGCTCGCTCACAGCGGACATGAAGCCCTTGGCGACGTGGTCGAGCGCCTCGTCCCAAGTGACTCTGGCATCACCGATTTCCGGATGCAGCAATCGCCCCTCGAGCGACAACGTCTCGCCCAGTGCCGAGCCTTTGGAGCAGAGGCGTCCAAAATTTGCCGGATGCTCGGGATCGCCAGCGATGGTGACTGAGCCGTCTGGCTGGGGCGTGGCGAGGACGCCGCAGCCAACGCCGCAATAGGGGCAGGTGGTGCGGGTGGTCATGGCGAGAACTCCCCCTCATCCGGCGCTTCGCGCCACCTTCTCCCCGAGAGGGGGAAGAATGGCCCGGTGTCCACTCTTATTCCTCTCCCTCTCGGGGAGAGGGTGGATCGCGCGCAGCGCGAGACGGGTGAGGGGGACTCTGCCATCACTCAGCCGCCACCAGCATCAGAACATCGGGTGCAATCAAAATCCGCCCATTCACGACCTGAACAGGATAAGTCCGCACCTTGCCCTCGTCGGCGCCTTGGGCCTCGCCGGTCGCGAGGTCGAAAACCCAGTTGTGCAGTGGGCATGTGACGGAGGCGCCGTGCACGATCCCCTCGGCCAGTGGGCCGCCCTTGTGCGGGCAGCGATTGTCCATGGCGAAGACCTGATTGTCCGCCGTGCGGAACACGGCGATCTTGCCGTTGGGCGTGTTGACGCAGCGGGCGCCGCGCGCCGGCACGGCATGCATGTCGCCGATATCGATCCAGTCGGTCATCGCCCTTACTCCGCCGCCTGTGGCAGCCCGAATTCGGCCATGGCGGCGAATTCATGGGCATCCTTGCCGTTGACGCGTTCTTCCCAGGGATCAACCTGGGCAAATTGCTGCGAATAGGCAAAGCGCTCGGCATAGTGACGGCGCTTGGCGAGGTCATCGATGATGGCGCCCTTGATCGTGTCCACGCCGACTCGCTTGGCCCATTTGTAGATGCGTTCCAGGTAATGGCCCTGTTCGCGATAGATCTGCGTCAGGGCCGTGATGATCTCGAGCGCCTCATCCTCGCTGTCTGCATGGCCGAGCAGTTCGGTGCCCTTGATGTCGAGGCCCGCCGCGCCGGCAAAATGGATGTCGTAGCCCGAATCCACGCAGATGACGCCGATATCCTTGCAGGTGGCTTCGGCGCAATTGCGCGGGCAGCCGGACACCGCGAGCTTGAGTTTTGCTGGCGTCCACGCCCCCCACATGAACTTTTCGATGCGAATGCCGAGGCCGGTGGAATCCTGCGTGCCGAAGCGGCACCAGTCCGAACCGACGCAGGTTTTGACCGTGCGCAGCCCCTTCGCATAGGCCGCGCCCGAGACCATGCCAGCCGCATTGAGATCGGCCCACACGGCGGGCAGATCCTCTTTCTTGACGCCGAGCAGGTCGATGCGCTGGCCGCCGGTGACCTTCACAGCCGGTATGGCAAACTTGTCGGCGACATCGGCAATGGCGCGCAATTCCTTGGGGTTGGTCATGCCGCCCCACATCCGCGGAACGACCGAATAGGTGCCGTCCTTCTGAATATTGGCGTGGACGCGCTCATTGATGAAACGGGACTGATTGTCGTCCTCATATTCACCCGGCCAGTCGGCCACGAGGTAGTAGTTGAGGGCAGGCCTGCACTTGGCGCAGCCGCAGGAGGTCTTCCACTCGAGTTCCTGCATCACCTCGGGGATGGATTTCAGCCCCTTGGCCTGAATGAGTCGCCTGACATCGCCGTGGCTATATTCGGTGCATGGGCACATCGGCTTGACGGCGGCGGGGTTGTAGCTGTCGCCCAGGGTGATCGCCATGAGCTTTTCAACCAGATGCGTGCAGGAGCCGCAGGAGGCCGAGGCCTTGGTGTGGGCGCGCACACCGTCGAGATCGGTCAGGCCTTTGGAGACGATCGCGCCAGTGATCGCTCCCTTGCAGACGCCGTTGCAGCCACAGATTTCTGCATCATCCGGCAAGGCTGCAACGGCCGCCATAGGGTCCAGGGCGGCACCGCCCTGATAGGCCTGGCCGAAGATCAGCGTGTCCCGCATTTCCCGTGTATCGGTGCCCTTGCGGATCATGTCGAAGAACCACGGGCCGTCCCCGGTTTCGCCATAGAGCACCGCGCCGATGACGCGATCGTCCTTGAGCACCAGGCGCTTGTAGACGCCTGACGTCGCATCGCGCAGCACGATTTCCTCGCGGTCCTCGGCATCGGCGAAATCGCCCGCGGAATAGACCGATACGCCGGTCACCTTGAGCTGGGTCGCGGTCTGCACCGGGCGGAAGGCGGCGTCGGTTTTCGCCAGCGTCTTTGCCAGCACCTTGGCTTGGTCGTACAAGGGCGCCACCAGGCCATAGACGATCTTTTCGTGCTCGACGCATTCGCCCAGCGCGAAAATGTCGGGGTCCGACGTCACCATCTGGTCGCTGACCACGATGCCCCGCTCGACATGCAGGCCCGCATCCACGGCAAGCCGGGTTTCGGGGCGGATGCCCGCCGCCATCACCACGATATCGGCGCAATAGGTGGTGCCATCGTCGAGCACCACCGCTTCCACCGCGTTCTGGCCCAAAATGGCTTTCGTCTGCGCCTTGCAGTGAACCTTGATACCGCGCGCCTCGAGATCACGTTGCAGCAGATAGCCGGCGGCCGGATCGAGCTGACGGTCCATGACATGACCGGCGATGTGCAGCACGACCACCTCCATGCCACGCAGTCGCAGGGCGGCAGCAGCTTCGAGGCCAAGCAGGCCACCGCCGATAATGACCGCCTTTGCGTTGGGGCGTTGCGCCGCCTCGACCATGGCATTGACGTCATCGAGATCTCGGAACGCCATGACCCCCGGCAAATCCTTGCCGGGCAGGGGGATGATGAACGGCGCCGAGCCGGTGGCGATGATCAGCTTGTCATAAGGCGTTTCGCCATGGCGCGAGACCACCACTTTGCGCTGGCGGTCGATCGCCGTCACCGTTTCACCGAAACGCGTGCTGACCCCATGCGCCGCGTACCAGGCAGTGTCGTGGGTGATGATCTGCTCATAGGCTTTCTCGCCGCCGAGGACGGGCGACAGCATCAGCCGATTATAATTGCCGCGCGGCTCGGCGCCGAACAGGGTCACATCGAAGCGGCCATGCGCCTCTTCGAAGATATGTTCGAGCGCGCGACCCGAGGCCATGCCGGCGCCGATGACCACCAGCCTTTCGGTACGCGTAGCAGAGGGCAGGGTTTCGGAGGCGAGCATGTCCATCTGTTCGCCCTCACGCCGCTTCCACGAAGCGGTGACGCTCGTAGAGGAATTTGAGCACCGCTTCGCGACACTTGAGGTATGTCCGGTCCCCGGCCAGATCGAGCCGCTTGCGGGGCCGTTCCAACGGTACGTCGAGCACCTCGCCGATCGTCGCTGCCGGACCATTGGTCATCATCACAATGCGGTCCGACAGCAGCACGGCCTCGTCCACATCATGGGTGATCATGATCATGGTGTTGCCGAGCCGGGCGTGGATTTCCATCATCTGGTCCTGCAGATGCGCCCGGGTCAGCGCATCGAGCGCGCCGAAAGGCTCGTCGAGCAGCAGGATTTTCGGCTCCATCGCCAGCGCCCTGGCAATGCCGACGCGTTGTTTCATACCGCCCGAAATCTCGTTCGGACGCTTGTCCCTGGCATGGGCCATCTGCACCAGATTGAGATTGTCCATGATCCACTCATGGCGTTCGGCGGCCGATTTCGTGCGTCCAAAAACCTTGGCGACGGCCAGATTGACGTTCTCATAGACGGTCAGCCACGGCAGCAATGAATGGTTCTGGAACACCACGGCGCGGTCCGGGCCCGGCTTGTGGACCTCGGCATTCTCCAGAACGATGCCGCCCGTGCTCACCTCGGTCAGTCCGGCCACGAGGTTGAGCAGGGTGGACTTGCCGCATCCGGAATGCCCGATGATCGACACGAACTCGCCCTTGTCGATGTGGAGGTTGATGTCACGCAACACTTCGGTGCTGGCCGCGCCACGGGTGAAACTTTTGCCGACGGCCGAGATTTGCAGATAGGTCATGGGTGATGTCCTTAGCTGGCGCTGACGCCGCGGGTGACGATAGTGCCGACCAGCGCCACGAGCCGGTCGAGGACGAAACCGACGACGCCGATATAGACGAGCGCCACGATGATGTCGGTGAGGCGGGAGCTGTTCCAGGCGTCCCAGATGAAGAAGCCGATGCCGACACCGCCGGTCAGCATTTCGGCCGCGACGATAGCCAGCCAGGAGAGGCCGACGCCGATGCGCAGCCCGGAAAAGATGTAGGGCGCGGCCGCGGGCACCATGATCTTGGTGAAGAACTCGAACTGGTTGAGCTGCAGCACCCGGGCGACGTTGCGATAATCCTGCGGGATATTGCGCACGCCCACGGCGGTATTAATGATGACCGGCCAGATGGCGGTGATGAAGATCACGAAAATCGCCGAGGGACCGCTATCCATGAAGGCCGCCAGCGAAATCGGCAGCCAGGCCAGCGGCGGCACGGTGCGCAGGATCTGGAAGATCGGGTCGAGCCCCCGCATCATCCATATCGATTGACCGATCACAGCCCCGATCCCGACGCCGACCACGGCGGCGAGCCCAAATCCGATGGCCACCCGCTGCAGCGAGGTCAGCACCCGCAGGCCCAGCCCCATATCCTGCGATCCATAGACGAAGAACGGATCGACGATGAGATCGTAGCTCTGGTTCCAAACTTCGCTCGGCGGGGGCAGCGACGAGCCTGGCTGTGAGAAAATGACCTGCCAGACCACCAGCAGAATGGCGAGCACGATCAATGGAGGAATGACGTTGCGAGCCACATTGGCGCCGATGGCGGCATAGTCGATTTTGCGCGCAGCTGGCGCAATGGCGGTCACGGTGGCTGGTTTGCCTTTGAGGGGCAGGGTGGTGATATTGCTGTCGTCGGTGGCGGGCAGGGTCATGGGGCTCTCCCTTGCGGAAATCACGAAGGGACCGGCGCCGCAGCGCCGGTCAGGGCGTCACGCCAGCGTCTTGATGTCGAGACTGTCGAGATAGGCTTGCGGATCGGCGGGATCGAAGACCTTGCCGTCGAAGAAGGTTTCGGTGCCACGGCTATCGCCCGATGGCAGCCCGGAGGCCCCGAGTTCGCTGGCGGCCTCCAGCCAGAGGTCGGAGCGGTTGGTCTGGTCCACCAGCGCCTTCACATCCGTATCGGCGGGGAAATAGCCCCAGCGGATATTTTCGGTCATGAACCAGGTGTCGAGGCTCTTCCAGGGATAGGACGCGGCGCCGCCTTCGCCCCAGAATTTCATGTAGAGATTGGTGCCGGTTTCGACCCGGCCATTGCCGTAATTGATGTCACCCTTGATGCGCCCGATAATGTCGGCCACGGGCACGTTATACCATTGGCGTCGACCGATGATCTCCGCCATCTCCTGCTTGTTTTCCATGGCCTCGCACCATTGCTGGGCTTCCATCACCGCCATCAGGATCGCCTTTGTTGCCTGCGGATTGGCGTCGACCCAGTCCGCGCGCATGCCCAGCACTTTCTCGGGATGGTTGAACCAGAGCTCGCCCGTCGTGGCGGCGGTGAAGCCAATGCCCTGATTGACCAGCTGTTCGTTCCACGGCTCGCCCACGCAGAACGCGTCCATGGTGCCGACCTTCATATTGGCCACCATCTGCGGCGGCGGCACCACGATGACATTGACATCGACATTGGGCACGATGCCGCCGGCCGCCAGCCAGTAGCGCATCCACAGATCATGCGTGCCACCCGGGAAGGTCATGGCAACCGAGGGGTCGCCACCCGCCGCCCGCTTTGCGGCAAAAGCCTCCTTGAGCGGGCTGGAATCGAGGCCCACGCCGGTCTCGGCATATTCCTGCGCCACCGACAGGCCCTGGCAGTCCTCGTTGAGGTTGAGCAGTGTGTACATCGGCAGCTTCTGATTGTTCTGCATCACCGCGCCGGACGAGTAGAGATGCACCTTCGGCCGCAGGATATGGCCCCCATCGATGCCGCCATTGGCTGAACCGAGCGCCATGTTGTCACGCGTCGCGCCCCAGCTGGCCTGCTTTTCGACGGCCATGTCGGGCAGGCCATGCTTGTCGAACAGGCCCTTTTCCTTGGCGATGATCAGCGGCGCGGAATCGGTGAGTGCGATATAGCCGAGCTTGGTACCGGACACTTCAGGGCCCGTCCCCTGCGCGAAGGCACCGGCAGGAAACAGCGTCTTCGCCGCCAGCAGGGTCGCAGCCGTGGCCGAAGCGCCTTTGAGGAAGGATCGGCGGGTAGTCGTCGTCAGGGTCATCGCATTCTCCAGTTGCACCGAGCGACAAAACAAAAAGGCTGCCAACGGGATACGAGCCGGTGTGAACCGGTCGAACCTGTTGGCAGCCTTGCCTTTGGACGCCCAACGCTGGACGTCGACACCGAAGAGCGTCTTGGGAGGAGCTCATTCGCCAATAGCATTGCACGAAGCGTGCCAAATCCTGGCGGGAGCAGAAATTATATTGATTACAATGGTATAGGCTGTCGGGCGGCGTATGTGACCTCTACGCCTTTAACGCAGCCGCGGCTCACTCTGGCAGCATCATGCACAAAATATATGCGCATGTTGAATTTGGTGAATTCACGTGCAGGCCATCACGGCGATTGGCGCGTAATGTAGTCCTCGAGTGCGGCAGGATCAAAAATCTGGCCGTCGAAAAACAGGTTCGGCCCCAGTTGCAGGTCCCCGTTCAGCGCCGCAACCGGGTGCGCAACGGCCTGGTCGCCATCCCGACGATAGTCCTCCGCCGGCACGGCAATCCCCAGCGGTAACAGCGCGGCCCGATAGAGATCTGGCCGGAAGGTGTCGGCGGCGATGGCG
This sequence comes from Devosia equisanguinis, assembly GCF_900631955.1. Lineage (GTDB taxonomy): Bacteria > Pseudomonadota > Alphaproteobacteria > Rhizobiales > Devosiaceae > Devosia > Devosia equisanguinis. Next base: position 30,491 of record NZ_UZWD01000028.1, on the reverse strand, counting down.
GCTTTCGCCGCGCTGAAATCCACTTCGCCCCAGCGCACCATCTGGCTGTAGTACCAGAGCGCATGGCTCTTCCAGGGGAAGTTGGCCGCGCCTGCATGCGGGATGAAGTAGTCGGGGATGGAAACAAGCTGCGCTCCACCATCGATCTGCCCGGTCAGGGCTCGGGCCACGATCTCTGTGGGCAGGTCGAGATAGGCCGGGCGCGCCATGATATCGGCCGCCGCAAGGCGATTGCCCGGCGCCTGCGCCCAAAGCGCCGCCTTGTAGATGGCGCGAATGATAGCCGCGACGGTGTCTGGGTTCCGCTCGGCCCAGTCGGCCCGCATGCCGATCAGCTTGTCCGGGCTCCACTGCCAGATCGAGGCCTTGGTCGTGGCGATCCGGCCGCCATGCCGCGACACGCCGACACTGTTCCAGGGCTCGCCGACACAATAGCCGTCGAGCCCGCCGGCGCCGAGTGCCTCAGGTAGGAGAGGGGGTGGCAGTACCACGATCTCGACGTCCTGGTCTGGCTTTATGCCGCTCGCGGCCAGCCAGTAGCGCAGTTCGTAATTATGCGACGACGTCTGGTGCACCACGCCAAAGCGCAGCTTGCGCGGCGAAGTGCCAATCACTTTGGCAAGTGCCGTGCCCGCCGGTCCGGCCTCGAGGTTGCCCGGAGCGCCCGCTGCGGCCATGTCCTGCCATAGCGAAGCGCTGACGGTGATGGCATTGTTGCCCAGCCCGGCCATGACCGGGGCGATCATCCTGCTGGCGAGCGGCGTCAGTCCCAGATTGGCCGCCAATGGCATCGGCGCCAGCATCAGTGCAATGTCGAAATGCCCGAGCGCCGCGCGGTCGCGAATGTTCGCCCATGAGGTTTCGCGCGTCAGCGCCAGGTCGAACCCCTCCTCATCGGCAAACCCCATTTCGTGGGCCAGAACCAGAAGCAGGCTGTCGAGCAGGGGGAGGAAGCCGGCGGTGAGCAGCGGACGAGACATGAGCATTTCCTAGGGGCCGAGCAGGCTGGCGGCGGTGATCAGGCTCTGCGCGATATCGACGATGCGTCGGTTCTGGTTCATGGCGGTGGAGCGCAGCAGCGCATAGGCGTCCGGCTCGCTCAGGCCACGTGTTTTCATCAAGATGCCCTTGGCCTGGTCGACGATCTTGCGTTCTTCCAGCGCGCTGCGCGCTTCTTCCAGCTCCCGCGTCAGGCGCGAAAAGGCGTTGAACCTCGATATCGCCATGTCCATGATCGACTTGACGCGCTCCTTGCGCAGCCCGTCCACGACATAGGCCGACACCCCCGCCTCCACCGCTTTTTCGATCATCGCGCCGTCCGAGCGATCGACAAACATGGCGATCGGGCGTTGCACGGCGCGGCTCAATGAAAAGAAGTGTTCCAGCGTGTCGCGCTTGGGATTTTCCAGGTCGATGATGATCACGTCGGGTGCCGATTGCTGGATGGTCCGCGCGACTTCGTTGACGTCATGGATCACCGCCACCTTGTGGTGGCCCGCCTCGCGCAATCCATCTTCGATGATCGAAGCCCGGATGCGGTTTTCGTCAATGACCAGGATGGAAAGGGCGGCATACGTCATGGCCTACGGGTATGAGATGCACAATCATTATGCAAGACAAGAACCTGCGCAATCACTAGCCATTTTACGCCTGCGCTAGTTCTTTTCGCCACGCTGTCGCCCTATAGACGAAACAATTTGGCATCAGCGCACGTAGCTGCTCGCGTGTTTCCGGGGGCGTTGTCTTGCCGTCTTTACTTCAGCTGTTCAACCTCCTCGTCCCCAAGGATGCAGGCTCGCGCGAGCTTGCGCGCGGCATCGCCTATGGCAGCCATCCCCGCCAGCGGCTCGATATTTATGCGCCTCGCATGTCGGTCGGCCCGCGTCCCGTGGTGTTTTTCATCTATGGCGGCTCATGGAGCGACGGCGATCGAACCAATTACGATTTCGCCGGTCGGGCCATTGCCGCGCTCGGCTATGTCACCGTCATCGCCGACTACCGCCTCGTGCCCGACATCGAATATCCGGTGTTTCTCGAGGATGGCGTCGCGGCGCTCGACTGGGTCGCAACCAACATCGCCACCTATGGCGGCGACCCCGCGCGTCTGGCGCTCATGGGGCACTCGGCCGGCGCCTATAATGCCACCATGCTGGCGCTCCATCCGGCCTATGCAAGCCGGCTGGCGTCGCCCGCCGGCATTGCCTGCGTGGTCGGCCTATCCGGTCCCTACGATTTTTTTCCATTCGACGGGCCGATCTCGCGGCGCGTCTTCGGTGGAGTCAGCAACCCGGAAGATACCCAGCCCATAGTGCATGTGACCCGCAAGGCGCCGCCCATGCTGCTGGGCACAGGTGACAAGGACAATCTGGTCCTGCCCCGCAACACCGTCGCGCTGGCCAATCGCCTGCGCGTCATGGGCAATTCGGTCGAAGAGCGCCATTACCCGCAATTGGGGCACCCGCAAACGCTTCTGGTCCTCAGCCGACCGGCACGACATCTCGCGCCGGTCCTCCCAGATGTCGCCGCTTTCCTTTCGCAATACCTCGACTGAACTGCCTCAGGCCAGCAGCGCCAGATCCGCCGGTACGTCGCGTTCGAAAACCAGTTTGCCGTCCACTACGGTCAGTCTCGCATGGTGGATGGCCGTGGCCCGCGCGGCAATATCGGGTGGACCAGCGGCCTGGCTCACTTCGTCCCAGAGACAATGGGTGAAATAATAGATCGCCGCATGGTCACCATTGACCACCACATCGGCATGGCGAACGAACTTTTTGTCCATAGGATCGCTGCCGGGCTCGGTGCCGATCAACCCCTGCCGGGTCCAGTTGATGGTATCGTCGGAACGATAGGCAGCCTGGCCGCGCCATTCGTCGGTGATCAGCCAGTAATAGCCGCCCAGTTCGAACACGTTCGGCCCCTCATGCGGCGGCGCATCCGGCGAGCCGGGCAAGACCAGTCCCTCCAGCGTCCAGTCCATCAAGTCGGTGCTGGTGGCGCTCCAGGTGCTCGATCCCTGGCCTTCGTCCTTGTACCACATGCGCCACAGCCCATCCGGGCTCTTGAACACGCAGGCGTCGATGCAATTGCCGCTCGAGAGCTTTAGCGGCCCCACCCGCGTCCAGTTTTCGAGATCGGGACTGGTGAAATGGGTGATGGTGCGCGGCACCTTCCAATGCGTCGGCGTGCCGGTGATATAGCTGAGGAACATGTGATACTGCCCCTCGGCCCAGATGATCTCCGGCGCCCAATGGGTGTTGAGTCCGTCATCTCCGGGCGCATCCAGCCCCTTCACTGTACCGCGATAGTGCCAGCTGGCGCCGCCATCGCTGGACACCGCAATCCCGATCGGCGAGCCATGGATCCAGCCGAAACCCGGCTCGTCCATCTGTGCCCGGCGATTGGTGTAGAACATCCAGTATTCACCGGTGCCTTCCTTGCGCACCACCACCGGGTCCGCCGCGCCATCCTGGATCGGATCGCGAAAAATCGGTGCACTCATTTCAAACTCCAAAAACTTCTGTCCGATATTCTCGCATACGCCGCGCCGCCCTCGGACTTGATCCGAGGGCCATTTCTGGTCGGCACGGCCCGACGACAACACCCCTAAGCGCCCTCGTAGATCCGAACGCTGCGCCCATCCGGCCTGTCCACCAGCCGCCCCTCCCGGCCCACCGACTCTGCGGCCAGCCTCACCATTTCCGGATCGGTCTTGAGCTTGCCGTCGCCGGCATCGTCGGTCGAGAGCACGCTGGCCTTGAGCAGCCGCGAATAGGGGTGCTGAGGGTTGTCGAGCACGGTGCGCGCATCGCCCATTTCCACGATCCGCCCGCGCTGCATGATGATCAGCCGGTTGGAAATGTAATAGGCCGTTGCTAAGTCGTGGGTGATGTAGATCACCGACACCTTGAGATCGTCGCGCAGGCTCTTGAGCAGATTGACGATGCTCATGCGCAGGCTCGCATCCACCATCGACACCGGCTCGTCCGCCACCAGCAGCGGCGGATTGGGGATCAGCGCCCGCGCAATGGCGGCGCGCTGCAATTGCCCGCCGCTCATCTCGTGCGGAAAGCGCCCCCGCACTTCCTTGAGGCTCAGCCCCACCTTCTGCAAAGCCTCGTCCATGGCGCGGTCGATCACCGCCTTGTCGGAGGTGTCGAGAAACCGCCGCGCGGTCGACTCCAGATAGCGCTCGATCTTTTTCAGCGGATTGAACGCCTCGAACGGATTCTGGAATACCGGTTGCACATTGGCCATGAATTTGAGCCGCTCGGCCCGTCCGGCCTTGCGATCCACCTTCTGTCCCCTGAACAGGATTTCGCCTTCCGTGGGGTCTTCCAAGCCCAGGATCATCCGGGCCAGCGTCGTCTTGCCGGAACCGGATTCACCGATGACGGTGAATATTTCCGGGTTCTCCATCGACAGCGAAAAGCTGGCATCCATCACCGCGTTGACGGTCTTGCGACCGAACAGGCCCCCCATGCGGAAGCTCTTGGAGACGTCACGAATATCGAGCAGCGTGCTCATGCCATCACTCCTGCCGGTTTGGCCGCGCCGACCAACGGCTTGACGTCCTGCCAGCGCCAGCAGGCGCTGCGCTGGTCCGGTGCCACCACTTCCATGGGCGGCGCCTCCTGCTTGCATTTATCCACCGCCAGCGGGCAGCGCGGATGGAAGCGACAGCCACTCGGGGGATCGGCCAGATTGGGCGGGCGGCCTTCAAGGGCCGGGCGCTGCTGGGTATCGCCGATGCGCGGCAGGCTGGCCACCAGATGGGCGGTATAGGGATGCTTGGGGGTAAAGAACATCTGCCGCGTCGGGCCTTCCTCCACCAGCCGCCCGGCATAGATGATGCCTACGCGGTCGGCGACATTGGCGTGCACGCTCATGTCATGGGTCACGAACACCACCGAGGAATTCATCTCCGCCTGAATGTCGCGGATCAGGCTTAGCACTTCCTTTTGCACCACCACGTCGAGCGCCGTGGTCGGCTCGTCGGCAATGATGAATTCGGGGTGGCACACCGTCGCCAGCCCGATGGTCACGCGCTGCCGCATGCCGCCCGACAGTTCATGCGGATAGGCATTCAGCACCTCGGCCGGCAGCTTCAGCCGTTCCAGATGGCCTAAGACCCGCGCTTCGAACGCCTTGCCCGACAGACCCAGCGGCCGCGCCGCGAAATCGTGGAAAGTCTTGCCAATTTTGCGCACCGGGTTGAGCACGCTCATCGACCCCTGCATGATATAGCTGAGGTTCTTCCAGCGCACCGCCTCGATCTGGGCGGGGCTGGCATGGGCGACGTCGATCGGGCCGCTCTTGAAATTGTACTTCACCGTGCCATCGACCACCCGCAGGGGCGGACGAATGGCGGCGGCCAGCACCTTGATGAAGCTGGTCTTGCCCGAGGAGCTTTCCCCGGCAATGCCATAGACCTCGCCCTTCTTGATGTTCATGGTGATGCCATCGACGGCCCGCACCTCTCGGCTCACGCCGAAATAGTTCATCTGGTAGTAGGCCTTGAGACCTTCGACCTTGAGCACGTCTTCCTTGCTGTCACGGCTCATGGCTCAGGCTCCCATGCGGCGCAGGCGGCTGCGCGGGTCGATATATTCATTCATGGACATGGCGAGCAGGAACAGTCCGACAAAGGTGATGACGATCAGGATTACCGGGATGACGATCCACCACCAGGTGCCCACCACCATGGCGGAGTGGCTGTTGGCCCAGTAGAGCACCGTGCCGATGGTGGGGGTGTTGATATTGGTAAAGCCGAGCACCGCCAGCGTCACCTCAAGCCCGATCGACCACAGCATATTGTTCATGAAGGTCGAAAACACGATGGGCATGACATAGGGCAGGTGCTCTTCCATCAGCACCTTGCGGGTGCTCATGCCGGCGAACACTGCGTGACGGGTGAATTCGCGATGCTTGAGGCCCACCGCGATGGAGCGGATGAGGCGCGCGTCGAATGGCCAGCCGAAACAGGCCAGGATCAGCGCCATGGTGGTGCTGTCCATATTGTTGCGCAGCACGAAATACAGCAGCACCAGGATCGGGAAGATCGGCACCGACACGAAAATGTCGGTGATGAACATCAGCACCCGGTCCACCCAGCCCCCGACATAGCCGGCGGTCAGGCCCACCGCGATGGAGATGATGCGGCTGAGAAAGGCCACGGTCAGGCCGAAGATCAGGCTGTTCTTGAACGCCTCGGACAGCTGCCAGAACAGGTCCTGGCCACGCGAATTGGTGCCGAACCAGAATTGGGCCGAAGGCGGCTGGTCGGGAATGGTGGTGTAGATCAGTGAAGGATCCACCGGCGCGAAATAGCTGGCGGCTGCGAAGATGACCACCAGACCCACCAGCACCAGGCCGATGGCGAATTCCACATTATAGCGAATGAGGTCGCGGAAGACGGCAAACATGGTCTCTTACTCCGCCCGCACGCGTGGATCGAGAAGGGGGTGCAGCAGGTCGACGATGAAGATGGCCGAGGCCACCGCCACGACGGAGATCGTCGCCACCGCCATCACCGTGGAATAATCGCCATAGTTCACCGCATCGACCAGGAGCGAGCCCAGGCCTGGATAGTTGAACACCTGCTCGATGATGATGGTGCCCGAAAACACCTGGCCGATGACGATGGCCAGCGCCATCACCTGCGGCACCATCGCATTGCGCATCACATAGCCGCCCACAATGGTGCGGCGCTTGACCCCGGCCAGCTCGGCATAGGTCACATAGTCTTCGGTCACGATATTGGAGACCAGCGCCCGCATGCCGATGAACCAGCCGCCCAAGCCTACCAGAACCAGCGACAGCGCCGGCAGTAGTGAGTGCTGCAACACCGAGAAGATGAATTGCGGTGTAAGGCCCGGCCTTACCTCCATCGAAAAGCCGCCCGAGATCGGCAGTACCGGCCAGAGGAAGCCGAAGATGATGAGGATGATGAAGGCCACGATGTAGTAGGGGATCGGTTGCAAAGCCATGGCTATGACGCCAAAGGCTTTGAGGAAGCGGTTGTCCTGAAAGTAGCCCGCGAGGCCGCCCATGATGTTACCGACAACGAAGGTGATCATCGTCGCTGAAATCATCAGCCCCATGGTCCAGGGCAGACTACGCATAACCAGTTCCATGGCCGGCGTCGGAAATGCCATCAGCGACGCGCCGAGGTCACCACGCACTATGCGCGTCCAGTAGCTCAGATATTGCTGGAACACAGGCTGGTCGGTGCCGAACATCGCCTGCAGGGCTTCGCGCGTCGAGGCGATGGATTCCGGCGACAGGTTCGAACGTGACGACAGCCGCCCCAGCACCTGCTCCACCGGATCGATGGGCGACAGATAGGTGATGAAGAACATCCCCGACACGCCGAAGAAGATCACGGCAAACAATTGCAGCAGCCGTTTTCCGGCAAACAGGAGATAACTTCGCATTCGGACTCCTCAACGTCCTTGCGCCGCCATCCACCGCGCACCCCGCCAACAGGTCAGGGCAGGATTTTCACGCTTGGCGGGAAATCCGGGGTGTGGGGCATCTTGTCGGCCTCTGCCCCTTTGCTCCGCCGGAGCATCGGGAGTGGGGCGGGCCCTCGAACACAGTTCGATGCGCCGATCCCGTCGCAGAAGGCTTTTTGTTCCGGCGCCGCACCCGGCTCCGCATGGGGGAGGGGGCAGGCCTTTGTTCTGGGGCTCGCTCATCTGGGGAAAAACGTCGGGGGCGCAGTTTCCCGCGCCCCCGCGGGAGCGGCCCGGACTGTGCCGGGCCACCAGGGAGGAGCTTAGCTCGCCGCCGGGGCGATCTGGGTGAAGATATACCGACCGTTCGACCAGTTGGTGACCGGGTTGGCATAGTTGTTCTCAGCGTTCGGCCAGCCGGTCCAGTACTTGTTCGACTGAATGGAGAACACGTTATAGGCCATGATCGGGATATTCGGCATCTCTTCGAGATGCAGCTTGATGAAGTCGTGGCCCAGCTCGATCCCCTTGGGGTCGTTGAAGTCCACCTTGCGGATGGCTTCGATGATCTCGTCGAGGCGCGGATCCTTCCAGCGCATCCAGTTGCGATCCGGCTGCGACTGTCCCGGCTCGGCGACATAGGCCGAGTGGTAGCTGTCCATGAAGAAGCTGAGGTCGGGGTGACCGCCCCAGGTTTCCACGGCCCAGGCGATATTGACTTCATAGTCGCCGACGCGCTGGCGATCCCAGGTGGTGGCATCCACCATGGCCGAAGCGCCGATGCCGTTCTGGGCCCAGGTCTGGGCGATGATCACGCCCAGACGATTGACCACGCCTTCCTGCGGCACCATCACGGTGAAGTCGAACGGAGCGCCGTCCGGCATCATCCACTTGTTGCCGTTCTTGGTGAAGCCGGCCGAGGTCAGCAGTTCTTCTGCGGCCTGGATATTCTGCTTCCACCAGCCATAGCCGAAGGCGTTGCGCACCGCCGTTTCGTCGGTCGGCACGGCGTCGCCGAATTGCGGGCGCACCATGTCGGCGATCTGCGTGCCGATATTGGGATCGTAGGGCTTCACCTTGCTGGTGCCCGTATCGATCTCGTAATTGATCATGAACTCCTGCAGCGGCGCATGATAGTCGCGCGGATGCGTGCCGGTCGGGGGCACCGAAATGGCCGAGAGCGTCGCCGCGCCGCGATAGGACGCCATCGACATGGAGCGCGCATCGAGCATCAGCGCCAGGGCCCAGCGCACGCGCTTGTCCTGGAATTTCGGGTTCTGGTGGTTGAAGATCGCCATCACCAGCGTCGGATCGGGATGGGCATAGGGGAAGCCCGGGAACCAGCCCTGGATCTGCGGGTCCTGCTGCACCACCGAGAACGTGCCTTCCGGCGTCAGGTCGTGCACCATGTCGAGATTGCCGTTGCGGATCTCGATCAGGCGGTTATCCGTGGTGATGTTGTTGCGATAGATGATGTATTTCGGCTTGGGCTCGGCAATCATGCCCATGGCCGTGCGCTGCCAGTCCTCGCGCTTCTGCCACACATACCAAGTGCCGTTCGGGTCGAACGAATGCAGCGTGTAGGGGCCGATGGAGACGGGCGGATTGGCCTCGTAGGTGAGAATGTCGACATTCTCATAGACATGCTTGGGCATGATCCAGGCGGCGGTCCAGCGCACGCAGAACAGGGCGTGGAAACGCGAATTCGGCGCCTTGAGCTTGAAGTGCACCGTATATTTGTCGGGGGCGGTGACTTCGGCGACCTGGTTGGAGAAGGCGCCGTTATAGGGCGTGCCGGGGGTCGCAGCCTGCTTTTCGACCGTGAACACCACGTCGTCGGCAGTGAACTCGACGCCATCGCTCCAGAAAATGCCCTGCTTGAGCTTCACGGTCATTTCCGAGAAGTCGGCATTATATTCCCAGAGGTCGTCGGCCAGCGAATTGTAGATGGCGTTCTCGCTCGCGCCTTCCACACCGGCATCGGGGTCGATGAACCACAGCGTGTCGGTGGTCAGGTTGTGGGTGCCGTTGGAGATGCCATTGCCGGCGCCCACTGCCCACAGATTGAACCAGCCCGGATTGCGGATCACGCCTTCCGGATTGTGGACGATAACGGTTTCGTTGCGGGGGAATTGGGTGAGGTCGGGCGCCGAACCCTCCTGCGCCATGGCCAGGCCATTGCCCGCCACCATGATTGCGCCGACGGCCGTCGTGCCGATCAGAAAACTGCGTCTATCCATCGATGTCCTCCCAGTTGACGCGCTTGTTGCGCGTTTGCGGCGGGCTCAGGGCCTGCACCATAAGTCATACTTAACCTCCCCATTCAGGTTGTCAATGGAGGTTGTGATATAAATCCAAATCTATGATATAAAATATAAAAGGGCGCATCCCGAGGGATGCGCCCTTTGTTTTCAAGCCTTTGGTCGAGGCGCGCGGAGGTCTGTCATTTCCCCCTCGCGCCTCTGTGACCGCGCCCTCATGGCTGTCCAGCCCGCACGAGGCGGACAGCCATTTCACTCTGCCTGAGCCGGGCCTCAGATCTTCACGCGCACCATCTGGTAGGAATAGGGCGGCAGGGCGACGCTGAACTTGCCGTCGGCAATGCGGGCGCCTTCGCCCTTCTTCGGCGCGACTTCATCCTGCTTCTTGGCGGTGTTCACGGCCTTTAGGTTCGGATGCGTCATCACCTGGTGATCGATCACAGTGCCGCCGGCAAAGCCCTGCAGACTCACTTCTGTCTCGATGCTCTCGCTGGTGTGGCGGTTGACCAGGAAGAAGGTCAAAACACCCTCGTCCTCGTTATGCACGCCCGAGATGTCGACAAAGGGGGTGTCGGCGGCATGGGTAGTTTCATAGCAGGGTGACGATGTCACCAGCTGCAGCGCCGTGCCGCGACCATAGACCGAGGCGAAGTAGTATGGATAGTAGATGGTCTGCGCCCAGGCCGGGCCGCCCTTTTCGGTCATGATCGGCGCGATCACGTTCACCAACTGGGCGATACAGGCGATCTTCACCACATCCGAGCGGCGGATGAAAGTGTTGAGGATCAGCCCCACCATCAAAACGTCTTCGAAATTGTAGATGTCCTCGAGCAGGCCCGGCGCATGCGGCCAGCCGTCATTGCCATCGAGGATTTTGCGGTCCTGCTGGTTGGAGTGGTACCAGACGTTCCACTCGTCGAAGGAAATATAGATGTCCTTCTTGCTCTTCTTTTTGGCCTTCACCTGCTTGATGGTGGCCGCGACGGTGTCGATATAGCGCTCCAGCTTGTGGCTGAGGCCCAGATAGTTCGGCGTATTGTCGTCGCGGTTGGCGAAGTACATGTGCAGGCTGATATGATCGACGTGATCATAGGTGTGCTCGAGCACGATGCGTTCCCAATCCGGGAAGCTGGGCATGTCCATATGCGAGGAGCCGCAGACGATCAGCTCGAGGCTCTTGTCGAACATGCGCATGGCACGGGCGGTGTTGGCGGCCAGCTTGCCATATTCGTCGGCATCCTTGTGGCCAACCTGCCAGGGGCCGTCCATCTCGTTGCCGAGGCACCACATCTTGACGTTCCACGGCTCCTTGCGGCCGTTCTTGATGCGCAGGTCGCTCCAATAGGAGCCGCCCGGATGGTTCACATATTCAAGGAAATTGCGCGCATCGTCGACGCCGCGCGAACCGAGATTGACCGCCAGCATCATTTCGGTGCCCACAGTCGCGCACCAGTCGGCGAATTCATGCACGCCCACGGCGTTGCTTTCCGAGGTATGCCAGGCCAGGTCCAGGCGGGTCGGGCGCTCCTCACGCGGGCCGATGCCGTCTTCCCAGTTATAGGCCGACACGAAATTGCCGCCCGGATAGCGCACCACCGGCACGTTGAGCTTTTTCACCAGCTCGGCCACGTCGCCGCGCATGCCGTCCTTGTCGGCGCTCGGATGGTCCGGCTCGTAAATACCTTCGTAAACGGCACGGCCGAGATGCTCGAGAAAAGCCCCATAGACACGGTCGTCGATTTTCGAGATCGTATAGTCCTTGTTCGCGATAACGGACGCTTTCACCGTGTCCTCCACTAATTCCGTTTTTCTGATTTGTATCAGCTAAGCGGTTTTAGCGGCGCCACGTTGCGCTTGCAAGCGTCATTTGTATGATTTTTGTGTGGCTTTTTCGGTGCCGCCACGAGGGCAGGGGCGTGCAGCCGAGACCCCGGCAATGCCGGCCGATCTCAGCCCGCGACATGCAGGCGCAGCAGGATATCCTGGTCGTAATTGCCGAAGCCGCGGCCGAAAATATTGATGCCGCCCGGATGCTTGGCATCCTCCTTGACCGCAATGCGCAGCCGGATCGAATGGTGGTTGGCCAGGTCCAGATCGGCCAGCGATACCGGCGAAATCTTCATGCCATCGATGAAGGTGCCGTTCGCGGTCACGCGCCAGCTCTTGAGCTTGCCATATTGGCTGCCCTTGAGCTTCCACCAGTCCGGCGTATAGACGCCGCGCTTGTCGCCGAAATCCCCGGTCGAGAGCCAGGTGCCGATCTCCGTGCCGTTGACGGAAAGCGTAATATCGCTGGGCCAGTCGGCCGAGGTGCCCGGCACTTCCGAGCTCAGTTCCAGCGAAAACTCCATGCTTTCAATGGTGTTCTGCGCCAGCTTGGCATTGTTGGGGAACTGGTATTCCACATAGCCGCGCGTGAACCAGATCAGGCCTGTTTTCATCCGTTCCGGATCGAGAAAGGTGTCCGGCACATCCAGCAGGCCGATAATCCCCTCGGTCGAGCACAGCCCGCAGGGGGCGGAGACATCGCAGCTGGTATAGAGCCCCAGCGGCATCGCCACTTCGATCGTGTTGGAGCGCAGCTGGCCGATGTCTTCCTTGAACATCACCAGCACCTCGTCAAAGGTGGAGTGGCAGATCTTCTGGTTGCCCTTGCGCGCCTTCTGCGTTTCGGTGCGGATCAGGCCGGCATTTTCCAGAATCTGCAGGTTGGTCGACACGGTCGATTGCGGCAGGCTCAGGCGCTCGGCAATGTCATTGCCATTGAGCGGCCCCTCGATATGCAGCAATTTCAGTATTTTGACACGAATTGCGGAGGCCAGGCCCTTGAGAACGTCTAGGTCCTCTTCGGGGTCTACGACAAGGAAATTGCGGCTCATGCTGCGACTAACGACACCCAATGAAGATCAGTATTGTCTATCAGTAAATATGAAACAGTCAAACAAACTGTCATATTCGTGACGCAATTGCGCTAATTTCCTTCACATCCGTGGTAATCACGATTGCCGATTTGAATGCGTGCCGATGGTCTCCTGCAGCAATGGCATCAATGCCACCGCCCCTGAACAGGGTATGCGCTGCCCGAAATCCCGCGCTAATTTGCCCCTATCCTCGGGAGGTTCTGCCGCCATGTCTTTTGCCCGCCTTTGCGTCATCGCCAGCCTGGCGCTCCTGGCCACGCCCGCCGCCGCCGGCACGGTGACGCTGGTCTCGGACAGCTATTCGCTGAGCCACCCCGTCCCGCATCTGCATTTCGAGGGGCCGGTCGTGGAAGGCGATGTCGATCAGCTGAAAACACTCTTCGACGCCAATATCGCCTGCGGTTTCGAGCAACTGCCGGTGGACGGCGGCAATTGCGCCGTCATCACCCTCGAAAGCCCCGGCGGCAATTATGTCGAGGGCCTGACCATGGCTCAGTTCCTGCGCGACAACCGCATTGCCTCCATGGTCGAGGCGGGTGCGGAGTGCTATTCCGCCTGTGCCTTCGCCTTCCTTGGCGGCACCGGCTATTCCACCCAGGACGGCATCGGCGTCTATATCGATCGCATGGTCGCCCCCGGCGCCATCCTCGGCTTCCACGCGCCCTATTTCGCCCCGGATGCGCTCGATGGCCTCGTTGCGCAGTTTGGTCTCGACGAGGTGCTCGGCGCCACCCGCGGCGACATCGCCATCATGGTGCGCGAGCTGGTGAACTGGAATGTCGATGCGAATGTGCTCGGCTACATCGTCTCCATGGGCCCTGATGAGACCTATGACATCACCACCGGCGAGGACTATTTCCTCACCCGCAGCGCCTTGCCGCCCGAACTGGCCATCGACGATCAGAAAACCAGCCTCGGCGATGCTGTCTACAATGCCTGCATCTATCTGCTGTCCGAGCATGAGAGCACATTTCCCAGCACCCTGATCGACCGCATTACCGAAACCGCCATGACCGAGATCGGCAAGGATTCCACCGGCGCCGCCATCACCGGTTATCGTCTCGGCCCCGATAATCCGCTCGGGCTCACCTTCTGCGGCTTCCCGTCCGCGCAACTTGAGGGAAATGGCGACGCCGATATCGCCCTCTATACCGGCGCCGGCATAGAGGGCGACATTCGCCCCATGCTCACACTGTTCTTCCGCCCCAATGGCTGGTCAAGCCTCGGCGGCACCGGCAATGTCGCCCGCTCCATCTTCCAGAAGGGCGCCATGACCACGATGTTCCTGAGCCCGGTCGGCGAAGTGACGCGGGACCTGTTCTTCTAGAACCGCAAATGTCCAGGCGCACCGCGCCTTCCCCACCCACGATCGTCACCCTCGGGCTTGACCCGAGGGCGTTTCGGTTGCGGTTGCTCCGTCCCACCCCGCGGAAAATCCCCACGCCCCCCACGACACCTCTGCGACTAAAGCATAACTTTCTCCCGCGCCCTCGACCTGTTTTCTAGGGCGCCCGCCTGGGGAGGCGGTAACCCCTAAGGGAGAGATCGATGTCCGAAGACAAGGCCCAGAGCCTCCGCGAAGCCGCGCTGCATTTCCACGAATATCCGCGCCCGGGTAAGCTGGAGATCACCCCCATCAAGCCGCTGGCCAATACGCGCGACCTCTCGCTCGCCTATTCTCCCGGCGTCGCCACCCCCTGCGAGGAGATCGCCGCCAATCCGGCCGATGCCTATCGCTACACCTCCAAGGGCAATCTCGTCGCCGTCATCTCCAACGGCACGGCTGTGCTCGGCCTGGGCAATATCGGCGCCCTGGCCAGTAAGCCGGTGATGGAAGGCAAGGCGGTCCTGTTCAAGAAATTCGCCGGCATCGATTCCATCGATATCGAGGTCAACGAGCAGGATCCCAAGAAATTCATCGAGATCGTCGCCCCGCTGGAGCCGACCTTTGGCGGCGTCAATCTCGAGGATATCAAGGCCCCCGAATGCTTCGAGATCGAGGAAGCGCTGCGCGAGCGCATGAATATCCCGGTCTTCCATGATGACCAGCACGGCACCGCCATCATCGTCGCCGCCGCCGTCATCAATGCCATGCGTCTGGTCGGCAAGGACATTTCCAAGGTCAAGATCTGCACGTCGGGGGCAGGTGCCGCCGCCATTGCCTGCATGAACATGCTGATCGCTGTGGGCGCCAAGCGCGAAAATATCTGGATCGCCGACTCCAAGGGCCTCGTCACCAAAAAGCGCGACAATTCCGTCGATCGCTGGCGCGGCGCCTTTGCCCAGGACACCGACAAGACCGAGCTGGCGGAGGTCATGGACGGCGCCGATATCTATGTCGGCCTCTCCAAGGCCGGGGCGCTGAAGCCCGAAATGATGAAGAACATGGCCCCCAATCCGCTGATCCTGGGCCTCTCCAATCCCACCCCGGAAATCATGCCGGAACTGGCCAAGGAAGCCCGTCCCGATGCACTGGTCTGCACTGGTCGCTCGGACTATCCCAATCAGGTCAACAACGTCCTCTGCTTCCCCTTTCTCTTCCGCGGCGCGCTCGATTGCGGCGCTACCATCATCAACGAGGAAATGAAGGCCGCCGCCGCCCATGCCATCGCCAAGCTGGCGCATGAGCCGGGCCTCGAAGCCACCGCCCATGGTGTGCCGGCGATTTTCGGACCCGACTATCTCATTCCCAATCCTTTCGATCAGCGCCTGATCCTGCGCATCGCCCCGGCCGT
Source organism: Devosia equisanguinis (assembly GCF_900631955.1). GTDB lineage: Bacteria > Pseudomonadota > Alphaproteobacteria > Rhizobiales > Devosiaceae > Devosia > Devosia equisanguinis. The sequence goes on along the minus strand of NZ_UZWD01000028.1, from coordinate 15,120 downwards.
CGCTAAGGCGGCGATGGATTCTGGCGTCGCCACCCGCCCCATTGCCGATTTCGACGCCTATCGGGATCAGCTCCGCCGCTTCGTCTTCCGCTCCGGCATGGTGATGAAGCCGATGATCGAGCGGGCCCAGGCCGCCAACAAGCGCATCGCCTTTGCCGAAGGCGAGGACGAGCGCGTGCTGCGCGCCGCTCAGGTCATTCTCGAAGACGGCATCGGCAAGCCGATCCTCATCGGCCGCCCCTCGGTGATTGAATCAAGATTGGAGCGTTTCGGGCTAACCATCCGTCCGGGCAGCGATTTCGAGATCATCAACCCCGAAGACGACCCGCGCTATCGCGACTATGTCGCCGATTTCCACGCCCTCGTCGGCCGCAAGGGCGTTACCCCCGACACCGCCCGCACCATCGTGCGCACCAACACCACCGTCATCGGTGCTCTGGCCGTGCGTCGCGGCGAAGCCGATGCACTGATTTGCGGTTTGCAGGGCCGCTTCATCAAGCATGCCCGCGACATCCACTCTATTATCGGGCTGTCCGAGGAGTCCAACCAGCTCTCGGCGCTTTCCATGCTGCTGCTCAACCGCGGCGTCTTCTTCCTGGCCGACACCTATGTGAATATCGACCCCACCGCCGATGAACTGGTGGCCATCACCTTGCAGGCCCGCGACCACCTCAAGCGCTTCAACATCGAGGCGCGCGCCGCGCTGCTCAGCTATTCCAATTTCGGCTCCCGCGACGGCGACACCTCGATCAAGATGCGCGAGGTCTACGACAAGCTCAAAGCCGTCGCCCCCGACCTAGTCGTCGAAGGCGAAATGCAGGGCGATCTGGCCGTCAATGCCGAACTGCGCTCCCGCTACATTCCGGACTCGGTGCTGTCAGGCGAAGCCAATCTCCTGGTCTTCCCCAATCTCGAAGCCGCCAACCTCTCAATGACCCTGCTCAAGGAGCTCAATAACGGCCTCCATATCGGCCCCATCCTCATGGGCACCAAGCAACCCGCGCACATCGTCGCGCCCACCGTCACCAGCCGCGGCCTCGTTAACATGGCCGCCATCGCCGCCACCGAAGCCGCAGGCCGACTTTAAGCCACTGTGAGAGTGTGGGCGTACCGACCTCTTGGTATCTACTGGCCGTCACCCTCGGGCTTGACCCGAGGGCGTTTCGGTTTGGGGCAGGCATAACGCCTTGGCCAACGCACCTTCCGCCTTTCCACGGCCACGGTTTGCGCTATCACTAGTCACACCCGCTTTGGGAGAGGCGGGCCGGAGGAAGCACATCCATGACATTTCGCGCCCTGGTCACCACAGCCCCAGTCGACGGCAAGAGCCAATCCAGCATCGAGACCCTCGATGACGCCCGGCTGCCCGACGGCGATGTGACCGTCGATATCGAGTGGGCCGGCCTCAACTACAAGGACGGCCTCTGCCTGACCGGGCAGGGTGGTCTGGTGCGCAGTTTTCCCCATGTCGCCGGCATCGACTTTGCCGGCACCGTTCGCTCAAGCGACGATTCCCGTTACACGAGCGGCGACAAGGTCGTTCTGACCGGTTGGCGCGTCGGCGAAACCCATTGGGGCGGCTATGCCGAGCGGGCGCGCGTCAAGGCCGACTGGCTGGTGCCGTTGCCGTCGGGCCTTTCCACCCGCGACGCCATGGTCATCGGCACGGCCGGGCTGACGGCCATGCTGGCTATCAACCGCCTTGAGGCCCTGGGTATCACCCCGGCCTCCGGCGAAATTCTGGTCACCGGCGCAGCCGGGGGCGTCGGTTCCATCGCCATCGCGCTGGCCCGGCGCCTCGGCTATTCCCTCACCGCCCTGTCCGGCCGTCCGCAGCACGCCGCCATGCTGCAGGCACTGGGCGCCACCACCGTGCTCGATCGTGCCGAATTCCTGGCCCAGCCGGACAAGCCGCTCGAAACCGCCCGCTATGCCGCTGCCATCGACTGCGTCGGCGGCGATATCCTGGGCAAGCTCCTGCGCCAGATCGCCTATGGCGGCGCGGTCGCCAGCCTGGGCAATGCTGCCGGCATCGCCCTCAACACCAATGTCCTGCCTTTCCTGCTGCGCGGCGTCACGCTGGCCGGCATCGACAGCGTCATGCAGCCCTATGACGCCCGCATCGCCGCCTGGTCGCGCCTCGCCGGCCTCTTCGATTTCGCCGCCTATGACGCCAATGTCGAAGAAGTCGGCCTCGCCGCCCTGCCGGAGAAAGCCGCGCAGATCCTCAAGGGCGAAGTCCGGGGCAGGGTGCTGGTCAACCCGAAGGCGTGAACGCGCCTGCTAGGCGTCGTGTCTAGCCCAGCGTCACATGCGGATAGCGCCCGACATTGGCGAGCAGGTCCGGTTCGATCACCTCAGTCCAGCGCATGCCGGCAATGGCGTGCTGATAGCTGCCGCCGACCTGGTTGGCCGACAGCATCACTGCACCGGCATCCTCAACCACGCTCACGCCAATGCCGATCGTGCAATCGCTGACGACATTGGACGACACCACCACATTGCGCAAAAACGGCCCCCAGCCGGCCGCAATCCCAGCACCGGGCACATTGGCCACCACATTGCCAGTGACCGTGGTTTCGGCCTCGACGAAAATGCCGATCGGAATGGTATCGGGATTCACCGCCGATTTCGGGGTGATATTGCGCACGATATTGCCAGTGCACACCGCGATCTGTCCGCCCGAATCCAGATTGGTGATCGAAATCCCGGTCGCCGCGCCAACCACCACATTATTGGCCACCACCGAGCCGGAAAAGGCGAATTCGGAGAAGATGGCCACCTCGCCGCAGTCGCGACAGACATTGCCGCTGATCTGGGTATTCTTGGTGGTGTTGAGCCGCACTGCCGTGAAGGCGCAGTCCGAAATGTGGTTGTCGGCGACGATCACCTCGTCAGCGCGAAACACATTGATGCCATTGCCGTTCTGGCCATTGCCGCCACCGCGCCAGTCGATTTCCAAAATCCGGTTATTGACGATGATCGACCCATCCGGCCCCTCGACCGAGCGCCAGACCCGTACCCCGGCATTGCCGCATTTGGCGATGCGATTGCCCGTAATCACCAGCCCACGACTATCCATGGCATGAATGGCCGCGTCGCCATGCCCCGAAAAATCGCAATCGCGGATCGTCACGGCCGCCGAGTGAATGCTCAGCGCCACTGCGGGACTATCGCGAAAACTGCACCGCTCCAGCACCACGCCTTGCGCAGCCTCGATCCCCAGCAGCGCCTCGCTGCCGCTGTCGCCCACAAAGCCGATATCGCGCAGCACCACGTTCGACTGCCCCGAAATCGTGCCCACTGCGCTGCCGGCGGCGATCAGCCAGGTGGCACCCGGTACGCCCTCGATAACAACATTGCCCGGGATCGCGAGCCCATAGACCACGAACCGCCCCGGCGGCAGGCTGATGCGCCCGCTGGCATTGGCCAGCAGTGCCGATTGCAGCGCCTGGGTCTGGTTGCCATCCTGCGTCAATGGCACCACCTCCGCCCGCGCCAGGCTTGGGGCAAAGGCTGCAAGGCCGGCAAGACCGGCGACTACATGACGACGATTGGGCATGACATTCTGCATGCTCCGATCATGCCAGCTTTCGCCGGCCTTGCGGGCGGAACTGCTGGGTTTGGTGAATGAATGTGTCCGCCGCCTCTCGCCGCGCATGCGTTCCAGCTTGGCGGTGTCGGGCCGGGTGGCTATAACGGGCTCAGTTTCTAAGCATATGGCAGGTTCGGCATGCTCGTTGACGGCAAGATCTATCTCGGGGCGAGCGACCGGACGGAATATCTCAATCTCAAATACGGCAATCGCCACGGCTTGATCACCGGCGCCACCGGCACCGGCAAGACCGTGAGCCTGCAGGTCCTGGCCGAAGGCTTTTCCGCCGCCGGCGTTCCCGTCTTTGCCGCCGATATCAAGGGCGACCTTTCCGGCATCGCCAAGATGGGCCAGGCGCAAGGCTGGCAGACCAAGCGCGCCGAGGATATCGGCTTCACCGACTACCGCGACGACGTCTTTCCGGTGATCTTCTGGGACCTGTTCGGCAAGCAGGGGCATCCGGTGCGCGCCACCATCTCCGAGATGGGCCCGGTGCTGCTCGCCCGCATTCTCAACCTCAATGACACCCAGGAAGGCGTGCTCAACATCACCTTCCGCGTTGCCGACGAGGAAGGGCTGCTGCTGCTCGACCTCAAGGATCTGCGCGCGCTTTTGGGCAATGTGCAGGAGCGCGCCAAGGAAATCTCCGGCCGCTACGGCAATGTCACCACCGCCTCCATCGGCGCCATTCAGCGCGCATTGCTGGTGCTCGAACAGCAGGGCGCCGACCATTTCTTCGGCGAGCGGGCGCTCGCGATTGCCGATCTCATGCGCGTCGATGCCGATGGCCGCGGTTTCGTCTCCATCCTCGCCGCCGACCAGTTGATGCAGTCGCCGCGCCTCTACGCCACTTTTCTGCTCTGGCTCCTCTCCGAACTCTTCGAAGAGCTCCCCGAAGTCGGCGATGTCGACAAGCCCAAGCTGGTCTTCTTCTTCGACGAAGCGCATCTCCTCTTTGACGATGCCCCCAAGGCGCTGATCGACAAGGTCGAGCAGGTGGTCAAGCTCATCCGCTCCAAGGGCGTCGGCGTCTACTTCGTCACCCAGAACCCCGTCGACATTCCTGAAAGCGTGCTGGCCCAGCTGGCCAACCGCGTGCAGCATGCTTTGCGCGCCTACACTCCGCGCGAGCAGAAGGCGGTAAAGGTCGCCGCCGACACCTTCCGTCCCAACCCCGCCTTTTCCACCGCCGAGGCCATCACCCAATTGGGAATCGGCGAAGCACTGGTTTCGGTGCTCGAGGACAAGGGCGTGCCCTCCATGGTGGGCCGCACCCTCATTCGTCCGCCATCAGCCCAGGTCGGCCCCATCACCCCGGCGGAGCGCGATTCCATCATCGCCAATTCCCCGGTCGGCGGGCTCTATGACACCGTCATCGATCGGGAATCTGCCTATGAGGTGCTGCAGAAGCGGGCCCGCGAAAAGCAGCTTGCCGACGAACGCGCCAAATACGATGCCGAGCGTCAGGCCGACGCTGACCGCTATGCCAAGGAACGTGAACGGCTGGAAAAGGCGGCCGCACCCCGCCGCACCTCAACCCGCCAGACGCCGACCGAAGCGGCCGTCAATTCCTTCGCCCGCACCGTTGCCAATCGGCTGGGCAATGCCCTGGTGCGCGGCATTCTCGGCGGCCTCAAGGGAAAACGCTGACCCATGTCCGGTCTCCAGCAAACCACACCCGTCATCGGCATCTTCGCTTCCGACAAAGGCCCCGGCGATCCCGAACGCGCCAGCCTGATGGGCGAGGCCGGGCGCCTCTTCGCTCGCCGCGGCGTGCGCCTGGTCTGCCTGGCTGAAAACGACGCCCTGCCTGTGCCATTGATCACTGCCGCCCGCGCCGCCGGTGGCACTGTCGATGTGCTGGCCGATGCCAGCATCGTGCTGCCGCCGGCTCTGGCCAATGTGCCTGTTTCCGTAGTGCCTGAGCGCGCTGCGCGTCATGCTCAGCTGGCGGCGATGTCGACAATTCTGGTGGTCCTGCCCGGCTCGCTGGCCTCGGCCACCGCGCTGTTCGAGACCTGGTCGTCCACGCCCTCGCGGCCCATCGTCTTCCTCAATCGCCACCGCGCCTTCGAAGTGCTGCGCGGCTTTGCCGGCGACGTGCTGTCCCATGCGGTGCCCGGCTATGACCGGAACCTGCAATTCGCCGACACTGTCGAAGACCTCTGGAACAAGGTCAATTGGCTGCTGCAGCAGCAGACCACCTAGAGCCGCTCAGACCCGCGGCTCGAAGCCAGGCCCACTGCCATTGGGAAACAGCGGCACCACATTGTCGTTGAAGCGTCGGCCCGGATTGGGCTGCGGCTGGGGCATTGGCACCCGCTCCCGCCGCTCCGGCCCCAGATAGCCGGAGGCAAAGGCACCGACAATGCTGCGCGTATGCAGGCGCGTCTGCACCCGCTGCAAGAGGTGGCGCGGCGACATCGGCTTGAGCACAACCTCGTCGATCCCGGCGCTGATCGCCTGGTGGCGCATGGGCGGGGTGATGGCGCGGGTCAGCGCAATGACAGGCAGGTCGCGCGACACCAGCGAAGGGTTGAGCCGAATGGCCTCCACCATCTCATAGGCCGGGCGCCCGTCACGGTCGAAATCGACCACCAGCAGGTCCAGCGGCGCGATGCGCATATAGGCAAACAATTCGGATTCGCTATCGAAAGGCCGCACCCGCAGGCGCGAGTCGCCGGCCAGAACCATGGTCAACACGGCGGAAAGCGCCGGATTGGCGGCCATAATGGCAATGGTCTTGGCCGATACAGTCAAAGTGAGCCCTCGATTGGTAAAGGTTTCGTTAACATGACTATCCCGGCGAATGAAGCGCCCAGTGCGCCTCAGCCGACAAGATCGGCAAAAAAGTAAACGCGGCGGCAGACGAGGGCGGGGGCCGGAGCAGGCACCTGCGTTGACAGCGCCATGCATGTGAACTAAAGTTAACATATGATCGAAGTCCGTCAGACTACGGTTTTTGCGAAATGGCATCGGGAACTGGGTGATCGCAGGGCCTCGCAGACCATTGCCCGCAGGCTGGTCCGGGTCCAGGCAGGGCTGATGGGCGACGTCAAATTCTTCGACGGGATCGGAGAATTTCGTATCGATTACGGCCCGGGTTATCGCGTCTATTTCGTTCAACGTGGACGGGTACTGATTGTCTTGCTCTGCGGCGGTGACAAATCGAGCCAGGACCGGGATATCGCGCGAGCCCGGCAGATGGCTAAGGAGATCGACAATGGCGATTGAAATCCTGCCCTATGATGGGTCCGAATATTTTGAGGATGAAGCAGGTCAGCTTGAGCTTTTGGCAGAGGCCTTCGAAACGGGCGATGCGGCATTGATTTCCCATGCTCTGGGTGTAGTCGCCCGCGCCCGGGGCATGACTAGCATTGCCCGTGATGCCGGGGTTACCCGTGAGGCGCTCTACAAGGCGCTGAGCGACAAGGGCGACCCCAAGCTCTCGACCCTGCTCGGGGTGATGAAGGCGCTGGGCGTGCGTCTGGCCGCGCAGCCCGCCGTGCCTGCCGAATAGGGCACATCGGCGGCCACATCTTTCCCGATTGCGGGAATCGGTGCCATCATCGGCGGCAATGTTGAGCGTAAACCTCCGGCTAAATCGGCCTGGCGGCGCTCAGCTACGTTGCGATATCGCCATGTTGAGGCCTATTTACCTGATCGCCGGCTTGATCTTGGTGGCGCTTGGCATAATCGGCGCCTTCGTGCCGCTGATGCCGACCACTATTTTCCTGATCCTGGCGGCCTGGTGTTTTGCGCGCTCCTCGACCCGGCTCGAAAACTGGCTGCTGGATCATCCACGCTTCGGCCAGACCCTGCGCGACTGGCAAGATACCGGGGCCATTTCGCGGCGCGCCAAGGCCCTGGCCTGCAGCGGCATCGTCCTGGGCTTCGCGCTGTTCTGGATCGGCGCCCGGCCAGGCCTCTGGCTGTGGTTGCTGGTCGCAGCCATCCTCGCCGCCTGCGCCGCCTTCATCCTCACCCGCCCCGATCCTACGCGCTGAAAATACCGAGAACGGCTAAATCGCCTTCTCCGTCTCCGCATCAAAGACATGCAGGCGTTCCGGCGCGATGGCGAGGCCGATATCGGAACCCGCCTGCACGGTGCTGCGGCCGGTAATCACCACGGTCAGCTCCGGCGTGCCGCCGGTGGTGACATAGGTCAGCGATCCGGTCGATTCCACCACCGTCACCGGCAGCACCAGATGCGCTTCCGCGATATCCACGACCTCCAGGTGCTCGGGCCGCAGCCCGACCACCACCTTGCGACCGGGATCGCGGCGCCCGCTGAGGGCGAGCCTCTTGGCGCCCGGCAGGTCCAGCGTCACGCTGGTGCCATCGGCATCCACGCTGCCCGGTACGAAGTTCATCGCAGGCGAACCGATGAACCCGGCCACGAACCGGCTGGCGGGCGTATCGTAGAGCGACAGCGGGCTGCCCTGCTGTTCGATGACGCCGTCGCGCATCACCACCACATGGTCGGCCATGGTCATGGCCTCGATCTGGTCATGCGTGACATAGACCGAGGTGGCGCCCAGCCGGTCGTGCAGGGCGCGGATTTCCTTGCGCATATGCACCCGCAAAGCCGCGTCGAGATTGGACAGCGGTTCATCGAACAGGAACGCCTTGGGGCTGCGGATGATCGCCCGACCCATGGCCACGCGTTGCCGCTGCCCGCCCGACAATTCGCGCGGATAGCGATGCATCAGGTTCTGCAGCCCGATCGTCTTGGCCACCTCCTCTGCGGCGCGCTTGGCCTCTTCGCGCGGCACATGCTTGAGCCGCAGCGAATAGGTCAGATTCTGCTCCACCGTCATATGCGGATAGAGCGCATAGGACTGGAACACCATGGCCACGTCGCGCTTGCGCGGCGGCACTCCGTTCATCACTTCGCCGGCGATCTTCATCGTGCCGCCCGAGATGGTTTCGAGCCCCGCCAGAGAGCGCAACAGCGTGGATTTCCCGCACCCCGAAGGCCCCACCAGCGCTACGAACTGGCCCTTGGGAATGGTGAGATTGATGTCCTTGAGCGCGTGGAAGGCGCCATAATGCTTGTCGATGCCGACGAGTTCGATCTGGGGCTGTGCGCTCATTTGAGAGCTCCCGAAGTGAGGCCGGAAACGATGCGGCGTTGCAGGATGACGAAGGCGGCGAGGATCGGGGTCACATAGATGGCCGAATAGGCCATGATGGAGTTCCAGTCGGTCGAATTGGGGCCAAGGAAACTGGCGAGACCCACGCTGGCGGGCTGCAGGGCAGGGTCCTGGATGATCGACTTGGAATAGATATATTCCCCGAAGGCGCTCATGAAGGTGAGGATGCCGCAGACCAGGATGCCGTTGCGTGCCAGGGGCAGCACGATGGAGAAAAACGCCCCCACGCGCGAATTGCCATCGACCAGCGCCGCCTCCTCGAGTTCGCGCGGCACGCTCATGAAGGTGGCGCGTACCAGCACCACGAAGAACGGCATGGCCTTGGCGGCGGCGGCCAGGATCACCGCTTCGCGCGGGAAGTTCAACAGGCCCACCTGGTTGAAGCCGACAAAGAGCGGCGTGATCATCACCGATGGCGGCAGCACCTGCAGCATCAGGATCAGGAACAGTCCTATATCCACCCAGACGCTGCGATAGCGCGCCAGCACATAGGCGCATCCCGTGCCAAGGAGCACGGTGATGGCCGTGACGCCCGAGGCGATAAGCACCGAATTCCAGAGGAATTTCGGCATGGTGCGCCCCGTCCACACGCCGGGATAGATGCTCGGATCTGGCGCCAGCGGCCAGAAGGTCGGTGGATTGGCATAGATTTCCGAGGCGGACTTGAGGCTGGTCACATACATCCAGTAGAGCGGAAACAGGTAGAACGCCGCCAGCACCAGCGCCACCGTCAGCAGCAGCCATTGCGTCTTTGTCTGGGTCATCCGCGCACCTCGTGACGGGTGGAGCGTACATAGATGATCGATGCGAACAACACGAGCAGGAACATCATCACCGAAATCGTGGCGCCCTTGGCGAAATCAAAGCTGGAAGCTCATCTTCCACGACCAGTAGCCGGCCACGGTCGAGGTATTGGCCGGGCCACCCTCGGTGATCGCCGGAAACAGGTCGAACTGCTGCAGCGTGCCGATCAGCCCCAGCGACAGCACCGCCCCGATGGTCGACCGCATCATCGGCAGGGTAATGGTCCAGAAGCGCTGGAACGCATTGGCCCCATCGAGCTCGGCGGCCTCGTAGAGATCCTTTGGGATTGCCGCCAGCCCCACCGAGAGCAGCAGCATGTTGAAGGCCAGGCCCAGCCAGATATTGGCGATGACCACGGCCCAGATGGAAAAATTCGGGTCCGACTTCCAGAAAATGGTGCCGTCGATAATGCCGACGGCCTTCAGCATCGCATTGAGCACGCCGAAATCACCGGCAAGGATGAAGCTCCAGATGCCGCCGACCACCAGCCCCGGCATCACCCAGCTCACCAGGAACAGCCCGCGAATGGTCGAAGCGCCGGGAAAATTCTGGGCGAAGAAGATGGCCAGCGCGAAGCCGAGCACGAATTGCCCCGCCATCGAACAGAAAACAAAGATCAGGGTGTTGCGCGTCACCAGCCAGAATTCGGGCTGCTGCACCACCGCGATATAATTCGCAAAACCCGCCCAAGGACGGAAAAGCGCGCCCAGCGTGAACATGTCCACCTGCTGGAAGCTCATCAGCACATTGTATACCAGCGGCAGCCCCGCCAGGGCGAACAGGAACAGCAGGGCCGCGCCGACCAGGATCATGTCGAAGCCGACCCCGTCGCGCAGACTGTTGAAAAATCGGGACATAACGCCTCCTGGCAAAAATCGAAATGACCGGCCGGATCGCTCCAGCCGGCCCAGTCAGGGAGGAAAGGTCAGCCCACAATGCCCTTGATGGTGGCCTGGGCCTGGTCAAGCGCATCCTTGGGCGTCATCTGGCCGGTCATCGCCGCCTGGAAGGCGTCGTAGATGGCCTTGGAGATTTTCTGCCATTCCGGATGCGGACCACGCGGCTGGGCATATTTCAGCTGCTCCTGGAACACCTTGAGCGCTTCGTCGGTGCGGGCATCGCCGGTCGAGGGCAGGGCGATGTCGCTGCGGGCCGGAATGTTTGAGAATTCCGGGAACAGGCGGTCGCTCTGCGAGGCGAAATATTCGAGAACCTTGAAGGCTTCGTCCGGGTGCTTGGTATTGGCGAAGATGCCGAGGTCGAAGTCGCCCATGGCCGACGAGCGCGGGCCACCTTCGGTTTCGGTCGGCAGCAGCGCGACGCCCCAGTCGAACTTGGCGTCGGTTGCCATGCGGCCCAGTTCCCACGGACCAGAGATCGCCATGGCCGCATTGCCGGCATTGAAGGTGCCGGTGGAGTCCCACTGGCCCTGGCTCAGCACGTCCTGCGAAGCCAGCTTTTCGTCCAGCAGCGTCTTCCAGATTTCCAGCGCCTTGACCGCGCCGGGCGTGTTCACTTCCTTGAACGAGCCGCCGCCCATCTGCACCCATGGCAGGAACTGGAACGTGCCTTCTTCTCCGGCGCGGGCCGACCAGGTAATGCCATAGACATTATTGGCCGGGTCGTTGAGCTTGCGGGCGTCTTCGAGCAGTTCGTCCCAGGTCTTGGGCGCCTCGGCAATGCCGGCCTTGGCGAACAGGTCCTTGTTGTAGAACAGGGCGATGGTATTGGTTGCCTTGGGCAGGCCATAGAGCTTGCCGTCCCAGGTGGCGGAGGCCAACGGGCCTTCGTAATAGACGCTGGTGTCGATCACATCGGAATTGGCGACGCGGTCGGTGATATCCAGCATGGCGCCGCGCGAGGAGAACAGCGCGAAATCCGGATTGTCGAGCGAGATGATGTCGGGGGCCTGACCGGTGGCAAAGGCCTTGAGCGCTTCGTTCACCAGGTCGTCGAAGGCCAGGAGGCGGCTTTCCACCACGATGTCGCTCTGGGAGGCGTTAAAGTCCTCCACCAGCTTGGTATAAAGCCCGTTGTCGCCGTCGATCGACCACATCTTGAGGGTGACCTGTGCCATGGCCGGAGCGGCCATGCCCATAACACCCAGTGCAATGCCGGCCATCAGGCCGAGATAGTTCCGTTTCATAAGCTTCCTCCCACGATGCAGTCTTGCTGCTGACGAAAATGCCGAGCGCGGCCCTCCCTGGCCCCGCGCAGCGCCTAGCCGGCAATGGCGACGTAGTCGCCACCCCGGCAATTCCGAAGATGATTGAGCGCATGGATCTGGCCGGTCATTTCCAGTTCCCCGCGATAGACCGGGTCATGCCAGCCTTCGATATCGATGGAGCCGCTCCAGCCGGCCAGGCGCAGCTCGGAGATGATGTCGGTCCAGTTGCTGTCGCCGAAACCGGGCGTGCGCATGAACACGAACTTCTCCTTGCCGAAAATGCCGTGCTCGCGAATGACGTCCCAGCGGATGGTGGCGTCCTTGCCGTGCACGTGGAAAATCTTCTTGGCCCATTTGCGCACCTGCGGCAGCGGGTCGATCAGATAGACCATCTGGTGGCAGGGCTCCCATTCGAGCCCGATATTGTCGTCCGGCGTCTCGTTGAACATCAGCTCCCAGGCATCGGGATTGTGGGCGATGTTCCAGTCCCCGGTCGCCCAGTTGCCGTCCATGGCGCAGTTCTCGAAGGCGATTTTGACGCCCTTGTCGGCGGCGCGCTTGGCCAGTTCTGACCACACCTTCTTGTATTGCGGCAGACTATCGGTCAGCGGCTTGTTGCGGATGCGCCCGGTAAAGCCGGCGACGCAGGTCGCGCCGAAATGGTGGGCATTGTCGATGCAGTCCTTCCAGCCCTGCAGGGTCTGGCGGTCCATCTCCTCGTCTTCCAGCGGATTGCCGAACATGCCGATTGTGGAAATGGTAATGTCGCGGTCGCCGATCGCGTCCTTGCTGCGCTTGCCCAGCTCGGCAAGGTCCTGCCCATTGGTGGTCTGCCAGAAGAACGGCTCGAAACTTTCAAAACCCAGATCGGCGATTTCGCCGATACGGTCGGCGGCCTTGCCCGACGAAGCGCTGACCATGGTGCCGATGCGAATGGATTTGGCCGGATTGCTCAATTCAATAATTCCTAAGCTGAAATGGTGACGCGCTGTCCGGTCCTGGCGCTTTCGATCGCGCCAAACACCATGGCCAGGCTCTTGATATTGTCGGTGCCCACCGTTTCCGGCGCCCGGCCGGCTCCGATGGCGCCGAGAAAGTCGGCGAGCACGCTGGCATGGCCATGCGTCTCGTCTTCATTGACCGGGGCAGGGATGTCGACCGGCTTGAGATTGCGGAGGAAACCGGTATCGCCATCGACGATCCGAGCCTCGAAAGTGTCGGCGCCGTCCCAGATCAGCGTGCCCTTGCTGCCGATGATGCGCCAGGCGCTTTCCCAGCTGGTATTGGCGCCTTCGGCCGCCCAGGACCCACGATAGTTGAACACCACGTCATCGGCGAATTCGAAGATGGCGTTGGCGGCAGCGCCATGCCGATACCAGGAGCCCCGCGGATTGGTTTCGAGGCAATAGACGGCCTTGGGTGCCTTGCCGGCCATGAAACGGGCGGCATCCAGCGTGTGGATCGCCATGTCCAGCAGCAGCACATTGTCCATCTCTTCGCGGAACCCGCCGAAATGGGCGCCGATGAAGAAATCGCAATTGAGGCTCGTGAGCTCGCCCAGCAGCCCGCTTTCGATCAGGCGGCGAATGCGGCGCACCCCGGCAATGAAGCGGCGGTTCTGCACCACGGCGTGAATGCGTCCGGCAGCCTGTGCCTGGGCGATCATCGCGCGCCCCTCTTCGATCGACGCCGCCATCGGCTTCTCGCTCAGCACGTGGCAGCCATGGCGCAGGCCGGTCTCCACCACCTTGGCGCGGGCGGCCGGAATGACCACGTCGAACAGCAGGTCAGGTTTGGTGGCGGCCAATACGGCATCGAGATCGGTGCCGATCGCGGCTTCGCTGAGGCCGAACTCGGCGGCACGCGCCTCGGCCGTGGCCCGATCGAGATCGACGAGGCCGACAATCCGCACCCGATCCTTGAGCAGGGGGTGCTCGGAAACTGCCGACAACCAGCCTTTGGACATGCCGCCGCAACCGGCCAGCACCGCCGTAAATACCAAGATCGCCTCCCTCTGGACTTTCGCGTCTCATTGCCGTCTTGTGCGGCGTCTTGAAACACTGTTCCGTAAACGTTTACGACGATAGTATTGGCATTGCCGTCAAGTCAAGATGGATTCAGAAACGTTTACGCACGCCGTGCCGCTGTGGAGAAATTTCAAAAAATATGAATGGTATCAGGCGCTTGGCGCACGACCTCAATATCTCTATCGGCACAGTATCGCGCGCGCTCAATGGCAAGCCTGATGTCAGCGATGAGACGCGCAAGCGTGTTCTCGAAGCAGCGGCGGCCATTGGTTACGTCCCCAACCAGGCCGGTCGCTCCCTGCGCCAGGGCAAGACCGGCGTCATCGGTTTCATGATGCAGAGCGGCTCTGAGATCACCGGCGACGGCGACGTCTTCTTCATGAGCGTCTTCGACGGCGTGCAGACCGTCTGTGCGCGCCACCAGCTCGACCTCGTGGTGCTGCTGTGCTCGTCCGAGGAGGACCCGGACGCCTATCTCCAGCGCGTAGTGGCGCGCGGCTTTGTCGACGGGCTGATCATTTCCGCCACCAAGCGCCATGATCATCGCATCCAGTTTCTGGCCGAGCGCAACATTCCCTTCATCGCCCTGGGGCGCAGCCTGACAGAAGCCGGGCATCCCTGGCTCGATCTCGATTTCGAGGGCATGGCACAGACCGGAGTCGACCGGCTGGTGCAAAAGGGTCATCGGCGCATCGGTGTCTTCGCGCCGATCGACGACATCAATCTCGGCTTCGTCTTTGTCGACAGCTATCGCGCGGCCCTCGAGCGCCATGGCATTGCCTTCGATCCCGACCTCGTTTTCCGCGCCTATCCCAATGATCGCGGTGGTCACGAGATTGGCGAACGCGTCGCTGCCATGCCGGAGGACAAGCGTCCCACCGGCTTTGTGCTCACCAATGAAATGCTGACAGTCGGGCTCTATCGCGGCCTCTACGATTGCGGCATCAAGCCGGGCGCCGACATTGCCATCATCGGCCGCCACAGCACCAATTCGCAATATCTCAACCCAAAACTCACCTGCTTCTACCTGTCGCTGCGCGACCTGGGCATCGAACTGGCAGAGGGCCTGCTCGCCACCATGCCCGCCTATGCCGCCCACTACCCCCACGGCGTCATCCGCCGCGTCGTGCCCCTCACCCTCATCGAAGGCGGCAGCGACCAACCGGCAAAAGGGTAGGGTGCACAACGGGAACCAGGCGCGCGCCCACGCTCGTCCTACTCCTCCCCCTCCTTCAGGGGGAGGCGGGGTGGGGGTGCTGCAACACGCTCAAACCCACATGCAGTAGTGCTGATCTAGACCATTTCAAACTGAGGTGGACTCTGTGCTCTTTCGCCTCCCTCCCCCTTGAGGGGAGGGATTGAGGGTGGGGG
>NZ_UZWD01000016.1 GCF_900631955.1 Devosia equisanguinis | reverse complement strand
CAGTGACACACCGATGGACCCCCACCCTCAATCCCTCCCCTCAAGGGGGAGGGAGGCGAAAGCGCCCTGAGTCCATCTCAGTTTGAAATGGTCTAGCCCGCCGTGACGCTGCCGCGCGGCAATTCCGAAAAGATCTCGGCCACGCCATTGCGGATGATGACGATCTCCTCGAGCCGCAGCCCGAAGCGGCCGGCAAGGTAGATGCCAGGCTCGATCGAGAACACCATGCCCTCGTCCAGCACGGTCTCGCTGGTGCCGGTAATATAGGGCGCCTCGTGCACGTCGATGCCGAGACCATGGCCGGTGCGGTGCAGGAAATTGGGACCGTAGCCGGCCGCGGTGATGACGACGCGCGCTGCCTTGTCGACGGCTGAGGCCTTGGCACCCGGTACGGCTGAGGCTATCGCCGCCTCGACTGCACGGTCGAGAATGGCATGGATCGCGTCAAAACCCTCCGGCACGCCGCCAAAGGTCCCGACACGGGTCATGTCGGAGGGATAGCCGCCGATGCGGCAGCCGGTGTCGATCAGGACGGCATCGCCCGCCTTGAGCTGGGTTTCACCGGTATGGTGATGCGGGAAAGCGCCATTGGGGCCGAAGCAGACCGAGCAGAATTCGGTGGTCGCGCCATTGGCCATGTAGAAATCGGCGATCACCTGGGCGATTTCGAGCTCGGTGACGCCGGCGCGCAAGGCCGCAAAGCCTGCCGTCATCGCCGCATCGTTGAGCAGCGCCGAAGCCTTGAGCCGCTGATATTCATCGGCATCCTTGCGCGAGCGCAAATAGCCCACGGTGTCGGCGGTAAAACGGCGCTTGGCGCCCGGCAGCGCGTCGAGCGCCAGCAGCGCAAAATCGGCGCGCATGGTTTCGTCGAGCACAATGGATGCGCCATTGCGGTCGATCCCGGTGGCCGCGATCAGGGCGTCGAGCGCTGCATTGGGCCCCTCGGCATCGGCCCAGGGAAAAAACGGCAGGTCGGTATGCTGACGGGCGCTGTCGACATTGAGCGCCGGCATCAGGAAACCGGCAAAATCCTGGCTCACCATCAGGAGAACCGGGCGCTCATCGCCATGCGGCGACAGATCGGCCAAATAGACCATGTGGCTCGAGGGGCCGATGACCACGAGGTCAGTGCCGGTTGCAGCCATGCGGGTCCGCAGCTTTTCGAGGCGTGTGGAGAGCGTTGGGGTCATGACTGGACTGGCCTTTGCAGGTTCGACAAGGGGAGCGGAATCAGCGCCCGGGCGCAGTGACGAGACTGCCCATAGCGGGCCGTGCTCGGCAATGGTGCGGGAAACGAGGCGGAGCCGGGCGGGAGGAGGAGGTGCCCGGCTCCGCAAGCGAGGGTCCGAGGGACAGGACCATCGCCAACTTTGTGCCCGGCGCATCGCACACGCGCGCCCGGCAGGTGTTGGGGTAATAGAGGATGGGTAGCGCCGCGCCATTCACGAAGCCGTTAGCGGCAGTCATGTCGCAGCCCCCACCATCCATCAGAGTGCCGCCGCCATCAGCGTGGCATTGCCGCCGGCCGCCGTGGTGTCGATACAGACATGGCGCTCGATCTGCAGGCGCGGGAGATCGCCGGGCCCGGTCAGAAGCGGCAGCAGCGGCCCGCTACGAAGGCTCAGCCCCTGGCGGACAGCACGCTGACCGGCGCTGTCGCCAAAGAAGGCCACGGCGGCGAAGCCGTTCCCGGCCGTCAGATCGACCCTGTCGAGTTCACCTTCCATCGCCCGGCATCCGGCGGTCTCGGCCATCACCTGTTGGGCGGCGCGATCCGTCGGTGTCGGCCCCAGGCACAATAGCGTGCCACGCCCCAGCGCATGCAGGCGATTGCTCTCCCCAGTCGGGCCCGGCAGGTCGAGGACGGCGCTTTGCAATCCGACCTGGGCATCGCGCGTGAACCGCGGCAGGTAATGCGGACCGCCGGCCTTGGGTCCGGTGCCGGACAGGCCTTCGCCGCCAAAGGGCTGGCTGCCCACCACCGCCCCGATCTGGTTGCGGTTGACGTAGATATTGCCGGCATGAACCGTGTCGGCCAGATGCTTGACCCGCGAGGAAATGCGGGTGTGCAGGCCAAAGGTCAGCCCGTAGCCGGAGCCATTGATATCGGCGATGACCTGGGGGAGGTCATCCCCCTTGAAGGTCGCCACATGCAGCACCGGCCCGAAGATTTCCTCCGGCAGCGCCTTGATGCCCTCAACCGCGATCAGCGTCGGCGCCACGAATGTGCCCGTGTCCGGCGCGGAGAGTGCATGCAGCACCTGGCTTTGCCGGGCCGCGATATAGGCGGCGATCTTGTCGCGCGCGGCACTGTCGATGATGGGGCCGATATCGGTTGCAAGTTGCCAGGGATTGCCCAGCACCAATTCGTCCATGGCCCCCTTGAGCATATGCACCGTGCGCTCGGCCACATCCTCCTGCACATAGACAATGCGCAGCGCCGAGCAGCGCTGGCCCGCCGATTGGAAGGCCGAGGCCAGGATATCGCGCACCGCCTGTTCGGTCAGCGCGGTGCTGTCGACGATCATGGCATTGAGCCCGCCGGTTTCGGCGATCAGCGGCGCCTGCGGATCGAGATGGCTGGCCATGGCCTGTTCGATCCGCCGCGCCGTAGGCAGCGAGCCGGTAAAGGCGACGCCGGCAATGGCGGGATTGGAGGTCAATGCCGCACCCACCTCCGGGCCACCGGGCAACAGCTGGATGGCGTCGGCAGGGATGCCGGCTTCGCGCAGCAATTGTATGGCGCGGAAGGCGATCAGCGGGGTCTGCGGCGCCGGCTTGGCCAGAACCGGATTGCCCGCCACCAGCGCCGCGGCGATCTGGCCGGTGAAGATGGCGAGCGGGAAGTTCCACGGCGAAATGCAGGCGAAAGGGCCACGCGGCGCGCCTGACAGCATCGCCGCCTCTTGGGCATAGTAACGCAGGAAATCCACCGCCTCGCGGACTTCCGCCACCGCATCGGCCCAGCTCTTGCCGGCCTCGCGCGCCAGCAGAGCAAATAACTCGGCGGCATGGGCCTCGTAGAGGTCAGCGGCGCGGCGCAGCATGGCCGCCCGTTCGATCACCGGCGTCGAGGCCCAGTTGGATGCCCCAGCCGCTGCAATGGCCGCAGCGACATCCTCGGCATTAGCGGCCCGCACTGTGCCGACAAGGTCGGCGTGATCGGCCGGATTGCGCAGCGGCTCCCGGTTTGCTGTGCCCAGATGCGGGCTAGCCATGAGCGGCTCCGCCTGCCACTGCTGTACCCGGAATGCGTCGCGCGCCCTGTCCATGGCGCCGAACTCCAGCGGGTCGGCGAGATCGAGCCCACGCGAATTCTGCCGCGGCGCAAAAATGGCGCTGGGCGCCGGAATGGCCGGATTGGCAATGGCATGGCCCAGCGCCAGCAGCTTGCCGATCGGGTCTTCGGCCACCTGCGCCGCCGGGATATCGGCGTCGGCAATCTGATAGACGAAGGAGCCATTGGCGCCGTTTTCGAGCAGGCGCCGTACCAGATAGGCGAGCAGGTCCTTGTGCGGCCCTACCGGCGCATAGATGCGGGTGGTGGTGCCGTGATTGGTGCGCAGCACCTCGTGCAGCTGCTCGCCCATGCCATGGAGGCGCTGGAATTCATAGCTGTCGTTGAAGCGCCCGGCCTCGGCCGCCAGATGCAGCACCGCCGCCGCCGTATGGGCATTGTGGCTGGCAAATTGCGGATAGATATTTTGCGCCGCAAACAGCTTTCGCGCTGCCGCGATATAGCTCACATCGGTTGCCGCCTTGCGGGTGAACACCGGATAGCCCGGCAGGCCCAGCACCTGCGCGCGCTTGACCTCGGCATCCCAATAGGCGCCCTTGACCAGCCGCACCATGATGCGCCGGTCGAGCCGTCCCGCTGTCTGGTCGAGCCAGTCGATCAGCGGCAGCACCCGCTTGCCATAGGCCTGCACCACCACGCCGAAGCCGGTCCAGCCCGCCAGTTCTGGCGTGGCCAGCACCGCCTCGATGACATCGAGCGACAGGTCCAGCCGGTCGGCCTCTTCGGCGTCGATGTTGAACCCCATATTGGCGCGCGCCGCGACAATGGCCAGTTCGCGCGTCATCGCCACGACCTCGGCCATGACCCGCTGGCGCTGGCCGATTTCGTAGCGCGGATGCAGGGCGCTGAGCTTGACGGAAATGCCGGGATTGTCGCGCACCGCGCCATGGACGCAATGGGGCGCCAAGGCGGTAATGGCGCGCATATAGGCGTCAAAATAGCGCCGCGCATCCTCGCCGGTGCGGGCGGCTTCGCCCAGCATGTCATAGGAATAGCGATAGCCCTCCGCCTCGGGCTTCCTGGCATGGACGATGGCCTCGTCAATGGTGCGCCCGAAGACGAACTGGCTGCCCATCAGCCGCATGGCCTGGCTCACCGCCGTGCGGATCACCGGCTCGCCGAGCCGCGCCACGGCCCGATGCAAAGCGCTTTTCGGCCCCACTTCGGGATCGCCCAGCACATCGGCGGTGAGGTTGAGCGCCCAGGACGAGAAGTTCACCAAGGGGCTGGGTGAGCCGCCGAAATGGCTGGCCCAGTCGGCGCCGCCGACCTTGTCGTGGATCAGCGCATCCACCGTTTCGCTATCGGGCACGCGCAGCAGCGCCTCGGCCAGCGACATCAGCGCCACGCCCTCTTCGCTGTCGAGCCCATATTCGGCGAGGAAGCTCTCCATCAGCCCCAGCTTGCGCCCCTTGCGCACCGCCTCCACCAATTGGGCCGCATTGTGGGAAATGCTCTGGCGCTGGGCGGTATCGAGCCCGGTCTCCGCGATCAGGGTTTTGACCAGGGCCGTCTCATCGGCATGGAGACGGGCATGAAGGGCGGCACGATCGACGGGATGGCTCATGGCGGGGGCTCGGTGGCTATCCGGCTAATCTGCCAGACCTTTCACAGGCTTTTCGCCTGATCTGGTTGCCAGTCGAGGAACTATGCTACTGAAATTGCGTTTCCAGCAGGACTTTCAACCATGAACTCCGCCACCAATAGGCCATTAGACCAGACCGACCGCAAAATCCTTGCAGAACTGGCGCAAAATGGCCGGATCAGCGTTGCCGAGCTCAGCCGGCGCGTCAACCTCTCCAAAACCCCATGCCAGGCGCGCATTCACCGGCTGGAACAGGATGGATTCATCCTCGGCTATCGCGCTGTCATCGACCCGACCCGGCTGGGCCTGCCGCATGTGGCCTTTGTGGAGGTGCGGCTCAGCGACACCCGCAAGGCGGCACTCGAAGCCTTCAACAAGGCCGTGCGGGCCCTGCCCGAAGTCGAGCAGGCGCATATGATCGCTTCGAGTTTCGATTACCTGCTCAAGGTGCGCACCAAGGACATTGCCGCCTATCGCGAGGTGCTGGGCGAAAAAATCTCCGCCCTGCCCCACGTCGCCCACACCTCAACCCATGTCTCCATGGAAGCGGTCAAGGACGACGCGGACTAGTTTTGCGCGACCGTTTACGAGGCCTATCGCCGCCCGGTCGCCGCGCGGGCCGCCTGTACGATAGCGCGGGCATCGATGTCAAAATGGCGATAGAGATCATTGACCGTGCCGGTCTGGCCGAAATGCTCGACCCCCAGTGCCATGGTGCGGTGCCCGAGCACGCTGCCCAGCCAGCCCAAGGTTGCCGGATGCGCGTCGATGGCGGTGACGATACCGGCCGCCTGCGGCACCTCGGCCAACAGGGCCTCGATATGGCTGGGCTCGGGGCTTTCGCCATGCAACCGGCCGCGCTGCGCCGCCTGCCAGCCGGCATTGAGACGATCGGCCGACGTCACGGCCAGCACGGCCACATTGCGCCGGTCACCACCGATTTCGGCCGCGGCGGCAATGGCCTCGCTGGCCAGCACGCCTTGATAAGCGATAACAGTGGTGCATTCGGGCGTCGGTGGCTTCAGCCAATAAGCGCCACGAATGATGTCCCGCGAGAGATCGGCATCGACCTGGCGCGGCACCTGCTCCAGGGCGCGGGTGGAGAGGCGCAAATAGACGGAGCCGCCGGTGACATCGCGCGGCCAATCCGCCAGGTCCGGGCGGGCATCGCCAGAGCGCTGCATATAGTCGAAAGCCCAATCCATGATCACCGCCAGCTCGTCGGCAAAGGCCGGCTCGAAGCTGGCCAATCCATCCTGAGCCATGCCGATCAGCGGCGAGGAAATCGACTGGTGCGCACCGCCCTCACCGGCCAGCGACACGCCCGAGGGCGTCGCCACCAAGAGGAAGCGCGCATCCTGGTAGCAGGCATAATTGAGCGCATCGAGGCCGCGGGCGATGAACGGATCATAGAGCGTGCCGATCGGCAGCAGGCGCTCCCCGAACAGGGAATGGCTGAGCCCGGCCGCCCCGAGCATCAGGAACAGGTTCATCTCGGCAATGCCCAGCTCCATATGCTGGCCATCGGGGCCGAAGCGCCATTTCTGCGTCGAGGGAATGGCTTCCTTCTGGAACAGATCCGCCATTTCGTCCGAGGCGAAGAGATTGCGCCGGTTCACCCAGGCGCCGAGATTGGTCGAGACGGTCACGTCGGGCGAGGTGGTAACGATGCGCTGCGCCAGGGGACTATCGGTCCTGGCGATGGCGTCGAGAATCTTGCCGAACGCCGCCTGGGTCGAAGTCGCGCCGGTGCCGATGAATTGCGGCCCGATCGTAGGCACGGCCGGCGAGGTCAGGCGGCGCGACGTCTTGCTGTTGAACGGCACTTTCGCCAAAAACGCCTCGAGCGCCGCAGCCTTGTCCAGCCCTTCCAACTTGTCCCATTCATGGCCGGCGCGCACCTTGTGAGCCGCCTGCAATTGCGCCATCTGCGCCGCGGTCATCTGCCCGGCATGGTTGTCCTTGTGACCGGCCAGCGGCGTCCCCCAACCCTTGACGGTATAGGCGATGAACACGGTCGGCTGGTCGCTGCCCGCCGCCTCGAACTGTTCGAGCAGGCTTTCGACGCAGTGGCCGCCGAGATTGGCCATCAGCGCTGCAAGCTCGTCGTCACTGCGCCGCGCCAATAGCGCCGAGACCGCACCCTGATCGCCGATTTCGTCGCTGAGCCGCTCGCGCCAGGCGGCGCCACCGCGGAACATCAGCGCCGAATAGAGCGCATTGGGGCAGGCATCGATCCAGGCCTTGAGCCGTTCGCCGCCCGGTTCGGCAAAGGCGGCGCGTTGCAACGCCCCATATTTGAGCGTCACCACCGTCCAGCCGAAAGCGCTGAAAATGGCCTCGATCCGCTCGTAAAGCCCTTCGCGCACCACCCCGTCGAGGCTCTGCCGGTTATAGTCGATGATCCACCAGCAATTGCGCAGCCCGTGCTTCCAGCCTTCGAGCAGGCATTCGTAGATATTGCCCTCGTCGAGCTCGGCATCGCCGGCCAAGGCAATCATCCGGCCTTCGGCGACATCCTTGCGGGCCCAGTCCTTGGCCCGCACATAGTCCTGGATCATCGAGGCAAAGGCGGAAAAGGCCACGCCCAGCCCCACCGAGCCGGTGGAGAAGTCGACGTCGTCGGTGTCCTTGGTGCGCGAGGGATAGGATTGCGCGCCGCCAAAGGCACGGAAATCGATGAGCTTTTCGCGGCTCTGCCGGCCCATCAGATATTGGATGGCGTGGAATACAGGCGCGGCATGCGGCTTCACCGCCACCCGGTCCTCGGGCTTGAGCACGCCGAAATAAAGCGTTGAAAGCAAGGCGGCCATGGAGGCGGAACTGGCCTGGTGCCCACCCACCTTCACGCCATCCACATTGGGCCGGATATGGTTGGCGTGATGGATCATCCAGCTGGCC
Source organism: Devosia equisanguinis (assembly GCF_900631955.1). GTDB lineage: Bacteria > Pseudomonadota > Alphaproteobacteria > Rhizobiales > Devosiaceae > Devosia > Devosia equisanguinis. Next base: position 809 of record NZ_UZWD01000016.1, on the reverse strand, counting down.
AGCCACAGCGATTTTTTGGTCAGCGCCTCAATGGCCTCGACGCGCCCGATCGTTTCCGAACCCATATAGTCCTCCTCGCAACGAGCCGAGACTGCACCTTGCGGCGACAAATTTCTTGTCTATTTTGGTTGTATCCGCCCAATTTGGCGCATGATTTGATAAGGTAGTGGCAGCAAATTGGCAGAAACCACCCCAAATGGCATTGACGCAGTGGATCGCCGGATTCTGCGCGCTTTGCAGGAAGATGGGCGGCTCACCATCCAGGCGCTGGCCGACAAGGTGGGCCTGTCGCCATCGCCCTGCCTGCGCCGCTTAAGGCAGTTGGAACGCGCCGGGGTGCTCTCGGGCTACAGCGCCAATATCGAGCAGAAAGCGGTGGGCCTGCCGGTTTCGGTCTTCATTTCCATCAAGCTCGAACGCCAGCGCGCCGATAATCTCGACGCCTTCGGCGCAGCCATTGCCCGCTGGCCGGAGGTGATGGAGTGCTATCTGATGACCGGGCAATACGACTTCCTCTTGCGCGTCGTCTGCGCGGATCTCGAAGCCTATGAGCATTTCCTGCGCGAGAAACTGACGCAACTCGAGGGCGTCGCCTCCATCGAAAGCAGTTTTTCGCTGGGTGCCGTCAAGTTTTCGCGGGTATTGCCGATTTAGGTCATTTTTAACCTAGCGGAACCCTCGGCTCCTGCTCTCCCTTCCCCTTAAGGGGAGGGTAGCGTCGCTTGGCCTAAAGGCCTAGCAGAGCTGGGGTGGGGGGGCGCAAAGAGGGACTCCCCAGGCCCCCCCCACACCATCACTACCTCCACGGG
>NZ_UZWD01000071.1 GCF_900631955.1 Devosia equisanguinis | reverse complement strand
CCTCGATGGCGACCGCCTCTTCCTCCACCCCATGGGCCTCAGACAGCAATTGGCGGACCAGGCGCGCCTGCGCCTCCCTCAATCCCTCCCCTCAAGGGGGAGGGAGGCGAAAGGACACCTAGCCAGATTGCAGAACGCCCAAAGTGAACACTGCTCCCCAGGGGGAGGTAGGCGAAAGCCGTGAGGTCGTCAGCATTTCACACTCCCAAGGCTCCCCAATCATGCCCCGCAAACTTCCCGTAACCGTCCTCTCCGGCTTTCTCGGTGCCGGCAAGACCACACTGCTCAATCACGTCCTCAACAATCGCGAGGGCCGCAAGGTCGCGGTCATCGTCAACGACATGAGCGAGGTCAATATCGACGCCGCTCTGGTTCGCGATGGTGGCGCCAATCTCAGCCGCACCGAGGAAACCCTGGTGGAAATGTCCAATGGCTGCATCTGCTGCACCCTGCGCGACGACCTTCTGGCCGAGGTGACCCGTCTCGCCGCCGAAGACCGCTTCGATTATCTGCTGATCGAATCGAGCGGTATTTCCGAGCCGCTGCCTGTTGCCACCACCTTCGATTTCCGCGACGAACGCGGCTTCTCGCTCTCCGACCTCACCCGGCTCGACACCATGGTGACTGTGGTCGATTGCGCCAATCTGCTCAAGGACTACGCCTCGCATGACTTCTTGCGCGATCGTGGTGAAACGGCCGGGGAGGGCGATGAGCGCAGCCTCGTCGATTTGCTGGTGGAGCAGATCGAATTTTCGGACGTGGTGGTGCTCAACAAGATTTCGACCGCCACCGAAGCCGACCGCAATGCGGCGCGCACCATCATCAAGGCGCTCAATCCTTCGGCCCGCATCATCGAGACCGATTTCGGCCAGGTAGCGCTCGACGACGTCCTCGATACGGGTCTGTTCAACCTCGAAGTGGCCGAAACCAACCCGCTCTGGTTCAAGGAGCTCAACGGCTTCAAGGATCATGTCCCCGAGACCGAAGAATATGGCGTGCGGTCCTTCGTCTATCACGCACGCCAGCCTTTCAACCCACTGCTGCTGCACCGCTTCATCAACTCGTCATGGCCGGGCGTCATCCGCGCCAAGGGTTTCTTCTGGCTCGCGACCCGTCTGCATCACGTGGGCGAGATCAGCCAGGCCGGCGCTCTGGTGCGGACGCAGCGCCGTGGTGTGTGGTGGGCCTCCGTGCCGCCGCAGCACTGGCCCGACAACAAGGAATGGCGCGATTCCATGGCGCCCTATCTCGACCCGATCTGGGGTGATCGCCGCCAGGAAATCGTCTTTATCGGTACCGACCCGATGGACGAGGCCGACATCCGCAAACGCCTCGATGCCTGCCTGGTCCCCGCCCGCACCATCACCCCCGAAGCCTGGTCAAAACTGCCCGACCCGTTCCCCGCCTGGGGGTGATCGGCATGCACTCTCGGCCCCACCGCGCGTCACCCTCGGGCTCGACCCGAGGGCTCTGCACTAGAATGTGATGCCGGGTTGTGAATTACCCTCGGGTCAAGCCCGAGGGTGACGACCCAAGTGAGTTGTGACACCCCGCATAGTGCGAAAACTGCGCCCTATTTCAGCGGGCCCTTGAAAATGAAAAATGCGCCGAGCCCGATAAAGGCGAAGCCCACCCCGTGGTTCCAGGTCAGCTTCTCGCCGAGATAGAACACCGCGAACAGCGCGAAGGCGCTGAGCGAAATCACCTCTTGTATCGTCTTGAGTTCCGCCGCCGAATAGACCTGGTAGCCGATACGATTGGCCGGAATGGCCAGCCAATATTCGAAAAAGGCGATGCCCCAGCTGATCAGCACGATCACCCATAGCGCCGCGCTGTGGAATTTGAGGTGCCAGTACCAGGCAAAGGTCATGAAGACGTTGGAAGCGATCAACAGCCCGATTGGGGCCAGGGTCGGAACGTTGAAGCCCAAGGCTTCCTCCTGCGCAAACCGGCCTCTGGGCCGGTCGCGCCTTTTATCACTCCTTGGACGGCGGAAAAGCGGAATTTACGACAGGCAGCCCTGCGCCTGTTGCTCAGCGCGCCTTGGTCGGCCGCTCGAGCGAGAAGATCTCGTCGCTGACATCGTCGATCTTCTTGCGCACCAGCGCCTGGGCGTCATGCAGCCCGCGATTGTAGAAATAGGCGCCCATCTTCTCGGCAAAAAACTGCATCAGCATTTCCGCCGGAATGGCGCCGATCGACTGGTCCAGCTCCAGGCGGAAATAGTCCTGGATTTCGGCGACGATGGCCTTGGTTTCGTCGCGGTCGAATTTGATCGGCTTCATCGCAAAATTGCTCCTTCAGGCCCCGTTCATACGCCGAGTCGCCAATTGCGGGCGAACACCGCTTGCGACACAATAGCCGCACCCCGAGGAGATCCCCGTCATGCTCGCCCGCCTTTCGCTCATCGCCCTGGCCACCGCCCTTCTTGCCGCCGCTCCGGTGGCGGCCAAGGACAAGGTCAAGGCCGCCGATTCCGACACTCTCGCCTGCGCCGGCGTCTATGGGCCGGAAAGCAATGAGGCGCTGGTCAAGGAAACCTTCGGCGCCGAAAACGTCGTCACCGGCATGGTCTATGGCCCCGAAGGCATCGAGATGATCGCCACCACCGTCTATCCCGACGATCCCGAGCGCAAGATGGAGTTCGGCTGGTTCGACGACGAGAACCTCACCTACCTCTCCTATGTCGAGCTCTCCCCCAGCCAGGCCGCGCCCGGCGGCGTCAAGCTGGGCATGAGCGTCGCCGATGTCGTCGCGCTGAATGGCCAGCCCTTCATCGTCGGCGGCTTCTGGTGGGATTATGGCGGCTACGCCAATATCGAATCCGGCACCCTGGCCGGCGAGCAGGAGGGCGGCTGCTACATTTCCATCCGCTTCTCCCCCGAGGAGGACTACCCCGCCGATCTCGACGTCACAGCCATAGCAGGCGAAGTGCAGGTCCCCAGCGACGAGCCGCTCCTGGCCAAGCTCGATACCCGCGTCGGTGTCCTCTCGGTGGGCTATGCCTGGCCCGATGCGCTGCCCCAGCCCGAATATTGACCCGGCCGCCCGCTGCGCTTAACACTGCCCCATAGGTTGGTTCTCTGCGCCCGGAGTGGCAAGGGGATCAAAAGGGAACACGGTGAGGCGTACCCATCAGGGACCGAATCCGTGGCTGCCCCCGCAACTGTAAGCGGCGAGTGCCCCCAGGACGCCACTGGTTTCGCAAGAGACCGGGAAGGCTGGGACGCACGGTGACCCGTGAGCCAGGAGACCTGCCAACCTCTGACTGAACACTCGACTGTCGGTGGGACAGCTGGAGGCACGATGATTACGCCGTCAGGGTAAATCCCGTCGGGGCTGCGCTGCCCCATGAATGTCCCGCGTTCACGCGCCGGCGTTCCCGCTCCTCATCGCCCTCCTGTTCCGGAACCAGTCCGATGCATATCGAACCCGATCTCGTTTCCCCCGAGAAGATGCTTCTCGCCTATGCCACCGCCGCTGCCGCCGGTGCCATGACCGTCAAGTTCGCCGCCGACACGCTGCGCGAGCGCGGCTTGGTCTCGCTGCTGGCGCGGACCGTGCTCGCCACCGGCGCCGTCTTCTGCTTCTTCGAAGTCTTCCCCCATTACGCGGTGGGTGTCAGCGAGGTGCACCTCATCCTCGGCTCCACCCTGCTACTGATCTTCGGCGCCGCCCCGGCCGCCATCGGCCTGGCGCTGGGTCTGCTGATCCAGGGGCTGTTCTTCGCGCCCTTCGACCTGCCGCAATATTTCGCCAATGTCACGACGCTGATCGCCCCGCTGGTGGCCATCAAATTCCTGGCGGATCGCATCATTCCGGCCAATACACCCTATGTCGATCTTCGCTACGGCCAGGCCCTGGCGCTCTCGGCGACCTATCAGGGCGGCGTGGTGCTCTGGGTGGCCTTCTGGGCCCTCTATGGCCAGGGCTTTGGTGCAGAAAACCTCACCGATATCGTCACCTTCGGTGGCGCCTACATGCTGGTGGTCCTGCTCGAGCCGCTGGTCGATCTCGCCGTTCTCGCCGGCGCCAAGCTGGCCCGCGGCCTCGCCCGTACCGGCCTCGTCATCCCGCGCCTTTTCGCCTGATCCTGCCCTGTCTTCCGGCGCGTCGTCCCAATGCGGCGCGCCCCATATTTTAAGGACCCCACGTCCATGACCGCAAAAATCCCCACCACCGTCATCACCGGCTTTCTCGGCGCCGGCAAGACTACGCTGGTGCGCCACATGCTGGCCCACGCCCCCAAGGGCAAGCGCATCGCCCTGATCATCAACGAATTCGGCGATCTCGGCGTCGACAAGGACATTCTGGCCGGTTGCGGCGATGAAACCTGCCGCGAAGAGGACATGGTCGAGCTCTCCAATGGCTGCATCTGCTGCACCGTGGCCGATGAATTCATCCCCACCATGCAGGCTTTGCTCGCCCGCGACGAAAAGTTCGATCACATCGTCATCGAAACCTCCGGCCTCGCTTTGCCCCAGCCGCTGATCCGCGCCTTCAATTGGCCCGAAATCAAGGCGCAGGTCACCATTGATGGCGTCGTCACCGTCGCCGATGCTGCCGCTCTCGCCGAGGGCCGTTTCGCCAGTGACGAAGCCGCCGTCGACGCCCAGCGCCGCCAGGACGAAATGCTCGACCACGAGACCCCGCTGGGCGAACTGTTCGAGGACCAGCTCTCCGCCGCCGACATGATCATCATCAACAAGACCGACCTGGTCGATCCGGCCATGCTCGAAAAGGTGGAACAGAATATCCGCGCCGAACTGCGCCCCGGCGTCGGTATTGTCCGCGCCGCCAATGGCCATGTCGATATCGCCGCGCTGCTGGGCATGGGCATGTCCTCGGAAGATGACATCGCCAACCGCCCCAGCCATCATGAGCTCGAACATGGCGGCGAAACCCACGAGCACGATGATTTCGACAGCTTCTCGCTCACCCTCGATGCCATCAAGGGCAAGGACGACCTGCTGGCCACCATCGAGGACACCATCAAGGCCCATGACGTGCTGCGATTGAAGGGCTTTGCCGCCATCCCCGGCGCCGCCGCCCGCCTCGCCATCCAGGCCGTCGGCCCCCGTGTCACCGCCTATTTTGACCGTCCATGGAAGCCTGGCGAAGCCAAGGTCACCTCCCTCGTCGTCATCGGCGAAAGCCCGCTGGATCGCGACGCGATCGTCGAAAGCCTCCGCCGCTCCGAGCCGGTCCCGGCCTAGGATCCTGCGCATGTTCTGCTTGCAGCACCCCCACCCCATCCCTCCCCTCAAGGGGGAGGGGGCGATTCTGTGCATGCGACACCATGCTGCCCAAGACGCCAGCCCAAAGCCCCTCCCCCTTGAGGGGAGGGGTTGGGGTGGGGGTGCTGCGCCCTCCAACGCCGCGATGCCTGTACAATTCCGCCCATCCTCGCTTGTCGAGGCCCGCTAATGCACCTGCTCTCCGCCCAGGCCGGTGCCATCCAGCAGGAAGGCGAGGCCATCGACCTCGCCCAGTTGCCGGGCGCCTATATCTTCGCCAGCTCCGCCGATAGCGAACTGGCCATGCTCGCCGCTGCCGCCGACCGGGCAGGGGAGGACGATCTCCGTCTCGCCAACACCCTGCGCCTCTCCAATAATCTCTCCGTCGATATGTGGCTGGAACAGACCGTCGCCCATGCGCGCCTCGTCGTCCTCCGCCTGATCGGCGGCGCCGCCTATTTCCAATATGGCGTCGACGAACTGAGCGCCCTCTGCACCAATAAGCGCATCCCGCTGGTCCTCCTCCCCGGCGACGCCAATCCCGACCCCATCCTGCAATCCCGTTCCACGATTTCCCCCGACGACTGGACCGCTCTCCACGCCTTTTTCATCGCCGGCGGCCCCGAAAACGCCGATGCAATCCTTGCAGCATTCTCTGCGCTCGCCGCCTCTGCACATCTCCCTCTGGGGGAGTGGTCGGCTGCATCGCCGCGGGGTGTGGGGGCCTTCTTGGGCACGCTTCAGCCCCATCCCTTCCCCCGCTTCGGCCTCTGGCACCCCCAAACCGGCATGACTGACGAAGCCAGCCTGCATTCCGTGCACACGGCTCCTGCGCCTCCCTCCCCCTTGAGGGGAGGGATTGAGGGTGGGGGTCGACCGGCTCCTGCCGAAGCAGCCTCCCGCATCCCCATTCTCTTCTACCGCGCCGCGCTGGAAGGCGCCGGCACCGCCACGCTCGAAGCCCTGATTGCCGAGCTCGAAGCCCGCAGCCTAGCCCCGGTACCGGTTGTGGTCTCCTCGCTCAAGGACGCCTCCTGCATCCGCTTCGTGCAACAGACGCTCGCCGCCTTCCCGCCCGCTGCCATCTTCAACCTCACCGCCTTTGCCCTGGGCGTCGCCGACCTCTCCGAGGCCCAAAATCCTTTTGCCGGCACCGATGCGCCGGTGATCCAGCTCATCCAGTCCGGCCGCTCCCGCGAGCAATGGCTGGCCGATCCGCAGGGGCTCTCCTCCAAGGACATGGCCATGTATCTGGTCATGCCCGAAGTCGATGGCCGCATCGGCGGCATTCTCGTCGGCCACAAGGCTGATGCCGTCTGGCACGCCCGCACCCAGTGCCCGCTCTCCGCTTATGCTCCCGAACCCGACGGCATTTCCCGCGCCGTCACCCTCGCCTTCAACTGGGCCCGCCTCCGCGCCACCCCCCGCTCTGACCGCCGCATCGCCATCATCCTCTCCAACTACCCCATCCGCGACGGCCGCCTCGCCAACGGCGTCGGCTACGACGCCCCGGAATCTACGGTGAGGATGCTGATGGCTCTGGAGCAGGCGGGGTATGATCTCGATGATACCAAGCCCACCGGCCCAAAGCCCCTCCCCCTTGAGGGGAGGGGTTGGGGTG
>NZ_UZWD01000072.1 GCF_900631955.1 Devosia equisanguinis | reverse complement strand
GTCTCCCAATGGAAGGCGGTGGGCGATCTGGCACGCGATATCGTCGACTTGGAAGTCGTCGATACGCTTGGCACCTCCCTCAATCCCTCCCCTCAAGGGGGAGGGAGGCGAAAGGACGGCCACACACGACAACACATCCTGGGGACGGACCACCTGCCCCCTTCCAATTCCCCGCTGCCGCCCGCAAGATAGGCATCAGGGAGAACTGAACAACAAAGCATCAAACGGGGAACGCAAATGGGACATATCAACCGCCGCACCGTTCTGGCGGCACTCGGCTTCACCACTGCCCTTTCGCTGTCTGGCGCCGCCTGGGCGCAGGACCTGATCAAGGTGGCTGCGGTCTGGACCGTGCCGGTCGAGCAGCAATGGGCCAGCCGCCTGCACAATGCGTTGGTCGCAGCCGACGAGCGCGGCGAAATCGACTACGTCTATTCGGAAAACATCTCCAACACCGATTATGAGCGCGTCATGCGCGAATATGCCGAGCAGGGCATCGGCCTGCTGGTCGGTGAAGCCTTCGGCGTCGAACAACCGGCCCGCGCCGTGGCCGCCGACTATCCCGAAATCGCCTTCCTGATGGGCTCCTCGCTCGCGCCAGTCGAGCCCAATTTTGCCACCTTCGACAACTTCATCCACGAGCCCAGCTATCTCACCGGCATCATTGCCGGCATGAAGACCGAGACCAACAAGATCGGCATGGTCGGCGGCTATGCCATTCCGGAAGTGAACCGGCTGATGCACGCCTTCATGGCCGGCGTCCTCTCGGTCAATCCGGAGGTGAAATTCTCGGTCAGCTTCATCAACTCCTGGTATGACCCGCCCAAGGCCAAGGAAACCGCCTTCGCCATGGTCGATGCCGGTGCCGACATCCTTTATGCCGAGCGCTTCGGCGTTTCCGACGCCGCCAAGGAACGCGGCATCCTGGCCATCGGCAATGTCATCGACACCAGTGCCGATTATCCCGGCACCATCCTCGCCTCCGCTTTGTGGAACGGCGCGCCGATGATCGACCAGGCCATCAAGGATGTGCAGGCCGGCAGCTTCACCGCCTCCGACTACGGCATCTATGCCTTCATGAAATATGGCGGCGGCAGCCTCGTCGTCGATGAAACCCTGGCCGGCCCTGACGCCGTCGCGGCAGCGAAAGACGTCGAAGCCAAGATCCTCGACGGCTCCTTCGTGGTCGAAATCGACGACACCGAGCCCAAGTCGAACTAACTGGCACCGATCAGTCCCTCCCCCTCCTTCAGGGGGAGGTTAGGTGGGTGTCGTCCCCCCACCGGCCGTCACCCTCGGGCTCGTCCCGAGGCCTCTGCATTTGAGCAACCACCCGTGAAGCAGGAGCCCATGACCGACCCCATCCCCCTGCTCTCGCTTGACAACATCACCAAGCGCTTCGGCAGCCTCCTCGCCAACAACGCCATCTCGCTCGACCTGCATAAGGGCGAAATCCTCGCCCTGCTCGGCGAGAATGGCGCCGGCAAGACCACGCTGATGAACATCCTCTTCGGCCACTATGTGCAGGACGAAGGCTCCGTGCGCGTCCTCGCCCGCGATGGCAGCCAGGCCACCCTGCCCCCCGGTTCGCCCGGCGCGGCGCTTTCCGCCGGCATCGGCATGGTGCACCAGCATTTCACCCTCGCCGAAAACCTCTCCGGCCTCGACAATATCCGCCTCGGCACAGAGCCGCTGCTGTTGCTGGGCGCCCGTGGCAAGGCCCGCGCCAAAATCGCAAAAATTATCGCCGAAAGCGGCCTCGACGTTGATCTCGACCGCCGCGTCGCCGCCCTCACCGTCGGCGAAAAGCAGCGCGTCGAAATCCTCAAGGCCCTCTATCGCGACGCCAGCGTGCTCATTCTCGACGAGCCCACCGCCGTCCTCACCCCGCAGGAGGCCGAGGGGCTGTTCACCGTGCTGCGCCGCCTCGCCGCCAATGGGCTGGGGGTGATCTTCATCTCCCACAAGCTCGGCGAAGTCCTTTCTGTCTCCCACCGCATCCTCGTCCTGCGCGCCGGCCAGAAGGCGGGCGAACTGCAAACCGCCGCCGCCGACCGCCGCGCCATTGCCGATCTCATGGTCGGCAAGGCGGTCGCCGAAGTCACCCGCACCCCCGGCAAACCCGGCGAAATCGCGCTCCAATTCGACGCCGTCTCCCTCGGCCGGCCCGGCGATCGCCAGGCCCTGCGCAATGTCAGCTTCGCCCTGCGTACCGGCGAAATCGTCGGCCTGGCCGGCGTGTCCGGCAATGGCCAGTCCGGCATCGCCGCTTTGATCTCCGGCCTCGCCACCCCCGCCTCCGGCACGCTGCGCCTTTTCGGCACCCCGGTGACATCGGCCGATCCCCGCGCTCTCGTCGCCCAGGGCGTCGCCCGCATGCCCGAGGATCGCCAGCATGACGGCGTCGTCGGCACCATGAGCGTCGCCGACAATATCGCCATCGAGGAGGTCCGTTCCCCCGGCTTTTCCCGCCATGGCCTGCTCGACCGCAAGGCCATGCGCGCCCGCGCCACTGCCGCCATCGCCGCCTATGATGTGCGCTGCCCCGGCCCCGACGCCGAAGCGCGCCTGCTCTCCGGCGGCAATGTGCAAAAGCTCATCCTCGCCCGCGTGCTCGAGCGCGAACCGCGCGTCATTCTCGCCAATCAGCCCACCCGCGGCCTCGATATCGGCGCCCAGTCCGAAGTGCATCGCCGCATCATCGCCGCCCGCGATCGTGGCGCCGCCGTCCTCGTCATCTCTGAGGATCTCGACGAACTCTTCGCCCTGGCCGACCGCTTCCTCGTCGTCCATGCCGGCGAGCTCATCGATGCCGGCCCTGCCGAGCACCTCGATCGCGGCACCATCGGCCTATTGATGGCCGGCCAATCGCAGGCACAGGAGGCGCTGGCATCATGAGCTTCCGCCTCGAACCCCGCGCCGACGCCTCCATCGCTTTGCGCCTTGCCGTCTCGCTCGGCGCCGGCCTTGCCGCCCTCATCCTGGTCGCCATTCCCGTCCTCAGCGCCGGCGGCAATCCCTTCACCGCCTATGCGCTCATGGTCCAGGGCGCCTTCGGCACCATGTTCGCCTTTTCCGAAACTCTCAATCGCGCCACCCCGCTCATTCTCACCGGCCTCGCCGCCGCCATCGCCTTCCGCGCTCGCCTCTGGAATATCGGCGCCGAGGGCCAGCTCTATATGGGCGCCCTCGCTGCCGTCCTCGTCGGCTCCGGCTTCCTGCAATTGCCCGCGCCGCTGATGATCCCCGCCATCATGCTAGCCGGCTTCCTCGCCGGCGGCCTGATGATGGTGGTCCCCACCGTGCTCAAGCAGCGTTTCGGCGCCGACGAGGTGGTCATCACCCTCTTGCTCAATTTCGTCGTCATTCTCTTCGTCCAGATGCTGATCGAGGGCCCATTGAAGGACCCGCTGGCCATGGGCTGGCCGCAATCGGTGCCGCTGGTGGCAGAGGCGAAATTCGACAAGCTTGTGCCGCGCCTGCGCATGCATTGGGGCCTTGTCATCGGCCTCGCTTCGGCCTTGCTGCTCTGGTTCATGGTCAGGAAAACCGTGCTCGGTTTCGAGATCAAGGCTGTGGGCGAAAACAAGGCCGCCGCCCGCTTCGCCGGCATTCCCGTCGACAAGACCATGCTCAAGGTGGCGCTGATTTCGGGTGGCCTGGCGGGTCTTGCCGGGGTCAGCGAAGTGGCCGGCGTAAAAGGCTATCTCTCCGCCGATCTCTCCCCCGGCTTCGGCTATTCCGGCATCGTCGTCGCCATGCTGGCCGGCCTCTCGCCCATCGGCGCGGTGCTCGCCGCCTTCTTCATTGCCGCCGTATTCGTCGGCGCCGATTCCATGAGCCGCGCCACCGGCATTTCCAGCTATATCGCCGATCTCGTCGTCGCCCTCAGCCTCCTCTGCGTCTTGGTCGGCAGCTTCTTCCTGCGCTTCCGCCTGCGCTGGCAAACGCGAACCCAGGAGGCCTGAGCCATGGACGTCCTGCTCGATATTCTCGGCTCCGCCAATTTCTGGGCCGCCGCCATCCGCATCGCCACCCCGCTGATCTTCGGCGTGCTCGGCGCCCTGATCTGCGAACGCGCCGGGGTGCTCAATCTCGGCATCGAAGGCATTTTCGTCGCCGGGGCCATGGCCGGCTGGCTCGCCGTCTATCTCGGCGCCGGCCTCTGGGGCGGCGTGCTGGTCGCGGCTTTGGCCGGTGCCATTTTCGGCGGGCTCCATGCCTTTCTCACCGTCATTCTCGGCCTCTCCCAGCACGTCTCAGGCATCGGCATTACCCTGCTCGCCACCAGCGTCAGCTATTTCACCTATCGCACCGCCTTGCCCAATGTGAGCTCGCCGCCGCGCATCGTGCCGTTCCAGCCGGTCTCCATTCCCGGCCTCACCGACATTCCCTTCATCGGCCCGGCGCTGTTCTCGCAGACCCCGCTCACCTGGCTGGCCTTTGCCGCCGTGGCTTTCGTGGCCTTCGTGCTCTACCGCACCCCGCTGGGCCTTGCCATTCGCGCCGTCGGCGACAATCCCGCCTCCGTCGATGCCCAGGGCCTGTCGGTCATCGGCCTGCGCATCGGCGCCGTGGTCGTCGGCTCCGCGCTGATGGCTTTGGGCGGCGCCTTCCTCACCATGTCGGCCTTCGACGCCTTCTTCTTCGGCATGGTCAATGGCCGCGGCTGGATCTGCATCGCACTGGTCGTCTTCGCCTCCTGGCAACCGGGAAAAGCCCTGCTCGGCGCCCTCCTCTTCGGCGCCTTCGACGCCTTCCAGATCAGGCTACAGGCCGAGGTCGGCCAGGTCGTCCCCGGCCAGGTCTTCCTCATGCTCCCCTACCTGCTCTCCATCCTGGCACTGGTCCTCGTCGCCCGAAAAGCCGACTATCCCCGAGCATTGCTCCACCCCTGGACCAGAGGGCAGCGGCATTGACGGCGGGAAGCATGGGCCTCAGCACCCCCACCCGGCCTGCCCCTCAAGAAGGGGGAGGAGCTCATCGTGGCTTCCAAAGATCCCAACAAACTCGATCGGTCCCTCCCCCTTCTTGAGGGGGAGGTTAGGTGGGGGTACTCTTTTTGACGCATTATCCTTGATCTTCGCGCACAAGCGGGTGGGGAGATGCGAAACGGCAACCCGGCAGCACGAGACCAAACATGTTCGACCTCAAAATCACCAATGCCACCCTGCCCGATGGCCGCAAGAGCATCGATATCGGCATCCAGAATGGCCGCATTGCCGCCCTCGAACCCAATCTGGCCGGTGACGCCGGAGAAACCATCGACGCCGCCGGGCAGCTGGTCTCCCCGCCCTTCGTCGACACCCATTTCCACATGGACGCGACGCTCTCCCTCGGCCTGCCGCGCTACAATGAAAGCGGGCTTTTGCTCGAAGGCATCCAGATCTGGGGCGAGCTCAAACCGCTCCTCACCCACGAGGCCGTCATCGAGCGCGCCCTGGCCTATTGTGATCTCGCCGTGAGCCAAGGCCTCCTCGCCATCCGCACCCATGTTGATATCTGCGATGAGCGGCTGCTCGGCGTCGAGGCGCTGCTCGAGGTCAAGAACCGCGTCGCCCCCTATATCGACCTGCAATTGGTCGCCTTCCCGCAGGACGGCTATTTCCGCTTTCCCGGCGCCATCGAATTGCTCGACCGCGCGCTGGACATGGGCGTCGATGTCGTCGGCGGCATTCCCCATTTCGAGCGCACCATGGCCGATGGCGCGGCCAGCGTGAAAGCCCTGTGCGAAATCGCCGAAAAGCGCGGGCTGCTCGTCGACCTCCATTGCGACGAAACCGACGACCCCCTCAGCCGCCATATCGAGACCCTGGCCTACGAGACCCAGCGCCTCGGCCTCCACGGTCGCGTTAACGGCTCCCATCTCACCTCCATGCATTCCATGGACAATTACTATGTCAGCAAGCTGCTGCCGCTGATCGCTGAGGCCGAGGTCAGTGCCACCGCCAATCCGCTGATCAATATCGGTATCCAGGGCCGCCACGACACCTATCCCAAGCGTCGCGGCATGACCCGCATTCCCGAAATGCTCAAATACGGCATCACCTGCGCCTTCGGCCACGACTGCGTCATGGACCCCTGGTACTCGCTCGGCTCCGGCGACATGCTCGAAGTCGCCTCCATGGGCCTTCACGTCGGGCAGATGACCAGCCGCGACGCCATGCGCCAATGCTTCGATCTGGTCACCACCGGCCCGGCCAGGATCATGCATCTCGATGGCTATGGTCTCGATATCGGCTGCAAGGCCGACATGGTGCTGCTCCAGGCCAAGGACGCCATCGAAGCCATCCGCCTCAAGCCCGCCCGCCTCAAGGTCATCAAATCCGGCAAGGTCATCGCCTCCACCCCACGCCGCGAAACCCGCCTCGCCCTCGAAAACCGCCCCACCACACTCGACGCCTCGCTGGTCGGCCCGCAATAGGAATCAGCAGCCGTCACCCACCCACCGGCCGTCACCCTCGGGCGAAGACCCGAGGGCCCTGCACTTCTGCCCGGCCTGCACGTAAAGACCCGTCCCCCGCCTTGACCCATCGGACACAACGTTGCAATGGATGGGCCCGCATTCAAAAATCACACCATTGCCGCTGGCCCACCCCACACCAGGATAGCCCCATGACCGACAATTCCTTGTTTGCCCGCCTTGTCGCCGCCATTGGGGCGGTTGCCGTGGCCATTCGCCATTCCGGTGACGGTCCGCGCCAGCCTGCCTTCGGCACCGCGCCCGCCATTCCCGAGGCGAAGGCCCAGGGCACCATTCCCACGCTCAAAATGCCGACCGCCAAGGGCTGGGAGGGCAATCACATGCCCACCGCCGCTGCCGGCTATAGGGTCAATGCCTTCGCCCGTGGTCTGGTGCATCCGCGCAATATCGCCGTTCTGCCCAATGGCGACGTGCTGATCGCTGAATCCATGGGCGAGGACGGCACGCCCAAGACGCTGTTTGACCACGCCATGAGCGCCACCATGAAGCGCGCCCGCGCCCGCGGTGTCAGCGCCAATCGCGTCACCCTTCTGCGCGATGCCAATGGTGACGGCGTCGCCGAGGAACGCCATGCGCTGATCGAAAACATCCGCCAGCCCTATGGCATGGTGCTGATCGGCGACACGCTCTATGTCGGCGCCAGCGACGCCGTCTATGCCTATCCCTATGAGACCGGCACCACCCGTATCACCGCGCCGGGCCGCAAGCTCATGGACCTCAAGCCGGGCGGCCACTGGACGCGCAATCTCATCGCCAGCAAGGACGGCACCAAGCTCTACGTCGCCGTCGGCTCGCTCTCCAATATCGGCGATGCCGGGCTGGCGGTCGAAGAGGACCGCGCCTGTATCCACGAACTCGACCTCGCCACCGGCACGCATCGCATCTTTGCCGGCGGACTGCGCAATCCGGTCGGCATGGCCTGGGAGCCGACCACCGATACGCTCTTTACCGTCGTCAACGAGCGCGATGGCCTGGGCGATGAGACCCCGCCCGATTACCTGACCTCGGTGCGCGATGGCGGTTTCTATGGCTGGCCGTTCTGCTATTGGGGCCAGACCGTCGATGATCGCGTGCCGCAGGACCAGGCCAAGGTCGCCTCCGCCCTGCGCCCCGACTTCGCCCTGGGCGGCCACACCGCTTCGCTCGGCCTCGCCTGGCTGCCCGAAGGCACCCTGCCGGGCCTGCCCGCAGGCATGGCCATCGGCCAGCACGGCTCCTGGAACCGCAGCAAGCTCAGCGGCTACAAGCTCACCTTTGTCGGCTTCGAAAACGGCAAGCCCACCGGCCTGCCCCGCGACATCCTCACCGGCTTCCTCTCCGAAGACGAAAAGTACTCTTATGGCCGCCCGGTCGGCGTTGCCCTGGCCAGCGATGGCGCCGTCCTGATGGCCGACGACGTCGGCGACGTCATCTGGCGCGTCACCGCGGCTTAAGCGGCACTAGATCATTTCAACTTGAGGTGGACTCTCTGGGCTCTTTCGCTCCCTCCCCGCAAGGGGGAGGGAGACCGACCGGTGCTTTTGACTAACTCTTGCCCACAACGCGATGCGGCTCCTCCCCCTTCTTCAGAGGGAGGCTGGGTGGGGGTGCTGCAGCACGCTCAAACCCATCTGCGATAGCCCTTGCCCCCAAGGGGGAGGGGGCGATGGAGCCGCGTCAACCAGAACGTAAAACGCCCTAACCCGGCTGGTTGGCGGCGAGCAAAGCCCGCCAATCGGCCTTTTGCGGCCCGAACATCTGCGCCGCCGCCAGCGCCGCATCCGCCTCTGGAAACAGCACGACCTGATCCGCCAACTGCGCGCTGATCGCCTCGACCACACTCCTATGCAGGCCCAATACGCCACCGACAAAGCCGATCGGCTTGGTTCCCGCCCGCGCCGTCAGCGCCCGCGCCAAAGCTGCCAGCTCACGCCCGGCCTCGGTCAAGATTTCCAGCGCCAGCGCATCACCGACCTCTGCCGCCTTGCCCACGCCCACCGCCAGCGCTCCGATGCGCCCGCGATCCCCGCCATAGACCAGCTGCCGCACATCGCTCCAGTCGGTACCGCCCACCAGCGCGAACATCGCGTCGGCGAGGCGCTGCACGTCGGCAAACGAGCCGGTGTGATCGAGACACCGATAGATCTTGTCGAGCGCCCGCAGCGCGATCCAGCTGCCGGAGCCGGCGTCATCGATGAGAATGCCCCGGCCGCCGACACGCACCAGCGCGCCATCTTCACCCAGATGCAGCCCGATCGAACCGGTGCCCGCCGAGATCAGATGTCCCTCGCCCGGCGCGAAAATCGCGGCAAAAGCCAGCGTCATGTCATCGGCCAGCAGCACGGACTCGGCGCCGATGCCGAACCGCTCCGCCACCAGCCCGGCGACATCTGTAGCCACCGCCGCGCCATAGCCGGTCAGCCCGGCCGCCAGATGCGTTGGCGTCAGCCCCGCCGCCGCCACCGCCCCTGCAATCGCCTCCAGCGCCAGTCGTAGCTTCTCCCGCTCTGCCGGATTGAACACATGGCCGGTGGCTCCCGCCACCCGGCCGCGCGCCACCACCGCGCCATCGGCCCCGCACGCCACCCAGCGGCTGGCCGTGCCGCCGACATCGAGCCCCAGCCACACCGGATTGCTCACGCGGGCACGCCCTGCTTGACGAAAGCCCGGGTGATTTCGCGCGGATTGGTAATCATCGTTCCCACCACCACGGCATGCGCGCCGGCTTCGAACCCCTGGCGCACCAGTTCGGGACTATTATACCGCCCCTCGGCCACCACCGGAACCGCGAGCTTTCGCGCCAGCGCCTCAAGCAGCCGCAGATCCGGTTCTTCCGGCTTGGGCTCGGTCGCCTCAGTATAGCCCGACAGCGTCGTCGCCACGTAATGCGCGCCCCAATCGGCCGCCGCCAATCCCTCGCGCAGCGTCGAGATATCGGCAAACACTTCGGCGCCCAGTTCCTCGCGAATGCGCCGGATCAACACCGCCGGCGGCTCGCCATCCCGAGGCCGCTCGGTGCAATCGAGCGCCACCACCTCCGCTCCTGCGGCGACAATGGCCTCGGCCGCCGCAAAATCGGGGGTGATATAGACCGGATATTGCTCCGAAAACACCTTGTGGATGCCGATAACAGGCAATCCCGCCGCCTTCACCGCCGCGATATCGGCGGGCCCATTGGCGCGAATGCCGACCGCCCCGCCATCGCGCGCCGCCAGCGCCATGGCGCCCATGAATTGCGGCCCGTGCAGCGGATTGTCCGCCCGCGCCTGGCAGGACACCACCAGCCCGCGCGGCAGCCTCACTTGACGGCTCCCGAGGTCATGCCCGCAATGAACTGCTTGGACAGCACGATATAGATGATGATGATCGGCGCCGCCGACAGCGTCAGCCCCGAGAACAACACGCCCCAATCGGTGGTATATTCGCCCATGAACGTGGTCAGCCCCTGCGGCAGGGTTTTGAGATTATCGTTCTGGATGAACACCAGCGGGAAGAAGAAGTCGTTCCAGATCGGCACCACATTCTGGATGCCGGCGATCACCATGGCCGGCCGCACCAGCGGCAGCATGATCGACCACATGATCCGCGCCTCGCTCGCCCCATCCATGCGCGCGGCGTCTTCCAGCTCATTGGGCAGGCTGCGGATAAAGCCGGTCATGATGAACACCGTCGTCGGCAGACCCATGGCGGTATAGACGAAGATCAGGCTGAGCTGATTGTTGAGGATCGACAGGTCCCGCATCAGCATGAACAGCGGAATGATGGCGAGCTTGAGCGGCAGCGTCAGCCCGGCCAGGAAGAACATCAAAACGAAGCCCGAGCCGGCAAAGCTGTAGCGCCCGATGGCATAGGCGGCCATGGTCCCCAGCGTCAGGATCAGCACCATGGAGGCGCCGGTCACGACGAAGGAATTGAGCAGGTAGCGCAGGAAATTGGTCTCGTTCCAGATCTTCAGAAAATTGCCGATCTGGCTGAAATCGGGAATGCCGAACGGCGACTGGAAGATCTGCGGCGTGGTCTTGAAGGCCGAAAACACCATGATGATGATCGGCGCCAACATGATCACCGTATTGGCGATCAGGATGATCTGCAAAAGCCCGTCGCGGCCCAGCGAGGCCAGAATACCGCGGCGGTCGTAATAGGTGTTGGCGGACGTATCGCTCACAGCTGAATCTCCCGGGCGCGCAGGCGCGTGGTGATGAACCCGGCCACGATGGCGATGAAAATGAAGATCAGCACGGCAAGCGCCGAACCCAGCCCGAAATCCTGCTGGCCCGCCGACACATTGCCGAAGGCGGTGCGATAGAAATAAAGTCCCAGCACGTCGGTCGAGCCGAAGGGCGACCCGTCAAGCCCGCCCATGATATAGGGCAGCTCGAACCAGTTGAACGCACCGACGAACAAGAGGGTGAAGACGATGGTGGCGCTCGGGGCCACCAGCGGCCAGACGATCTTGGTGATTTTCACCCATTCGCTCTCGGTTTCCATGCGCACGGCGTCGAGGATTTCCCCCGGAATGCGCTGCATGCCGGCGAGGAAGACGAGCGTGGGGAACCCCACCATGTGCCAGGCCTGGGCGATGATAATGCTCCACAGCGCCGTGCCCGATTGCCCCAGCCAGGGCTGCGCCAGCCAGCCGAGCCCCAACCCCTTGAGCGAGAGGTTCACCACGCCGAACAACGGATGGTAAAAGAGCTTGAAGAGATAGGCGACGATGATGGTGGAGAGCACCACCGGCAGAAACACCGCAATACGGTGAAAGCGGGCGCCCGGCAGTTCGCGCCACAGCGCATAGGCGAGGATGAAGCCCAGCCCGTTCTGCAGCACCATCAGCGCGAAGAAGACGATGACATTGTTCTTGAAGGCGTTGATCGTCCAGCTGCGATAGGGCTCGACGAACAGCACGGTGTGGAAGTTTTCCAGCCCCACGAAATCCCCGCGCCGCAGCCCCTGCCAGTCGAAAAAGGCATAGGCGAAGGCCGAAACGATCGGATAGACCACGAACAGCGCCACGAAAGCCAGCGGCGGCACGATCAGCGCGGTAATCCAGAGGCCGCGTCCAGTCATCCGAAGTTGGGGCATTTAGGCCTCGCTTGGTTTTACGCGATCAGGGGAGCGACACCCCCATCTGACCTCCGCCCCGGCAATGGGGCATTCTTGGTTTCGGCGGGGCATTGATCCGCCCGTCCATCGCCTCCCTCCCCCTTGAGGGGAGGGATTGAGGGTGGGGGTCCATCGGTGTGCCACCGAACCACCCCCACCC
>NZ_UZWD01000056.1 GCF_900631955.1 Devosia equisanguinis | reverse complement strand
CTCCCCGGCCCTCCCCTCAAGGGGGAGGGGGCGATGGAGCCGCGGCCTCCGCGCATCCGAATGCGCCAAAAGTAAACACTGCCCTTATGAGCGGCGCCTATCGCGCTTGGGTTTGAGCGTGCTGCACACCCCCTCCCGGCCTCCCCCTGAAGGAGGGGGAGGAGTTGCATCCGGTTTGCTGAGATAGACCCTGCCCTAGCCTGGCTGGGTCTTTTGTTTTTTGAGAGTGTCGAGGGCCTCAGACAAGCGGGGGTGGCCGACCAATGCGGCCATGGCCCAATGGCCTGCTATCCAGTCCGCCTCGCCGTTCCAGTGCCGGTCGACCAGCCGGTTGACGGCAGCAAGGGCCTGGTCCTCGGCGCCGGCCAGGGACCAGGCGCAAGCGGCATGGAAGGCCAACCAGTCGATTTCGGCTTCGCCGGCTTCGAAATGCGCCGCCAGCGTGCGACAGGTCTGCGGATCGAGATCACCGACATTTTCCGCCGGCAGCGAGGCGCTGTATGCCAGCGTGGCGGCGGGCGCGCCAACCGCGAATTTGCGCGCGATTGCGGCAGAGGCGCGATTGGAAGCGTGGCAATGCCAGCCCACCTCGGTGAACCCGGCAGCATCGAGCGCGCTCAGCACCGCGGCCACCAATTGGACGGCCAGCCCGCGGCGCCGCCAGGCCGGATGCACCCAGACCCCGATTTCGCAGCGCTTGCCGACGATCAGATCAGGCAGGCAGCGGGCGATTTCATTGGTGCCCTCATAAAGCCGATGCCCCAGACCATCGGCATCGACCGCCAGCACCAGCGGCGGCGGCAAGCTAAAGCCATAGCGCGCCGGCCGAAGGCGGAAGGCGAGGCGCGGATGTGGCAACATGTGGCGATTGGGCAGGATGCGATGGATGGCGCCCAAGGCCACCGGATCGACATGCAGATAGACCCAATCGGCCAGCAGCTCCGCTATCGACCGGGCGAGCGCCGGATCGTGGGTGGTGCCGACGAGATAGGTGCCTTCAGGCCCGTCGATGACGGCCAGTCGCGGCTCGGCCCCGTCATTGACCCAGACCCGGCCCTCCGCCGCGCCGGCCAGAACGGCGGCGATGCTGCCATGCAGACCCGCCATGGGTGCAGCAAGCGTGGACAGGCGACCAAATCGGGCCGATTCAAGGGCGACAAGAGCAGTCATGGCAATAGCATAGCAGCGCCATGGGGCTTGTCACGCGGGCGGTGTCATCACCAACGCTGATGCAAGCCATTCCAATTATCGTTTGGCGTGATGAAAGGGCCGGGCCTATGCTGGCGCATCCGCTGGAGAGTCCAACATGTCCACCGTCCGCCCGGCCGTTCCCTTGCCCCTGGTCATCGTCGCCGGCTGCATCATCGCGGCCATCGGCTTCGGCACGCGCGGCGCCTTCGGGCTGTTTACCCTGCCGGTCACGGCCGATCTCGGGCTGACGCGGGAACAATGGGGCATGGCCATGGCCATCCAGAACCTGGTCTGGGGCATTGCCCAGCCGTTCGCCGGCGGCTTTGCCGACCGCTACGGCACCGGCAGGGTGCTGGCAGTGGGCGGGCTGGTCTATGCCCTGGGCGTCCTCGGCATGGCGTTTTCGACCGACGCGCTGACCATGACCATGACCGCAGGCATCGTGACCGGCGTCGGCATCGCCATCGCGTCGTTCGGCGTCGTGATGGCCGCGTTCGGTCGTGTGGTGCCAGCGGAAAAGCGCAGCTTCGTCTTTGGTATCGCCACGGCGGCATCGTCGGCCGGACAGTTCATTTTCGCTCCGGTCGGCCAGGGCTTCATCTCCGCCTTCGGCTGGCAGATGGCGCTGGTCTATATCGCGGTGCTGCTGCTGCTGATCGTGCCGCTGGCGAGCGCCTTGCGCGGGCGCACCGAGTCGGTGCCCGGCCAGGCCGACCTGCCCTTCATGGAGGCGCTGTCGCGGGCCTGGGGGCATGGCTCCTACCGGCTGCTGGTGATCGGCTTTTTCGTCTGCGGCTTCCACCTGGCCTTCATCAATGTGCATATGCCGGCCTATCTGGTGCAGTGCGGCCTGTCGCCGGAAGTGGGCAGCTGGACCATTGCGGTGATCGGGCTGTTCAACATTGTTGGCTCGCTGCTGTCGGGCTGGCTGGGCAGCCGTCTGCCCAAGCAATTGCTGCTGGCCTCGATCTATTTCCTGCGGGCCATCGCCATTGCCGCCTTCCTGCTGTTCCCGGTCAGCGAAGTGACCGCCTATGCCTTCGCCGCGATGATGGGCCTGCTCTGGCTCTCCACCGTGCCGCTGACCGCGGGGCTGGTGACGCTGTTCTTCGGGCCGCGCTATATGGGCATGCTCTATGGCATCGCCTTTCTCAGCCACCAGCTGGGGTCGTTCGTCGGCGTGTGGCTGGGCGGCTATGTCTATGACGCCACCGGCGCCTATGACCTGGTGTGGTATCTGGGCATCGTGCTCGGCCTGGCCTCGGCGGCCATCCACATTCCGATCAACGAGCAAACCGATACCAATTTCACGCTCAAGCGGGCGTAAAGCCGCGCTCGACTTTATTGGCATAGTGAGTTGCCAAATGAGGGCGCGGGGTTCATGGTCCCGCGCAATGTTTCGGCCCCTTTCTGCGCGGCCCAATAGAGTTTCTTAAATGTCCGATCATGCCACGCGGGTTCTTCCCCGCATCGAATTCATTGCCCTTATTGCTGCCCTTATGGCGCTCAACGCGCTGGCCATCGACGTCATGCTGCCGGCCCTGCCCTATATGGGCGAAGCGCTCGGCATCTCCAGTGAAAACGAGCGGCAGTTCGTTGTGTCTTCCTATATGCTGGGCATGGGTATCGCCGTGCTCGCCTTCGGGCCGCTGACCGACCGCTTCGGGCGGCGCGGGCCGCTGCTGGTGGGTGTCGGTATCTATGTCGTGGCCGTGATCATCGCCGCTTTCGCCCCGAATTTCGCGATCCTGCTGGTGCTGCGCTTCATCCAGGGCATGGGCGCCGCCAGCGTGCGCGTCATCGCCACCGCAGTGGTGCGCGACCGCTATTCGGGCCGCGAAATGGCCGAGATCATGTCGCTGACCTTCATGGTGTTCATGGCCATCCCGATCATCGCGCCGGGCATCGGACAGGTGCTGCTTCTGACCGGACCGTGGCAGGCGATCTTTATCTTCATGGGCCTCTTGGCCGCCGCCTTCTGGGTGTGGACCTATCTGCGCCTGCCCGAGACGCTGCCGGAAAGCCAGCGCCGTCCGCTGGCCCTGCGCAGCGTCCTCGACAGCTTCCGCATCGTTTTCACCAATCGGGTGGCGATCTCCTATGGGCTGGCCGGCATGTTCCTGTTTGGCGCGCTGTTCGGCTTCATCACCTCGTCCCAGCAGATCTATGTCGATATCTATGGGCTGGGCGTCTACTTCCCGGTTGCCTTTGCTGCCATGGCCGGGTTGATGGCGATTTCCTCCTTCACCAATTCCAAGGTGGTGCGCCGCTTCGGCATGCGGCGGCTGTCGCACGGCGCCATGCTGGTATTCACGATCTTCTCCGCCATCTGGCTGGTGCTGGCCCTGATCGGCTATCTGCCGCTCTGGCTGTTCTTCAGCCTCCTCGCCATCATCATGTTCGCCTTCGGCTGGGCCTCTTCGAACATGAATTCGCTGTCCATGGAGCCGCTGGGTGCGGTTGCCGGCACGGCGGCCTCGGTATTCGGCTTCGTGCAGACGGTAGGCGGGGCCGTGCTGGGGAGCCTCGCCGGACAGATGTTCAACAACACCACCATTCCGGTGGCGACCAATTACTTCCTGATGGGCGTGATGGCGCTGGTCTGCATCCTCGTCGCCGAAAAGGGTAAGCTCTTCGGCGTCGGCGAGCAATATGCCAAGTCCGACGCCCCGGTGATGGACGCGCACTAATCGGTGCGCGTCTCCGACTGCAGCAGTTGGCTGCGGTCGGAAAAAATGTGGTCGACCAGGCCCCAGGCCAGTGCCTCCTGGGGCGCCATATAGCGGTCGCGCTCCAGCGCGGCCTCGACTTCCTCGTAAGTGCGGCCACAGTGTTTGGCATAGATCTGGTTGGTGAGGCGCTTGAGGCGCAGGCTCTCCTCGGCATGGATGAGGATATCGGTCACCTGCCCCTGATAGCCGCCCGAGGGCTGATGCAGCATGATCGAGACATTGGGCAAAACCGCGCGCATGCCCGGCGCCCCGGCGGCCAGCAATAGTGTGGCGGCGGACGCGGCCATGCCCATGCACAGCGTGCCCACCGGCGCCTTGATGAACTGCATCGTGTCATACATGGCCAGGCACGCCGTCACCACGCCGCCCGGCGAATTGATGTAAAGATAGATGGGCTTGGCTGGGTTTTCGGATTCAAGAAACAAGAGCTGGGCACTGACCAGCGAGGCCATATTGTCCTCGACCGGTCCGTTGACGAAAATGATCCGCTCGCGCAGCAGCCGCGAATAAATGTCGAAGGCGCGCTCGCCTCGGCTCGATTGCTCGACCACCATAGGGACGAGTTGCATCATGTCGCGCATCGGCGACCTCCTGAGTTTGATGGCAATGAAGGGAAGCGCCCGGAGGGCGCGTATCAGGCCGCGCGCAGCATGAGCGCGACGCTGTCGTTGCTGTTTGCCGCCGCTGGCACGGCCAGAGGCGCATGGGTCAGGCGGAAGCCGGTGCGGCCGTCCTCCTGCGGCGTCAATTCGAAGGTGACGACACTATCCTCTATCGCCGGACCATCCACAGGCGCCGGTTCGCGCCAGCGATAGCTGACGCGTCGGTTTTCCTCGGAGGCGATGACATCGAGCGCCGTATCGGCCGGAGGCTGCAGCCAGCGCTCGAGATATTCGGGAATGGTCAAAGCCCGCCAGACCTTTTCGGGCGGCGCATCGAGCGTGGTCTCAAACACCAGCATGTCGTCGGCGTCGGTCATTGATCCATCTCCCTCAGCAGATCCTTGAGATTGTCGATGCGGCTCGGCCAGAAATCGCGGTAGCGCGCCAGCCAGGCATGGAGCGGAGCGAACCCGTCGGGATCAACGCGGTAATGGGCATAGCGCCCCTCGCGCCGTTCCTGCACCAGCCCTGCCCCGCGCAATACCGCCAGATGTTGCGACATGGCCGGCTGGCTGATGGCAAAGCCCTCGCGCAATGCGGTGGCCGTCAACTCGGTGCCGCTCAGCCGCTCGAGAATGGCGCGGCGGGTTGGATCGGACAGGACTTTGAACAATTCGGTTTCACTCATGCCGATAGATAAGCACAGACTTATGAGTCGTGGCAAGCGCTGGATGGAAGCCTTGCGCCAATGCGGGAGCGCGCTAGGCTGGGGCCATCTCTCCCACGGATTCCTCCATGCCCATTGCTACCGGCCACACCTATCTCGCCATTCCCGGCCCCTCGGTGATTCCCGAGCGGGTGCTGAATGCCATGCACCGCGCCTCGCCCAACATTTATGAGGGCGAACTGATCGCCCAGACCGAAGTGGTGTTCAATCAGCTCAAGCGCCTGGCGGGCACGCAGCACCATGTGGCCATCTACATCGCCAATGGCCATGGCGGCTGGGAGGCAGCGCTGAGCAACATGTTCTCGCGCGGCGACAAGGCATTGGCGCTGGGCTCGGGACTGTTCGGGACCAATTGGGCCAAGACGGCCCAGCGCATGCAGATCGATGTGGAGATGCTCGATTTCGGCCGCGCCGCCGCCGATCCCGAGCAGGTCACAGCAGCACTGGCAGCGGATCGAGAGCGCCGCATCAAGGCGGTGCTGGTGACCCATGTCGATACCGCCTCGGGCATCAAGAACGACATCCCGGCGCTGCGGCGGGCCATGGACGAAACGGGGCATCCGGCACTGCTGGCGGTGGATGCCATTGCCTCGCTGGGCTGCGATGAACTGCGCATGGATGAGTGGGGCGTGGACGTGCTGGTGGGCGCCAGCCAGAAGGGGCTGATGCTGCCGCCCGGCCTGGCGCTGATCTGGATGTCGGACAAGGCGGCGGCGGTGGCGCGCGCTGCCGACCGCAAGACGCCCTATTGGGATATCACGCAGCGCATCGAAGCCAGCCAGTATTGGCAGCATTTTGGCGGCACCCCGCCCACGCACCATATTTTCGGCCTGCACGAAGCGCTCGGCATGATGCTGGACGAGGAAGGGCTCGACGCGGCCTGGGCCCGCCATGGTCGGCTCGCCCGGGCGATCTGGGCCGCCTTCGATGCCTGGGGCGCTGGGGACAGCGGCATTCGCCTGATGGTGGAAAACCCCGCCTGGCGCGGCCATTCAGTCACTGCCGCCACCATTCCCAATGGCGGTGCCGGGGCCTTGCGGCGCTGGATGGAACAGGAAACAGGCGTGACGCTCGGCATCGGCCTCGGCATGGCACTGCCCAGCGAGCCCGAATATGACGACTTCCTGCGCATCGGCCATATGGGCCATGTCAACGCCCATATGGTGCTGGGCGTGCTGGCCTGCATGGACGCGGGGATGCAGGCGCTGGGCATCGCTCGTGGCAGGGGCGCGATTGAGGCGGCGGCAGCGGCGCTGGAGTGAGGTGGGAGCCGCCCATGCGAGGTCCCTCTGAGCGCATGGTCGGGCACGATAACGCCTCCCCCTTCTTCAGGGGGAGGTTGGGAGGGGGTGTGCAGCACGCTCAAACCCATATGCGATAG
>NZ_UZWD01000058.1 GCF_900631955.1 Devosia equisanguinis | reverse complement strand
CATAGTCGCAGACATAGAACATGACACCCCCACCAATCAGAGAGTGCCAAATACCGCCGCCTCAACCGGCTGAACAGACGGGGTCAGCTTAGCGCTTACCAATCCCAAGCATCCGGCGCGGTCCATACCCATCATCGTGACCATGGGAACGGCATTGCGCATGTCGGTGGGACAGGCGCGCGATTGCGGCGCCAATTTCGTGCTGAGCAAGCCGATATCGCCCTCGGTGCTCTATGACCGCATCGCCTGGATCGCCCGGCGGCCGCGGCCTTTCTGGGACAGCCCGACCTATTTCGGGCCCGACCGACGTTTTCACGACGACGATTATGAGGGCGCGGCGCGGCGGCGCGCCTCCGATGGTGATGCAGTGGCGGAAAAGGACGTGGCCTGATCATGGGACAGCTTGTCGATGTCAGAGGCAAATTCCACGCTGCGGCCTGCCGCCCCGGAGGCGTCGACCGACGCGGAGCAATGCGCTCGGCTGAGATTTCGCTCAGCGATTTGCGTAGCTCGATTGAGGATGCGGTGCGCGAGCGCTTGACGCCGTTGATCGAGGCGCTGCGGGCCTGGGACAGCGCCGATGTTGCGGCATGCTGCGACTGGGCGGCGGCGCTGCGCGACCTGGCAGGCCTGGCAGAAATGCACCTGCTCACCGAAGTGGCCATGCATTGCTTCGATTGCCTCGACCTCATCGCCATTGATGGCGCATCCATGAGCGGGGCCGAAGCGGCCTGCTATGCCGATGCGCTCGCCTTCGCCGCACAGGGACAATGCAGCGGCCGCGACCTCACGCGCTACGGACCCCTGTTGCAGGACCTGGGAACGCTGACCGGACGAATTGCGACGCGGCGGGTTCGGCAGGGATAGTCCCCTCCCGCATGGGGAGGGGTGACGCCGGATCAGAAAGCCTGGAAGCTCGAGATGGCGTTGTTGTAGGCGCCGAGCGATGGCTGGCTCGAGGCTGTGGTGGTGCAGCTGCCGGCATACCAGAAATTGGTACAGACGGTGACCTGGGCGCCGCCCTGGACCTGGATCGACGAGATGGAATCGTCCCATCCGCCCATCAGCTGCGGGTCGTTGGTGCCGGGCGCGACGCAGAATTGTGCGCCGGAATAATTGTTGCCCTTGAAGAAACAGACGCGCGGCGTGACCGGGGCGGGCGGCGGCGGCGCATTGCCGATACCGATGGAGATATTGGGGCCGCCGGGTCCGATGGTCATGCCGAAGCTGAACGGAATATCTGGCTTTTTGTTGCCGCCACCGGAATTGCCGCTCGGCTGATAAGGCTGCAGATAGTTTTTCGACACCCAGCCATCCTTGCCGGCGCTGCGATCGACATAGCACCACGAACCCTGACACTGCTGCACATCGACGATTTCGCCAGCCGAAAGCGCGCCGAGCTTGGCATAGTTAGTGCCGGGGCCGCTGCGGACATTGACGGCATTGGTGGCAATGCCGGGCTGGGCAAAGGCGACGGCTGTGGAGGCCAATGTGGCCGCGGCGACGGCGGCCGCGAGATAAAGACGTTTGGTGATCATGATGTTCCCTCATTGCTGTTGCGGACTGGGTCCGTTGCATAGGGGCAGTAGAGCCGTTTGGCGCTGAACTCGGCCTGAACGAGGTGTTTAGGTGCTTTGGCAAGAAGAGCCAGGCGTGGCTTCGTGGCAAAGAAAAAACCCCGGGTGGAGGCCCGGGGGTGACGTTTTGCCTAACGCTATGCCTGGGGCCGATCAGTAAACGCGAATGGAGGTGAGGTTCTTGCGCAGCAGGCCATCGAGCACCGGCTGGCTGGCGACGATGCGTTCGCAATAGGACTGGAAATCGCGTGAGCGGCAGGCGGCGGCGGAAACATTGCCCTCCACCTTCACCGAAGCAAAGCTGTTGTCGAGGCCCCATCGGGCCAGATCGGGAAAGACCTCGCCAGAGCCGGCGCAGAAGGACGCGCCGGAGTAATTGGTGCCCTGATAGAAGCATATGGTGCCCGGACCGCCCGAGGCGTAGTTGAGATTGGGACCGGTCAGCGGGTCCTGCGAAGTCTGGCCGAAGCTGATATGGTCGCGGCTGGTCCAGCCCTTGCCGACGGGCGTCGATACCAGACACCAGAGCTTCTCGCAGCGCAGCACCTTGATGGCGAGATCCTGCTCGACCGTCCCGACTACATCGCCTGCCTGATGCGGCAGCGTGCGCAAAGTCAGCTGCGAGCGGCTCCAGCCATGCGAACCGGAAGGATCGAGCGCAGCGCTCGGCGTGACGGCCAGTGCAAGAACCACAAGGGCGGCGAGGTATTTCAACATTGCGTTTTGGTCCACACAAAAGGATCGCGCGGACGTTAACGCGGCCTAACCGATTTTGCAAAGCAAAGCGCCACCCCGAAGGATGGCGCCAAGCATATTATTGTCGGCGGCGAAAGTTTTAGCGCACGCGGACCGAGATGATGTAGTCGTCGAAATCGCCGAGGCTGGATGCGCTGGTTGTGTAGGTGCGGCAATCGCGGAAATTGGCTTCCGAGCAGACCTGCACATTCAGACCATCGGGATTGTCGAAGGACGAGATGCGGTCCGACCAGTCGCGCAGGTCGCGGCTGCTTTCGCCCTGGCTGAGGCAGAAGCTGTCGCCGCGCAGGCGCGAGCCTTCATAGAAGCACACTTCCGGGGTGTAGACCGGCTGCGGCCGCACGACGGGCGGGCGCGGCTGCTGCTGGTTGCCGACACCGATATTGATCTGCGGGCCGTTCGGGCCGCCAATGGTGAAGCCGAAGGACAGGCCGGGCTGGCTCGGATTGACCTGCTGGCCATTGGCCGCGAGGAAGGAGGCGGAAACCCAGCCGGTCGCGTCGCGGGAGGCGACATAGCACCAGGAGGTCTGGCACTGCTGGACGTCGACCTGCTGGCCCCGACGCAGCGTGCTAACCACGGCGTAATTGGTACCCGGGCCGGAGCGGACATTGACATTGCTGGTCACGGTGCCGGGTGCAGCCTGGGCTGCAGGCAGGAACATGACGACAGCAGCGGCCGCGACGGCGACGCCGGTGAAGACATTGAACATGGTTTTGCGGGTTTGACGATGCATGGGTAGCTCCCTGATGCGCGGTTTGCCGGTCCCGAACTCGGGACCATGCTGGTGGCAACAGCGCACGATGTTATTGTTGGCAATAACGGGGGCGGGACGGATTGAGTTCCGTGCCGCCCGCCGCAAGATCAGTAGACGTCGAGGGACGAAGCGCGACGGTCGATACCGGCCGGCAGACGGCCGGTGTCGGAACGCAGGGTCACGCAGGAGCCGCGGAAATTGGTGTCGACGCAGAGGTCGACGCGGGTATTGCGGCCAAAGACCTCAACCGAGCGGATGCGATCGTTCCAGTTCCGCGGCATGCGGCTGAAGCTGTCGCCACGATCAACGCAGAAGCTGTTTCCGCCAAAGTTGCGCTCGCTGTAGAAGCAGGCACCCGAGGATACCACCGGCGGCTGCGGCTGGGGCTTGGGTGGCTGCGGCCACGGCCACGGCTGGGGTTGCGGCTGCGGGGGCCAAGGCTGGGGCTGTGGCTGAGGCGGCCAGGGCTGCGGCGGCTGCGGCTGTGGGGGCTGCGGGCGCGGCGGATTGAGATCGCCGAAGCGCACATTGTTGGACATCATCCAGCCATTGGTGCCGGTCGAGCCGCCAATGCCGGTGATCTGGCACCAGCCATCATTGGTACAATTGGCGTCGACCGTGGCGCCTTCGGGAAGAATGGCGACGACTGACGAAGCGCGGCCGGGCGCGTCATAGACATTGCCCAGGCCAGTGACAAAGGCCGGTGCGGCCATGCTTGCCGAAATAGTGCCGAGAATTGCGAGGGCCGCGCCGAACACGGCGCCAAGTGTCTTGTTCATGAGCCAACTCCAAACAGGCACGCGTGTGCCGGTGCATCTTCAAAGCATATCCCGGCTGAACGCAATCTGAACGAAAAGGTTCGCAATCGGACGCGCTGGTTTACGCCTCTTTGGGCACCTGGCGCTTGTTGCCGTTGTCGTCGAGCGTCACATAGACGAAGCGCGCCTCGGTAACGCGCTGGCGGACGTCGAGGCGGTTGCGGCGCACCCAGGCCTCGAGGCCGACGGTGATGGAGGTGGTTCCTACCCGCTCAATGGTGGTGTAGACGCAGAGCACGTCCCCCACCTTGACCGGGGCGATGAAGGTCATGGCTTCGACGGCGACGGTGACGACGCGGCCCTGGGCGCGCTCGACGGCAGCAATGGCGCCGGCAATGTCCATCTGGCTCATCACCCAGCCGCCGAAAATGTCGCCGGCAGGATTGGTATCGGCGGGCATGGCCAGGGTGCGGATGGTCAGCGTGCCGCGCGGTTCGGCAGTGTCGTCATGCATCGAGTGGTCCTTTCACCGGCCAGCGGCCGAACGCTTCTTCCCAGTGCTTGCGGCAGAGGGACACATAGTCGGCCTTTTCGGGCTCGACAGTGCTGCCCGCCGTCTGCACCCGGCCATGGGCATCGCGGCGCACGACCATGGTGGCCTTGGCGCCGCAATGGCAGATGGTGCGAATTTCGCGCAGGACGTCGGCAATTGCCAGCAGTTCCGCCGAGGCTTCGAAAGGCCGGCCAAGGAAATCGGTGCGCAGGCCATAGCACATCACCGGGACGCCGAGCCGGTCGGCAACGCGGGCCAGTTGCCAGACCTGTTCACGGGTGAGACACTGGACCTCGTCGAGAAAGACGCAGTCGACCTTGGCTTCGTCGGTATGGTCGCGGATGCGGTGATAGAGGTCGTCGCCCTCGGCATAGAGTTCGGCGGCTTCGGATATGCCCAGGCGCGAGCTGATGACCCCTGGACCGCCGCCGGCATAGGCGGCACAGGTATAGAGCAGCGGGCGCATGCCCCGTTCACGGTAGTTATAGGCGGCCTGCAGCAGCAGCGTGGATTTGCCGGCATTCATCGCCGCATAGGAGAAGTACAGCTTGGCCATCTCATGGGCTCCGGGTTGCGGCAGGGTTTCGAATAGGCAATAGACCCGATGCCGCCCCGCATGAAGCGGCGACGCGCAGCCATCAACAGTTCATTGAGGTCATCCCATGTCCGACAGCGAGATCCTGGTGCGTCACGCCCGCAGTTCCGACAGTGCCGACATCAAGGCGCTGCTCGACCGCTCATGGCGCACCCATTGGGCGCCGCATCTGGATATGGGCGCATGGGCGCGCTACGAGGCGGCGCGGCCGGTGGAAGCCTATGTGGACGTCTATCTCGGCGCCATGATGGTGGCCGAGCGCGGTGGCGTGGTGGTGGGCATGTACCACCTCGATGACGGCATGCTGCACGCCATCCATGTTGATAGCTGGGCCATCGGCACCGGGGTCGGCACGGTGATGATGAAGGAAGCGGAACGGGCCGGGGCGCGACGGCTCGACGTGCGCGCCTTCAATGCGCGGGCCCGGGCTTTTTATGCGTCGCGCGGCTGGGTGGAAATCGACGAGCACGAGGACACCGAGATGGGCACGCCGGTGCGCTCGATCATCATGGAACGGCTCTGAGCAAAAAAACGGCCGCACGAGGCGGCCAGATCCGGAGGTCATCCGGGCGGCATCCGTCATGGCGGAGGATGCCGGAACGTGGTGCATTGGGGCATGCAGCACGAGGGTCGCCGGGCGAATGGGGGCGCCGTGGTGACAAGAGCAGCCTAGGGGGTGCGGATGACGATAGCGTGACGGCGTGTTCAGCCAGCGTTCAGGTGGCGGGCAATAGGCTTCAGGCAATTCTCGGGAGTTGTATTCATGAAATCCGTACTGCGTATCGTGACCCTGATCGGCCTCTTCGTGTCGGCCAGCATGCCGGTCTTTGCCTCGCCGGCGGGGGTGTGGGAACTCGAAACCCGCGACACCCGCTTCCGGCTGGAATTGTGCGGCGACGGCACACAATTGTGCGGCGAGCTCGTATGGCTGTCTGACGCCGACTATAACGAGCAGTACAAGCCCTATCTCAACGCGCCGATGGCCTACCAGATCAGGCAGGTGTCGCCGAGCCGCTGGAAGGGCGATATGCGCCTCTTCGGCCACAAGCTGGCCGGCACGATTACCCAGGTCAACGAGAACCAGATGACGCTGACCGGCTGCGCCTTTCTGGTGGCCTGCAAGACCTATCAGATGTTCCGGTACACCAAATGATCCGATCTCTCGCGGCGCTGGCGGGGCTGTTGCTGGCGGCACCGGCGCTGGCCTCGCCTGCCGGTCTCTGGGAGATCGAAAGCCGGGATTCGCGCTATCAGGTTTCGCTCTGTGGGGACGGCACCCAGTTGTGCGCCCGGCTGGTCTGGCTGGGCAATGGTGCCGACAGCCCACAGAACCTGCCCTATCTCAACACCATGCTGATTGATGGCGCGCGCCCGACAGGGCCGGGGCAATGGCAGGGCGATCTGCATCTTTATGGTCAGACTGCCGGCGGCACGATCACGCAGGTCAATGCGCAGGAAATGACGCTGCGCGGCTGTGTGGCGCTGGTCATATGCAAAACTTACCGGATGTTCCGGATCGGGGACTGATCTCGATCGACCCCACCGAGGAAGCGCATCTCGCGCGTTCGTCTGGGAAAAGCCGGTTTGAAATCCCGGTCCGGTGGGCTTGGATAAACGCTAACTATCCGAAATTTAGCCACATTTTCTGAGAACAGGCTTGGTTCACGCGGTCGTGACTGATAGCGACTGCGATGTAACGGCCCCGGCATCCTTGGTGTCCGCATGTCAAGCAGATGTGGCCAGGCGGGGTTATCAAGTCTGTTGCCGGCGTAGTCCTGCCGGGCGGCTATTCAGGATGAAGTGTTCAATGTCGGCTTTCTCTCAGGCGCTTCCCCAGCGCAAGCTAACCCTCGCTCCCAACCTGCTGAAGGGCCCGCGCGGATTTTTGTTCGCGGTGCTGATGTTTGCCGGCCTGCTGATCGGGATGAGCTGGTGGCAGGGGCCGGGACTGATCCGTGATCTGCAGATCAGCGCCAACCCGGCCTATCCCGACGCGGTCAAGACCATTGACGGCGAATGTTCGACGCGCCGTGGGCTGACCGATTGCGATGCGCGGCTGGTCTATTCGGTGAACGGGCAGCGCTATGACAACCATGTCAGCATGGCCTTCATCGATTTCCATTCCGGCGACTACATGGTCGAAGTGGTGATCTCGGGCGACAAGCCGGAACTGGCGACGCTGTCGCTGGGGCTGGACATGCTGTGGAACCGGCTGGCCGTTTTCGGCGTGTTCGCGCTGGTGTTTATCGCTGGTATCGCCGCCATGGTCTATGGCGCGCTCGGGGCGCAGCGCGGCAATGGCCAGCTGCAGCTGCCGGGTCGGTTGACGCTGGTACCGGTGGAACTGACCAATGTGCAGGAAAAGGGCAAGACGGCTTTCGTCACCTATGCCGAGAAGCTGGAAAAGGGCCGATCGCGCCGCACTGCCAATACCGAGTTTGCCGCCGGCGAAGTGCCGCTGATGGCGGCGCTGGCCGATGGCAGCGTGGTCGGGGTGGCGGCCAAGCACGAAGTGGGCGGGCTGCCGGTGCTGCTCGACAGCCAAATGCAGCGCATCACCGATCTCAGCCCTGCCGAGCGGCAGTCACTCCTCGATTCCCTGCCGCGGCCCAGCCAAAGCCAGGTGGATGTGGCAAGCGGCAGGGCGCCGAAGAAGCTGCACTGGAAGCGTGGCCTCGCCACTTTCTTCGGCATCATTCTGCTGGCCGTCGCCGCGGTGGGCGCCTATTGGGTCTACTACGTGACCAGTAGCGAGACGCAATTCGACTCCATCGGCATGGAAATCAACGCCATGCTGCCCGAGCCGCTCAATCGCTGGGGTTGTGACCAGTTGCAGGCCCGTTTCGGCGATGATCGCGCGCCCTGGGGCTGCGTGGCCGCGGATTTTACCAGCTGGAAATAGGTGGCTCGAAGGCGGCCCCAAGCTCGGGGCCGCCAAAGTCAAAGGCTTTTGCCCCTCAGTTGGTATTGCGGGGAATATGGGTGCGGCGGCGGGCCCAGAGGGGTGGGACCGCTTCGACCATGAGAATGGCGGCGAAGATCAGTGTGGCGCCGGCATAGCCGATCACCGGCAGGCGCTCACCCAGGATCAGGAAACCGCCCAGCGCCGCGAACAGGCTTTCGGCCGAGAGAATGATGGCGGCATTGGCCGGGGGCACATGCTGTTGGCCGATAGCCTGGAAGGTGAAGGCCACAGCGGTGGACAGCACAGCCGCATAGGCGATTTCGATCCAGCCGCCCATGACGGCGTCGAGGGTGGGGCCCTCAAGCCCTAGCGCCAGGCCACTGGCGGCGATGCCGCCGAAGAGAAAGCTGAAGGCGGAGACGAAGATCGGCAGATTGGTGGCGCGGGCGGCTTCACCGAGCAGGATGACATGCAGCGCCCAGAATACCGCACTGCCCACGATCAGCCAGTCGCCAGTATTGAAACTGCCGAGCCCGCCGCCATTGAGATAATAAATGCCGACCAGCGCGAACGGCACCCCGATGAAGATGATCGGATGCGGGCGGGTGCGGAACAGGATGTAGCCCAGAAGCGGCACGAAGAAGACGTAGAGCCCGGTAAGGAAGCCGCCATTGGTGACTGTGGTGGTGGCCAGACCCGCCTGTTGCAGCCACGAGCCCATGAGGAAGACGAAACTGACGGCGCCGATCAGCAGCCAATGGCGGCGGGTGAGCTGGATGGGACGCCGGCGGCGTTCATAGAGCGCCAGAGGCAGCACCAAAAGGCCGCCGATCAGATAACGGACGCCCGCGAAGGTAAGCGGGCCCATGGAATCCATGGCCGATTTCTGGGCGATGAAGGCAAAGCCCCAGAAGATGGTGCAAAGCAGCAGCAGCGCGGTGGCAACGGGACGGGACATGGTTGGCTCGGAATATTCCCTCACTCGTCCGGCCTTTGGCCGAACCAGCCTCTCCCAGAGAGGGAAAGCGATAAGGGAGCGGTTGCTGATTGGCTGTGAGACCCCCACCCGACCTCCCCCTGAAGGAGGGGGAGGAGAAGGGGTCGGGGCTGGATCAAAGTTCGGCGTCGAGCGCCTTGATGAGTTGGTCGATCTCTTCGGGGCTGGTGTAGTGCACGAAGGAAAGGCGCAGGACGCCGTGATTGTTGGGGTCGATGCCCAAAGCTTCGAGCAGGCGCACGGCGTAGAAATTGCCACCCGAGGCCATGATGCCGTGCCTGGCCAGACGCCGCGCGACCTCGACGCCCGGCTCGCGGTGGCGGAGGGCAATGGTGGGCGCGCGCAAGGTGGGATCGTCGGGGCCGATGATCTGCACATCATTGCGGTCCCGCAGATAATCAAGCAGCGGGGTGGCGAGAGCAATTTCCTGGGCCCGCATGGCGGCATGGGCGCGGCGGAACGGATCGGCCCCCGAGACGGCGTCGCCGGCGATTTCCGCGACCTGTTCGAAATAGTCGGCAATGCCGGCGCTGGCGGCGATCTGGGCGTGGTCGGGGCCGGCCGGGGTCAGGCGATAACGCGGTTTGACCTCGTTGAAGTAGTGGCCCTGGTTGGGGAGCGCTGCCGCCAGTTCCGGGCGAATGGCCATGATGCCCTGATGGGGGCCGTAAACCTTGTAGGCGGAGAACATGTAGATGTCCGCGCCCAACTCCTGCAGATCGGGAATGCCGTGGGGCGCGTAGCTGACGCCATCGACCACCAGCACGCCGCCGACAGCGTGCACGCGGCGTGCGATTTCGGCCACCGGGTTGATTTCGCCGACCACATTGGAGCAGTGCGGCACGGTGACGAGCTTGACCTTGTCGTCGAGCAGGGCATCGAGCGCGGCGAGATCGAGCCGGCCGGTGCGCGGATCGACCGACCATTCGCGCACTTCGAAGCCGTGACGGGCAAGGCGCCGCCAATTGCCGCTATTGGCCTCGTGATCCTGATTGGTGACGACCACAGCATCGCCGGGCTTCAGCCAATCTGCGAAGGCATGGGCCAGGATATAGGTGTTGGCGGAGGTAGACGGGCCGAAATGGATCCAGTCGGGCGTAACGTTGAAGGCCTGCGCCATGCGTTCGAAGGCCAAGTTCATCGCCTCGCCGGCTTCCGCTGACGCGGCATAGACGCCATAGGGCTGAACCTTGGTGGCTCGGTAATAGTGGTCGAGCCGGTTCAGAACTGCGCTCGCCGTGTAGGAGCCGCCTGCATTTTCGAAAAAGGCCTGGCCCTGAAGGCTCGGCTTGGCAAAGGCGGGAAAGAGGGCGCGGATGCGCTGGGGGTCGAGTGGCAGGGTGGTCATGAGATATCCAGTCGGCAGGTCCCCCGATTGGTAATCGAGCCCGACGCAAAAGCAAACCCCGGCTGTTGAGAGCCGGGGTCGGGCAGCGCCGAACGTTTGGGGGATTGACGCCACCTGGGGGTCCGGCCCGCCGCCGAAGGAAAACTGGCGGGCCCGGAGGTTTGGTCTTGGCGATCAGCCCTGCGGAGCGGGAGCCGGCGGGGCCGGAGGCGCGACGTCGTCGCCGCCCATTTCGCCCATGCCATTCATGCCGGGGGCGCCATGCGGGCCGGGACGGTGGTGACCGCCATTGCCCGGACCGCCGAACTTGCCCTGGGGCGGCGCCAGCTGGGCGACTTGCTCTTCGGAGAGGCTATCGAAGAACGCCTTGGCCGAAGGCCGGACTGCTTCGAGAGCGGCGAGTCGGGCCTTTTCGAGGGCAATCTGGTTGTCGAGACGCTGGCCGAAGGTCGGGGGAGTAACGGTTTCGCCTTCGGTCGGCGGGGTGGGGCGCAGGCCCTCAGTGGTGGTGGCGAACGTTTCCGCGGCAGAGAGGGCATCGGTCTTGAGCGTAGCGAGCAGGGTCTGCTGCTCGGAGGTCAGCTCCAGCCGATGGCTGAGGCGCACCAAGGCGATTTCGATGGCTTCGGCACCGCGTTCGAAGCCGAGCAGCTCGCCCATGCCGCCACCATGGCGGGGGCCGTCATTGCCGGGCTTGCCGGGGCGGAAACCGTTGGCTTCGCCGGGTTTGGCGGCCTGGCTATTTTCGGTCGGGGTTGCCGTCTGGGCCATTGCCGGCGCCACGGCGGACAGGCCGAGCGTGGTGGTCATCAGGGCCACGATGGCGGAGGTATAAAGCGTCTTCATGGTCGTTATCCTTTGCATGGGATGTACCGGCGAAGCGGCACGAGAGGACCCTAGCGGAAGGAAACTGATCGCGACCTTGCGAGCGCATGAAGAGTTGGAGAGGTTGGTAAGGTAGTGCCACGCCGGTTGCTGCGGCATGCGCGAGGCATGGGACCGTGACCATGATCGGGCATCTATGGTTCGGCAATCTGCCCGCCCCCGGGTCGAGCCCGAGGGCGGCGCCGTGCGCGGCGGCCTCAGCTGGCGATGTATTCGCGCAGGGCTTCGGCTTCGTGTTCCACAACCTCGATCTTGCGCTTGACCACGTCGCCGATGGAAATGATGCCGATCAGGGCGCCGGCTTCGGCCACGGGCATGTGGCGGATACGGCGATTGGTCATGCGCTCCATGACTTCGTCGATACTGGTGCCGCGTTCGCAGGTGACCACACCCCTGGTCATGCAGGTGGCAACGGGCTTCTGCAGGGCGCCGGCGGGGTCCTTGCCCAGTTGGCGAACGATGTCGCGCTCGGACAGGATGCCCGCTATGGCGTCCTTGGCGTCGGTGATCACAACGGCACCGATATTGTGGGTGTTGAGCAGCGTCACGGCCTCTGCGAGCGTGGCGGTGTCGGGCAGGGTGTGAACGACGACACCCTTGGTCTGCAGGATGGTCTCGACAATCATGGGTCCTCTCCTCCTTGCGTTTGGAGTGTGGACCGGAAGGGGGCATGCGGCAATAGGCGGAAGGTCGAACACAAAAATGGCCGGCGCAGGGCCGGCCAGTTGGTCTTCAGGGGAGGTAAAGGGGATCAGCGCCGGTTGGGACGCGAGGTCCAGACCGAGTGCCGACGACGAACCGGCGCCGGCATGGGCAGCTTGCCGCGCCAGACGTGGCGTGCAGCCTCGAACAAAAGCACCATGACCAGCAGGGTCAGCGGCACCATGAACACTGCAATCTGGGCATTGGGCTCGTGGACGAGATCGGCGGCGATGGCGGGCGATACGCCGGCCAAGAGAGCACCGGCTGCGCCCAGACCGGTGAGGAGCGTGGTGAGAAGGGCGAAAAGCCGCAGCTTCTTCCGCCCGGGCGTCACAGATTTTTGCATGGGGGTCTGTACTCAACTTCGATGCCCTCTAGCAAACCACCGCAATGGGGTCTGACTGTGAGCCGAAGACGGAGACGGGCGGGCCATTTGAGGGCAGAACTGTGGCGGGTTTTCTCTTCCGCTGGCTTCGGGCGCAGGCTAAAGGCTCTGGCGTTGCCATTGGCGCAGAGGTGCGACAGGGCGTTTCTAGGAGAGGTCACATGGGGTTTCTGTCTGAAGCATTGTCGCGCGTGGCGCCGTCGGCAACCGTGGCGATCAGCCAGAAAGCCCGGGTCATGGCACAGGAGGGGCGCGACATCATCGCGCTTTCCGCCGGCGAACCGGATTTCGACACG
The DNA here is from genome assembly GCF_900631955.1 of Devosia equisanguinis. Taxonomy (GTDB): domain Bacteria; phylum Pseudomonadota; class Alphaproteobacteria; order Rhizobiales; family Devosiaceae; genus Devosia; species Devosia equisanguinis. Next base: position 2,404 of record NZ_UZWD01000058.1, on the reverse strand, counting down.
CCGCAGAATGTGCGCGACGCGGCCAAGCGGGCGATGGACGAGGGCAAGACGCGCTACACCAATGTGGACGGCATCGCCGAGCTCAAGGAAGCGGTGGCGGCCAAGTTCCGGCGCGATAACGGGCTCGATGTGACGGCGGCCGATTGTTTTGTCGGCTCGGGCGGCAAGCAGATCATTTTCAATGCGCTGCTGGCCACGCTCAATCCCGGCGACGAGGTGGTGGTGCCGGTGCCGTACTGGGTGAGCTATCCTGAGATTGTGCGGCTCTGTGGCGCAGAGCCGGTATTTGCGGTGGCTGATGCCTCGACCGGCTTCAAGCTCATGCCCGAGGTGCTGGAGGCGGCAATCACGCCCAGGACCAAGTGGCTGATCCTGAACACGCCGTCCAATCCGACCGGCGCAGCCTATACGGCGGAAGAATTGAAGGGGCTGGCAGCGGTGCTGATGCGCCATCCGCATGTGCATATCCTCACCGACGATATCTACGAAGTGCTGGTCTATGACGACAAGACCTTCGCCACCATTGCGCAGGTGGAGCCGGCGCTGCAGGCGCGGACGCTGACCATGAACGGGGTGTCCAAGTCCCATGCCATGACCGGCTGGCGCATTGGCTATTGCACCGGGCCCAAGCCGCTCCTGGCGGCGATGACCAAGCTGCAGGGACAGTCGACGACCAATGCGAGCTCGATCTCGCAATGGGCGGCGGTCGAGGCGCTCAACGGACCGCAGGAATTCCTGGCCGAGTGGCGCAAGGTGTTCCAGCAGCGGCGCGACATGGTGGTGGCCGGGCTCAACGCCAATACCGGGCTCGATTGCCTGATGCCGGAAGGCGCTTTCTATGTGTTTCCGTCCTGCCAGCGCCTGCTGGGCAAGACCAGCGCCGGTGGCGCTGTGCTGACGACCGACGAGGACTTCGTCATGGCGCTGCTGGAAGAAACCGGCGTGGCGCTGGTGCATGGCACGGCCTTCGGCCTACCGGGCCATTTCCGCCTGAGCTACGCAGCGAGCAATGCCGAGCTTGAAGAGGCCGTAGCGCGCATCCAGCGGTTCTGCGCGGGGATCAGGTAGAGCGCGGTAGGCTAGCGCGCACCCATGAGGCCTGCGAGGCTGCCATTGGCGCCGCTGCCGGATTGGTTGATCATCTGCATCAGCTTGGAGGTGGTGCTGTAGCTGTCCAGTGCCGCCTGGTACATCTTGTCGGACCAGCCGGCGGCCTGGCGTTCCTCGGGGCTGAGCGAGGAGAAGGCGGCGATGACGTTCTGGCTGAAGGCGGTGGGGTCGCCGGATTTGGTGGCGTTCTGCAGGCCCGCCATCATGGTGGCGCTGCTTTTCTGACGCAGGGCGGTCTGGGCGGCGCGCACTTCTTCGTTGCTGAAGCGGCCATCGGTGTCGAGCACCATGGACGAGAGCGAACGGCTGGAGAAATTCGAGAGATCGATAAATTGGGCGCTGCTGCTGGAGCGGCTGAAGCTGGGCACGCGCCCGGCGGCCTTGGCGTCTGCATAGAGGCGATCAAGCGTGGTGCGGGCGTTTGAGGAGAGGTTCTCCATGCTCTGGCCCGCGCCGGTGCCGCCCGAATCTGCCAGCTTGAGATAGATGGAGACCGGATCGTGCTCGCCAGCGGCAGGCAGGTTTCCTGGCTTGGTCTGCAGCTGCTTGAGGCCTTCGGTCACGGCGTCGCGGCCGGCCTTCCAGTCGGCACTGGCCTTTTCCTCGGGGCCGAGGCCATCGAGATGGGCGGCGGCGGCCTTGTAGAGACCGGTATAGTCGCCGATCACCCGGGCAATGGCGGCGGGGCCGGCCAGCGCCGCTTCGAGGCGCCGTTGCATTTCGAGGCCAGCCGCAGCGCGCTCGTCCTCAGTGAAACTCTTGTCGCTGGAAATGGCGTAGAGCTCGCGGTTGTCGAGGCTGGAAAGGTCAACGGCCAGCTGTTGGTTCTTGATCGGGGAGGTGCGTCCGGCTTCCTCGAGCAGTTTTGCGAGCTTGCCGCGGGCATCGGCAACGACATCGGCGAAGCTGCGATCGGCAAGGGCGGCGCGGGCAGCGTCGGACAGGGTGACATTGGTCGCAGAGGCCGAGGCGCTGGTGCTCTCTTGGTGTGATTTGGCCACTGAGGCGGTGTTCGAACTGGTCGATGTCACAGCCGCACCATAGGTGCTGGCATAGTTCATATAAGCGAAATTGGGCGTTGAACTGATGGCGACCATGATCTGCCTCCGAACGGGACAGAGAGCGTGTTGCAATTTGCATGCCCGGAAAATGCCAATGAAATCAGTTCGAATCCCAAGGTCGGATTGGGCCGACGGCAAGAATTGCCGGGCAGGGTGTGCCGATTTCAGGAAAAAGGGGCCCAGAAACAGAGAGGCCCCGCCCGAGGGGAGGGGCGGGGCCAGAGGTTTTCGGC
>NZ_UZWD01000064.1 GCF_900631955.1 Devosia equisanguinis | reverse complement strand
CCCCAACCCCAACCCCCCTACAAGCTAAACGCGCCCTCGACCGGGACGTGGTCGCTGGGCTTGTCCCAGCCGCGCACGTCCTTGTGCACGACGACATCGTCCAATCGGTCGGCGGCTTGCGGTGACAGCATCAGGTGGTCGATGCGGATGCCGGCATTGCGGCGCCAGGCGCCGGCCTGGAAATCCCAGAAGGTAAAAGCCTGTTCGGCGGTGACGGCGCGCAGTGCGTCAGTCATGCCCAAATTGGTTAGGGCGCGAAAACGCGAGAGGCTTTCGGGGCGATAGAGCGCATCGCCCCACCATGCGTCGGGGTCGTGCGCATCGATAGGGGCGGGAATGAGGTTGAAGTCGCCCATCAGCACGAAGGGTTCTTCCAGCTCCAGCCGTTCTGCGACGAAGCGGTTGAGCCGGTCCATCCATCCGAGCTTGTAGGGGAATTTTTCCGTATCCACTGGGTTACCATTGGGCAGGTAGATATTGCACACCCGCACCACGCCGGAACTGGTGGAGAACACGCCCTCGACCAGCCGCGCCTGTTCGTCGCCGTCGTCGCCGGGCAGGCCGCGATGCACCTCGTCGAAAGGCAGTTTCGACAGCAGCGCCACCCCGTTCCAGCTCTTCTGGCCATGGGTCTCGATATTATAGCCCAGCGCCTCGATTTCTGCGCGCGGGAAGGCCTCGTCGATGCTCTTGATTTCCTGCAGCCCGACAATGTCGGGCTTTTCCTCGTCCAACCAGCGCAGCAGCAGTTCGATACGCGCCTTGATGCCGTTGATGTTCCAGGTCGCGATGCGCAGGGCCATGCTCGGCTCCTTAGATGAGGTCGGTATAGACGGCCTTGCGCAGGGCGCGCGGGAAGGCCAGTTCGCCACCATAGAACGCCGTGTTGCTGAGCGAAACCATGGTGATCCGCTTCACCGGATCGATGGACCAGATATGCCCGTAAATGCCGCCCCAATTATTGGTGCCGGCCGGCCAGTAGAGATCGGCGCGCACGGGGTCCACCGTGTAGCTACCGAGGAAACTGAAGGCCTGGCCCGGCTCGCGCTCATAGCCCATCTGGTCCTTGAGCGCTGCACGTGCCGTTTCTGGCGCCAGGATGGGCCCGCCATCGGCGAGGATGGCGTTGAGGAAGCGCATGAAGTCTGGGCCTGTTGTGGCCATGCCGCCACCGCCGCATTCAAACGCATTCTCGTTGAAAATGCGCTCGGGCGAAAAGGTCGTCACCCCGCCCCAGGGATTGTTCACCGGCTGCGGTTCGGCCATGCGGATCGGCCGGTCCACGCCATCGGCATAGGGCACGGCCAGCCGGCTGCGGTCGGCCACCGTGAATGCCGTGTCGTTCATGCCCAGCGGGCCGGTGACGTAATGGGAAACGGCATCGCGCAGTGGCCCGCCATGCACCTTGGCGATCACCCCGCCCAACACGTCGATGGCCATGGAATAGAACCACCCCGTGCCCGGCGCATAGGACAGTTCCTGCTCCGCCATCAGCGGCAGCAGGTCGTCGAGATGGATATTGGCGTTGACCAGGCCATTGGTCAGCCGCGGATTCTTGGCCGAATAATCATAAAGCAGGCCCGCCGTATGGGTCAGCAGATGCTTGAGTGTAATATCAGGCTGGCTGCCATTGGGCAGTTTCGGGGTGAAATAGGGCAGATAGGCGCTGACCGGATCATCCACCCGCACCAGCCCCTTGTCGGCCATGGCAAGCAGGGTGGACGCGACCATCGGCTTGGTCAGCGAAGCGGCGCGAAATACCGTATCCTCGGCCATCGGCGTCCCGGCCTCCCGGTCGGCAAGGCCCACGGCGCGGCGATAGAGCGTCTGGCCGTCCTTGGCCACCATCACCACCGCGCCCACCAGCTTGCCGCTCGCCACGGCCTCGTCGAGCACGCGGTCGATCGTGTCAGTCATTGGCATATCCCCCCGATTGCCAGAAATTCAGTCACACTCAGTCGATGAAATCGGCATAGACGGCGCGGATCAGGTCCTTGGGATACTGCCCGGTACAGCCCTCCAGCGCCGTATTGCTCATCGACACCACGGTCAGCCCATTGGCCGGGTCGACCAGCCAGGAATGGCCGTAGACGCCGCCCCAGTTCACCGTGCCCTTGGCGGAAGGCGAATTGGCCGCGACCGGATCATCGACGATGGCGCCCAGATAGCCGAAGCGCTGCCCGGCATCGGCCCGCTTGATATCGCCGATCTGGTTGGAGAAGGCGCGCGCCACCGTTTCGTGCTGCACCGCTCCGCCGCCGCCATTCCGCATGGCCTCGAGGAAGCGCAGTATATCGCCTGGCGTGCCCGCCATCCCCGCCCCGCCGGATTGGAAGGCCTTGGCGTCGAAAATGCGTGAGGGCGAAAAGGTCGGGCCCATGCCGTCGGTACCCAACACCTGTTGCGGATCGGCCATCGGCGTGGCCGGGCGACCATCGGCATAGGGCTTTGCCAGCCGCGCCCTGTCGGCGACGAAAAAGCCGGTGTCCGTCATGCCCAGCGGGCCGGTGATATGGCCGCGCACGGCTTCTTCGACGCTGCCCCCCTGTACCGCGGCCAGCACGGCCCCCAACACGTCGATGGCCACCGAATAGAGCCAGCCCGTGCCCGGTGCGAACTCCAGCGGCAGTTTTGCCACACGCGAGAAATTCTCTTCGAGACTCAGCGCCGTGGCGTCGAGCCCGGTTGTGATTTCCGGGTCCTGCGGATAGCCATAGGCCAGCCCCGACGTATGCGTCAGCAGGTGATGAATGGTGATCGCCGCCTCGGACCCGTCCGGCGATTTCGGCGTGAACCAGGGCAGGTAGTGCGCCACCCGCTCATCCAGAGCGATCAGCTCCTTGTCGGCCATGGCCAGCGCTGTCGCCGCAACGATGGGCTTGGTCACCGAAGCCAGCCGATAGATGGCATTATCGATCATCGGCACGCCGGCCTCGCGGTCGAACCAGCCTGCGGTGCGGCGGCAGACGATATCGCCATGGCGCGCCACGACAAGTTCGGCGCCGACGATCGACTGGCTGTCGATAGCGGCATCCATCACGGCTTCGATATGCTTGGTCATGCTGATTCCTCCGGACGCGGCAGGACCTTAGCGCCGCCCGGAAGTCAGATAAAGCTAAACGGCGAAGCTGGTGCCGCAGCCGCAGGAGGCAACGGCATTGGGGTTCTTGATCTGGAAGCTCTGCCCGATCAGGTCGTCAACGAAGTCGATCTCGGCACCGCCCATGAATTCGAGGCTGAGCGAATCGATCAGCACCGTGGCCTCGCCCTTTTGCAGAACCAGGTCGTCCTCATTGGGCGTTTCCTGCACGAGATTGTATTCGTACTGGAAGCCCGAGCAGCCTCCGCCGGCGACGGAAACACGCAGCACCGTGCCCGGCGCTTCCTTGGCGACGATACGCGCAACGCGCTTGGCGGCGCGATCCGAAAGGGTTACGGCGGGGCGATCAGCGAGTGCAGCGTCTGTCATGGAGGGATCCGGACGGTCGTAATGTCATAACACTGAAGCTAAGATAGGCGCTCCAAGCGCCGTTGCAAAGGCCTGCAAACACACATGAGCGAGACCGCACCCTATGCCAGCAAGCCCGACCAGACTCTGGGCCGGCTCTATGGCACCGGCTCCAGCCCCACGCGCTCCGAATTCCAGCGCGACCGCGACCGCATCATCCACTCCACCGCCTTCCGCCGCCTGCAGCACAAGACGCAGGTCTTTCTGCATCACGAAGGCCGGCATTTCCGCAATCGGCTGACCCATACGCTCGAGGTCAGCCAGATCGCTCGCTCCATCGCCCGGGCCCTGGGCCTCAACGAGGACCTGGCCGAGGCCCTGGCGCTGAGCCACGATCTCGGCCACACCCCCTTCGGCCATGCCGGTGAGCGGGCCCTGCATCGGGCCATGGCCGGCTTTGGCGGCTTTGACCACAATGTGCAGGCGCTGCGCGTCGTTACCCAGCTCGAAAACCGCTATGCCGAGCATGACGGGCTCAATCTCACTTGGGAGACGCTCGAGGGCATTCTCAAGCACAATGGCCCGCTGATCCATGCCGATGGCAGGCCCTATGGCCGCTATGCGGAGGAGGGGCTGCCATCGGGGCTCGACGCCATGCCGGTGCCAGCCGATCTGCGGCTCGCCACCCATGCCAGCCTCGAGGCGCAGGTCGCCGCCATTGCCGATGACATCGCCTATAATGCCCACGACATCGACGATGCCTTGCGGGCCGAACTGATCACGCTCGAGGATTTTGTCGGCGTGCCCATGGCCGGGCCCATCGTCGGGGAAGTACTGACCCGCTATCCCGACATCGCCGTCAATCGCCAGACCCATGAAGTACAGCGCCGCATGATTACCCGCGCGGTCGAGGACGTGATCCGCACCAGCGCCGCCGCCATTGCCGCTTCCGGCGTCGCCTCGGCCGAGGATGTGCGGCTTGCCGGGCGCACCCTGGTCGGCTTTTCGTCCGAAACCGCCGCGGCCGAAAAGGGGCTCAAGACCTTCCTCTTCGCACGCGTTTATCGCCATGAATCGGTGATGGTGCCGGTGCGCGAAAGCGAGGCGGTGGTGGAGCGACTCTTCGCCCAATACATGCAGACCGCCGACATGCCCGGTCGCTGGGGCGAGGCGGGCAGGGGTGCCGAAGGCGCCGATCGCGCCCGCATCGTGGCCGATTTCATCGCTGGCATGACCGACCCCTATGCCCTCGACGAACACCAGCGCCTGTTTGACGCTCGACCGGAATTCCGTTAACCGGGCGCAGTCTTTTCCAGAAGGTTCGACATGGATATCTTCGCGCTTTTCACCACCCGGGTCATCGATGCCCTGCACGCCCTCTATCCCGGTCTGGATAGTGGCCTGCTGGCCCGCGTCGTGGTGGAGCCGCCGCGAGATGCCGCCCATGGCGATCTTTCCACCAATGCCGCCATGGTCGTGGCCAAGCCGCTGGGCAAGAACCCGCGTGAAGTCGCCACCGCCCTGGTCGAGCACTTCAAGGCCGATGCCGACGTCACCAGCGTCGAGGTGGCCGGTCCCGGCTTCATTAACTTCCGCCTCGCCAATGCCATCTGGCACCAGGTGCTGCGCTCCGTCGCTGCCCAGGGTGCCGATTTCGGCCGCTCCAATGCGGGGCGGGGCGAAAAGGTCAATGTCGAATATGTTTCGGCCAACCCCACCGGCCCGATGCATGTGGGTCATACGCGTGGCGCCGTGTTCGGCGATGCGCTGGCCTCGCTCATGGCCTGGTCGGGCTATGACGTGACACGCGAATATTACATCAATGATACCGGTGGGCAGACCATCATCCTCGGCCGTTCGGCGCTGCTGCGCTACCGGCAGGCGCTGGGCGAAACCATCGAGATTCCGTCAGGCTTCTATCCCGGCGACTACCTCATCCCGGTCGGCGAAGCGCTGAAGGCCGAATACGGGACCAGCCTGCTCGACAAGCCGGAAGAGGAAGCGGTTCTCATCGCCCGCGAAGCTGCGCTTGCGGTGATGATGGACCTGATCCGCGCCGATCTGGCCCAGCTCAACATCCATCACGACGTGTTCTTCTCCGAGCGCACCCTGCATGGCGTCGGCGGCGATATCGAGTCGACGCTGGCCTGGCTGCGCGAAGAGGGCATGGTCTATGAAGGTCGGCTCGAAGCCCCCAAGGGCAAGACACCCGAGGATTGGGAAGACCGCGAGCAAACCCTGTTCCGCGCCACCGATTATGGCGACGATACCGACCGCGCGTTGATCAAGTCCGACGGCTCCTACACATATTTCGCTGCCGACATCGCCTACCACCGCAACAAATATCTGCGCGGCTTCAAGCACATGATCAATGTGCTCGGCGCCGACCATTCCGGCTATGTCAAGCGGCTGCAGGCGGCGGTGAAGGCCGTGTCGCACGGCGAAGCCGACATGGACGTGCGCATCTGTCAATTGGTGCGCCTGCTCAAGAACGGCGAGCCGTTCAAGATGTCCAAGCGCTCTGGCGATCTGGTCACCTTGTCGGATGTGGTCGAGGAAGTGGGTTCCGACGCTACCCGCTTCATGCTGCTGTTCCGGCGCAATGACGCCTCGATGGATTTCGATTTCGCCCTGGTCAAGGAACAGACGCGGGACAATCCGGTATTCTATGTCCAATATGCCCATGCCCGGGCCTGCTCGATCTTCCGCACGGCACGGCGTGACATGCCCGATCTCGATCTGTCGGCGGCCGCACTGGCGGGTGCCGAGGTCGAACTTCTGTCCTCGCCTGCCGATCTCGAGCTCATCCGCATGGTCGCGACCTGGCCGCGCACAGTCGCAGCTGCAGCGATCGCGCACGAGCCGCATCGCCTGGCCTTCTATGTCCATGACCTCGCCGCGGCCTTCCATGGCTTCTGGGCAAAGGGTAAGGATGATCCGTCTTTGCGGTTTGTTAACCCATCCGACGCGAAGTTGACGTTGGCTCGACTCGCTCTCGTCGATGCTGTCCGTCAAGTTATCAGCAATGGGTTGGGTATACTTGGGGTCACTGCGCCGGAGGAGCTTTCATAATTCCGGCGCATTGGTGTGAACATTCGCTGAAAATTCCATTCTGGATTTTTACAGCATTCTAGGGGCGCTGCCTGATGACGTCAGCGAAACCGAAGCCGATGGCCGGACAAACAGAAGCACCGGATGATCTGATTGCTGAACTGGCCAGGTTGATGGCTGATGATGCGCGGACAGATACGCCCGCGCAGCCAGCCGCACCGCAAGTGCGCATTCCCGGTGCCGACGCACCCGCAGTCGAACGGCCGGCGCCGCGCTTTGTGGCGCCCAGCCCGCAGCCGGCGCCAGCGCCCCAGCCGACCCGCAATGAGCCGGTCATGGGTGCGCCCAGCGTCCGCATCCCGGGTGAAACTGCTCCCGCGCCGAAGCCGGCCGCCAATCCCGCGACCGAGCCGGACCCGTTCCGTTTCGATTTCGATCTCAATCTCGGTGCCAAGAAGGCCGGCCCGGCCTCCCCGCTGATGCCGGAGCCGCGGCCCACGCCCGCCGCGCAGCCAGAAGCCGTGTCGCGTCCTGTCCAGGCGGTGCCTGCCATGCGGGCGGAAGAGCCGCAGGTCGACGCGTTCGATCACGATAGTATTGCCGACCTTATCGCTGCCGAGCTGGCTGCCGATCTGCCGGACGAGCGCAGCGAACCGCAGCAGGCCATTCCGGTGGTCAATGGCCCGGCCCGCGGCGAGGACGTTTTCGGCGTCCCGCCGGTCTTCGGTCTCGCCACCTCCAGCCCGGTTCCGCCAGCTCCCGCGCGCGTCGAGCCCGCCATGACGCGCGAACCGCAGCCCCGGCCTGAGCCGGTGTTCGTGGAGCCCGAAGTCCTGACGGATCCGACCCCGATGGCCGAGGCAGCGCCCGAGCCTAGCTTTGCCCAGGTGGACCCCGACGCCCTGACGGAAATCGAGCGTCTGGTTGGCCCTGCAGTTCATCTCGAAAATCCGCCGCCGCCTCAGCAGCAGTCAACGCCGAGCCCCGCTCTGCGCAGCCTTGCCACGCCGACGCTGCCGCCGCGCACCGAGCCGGTCGCCAGGAAGCCGGTTCCGGCCGACAGTTTGTCGGTCGATGAAGCCATTCTCGCCGCGGCCGCCGCCACCGGCGCCAAGATCGAATGGGTGGAATCGCCCACGCACGAGCCGGAAGTCGAAGAGCGCGTCCGCGCGCCCCGTCGTCGCTTCGGCGCCGGTTTTGGCTTCAATCGTGCCGTTGCCGGTCCCCTGGTCGCCGTTGCCCTGCTCGCCGTCGCCGGCGGCGGCCTTTACTGGGTGCTGGGCAATACGTCCGCCCCATCCGGTCCCGCGCCGCTCCTTGTGGCCGAAAGCAATGCCGTCAAGGAAGTTCCTGCCGTCGATCCCGAAGCCACTACCGCCCAGTCGGTGGTTTTCAACGAGATGGCCGGCGGCAATAATGGCGAGGGTGAGCAGATCGTTTCCCGCGACCAGACCGACGTTGCCGCGGTGACGCAGGAAGCCAATTTCGATCCGAACCAGGATGGTCTGGTGAACCGCAAGGTGCGCACTGTTACCGTGCGGCCCGATGGCACCATTGTCAGCGGCACCGACAATGTTGCCGGCACCTCCATGCTGCCGGTCGATCGTCCGGACGTGCCTGATGTGCCCGGCGCCGATTTCTCGACGCCTGATCTTTTGGCCAATCCCGCCAACGGCACGACGCAGGCTGTTGCCGCCGTCGATCCGACCCCGGCGCCCACGCCCACTGTGACCCCGGTGACGCCGGGCAGCAGCGTGCAGGCCGTCGACCCGGCCGGAAATGTGATTCCGGGCAAGATGGCGACCATTCCGCGCCAGCGGCCCGCCGATTTCGCCCAGCGCGTCGCCGCGCTGCAGAACGCGGCCCCCACCGCCCCGGTAACGCAGACCACGACGCCTGCTGCTACGACCACCACCACCGCTCCGGTGACGCAGCCCAGCGGCGTCGCCTCGACGGTCAATTCGGCTCCCGCCTATGTGCAGCTGTCCTCGCAGCGCAGCGAAGAGGCCGCCCGCCAGTCGGCCGCCGACATCGTCCGTCGCTTCGGACCGGTTTTTGGCGGCACCAGCCTTGAAGTCCAGCGTGTCGACCTCGGCGAACGCGGTATCTTCTACCGGGTCCGCGCCCCCGCCGATTCCCTGCAGAGCGCCAACATGCTCTGCAACAATATCAAGGCCGCCGGCGGCGACTGCTTCACCATGTAGTCCTAAAGGTCCATCGAAACATCAACGCCACTGCCAGGGAAACCCGGCAGTGGCGTTTTCATTTCGACACACCCACCGCGCGTCACCCTCGGCCTTGAGCCGAGGGCTTTTTCCGTCCATCACCAACAAAAAAACCGGCCCCTCGAAAGGGACCGGCTAAAATCTCACACCAGAGAACCTTACTCGGCCGGCGCCATGTCCTTGCCGGTATAGACCTCGTCGACCCAGTACTGGTCGCGGCGCACGAAGCCGTTGAACGGGGTCAGCGAGGCCTGGGTATAGGCGCCCATCAGGCCGAATTCGATCCAGTCGTCCTCGTCGATATCGGCGGGCAGGGTGAAGACCTGGGGCAGCACGTCATAGCTGTCGCAGGTCGGGCCCCAGACGGTGAATTCGCTGAACTCGCCATTATTGTCGTGCAGGCGCGGGCCGCGCCACACGCGCACCGGCGGGGTGAAGTGCATGAACTTCACTTCCATCAGCGCGCCATAGGCGCCGTCATTGACATAGACCGACTGGCCGCCGCGTTGGTGCTTGACGCGCAGCAGCAGCGAAGTCGAAGAGGTCACCAGCGCCCGGCCGGGCTCGATGATCAGTTCCGGCTTCTTCTTGCCGAAATGGTCGTCCACGGCCTGGCCGATGGTGTCGAAATAGGTGTCCATCGGCGGCGCTTCGCTGGTCGGGTAGGGGGCCGGATAGCCGCCACCGATATTGAGGCGCTTGAGCTCGATCCCGGCTTCCTCGACGATACGGGCGGCCGCCGCGATGTGGCGCTCATAGGCATAGGCGTCTTCGCACTGGCTGCCGACATGGAAGCAGAGGCTGGGCGTATAGCCCATCTTCTCGACCGCCGTGACGATTTCGGCCGCGCCCTGTTCCATGACGCCGAACTTGATGCCGAAGTCATAGCTCTTCAACGCCTTGCCGGCCTTGAAGCGGGTGGTCACCTCGACATCGCGCGATGGCGATACCACCGCCGCCAGCTGGTCCAGCTGCTGCGGGTGGTCGATGGTGAAGCTGCGGACGCCGAACTCTTCATAAGCGCGCTCGATCTCGCGCTTGTTCTTGATCGGGTTGTTATAGTGCATCACCGCGCCGGGGGCGTGGTCACGCACCAGTTCCATCTCGACATTGGAGGCCACGTCGAAGGCCTTGAGGCCCTCGGCATGCAGCTGCGCGATGATATGCGGGGAGGGATTGCACTTCACCGCATAGGTCAGCAGCCCGTCAAAGCCCTTCTTGAAGACTTTGATGGCCCTGTGAAATTCCTTCTCCGAAAACAGGAAGGAGGGATAGTCCGGCGCTTCGGCGGCAATTAGCGCGGAAGTATTGGCATGGACGGTCTTCGGCTCGTCGGTCATTGGACAACAGGCCTTTCAGGGCTCGAGGGATGCGGAATTCTTGGATGCGCCCCGGTTTTCCTGTCGCGGATACGCATCAAAGTGAGCGCTGCATATAGGGCCGTGAGACCCCTCGCGCAAACGTTTATTTGGTCACAATAGCAACAATGCGGAAACGTCATTTTCGTGACAGATTCGAGGCGTTTTTCTCAGCGCGCCCGAATGTGGTTTTCGGGTTGACACTCTGAATCCGCAGGTGGGTCTATGTCGTTGCGAACTCTCATGATTTCGTGTGTGGCGCTGGTCGCTCTCGGGCTGGGCGGCACGCTGGCGCTGGCGCCCTGGAATGGCACGCCGCCCTCCCACGCCCAGAACGCGCCCGAACCTGCCGCGCTCGCCGTCGCGCCCACCCCTCAACGCGTCGTGCCCGAGGGGCAGGGGCAGGTGCAACTCAGCTTCGCTCCGATCGTGCAAACCGTGTCGCCCTCGGTGGTCAATGTCTATGCCACCCGCATCGAGCAGCAGGCGATCTCGCCCTTCGCCAGTGACCCGTTCTTTTCCCGTTTCTTCGGGCAGGGCCAGTTCCAGACCCGCCCGCGCGAATCCCGCTCGCTTGGCTCCGGCGTCATCGTCGATGCCGGCGGCGTCATTCTCACCAATAGTCACGTGATCAACGGCGCCACCGATATCCGCATCGCCCTCAATGACGGCCGCGAATTCGCCGTCGATCTGGTGGTCGAGGATCAGCAGACCGATCTCGCCGTGCTGCGCGTGCGCGATCCCGGCGCCACCAGCTTCCCCGCAATCACCTTCGCCAATAGCGACGATTTGCTTGTCGGAGATCTGGTTCTGGCTATCGGCAATCCCTTCGGCGTCGGCCAGACCGTCACCAGCGGCATCGTTTCTGCCCTGGCACGCACCGGCGTCGAGGCCTCGGATTATGAGTTCTTCATCCAGACCGACGCGGCCATCAATCCCGGCAATTCCGGCGGTGCCCTGGTGGACATGCAGGGGCATCTCGTCGGCATCAACACCGCCATCTATTCCCAGTCCGGCGGCTCGGTGGGCATCGGCTTTGCCATTCCCGCCAATATGGCCCGGCTGGTGGCCGAGGCAGGCGTTTCCGGCGGCGAGATCGTGCGCCCCTGGTTCGGTGCCAAGATGCAGGCGGTCACCTCCGATATCGCCTCGAGCCTGGGCATGGCCGCGCCGCACGGCGCCATGATCACCGAAGTGGCGCCCGGCGGCCCGGCCGACCGCGCCGGCTTCAAGTCCGGCGATGTCATTGTCGCGGTCGATGGTCGCCAGGTCGATGATCCTAGCGCCTTCAATTTCCGCCTGGCCACCCGGCCCCTGGGCGAAACCGCCAGCCTCGAACGCTTGCGCGGCGGCGCCAGCGATACCGTGGTCTTTCCGCTCGAAGCCGCTCCTTCGCCCGCCGACACTGCACTGGCGACGATCTCGGGCAATACCCGCTTTGCCGGCGTCAGCATCCGCCAGCTCGATCCCGCGCTCAGCGAAGCCAAGGGGCTGCCCTATGATGCCACCGGCGTCATCGTCACTGCGGTCGAGCCGGGCTCGCCGGCCGAGGCCATGGGGCTGCGGGTTGACGACGTCATCCTCTCGCTCAACGACACCGAAGTCAAAGACGCCTCCGGTTTTTCCCAACTCGCCAGCCAACGCGTCCGCACCTGGCAGATCATCCTCCAACGCGCCGGCCGCATCAGCCGTGCCATTGTGAGTGGCTGATCGCCGTCCCGCAGGGCAGATTGCGCCGGTGGCGCAATCTGAGGCGATCAGGCCATGAGAGCTATGCTCGAATGGCGGGCCAGGCCGTCCCGCAGGGCAAATTGCGCCAGTGGCGCAATTTGAGGCGATCAGGCCATGAGAGCTACGCTCGAATGGCGGGCAAGAGCCGTCCCGCAGGGCAAATTGCGCCGCCCTCCCACTGCGCGTCACCCTCGGGCGAAGACCCGAGGGCGTTTCATTTGGCGAAACATCCCAAAGTTCAGGCTCCTCGGGTGAACCCCGAGGGTGACGGCCGGTGGGTTGGTGAAGAGCCGTCCCTATTCCTCTCTCTCTCGGGGAGCGGGTGGCGCGGCGCAGCCGCGACGGGTGAGGGGGCTCGCCCATCTTCGATCTCCGCCACAACACTAATGCCAATCCATCGCTTCTGGCGTAAGAAGCCGTCATGTCCGATCTCTTCGCCGCCGATCCCGCTGAAACCGACAAGGCCCGCCCGCTGGCCGATCAATTGCGCCCGCGCAGCCTCGATGAGGTGATCGGGCAGACCCATCTCCTCGGCCCCGATGGCACGCTGCGGCGCATGCTGGCCTCGGGACGGCTCGGCTCGCTCATTCTCTGGGGCCCGCCCGGCACCGGCAAGACCACTGTGGCGCGCCTGCTGGCCGACCAGATCGGTTTCCGCTTCGAGCAGATTTCGGCGATCTTTTCGGGGGTCGCCGATCTCAAGAAGGTGTTCGAAAAAGCCCGCTTCGAGCGCCTGTCCGGCCACCGCACCCTTCTCTTCGTCGACGAAATCCACCGCTTCAACCGCGCTCAGCAGGATAGTTTTCTGCCCGTCATGGAAGACGGCACCGTGGTGCTGATCGGGGCCACCACCGAGAACCCATCCTTCGAGCTCAATGCGGCGCTGCTGTCGCGCAGCCAGGTGCTGCGCTTCGAATCGCTCAATGCCGAGGATCTCGAAAATCTGCTGCAGCGCGCCGAAACCCTGCTCGGCGCACGTCTGCCGGTGACCGATGAAGCTCGCGCCACCCTCCTGGGCCTCGCCGATGGCGATGGCCGGGCCTTGCTGGGCCTGGTCGAAGAAATCCTTGCCTCCGCCCGCTCCGAGGAGACGCTCGACCCCACCGCGCTGCTCACCGTGGTGCAGCGCCGTGCCCCGATCTACGACAAGGCGCAGGACGGCCACTACAACCTGATTTCCGCGCTGCACAAAACCATTCGCGGTTCCGACCCCGATGCGGCGCTCTATTATTTCGCCCGCATGCTCGATGCCGGCGAAGACCCGCTGTTCCTGGCGCGGCGTCTCATCCGCATGGCCTCCGAGGATATCGGCCTTGCCGATCCCCAGGCGCTGCCGCTGGCCATTGCCGGCCGCGACGCCTATCAGATGCTGGGTTCGCCCGAGGGTGAGCTGTCACTGGCGCAGGTGGTGGTCTATCTGGCGCTGGCGCCCAAATCCAACGCCGTCTACACCGCCTATAAGGCCGCCGTGTCGGTCGCCAAATCCACCGGCTCGCCCATGCCGCCCATGGTCATCCTCAATGCCCCCACCAAGATGATGAAGGGGCAGGGCTATGGCGACGGCTATGTCTACGATCACGACACGCCGGAGGCCTTTTCTGGCCAGGAATACTTCCCCGAAAAGATCGGCCGCCAGAACTTCTACAACCCCGTCGAGCGCGGCTTCGAACGCGACCTGCGCAAACGCATCGACTACTTCGCCCGCCTCCGCGCCGAAAAATCGCGCCGGCGGGACGGGGACTAGCCTTTCTCCCGCCATTGCCTGCGAGCGCCGTTGCTCTTCGCAACCTCGGTGCCGCCCTCGGGCTCGACCCAGGGGCCGCCCGCCGCGCGGACAATGCTGAGTGAGGGGCTCTCTGCGCGGCCCCCGGGTCACTTCGCGCCCTAGAGCTTTTCACGGTCTTGTTGATGCAGCTCCATCGCCCCCTCCCCCCTTGAGGGGCTTATGCACATCTGACGCGGCCGGCGACTCCTGACGGGTTGATGTG
>NZ_UZWD01000060.1 GCF_900631955.1 Devosia equisanguinis | reverse complement strand
GCTACTGCCTTCCGTGGCGTGATGGCCATATGAGATAGTCGCCCCCTTGAGGGGGGGGCGGGGTGGGGGCCATCAGTAATTCACTGCCCTCTAACTCACGGGCAGGCCTATCGCATATCGGCTTGAGCTCTTACCGCCTAAGCCCGGCTGCGCGGAATGCACACCGGGCGGGCGTGGATCGGGTCCATGATGATCGCCGCATTGACGTCGAACACCTCGGCGATCAGATCGGCGCGCATCATCACTTCCGGCGCGCCGCGCTCGCGCACCCGGCCATTGTGCACGAAGACCAGTTGGTCGGCATAGCGCGCCGCCAGATTGAGATCGTGCAACACAAGGACAATGGTGCGCCCCTGGTCGCGGTTGAGCCGGGTCACCAGTTCCAGGCAGTCGAGCTGGTGCGCCATGTCGAGATGATTGACCGGTTCGTCGAGGCAGATCACGTCCGTGTCCTGCGCCAGAACCATGGCGATCCAGGCGCGCTGCAACTGCCCGCCCGACAGCGAGCCAATGCGGCGGCTCCGCATGCTGTCGACGCCGGTGCCGGCCATGGCGGCGGAAACGGCCTCGTCGTCCTTGGGGCTCCAGGGCTGCAGCATCGCCTGATGCGGATAGCGCCCGAGCCGCACCAGTTCCTCCACCGTCATGTCCTGCGGTGCGCTGGGGCTTTGGGCCAATAGCCCGATGCGCCGACCCAGTGCTTTGCCGTTGAGCCCGGAAATATCCTCGGCATCGAGCAGCACCTGCCCCGAATTGGGCGCATGCAACCGCCTGATGGCGCGCAACAGGGTCGACTTGCCACAGCCATTCGGCCCGGCCAGCACGGTGATCTGCCCGGCCGGAATGGGCAGGCTCAGCGCGTCGAGCACCACATCGGTGCCATAGGACAGGGTGAGGTCCTTGACCTCGATGCGATTGGCCAATTGATCATCCATTGGTCTTGTCCTTGCGCATGAGCAGATAAAGGAAATAGGGCGCACCGATCACGGCGGTTATCGTTCCGGCCGGAATTTCCATCGGCGCAAAGGCCACCCGCACCAGCAGGTCGGCGCCAATAAGGATGATCGCCCCCAGCAGCAGAGAGGTGACGATGCCGGCAAAGCGGGCCCGGCCGACCAGCATGCGTGCTAGATGCGGCGCGATCAGCCCGATAAAGCTGACGCCGCCGACAAAGGCGACCGCTCCGGCTGTCAGCAGTGCCGCCAGGAGGAAGATGAAAATGCGATAGACCGGCAGGTTGAGGCCGATGCTGCGCGAAGAGACATCGTCGAGATCGGCCGGTGGCAGTTTGACGGCGGCAATGCTGGCGACAATGGCGGTCGGCACCAGCACCATCAGCATCAACTGAATTTCGGTCCAGTTGACGGCATTGACCGATCCGGCCAGCCAGCGCGAGGCCTGCGCCGCCTGATAGATGGGGCCCACCAGCATCAGGATCGTGGTGAGCGCCTTGGCCACGGCCGCAATGGCAATGCCGAACAGCAGCAAGCGAATGGCCGACGAAGCCTGCCGGCCCGAAAGCAGGAAGACCAGCGTGATCGCGGTCAGCGCGCCGATAATGGCGGCCAGCGGCTGCCAGGCAATCGACACCGTCATCGCATTGGCGTCATTGGAGAAAATCGCCATGAAGGCCACCACGCCCAGCGCCGCGCCATCCACTACCCCGAGCACGCCGGGCGACGCGAGCTCATTGCGCGTGATCCGCTGCAGCAGATATCCGGCAAAGGCGATGGCAGCGCCGCCAATACCGGCCGCCGCCACGCGCGGCAGGCGCAATTGCAGCACCACCAGCTTCTCGGTCTTTTCCCCGCCGCCGACCAGCACATTGGCCACCGTCTCCAGCGGGATCCAGGTCGAGCCGAAGCCGATGGCGCCCAGCGTCAGCAGCACGAAAACCGCCAGCACCACCAGCACGATGGCATTGCGCGTGAGCCCGCGCGCCGGGCGGGGCAGGGCGATTGCGGTCATGCGAGCCTCCGCATCAGCAAGAGCAACAGGGCGATGGCGCCCACCACCGCGGTGATGGCACCCACCGGCGCCTCCACCGGATAGATGACAAAGCGCGCCGCGACATCGGCAATGGTGGCATAGACCGCGCCGGCCAGCGCTGCCGCCGGCAATTGATGGCGATGCCGCAGTCCCACCAGCCGTCGCGCCACATGCGGCACCACCAGCCCCACAAAGGCCACCGGCCCCGCCATTGACACCGCAGCCCCGGTCAGCAGCGACACCGCGAGGAAGGCCAGCCCGCGAATGGCGATGACAGGCACGCCGAGGCCGGCCGCCGTGGAATCGTCCGCCTGCAGCGCATCCAGCGCCGGCGCCAGCATCAGCGCGATCACCGCTCCCACCGCAACCACTGGCAGCCCGTTGTAAAACAGCGCAATGGGGCGGTCGACAAAGGCGCCCGACAGCCAGAACAGCAATTGCTGCAACTGCGCCTCGTTGCTGGTGAGGATGATTTCCACCACCGCGTGGGCGAGGCTGGCAAAGGTCACCCCGACCAGGACGATCTTGAGCGGCGACAGGCCTCCGGCACCGGCCGCCACGCCGAATACCAGCACGCTGGTCAACAGCGCTCCGGTCGCCGCGGCCATCGAAAGCCCGGTCAGCGACTGCACCCCGAACACGGCGCTGGCCACCACCACCGCCATCGACGCTCCGGCATTGAGCCCCAGCGTATCGGGCGAGGCGATGCGGTTGCGCGACAGCGTCTGCACCAGCACCCCCGCCATGCCCAGCGCTGCGCCGCAAAGCGGCGCGATCAGCGCCCGCGGCAGCCTCAATCCCGCAATCACCGTCGCCGTTTCCGACCCATCCGGCGCCGTCAGCGCCGCCCAGACCTGCGGCAGCGAATAGAGCTTATAGCCCAGCGTCAGGCTGGCCAGCATGGCCAGCGCCAGGGCGACGCAGAGCGCGGCATAGACCGGCAGGCGCGTGAGGCGCGCCGGCTGCGCAGTGCCGGCCGACAGGGATAGGGCGGTCAAGGCAAAACCATAATTCTGATATTGACACTCAGATTAAATTCTGATGGATGACGCCATGCGATTTATGAAGATCGTTGTCAAGATTTAAAGAGGTCAGCCTTGTCCCTGCGCCGCCTTTTCACCCCGCTTTTGCTGGCCGGCCTCCTGGCCAATCCCGCCTTCGCCCGCGAGATCACCCACGCTATGGGCGTCACCGACGTGCCCGACCATCCGCAGCGCATCGTCGTGCTGACCAATGAGGGCACCGAGGCGCTGCTGGCGCTCGGCATCACCCCGGTGGGCGCGGTCAAGTCCTGGCTGGGCAATCCATGGTACGACCACATTTCCGGGCAGATGACTGACGTGACGGTGCTGGGCGAGGAATCGGCGGTCAATCTCGAAGTGCTGGTCTCGCTGCAGCCCGACCTGATCCTGGGCAACAAGCAGCGCCACGAAAAGATTTACGAGCAGCTCTCCGCCATCGCGCCGACTGTGGTGTCCGAGCGGCTGCGCGGCGACTGGAAGATCAACCTGGCCCTCTATAGCGACGCCATCGGCAAGGCCGAGGAGGGCAAGGCGCTGCTTGCCGCCTTCGATGCCCGCGTCGCCGCCCTGCATGATGAACTGGGCGCTTCGCTCGACGAAAAAATTTCCATCGCCCGCTTCATGCCGGGCCAGACCCGCATCATGTTCAAGGACAGCTTTTCCGGCCTGATCCTCTCCGAACTCGGCTTCCAGCGTCCCGCCAGCCAGGACAAGGACGAGTTCGCAGAGGAGATCACCAAGGAACGCATCCCCGAATTCGAGGGCGACCGCCTGATCTATTTCACCTACGAGATCGGCAATGGCGAAGGTGACAGCCAGGCCAAGGACTGGCTGGCCGATCCGCTCTGGCAGAACCTCGGCGTGGTCAAGGCCGGCAAGGTGCACGCCGTCTCCGACGCCGTCTGGAACACCGCCGGCGGCATCATTGCCGGCAATCTCCTGCTCGACGATGTCGAGACCATTTACGGCCTCGCCTCTACCCGCTGATCCCTGTTCAGGGTCGGCGTCGGGCCGGCCCCCCATTCTGGACCTTTCAACTATGCTGAAGACTGTTTTCGCCGGCACGCGCATTGCGCTCGCCGCTGCTCTCCTGCTCTCCACCCCCGTCATGGCGCGCGAAATCACCCATGCCATGGGCGTCACCGATGTGCCGGACAATCCGCAGCGCGTCGTCATCCTCACCAATGAGGGCACCGAAGCCCTGCTTTATCTCGGTGTCGTGCCGGTCGGCGCCGCCCAGAGCTGGAGCGGCGATCCCTGGTATGACCATATCGCAGCGCCGCTGGCCGACACCGTGCCGCTGGGCACCGAGCTCGCCGTGAACCTCGAAATTCTCGCCACGCTCGAGCCCGACCTGATCCTGGGCACCAAGGTGCGCCAGGAATCCATCTATCCCCAGCTGTCGGCCATCGCCCCCACCGTCATGACCGAAACCATTGGCGGGGAATGGCAGGAAAACCTTAAATTCTACGCCGACGTGCTGGGCAAGGGTGCCGAAGGCGAGGCGGCGGTGGCCGGTTTTGCCGACCGCACCAAGAAAATCCACGATGCGCTGGGCGATGCCGTCAACGAGGAAATCTCCATGGTGCGCTTCTCGCCCAACCGCACCCGCATCTACTACAAGGACACGTTTAGCGGCCTGGCACTGAGCCAGATCGGCTTCAAGCGTCCCGCCGCCCAGGACAAGGACGAGTTCGCCACCGAGGTCACCAAGGAACGCATTCCCGAAATGGAAGGCGACCGCATTTTCTACTTCTCTGACGATCTCAATAGCGACGAAGCCACCACCAATCTCAATGACTGGCTCAACGATCCGCTCTGGCTCAACCTCGAAGCCGTCAAGGCCGGCAAGGCCCAGCGCGTCAGCGAAATCATCTGGAACACCGCCGGCGGAATCTACGCCGCACACCTGATGCTCGACGACATCGAAAAGATCTACGGCCTCGCCTCGACCCGCTAAGCGGCCAACCACGATGCAACTCCTCCCCCTTCTCCAGGGGGAGGCCGGGTGGGGGTCCATCAGAGGATCACTGCCGGCCGGAAGGTAGTGCCCGTGTTCTGGCGCGACAGATGCAACGTGCACCACGCCGCCCTCGGGTCGAGCCCGAGGGCGGAACGGTGGATGGCAAACGCCTTGCCCATGCGAAGCGCCAAGTCGCGCAGCTGCGACAACCACTCCCTCAGGAGCGCCAACGCGAAAGCGCCCAAGCCTGTCGTCAAAACACCCCTAAAAAACGCGCGCCTTGACTTCCAGCCATTAGGGGTACACATTGCAACCATACGTTTACGCCCAATTTTGGCGACCTGATCCTCCCGGCTCGGCCGGTTGCTTAGCTTTCCTTCTGACTTGCGAACGTTGATAGGCCTCCGTCGCACGATGCGCGGGGGAAACTGCTCGTTTGCGCCGCTACGAGCCAATGAGGAGATCGCTATGATCACCGGTACCGTAAAATTCTTCAACTCGACCAAGGGCTTTGGCTTCATCACTCCGGATGGCGGCGGCAAGGATGCCTTCGTGCATATCAGCGCCGTCGAACGCGCCGGCATGTCGAGCCTCGCCGATGGCCAGAAGGTCAGCTACGACCTCGAAAGCAGCCGTGACGGCCGCGAGTCCGCTGTTAACCTGCAGCAGGCCTAAAGCCTGAGCCTGGGCCGATACTAGGTCCTGCCACATCGGCAACAAACCTTTCGGGGACAGACATGTCCCCGTGCCCACCGGACAGGAGCGCACCATGCCGCATATTTACACCGTCGGCCAGATTCTGGAGCTGCGATCCGCCCCCCGCCATAGCAACCGTCCCTCCGGTCCATGCGAAGTGCTGTCATGCCTTCCGCACGACAAGGGGCCGGTGCTGTACCGGGTCCAGTCCCTCAACGAGCGCAATGAGCGCGTTGTCGAGGAAGTGGACCTGACCCCGAGCTCAGCGACCAAATCGGCCGCTGCAATGGCTGAAAGCCGGTTCAGCATCGCCGTCAATCGGCGCTGACCCTTTTCGCCCGCGGCGCGGCTGCTCGTCAGGCCTGCGCCAAAATCTTCGCTCGCCAGGGCCCGGAAACGGTCCGGCAGTCCGGATGTCCCGGCGCGACGTTTGTGTCGCGTCGCGCGGCTGCCGGCCAAGTGCCCGAGCGAGGCCATCATCACACCAGCGCGCGTAGGCAGCACCCATTCGGGATTGCGCCGAACGCGACGCACCAGGCCGCGCATCGTGCCGGCCGGAAAGACTTTCTATCACTATGAATACCCAAGTTTTGAATGATTCCGGGACGCTGTTCCTGGGCAGCGACCACCAGACCGCCCGGACCCTGGGCCCCCGCCATTTCCGCTCTGCCGCCAAGGCCGTGCGTTTCGCTATGGAACACGCCGCCCCCGTCAGCCTGCATGGCGCTCTGCTCACCATCGGCAACCGCCAGTTCGGCCCTCACCAGATCCGCCGCCTCCACGCCGCGCTGGTCGCAGCCGAGCGCCCCGCCCACC
>NZ_UZWD01000065.1 GCF_900631955.1 Devosia equisanguinis | reverse complement strand
GGGGTCCATCAGTGAATCACTGAACCACCCCCCACCCCGGCCCTCCCCCTCAAGGGGGGAGGGTGCGATAGAGCCGAAGCCTGAGCGCACCTCACAAAAAAGGCGCCCCTTGCGGAGCGCCTCTGGTTTGGTTCAGCGGAACGCCGGGATGACGTGCCGGCCGTAATTGGCGATGATTTCCTCCTCATCGCCGCTGTCGAGATAGATGTTGAACTGGGTGACCCCCGCCGCCTCGAGATCGCGGATCTTGGCGATGTGCTCGTCGGGCTCGCCCAGCACGCAGAAGCTTTCCACGACATCGTCGGTGATGAAATCGAGATAGGGATTATCGGCCTGGCCGTGCTTGGAATAGTCGTAGCCCCGGCGCTTCTCGATATAGGAGGTGAGGCTCTGGGGGACCTTGTCGCTGTCGGCGCCATACTTTTCGACGATGTCGGCGACGTGGTTGCCGACCATGGCGGGGAACCACTTCACATGCTCGATGGCGCGCTTCTTGTCGCCGAAATAGGCGGGGGCGGCGGCCATGGAGCGATAATTGCTCATATCCTTGCCGGCAGCCTTGCCGGCTTCGATGCACTGGTCGGTAAACCATTTGCAGAGGCCAGGATCGGCAATCTGCAGCACCACACCTTCGGCGCTTTCGCCGGCGGTCTTGAGCGCCAGCGGCCCATAGGCGGCAATCCAGCTGGGCATGTCGTGGCCAACGGCCCAGGGGAATTTCACCGCCGCGGGAATGTCGCCATAGGTGACTTCTTCGCCGCGCACCATGGCCTTGGTCTTGGCGATGAAATCGGCAACGCGGGCCAGCGTTGCCGGCTTTTTGCCCATGACGCGCATGGAAGAGTCGCCGCGGCCGACGGCGAGATCGAAGCGGCCGCCGGACTGTTTTGAGAGAGACCCGAAGATGGAGGCCGCTACGGACCAGTCGCGTACATCGGGATTGGTGACCAGGGGGCCGAAGCGCATGTCCTTGGTGTGTTCCATGCACATGGCGATGGCCGAGTAGCAATCGCGCCAGAGAATGTGGCTGTCATAGAACCAGCAATAGGTGAAACCGGCATATTCAGCGGCGCGGACGAGATAGCGCGCGCGCTCGGCGTCGACGAACCCCTTGAAGGTGATTCCGAATTCCATAAGTCCTGCGCTCCCTCGGGCAAGAAATTTGACCAGTCGATCAAATTTTTGGGCGGGCGCGGGGCGATTGTCAATCGGGATTGTGCAGGGATTTTTCACCATCCGGTTCGTCATAGACCATTAGCGGTCGGCCGGTGATGGGGTCGGGAACGAGGCGGGCGGCGACGCCATAGGTGTCGCGCAGCAGGTTGGGGGTGAGTACCTGGGTCGGAGTACCCTCGGCCAGGACGTGGCCGGACGTCAGCACCACCAGGTGGTGGCAGCGGGCGGCCAGATTGAGATCATGCAGGGCCAGGACCACGGTGGTGCCGGTGGCGGCGCGGCGGCGCAACAGGGCGAAGAGCTGCAGCTGGGCGGCGATATCGAGATGGCTGGTCGGTTCATCGAGCAGCAGGAGGCGCGGCTGTTGCGCCAAGGCGCGGGCAATGTGCACGCGCTGCTGCTCGCCGCCGGAGAGCGTATTGAAGCGGCGGGCCGCAAAGCCGCTCATGCCGGTTTCGGAAAGGGCCGCGTTGATTATGGCGTCGTCTTCGCCGGCATTGCCGGCGGCGAGGGCGGACTGGAAGGGAATGCGGCCCAGGGCGACGACGTCGCGGACGCTGAGCCTTTCCTCGGTGGAGACGGATTGCTCGACCAGCGCGGCGAGGCGGGCGCGGTCGCGGCGGGGCATGGCGGGCAGGTTTTCGCCCGCGAAGCTGGCGCTGCCGGTGGACGGGACAAGGCCGAGCAAGGCGGAAAGCAAGGTGGATTTGCCGGCGCCATTGGGACCGATCAGTCCGGTCATAGCAGCTTGTGGCGCGGTGAAGCTGGCGCCGGTGAGGATGGTCCGGGCGCCGCGCGCCACTGCAAGATTTTTGACAGAAAGGCTCATGTGATCCTCCGGTAGCGGAGGAGAACGAAAAGGAAGACCGGGGCGCCGATCAGTGCAGTGATGATGCCGACGGGCAGTTCGCGCGGGTTGAACAGGGTGCGCGCGGCAGTATCGGTCCAGAGCATGAAGATGGCGCCGACCATCATGGCATGGGGCAGCAGAATGCGATGGCGCGAGCCCAGCGCCAGGCGCACCGCATGGGGCACGACGAGGCCGACAAATCCGATGGCGCCGCCAATGGCCACCATGACGCCAGTGAGCAGGGCGGTGGCGCCGAGCAGGGTCCAGCGCAGGCGCGGCACGTCGATGCCCAGCGTGGCGGCGGCATTATCGCCGAAGGCGAAGGCATCGAGGGCGCGGCCGGAGATGAGGATGACCGGGGCGCCGAGAACGAGGGCGGCGGCGACAAGGCCGGCATCGGTCCAGACGGAGCCGGAAAGCGAGCCCATCAGCCAGGAAAGGATTTCTCGATAGCTGTCGCCGGTCGCCGACCAGAAGATGAGAAAGGAGGTGGCGGCCGAGGCGAGCGCGGAAATGCAGATGCCCACCAGAATGGCACGGCTCGGCGTGGCGCCGCCGAGCAGGCCGGCGACGAACAGCGCCAGTGCCAAGGCGCCGATGCTGCCGAGAAAGGCGCCGAGCGGCATGAGCAGGGCAAGGCCGGCGAGGAGGAACAGCACCGCGCCGAGGGCCGCGCCGGAGGAAAGGCCGAGCAGATAGGGGTCGGCCAGGGGATTGCGGGTCAGCGCCTGCATGACCGTGCCGGACAAGGCGAGGCCGGCCCCGACGCCAAGGGCGGTGAGCACGCGCGGCAGGCGCAGTTCCCAGACGATGGCATCGCGCAGGCGGGAGACGGGGCTATCGGGCAGGAGGCCCAGATGGTGGAGGATGACCGACCAGACTTCGGAGGGCGTGATATCGGCGGGTCCGAAGGTGACTGCGACGATGGCGCTGAGGACGAGCAGGGCAAAGAGGGCGGGGAGGGAGAGGCGGGTCATGGTGGTGATGACCCGATACTGCGATGGCGTGCCGGGTGGGCGGAGTTTTTGCGTGGGACGTCGCTCTCGGGCTTGACCCGAGTGGTAGGGACTTGCTGCGCCCGCTTTAAACGTAACGCCCTCGGGTCAAGCCCGAGGGTGACGGCGGGTGGGTTGGGGAGGTGTCGGGCTCCTAGTGTGGCACACCTCCGACGCGCCGACTGCTGCACTCCCTCCCCCTTGACGGGGGAGGCTGGGAGGGGGTCCAACGGTATGTCACTGAACGACCCCCCAC
>NZ_UZWD01000067.1 GCF_900631955.1 Devosia equisanguinis | reverse complement strand
CCGGGGTGGGGGGTGGTTCAGTGACACACCGATGGACCCCCACCCTCAATCCCTCCCCTCAAGGGGGAGGGGGCGAAAGAATATCTAGGCTGGCTATCGAACCGCCCAATGCAAGCGCTGCCCCGCCACAACGCGACGGGACAGAGCACATGTGCAAAGTCTTCCGCCAAGCCCTCCTCCTCCTCCCCCTTCTGCAGGGGGAGGCCGGGTGGGGGGTATCTTTCTTAGGTCGCTGCCCCCCAAAAAACACGCCCCACTCACTCTCAAATTGTAATGTTCTAACATATCGAAAGCGCTCTCCATGCCAAAACTTCTCGCCATTCTCCTCCTGTCCTCCGCCCTTATTTCCCCAGCTTTCGCCGAGGAAATCACCGCATGGAGGCTGTTCGTCGGCGATCACACCGACCCCAAGGTCACCGCGCTCGATCTCGAAACCGGCGACGCCCTGGGCAGCTTCCCGCTGGCCAGCCCTGCCGCGCTTTACACCACCCATTCGGGCGAGGCCGTCTTCGCCGTCCAGGGCGCTGGCAACCAGATTTCCGCCATCGGTACCGGCATCGCTATCGACGATCATGGCGACCACGGCGATATCAAGATTTCCGCTCCGGCTGCCATCGAAGCCGTGGTCTCCGGCGAGCGCCCGGTGCATTTCGTCGAGCACAATGGCAAGATCGCGTTGTTCTTCGACGGCACTGGCAAGACCAGCACTGTCGGCGAACATGCCTGGATCGACGCGGGTGACGTCTCCGCGGTCGAGTTCGACAGCGGTGCTCCCCATCATGGTGTCGCCGCCCCCTGGGGCGATTACACACTGATCTCCGTGCCCAATCCCGAAGACCCCACCAAGCTGCCCATCGGCATCAATGTCCTCGACAAGGCCGGCGCGGTGGTCGGCGACACCCATGGTTGCGCCGATCTGCATGGTGAAGCCTCTTCGGGTGATATTCTGGCCATTGCCTGCGCCGAAGGCCTGCTGCTGGTCACCGGCTCGGGCGAGCCGAAGATCGAAAAGATCGGTTATGAGGGTCTGCCGACCGGCAAGGCCACCACGCTGATCGGCGGTCAAGGCCTGCAGTACTTCCTGGGCAATTACGGGGCCGACAAGGTCGTCATCATCGAGCCGGGTGCCGATGCTGTTTATCGCCTGGTCGAGCTGCCGACCCGTCGCGTTCACTTCGTCACCGACCCGGTCCGTCCGCGCTTCGCCTATATCTTCACCGAAGATGGCCAGCTGCGTCAGCTGGACGTCGTCTCTGGCGAACTCACCAATGCGGTCAAGGTCACCGAGCCCTATTCCATGGACGGCGAATGGAGCCTGCCGCGTCCCCGCCTGGCCGTTGCCGGTGACGTCATCGCCGTGACCGACCCCAATGCCGGCACCGTCCACCTCGTCGACGCCGCCACCTTCAAGGTCACTCGCGATCTCCCGGTCGAAGGTCTGCCTTACACCGTGGTCGCCGTCGGCGGCTCCGGTTCGGTGCACTAGGCAAGGTAACACACGGCTCCATCGCCCCTCACCTCAAGTGGGGAGTGTTCACAATGGACGGATCCAGGTGCGCCGAGGCTTCGGCTCCGGCGCTCCCTCCCCCCTTGAGGGGGAGGGCCGGGG
>NZ_UZWD01000068.1 GCF_900631955.1 Devosia equisanguinis | reverse complement strand
GGGGTGGTTTGGGGGGGGTGCGGCAGGTTCAGAAAAATCCCATCAGCCAACGGATGCTCCTTTGGTTCAGCACCCCACCCTAATTCCCTCCCCTCACGGGGGGGGAGGCGAAGGAGCCCTGACACTGGTTATCGACGCGCCCAAACTAAACACTCCCCCTGGCGGGAGGGCCGGGGTGGGGGCCGTGAGCCCGCGCAGTGGATCACGCCTAAAACGACCTGCCGGTGCCCAGAAACCCCTGCAACCGCTCCAGCGCCTCTTCCACGGTCTGCCTTCTTCCCGCAAAGCTGAAGCGCACATAGCCATCCCCGCCGACGCGGTCGAAATCCACGCCCGGCGTTGCCGCCACCCCCGCCTGGTCGAGCATGGTTTCGCAGAAGGCCAGCGAGTCGTTGGAAAAGCGGCTGATACCGGCATAGGCGTAAAAAGCTCCGTCCCCGGCCTCGGCCAGATCGAATCCCAGCCCCCGCAGCCCCTCGGCCAGCAGCACGCGGTTGCGCGCATAGCTCGCCTTCTGCTCCTCGGCATAGTCGCGCTCGCCCAGGGCCACCGTGGCGGCGATTTGGCTCAGCGTCGGCGCCGAAATGAACAGGTTTTGCTGCAGGATTTCCGCCCGCCGGATCAGCCGTTGCGGCAACACCATCCAGCCGATGCGCCAGCCGGTCATGCAGTAATATTTGGAAAAGCTGTTGATGACCACGGCATCGCCCGTTAGCTCCAGCGCGCTCACCGATGGTCCGCGATAGTCCAGCCCATGATAAATCTCGTCGGAGATGAACTGCACGCCGAGCCGCGCACAGGTGGCGACGATAACGGCCAGCTGCGCCCTGTCCACGGCGGCCCCGGTGGGATTGGCCGGGCTGGCGAACAGCAGCCCCTCGAAGGGCTGTTCCCGATACGCCGCCTCGATATCGGCGCCCGTCAGATGCCAGTTATTCTCCGCTCGCACCGGGATTTCGGCATAGTCGAAGCCGAGCCCGATCAGCGTGTTGATATAGGCAGGATAGCCCGGCCGAGTGATGGCGATCCGCGCTCCGGGCTGGAAGGCAGTGTGGAAGGTCAGGATGAAGCCTGCCGACGAACCCATTGTCGCCAATATCATTTCCGGATCGACCGCGACCCTGTGCTGATCCGCATAATAGCGTGCCAGCGCTTCGCGCAGTGCCGTCAGTCCCTTGGCATTGGTATAGCCCTGCGGCTGCGGCAAAGCCCGCGCGACCGCTTCGAGCACGCGCGGCGCCGGCGGCTGGCCGGGTTCGCCGACCTCGAGATGGCAGATGGTTCGCCCCTGCCCCTCCAGCACCTTGGCGCGCTTGAGAATGTCCATGGCGAGAAACGGCCTCAAACCGTCCGGCGAGGTCTGTGTCATATGCAGCTCCGTCTGTCGCCCTGGGGACTACAGCGAAAGCCCCGCCGATCTCAACAACAATTGATATCAGCCGTGCCGCTGCGCCGATAAGCCGGTGCTAACCTGCGGCCACCTCTGCTAGAAGACCGAAACGACTCATTCGGAGCCTGCCTGATGAACCGCATCGCTATCGTGCTTGCCGCTATTGCCGGAATCCTGGCTGGCGCCCTTGGATATTCCCAGCTGAACCAGCCGCAGCCGCAAACCGATGCCGTCGCCGTTCGCGCCATTGTCGAACAGGTTCTTGCCGAGCAACCCAAAGCCGAGCCGGTGCAAGCCGTCGCCCAACTCGATCCTGCCGAACTCAATCCGCTG
The DNA here is from genome assembly GCF_900631955.1 of Devosia equisanguinis. Classification (GTDB taxonomy): domain Bacteria; phylum Pseudomonadota; class Alphaproteobacteria; order Rhizobiales; family Devosiaceae; genus Devosia; species Devosia equisanguinis. The sequence continues at coordinate 6,639 of NZ_UZWD01000068.1, read as the reverse complement.
ATCGAAAAATTTCTGATGAGCGACCCAAAGCTTCTGCAGCGCCTGTCCATCGCCTTGGACGAGACCTTGTCCGCCGAGGAAAAGTCGCGCACCCAGACGGCGCTGGCCTCGATGCAGGACGCCATCTACAATCAGCCTGACCAGATCGTCCTCGGCAATCCCAATGGCGACGTCACCCTGGTCGAGTTCTTCGACTACAATTGCGGCTATTGCCGCAACGCCCTGCCCGACCTGGCGGCCCTCCTCGCCGAAGACACCAATCTGCGCGTCATCCTCAAGGAGTTCCCAATCCTGTCTAACGAATCCATCGATGCCGCCCGCGTCGGCGTGCTGGTTGGCCAGTCGGATGCCGATTACTGGACGTTCCACGAGGCGCTGTTCACCAGCCGTGGCAAGGTCGACAAGGCCGTGGCCCTTGCAGCAGCCACCGATCTGGGGCTGAGCAGCGTCGATCTCGAGCTGCGGATGAAAGACGAAAGCGTCGCCAAGACCATCCAGAATTCCTACGAGATCGCCCAGGCACTCGGCATTTCCGGCACGCCGACCTATATCATCGGCAACGAGGTCATCCCCGGCGCCATCGGTGTCGAAGAGTTGCGCACCCGCATCGCCAATATGCGGGCCTGTGGCGAGAGCCAGTGCAGCTGATCACCCCGACCAGAAAACCACCGGTTTGGGCGGCGTCGCACGGTCACGGCTGGTGTTTTCGGTGCATTTCGTGTAACCGCCCTTGCATCGCCGGAAATCACCGGTGCACAACGCTTGGATCATGGCAAAGCACGTTCTCGTCCTCAACGGCCCGAACCTCAACATGCTCGGCAAACGCGAGCCCGGCATCTATGGCGCGGAAACGCTGTCCGATGTCGAAGCGCTCTGCCGGGCAGCCGGCGAGGAATTTGGCCTCACCGTTGATTGCCGCCAGTCCAATTTCGAAGGCGAATTGGTTACCTGGATTCAGGAAGCACTCGGCACCGCCGATGGCATTCTGATCAACCCGGGCGCCTATTCGCATACATCCGTAGCCATTCACGATGCGCTCCGGGCCGTGGGCCTGCCGGTGGCGGAAGTCCACATCAGCAATATTCATCAGCGCGAAGCCTTCCGGCACCATTCTTATGTGTCGTCGGTTGCCTTCGGCGTCATTTGCGGCTTCGGCACGCTTGGATATAAGCTGGCCCTCCACGCTTTGGCCCAAAAACTCAAATAACGCTTCGACGCGAGAAGCCGGGAGACCGACAAGAATGACCAAGTCATCGCAGGTGGATCAGGACCTGATCCGTGCCATTGCCGAATTGCTCAACAAGGAAAATCTCGCCGAGATCGAGATCGAGCAGGAAGACCTTCGGGTCCGCGTCACCCGCTCCTATCCCAATGAGGCCCCGGCCTATGCGCCCGCGCCCATGCAGTATTATGCGCCCCCGGCCGGCGCTCCTGCCGCCCCCGCGCCCAGCGCCCCGGCCGGTTCGGTGGCCGCAGCCCCCGCCAAGGCTGAAGACCTGGCCTCCAATCCAGGCACCCTGACCTCTCCCATGGTCGGCACCGCCTATCGCTCGCCCGAACCCGGCAAACCCGCCTTTGCCGAGGTCGGCTCCAAGGTCACCGAAGGTCAGACCGTCCTCATCATCGAGGCCATGAAGACCATGAACCAGATCCCCGCTCACCGCTCGGGCACCGTCACCCGCATTCTGGTGGAAGACGCCCAGCCGGTCGAATATGGCGAGCCGCTCGTCGTCATCGAATAAAGGGGACGTTCCATGTTCCAGAAGGTCCTGATCGCCAATCGCGGCGAAATCGCCCTGCGCATTCTGCGCGCCTGCAAGGAAATGGGTATCCAGACCGTTGCCGTGCATTCCACGGCCGACGCCAATGCCATGCATGTGCGCCTGGCCGACGAGAGCGTCTGCATCGGTCCCAATTCCGCCAAGGACTCCTACCTCAACATCCCCTCGATCCTGGCCGCCTGTGAGATCACCGGCGCCGACGCCGTGCATCCGGGCTATGGCTTCCTCTCGGAAAACGCCCGCTTCGCCAAGATTCTCGAAGAACACAAGGTGACCTTCATCGGTCCCTCGGCCCACCATATCGAGATCATGGGTGACAAGATCACCGCCAAGAAGACGGCGGTCGAGCTTGGCATTCCGGTCGTTCCCGGTTCCGCAGGCGCGGTGGAAACCGAACAGCAGGCGCTCAAGACCGTCCGCGACATCGGCTATCCCGTGCTGATCAAGGCCACGGCCGGCGGCGGCGGACGCGGCATGAAGGTCGCGCATTCCGAATCCGAGCTGCTGGTGGCCTGGTCAACAGCCCGTTCCGAGGCCAAGGCCGCTTTCGGCAATGACAGCGTCTATATGGAAAAGTATCTCGGCAAGCCCCGCCACATCGAAGTCCAGGTGCTGGGCGACGGTCAGGGCAATGCCGTCCATCTGGGCGTACGCGACTGCTCCCTGCAGCGCCGCCACCAGAAGGTCTGGGAAGAAGCTGGCGGTCCGACGATCCTGCCGGAAGAGCGTGATCGCATCGGCGAAATCTGCGCCGCGGCCATGCGCAAACTCAAATATTCCGGCGCCGGAACCGTCGAGTTCCTCTACGAAAACGGCGAGTTCTATTTCATCGAAATGAACACCCGCCTGCAGGTGGAGCACCCGGTCACCGAGCGCATCACCGGCATCGACATCGTCTACGAACAGATCCGCGTCGCCTCCGGCGAAGCCCTGTCGATGACACAGGACCAGGTGAGCTTTTATGGCCATGCCATCGAAGTGCGCATCAATGCCGAGGACCCGCAGACCTTCGCCCCCTCGCCAGGGACCATCACCTTCTATCACCCCGCCGGTGGCGTGGGCGTGCGCGTCGATTCCGCCGTCTATCAGGGCTATCGCATCCCGCCCTATTACGACTCGCTGATCGGCAAGCTCATCGTCTATGGCCGCACCCGCGAGGAATGCCTGAAACGCCTGGGCCGCGCCGTGGACGAGTTCGTCATCGACGGCGTCAAGACCACCCTGCCCCTGTTCCAGCGCCTGATGAAGGAGCCGGACATCCTGGCCGGCAATTACGACATCCACTGGCTGGAAAAATTCCTGGCCAACAACAGGGCCTGACGCAAAGAGGGAGCGCGGCGATGAGGTTGAAATATGTCCTTGGCGCCGCGATCCTCATGGTTCTTTCCACCCCGGCTATGGCGCAAGAATGCGCCAGGTGGGGCGAGCCGGCAGAGCTTTCTGGCATTCTGGTGGAGGGGATTTATCCCGGCCCGCCCGAATATGAGAGCGTTGAACGCGGTGACGCGGCCTATACCGCTCTCTTGCTTCACCTGACTACACCCATTTGCGTTTCGGAAGGCTCCGATCCCGAGGAGCCTGCGATTGAATCGACCGAGCTGGTCCAGTTGGCCTGCAGTCCGAAACGAATTTCCCGCTTGAAGTCAGGCGAGCGCATCACGGTGTCCGGAACGCTGTTTTCCGCCCATACCGGCTACCACGTCACACCAGCGCTTCTCGATTGCCAATAATCTAGCTCTATGGCCCGCCGATCTGATCCCTTCGCCGTCGACATTACGCCCGAGCTGATCATCCGTGCCTATCGCGCCGGCATCTTCCCCATGGCTGAGGATGCGGGCGACGAAAATCTGTTTTGGGTGAGCCCGGAAGAACGCGGCGTCATCCCGCTCGATGGCTTTCATCTCAGCCGCAGTCTGCGCAAGGCCATGCGCAAATCCGGCTGGGCCATTCGCGTCGATACCGATTGGGACGGCATCATCGAGGGCTGCGCCACCGTGGGCGAAGATCGGCACTCGACCTGGATCAATGCCACCATTCGCGCTGTCTATGGCGAACTTTTCCGCCGCGGCGTGGCCCACACAGTCGAGGTCTGGGACGGCAGCGACCTTGTCGGCGGCCTCTACGGCCTCGCCATTGGCGCCGCCTTCTTCGGCGAGTCCATGTTCCATCGTCGCACCGACGCCTCCAAAATGGCCATGGCCCATCTGGTCGAACGCCTCAACACCGGCGGCTTCGTGCTGCTCGACACCCAATTCCTCACCGATCACCTGGCCTCGCTCGGCGGCATCGAGATTTCCCGCGCCGATTATGAAGACCAGCTTGCCCGCGCCACCGCGCTTGACGCCGACTGGCACGCCTGGGAGCGCAACCAATGACCAAGCCCGCCGACCTACCGGAAAGCTTTGGCCCGCTCGAAACCCTCGATTGGGCCGAGATCAATATCGGCCAATCCGACAGCAGCGTCTGGCGCATCACCCTTGGCGACGGCAATGCCGTGTTCCTGAAAGCCGAGCCCCGTCATGAACTGGCAGAACTGCCGGGCGAGATCGAGCGCCTCAACTGGCTGACCAAGATGGGGTTCAAGGCGCCGCGCGTCGTCGATGCCGAACAGTCCGCCACCCGCACCTGGCTGCTGATGACCGCCGTGCCCGGACAGGACCTCACCCACTATACCGATCGCCCCGCCGATTTCGTCCGTGCCTATGCCCAGGGCCTCAAGCGCATGCATGCGCTTGACCCGACCCATTGCCCCTTCGACCACGGCATCGATGCTCGCCTGGCCGAAGGCGCAGCGCGTTTGCAGGCGGGCCTGGTGGACGAGGACGATTTCGATAGCGACCGCAAGGGCTGGACCGGCCTTGAGGTGCTGGATTGGCTACACGCCAACCGCCCCGATACCGGCCCGATGATCGTCACCCATGGCGACGCCTCGACCCCCAATATCCTGGCAGAGGATGGCCGTTTCTCCGGCATGATCGATTGCGGCCGCGTTGGACGTGCCGATGTCTGGCAAGACCTCGCCATTGCCTGCCGCAGCATTGCCTACAATCTCGGCCGCGACCACGTCACGGCCTTCCTCAAGGCCTACGGCGCCGAATGGGACGAAGCCAAATACACCTTCTACTGCACGCTCGACGAGCTCTTCTGATCCGAGCACCCTAACGCAGCTTGAACGCCAGCACCGTCACCCAGTCGTTCATATCGGGCACTTCGGCGGGGTCGGACTCGTAAAGCTCCAGCCGGCAGGCGAAATGATCGCCATCCGGTCGTTCCTCCACGTCGAGCGCGGTGTCGGTCTCCTTGAGCCAGCCGATCAGCATGCCGGTCACCATCATCAGCCTGTCCGGATGCCCATGCCAGGTCAGCGTCACGAACCGCCCGGCGGGCAAGGTGCCGAACCGCACACCATCTTCCTCCGGACCCACTGCCGCCACTGCGATTCCCGCTTCCACATCCAACGTATCCGCCATGTCGATGCGCCGATAATTGTAGAAGGCCGGACCGATCGGCCTGATCCCATGCCTGGCCAGATGCGCGAACAATAGCGGAAACCCCTCATTGGCGGGTTTCTGCATCTGGTCCATCCGCACGGTGAAGGTCACATATGCATAGGCCTGCGCCGACCGTTCGACGATTTCGGGTAAAGTCAGCATGGTTCTGTCCTCGCTCGCGTGCGCCCATCCGCCCGCACAGCTGCGACGGACGGGCTTTCCGCATCTCGACAGAGGAACTGCAAAAAAACTAGCGCTGATCCGGCGGCGGGATATTGGTCGAGGTCTTACACTCGATCAGCCACACGTCATAGACGGCATGATCCACAGCGTTGAGCGCGGGACTATCGGCAAACATCCAGCCGGTGAACAGGCGCGTGCCAGTGCCGTCCAGGCTCATCTGGTTGACCTCGAGAAAGGCCGACGTGCGCTGCAGGGTATCATTGGCCGGCCGGTTGTAGCAGGCCCGTGGCGTGATCTCGAGCGCCCCGAACAGCACCGTCTCGTTGATATAGACGTCGAACCGCGTAATGCGGCCGGTGATCTTGTCGAGGCCGGCAAAGGTCGCCACCGGATTGGCAATCGGCTGCGCCATCGCTGGCGCCTGCCCGAATGCGCAGAGCAAAACGGCCGCTGCCAGGAGCGGCCGCATTGCATGCGACAGACGAAGGAACAATGCCTTCACGGCCTTATTCGGGGGACCAAGCCTGGTAGTCGCCGGTCACGCGCGGACGCTCGCCGGTGTTGAGCAGGCTGCCTTCCGGACGGTAAGCGGCTGCCGTACCGGTCAGGTTCGGCTGGTGCGGTTTTTCCCAGGCGCGCGGCTCATATTTGGCTTCGGCCGGCACCACATCGGTGCGGTGATGCATCCAGCCATGCCAACCGGGCGGAATCGCCGACGCATCAGCATAGCCACCGGCATAAGTCACATAACGGCGGTCATGCTTCTTGTCGTAATAGTAGCGATTGCCGAACTCATCCGAGCCGACATAGGCGCCGAAGCGGCGGATCCACAGACGCGTACCCCAGGTGTTGCCACCCCACCAGGAGAGGATTTCGGTCAGGAACTGCTTGATACCGGATTGGGCCACGGGACGATTCCGAATAAATGCGCGTCGAATTGCCTGCGGTTTAGCATGGCTGGCCGGGTGAGCCTAGCCAAAACCGCGCCCGCCCCGCTGTGAATTGCCGCGCCCAAGTGCTCCGGCGGCGGTCGCCATGGCACAGCCCGCCTCCCATTAGCGCCCAGGTCTATCGCAGATGGCGAATTGGCACCGGGCTCTCATCCCCCCACCCCAACCCTCCCCGCAAGGGGGAGGGAGCCGGACCGGGTGTTTTGGCGAACTCTTGCCCACAACGCGATGCGG
>NZ_UZWD01000070.1 GCF_900631955.1 Devosia equisanguinis | reverse complement strand
CGTCGGGACCGCGTAACCGGCGGGGATGGGAGGAGAATAAAACAGGGTTTTGGGGGCGGGGATAAGTTGTTGGGGGTGCCAGGACGACGCCCCTTCTTCCCGTGAGGGAGAAGGTGCCCAAAGGGCGGATGAGGGATAGTCAAACCAGCGTGGATTGCCCGGTCAAGTCGGGCAATGACGATGTGGCGATATCGGGTCTCGCCTCATCGTCACCACCCGACTTGATCGGGTGGTCCATCTTTGTCAGGGCACAGCAGTTCACCCCCGCCTAACCTCCTCCCCTCGAACGGCTCCACTGGAGCCGTTCGCCCTTCGGGCCGGATCGGAGCCCTGCAGAAGGGGGGGGGACCCATCGCGTGTGCGGCGCCTTATGCAGGCCCCTCTTCTCCTCCCCCTGTTATAGGGGGAGGCCGGGTGGGGGTGCTTTCCCCTAATACCGCACCCCGCGCCTGGCTACGATCTGCGCGATCCGGTCCGCATCGCTGGCATTGAGACTTCGAGACGTGCCGCAGGCAAATTCGCTCCGGTGGAGCGAATTTAGGTGAGAAGGCCATAAGCGCTATGCGCGAATGGCCGGGGAGCGTTCGAGGATTTCGAGCACCCGCCATTCGGCCATAGGCCTCATGGCCTTCTTGGCTTGAAAGGCTCCACCGGAGCCTTTCATCCGCTACGCGGACCACCTGCGAAGCCCCAGGGCGGGGTGTGGGTGTCATCGTCATCAAGCGGCGGGCCGCCGTTGGAGAGGGGCGCTGATGTCATGCGGGGAGTGTGTGGTTGGACGGGCGGGGTGTCCAATGAAGGGTTTTTATTTGGGGGATTGGGCGGGGTTATGTACTAGCGCCGTTCGTATGTCCTGACTCACGCATCCTTTCGCGTCTTGCCAAGAAATGGACATCTGTCTCCGCAAACTCGCGAAGTTTGGCGACCAGTCCCGAGGGATCAAGTACCGAGTTGCCCCGGAGATCGTGACCGCGCCGGATAAGTCCCTTCGTTTCCAAGTCCTTTACCGACCGCTGAACTGACCGAACGTTCAGACCCATTCTGTTTGCGATGGCTGTCGGGCGTGGGAACGGTGGGCTATCCGCGTACCACCAATGCATTAGAACATTCAGCAGGACGACAAGATCGGTGGACGTAAGGTGCAATTCTCGCTGGCGCCGCAGCAGAAGATCTGGAACTGCCTGAAACCCGCCGAGGGCGACATCGCCCCATTTCGAATAGACGTTCGATTTTATTGAGTATGCATAGTGTTCGCTCATGTCTCATCTCCCTATGGGAAAAGCTTAACGGCACATGAGCGACGTCTCCATATTTTCACGTTTCGACGCGGTTGGAACTAATCTATCGGAGATATCTGATTGGCGCGGCGACACCTATGTCGCCATTTGTGATCCTATGAAGTACGGTCACTGCAACCGCGCCCAAGGCGATCCTTGGCCCGGGGCGGGGGTGTAAGGTGTCGTCGTCATCAAGCGGCGGGCCGCCGTCAGAGAGAAGCGCGGATGTCATGAGCGGAGTGTGGCGCTGGACGGCGTTGCGTCAAACGAAGGATTTTTATTGGGGGGATCGGGTGGGGTGATACGCCTGCGTATATGTCGCGTACTATTCGATCGGCCGCGTCCGAGGCCTGCCGGTTGTATCGTTCAGACTGCGAAGGATTGAACCAAATGACCTCTACAGAGTTTCAATGCCAATGGCACAGAAAAGTAATCCTCTTGGCTCAGAATCGGCCGCAATATAGCTGCTATGCGAGGGTCAAGCTTGTTTGTGAAGTGAGTTTTCGCTACGGCTTGTTCACCACCGAGGAGGGACCGATGGCAAAAGCTCGTTCTACAATTGATCCAACTGGTTTGAGTGGAGCACGAGAAATATCCCAAAGTAGGTTGGCTTCAATTACTAGTGTGAAAGTTGGGGGCGAGAGCGGTCGCTGGCTTGCTTTACCTCGCACTGGAAATGATCCTTCGAATCACGTTGTGATTCGAGGTGTGTCTTCAAATGGCCCGCAAGGGACTATACAAAAAAAGTGACTGGACCCGCCTGACTTCAGAGACACGCAGTGCTCGGCTAACCCCTGAGCACTACCGTGCTGAAGTGCGCCGTGACTACGCTCGGCTTATTCACTCTCCGGCGTTTAGACGACTGCAGGGAAAGACACAGCTCTTTCCTGGCCAAGAAAGTGATTTCTTTCGAAATCGTCTGACACATTCCATGGAAGTGGCGCAGATTGCCAAGTCTATAGCAATCCGCCTAAATGGTTTGGAAGCCGGTCTCACTTCTACTCCGATAGATACGGATCTAGTTGAATTTGCAGGGTTGGCCCACGACATCGGTCACCCGCCGTTCGGACACAACGGAGAGCACGCTCTAGACCAATTGATGCTCGATAATGGCGGCTTTGAGGGGAACGCTCAGACCCTGCGGCTCCTGAGTAGAATTGAAAAGAAGGTCACAGAAGACTTCCCGTTCCACTCAAATGCGCCTGTGGCGCTGGACCTACTGGCGAGAAAAGATTTGCGGCGCGGTCTCAACCTTACCGCTCGCTCCCTTGCTTCGATACTCAAGTATGATGAAATCATTCCTTCTAGCGCTAAAGCGCGAGACGCCGCTGGTACACAGTCAAAAGCGCATAAAGGATATTATGAGCTTGAGGCCGACATTGTATCCTCAATAAAATCAAAAGTGGGCGTTGCAGGCGATCAAAAGTTTAAGACAGTCGAATGTCAGATAATGGATGTGGCTGACGACATAGCATATTCTACGTATGATCTTGAGGACTCGTTCAAGGCTGACTTTTCATCGCCATTAATGATGATTGCGATGAGCGATGATTTCAAACGTCGGCTTTGCAAGAAAGTTTCTAAAAATATCGAGGAAAACTATAAAGATCATCCGCCTTCGGAGCGGCAGTTTGACGTTGAGCACATAAACAATATTTTAGCGGAAATTTTCTCCGGAATACTATCCGAGCGTCCTGATGTTTCCGGTCGTTTTTCGAGGCCCGTCACTTTGGAAGAGGCAGCATTCATATTGTCTTCCTCCACCCATGATGCTTCCAAAGAATTGTGCCGCAATGGGTACATCAGAACAGCATTCACCAGTTACCTGGTGGGGGATGCAATAAGAAGTGTAGAATTTTTCTACGATGCCAATAATCCTGCACTATCGAAGGTGAAGTTGTCGCTGGCTCGATTCAAAGTAGTTGAGACTCTGAAACATTTTTCATTTCAATTGCTAATCGAGTCTCCCCGCCTAAAACTTGCCGAAAAGCGTGGTACCGAAATCATCAATAAAGTTTTCAAGACCTTGAATGATGATCATGCACTCCTCCCCGAGGATTGGCGTGCGTTGTGTAGCAGTAATCAGGATAGTCATTTTCAGCAGCGCACCATATGCGACTACATCGCTGGAATGACTGATCAATACTGTGTGGAGCTGCACTCGCGAATTACTGGAACAAATCCGCCTTCGATGTGGAAACCGCACTAGTCGCAGATCCTAGTGCTCCAACATATCTAGCTTGCTCGGACGCTAGACTTGGTAGCGCGGCCGAGGGTGATGACGATCCGGGGCGGGAGCCAGCGACTAGCTGACTTCTCCCTCCAGCGTATCCAACTCCATCTCCCGCAGCCGCTTGACCTCATCACGCAGTCTCGCAGCCTTCTCGAACTCAAGATTCGTGGCCGCCTCCCGCATTTCGCGTTCCAGGTCCTTGATGACGGTGGCGAGGTTGTCGCCGGTGACGGTCTTCTCTTTTCCGTCCTTGCCCTTGCCGATGGAAATCGTGACGTGGTCGCGTTCGGCGGTGCTGTCGATGATGTCGTTGATGCGGGCTTTGACCGATTGGGGGGTGATGCCGTTGGCTTCGTTATAGGCGATCTGTTTTTCGCGGCGGCGGTTGGTTTCGGCCAAGGCGCGTTCCATCGAGCCGGTTTCCTTGTCGGCATAGAGGATTACCTTGCCGTCGACATTGCGCGCGGCGCGGCCGATGGTCTGGATGAGGGAGGTTTCGGAGCGCAAAAAACCTTCCTTGTCGGCGTCGAGAATGGCGACGAGGCCGCATTCGGGGATGTCGAGGCCTTCGCGGAGCAGGTTGATGCCGACAAGCACGTCGAAGGCGCCGAGGCGGAGATCGCGGATGATCTCGATGCGCTCGATGGTGTCGACGTCCGAGTGCATGTAGCGCACGCGAATGCCCTGTTCGTGCATATATTCGGTGAGGTCCTCGGCCATTTTCTTGGTGAGGACGGTGCAGAGGGTGCGGTAGCCCGCCTTGATGGTCTGGCGGATTTCGTCGATGACGTCATCGACCTGATGGGTGGCCGGGCGGATCTCGACCGGGGGATCGATGAGGCCGGTGGGGCGGATGACCTGTTCGGCGAAGACGCCGCCGGTCTGCTCCATTTCCCAGGAGCCGGGCGTGGCCGAGACATAGACCGATTGCGGGCGCATGGCGTTCCACTCCTCGAAGCGGAGGGGGCGATTGTCCATGCAGGAGGGGAGGCGGAAGCCGTATTCGGCCAGGGTCGCCTTGCGGCGGAGGTCGCCGCGATACATGGCGCCGAGCTGGCCGATGGTGACGTGGCTTTCGTCGACGAAAACCAGCGCATTGTCGGGGAGATATTCGAACAGGGTCGGGGGCGGCTCGCCGGGTTTGCGGCCGGAAAAGTAGCGGGAATAATTCTCGATGCCGGCGCAGGAGCCGGTGGCTTCCATCATTTCGAGATCGAACAGGGTGCGCTGTTCCAGCCGCTGGGCTTCGAGGAAGCGGCCGGCGCCGTTGAGTTCCTGGAGGCGCGCCGCGAGCTCGGATTTGATCTGCTTGATCGCCTGGTTCATCGTGGTCCGCGGCGTCACGTGGTGGCTGTTCGCATAGACGCGGATGAAGGTCAGGTCGGCGGACTTCTTGCCGGTCAGCGGATCGAATTCAGTGATCGCTTCCACTTCGTTGCCGAAGAGGGTGACGCGCCAGGCGGCGGCTTCATAGTGAGCGGGGAAGATTTCGACGGTGTCGCCGCGCACGCGGAACGTGCCGCGCACGAAGCCGGTATCGCCGCGCTTGTATTGCAGGGCCACGAGCTTGGCGAGCAGCTGGCGCTGGTCGATCTTTTCGCCCTTCTGCACGTCGATGGTCATGGCGGTGTAGTCTTCCACCGAGCCGATACCGTAGATGCAGGAGACCGAGGCGACGATGATGACGTCGTCGCGCTCGAGGATCGCGCGCGTGGCCGAGTGGCGCATGCGGTCGATCTGCTCGTTGATGGTGGATTCCTTCTCGATATAGGTATCGGTGCGCGGGACGTAGGCCTCGGGCTGGTAATAGTCGTAGTAGGAGACGAAATACTCGACCGCGTTGTCGGGGAAGAAGCCCTTGAACTCGGAATAGAGCTGGGCGGCGAGGGTCTTGTTGGGCGCAAGGATCAGGGCAGGGCGCTGGGTGCGGGCGATGACCTGGGCGGCGGTGAAGGTTTTACCCGAACCGGTGACGCCGAGCAGAACCTGGTCGGTCTCGCCGTTTTCGACGCCTTCCACCAGCTCGGCAATGGCGGTGGGCTGGTCGCCGGCGGGCACGTAGTCGGTGGCGAGGCGGAAGGGCTTTGAGGCGCCGCGCTTGACTGGGCGCTCGGGGCGATGCGGCATCCAGGGCGCGGAGCCTTCCACTTCCTTGCGGCCATGGAGAATGATCTGCTCGAGCGCCTTCACCGTGGCGGTGACCCCGACCGTGGTGGCACCGGAAACGTCCTCGCCCTTCTTGGCCTTCTGCTTTTTCACCGAGGCGTCGAGCGCCTCGCGCACCTTGGCCATGGCTTCGGGATCGGTGGCGGCGGCGCGGGCAATGTCGCGGCCGGTGAGCTTCTGTGCCGGCACATGGCCGAACCCGGCCTGCGGCGCCTCGCCGAAACCGTCGAAATCGACGCGATCGACCGAGTTGATCTTGGTCTTGCCGGTCTTTTTCGCCATGCCGGTGGCGGTATCGTTGTTGGACTTGGTGGTGCGGCGCTTTTCGAGCGGCGTTTTCGGCGCTGCGGCTTCCTTCTCGGCGGCCTCGGCCCGATCCAGCGCGCGCTTGTTCTTCATCCGCTCGGCATAAAGCGGCTTGGACGCCGCTATATCCTCGGCCTTTTCGATCTCGGCAAAGAACTCGTCGATGGAAAACTCGGCTTTGCCGGGGCGTGTGGATTTGGGGGCCATGGCGAGGCTTTCACTCAGCAAAGGACAAGGTGGCAGGAGAACCCATAAATGGGTGTTCTGTCATGGAATGTCAGCAGGGGACGGATCACGAAGCTTAGCATGGGGAACCAGAGGTGACAAAGACCGCTCGCCAGATCGACTCCGGCGCTTTAGGCTCGCCGCAACGACGGGGGCAATATGGGTTTTGGGGTTTTGTGCACCGGGCGGACTCGATCTACGAGGACGATCCGGAGGTAAAGTACCAGTTTCCATCTATGTATTTTTCCCGCGCGTCTAAATGCGTAGGGGATTGGGTGATCTACTACGAGCCGACGAAAGTGCGAGGTTCGAAGGGCTATTATGCCATGGCGAAACTGGAGGCGATTATGCCAGATCCAAGCGCTGACGGCATGTTTTTGGCTCTCATGGTGCCTGGCACGTTCTTGGAGTTTTCCAGCCCGGTTCCCTATATTCTCGAAGACGGCATCGCCGAGACCGGGCTGCTGAACGAGATGGGCCGCAACTCTGGGCGGGCTCAAGCGGCGGTGCGCGGTCTGTCCGGCAAAGACTTTGAGCGCATCATCAGCCGCGGATTAGCCGAGCCGAACATTATACTCCCTCGTATTGGTGAGGCTGCGCCGCCGCAATTACAAGAGTTCGACGAAGAGCAGGCACCGTTCGAACAGGACCGAGTGCGGGTGGAAACGCTGGTGTCGCACACCTTGCGTGACCGGGTGTTTCGGCGCCTGGTGCTAAAGGCGTATGATGAGCGCTGCGGCATTACCGGTCTGAGACTTATCAATGGCGGAGGGCGTGCCGAGGTCGAGGCAGCGCATATCCGTCCGGTGTGGGCCAATGGGCCCGACCAAGTGCTTAACGGTGTGGCGCTGTCCGGCACTGTGCACTGGATGTTCGATCGCGGCCTCATCACGCTCAGCGATAGTTTGGACATTGTGATCTCCCGGCATGTGAATGATCGGGCGGGTGTCGAAGGCCTCATCAACAGGACAGGGCGCCTGGTTGGGCCGCTGGATGCGAGGAATAGGCCGCATCCCGCTTTCCTCGCATGGCACCGTGAGAACTGTTTCAAGCATTGACCGGATTTTGGGCGGGTCGTCAGCTCGAGACAAAATAGTGCCTTTGTCCGTCGAGCACACCCCAGCGCCCAGGCCACTACTGGTGAGGGTCTCGTGCCAAGCCTGGATGCGCCGGCGGCGGGAAAACACGACTTTGCCGGGGCGTGTGGATTTGGCTGCCAGCACGCGCTCTTTATCATGGAGAGAACGACGACATGGCCCGCAAATGGGGGCTCTGTCACACGATGTCCGCAGAAAAAGGATCACGACTTTCAGCGGTTGCGCCCATGACAGGAAAGGGCGGCCCTGCCAGTAATTTGGCTGCCGGCGGTTTAAATCCGCGCTTTCGTCCCTATATTATTGGCTCGCTGTCGCGTGCGTCGCTGCGCGACCTCACTGGAAAAGGCGTTGAGCAATCCGCCGTACTTCACAGAAGGAAACAGCCATGACCGCAGCCAAAATGGGTGACGTTGTCCGGATCAACTATACGGGTCGTCTGACCGACGGGACGCAGTTCGACAGTTCTGCCGGCCGGGCGCCGCTGGAATTCAGGATCGGGGAACGGCAGGTCATCAAGGGCCTCGAAGCGCAGGTTGCCGGCATGGCGCCCGGCGACAGCCAAACCGTCACCATTCCCTGCGACCAGGCCTATGGCCAGCATCGCCCCGAAGCGGTGCAGACCCTCGACCGGGCCAAGCTGCCCAGCGGCCTCGATGTGCGGGTGGGCACGCAGCTGCAGGCGCGCACCAGCGATGGTGGCATGATGCCGATCACCGTGGTGGGTCTGGACGACACCAGTGTCAAGGTCGACGCCAATCACCCGCTCGCTGGTCAGGACCTGGTGTTCGATGTCGAACTCATCGACATCGTCCAGGCGGCTTAAGCGCAGGATTGTGGGCTGGCCGCCGGAAGGCGGCCGGCTGGTTTGAGGGTGCATGCCGCTTGGAATGGGAGGAGATCTTGTTCGTTGATGGCTGAGTGCAGGCAGCCATGCCATGGCGCTCTTGCCTTCTTCCCCCTCGTGTGAACAGGCTCCAGCATTTAGTGAGGCATATTGGGTATGTCAGCCCTTCGGATATTTGGATCGTTAGCTCACCTCGGGTTTCGAAGTGGCAAGGGTGAAGCGTGGTCTGTGGAAAGACCAAGTTTAGCTTGCGCCAAATTGGGTGTCAGGTGATAGTTAACATAATGTTCTTGTTTTGTATCCGAACGCTATCGAAACGTATTCATGATGCCGCGATTCACATCCCTTGAAGTATGCGCAGGTGCTGGTGGGCAAGCTCGTGGATTGGAGCTTGCCGGGTTCGATCATCAGGGCGTGGTGGAACTTGATTCTGATTGTTGCAAGACATTAAGGCTCAATCGGCCCGGCTGGGTCATTCACGAAGCTGATCTAAACGCTTTTAGTGGCGATAGTTACAAAGGTGTGGACCTTTTCGCTGGGGGCCTACCCTGTCCGCCATTCTCCGTCGCGGGTAAACAACTAGGCCCTGACGATGAGCGCAATCTGTTCCCTGCAGCAATTCGACTGGTTGACCAAATTCGGCCGAAGGCGGTGATGATTGAGAATGTCCGAGGATTTCTGGATGCTGTTTTCGAAGACTATCGCGGGTTCATAAAGGGTGAACTGGGCAAGTTAGGATACGAAACACACTGGCGGCTGCTGAACGCCTCTGACTACGGGGTCCCCCAATTAAGACCAAGAGTTGTAATTGTTGCGCTGAGGCACGATATAAAAGACGGCTTTGAATGGCCAACACCTAACCCATATGATGCGCCAACGGTCGGTAATGTTCTCTACGACTTAATGGCTGAGCGCGGCTGGATCGGCGCGCGCCGGTGGTCAATTAACGCTGATGATATAGGTCCCACGCTAGTTGGTGGCAGCAAGAAACATGGTGGGCCAGACTTGGGACCAACCCGAGCACGAAAGGCATGGGCGGCACTTGGAGTTGATGGTAAATCCATTGCCGACGAAGCACCTGACTGGGACTTTGTAGGTATGCCAAGACTCACAGTTCGCATGGCAGCACGTATCCAAGGATTTAGTGACGACTGGGCCTTCTATGGCAAAAAGACTGCTGCATATCGCCAAATTGGCAATGCATTCCCGCCGCCGGTGGCAAAATCTGTGGCTTCGCAGCTTGTAACGGCCATGAGTCGCAAAGTTGTTTTTCCATCTCGCGCTGTTGTGCAATGAATGTAGGCGTTTCTTTTCTAACAGATGCAAGGGCTGCATTTCACGCTGCCTTGCTCGAAAGCATCCTTTACGCAAATGCTGATGGCGTCCCGACTATAGCGGATGGAAGTTCCAAGACTAGTGTTAGGATAAGCTTAGACCTCCTTCATCGTCTCGGCTCTAAATTGGTTAACGAGCGGCTGGCCGGTCAAATGGCGGGGAGTAAGTTTGAGGTCATTGTTGGAGAATACCTAGAAGCCACTCTCCCAAGGTTATCCCACTTAAGACCTGGTCGATTTATTTTTACTAAGGGAAGTAGCAGGCTGGCTATTGCCGACAGCGATCAGTATCAGCACCTTTCGTCACTATCGGCAGCGATGGAGGCAAGCCCCGAGCTGGCTGTTGCCATCGGTATGGACTATCTTATTAAGCCCGACGTGATGATACTTCGCAAACCAGAGCCGGACGAATTCATTAATTCGGGCGAACAGATAGTGGATGAGACAAGTGCCACGCTGACGAGTATGCGGAGTTCGAACGGGGGGCTCCCGATGCTGCACGCTAGCGTGTCCTGTAAGTGGACCATCCGTTCTGATCGGGCACAAAACGCCAGGTCGGAGGCACTTAATTTAATACGGAATCGAAAGGGCCGTTTGCCACATATAGTAATTGTTACAGGTGAGCCGACGCCCGGAAGACTAGCTTCGCTAGCGTTTGGCACTGGCGATATAGACTGTGTATACCATATTGCGCTGCCTGAACTAAAGGCTGCCGTTGCAGCTGTTGGCTCTGACGACGCCAAAGAGATGTTGGATACAATGATTGAGGGAAGACGGCTACGAGACATTGCCGATCTCCCATTGGACCTTACCGCCTGATTGGACAAGATAGACGCCGTTCGCCGCAGCAAAAACATGTCCGCCATTCGAGCGAAGGACATGAAGCCGGAACTTGCTGTTAGACGCTGGCTGCATATCAGAGGATATCGTTACCGCATACACCGGAAAGATTTGCCCGGTAAGCCGGATATTGTCTTTCCTTCCAGGAAGATTGCGATATTTGTACATGGCTGCTTTTGGCATCAACACCATGCTGTCGGGTGCTCGGATGGACGTAGGCCAAAATCGCGACTGGAGTATTGGGATGCAAAGCTCTCTGGCAACGTAGCCCGGGATCAGAGAAATATAGCCCTACTAGAGGCGAAAGGATGGAAGGTTGTGGTTGTTTGGGAGTGCGAGACGAAGGCTATCCACGATCTTGGCTCTAGGTTGATTAATCTTCTCAAATAAATCAAATCGATGCGTTATTGATCTGTCATAACATGACGGGGCCTTTACATGCCTTCCGGGGAACAGAAAGCGGGGGAGGCAAGTCTCTCTCCGCTTAATGAAGGAGGGGGCCGATAGGCGGCCCACTACTTCCCCGCCTTCGTTGCGAACCAGATCAGGTGTCGTGCACCTTTGCCGTTGCTGCGTTCGCGGACGTGGGCTTCTTCGATTGCCATGCCGGATTGGCGGAGGCGTTTGGTGAAGGGGGCGTCGGGGTAGGCGGACCAGACGGCGAGGTGGCCGCCCGGTGTGAGGGCGGCCTTGGCGTTGGCGAGGCCGGTGGCGCTGTAGAGGCGGTCGTTTTCGGGGCGGAACAGGCCATCGGGGCCATTATCGACATCGAGCAGGATGGCGTCGAATGGTTTTCGGTCGCTGATGGCGGTGCGGACGTCGCCCTCATGGATGGTGACGCGGGGATCGTCGAGGCTGGTGCCGTGGATCGGCGCGAGCGGGCCGCGGGCCCAGGCGATGACGGCGGGAACCAGTTCGGCAATGACGATCTCGGCATCGGGGCCAAAGGCGGCGAGCGCGGCGCGCAGGGTAAAGCCCATGCCCAGCCCGCCGATGAGGATACGCGCCTTGGGCCGGCTGCCGACGCGGGCGGCGGAGAGCATGGCCAGCTGTTCTTCCGAGCCGCTCATGCGGCTGTTCATCAGCCCGATGGTGCCCGACATGATCGAAAACTCGCTGCCGCGTTGCATCAGCGTCAGCTTGCCGCCGCCGGGCATGGTGGTTTCGTCGAGCTTTTGCCAGGGGATCATGAAGGCTCTGCGCGCTGGAGGGGCGGTGGTGGTTCGGCCCATGACTAGGGGCCGGCCATGCATGCGTCAACAGGCGGGCATGGGATGCTCGGCCCAGGCGGCAGCGAGGTGTCAGCACTTTTGCCGCCACGGAGCCAGGCCCGCGCGCGCGAGCACGGATGAAAACTCGACATTTGTTTCGGGGCCGTGTCGAAATGGGGGGCGGGGGATCGTCGCTGGGGTGAAGTGACGCCAGAGGAGTTCGGGCTGTGAAAATTGCGGGTTGGGTTTTGAGTGGGTTGATCGCGCTGTTCATGCTGGGAGCATCGGTGACGCCGAAACTCTTGCAGATGGATGTGGCGCTGGAGCCGCTGGCGGTGGTGGGATGGCCGGCAAAATATCTGGTGTTGATCGGGGTGATCGAGCTGGTTTGCGTGGTGCTATTGCTGATCCCGCGCACGGCGCTATTGGGCGCGGTGCTGTTTACCGGGCTTTTGGGGGCTGCGCTGGCGGCCAATCTGCGGGTGGATAATCCGCTGTTCAGCCATACGCTGTTCAGCCTCTATCTGGGGGGCGCGACCTGGATGGCCCTGTGGCTGCGCGAAAGCCGGGTGCGCGACGTGTTTCCGCTGGTCCGGCCATGAGCGGGGCGGACACACAGGCGCTGCACTGCCGCTGCGGCAAGGTGCATATCGTGGTCAGCGGTGCGCCGATCATCCGTGCCGAATGCCATTGCAACAGCTGCCGCACGGCTGGCGCGCGCATCGAGGCCTTGCCCGGCGCGAAGGCCTTTCGCGAGGACAATGGCGCGACCCGCTTCGTGATGTACCGAAAGGATCGGGTGCGGATCGAGAGCGGACAGGACCTGCTGGTGGCTTATCACCTTGGCGGATCGAGCACGCGACGAGTGGTGGCCAGCTGCTGCAACATGCCGGTTTTTCTCGAGTTCAAGGGCGGCCACTGGCTCAGCCTTTACGGAGCGCTGTGGCCGGCGGGAATGGCACGACCTGATATTGCCACCGTGGTCGGCGATGCGCCGGCGGGCACGGTGCTCGACGACAGCGTACCATCGGGGGGCCTGGCAACAGCGGGATTTTTCGCGCGGCTGTTGGGCGCCTGGGTGGCGATGGGGTTCAAGGTGCCCAAGATTGATCTCGAGGGGCGCGAAGTGCGGCTCTAGCGCGTTTCACGGTCTGGCAGCACCGCGACGACCTCCGCATTTTGTGGGCACGATTTTACCAGTTCTCAGCAGTTTGCGGGTAGAGCTGGTATCATGCAGCAGCCTCCGACCCATAGCGGCGTCAATCTCTCGGAGCTCACATTCCTTGTGGCCGATCCGAGTGATCTCTATCGTGACCTCGGTCGGCGCCTGCTTTACGGCTTCGGTGCCGGCAAGGTGCTGGACGCGGCCGATGCGCCTGCGGCGGCGCGGCTGCTCACTGGCAGAACCGTGGATTTCCTGCTCTGCGCGGCCGACCTGCCGGGCTTCGGCAAGCCAGGCACGCCCAATGGCGGCATTGGCTTTGTCCGCTCGATCCGGCTCAATCCCAGTAAGCGGGTAACCGAGGCCGTTATGGCTTGAAGTTCCAAGGCATCAGTTCGGTAATCTGGTTGTTAGGCCAGCCGCCGGCGATGCGCTGTAGGGTCTG
>NZ_UZWD01000073.1 GCF_900631955.1 Devosia equisanguinis | reverse complement strand
GGAGAGATTTACCCTCCGGGACAGATCAAAGCCCTCAAGGGGGAGGGGCGATGGAGCCGCATCAACCAGAACGTGAAACGCTCTAGGGGGAGGGAGGCGAAGGGGCCGGGAGATATGGGGACCCAACACTTACGGATGATCCATAAAGAAAAAGCACCCCTTTGGTGGAAGGGGTGCTTTGGTTTGGCGATGGCCGGGCGATCAGCGCTGGGTGATGGGCTGGTAGTCGCGGGCGGTGGCGCCGTTGTAGAGCTGGCGCGGGCGGCCGATTTTCTTCTGCGGGTCGCCGATCATTTCCTTCCACTGGCTGATCCAGCCGACGGTGCGGGCGACGGCGAAGAGCACGGTGAACATGGAGGTCGGGAAGCCGATCGCGTCCAGGATCACGCCGGAGTAGAAATCGACATTCGGATAAAGCTTGCGGTCGATGAAGTACTGGTCTTCGAGCGCGATGCGTTCGAGTTCCTGTGCGACCTGCAGGGTCGGGTTGTTCTCGACGCCGAGGATGGAGAGCACCTCCTTGGCGGTGGCCTGCATGACCTTGGCGCGCGGATCGAAGTTCTTGTAGACGCGGTGACCAAAACCCATCAGGCGGAACGGGTCATTCTTGTCCTTGGCGCGGGCGATGAATTCGGGGATGCGATCCACCGTGCCGATCTGGCGCAGCATGTTGAGGCAGGCCTCGTTGGCGCCGCCATGGGCAGGGCCCCAGAGGCAGGCCACGCCAGCCGCGATACAAGCGAAGGGATTGGCGTCGGACGAGCCGGACAGACGCACCGTCGAGGTCGAAGCGTTCTGCTCGTGATCGGCATGGAGCGTGAAGATCAGGTCCATGGCGCGGGCAATCTTGGGATCGACCTTGTATTCCTCGGCCGGGACCGAGAAGCACATGTGCAGGAAATTGGCCGCGTAATCGAGATCGTTGCGCGGATATACGAAGGGCTGGCCAATCGAGTATTTATAGGCCATGGCCGCCAGGGTCGGGATCTTGGCGATCATGCGGATGGAGGCGATCTCGCGCTGCTGCGGATCGTTGATATCGGTGGAGTCGTGGTAGAAGGCGGCCATGGCGCCGACCACGCCGGTCATCACCGCCATCGGGTGCGCATCGCGACGGAAGCCGCGGAAGAAATAGTGCATCTGCTCGTGCACCATGGTGTGGCGCGTGACCAGCTGCTCGAATTCCTTGAACTGGGCCGGGGTCGGCAGTTCGCCGTAAAGAAGCAGGTAGCAGACTTCGAGATAGTTGGATTTGTCGGCCAGCTGCTCGATGGGATAGCCGCGATAGAGCAGTTCGCCCTTGTCGCCATCGATGAAGGTGATGGCGCTGTCGCATGCCGCAGTGGAGGTGAAGCCCGGATCGTAAGTGAACAGGCCGGTTTTGGCGTAGAGGGAGCGGATGTCCATGACATCCGGACCAACGGTACCGCTCAGTATCGGGAATTCATGGGTCTGGTCCCCGATGACGAGTTTTGCGACTTTATCGGTCATTGATATCTCCTCGCTTCACCCGCGCGCCCCGCAGGAAGGATCGATGTTATAGGCTTGGGTCGGCGCCTTTCAGCGGCGCCGAACGTTACCGCAGAGGTATCAGGTCTTGACCGGCAAGGGCAACCGATAGGTAAGTATGACTTATCTATCGGCCGGGTGTCGCCATCGGGCCGACGGGGCGGTTCAGCCCCCGATCTGGTCGCTGAGTCGGGCCATGCTTTCCTCGCGGCCAATCAGCACCATGACCTCGAAAATGCCCGGCGACACGGTGCGTCCGGTGAGTGCGGCGCGCAGCGGCTGGGCCAATTTGCCGAGCTTGAGACCCTTCTCTTCGGCCAGACTACGCATGGCCGCATCGATGGCGGGCACTGACCAATCGGCAAGGCCCCCTAACGTTTCGGCAATACCGGCCAGCACCAGTTTGGCGTCGTCGGTCAGCAGAGCTGCCGCGGCGGCATCGGGTTGGATCGGGCGCAGGGCATAGATGAACTGCGCCAGGTCGATCAGCTCCAGCACCGTCTTGGCACGCGGCTGCAATTCGGGCAGGGCGGCCAGCACGGTGTTGTGATTGGCCGTTAGGCCCGTGACGTCGTTTTCGCGACCCACTTCGCGCGCGGTTTCGACCATCACATTGTAGAGATAGGTTGGGTCGGCCTCGCGGATATAGTGGCCGTTGATGTTCTCGAGCTTGACGAAGTCAAAGCGCGCCGCGCCCTTGTTGAGGGCTTCGAGGCTGAACCATTCCACCATCTGCTCGGTGGAGAAGATTTCGTCGTCGCCATGGCTCCAGCCGAGGCGGGCCAGATAGTTGCGCACGGCCTCGGGCAGATAGCCCATCTGCCGATAGGCCTCGACGCCGAGGGCGCCGTGGCGCTTGGACAGCTTGGCGCCATCCGGGCCGTGGATCAGCGGAATATGGGCCATTTCAGGCACAGGCCAGCCCATGGCGTTGTAGATGACGATCTGGCGGGCGGCATTGGTCAGGTGGTCGTCGCCACGGATGATGTGGGTGACGCCCATATCATGATCGTCGACCACCACGGCATGCATATAGGTGGGGGTGCCGTCCGAGCGCAGGATGATGAAGTCGTCGAGGTTCTCGGTCTTGAAGACCACGTCGCCCTGCACATGGTCATGCACGATGATTTCGCCCGACAGTGGCGCCTTGATGCGGACCACCGGCTTGATGCCTTCGGGAGCCTCGGAGGGGTCGCGATCGCGCCAATAGCCATTGTAACGGGGCGGCTTGCCGGCGGCGCGGGCGTCCTCGCGCATCTGCTCCAGTTCCTCGGGGGAGCAATAGCAGTAATAGGCATGGCCCATCTTCACCAGTTCATGGGCGATATCGGCGTGGCGTGCGGCGCGGGCGAACTGGCTGATCGGCTCGCCGTCCCAATCGAGGCCCAGCCATTTCAGCCCATCGATCAGCGCGGTGACGGCGGCTTCGGTGGAGCGCTCGCGATCGGTGTCTTCGATGCGCAGCAGCATCTTGCCGCCCTGGTTCTTGGCATAGGCCCAGCTGAAGAGAGCCGTGCGCGCGCCGCCGATATGCAGGTAGCCGGTGGGAGATGGGGCAAAACGGGTGACGACCTGGGACATGGGAACCGAAGAATTTTGAGGAAATGCGGGCCGTGTGTAGCATAGGCGGGCTTGAGCGCAAGGGTGGGGGTGCCCGGGATTGGCCGAAGCGGGGGCAGGGGCGAACGGAAAGGGCGTGTTGGTGCCGGGGCCAAGGGGCGCGGTGCGGCTGTGGCCGCCGCGGCCGGCGCCCGCTTTTGGACCTCGCGCGGCCTGGGGGAGCCTGGTCGAGGCTTTTGCCCAGGCTTTCGAACAGCGGCGGCTGTTCGTGCTTTTGCCATTCAGCCTGATCGTCGGATTGATCGCCTATGCGGCCTGGCCGAGTGAGCCTGGCATGCTGCTCCATGGCGTCGCAGGCCTGATGGCGCTGGGGGTAATCGGCGGCGCGCTGCTGCTGGGCTCGCTTGGCGGGCTGCGCCTGGGGGTGCAACTGGCGGCGCTGGCGCTGGGATTTTGCCTCCTGCCGCTGCATGCGGCAGTTTACGACGCCAAAATGCTGACGCGGGCTGTCTATGGGACCTATGAGGCGCGGGTGGATGAGATCATCTCGGCCGGGGCCGATGGGCAGCGGGTGGTGATTTCGGACCTGGTGCCGCAGGAGGGGGCGCGCATGCCGGATATCCGTCGGGCACGGCTGTTCCTGCCCAACGAGCCGGCCTTGGCGCCGGGGGATCGGATCCGGGCGGCGATGCGGCTGGCGCCGGTGCCGGGGCCGGTGCTGCCGGGGGCGCATGACGGGCAGTTTCACGCCTATTTCTCGGGGATCGGCGCTTATGGCTCGGTGACGGGCGGCACGGTGAGCGTGGTCGCGGCGGGCGACGAGGGCAACATGGTCCGGCGGGTGCAGGCGCTGCGCAATTTCATCGGCGCGCGCATTGATGCGGTGCTCGTGGGGGCCAGTGCAGCCATCGGCAAGGCTATGGTGATGGGCGATCAAAGCGATATCACCGACGAGACACGTGACGTGATGGCGGCGTCGGGGCTGGCGCATATCTATTCGATTTCGGGGCTGCATCTGTCGATCGTGGCGGGCGGCATATTCTGGCTGGTGCGGCTGGCGCTGGCCTCGGTGCCCCTGGTCGTGGGCTGGCCGGTGAAGAAGATTTCGGCGGTGGCGGGGATCTTGGCGGCGTTCTTCTATCTGCTGCTGGCCGGCGGCATGGACAATGTGCCGGCCTTTCGCTCGACGCTGATGCTGGGGCTGATCTTTGGGGCAGTGCTGGCGGGGCGACGGGCGCTCACCATGCGCAATGTGGCAATTGCCGCCTTCGTCATCCTGTTGATCGATCCGGCCAGCCTGTTCCGGCCGAGCTTTCAATTGTCGTTTTCGGCAGTAGTGGCGCTGATCGGGGTCTATGAGATGCCGCGTGGCGGCACGCCGGCGGCGAATGGCACGGTTGACCGGTTGGTGAAGCTGGTCAGCGCGACGGCGTGGACGAGCTTTATCGCTGGGTTCGCGACACTGCTGTTCTCGGCCTATCACTTCCAGCAGACGGCGCCGCTGGGGGTGGTGGGGAACCTGTTGGCGCTGCCCTTTGTCAGCTTCGTGATCATGCCGTTCGGGGTTCTGTCGGTGCTGGCCATGCCGTTCGGGGCCGATGCGCCATTCCTCATGGTGATGGGCTGGGGTATCGAGCGGATGGTGGATGTCGCCGAACTGGTGGCGGGGTGGAGTGCCGGGCTGACCGGTAACCCGCTGCTTGCCGGTTGGACGCTGCTGGTGGGTCTTCTGGCGCTGGCCTGGTTTGCGCTGCTCGCGGAGCGATGGCGGTTATTGCTGCCGGCGCTGGCAATGCCGCTGATCCTGGTATTCGGGTTTGAGCCACGGCCGGATGTGCTGGTGGCGGACACGACGCAGGCGGTGGCGATTAGCAGCGGCGAGGGCATGGCGCTCGCCAGCGGGCGGACCGGCAGCTTCGCGGTGGATGTGTGGAGCCGGCATTACCAGACACCGATCGCGGCGCAGCATCCCGGGGCGCGATGCGACAGCCTGGGCTGTGTTGTCAGCACCGACGCGTTTTCGGTGGCCATTGTGCGCAATGCGGCGGCTTTTGCCGAGGATTGCTTCGGGCATGATCTGGTGATCGCCCGCATCAGGCCGCCGGTTGGGTGTGGAGCGGAGGGGGTGATGATCGGGCCGGAGCAATTGGCGGCGGGCGGTGTGCATTGGCTGCACTGGGATGCGGCAGCCGGGCGGTTCGATGTCCGCCCGGCGATTACAAATCTCAACCGGCCGTGGCGAGTCGTGCCACGGTGACGCCGGCGGCGGGCATATCGGCCGCACCTACGACATAGCCGGCCTCGTCGGCGGCCGGGTTGAGCTGGGCGCTGCCGGCGCTGTAATTCACATAGATGCGGAAGCCGCCGCGGGTGCGGCAGCGGACGCCGGCCGGGAGGCTGAGCACCGGCAGGTCGGCATCGGCGATCAGATGGTCGGCCACGCGCTGGATCAGCGCGCGATCACCGCTGGCGGAGAGATAGAAGAGCTTGCCCTGGGCAACCAGCACCGGCAGGTCTTCTTCGTCCTCCATGATCACCTCGGCGCCGGTCTCGAGCTTTTCGCGCCACAGGCGGGCCGAACCGCCACCCTTGACCGGCACGGAGACATGCGGGGGAATGCTGTCGACGCGCATGACACGTGTATCGAGCAGGTTCTGCGGCAGATCTGGTGCGAGGCGGGCGGGGATCGAAAAGTCTTGCGTCTTGGCGCCGGAGCGAGGGCCGATCAGCACCCTTCCGTCGAATTCGGCAATGGCAGTGCGCAGGGCATCTGTCCAGGCGAAGAGCGCGGGAATGGCGACAATGTCATAGCCGGCAAGGCTGGTCGTGGAGGGCGGCAGGACGTCGATATCGACACCATGCTTGCGGAAGGCCGAATAGATGGCCCGGACATGGGCACCATGCTGAAAACCCTGGGCCTGCGCTTCGATCTCCCAGGCCCATTCGCTCTGGTAATCATAGATCACCGCCACGCGGCCCTTATTGGCGGTGCCGGAAAGGCCGGTGGCGGCCAGCTCTTCGGCCACCTGGGTGGCCTCGTGATAGGCCGGCGCGGGCTCGCTGTCTGGGCGCAACAGGCCGGCATGCATCTGTTCCTGGGCAAAGGGGGCCTGACGCCAGCGGAAATAGGACACCACTTCGGCGCCATGGGCAAAGGCTTCCCAGGCCCACAGACGGGCCATGCCCGGCAGCGGATCGGGATTGAACTGCGCCCAGTTCACCGGGCCGGGCTGTTGCTCCATGACCCACCAGCGGCCGTGCCCGACGCTGCGATAGAGGTCGTGGTGGAAGGCAGCGTTGTCCGGGTCGCCCTGGCGCAGATATTGGCGCTTGATCTCGTCAGGCTCGTCGCTGACCGCCAGATGGCCGATGGGGTAGGAGTCCCAACTCGCCACATCTAGCGTTTCGCCCAGGTCGAAATGGTCGAATTCGGTGTAGCGGCTCATGAAATTGTGGATCACCGGCAGGTCGGGCCGGCGGGCCTTGAGGATGTCGTACTGCACCTTGTTGAAGGCAGAGACCTGGTCGGAGGCGTAGCGGCGGAAGTCGAGCGCGTGGATCGGGTTGGGCTCGCAGACCAGAAGATTGGGCAGCTCGATCTGGTCGAAGCTATTGTATTCCATGGACCAAAAGACATTGCCCCAGGCGGTGTTGAGCGCCTCGATGGTGCCGTAGCGAGCGGCGAGCCAGAGCCGGAAGCCGTCGCGGGCGGCCGGGGAGTAGGAATAGGTGGTGCCGTGGCAGCCATATTCGTTGTCGGTCTGCCAGCCGCCCAGCGCCGGATGATCGCTGAGGGCATCGGCCAGGATCTGCGTAATGCGGGCCGATTCCTCGCGATAGCCGAGATGGGAGAAATCATAGTGCCGGCGGGAGCCAAAGCCGCGCGGGCGGCCATTGGCGTCCACGGCCAGCATGTCTGGATGCTTGTCGATCATCCAGCGCGGCGGGGTGGCGGTGGGGGTGCCGACAATAACCTTGTGGCCATGGCGACCAAGCGTATCCATGGCGCGCACCAGCCAGGACAGGTCGAGATTGCCGGGGGTGGGCTCCAGCCGCGACCAGGCGAACTCGCCGATGCGCACATATTTGATGCCGACCTCGGCCATGCGCTGGGCGTCACGGTCCCACCAGTCTTCGGGCCAGTGTTCGGGATAGTAGCAGACGCCAAGGGCAGGGCTGTCGATCATGGCAGAGCTCAGAGCTTGATTGGTGTTTCGGGCAGACCGGCGACATCGACGTCGATGGCGAAGACGCCACCGGCGACCTTTTCGGCGGCCAGCTGTTCGGGGGAAAGGGTTTTGGAGGCGGTGGTGATATAGAGCGTCTTGAGGTCTGGTCCGCCGAAGGCGGGGCAGGTGACCTGGGACACCGGCACTTCCACGATACGGTCGATGGTGCCATCGGGCGCATAGCGGATCACGCAGGAGCCGCCCCAGCGGGCGTTCCAGAGATAGCCCTGGCTATCGATTACCGCACCATCGGGATAGCCACGATGTTCGGACACGTCGGCAAACAGGGTCCAATCGCCCACCGGCATGCCGGTGGCCGGATCGGTCTGGCATTTGAGGATTTTCTGGCTCGGCGTGTCGGTCCAATAGGCGATGGTGCCATCGGGCGAGAAGCAGGTGGCGTTGGGAATGGCGGCGTTGGCAATCAGCCGTGTCAGCTCGCCGGCGCGGTAGTGATAGACGGCGCCATTCTTGGGGCCCTCATCCTTGACCATGGTACCAATCCAGAAGGCGCCGGACGGATGGACGCGGCTGTCATTGGTGCGGTTCGCCGGGACATCGGCTTCGATATCAACGAGATGAGCGGTTTCGTTCGTGTTGAGGTCGAAGCGCTTGAGGCCGGTTTCTGTCGCCAGAGCCAGCGTGTCACTGTCGATGATGGCGGCCGCGGCGACGATCTCATCGAAGCGCCACTGCCCCTGCACCACACCGGCGGCATTGGCGGCGAACAATTGCTGGTTGTTGATGTCGAACCAGAACAATTGCTGGCGGGCCTGGTGCCAGAACGGGCCCTCGCCGAGGGAGGATTTGCAGTCGATCAATAGGCGGGCGGTATCGGTCATTTGCTGGCTCCCTTGTCATAGGCGGCGACGGCCAGGGCGGCGCGTTCGGCCACCTCGGTGGCACTCATGCCGGGTTTGAAAATATAGGTGCCGAGGCCGAAACCGGTGCAGCCCGCGGCGAAATATTCGTGGAAATTGTCGGGATTGGCGCCGCCGACGGCATAGACCGGCAAGGCGGGCGGCAGCACCGCCTTCATGGCCTTGATGCCCTTGGGGCCCAAGACTTCTGCGGGGAAGAATTTGAGGCCGGTGGCGCCGGAGCGAATGGCGGTGAACGCATCGCTGGGGGAGAAGACACCGGGATAGGATTTCAGGCCGAGCCGCACAGTTTCGCCGATGACGGCGGCATTGGTGTCGGGCGAGACGATGAAGGTGCCGCCAGCCTCGTTCACCGCATTGACGTCCTCTACAGAGAGCACGGTGCCGGCGCCGATTTCGGCGCGATCGCCCAGGGCGGCCTTGGCGCGGGAAATGCTGGTCAGGGCATCGGGGGAATTGAGCGGCACTTCGATCAGGGTAATGCCGGCTTCGACCAGTTCAGCACAGACCGGCACGGCCTCGTCGGGCGTGATGCCGCGCAGAATGGCGATGATGTGACGATGGGACATGGCTGATCCTTCAGGAACGGAACTGACGCGCAGCCTTGAGGCCGGCGAGGACGACTTCGGTGGCATCGACCGGGCGGCCCTTGGCACCGGCCATTTCTAGTACCTTCACATATAGCGCACAGAGGCTGGCCGAACCGATGAGCGGCACCGGCTCGTTGCCGATCTGGTGGCGGTTGGCGGCGATCTCGGTGCCGATCAACAGGCCCGAGAGATAACCGGCGCACCAATCGGGCTGGCGGCCGGAGAGCAGGGCGGCGGCGCGGACGCGGAACAACTGGCCCAGGAGATCCTGAGGGCGCTCCAGCCCATCGGCGGCACCGGCGGCAAAACCCTCGGCCCGGGCGGGGCCATCGAGTTCGCCAGTCAGGGAATGGCGCAGCACGGTGTGGGTTTTCAGCACGTCGAACATCTCGCCCGTCATGGCGGTGGTGAAGTGCTCGATATGCGTGCCGCGCAGCAGCGCCCATTTGGAATGGGTGCCAGGCATGCAGACAAGGCCGGAATAGTCGGGCAGCAGCGTGGCAAGGCCCAGCAGCTGGGTTTCCTCGCCGCGCATGACGTTTTCGCCACCCTGCTTCTGGCAGATGCCGGGGAGGATGAGTGGCTGAAGCCCTTGGTCGTCCATGTCGGGACGAACAGCTGCGGCGGCGAGGCCGCGCAGATCGGCCGGCGCTTCGAGATAGGGCGCTTCGCGCCAGCCCTGACGCGCGCCGGCCATGCCGCAGATCAGCACATCGACGGGATTGGCGGGTAGCGGAAAGGCGGCGATGGTTTCGCGCAGCGCTTCGGGGAATTGCTGCGGCGTCAGGCGCCCCATGCCCTTGTCGCTGGTCGCGGAGGCAAGGATGGCGCCATGGGCGTCAATGCCCCAGCAGCGCATATTGGAGGTGCCCCAATCCACGGCAATCCAGGCAACCGTTAATGTCACTCAACCCTCTCCCATTTCGCGGCTCGTCTCATTGGCGGCGCGACCCTAAAGCCGATCCCGGTGCGTTGCCAGAGCGATTCCCGTCTCCGTGTTCCCCTGCTGATAAAGCAGGCGCCGGATGCGGTCTTCGCGCCGGGTAAGATTGCCCAAGCCATGCGGCAGAATCGGCCAAAGCCAGCGCCGTGCATGAATTGTATGATTTTTTGCGAGAAAGCCATTCCCTCGGCCCCGCGGCGTGATAGAACGGCTTCCAGCAAGACCCCAAAGTCCGCTCTGCGGATGAGCAAGGAAAGTGACTATGACGGCAGACAACGGCGGCGGTGGCCCCCGCAAATTGCGTTCGCGCGCCTGGTTCGACAATCCGGATAATCCGGACATGACCGCGCTTTATCTCGAGCGCTACATGAATTTCGGCGTTTCGCGCGAGGAACTGCAGTCGGATAAGCCGATCATCGGCATCGCCCAGACTGGTTCGGACCTCAGCCCCTGCAATCGCCACCACATCGTGCTGGCCGAACGCCTGCGCGAAGGGATTCGCGAAGCGGGCGGCATCGCCATCGAATTCCCGGTGCATCCGATCCAGGAAACCGGCAAGCGCCCGACCGCCGGGCTCGACCGCAACCTGGCCTATCTGGGTCTTGTTGAGGTGCTCTACGGCTATCCGCTGGATGGCGTGGTGCTGACCATTGGTTGCGACAAGACCACCCCGGCCATGCTGATGGGTGCGGCGACGGTGAACATTCCGGCGATCGCTTTGTCGGTTGGGCCGATGCTCAATGGCTGGCACAAGGGCGAGCGCACCGGGTCGGGCACCATTGTGTGGAAGGCGCGGCAACTGCTGGCGGCCGGCGAGATCGACTATCCCAAGTTCATCGAACTGGTGGCGTCGTCGGCGCCCTCGACCGGCTATTGCAATACCATGGGCACGGCCACGACGATGAATTCGCTGGCTGAAGCGCTGGGCATGCAGCTGCCGGGGTCCGCCGCCATTCCCGCGCCCTATCGTGATCGCCAGGAAATGGCTTATCGCACCGGCAAGCGCGCCGTGGAGATGGTGCATGAGGATTTGAAACCCTCCGACATCCTGACCAAGGAAAACTTCCTCAACGCCATCGTGGTCAATTCGGCCATTGGCGGCTCGACCAATGCGCCGATCCATATCAATGCCATTGCCAAGCATATCGGGGTCGATCTCAATATCGACGAATGGCAGCAGCATGGCCACAAGGTGCCGCTGCTGGTGAATCTGCAGCCGGCTGGCGAATATCTGGGCGAGGACTATTACCATGCCGGCGGCGTGCCGGCAGTGGTCAACGAGCTGATGACGCAGGGGCTGATCCACGAGAACGCACCGACCGTCAACGGCAAGTCCATTGGCGAGAATTGCCGCAATACCGTGATCGAGGACGACAAGGTCATCCGGCATTTCGACAATCCGCTCAAGGCCGAGGCCGGGTTCCTGGTGCTGCGCGGCAATCTGTTCGACAATGCCATCATGAAGACCAGCGTGATCTCGCCGGAATTCCGTGAACGCTATCTCTCGGACCCGGCCCATCCGGGCATGTTCGAGGGCAAGGCCGTAGTGTTCGACGGGCCGGAGGATTACCACCATCGGATCGACGATCCGTCGCTGGAGATCGATGAGCATACGCTGCTCTTCATGCGCGGCGCAGGCCCGATCGGCTATCCGGGCGCGGCTGAAGTGGTGAACATGCGGCCGCCCGATTACCTGATCAAGAAGGGGATTTCGTCGCTGGCCTGTATCGGCGACGGACGCCAGTCGGGCACGTCGGGCTCGCCCTCCATCCTCAATGCCTCGCCGGAAGCGGCGGCGGGCGGCAATCTTGCCATTCTCCGCACCGGTGACCGGGTGCGCATCGACCTCAACAAGGGCGAGGCCGATATCCTGATCTCTGCCGAGGAGATCGCGACCCGTCGCGCGGCGCTGGAGTCGGATGGCGGCTACAAGTTCCCCAAGCACCAGACGCCCTGGCAGGAAATCCAGCGCGGCCTGGTCGGCCAGCTTGGCGACGGCGCCATCCTGCGCGGCGCCGACAAGTATCAGCGCATCGCCCAGAACGAGGGCCTGCCGCGCGACAATCACTGATCGCTGCAATATGAATGAGAAAGGCCCGCCAGCTTGGCGGGCCTTTTTATTGGGCACTTCACGTTCGGGTTGATGCGGCTTTATTGCCGGCTCTCATTTGAGAGGAGAGCATGTGGTCTGAGCGTGCTGCGCACCCCCACCCGGCCTCCCCCTGAAGGAGGGAGAGGAGCTGCATCGCGTTGGGGGGCAAGATGTTGCCAGAAGTACCGGCCTGCTTCCCTCCACGTTGAGGGGAGGGAGGTGAAAGGGTCAACCTCAACTTGAAATGATCGGCCGAGCGATCAGTACTTTCGCAGCAGGCCCACCAGGCGCCCCTGGACCTTGACGCGGTCGGGTGGGAAGATGCGGGTTTCGTAGGCGGGGTTGGCGGCTTCCAGAGCAACGGTATTGCCCTTGCGGCGCAGGCGCTTGAGGGTGGCTTCCTCGTCATCGACCAGGGCGACGATGATCTCGCCGGTGGAAGCGACGTCCTGCTTCTTGATGAGCACGGTATCGCCATCGAAAATGCCGGCATCGATCATGGAATCGCCACGCACTTCGAGTGCATAATGTTCGCCGGGCCCGAGCATTTCGGGGGGCACGGCAATGGTGTGGGAATGGGACTGGATCGCCTCGATCGGGGTGCCCGCAGCAATGCGGCCCATCACCGGGATGGAGACGGGGCGGGCATAATCGTCGGCCATGCCGGCGCTGACACGGGCCGGAGGGGTGGCAACCTTGCCCAGATTGCCCTCGATGACGGACGGCTCGAAGCGCGCCTTGCGGCCGCCAAGCGAAGGGTTCATCGAATCGGGGAGTTTTACGACTTCCAGCGCGCGTGCCCGGTTGGGCAGGCGGCGGATGAAACCGCGCTCCTCAAGCGCGGTGATCAGGCGATGGATACCGGATTTGGAGGCGAGGTCGAGCGCATCCTTCATCTCGTCGAATGAAGGCGGAATGCCGCTTTCCTTCATCCTTTCATGGATGAACATCAGCAATTCATGTTGTTTGCGCGTCAGCATTGGCCCCACACCCAGAATCGGAACATAGACGGAACGACTATAGGTGTTCCATTTATGTTCTGCAATAGTGCCGACATTACTTGCACGCCGCTGCGGCCGGGGTTATGCGAACGGCCGATCTGACAGGTTTGGAGTGGCCAAGTGAGCCGGAAGGAATTCGACGCGTCGCGCATGCGGCGGATCAAGCGGGCTGCGGCGCGCTACGGGCTGACAGTGCTGACCTCGGAAAAGATGAAGGTGCTTGGCCACCCGGGCGGCCACGCCATTCGCCATGACGAGAGTTTCAAAATAGTCTTCGGAGATAGTCCCAAGCCGTTTTCGGCAACGCTCGACGAGGTGGAAGCCTATGTCGATGCTCTGGAAGCTGGCGAAGAGTAAGCGGACCTGACCTGTTCGGCAAGCCGAACTCTGCGCTGGATCGGTGCAATCCGTTATTTAAACGGTAACAGGAATCGCCGCACAGTGTGGGTGTAGGCTCACTGTGGAGGCGCGTTATTGTGTTTACCCTGATCAACGCTGACGCCGACGAAGACGACGCCGAAATCACCGATCCCCAGGAAATCGCGGAGCTTTTTGCTGCCATTGCGGCCGTGGCCATCGAGGCCATCGGACCGGGGCAGGCCCGCGAGCTCTTTGAGGCCGTGGTTGAGCAGGAGGGCCGCGATCCCAATTAGCGCAAGTCTTTCCTCCTCTATGCTGGCGCCATAGCAGCGCTCGCGCTGGTCCGATAAGGCCAGCCTGCCCAAGACTTGACGGGACGCGCGACCTCATCGCAGGAGTGCGTTCCGCATATGAACAACGGGCCTTGGGCATGGATAGGGTAACCACTGGCAGCGGGAAGGCGCCGCGCATCATGCCGCTCGGCGATAGTGCCGTTTTGGTGCGGTTCGGGTCCGATCTGGACGAGGCCGCAAATCGCAATGCGCTGGCTTTGGCGGCAGAACTTCTGCGGCTGCCCATCACGGGCGTGCTGGAGGTTGTGCCGAGCCTGGTCTCGGTGCTGATACGCTACGATCCCCAAGCGATCGATGGCTGGCGGTTGGCTGGCGAGATCGGCTTGCGGCTCACCCATCGGCCTTGTGATCTCGACACCAAGACGCATCGGATCGGCGTGCTGTTCGATGGGCCGGACCTTGCCGAGGTCGCCGAGGCCTTGGGCTTGTCGGTTGCCGATTTCATCAACAGACATAATGAACAGGCGCTGCGGGTGCTGACCACCGGGTTTGCGCCGGGTTTCGTCTATTGCGGCTTTCATGCGCCCGAGCTGGTCGTGCCAAGGCGCACGGCCGTGCGGCCCAAGGTGGCGGTGGGGTCGGTGCTGTTTGCTGCGGGGCAGACGGCGATCGCCGCTACGGAAATTCCGACCGGCTGGCATGTGATCGGGCATACCGGTTTCAGAAATTTCGAACCCGAGCGCGATCCGCCGACGCGACTGCGGGCCGGGGACGTGGTGGTGTTCGAGGCCGTGTCATGAGGAGTGTGCTGCGGATATTGCGGTCCGGGCCGCTGACCACAATTCAGGACAATGGCCGCTTCGGCATGTTGGCGCATGGGGTGAGCGCTTCGGGACCAATGGATCGGGAAGCATTTTGGCGCGCGGGCCTGCGGGCCGGGGCCAGCGGAGATGGCGGGCTGGAATTCACCCGAGCCGGACTGGATATCGAGGTGGCCGAGGGCCAGGCAGTGCTGGGCTGGGATGGCGGTGCGTTTGGCGTGGCCGTGAATGGCGTGGCGCAGGACTGGCCGGGCGGCGCCTGGCTCGGAGCGGGCGACCGCGTGTCGATTACGCCGGGGGCGGCGGGGAATTACGGCTATCTGCGGTTCGGCGCGGTGCTGGATGTCCCGCTGGTTTTGGGCAGCCAGGCCACCAGCACGCGGGCGCGGTTGGGCGGGCTGGAGGGCAGGGCGCTGGTGGCGGGGGACGTGCTCGGCCTGATTGGCGAGGGCAGGGCGCCGGTTCTGCCCGCGACGCCGATGGAGGAAAATGGACCGATCCGTTTCATCTGGGGCATTCACGCCGAGCGGTTTTCGTCGCTGGTGCGGGAGCGCTTCGTGGAGGCGGGTTTCGTTGTCAGCCCGACGCTCGACCGTATGGGGGTGCGCCTGCTGGACAAGGATGAGGTGTTCGGCGGCGAAAGCATCCTGTCGCTGATTTCCGATCCGATCCTGCCGGGTGATATCCAGATCCTCGGCGACGGCACGCCTGTGGTGCTGATGGTTGACCATCAGCCGACCGGGGGTTATCCGCGCATCGGCACGATAATCAGCGTCGATCTCGGGCGGTTTGCGCAATTGCGGCCGGGCAGCCCCGTTGCCTTTGTCCCGGTCAGCGTCGATCATGCGCAGCGTCTGTTGCGGGGAAGTCGGGGATGACCAGGATCGATCTCAATGCCGATATCGGCGAGGGCATGGGCACCGATGAGGACCTGCTGGAAATCGTGTCCAGCGCCTCCATCGCCTGTGGCGGGCATGCCGGCGATGCGCCGACGATCCGGCGGCTTTTGAAACTGTGCCGGGCGCGCGGGGTGCGTGCCGGCGCGCATCCGGGTTATGCCGATCCCAAACGGTTCGGGCGCTTCCGGCTGGTGATGCCGCTCGAGCAACTGCTTGGACAGATTCGCGACCAGATGTTCCTCATTCGCCATATCGCAGACGAGGTCGAGGTGCCGCTGGGCTATGTGAAGCTGCATGGGGCGCTGGCCAACCAGACGGCGGAGGAACTGGCTTTTGCGGTAGGGGTGTTCGCCACCATCCAGGGCATGGATTCGCGTATTGCGGTGCTGGCACTGGACAATAGCGAGCAGGTGCGTGCGGCCAAGGCTGTGGGCATGCCGCTCATTCGCGAGGCCTATGCCGACCGCGCTTACACGGCCGCGGGGCTGTTGGTCCCGCGCAGCCAGGAGGGCGCAGTAATTCACGATAGCGGACAGGTGATCGAGCGCTGCCTGCGGCTGGCGCGGGAGGGGGAAATCGTGGCGATCGATGGCACCGTACTGAAATCGGAAGCGCGCTCGATTTGCCTCCATGGTGATACGCCGGGGGCGGTGGAGCTGGCGCGCGATGTGCGAGATGCGCTGGAGGCGGAGGGTGTCGAGATCGGGGCGCTGGCGCCGGAGGTGGAGGAACCGCCGGTGCTGTAGGGGCGCGCGCGCTGTTACGTCACGTTGTGGTTGATGTGGTTGCAGCGCCTTCTCCTCCTGGAGCTATCGCACTTGCACACCCTCACCCAGCCTCCCCCTGAAGGAGGGGGAGGAGCTGCATCGCGTTGGGGGGGAGGGTTTGCGCAAAGCATGGCGCTTGGGTAGAGCCCAAGGTCGGTTTTGTGGGTGGGCAGCGGGCTTCCGTGACAAAAATACCCTGGATCCTTCGAGGGGGAGAGGGTGAGATCGGCATTATGCCTTTGAACTCGAAGGACCCAGGGTAGCTGATGCGGCCTTGCGGGCCGGATTGTGTTTTGTGTCAGATCGCCAGGTACTCGTGCCGCAGTTCGGCGTTGTCGAGCACTTCCTGGGCGGTGCCGGCGAAGGCGACTTCGCCGGTGTCGAGGATGACGGCGCGGTCGGCCAGCTTGAGGGCTGCGACGGCGTTCTGTTCGACGATGATGGTGGTGATCCCCAGCGGCTTGATCGAGTGCAGGATGCGCTCGATTTCGTGCACGATGACGGGGGCCAGCCCCTCATAGGGTTCGTCGAGCAGGAGGAGTTTCAGGTCGCGGGCCAGGGCGCGGGCAATGGCCAGCATCTGCTGTTCGCCGCCGGAGAGGGTGACGCCTTCCTGGGTGCGGCGCTCCGCAAGGCGCGGAAAACTCTCGTAGATCTGCTCAAGGCTGAAGCCATGGCCGGGGGCGACGCGGGCGAGGTTGAGATTTTCCTCGACGGTGAGGCCCTGGATGATGCGGCGATCTTCGGGCACCAGCTGAATGCCGGCGCGGGCGGCCTGGTAGCTCTTCATCTGGTGGACGGGTTCGCCGTCGAGCCAGATTTCTCCGCCGCGCATTTCCGGGTTGTCGGCACGGGCAATGGTGCGCAGGGTCGAGCTCTTGCCGGCGCCATTGCGGCCGAGCAAAGCGAGAATTTCGCCCTTGCGGATATCGAGCGAGACGCCCTGCACGATATAGCTTTCGCCGTAATAGGCGTGCACGTCGCGCACCGAGAAGAAGGGGCGGCTGGTTTCGATATTGGCGGCGTGGCTGCCGGGGATGGCGGTTTCAGCTGACATGGCGAGCGAACTCATCAGTGGGCTCCTCCGAGATAGGCTTCCTGCACCTTGGGATTGCCGCGCACCTGGTCGGGCGTGCCATCGGCGATGATACGGCCCTGGGCGAGCACGGAAATCTTGTCGGCGAGCGAGAACACCACATGCATGTCGTGTTCGATGATGACCTTGGTCATGCCGCGCGCCTTGATTTTCTTCAAAAGCTCGATGGTGGTGTTGGTGTCGTGGCGGCTCATGCCGGCGGTGGGTTCGTCGAGCAGCAAGAGGCGCGGATGCTGGATCAGGCACATGGCCAGTTCCATGCGGCGCTTGTCGCCACGGCTGAGGGAGCCAGCATGGCTGTCCTTGCGGTTGATGAGGCCCACATCCTCAAGCATGTGCTCGGCCTCGGCGCGGATGCCGGTCTCGCTGTCGAGCGTGCGCAGCATGTTGAGCTTGAACATGCCGTCGCGCTTGGCCAGTGCCGGGATCATCACATTGTGCAGCACCGAGAGATCGGCGAAGATTTCCGGGGTCTGGAAGACGCGGGCAATGCCGAGCTGGTTGATCTGGAAGGGCTTGCGGCCAGTGAGGATGGTGCCGTCGAACACCACCTGGCCCGATGTCGGGGCGAGCTTGCCGATGATGACGTTGAGCAGGGTGGATTTGCCGGCCCCATTGGGGCCGATGATGGCGTGGGTCTTGCCTTCCTCGATCTGCAGATCGATGTCGGCCAGGGCGTGCAGGCCCCCGAAGCGTTTGTGGACGTCCGCGACGTGCAGGACAATGTTTCCATTGGACATGTGCTGATCCTACTCTGCGGCTTGGGTCTGGGTGGACGAGCGCGGGGTGGCGCCGCGATTGCGGAAGGCGGCGGCGATGCGTCGCACACCTTCCATGATGCCGCCGGGCAGGAAGATCACGATGATGACGAAGAGCAGGCCCAGCGTAAGGTGCCAGCCATCGCCCACGAACTTGCCGACGACCTTGACGAAGAAGGTGTCCACGCCATCGGGCAGGAAGTCGAAGAAACGGGCGAGGATGTTGTCGTTGAGCGCCGAGAGGATGTTCTCGAAGTATTTGATGATCCAGGCGCCGATGACCGGACCCACCAGCGTGCCGACACCGCCCAGGATGGTCATCAGCACCACTTCGCCCGAAGCTGTCCACTGCATGCGCTCGGCACCGGCCAGCGGGTCGGTGACGGCGAGAAGGGCACCGGCGAGGCCGGCATACATGCCCGAGATGACGAAGGCCGACAGCGCATAGGGACGGGTATTGAACCCGGTGAACTGCATGCGGGTCTGGTTGGTCTTGATCGCCTTGAGCATCATGCCGAAGGGCGAGCCGGCAATGCGCTGGGCAATGAAGAAGGCGACGATCAGGAAGCCGGCGCAGAAATAGAAGCCGGCATAGCCGCCGATGGGGGTGCCGAACAGGGTCGGGATCGGCTGGCCGACAAAGCCATGGCCGACGGCAGCATCGAGCACGCGCGGATCGTTGAGGGTGAGCTGCAGGCCGGTTTCGCCATTGGTGATCGGGGTGAGCACCGAATAGGCGAGGTTATAGCTCATCTGGGCGAAGGCCAGCGTGAGGATGGAGAAGTAGATGCCGGAGCGGCGCAGGCACAGGAAGCCGATGACCAGGGCGAAGAGGCCCGAGACGATGACGGCGAAAACCATGGCCGGGATGGCATCAAGGGTGAGCAGTTTGAGCGACCAAACGGCAGTGTAGGAACCGACACCGAAGAAGGCGGCGTGGCCGAAGCTGAGATAGCCGGTGAGACCGAAGAGGATGTTAAAGCCCACGGCGAAGATGCCGTAGATCATGAAGCGCTGCAGCAGGTCCGGATAGCCGGCGCCAAGGGGCGCCAGCCAGATCGGCATGGTCAGGACGACGAGGGTGAAGCCTGCGAGCAGCAGGAGGTCGTTGCGGGACATGAGATTGGTGTTCATGTCAGGCCTCCATCACGCCGCGCCGACCCATGAGGCCACGCGGACGAACCAGTAGAATGACAACGGCGACGAGATAGATGATGATCTGGTCGATGCCGGGGAAAATGGCCTTCACCTGGTTCATCGAGGCGAATGACTGCAGGATGCCCAGGAGGAAACCTGCGGCGACGGCGCCGGGCAGCGATCCCATGCCACCGACCACGACCACCACGAAGGAGAGAACGAGAAAGTCCATGCCGATGTGATAGTTCGGCGGCAGCAGGGGCGTGTACATGACGCCGGCCACACCGGCCACCACGGCGGCGAGGCCGAACATGATGGTGAAGCGGCGATCGATATTGATGCCGAGCAGGCCCACCGTCTCACGATCCGCCATGCCGGCGCGGACCACCAGGCCGAAGGTGGTGAACTGCAGGAAGGCGAAGACCGCACCGATGACCACGGCGGCAAAGACGAAATAGACCAGGCGCCAGATCGGGTAGGTGATGATGTTGGCCTGCATGCCGAGCCAGGCGCCGATATCGGCGGCACCGCGGAAATCGGTGGGCATGGGTTGCGGCATGGGATTGGGGCCGAAGATCGACTTGATCACTTCCTGGGCCACGATGGCGAGACCGAAGGTGACCAGGATCTGTTCGGCATGAGGGCGCTTGTAGAAGTGCTTTATGATGCCGCGTTCGAGGCCGATGCCGATCACGAGCATGACTGGAATGGTGATGAGGATGGAGAGCGGCACCGAGTAATTAACCAGGACCGCGCCGAAATCGCCGAACCAGGCCTGAACCAGCGGCTCGCGGATTTCCAGCGGCTGCCCCCAGGGGGAGAGCTTTTCGGGGTCGATGGTGACCGTTTCCATGGTGAGGAACATGCGCACGGTGACGGCGCAGAAGGCCCCGAGCATGAAGAGCGCGCCATGGGCGAAATTGACCACGCCCAGCGTGCCGAACACGAGGGTGAGACCAAGGGCGATCAGCGCATAGGCAGCGCCTTTATCGAGCCCGTTGAGAAATTGCAGAAAGATGACTTCGAACATGGGTGGCTCCGTTGTCTTAACCTCTCCCAAGGGGAGAGATCGGCGTGCAACGCCGGGTGAGGGGGCCTTATTGCGATGCGCAGGGAAGGGCCCCTCACCCGACCCAAGAGGGTCGACCTCTCCCCCAGAGGGAGAGGTGTCGTTGCGGCACGTTCAGCGCTCTATGGCTGTCAGCCGATCAGCACACGGGGGCCGGTTCTGCCGGGCCCAGCTCGCCGCCGAAGATCGACGGGTCGTAGGTGGCGCCGTCGCGGTCGACTTCGCGCACCACGTTGAGCACGTCGAATTCGCTGGTCGGGGCTTCATTGCCCTGCACCACGAGAACCGACTTCATGCACTGGTGGTCTTCGGCGCGATACAGCGTGCGACCATTGCCCATGCCGTCGAATTCGTGACCTTCGAGTGCCTTGATGACTTCGGGCGGATAGAAGGTGCCAGCGCGTTCGACCGCATCCGCATAGAGCAGGGTCTGCACATAGGCGGTGTGGGCGGCCTGGGACGGTGGAGAGCCATAGGCGGCGCCGAAGGACTTGGTGAAGGCGATAGAGCCGGGGTCCTGCAGGTTCCAGTGCCAGTTGGAGGTGCCGAAGACACCACGCATGGCTTCGCCGGCGCCCTTGGCCATCAGTTCCGACACCAGCGGGGTGACGATCTGGAACTGCTTGCCATTGGCCTGACGGTCGCGCAGGCCGAACTGCACGGCCTGGGGCAGCGAGTTCACCATGTCGAGGCCGTAGTGATTGAGGATCAGCACGTCGGCGCCGGAATTGAGGATCGGCGTCAGGTACTGGGAATAGTCGGTGGAGCCGAGCGGAGTACGGACCGCCGCGACGGTCTCCCAGCCGAGCTTTTCGGTGGCTTCCTTGATCGACTCTTCCTGGGTCCAGCCCCAGGTGTAGTCGGCGGTGAGGTGATAGGCGCGGCGATCATTGCCGTATTCTTCGCCGAGCACCGGGCCGAGCGCGATGCCGGACTGGTAGGCATTGAAGAAGTGGCGGAAGCCGTAGCGGCGCTTGTCCTTGCCGGTGGTGTCGTTGGAGTGTGTCAGGCCGGCCATGAAGATGATGCCCTTTTCCTGGCACAATCCCTGCACGGCAATGGCTTCGCCCGAGGACGAGCCGCCGGTGATCATGATGGCGCCGTCGCGCTCGATCATGCGGGTGGCGCCGGCGCGGGCCACGTCTGACTTGGTCTGGCTGTCCGAGGACACAAAGCCGACCTTCTTGCCCAGAATGCCATTGCCCTTGAGGGCCGTGGGGGTCAGGACGCCGATGAGGCCGCCGTCGCCTTCGCCATTGAGGTGGGCAATCGCCAGCTCATAGGCCTTCTGTTCGTCGGCGCCTTCTTCGGCGTAGGCGCCGGTCAGCGGCAGGTTGAGGCCGATGGTGACGGTGTCGCCGGTGGGGTTGTTGCAGAAGTTCTCCTGAGCCCAGGCCCCGCGGGTGAAAACCATGGGCGCAATGCCCGTGCCGATAATGCCGGCCATGCCGGTCTGGATAACTCTACGGCGGGTCAGCCCGCGCTTGGAAAGTGTCATTTATCTCCTCCTTATGGCACGGGGCGTCGATACATTGCCGACTGCTCACCGTTCGCCCAGTATTCGACACATTTGCAAACGCAGGCAACATGCCATTGTAAATACAAGGAAAATCTGTCAACTCTTGTTCTGTTTCGTTCGACTTTCTGTTAATTCGTTGACAGGAGGTGATGGCTTCGAGGGGGAAGGCATGCGCGCACCGATCGGATTCCGCATAAGCAACAGGCGGAAATCGCTGAAGATTTCCCAGGCGGCGCTGGCGCGACTGGTGGGGATCTCGCCCAGCTATCTGAACCTGATCGAGAACAATAAGCGTGATGTTGGCGGGGCGTTGTTGCAGCGTGTCGCCCACCATCTCTCGATCGACATCGGCGACCTGACGGGTGAGGCCGAGCAGAAACTGCTGCAGGATCTCGAAGAGGCTTATGCCGATCCGATGGTCGAATCGTTGCCGTTCCGACCCGAGGAGCGGCGCGAACTGGTGGCGCAATATCCAGCCAGCGCCATGGCGCTGTCGCGGCTGCATCGGGCCTATACGTCCGCCCAAAGCAGCGCCGATGCCTATGCCGACCGGCTGCGCTCCGATCCGCTGCTGGCGCAATTGCTGCACCAGATCCTTTCAGGGATTACCGCCATTCGCTCGAGCGCCGAAATCCTTGAGGACGTGCCTGATCTCGACGATGCCGAGCGGCGGCGTTTTCTGGGGGCGATCAGCCGCGAAACGCGCGGACTGAGCGAGGTGGCGCGAAGCCTGATCGGGCAGTTCGACAATGCCAGTGCCGACCGTCGCACCGTTTCGCCGGCGCGGGAGCTGGATGACCTGATCATCGAGCGCTCCAATCATTTTCCCGAACTGGAGGATGTGGCGCAGCACCTGCGCAGCGAGATCGAGCGGCAAGCCCCGTTCGGGGTGGCGGCGTTGACCGACATGCTGGCGCAACGGTTTGGCGTGCGGGTAGAGATCGGCGGGGAATTGCGCGAGGACGGCGTGCTGTTTCCCGGACAGTATCGGTTCTTCCCCGCCGAGGCGGTGATGTGGTTCCAGGGCGCGACCACGCTGGCCACGCGGCAGTTCCAGCTGGCGCGGCTCTATGGCGAACTCGCTGCCCCCGAGGCCATAGCTGCGGTGTTGGCGGAGGTGGCGCCGTCTTCGGAACTGGCGCTGCAACTGACGCGGCGGGCATTGGGCTCGTATCTGGCGGGGGCCATGGTCTTTCCCTATTCGCGCGTGCTCGCAGATGCCGAGGCCAATGCCTATGACGTCGACAATCTGCGACAGATCTATCACGCCAGCTATGAACAGGTGGCGCACCGGCTGGTGACTTTGCGCCGTCCTGGCGAAGAGGGGGTGCCGTTCGGCTTCCTGCGGTCCGATCCCTCGGGCCGGCTGACCAAGCATTTCCCGCTGCCGGGGCTGCTGCTGCCCAATGCCGGGCATGCCTGTCCGCTCTGGGCCATTTATGGGGCCTTTCGCACGCCGGATATGCCGCTGCGGCAGGTGGTGCGATTCTCCGATGGCTCGCGCTATCTGTTCGTGGCGCGCACGGTGCAGCGGCGGGTGGCGGCGTTTCGGGAGCCGCCGGTGACAGCCTCGATCATGCTGGCCTGCGACGTGCTCCATGCCGACCGGACGGTCTATGCGCAGGGGCTGGACCTGACCGACCAGCAGGCCGATGTGCTGGTGGGACCCAGCTGCAGGCTCTGTCCGCGGCTCGATTGTGCCAGCCGCCAGGAAGAGGTGGTCGCATCCGGACCCGGGCGTCCGGCCTGGCGGGCGCCGCTGGTGCCGCGGGCTCCACATCTGGATCGGGATTAGCGCTTGGCGTTTTCAATCGATTGCGGTTTATTGACACGGCGGGCGGAGGGGAGACCACCTGCGAAACGGTCTGGGGGGGACATTGGCCATCGACATATTGGTTGCCGAGGACGAGCCGAGCATTCTGGAGTCGCTCGACTTCATCCTGCGCCGAGCGGGATGGACAATTGCGTCCGTGACCGACGGGGACGCGGTGCTGGAAGGGGTGCGACGGCTGAGGCCGCGCATGCTGGTGCTCGACGTGATGTTGCCCCGACGCAGCGGCTTCGATGTACTCAAGCAATTGCGCGCCGATGTCGATACCAGGGCGCTGCCGGTGCTGATCCTCACTGCCAAGGGCCAACAGCAGGACCGGCGTATTGCCGAGGAGCTGGGAGCGGACGGCTTCGTCACCAAGCCCTATGCCAATGCCGAAGTGGTCGGGGCGGTCCGCAAGCTGCTGGATGAAAATGGCTGACAGGCGCCGGGTCGTCGGCGGCATGTTCATGCTCACGGGGTTGGGCCTGGTGCTGCTGGTGCCGCCTGTGGTGACGCTGTTCAACCACGATATCAGCATCATGGGCATGCCGCAGATCGTGGTCTATCTGTTCGGTGTCTGGGTGCTGCTGATCGTGGGGACGGTGGTGCTGACGCGGTATCTGACGCCGGACACGCCCGATATTGCCGAGCGGCAGGACGAGGGCGACGGCTAGATGTTGTCGGCTGATTTCGTCATCGCCACCTCGATCGTCTATGTCGGCCTATTGTTCGTGCTCGCCTATTTCGGCGACCGGCGAGCCAAGGCCAACAAGCGCAGCTGGCTCAATTCGCCGACGGTCTATACGCTGTCGATCTCGGTCTATTGCACCAGCTGGACCTTTTACGGTGCCGTGGGCAATGCGGCGCGTAGTGGTTTGGAATTCCTCACGATCTACCTGGGGCCGACACTGGTTTTCGTCGGCTGGTATTTCCTTTTGCGGCGGCTGGTGCGGATCAGCCATCTGCATCGCATCACCTCTGTGGCCGATCTTCTATCATCGCGCTTCGGCAAGTCGAGCCGGCTGGGGGTGCTGGTCACCTGCATCGCGGTGATCGGCATTGCGCCCTATATCGCGCTGCAGCTCAAGGCGGTGACCTCGTCGATCCAGGCGGTGGCAGGGGCGTCGGAATTCGGGCGGGGGAGTCTCACCGGTATCGACGATGTGGGGCTGGCGCTAGGGGTGGCCGCGGCCATGGCGCTGTTCACCATCCTGTTCGGCACCCGCCATGTCGATGCCAAGGAGCAGCATCACGGCGTGGTGGCAGCCATTGCTTTCGAGGCGGTGGTGAAGCTGGCAGCGCTGGTGGCGGTGGGGGTGTTCGTCGTCTATCTGGCGGGGGGCATCGAGCAGATCTTCACCCAGGCAGCCGAAAAGGGCATCGCCTTCGACACCTCCACCAGTTTCGACAGCCGCTGGATCACCACGCTGGTGCTGTCCATTGCCGCCATCATCTGCCTGCCGCGCCAGTTTCAGGTGACGGTGGTCGAGAACTCCGACGAGAACCATCTGCGCGTCGCCGGCTGGGCCTTTCCGGCCTATATGATGCTGATGAGCATCTTCATCATCCCCATCGCCATCTATGGGCTGACGGTGATGCCGGCGGGGTCGAATCCCGACATGTTCGCGCTGACACTGCCGCTTTCAGCCGGACAAAATGCGTTGGCTTTGTTTGCCTTTATCGGCGGTTTCTCATCTGCAACATCAAT
Source organism: Devosia equisanguinis (assembly GCF_900631955.1). Lineage (GTDB taxonomy): Bacteria > Pseudomonadota > Alphaproteobacteria > Rhizobiales > Devosiaceae > Devosia > Devosia equisanguinis. Next base: position 9,553 of record NZ_UZWD01000073.1, on the reverse strand, counting down.
GATCATCCTGGAATCCATCGCGCTGTCGATCATGGTGTCCAACCATATCATGATGCCGCTGGTGCTGAAATTCAGCGCCGGTTCGCAGGGTGGCGACGGGCAGGGGATGAGCAGCGTGCTTTTGGTGGCGCGGCGCTTCGCCATCGTCCTGATCCTGTCGCTGGGATTCTTCTATTTTCTCTTCACCCGCGATTCCGACGCGCTGGCGCCGATCGGACTGATCTCCTTTACTGCCATCGCGCAATTCCTGCCTGCGCTTCTGGCGGCGATCTTCTGGCGCGATGCCTCGCTCAAGGCGGTGACCACAGCGATCCTGGTCGGCTTCGTGTTCTGGGCCTGGAGCTGTTTTCTGCCGTCGCTGGAATCGGTGTCGCCGGCGGTATCGGCGCTGGTGGCTGAAGGGCCCTGGGGTATCAGCTGGCTGCGGCCGGAGGCGATGTTCGGGCTGGATGGCTGGGACCCACTGGCGCATGCCGCGTTCTGGAGCCTGTCGGCCAATGTGCTGATCCTGACGCTGGGCTCGCTGCTGACGCGGCCGTCAGCGCTGGAGCGCATCCAGGCGACGGCCTTTGTCGATGTGTTTCGTCGGCACGGCCTGCCGCAGCGCAATTTCATCGCCGGCTCGACCACCGCCAATGACCTGTTCTTCGTGGCCGAGCGGGTATTGGGCGAGCGGCGGGCGGCGGCCTTGTTCGAGACGGAGGCGCGCGATACCGGCGTCGATCCGGCATTGCTGGAGCCGACGCCGGAATTCATCGGGCGGCTGGAGCGAGAGTTGGCGGGCTCGATCGGCGCATCCTCGGCGCATGTGATGCTGTCGAAAGTGGTGGCCGGCGGCGACGTCTCTCTCGAAGAGATGATGCAGATGGCCGACGAGACCCAGCAGGTGATCGAATATTCTCAGCAGCTGGAAAAGACCTCGGCCGAATTGCGGGTGACAGCGCAAAAGCTCGAGGATGCCAATGCGCAATTGCGCGAACTCGACAGCCAGAAGGACGAGTTTCTAAGCCAGGTAAGCCACGAGGTGCGCACGCCGATGACCTCGATCCGCTCATTTTCTGAAATCCTGCTGGAAACCGGCGAGCTGGAGGAAAGCCAGCGCCAGCGTTTTGTCAAAACGATCCATCAGGAAAGCCTGCGGCTCACAAAACTGCTCGACGAAATTCTCGACCTGAGTGCGCTGGAGCGGGGCGAACGCTCCTGGCAGAACGTGCCGGTGGATGCTGAGGAGGCCCTGACCCGGGCCCTCAGCGTCTGCGACGCGCTGTTGCGGCAGCGCGGCATGCGGGTGGAGATGGGCGAGCGGGCCAGCACCACGATGGTGCAGGGCGATGCCGATCGGCTGTGCCAGGTGTTCATCAATCTGGTGTCCAACGCGGTCAAATATAACGAGGCGGAGGAGCCGGTGGTGCGCGTGAGCTCGACGGTGCGCTCGGGCAGTTATGTGGTCGAGATCGCCGATAACGGGCCGGGAATTTCCAAGCGCAACCGCAAGATGGTGTTCGAAAAATTCTGGCGGGGGGTCGAGGGTGCGGGCGATCAGGGCGGCGCCGGGCTGGGGCTCGCGATCAGCCGGCAGATCGTCACCCGGATGAATGGCACGTTGGAGCTGGTGCCAGGACCGCTGCCAGGGGCGTGTTTCCGGGTGAGATTGCCGGTGAACCGGCAGGGGTGATGGCCGAGCGACTTTAGCCTTGTTATGGCGGAGGGGGCGCAAGTGTGGGGCCCTCGGGTCTTCGCCCGAGGGTGGCATCGTTCCTGTCAGATTTGGGTGCCTCTCGGGGGGCATGGTGCTCAGCGGGTATCGACCGGCCTAGTCCTCGCCGTGATCGGGGATGTTGAGGACGTGGCCGCAGGCCTTGCAGTGGACTGCGTCGGGGTCGTGCTTGGTGAGGCCGCATTGCGGGCAGGGGAACACCACCTTGGCGGGGCGAAAGATCAGCTGTGCCAGGCGGACGAAGAGCGAAATGCCGATGATCATGATGATGATCGACACCAGCTTGCCGAAGGTGCCGGGGAGGGTGATGTCGCCGAAGCCGGTGGTCGTCATGGTGGCGACGGTGAAGTAAAGCGCGTCGACATAGCCCGAAATGCCGGCATCGCGGTGAGCGAAGGCGGTGTAGACGAAGCCGGTGACCACGAAGAGAAAGACCAGAAGGTTGATGACCGCCTGGATGGTTTCCTGATAGCCGCCAAAACCGCGCTTGCGCAGTGGCCGCCAGATGGCGCCGGATCGGGTGAGCGTCCAGAGGCGGAGTACGCGCAGAAAGCCGAGATTGAGCAGCCAGGTCGGGGCCAGAAGTGTCGCGAGGATAAAGATGTCGATGATGACAGGCAGTTGCTTCAGCCACCGGCGTACATCGGTGGAGGCAAGGGCGCGGGCCACCAGATCGGCGGCAAGCAGGGCGGCGATCGAATAGTCGATCCACAGGAAGCTCTCACTGTCGCGCAGCAGTGGGGCGGCGACGAAGAAGGCGATGATCGACAGATCGACCACCAGCACTGCAGCCTGAAAGCGCTGCGCTTTGGGTGATTGGCCATGATAGAGCAGGCGCAGCGTCGAGCGCAGCCGCGCAAAGGCGGTGCTATTTGCTTTATCGTCGTCTGGCGATGGTTTAGTGCTGTTCGCCATCACGTGGTTCCTCGAGTCGCCTCTGCCCGGCGCTTGCAGATGGGACCATCCTGCCCCCACATTCAAGGAGTGTTCGATGGGTGTGTCGATTTACGATGTGACCGTACCGGTGTTCACCCGCATGCTGAACAACCTCCTTGTGTTCATGGACAAGGCGGAAGCGGACGCCGAAGCCCGCAAATATGCGGCGGAAACGCTGGTCAATGACCGATTGGCGCCTGACATGATCCCGTTCCGCGGCCAGGTGATGATCGCCACCGATCACGTCAAGGGCTGTGTGAGCCGGCTGGCCGGCAAGCCGGTGCCGTCCTGGCCGGACGAGGAGAAGACGTTTGAGGAACTGCGCGCCCGCGTGCGCAAGGCACTCGACCTCTTGGCCGCAGTGACGCGCGAAGAGTTGGACGGTTCGGAAAGCCGCCAGATCACCATCAAGCTGGGTGGCAACGACGTGACCATGCCCGGGCTCGATTATGTGACGCTGCGCGCCATGCCGAACTTTTATTTCCACATCACCACAGCCTACGCCATTCTCCGCCACAATGGCGTGCCGCTGGGTAAGCGCGACTTTATCGGCTGAGTTGCAAGGGGCGCCGCGCGGACCTGCTAGGGAGTGGTAGTTGGCGTGGTGTTGCCGGAGGTCACGTTTCCGCTGTTGGAATTGCCGCCGAAGGTTGGCGTCGTGGTGGTGAAGTTTCCTCCGCTGGTCGGGGGCGTGGTATTGCCCGAGGGAGGATTGCCGCTGGACGGCGAACTCAGGCTGTCGGTGGATGGCGGCGGCGGCGGGGTCAGACAGGACTGGGCCCCGGCGACCCGGAAGGCCTGTAGGAGTGGGCGCTGGATATTGGCCAGCGGGAAATTGCGCACCAGATTGGCGCGGGCGCTATCCCGCCAGGTCACGAGGGCGCTGCTGCTGGAATCGGCGACGCCGTAGTCGCAGCGATCGGTCAACTCCACGCATTGGCGGCCGCTGCACAATTGTAGTCCGCCCTCATAGAGCAGCACCTGGGTGGAACCGCGCTGCACGGTGATGTCGAACTTGGTGCCGCGCACGGCAATCGAGGCGGTCGGCGTATTGATCGAATAGGCGGATTTCGGGCTGTTGCCGGAAATGAAGCGGAAGGTGCCGGCGAGGGCGTTGACCGCGAATTTGTCGGCGCGGTTGCCATTGAGCAGATAGCTCTGGATCTCGAGCGAACTGCCGGGGCCGACCACAAGGCGCGTCTGGTCCTGGAATAGGATCTGCACGCGGCCCGAGGCGCCGGTGACCACACGGTCGCCCACCGATATGTCGGCGCCAACCACCAGCACGCGATCGCTGGAGCCGCGGCGCGCTACGGCATCGGGATCGACCCCCACCGCCGAGCCTTCAGCAGCGGCCAGGCTTGGTCCGGTCAGCAAGGTGGTCAGCAGGGCGGCGAAAGCAAGTTTCTTGATCATGGCAGACCTGTCCCGAGGGGCGAGCGATGGCTGGTTGAGACACTATAAGCTGCCGAGCAATCTAGCAGAACTGTGTGCACCAGGAAAAGCGGGAGACGAAACGGGCCTGCAGAGCGGTTGCCGGACGCTTGGCGTCGCGCTATGTGCAGGCTGTCTTGCATCGTCGGCCTGTCCGACAGAAGGGGCCCAATGAAGCTCGCCTTTGTCATTCCCGCCTATAATGAAGAAGCTTTGATCGGCAAGTGTCTTGCCTCCGTGCTGGCGGAAATCAAGCGGTCGGGATGCGATGCCGATGTCATCGTGGTCAATAATGCCTCAACCGACCGCACCGGCGAAATCGCGCGCAGCTTTCCCGGCGTGACCGTGGTGGACGAGCCGAAAAAGGGCCTGGTCAATGCTCGTGATGCCGGCTTTGCCGCCAGCGCAGGCTATGAGCTGGTGGCCAATATCGATAGCGACACCATCGTGCCGGAGGGTTGGCTCGATGTGGTGATGCGCGAATTCGCCAAGGATCCCAAGCTGGTCTGCCTTAGCGGTCCCTATGTCTACTACGACATGGGCGGGTTCAATCGCTTCTTGATCGACATGTTCTATGGGCTGACCTATCTCATCTACCTGCTCAACCGCTTCGTGCTGCGGGTGGGGTCGGTGGTGCAGGGCGGCAATTTCGTGTTCAAGCGCGAGGCCTGGGCCTCGGTGGGCGGGTATGATCGCTCGATCGACTTTTTCGGCGAGGACACGGACGTTGCCGTGCGCCTGTCCAAGGTCGGCGGGGTCAAGTGGACCTATGCGCTCAAGATGAAGACCTCGGGCCGCCGGCTGGAGCAGGAAGGCGTGTTCCGCACGGCAGGCACTTATACGCTGAACTTCCTCTGGGTGACCTTCAGGGGCAAGCCGATCACCAAGAAGTCGACCGATATTCGCCCAAGCTGACGCTTCTCCGCTTTTGCTGTAGGCTGACGCTGAGCCGCGCGATGCGGCTGGAGTCGGCCGGCAGATGAGCATTTCGACCCAGCTTCCGCCCATTCCCGCCAACCAGGCTTCCAGCCTGGTGCGTGCGCTCGAACACGCACCGGGGCAGGTGATCGAGGCGCGGGTGGTCGGCCAGCTGGGCAATGGCACGACGCAGGTGCAGATCGGCCAGCAGACCCTGGCGTTGGCCTTGCCGACGCTGCAGGCGCCGGGGACGGTGCTGACGCTGGGCGTGCAGCAGGCCAATGGGCAGACGCAGCTGACGCTGATGGCGGTGAAAGCGCCTGAAATTCCGCAGGTTTTTGCGCAAAGTGCGCAGTCGCCTGTTCCGGCAACGACGGTGCAGCTATCGGCGGCGGCGCTGGGGCAGACGAATGGTCCGCCGGTGGCGGGCACGGTGTCTGGCGCGGCAATCACCGGGTCAGCAGGCGTTAGTGGCGGGGGGCTAGCTGGGGTTCAAACGGGAATGGCGGCTGGCGCAGGTCCGGTGCTCGCGCCCCAAGGCAATGCGAATATGCCAGCGCCTGCAGTGCCTTATGCGAGTGCGCCCGCGTCTATGGCGGCGGGCGCAGGTCCTTTGCCGGGGCCGGTGACCGGCGCGAACGCGGCTGGTGCGCTCGGCCAGCAGATGGCATCGGCGGGGGCGGGGTTGGCAGGTGCAGCGGGGGCGACCACGGGGTCAACTGCCGCTGTGCCGCAGGCGACGAGCCCGCAAGCGGCGGTGCTGCAGATGGTGCATCAGGCGGTGCCGCGGCAGAACAGCGTTGTCGGCCTCACCACCATGCTGGCGGCGGTGGCGGGGGCTATGGCCCTGCCGGAGCCGGTGGCCAAGGCGGTGCAACAGGTGTTGGCGCAACGACTTTCACTGGATGGACAACAGTTTAACGGGCAGGCGCTGAAGAGTGCGGTGAACAATTCCGGGATTTTTCAGGAGGCCAAGCTGGGCGCCGGGCGGGCGGGGGCTGCAGGCGGTGACCTCAAGACGGCGCTGCTGGGATTGCGGCAGAGCCTGGGGCAATGGCTGGGGGCGCAGGCGCCGCTGGAACAGGTGGCCAGCTTGCCGCCACCGCTGCGCGGGCTGGTGCCGCGCGCCCGGGCGGGCGATGCGATGCCCGGGGAAATTCCTGAGGAACCAGAACAGCTTGGACGCATATTGCAGGAGCGGACGGAGGCGGCTTTGTCGCGGGTGCGCCTGCATCAGGCGGCGTCGCTGCCGGATCCGGCTGATCGTCCGGGCGTGCAGTGGAGCATGGACCTGCCGGTGATGGTGGCGGGGCAGCAGGTGCTGTTGCATCTGCACATTCATGGTGATCCCCAGGACGGTGCAGAACGGGCCGAGGATCGCGGCTGGCAGCTGCGCTTTGCCATCAATCTGCCAGAGGCGGGCGAAGTGGGCGCGCAGGTCACCCTGCGGCACAAGATCAGCGGCGTTCTGTTGTGGGCTGACGATGCCGAGACCGCTCAGAGCCTCGCGCGACATATTGACAACTTGAAGCAAGCGCTTGAATCCGTTGGCCTTGTTGCCGGATCGGTCATCGTCAAAACCGGCGCGCCAGTGGCGCCGCAACCGCCGCAATCCGGGCATTTCGTGGATGCGGTGCGATGAGCGAAGACCAGGCAAAACGGCCGCTGGCGGTGGCGCTGCACTATGAAAAAGGGTCGCGCGAAGCGCCGCGGGTGGTGGCCAAGGGGCGGGGGCTGGTGGCCGAGAGGATCGTGGCGCTGGCCGAGGAAAACGGCGTGGTGATCGAAAGCAATCCGGTGCTGGCGGAGGCGCTCAGCGGGGTGGAGCTGGACGACACCATCCCGGTCGAGCTGTTCGACGCGGTGGCCGTGGTGATCGGCTATGTGTTGCGGCAGAGCCGAAGATGACCGTGATATGAACGCTTTCTGAACGCTGGCGCCAGCGGCGGTTCAAACCAGGCATGGCAAAACCCTCACAGAGCAACGCCAATGAGGGACATGGCCATGCATACACTTCGTCACCGCCGCGCATTCATCCGCAACGCCGCCGTCGTCGCCGGCATCGCCATCGTGGCGGTGTTGCTCGGCGTGCCGGCCAAGGCCTTCGAGCTTCAGGACATGTATGCCAATGACGAAGGGCAGGTGGAATTCGTGCTGCCCTCGGGTAATATCGGCTGCATCTATACGCCCGAGGGTGGAACCAGTTTTTACGAAACCTGGGATGGCCTGGCGGAGATCCAGTGCGATAGGGTGCAGCCGCATTATGTGCGCGCCGTTCTGGGCGGGCAGGACGAGGCGGTTATTCTCGATGATGTCGGCGACCCCGGCTGTTGCGGCGCCGAGCAGGTTTTTCATTACGACCATGTGGTTGAACTGGGCCCGTTCCAATGCCTGTCGACGCGCAAGGGGCTGACCTGCGCACGCGAGGATGGCCACGGATTTTTCCTGAGCCGGGCTTCGGTTGAGGCGCGGTGAGGCGAGGAACCGGAAAACGACCTGGTCCAAGAGGGGTGGTGTCGGGTTTTCAGGCATGGCGGGGGATCAAGCGCCGACCCCCACCCGGCCTCCCCCTGTAGGAGGGGGAGGAGCCGCATCGTTCTTGGGATGAGATGGTGCTAAAACCGCCGACCTGTCTGCCGCGCCTTTGCGGGCAGGACTATCGCATTGGGTGTTGGCGTGCTTCCTGACATACGCCGTTCAGCCCTCGGGCTTAACCCAAGGGCCAGTCGCCCAGATCACCAGTACCATGTGGTGGCTCTCTGACAGGCCCTCGGGTCAAGCCCGAGGGCGGCATCGTATGCGTTGCATCTGGCGTGCCGGGACGCGCCAGGAAAGCACTCAGGGAGAGCGTGGCGCCGAGCGCCGTCCTAGCGGACGGTGCGCTTTTCGTAGAACTCGTTGCCGCCGGCTTCGAGGACGTAGAACATGTTGTTGTAGGGGAAGCGCAGGCCGGCAGTGTGGAAGTGCTGGGCGTTCTGGACGCCGGGGTGGCGCTGGCCACGCAGCACCTGGTCAGCGACCTGGGACGCAAGAATAGCGCCGCTATCGGTCATCGGCTTGGTCAGCACGCCCTGGGCGAACTGGTTTTTCTGGCCGACGACTTCGCAGACCGATTTGGGATAGCGCGGATCGCCCAGGCGGTTCATCACCACCGTTCCCACCGCCAACATGCCTTCTGAGCTGGAGCGGTTGGATTCGAAATACATGGCCCGCATCATGCATTCCTTCTCGCTCATGCGATTGAAGGCGAAGTTCATGCCGAACAGCGAGCAGCCGCCGAGGCTGGTGGCCATTATGCCGAGAGCGAGGAAGCGCAGGGCTAAGGGCGCAAGGCGGGTCATGATGGCGGCACTCCGGGCTGCGGCTTTTTTGCCGCTCAGCCCGAAAATGCGCCGTCAGGCTTAAAGAAGGCCTGACCCGAATGGTTAAATTTGCCTTAGCGGCGGCTGAGCAGGTGAGCGAGCAGGAGAGCGGTGCCGACGAGGGCAATGGTAGGGACAGGGTCACGGCGGACAGCTTCGGCGCCCTTGATGGCCTGACGGCTGGCCACACCAGCCAGATGGGCGCCTCGGCGAGCGGCCTCGCGGCCAAATTCAACGGCGACCTCGCCGACATCGTCGGCCGTGTCACCGGCCCGGCTCGCGACCTGGCGGCTGACGCGGCGGATATCGCGGCGCAGGGTGTCGAGCTGGTCGGCCATGGCATCCATGGGGGTCTGGCGGCGGGGTGCAAAGAGATCGATTAGGGACATAGGACGCTCCGTGTTTGATGCAGAAACGGCATTTGGCAGCGGAGGGTTCCCGGACTTGTGCATGGCCCCTTGATCTGGCGCGCGGCGTCGCCATCTACCAACCATGACTGCCCCATTGGCAGGTGCAGCCTGGAGGAATGCTGAAGTGAGCAAGAGCGGCCAACGCCTCAATCGACTGTTTGACCGGCTGGAGCGCCGTGTGCCGAGAACCGCCGCCGGATGGCTGGCCAATGTGCGCCGGCCCGAGGCCCGCTGGGTCCGCATTCCGCTCGGCATACTGCTCGTACTGGGCGGCATTTTCAGCTTTCTGCCGGTGCTCGGCATCTGGATGCTGCCGTTGGGGCTGCTGCTGCTGGCGCTTGACCTGATCTTCCTGCAGGGACCGGTGAACATGGCCATTTTGCGCGGGAGCCGCAAATGGACCACCTGGCAACGGTCGCGCCGCGACAAGAAGAACGGCCAGGTTTAGCGGCTAAAGCGTTTTGTGTTTTTTTAGATGGGGCGCCATCGTGCCTCACGCCTGATGGAGGGGGGGCTGAACCTGCAGCACCCCCACCTAGCCTCCCCCTGTAGAAGGGGGAGGGAGCGCAGGAGCCTAAGCCTAAGCGCCTCCCAACGCGCTCTAACTGAACAAATCCCTCAAGGGGCAGGGCTATCGCATATGGCGAATTGGCACCGGGCTCTCATCCCCCACCCCAACTCTCCCCGCAAGGGGAGGGAGACGGACCGGTTCTTTTGACCCACTATTGCCCAGAACGCGATGCGGCTCCTCCCCCTTCTTCAGGGGGAGGTTGGGA
>NZ_UZWD01000074.1 GCF_900631955.1 Devosia equisanguinis | reverse complement strand
TCACTGAACCACCCCCCACCCCGGCCCTCCCCCTCAAGGGGGGAGGGGGCGATGAATCGAAGCTCAACCGCTAAAAGCAAATACGGCCTCATTTAAACCGCCCCGCATCTCACGGCATAAGCCCCTGTTTTGCGCTCGAAAAATCCCGGTGAACGGGGGATGACAGCGCCCGAAATCCGCGCAATCCTGCGCCCCGACTCAGCCGATGCCGCTCACAAGGGAGCAACCAACTCATGCGCTGCCCCTATTGTGGCAATGACGACACCCAGGTGAAGGACAGCCGTCCCACCGAAGATTCCGGCGCCATTCGCCGCCGCCGCGTCTGCAATGGCTGCGGCGGACGCTTCACCACCTTCGAGCGCGTGCAATTGCGTGACCTCACGGTGGTGAAAAAGACCGGCCGCAAGGTGCCGTTCGATCGCGAAAAACTGGCCCGCTCCATCAATACCGCTTTGCGCAAGCGCTCCGTCGATCCCGAGCGGGTCGAGCGCATGATCTCGGGCATTGTCCGCCAGCTCGAAAGCCTGGGCGATGTCGAGGTCACCTCCGACCAGATCGGCGAATATGTCATGGAAGGCCTCAAGGGCCTCGACGACGTGGCCTTCGTGCGATTTGCCAGCGTTTACAAGAACTTCTCTGCCGCCGACGACTTCCGTTCCTTTCTGGCCGAACTGGCGCAGGACAAGGATGTCGAGGAGTGACGGCGTCGCGCCGGTCTCCTGTTCAAGATAATCTGCATTTGCCGGCCAGCCTCACCTGCCGGTTTATCTTCGCTTGCGCTATGATTGGCGCCCAGGCAGGGCAGGGAGGTTGATCATGGACTCTTATGGCGAGCGGTTTGCCATCGCGCCGGGTTCGGCTGACGGGCAGCATTTTCTCATTGTCGAGGGGCGGGCCTATCCGGCCATTGCCGATGAGATGAGGCGCGGGGCCATCGCCGCGCTCGAAGCGGCTGGCGCAACCCACGAGACAATTGCCGTTCCCTCCGCTATGGAGGTGCCGATGGCCCTGGCCATGGCGCTGGAAGTCGGCGACCATGACGGCTATGTCGCCCTTGGCTGCGTCATGCGCGGCCAGACCAATCATTACTCAGCCGTGGCCGGAGAGAGCATCCGCGCCCTGGTTGAGCTTGCCATGGTCGATGCCTTGCCCCTGGGCATTGGCATCCTCACCGTGGAAACCGAAGCGCAGGCCCGGATCCGGGCCAATGTGAACGATCAGGATCGGGGAGGGGATGCGGCCCGCGCCGCGCTCGCCCTGGCTGCCATAAAGATGAAATTGAACGCCTGAATGACCGACTATCCCAAACGCGATCCCCAGACCAAGCGCGCCGCCAATCAGCGCGGCGCTGCCCGCCTCGCCGCCGTACAGGCGCTGTATCAGATGGATGTGGGGCGCGCGACGCTCGAGGATACGCTGGCCCAGTTCGGCGCCTTCCACCTCGGCCGCGAGATCGAGGGCGAACAGTATCTGCCGGCCGATGCCGATTTCTTCCGCCAGATCGTCAGTGGCGTTGCCAAGCACCAGCTGCAGATCGATCCCGCCGTCGATGAGGCACTGGCTGAAGGCTGGCCCATGGAACGCGTCGATGCCACCCTGCGCGCCATCCTGCGCGCCGCCGCCTTCGAGCTGCTGCGCCGCAAGGATATCCCCGCCAAGGTGGTGATTACCGAATATGTCGACGTCGCCCGCGCCTTCTACGAAGACGACGCCAGCGGCCTCGTCAACGCCGCCCTCGACTCCATCGCCCGCCGCGCCGGCGTCGACATGGACGCCAACTAGCCACTTCCCCACCGCTTCTACATGAGAAGTGTTCGCCGCCCACCGCCCCCGGGATTAAGTCCGAGGGCGGAACAGTGGCCTCGCCCACATCTCACCCAGAACGCGATGCAACTCCTCCCCCTCCTATAGGGGGAGGCCGGGTGGGGGTGCGCGCCCCACGCACAAAAACCCCCAAAAACAAAAACGCCCCGCTCGGAAGAGCAGGGCGCCTGAAATTCGTCAATCCAGATCGAATCAGAACGACTGCAGGATCTGGTCGATGAAGGTGCGATCTTCGCCGAAGGACTGGGTGCGACGGCTTTCGATGGTGACGACCTTGCCGTCGGCCAGCGAATAAACGGCCTTGTCGACCACCTTCTTGCTCTTGTCGAAATAGATGGCGAGCACCGTGCGTTCCTTGACCATGGTCAGGCCGAACGAGGTCTGCTCGACCTTGGTCTCGACATAGTACCAGGCCGACTGATCGCCGAAAGTGTTGGTGGACTGGGGCGAACCGAGCACCAGGGTCACCAATTGCTGGCTCTGGCCCGGACGAATCTGCGCCATGGCCGCATCGGAGATTTCATAGCCCTGTGTGCGCTTGGAGATCAGCGACGTGCTGCTGGAGCAGCCGGCGAGTGCAACGGCCAAGACGGCAGCGGCAACGGAGGCTTTGGCAATACGCAGGTGCATGAATTTGACTTTCCCGATGGCTCTCGACTATAGGCGTGACAACTAGGCGCGTGCCCACTGGCCGCCGGAATGTGTAGCTGTCAACGCGGCTGTCTGGCAAGCTGGCAATGAACCGGCATCCTCAACCAGCCTGTGTTTGACCGATACTGCTGCGGAGCGCAATCCCATGATTTTCTCCCTGTTCCGCAAGGACGCCGCTACGGAACCCGTTTATTCCGCCTACAATTCCATTGTGGCGCAATCCCGGCAGCCCAAATTCTATGCTGAATGGAATGTGCCAGATAGCGTCACCGGCCGCTTCGACATGATCAGCCTGCATATGGCTCTGGTCTTCCGCCGCCTCCGCACCGGCCCGAAATCTGCCAAGGATTTCAGTCAGGCGGTGTTTGATCTGTTCTTCAAGGACATGGATCGTTCGCTGCGGGAAATGGGTGCCGGCGATCTCGGCGTACCCAAGAAGATCCAGAAGATGGGCAACCTCTTCTTCGGCCTGCTCGCCGCCATCAACGAGGCCATGGATCGCAATGACGACGACGCGCTGGCTGGCGTGTTGTCGCGCAATATCTTCGACGGCAAGGACAGCCCCGATGTGCGGGCGCTGGTGGCCTATGTGAAGGCGCTGGACGACAAGCTCGCCGGTCAGTCGCTGGATGATCTCACCGCCGGCAGGATCGATTTCGAGGGTGTATTGTGAGCCAGTCCGCCCCCCTGTTCGACGCCATCGTCCGCATCGATCGGCTGCCCGCCGGCGGCCGATCGGTGGACGTCAATGCCGACGAGAAGACCTGCGCCGCCATTGCCGAGGCGATGAACATCCTGGGTGTCGAGCGCTTCAAGGCCCATCTCAGCGTCACGCCTCTGCGCGGCGGTCTACGTGCCCAGGGCCGGATCGAAGCGCGTGTCATTCAGGCCTCCGTGGTCACCTTCGAGCCGGTTCCCGAGGACATTGCCGAGGACGTCGATCGCGTCTTCCTGCCGGCGCCGCGCGGCGCCCAGGCGCCGACACCCGGCTCGGAAGTCTTCATCGATCTCGACGACGAGGATTTTCCCGACCATATCGACGGTCCCGAGGTTGACCTCAGCACGCTGTTGCTGGAAACCCTCGCTTTGGCCCTCGATCCCTATCCGCGGCGCGAGGGCGAGTCGCTGTCCGAACTCGAGGATCTCCTCGATGAGCCTGAGGCGGGCCCCTTCGCCAAGCTGGCCAAACTCAAGTCGGACAAGGGCGACAAGGACTGAGGCGTCTCGCTACGGGGGTTGCACCGACCCCCTGATGGGATATGTTTGCATGCCCGCCCAGGTGGGCCGAAAAACAGGCTGAAATGACCGACGCAATAACGATTTCCGTGGACGCCATGGGTGGCGACAACGCCCCGCGCGCCGTGATCCACGGGGCCTACCTCGCCCTGCGGGAACGCAAGCAGACACGCTTCATCTTTCATGGGCGCAAGGAACAGATCGAGCCTTTGCTCGAGGAATTTCCGGCACTCAAGCCTGTGTCGACGGTCAATCACTGCGATACCGTCATCGCCATGGACGAAAAGCCCAGCCAGGCTTTGCGCAAGGGCAAGAACGTCTCGTCGATGTGGATGGCCATCCAGGCGGTCAAGGACGGGCACGCCGATGTCGCCATTTCCGGCGGCAATACCGGTGCGCTGATGGCTATGGCCACCTTCTGCCTCCGCCCCATGGAAGGCATTTCCCGCCCGGGCATTGCCGCCATCTGGCCGACCTTGCGCAGCGACATCATCGTGCTCGACATGGGCGCCACCATCGGCGCCGATGCGCGCCAACTGGTCGATTACGCCATTCTCGGCTCGGCGCTCGCGCGGGCGCTGTTTGATTCGGATTCACCCACGGTCGGCCTGCTCAATGTCGGCACCGAGGAGGTGAAGGGGCTCGATTACATCAAGGAAGCCGGCAAGATCCTGCAGCAGGCCAGCGGCGCCGGCTTTACCTATCACGGCTTCGTCGAGGGCGACGATATCGGCAAGGGCACTGTCGACGTGGTGGTGACCGAAGGCTTTGTCGGCAATATCGCCCTCAAGACCGCCGAGGGCACCGCCCGCCAGGTCGGCACCTATCTCCGCAACGCCCTCAAGGCCAATCTCATGAGCAAGATCGGGGCGCTGTTCGCCTCGTCCGCGCTCAATGCCCTGCGCCGCAAGATGGACCCGCGCACCGTCAATGGCGGCGTGTTCATGGGCCTCAACGGCATCGTCATCAAGTCCCATGGCGGCACCGACGAGATCGGCTACAAGAGCGCTCTGGGCCTTGCCTACGAAATGGCGCGCAGCCGCCTGATCGACAAGATCGGTGACAGCATGCAGCACTTTCCCATCCACACAGCGGCCCCCAGCGCGGCGCCCGAGACCGAGGCCAAATCGGCGTGACCAGAACCCGTTCCGTTATCCGTGGTGTCGGCAGCTATCTGCCGGCGAACGTCGTCAGCAATGCGGAACTCGCCAAGACGGTCGATACGTCCGACGAGTGGATTCAGCAACGCGTCGGCATCAAGCAGCGCCACATCGCCGCCGAGGGTGAGTTCACCTCCGATCTGGCCGTTGCTGCTGGTCGCGCCGCTCTTGAGAATGCCGGTCTCACCCCCGACGACATTGACCTGATCATCGTCGCCACCACCACCCCGGATTACACTTTCCCCGCCGCCGCCACGCTTGTGCAGATGAAGCTGGGCATGTCCCATGGCTTCGCCTTCGACATCCAGGCTGTGTGCTCCGGCTTCGTCTATGCCGTCACCACCGCCGACAGCTACATCAAGAACGGCCTCGCCAATCGCGTGCTGGTCATTGGCGCCGAAACCTTCTCGCGCCTGCTCGACTGGACCGACCGCACCACCTGCGTGCTGTTCGGAGATGGTGCCGGCGCCGTGGTGCTGGAACGCGTCGAGCTGGCCGAGGGCGAGCCGGAACGCGGCATCATCGCCTCGGCCCTGCGCTCGGACGGCAAGCACTGGGACAAGCTCTATGTCGATGGCGGTCCCTCCACCACCGGCACCACCGGCCATGTGCACATGCAGGGCCCCGAGGTCTTCCGCCACGCCGTCGGCAAGATCACCGACGTGGTCTATTCGGCACTGGAAAAATCCGGTCACACCGTCGCCGATCTCGACTGGTTTGTGCCGCACCAGGCCAATCGCCGCATCATCGAAGGGGCAGGGGCCAAGCTCGGCCTGCCGCCCGAAAAGGTGGTGATGACGGTCGAGCAGCACGCTAATACCTCCGCCGCCTCAGTGCCGCTGGCGCTGAGCGTCGCAGTCGCCGACGGCCGCATCAAGCCCGGCGACCTGGTCATGCTCGAGGCCATGGGTGGCGGCTTCACCTGGGGCGCGTCGCTCATTCGCTGGTAGACGTAACTCAGCGCATTGACCTCAAGCCTTTCAAGGCGTTAGTGTTTCTCCGGGTGGAGGAGCCCGACGCTGGAACCGGGGGCGATGGGGTCAGACGGTGGCGTCGACAGGGAAGGATTCCCGAACGAAACGGCTCGGCTCGTGGGGAGTCGTGCCCGCTGCAAGGCATTGCTGAAATATCGATGCCCTGCCGGCCGGGAATTGTGACCTTGGACTGCACGGGGGTTTGAATGGCTCAGAAGACGATTACACGCGCCGATCTGGCGGAGGCCGTCTATGGCACCGTTGGCCTGTCCCGCACCGAATCGGCGGAACTGGTCGAGCGCGTTCTGGAACTGATTACCGATGCGCTGGTAACTGGCGCCAATGTGAAACTTTCCTCTTTCGGCTCCTTCCAGGTCCGCTCCAAGAACGAGCGCATCGGCCGCAATCCCAAGACGGGCGAGGAAGTCCCGATCCTGCCGCGGCAGGTTCTTGTGTTCAAACCGAGCAACGTGTTGAAGTCCAAGATTAACAAGTCTATGGTCGACGCTGGAAAGTAAGGCTTTCTTGCGTAAAGGAACCCCGGTTTGGACAAGTCGCCCGACGCCTTCCGAACCATCTCAGAAGCAGCTGAGGAACTCGATCTTCCTCAGCACGTCTTGCGATTCTGGGAGACGCGTTTCCCCACCATCAAGCCGCTGAAGCGCGGCGGTGGCCGGCGCTACTACCGGCCCGAGGACGTGATGCTGCTGCGCGGCATCCGCCATCTGCTTTACGATCAGGGTTTTACCATTAAGGGCGTGCAGAAGATCCTCAAGGATCAGGGCCCGCGCTATGTCATTGCCGTGGGCGAGGGCAAGGGGCTGGACGAAATCCTGCCGCTGATCGAACAGGCCGAAGCCGCCAGCGACGAAGCCGAAGTCGAAGAAGCGCTGATGACAGCCAGCCCGGCGCTGGACGACGAATCGCGCAACCAGCTCTCCGATGTGCTGCGCGAACTGCTCGAGTGCAAACGCATCCTCGAACGCGCCCGCGAACACTGACGCCGCCGCAAACGCGCCCTTGCGGCTCCCACCTTATCGCCGCGCTATCCCCCAGCCCCACCCACCGGCCGTCACCCTCGGGCGAAGACCCGAGGGCTTTGCCCTTCTTGCACCGTCGCCAGGTGCAGCTTCTAGAGCGTTTCGCGTTCTGGTTGATGCGGCTCCTGCTCTCCCTCCCCTTCTACAGGGGAGGGTAGGTGGGGGTGCTGAAGGTTCAGCAAACGCCCATGAACGAACGGGTTCCTGGATGGTTCAGCACCCCCTCATTCCATTCGAGCAGAGCTCGAACGGCCTTCTGACCTAAAATCCCTCCACTGGAGCGATTTTGCCTCCGGCACGGGTCGAAGGCCCTCAAGAGGGAGGGAGTTCGGGCTGCGTGTTTGGCAATATTTCACCTGGCACTCGATGCGGCTCCTCCCTCTTCTTCAGGGGGAGGTTGGGTGGGGGTGTGCAGCACGCTCAAGCCCATATTCGATAGCCCTGCCCTTGCGGGGAG
>NZ_UZWD01000077.1 GCF_900631955.1 Devosia equisanguinis | reverse complement strand
TGGGGGGCCATCAGTGAATCACTGAACCACCCCCCACCCCGACCCTCCCCCTCAAGGGGGGAGGGGGCGATGGAGCCGCAGGACCGGTTTACCGGACGATCACCGTAGCCATATGGCTCCGGCAAGGAATGGCAGGCGGCCCGTTAGCCCAGACAATCCACCAGGCCCTTGGCGAGGCCGCGGAGAAGGTTGGGGTAGAGGTCGACGCCTTCGGTGAGCGAAGCGCCTTCCGGATCGAGGACGCCGGCCTTGGCATCGGTGCCCTCGACGATGGTGCGGACGATGGCGGGTTCGAAATTGGGCTCGGCAAAAACGCAGGTCGCGCCCAGCTCCTTGACCTTGGCGCGCAACTCATCGATGCGGGCAGCGCCGGGCATCACTTCGGGGGAGACGGTAACCGTGCCGGCGACGTCGAGACCGAAGCGGGCCTCGAAATATTGATAGGCATCGTGGAAGACGATGAAGGGCTTGCCTTCGACCGGGACGAGCGTCTGACGCAGTTCCTCGGTGACCTCATCGAGCCGGAGCTGCTCGGCTTCGGCATTGGCCTGGTAGACAGCTGCATTATCCGGATCGGCTTCGGCCAGAACCGTGGCGATCTCTGCAACCATCAGCTTGGCATTGGCCGGATCGAGCCAGAAATGCATGTCGCCTTCGCCATGTTCGTGATCGTGGCCCGCATGATCGTGACCCTCATGATCGTGATCATGACCTTCATGGTCGTGGTCGTGGCCCTCGTCGCCATGGGAATGGGGTTCGAAGGCGCCGCCCTCGCGCACCGGCAGCAGTTCGATGCCGGGAGAGTCGGCCAGCTTGACCACCTTGGCCTTGGTGGAGAGCGTCTCGAGCGCGTCGCCCAGGAATAACTCCATGCCATGACCAGTCCAGAACACGATATCGGCGCCTTCGAGCGCTGCGGCATCGGAGGGGCGCAGCGAATAGGTGTGGGGCGAGGCGGCGCCCTTGACGATCAGGCCCGGAGTGCCAAGATCGCCCATGACAGCCGCAACCAGCGAATGAATGGGCTTGATGGACGTAACCACGGTGGGCGCCGCGATGGCCGTTCCAGTGAGCAGCGCAGTGGCGAGCGCGGCAAGGGAAAGGGTGATTTTGTGCATCGTCTGGCCTCTTGGCAAAGGGAGGAAGGCAAGCGACATGTAATATTATTACGCTTGCGACGGTGTTATGCTATAACGTATTGGAACGCGTCAAGACGGGTTGTGGAAAGAGTGGGGCGGCTTCTAGTGCGTCGCTACGGGGCCTAGGCGTGTGGCTCACCCCCTCCCAACCTCCCCCTCAAGGGGGAGGAGCTGCGCTGGTGACTGTTTCCAGACCGAGCTTTTTACTGAGGCTAAATGAACGCGATTGTGCAACGAGAAAACCTGATCACCCTCAGCAATGCCGGGGTGCGGCGGGGTGGGCGCGTGCTGGTGGAAGGGGTGGACCTGACCATTGCGCGCGGTGAGATCGTGACGCTGATCGGGCCGAACGGATCGGGCAAATCCACGACCGCCAAGATGGCAACTGGGGTGATGAAACCCGATATGGGCAGCGTCACGCGCAAGGCGGGGCTGCGCATCGGCTATGTGCCGCAAAAGCTCTCCATCGACTGGACGCTGCCGCTGACGGTGGATCGGCTGATGACGCTGACCGGAGATTTTGGCGCTGGCGAGATCGACGCGGCGCTGGAGGCGGTGGGCGCGTCGCGGCTGCGCCGGGCGGCGGTGCAGGAGCTCTCCGGCGGGGAATTCCAGCGGGTGCTGTTTGCGCGGGCGATGATCCGCAAGCCGGACCTATTGGTGCTGGACGAACCGGTTCAAGGCGTCGATTTTTCCGGCGAGGTGGCGCTGTACGAGCTGATCCGGCAGATCCGCAACGAGACGCAGGCGGGGGTGCTGATGATTTCGCACGACCTGCATGTGGTGATGGCCGAGACCGACACGGTGATCTGCCTCAATGGCCATGTCTGTTGCCGGGGCACGCCCAGCGCGGTGAAGAAGAGCCCGGAATATCTGGCCTTGTTCGGCGAACGCGCGGCGCAGACCCTGGCGATCTACGAGCATCATCATGACCATGAGCACCATGACGATGGCTGCGTGGTGGGGGATGAGCATCATCATGGGCATGAGCATGCGGGGCACCGGCATGGGTAATGAGAGTTTTGGGCTCGAAATGCCCCCACCCGGCCTCCCCCTGAAGGAGGGGGAGGAGAAGAGGGGTTTCGCCGAGGGCTCCGCACATCCGATCGGTCCCTCCCCCTGCTTCAGGGGGAGGTTAGGTGGGGGTGTTAGGGTGGCGCACAGGGCGCCCCACACCCTCATTCCCTGCCATCAAGGAGGAAAGCAAAGGAGCCGGCAGGCTCGCGTTTCTGGCAGAGGGATCAAAAATGTTCGGTGATTTCTTTTCGCGGGCGCTGATTGCCGGGGTAGGGCTTGCTGCCGTCACGGGGCCGCTGGGGTGTTTCGTGGTGTGGCGGCGGATGGCGTATTTTGGGGATACGATGGCGCATTCGGCGCTGCTGGGGGTGGCGCTGTCGATCCTGTTGTCAGTCAACATGACGCTGGGCGTGTTCGCGGTGGCGGCGATGGTGGCGGGCGCTTTGCTGCTGCTGCAGCGGCAGAATACGCTCTCGACTGATGCGCTGCTGGGGATTTTGAGCCATTCGAGCCTGGCGGTGGGTCTGGTGATCGTAGGATTTTTGACGCAGGTGCGCATCGACCTGATGGGGTTCCTGTTCGGGGATATCCTGGCGGTTTCGGTGGAGGACATTGCGGTGATCTATGGCGGCGGCGTCGCCATTCTTGCCATTCTCTGGCTCAACTGGCGGCCGCTGCTGGCGGCGACGGTGAGCCCGGAACTGGCGGAGGCCGAGGGACTGAAGCCGGAGGTGAGCCGCATCATCCTGATGCTGCTGATGGCCTCGGTGATCGCCATTGCCATGAAGCTGGTGGGCGTCTTGCTGATCACCTCGCTGCTGATCATCCCGGCGGCGACGGCGCGGCGGCTGAGCGCGACGCCGGAAATGATGGCCGGGGTAGCGGCGGTGCTGGGGGCGGTATCGGTGGTGGGCGGGTTGTTCGGCTCGCGCACCTGGGATACCGCTTCGGGACCGTCCATCGTGGTGATGGCGCTGGCAATTTTCCTTGTGTCGCTGGCAGTGCCGACGGCGCGTCTATTTGGCAGGAGAGCATGAGCATGGCCCACGATCATTCCCATCCACCCGCCGATCTGACGCGCAATCAGGGGCTGGTGCTGGCGGCGCTCAACGAGGCCCCTGCCCCGCTCTCGGCCTATGATATTCTCGACCGGCTGCGCGGCGATGGCCTGCGGGCGCCGCTCCAGATCTACCGGGCGCTGGACAAGCTGGTGGAGCGCGGGCTGGCGCATCGGCTGGAATCGCTCAACGCCTTCGTCGCCTGCGCCGACACCCATTGCCACCGCAAGGGGCTGATCGCCTTCGCCATCTGCGAAGGCTGCGGCAAGGTGGACGAATTCGCCGATGCGGTGATCGAGGAGCGGCTGGGCAACTGGGCGCAGCAGACCGGCTTCAAGGTCGAGCAGACGACGATGGAAATCCGCGGCAAATGCGCGGCGTGTCTGAAGGCGGCGTGAGCATTTCCACTCATTCCTCTCGTCACCCTTGGGCTTGACCTGAGGGCTCTTCCAGCCATCGCAAACGCCCTCGGGTCAAGCCCGAGGGTGACGGGCGGTGGGGTTGGAGGGGAGAAGGGAAGACGTCAGCCGAAGCTGAGGAAGCGGACGGCGGCGGCGCCGTATTCGCGGGTGTCTTCGAGAGTGAAGCCGGCGGGGAGAGTGACTTCTGCTGTTGCCGATTCTTCCCAGACCACCGTGGCGCCGGGGGCGAGCCAGCCATTGGCGGCGAGCTCGGCAAGGGCCTTTTCGCCCAGGGCCTGGTTGTAGGGCGGATCGAGAAAGACCAGGTCGAACTGGCCGAAGGTGCCGGGCGCGCCTAGGGCGGTGGCGTCGCGGCGCAAGAGCTTGGTGATGCCGGCGGCGCCAAAAGCCTCGATGTGATCGCGGATCAGGCCGCGCGCTTCGGCCCCGGTGTCGACGAAGGTGACGTGAGCGGCGCCGCGCGACAGGGCCTCGAGACCGAGCGCGCCGGTGCCGGCAAAGAGATCGAGCACGCGCTTGTCGGCAAGGACCGGACCGAGACGCGAGCCCAGAATATTGAAGATGGATTCGCGGGCCCGGTCGGAGGTGGGCCGGATGGAGTCATCCGAGGGCGAGGACAGGGCCTTGCCGCGATATTTACCGGCGACGATGCGCATGGGTCTTGCCTTTACCTAACTGTCGATAAAGGCGGCGAGCGCCGCCTTCTCATTCCATCCTATCTCCTCCCCGAGGAGGAGCAGCTATCTTCAGACATTGTCGCAACCGTCTTCGGCTCTCTCGCCTCCCTCCCCCTTGAGGGGAGGGATTGAGGGTGGGGGTCCATCAGTGGATCACTGAAC
>NZ_UZWD01000078.1 GCF_900631955.1 Devosia equisanguinis | reverse complement strand
CTCGGTGGCCTGGGCAATCTGGGCAATTTGGGTGGGCTGACCTCCGGCCTCACCGGGATTCTCGAGCTTGACGGGCTGTTATCCGAGTCCGGCCTGCTGAACCTCACCGGTATTCTGGATGGTGGAGTGCTCGATCTGGGTGGGGTGCTGGGGGATGTGCTGGGGCTGCTCAGCATTGGCGGTGCGCTCGACCCCGACGACAATCTCGATCCCGATGGCGAGGTGAACCCCGAGACCTTCGCCTACCAGCGCTATGGCACCGCGGGCAATGACAGCTTCCTCGTGCCCAATGGTTCGACCTATATCGACGGAAAGGGCGGGCGCGACACGGTGACCTTCGCGCAGAGTTCGGAGGGCATGGCTTTCGCCTCCGGCAAGAATGCGGTGGTGTTCGCCAAGGAGGACACGCTCTACTATTTCAAGGATGTGGAGCGCGTGGAGTTTTTCGAGGGCACGCTCTATCTCGATACCGGTGGCGGCGAGAATGCCGGCATGGCCTATCGGCTCTACCAGGCCGCGTTCGACCGCATGCCCGATGCCGAGGGGCTGACCTACTGGATCGGCCGGCTCGATACCGGCAATGTCAGCCTCGCTGCCATTGCCGACAGTTTCATCCATTCCCCCGAATTCGTGCGCACCTTCGGGACGGTCGAGACCGTGTCCAATGCACGGTTCGTGGAACTGCTCTACCTGCATACGCTTGATCGCGGTGCCGATAGCGAGGGCTATAATTACTGGGTGCAGCGGCTGGACAACAACCAGACCAATCGCGGCGACCTGCTCGCCTTCTTCTCGGAGAGCGAGGAGAACCAGCAGCAGGTGGCGGCGCAGATCGATAACGGCATCTGGATCGCCTGAATACACGCTCCTCCCCCGAGGCGTGGGGCCGGTTGTCCTTCGGGGTGACCGGCCTTTTTGATTGGGGCGGCTTGTGCCGCGGGCGCGTGGGGCGTATCCCGCCAAGGCGGGAGGACGCCATGACCACATTCGACAATACGCTTTATGCCGATGGGGCGCTGATCGTGGGAGCGGGGCTGGCGGGATTGTTTACCGCGCTCAAGCTGGCGCCGCGGCCGGTGACGGTGCTCTCGCCCAAGCCGCTGGGCACCGGGGCATCCTCGGCCTGGGCGCAGGGCGGGGTAGCGGCAGCGATGGGGGAGGGCGACAGCCCCCATGCCCATGCGCAGGATACCGAAATGGCCGGGGCCGGCATTGTCGACCATGGTACGGCTGAAGGGGTGACTGCCGAGGCGGTGGCGCGGATCGAGGACCTGGCGCGCTGGGGCACGCCGTTCGATCGTGACGATTTCGGCAATTTCGAGCTGGGGCGGGAGGCTGCCCATTCGGCCAATCGCATCGTCAAGGTCGAGGGCGACCGGGCCGGCTGGGCCATCATGCAGGCCATCATCGCTCAGGTGCGGCGCACGCCGTCCATCCGTGTGGTCGAGGGGATCACGGCGCTGAGCCTGGCGCGGGAAAACGGGCGCGTCGTCGGCGTTTATTGCCGCAAGCTGGGGGATCGTTATTCCGAGCCGATCTTCGTGCGGGCGCGGGCCACGGTGCTGGCGGCGGGTGGGC
>NZ_UZWD01000079.1 GCF_900631955.1 Devosia equisanguinis | reverse complement strand
GTGATCCACTGATGGACCCCCACCCTCAATCCCTCCCCTCAAGGGGGAGGGAGGCGAGAGAATGGAAAGTGAGCGCGAGATGAGCACGGTTGGGGTTTCTTCGACGCATCCCAAGACCATGCCGGCGGCGCATGCCGAGATTCCGGTGTGGAACAGCGAGAACTGGTTCTATGAGGACTGGGCGGTGGGCCACCGCATTCGCTCGTTGCGCCGGACCATCTCCGAAGGCGAGAGCATGGCGTTCAATGCGCTGGTGACCGACATGCACCCCTATGTGGCGGACGAAATCTTCGCCACCAGCGAGGGCCAGTTCGGCAGGAGGCTGGTGGCGGGGGCGTTCGTGTTTTCGGCGGGGCTGGGCCTGGTGGCCACCAATTGCGTCAACGCCTTTTCCTATGGCTATGACAAGCTGCGCTTCATCAAGCCGACCTTTATCGGCGACACCATCTACACCATCCGCACCAATCTCGAAAAACGCCCGAAATACAAGGAGCTCGGGCTGTGTCGTGCGTCCTATGAAGTGTTCAAGGGCGAGGGCGAACTGGTGCTGTATTGCGAGCATATCCAGACGGTGAAGTATCGCCGGCCGGAGGATTTTGCGGGGTTGCAGGATGGGGCTTGAGGAACGCGGGTCCGGCTCGGGGGTGGCCCGCGAGAGGTCGGTTCGCCGGCACCGCTGGCAAGTTAAGAGCCCTCGGGTCGAGCCCGAGGGTGACGATCTGTGGGTGGGGGGCGAGCGGGGGTCGGGCGGGC